>DIMW01000009.1 GCA_002425765.1 Spirochaetaceae bacterium UBA5556 | reverse complement strand
CGGCTGGGAGCCGCGGCGCCTTTCCATTTTCCACAAACCTCCGGCGATGCCCTATTTCCTTCCTTTCAACAGGACCCGCACCTGCTTCATCAGGCCTTCGCCTTCGCTCTTGGTCTCGATATCGATGATATCATTGAGCGTCGTGTGGATTATCCGCCGCTCAAAGGGATTCATCGGCTCAAGCAAGATCGACCGGCCAGTGCGCCGCACTTCTTCGGCCGTCTCATAGGCGATCCTCACCAGAGTTTCCTCTCTCCGCAGGCGGTAATTTTCCGAATCGAGCACGACCTTGATATCGTTATGGCCGAGAGTGCCCGCGTACACATTGGACAGAAGTTGCAGAGCATCTATATTGCGCCCTTTCTTTCCGATCAAAATCGAGGCGGACTCGGTGTCGATGCGCAAACCGAGCTTTTTGGGTTCTCTGAACGCCACAGATACCTCGGCGGTATAGCCCATTCTGTTGATGACTTCCTTCGTCCACTCGATCATCTTGCGCTCAAAATCGTCCATGGGAACTGGCTCCGCATGCCGAGGCTCACTAGCCTCGCCTACCGGCGCTGTCTCTTCTTTGGCGATTGCTCCAGGGGTATCCTTTGTGTGCACCCTGATACGTACTTTCCCCTTTTTAAACAAGCCTCCGCCCTGATTCTCGACAATCTCGACATCGAACGAACTAGTGTCCAGACCGAGGTCTTGGGCGGCAAGCTCTATGGCCTCTCGCTCGGTCTTTCCTTCAAACTCATATATCATCTGGATCGCTCCTCATAGAAAGATGCAATTATTTATTTTTTGGGGCTTTTTTTGCGGTTTCTCGCGGCTCCCGAAGAGCCGGAACCGCTCCGTTTACCGGTCGAACCAGATTTGCTCGCTTTTTCCGCCTCACCGGCCTTCTTTTCAAGCCACTGGGTCACTCTCTCGGAAAAATCTTCTTTCGGGGCGCCACGACCGGAAGGCCTCGCCCTCGTGTCGACCGCGGAATTCTTGCCCCCGGCAAGTTTCGGGGCGGCCACCATGGCCGAACTCCCCGTCGCGCCTCCCTCCGTTTCCGCATGGCGGCCTATCTTGTGCTTCTTCATAAGGTCATTGATGACCATCTGCTGAATAATGGTGATGACGTTGTTGACGATCCAGTAGATCAGAAGCCCGGACGGCACGTCATAGAGAACGAAAAAGAACATGATCGGCATACCATACATCATCAATTTCATCTGGTTGGCCTGCTGACTGTCCGGCTGAGCGTTCTGAGGCGACTGAGTGAACTTGCCATACACAAGCTGGCTGAACAGATAAATGATGGGCAATGCCCTCAAGTCGCTCCAACCGACGATTGGCAGCCTGTAATTGCCAAAATTGACGATGCTTTCCGGCAAAGAGAGGTCATTGATCCATCCGTGGATGAACATCGCGCCACGCAGATCGAAATGGTTGTTGAACAGATTATACATGGCGATAAACAGCGGGAACTGAATGAGCATCGGCAGACAGCCGGACATCGGGTTGTAATTCTCGCGCTTGTAGAGTTCGGCCATCTCCTGGTTGAGCTTCTGCGGATTGTTTTTATACTTCGTCTGCAGTTCCTGCATCTTGGGCTGGATCTCGGCCATTCTCGCCGTCGAGAACGAACTCTTTTTCGTAAGAGGAAAGAATAGCGCCTTAATCACTATAGTCACAAGAATTATGGCTATCCCATAATTCGGGATGAGGCTGTAAAATAAATTAAGGAGTAGTTTAAGGAGAGTCTCGAGCCAGCCGAGGACTCCCGAACGCTCCATGGCGTCCTCCAGCTTAAGATTCGACAGACCAAAACCGTTTTTATCCGCGTATTCATATTTACCGAGTTCGCTGGAAGTTTTTGGGCCAAAATAGAAATAATAGGTATCGGTCGTCGAGACTCCCGAAAAGGAGCTGCGCAAAAGTCCAAGCGTATTGGTCTGTTTGATGAGCGGATCCTGGTTGGTCTCGATTTCATAGCCGGAAAGAGGGGCTTTGGGAACGGCAATAAACGAAAAATACTTGCCGGACATCGCCAGCCAGCTCGCGCTCGGCGTGATGGCCGTCGCGGTATTGGCCTTCGGGGTTTCGGCTTTCTTCTTGCCATCGACTTCGGCGATGTACTTGCGATAATCGGCATTCTTGGGCAACTGATCGAAGCGTGGTCCAATCTGTGGCCCCAGATCGATGCGATAGGCGATGCCATTTGAGCCGAGCACAATCGGCTTGCCGTCCGGCTGCTCGATGCTCACCGCGAGGCCGAACATATATTCCCCCTCATTGAAAGAAAAGACTTTCCTCAGCACAAAGGGTACTTTTTGTTCGCTGCCCGCCATCGGTGCCTCGAATGTGCGCGAAAATGCGATCGTATGCTTGTTTTCATCGAGATACTGCGTATTCATGAGCTCGCGCATGGGAGAAAGGCTGGAGCCGAACGAGAGGGAAAGCCCGTCTGAACCTTGCGACCCGGGTACGACCATATCGACGCCGCCACGCGAATCGCTCTGGTCCTTGTGCTTTTTCAGGGTGAGGGAGACGATTTCTCCGCCCTTGTTGGTGAAGGTCGCGCGAATCACGTCGGTTTCGACGACATATTTCTGTTCCGCGGCGGGGACGGGGATCGCGCTGGCCGCTGCGGTACCCTTGGCCTGAACAGGCAGGGGGGCAGGCACAATGGCCACAGGTGCGTTCTGCGTGTTCGGGGCGGGGAGTTCCGTTCCCTGGGCGCTTGTCTGGGACGGCTCCTGCTGTGCGGCCTGCTGCTCCGAGGGAGGAAACAGAACGTTCTGCACCATAAAGCCAACGCTGACGATGAGGGTGGAAAGGACGACTGCAAGTATCGTACGCCGGCGATCTTCTTTCGAATTAGTTTGTTGTTCAAAAATATCGTTCATGGTACTGGGTCATAGCCTCCTGGATTGCCTGGATGACAGCGGATGACTCGCTTGAAGGCGAGTACAACGCCCTTAAAAGGCCCATATTTCCTGATAGCCTGATAAGAATAGGAAGAACATGTTGGATAAAAACGACACGAGGGCGGGAACAGTGGTGAAATCATGAGCTGATATACCCGAATCGCCACCAAGAGAGGGAACGCTAGAATTTTCCTTATGATATTCATCGCAGCAAGTCCGCCTTGCGGAGCAGATACTGCATCGCGCTGCGGCATTCGGAGAGTGCCGCAAATCCGGGATAGAGCACAAAGGCGATATCGAATCCTGGCTTGACGGACTGACGGAGCAGCCGCCACGACTCTCTGGCCAGCCTTTTCGCTCTATTTCGCGCAACGGCGCCGGAAAAAGAACGCACCGCAATAAATGCCGCCCGGCTTTCCTGCGCATCAGTCCGAAGGATTTGCATCCGCAGACCCTTGCAGGAAAATCGGGCTCCATCCTTAAAAATCAGATCGATTTCTCTCGCTTTCCGCACCCGCAGGTATTTCGGAAAGCTCCGATCAAACTGTTCTCCCTGGATACCGGGCCCGGTGTTTTCAGTACTTCTTATTCTCATCGGAAACAGAGAGCTTTATTCTTCCTTTTGCTCTCCTTCTTTTCAAAACAAGTCGGCCGCCTTTCGTCTTCATCCGGGCACGAAAACCGAATTTTCTATTTCTTTTAACTCGGCTCGGCTGATAGGTACGCTTCATGATTCGATCTCCTTGTCACAAACGGCTGCATTGGACCTCGTGTTTCTTGTTTTGCAGCCGGAAAATTGCATAGTCAGGCGGTGGAGTATAGACTGCAACAACATCTTTGGTCAATTGCCCTTTGTGTGCCTGGTGCCAGCTCGTGTACGCTGCATGCGCGAAAAAATCCTCTCAAGAGGCTCGGGCAGCGGGGTCTTCATCCCGGGGCCCATTTGAGACTCATTCTCAATGGCCTCGGGTCCGCCGCCCGCGGCCGTCGGAGTTTTCGCCGCCGATTCCGCGAAGGGGAGGGCTTCCGCAGGGAGAATGTCTCCCCGTTCTTCGACAGTAAAGGCCAAGCTCGTAATCTCAAGTTCGGGATAATGCTTCGAGATGCGCGCCAGAATCCTCTCTTGATCTAACTGCAACAGCTGGACCCAGCCTGCGTGGTCCGCGGAAATAAGGAGTGTCCGATGCAGCACGCTCTTCGGCTTTGAATGGTCGGCGAGGCGCTGGCCAACAAGCTGCTTCCAGGAAGAACGAAACATCTCGAACTGCGTCGCGGCCTGCAAGGTCGTATCGTCAAAAAATCTGGAGAGTATTTCAGAGGCCTTTTTCACCCGAGAATCGTCCATCGCTCACCCTGTATACTATTGTACTCTCATCGGCGTATTCGTGCCACGGCTCTTCCGGCAAAAAAGTAAACACCGCCTGCTCCCCCGAATCTTTCCCGGGCAAAAGAGAAAAGAAGCGGCGCCGCTTGGCTACATCAAGTTCCAGGAGCACATCATCCAGGAGAAGTACGGGAAACCGTGGCACCTCGCCGCCGGCAAGCTCCGCGTAGAGATGGACTTGTACAATCCGCAGAATGAGCGACGCGAGCCGAAGCTGCCCTGTCGACGCGAAGGACGAAAAATTGCGCCCTTCCCAGGTAAAAACCCAGCGATCGCGGTGAGGCCCGGAAAGGCTCGTCGCCGCCTCGATATCTTTTGAGCGCCTTTTCGCCAATAATTCAATGATTTCCGAAACCGAGGCATCCTCTGGCCAGCTCGGCATATATTGAATCGCGACCTCTGTCCCCAACCGGGATACGCGCTCGTAGCTGTTGGGGAAACGCTGAGCGAAGAGCTGCGAAAGCTTTTTTCGAGTGACCATAATTTCTTGGCCATAGCGCGCAAGCTGCTCGTCGAGCGTATCGAGTATGCTGAACGTGTCGGTCTTCAGCGCCATATTGCGATGTTTGAGAACTCTCTTGTAGAAGCGCAACGAATCGATATACTCGAGCCACAGCATGCCGGCGCACTGGTCAAAGAAAAACCGCCGCTCTTCCGGAACTCCCGCCGCGAAAGCCAAATCTTCGTGGCAAAAAACCACGGCGGGATTGTGCGCCACGAGCTCTTTTCTGTCAGCCAGCGGCTTTTCATTGAGACGGACTTCTTTGCGCCCTTCTATTGAATATTGGAGACTGATCTGCTCCTGAGCCGGCGAATTCGGCTCACTCCACGCCGCGCGCAACAGAAACTCGGAACTCCCATGCATGAGAAGTTCCCGATCTTGATGCGTCCGAAAGGAATTGCCGTAGCTGAGACAATACAATGCCTCGAGAAAATTGGTTTTTCCCTGACCATTTTCGCCGAGAAGAAAAATATTTCCCGCGCCCAGCGTGAGCTCGGTCTCTTCGATATTTCTAAAACGGGCAATCCGTAGCTGTTCAAAGGCCATTTATGGCTGCTGCATCGGCATGATGATATGAAAATAATTCGAAGCCGGCTCGGGCCTCAGCGTAATCGCCCGGGAAGGATCGCTGAACTCTATCGTCAGTCTGTCACTGTCCATCGCTTTGAGCGGATCTTCCAGGTATCGCAGACTCAGCAAAATCACCACATCGTCGCCTTCATATTCACACGCGAGCTCTTCCCGGGCCGCGCCGAGTTCCGTTTCCTCCGATTCCAGCACAAGACCCTTGCCCGATACATTGAATATCACTTTGTTAGACTTTTCCACAAAAAGCGCCACGCGCCGGAGAGCCTCTTGAAGTTCATTCTTCGCGACAATGAATTTAAGGCGCTGATCCTTCGGTATGACTTTCTGATAGTTCGGAAATTTCCCTTCGATGAGATAGCTCGTAAGTTGATAATTGCCGAAGCGGAAGAACACGTTCTTCTCGTTTACCGCCATAAAAATCTGACCTTCGTCCGGTGCCCGCTTCAAAAGCACGGAGAGCACTTTGGGAGGAATTATGGCGCTTTGAAAATCCGGAACATCGGCCTCTTGGGTCGAAATAAAGGCGAGTCTGCGGCCGTCGGTCGCGACCATCGCCAGCTCCCCATCCGGAAGTTTTTCCATAAAAACACCATTCATGAAAAACCTTGTCTCATCGTTCGAAACAGAAAATATCGTCTGGCCTATCATTGTGCGCAGATCGTGGGCCTGTAACGGAAAATAGTGACTTTCCTCAATGCGGGGAATTTCCGGAAACTTGTCACCGGCTATTGTTTTAAGCTGAAAACGGACTTTCTTTGAAAGAGGCCGGATTTCAATACTCGATTCATGCTGATCGAAGAGCATGTCCCCTTCCGGAATGGAGTTAGTAATGGCTAAAAGTTTGTCACAGAACACAGTGAGAGACCCTGGTTCAGCGTCTGAAATGGGTATTTCGGTTTCAAACCCCACTTTTGCGTCCGTCGCTCTTATAAAGAGCTTCGAATCCATTACTTCAAGATATACATTCGACATAATGGAAAACGCGTTTTTTGATGCAATTATATCTTGCGCAATCGCTATCTCTTTCGCAAAGGTATCCCGATCGCAGGTAAATTTCATTGGAAGCTCCCTCCATTCAGATTCTGTATAGTAACAGTTCATACGAGAAAAATAAACAGTTTTCTGTCGAAAAAAAACGGAGAAAGCGAGGGAGTGAATTCTGTTTTCGACAATCCGTGTTTTCTTCTTGTTACTTGGTTTATTGATATATATAATAGTAATAATAGTAGTAAGCACTGTGTATATGTTGAAAACATATTTAACTACTGTTTGGAAATAAAATTAATATTGTGGAAAACTTGTGTCGAAATCCGGCCGCAGACGCACCTTTTCCACAAGCGAGAGATTTTTCCACAGAAACACGAACGTTGTCCACAGCTTTGCAACAAAATGTGTGGTTCAAGGGACAGAATTTTCTTTGCACTCTTGAGTGATACGGTTGACGGCTGAGGCGAAGAGGGAGTCGAACTTGATGAGGTCCTCGATTTTTTGGCAGGAATGCATGACGGTGGTGTGGTCACGTCCATTGAACTCAGCGCCGATCTCCGTGGTGGAGTAATCCGTCGTTTCTCGAATGATATACATGGCTACTTGGCGGGCGAGCGCGATATTTTTGCTCCGCTTTTTGCCCTTCAAATCCGAGATTGACATTTTATAGTAGTCGGCCACAGTCTTTATGATGGAAGAGACATCGACGGCTGGCGGCTTGAACGCGTTCGTCAATTGTTTGATGACATTCTGTGCTATCTCGTATGTCGGTTCGACTTTAATGAGGTCCGCGTACGCGATGATCTGGTTTATGCATGAATCCAGATCGCGGACATTGGTCTCGATGCTTTTGGCAATGAGATTGATGACATCTTCGCTGAAGCTCTGTTTATAGAGATCGAGTTTTTTTCGGATGATTGCCGCGCGCGTCTCAAAGCCGGGAGTGGTGAGATCGGTCTTGAGGCCCATCATAAAACGGCTTTTAAGTCGTTCAGAAAAATCCTTCAACTCGGTGGCGGGCCTGTCGCACGTGAACACGAGCTGTTTGTTCGAATCGTAAAGCGCGTTGAATGTATGGAACAATTCTTCCTGAACACCATGTTTGCTCTGGAAAAAGTGAATGTCGTCGATCAGCAGCACGTCTATGTTGCGGTATTTATTTTTAAAGTCATTCGTGGTGCGGTCGTGGATAGTCTTGATAAATTCATTCGTAAAATCTTCCGCGGTGACACAGATAATGCGCAGTTCCTGATGCCGTTCCAGGATTCGGTTTCCTATGGCGTGCATTAAGTGCGTTTTTCCAAGCCCGACGCCGCCATAGATGAGGAGAGGATTATAGGAGGTACCCGGTATCTCGGCGACTGCGGTGGCTGCGTTGAAGGCAAAGTTGCTGTTTTCGCCGACGACAAAACTCTCAAAGGTATATCGCGAATGCAGATTGGTCGATCGAGATTCATGCATGCGGCTCGAGGAACGCACATACGCTGTTTCGATTGCGAAGTCTTCCTCCGCTTTGGAATGGGGATTCAATGAAGCCGCCGACGAGGCGGAAGAGGCTTTTTCGTTTTTTGGAGCCGGGCTGTCTGCTTGAGAGGGAGCTTTTTGCTGAGTAAGGCGATGCTCAATGGACGCAGGCTGTGCTTCCACCGAGAGCTCAGTAGGCAGGCCTATCAGGGATGAGATGATTTCTTTCATGAATAGGCTGTATTTTCTAACGAACTGATCGCGAAGAAACGTATTATTTGCGCGCAGAAGGACGGTTCCCTTTTCGAATCCAAGATACGTGAGCCTGAACCACATGATGAATTCAGATTCCGGAACCTGG
Organism: Spirochaetaceae bacterium UBA5556; assembly: GCA_002425765.1. Lineage (GTDB taxonomy): Bacteria > Spirochaetota > Spirochaetia > Treponematales > Rectinemataceae > Rectinema. The sequence continues at coordinate 50,943 of DIMW01000009.1, read as the reverse complement.
GCTTTCGCGATTTCGAGTGCTTTTTGCCAAATTATCTCATTACCAGCATCGTCCATGCGTTAAAAGCTCCAGGTCTTTTATATTATTTCCACAAGTTTTCCACAGGAACCAACGAATCTCCTATACACCCAATCGCTATATGAGCGCAAGATGTGATTGAGTCATTTTTTGTAAATTTTAAAATAGTGTTTAGGAAACAGGAGAAAAATTGAGGAATTTGCTCCATTTTTCTCATTAAAAATTAAAAAAGATGAATAAAAGTCGTAACTATCCGTGTTGACTGAAAGAGTTAGTGTGTATATCCACAGAGAAATACACCGAATTGCCACAGATTATGCACAGGTTTTCCACAGGTTGTCGCAAAGCCTCGCGAATCGCGGCCTTTTCTGCTTCGCTTTACTCAAAAGCCTCAATCTGATATGATGATATAGAGATTTTTTCCCAAATCTTGAAACTATCCCCGGTTATTCCGTTCAGGATTATTATGGAATCTACAACGAGTAATTATTCCGCAAGCACTATTCAAGTGCTCAAAGGGCTGGAAGCTGTCCGCAAACGGCCCGGCATGTATATCGGCTCGACCGGCATCGATGGTCTGCATCACCTTGTGTATGAAGTGGTCGACAACTCCATCGACGAAGCGCTCGCGGGTTTCTGCGACAATATCGTCGTCGCGCTTGAGCGGCAGGACATCGTTCGGGTCGAGGATGACGGGCGCGGCATTCCGGTCGATATTCATCCTACCGAAGGTATTTCCGCCCTCGAGCTCGTCATGACCCGCCTTCATGCCGGCGGCAAATTCGACAAGAAGAACTACAAAGTCTCGGGCGGCCTGCACGGCGTCGGCGTGTCGGTCGTCAATGCGCTCTCGGCCTGGCTCGAGGTGTATGTGTATACCGGCGGAAAAGAATATTATCAAAAGTACCTTCGTGGCGTTCCCGAAAAGCCTGTCGCGATGATCGGCGACACGGACAAGCGCGGCACCGTCGTACGCTTTCAGGCCGACACGGAGATATTCGAAGAGATGGTCTATTCCTTCGATGTGCTCAGCAACCGCCTGCGCGAGCTGGCCTTCCTCAACAGGGGCATCAAAATCTCGCTCATCGACGAACGGCTTTCGCAGCCCAAACGCACTGAATTCCGGTTCGAGGGCGGGCTCAGGGAATTTGTCGAATATCTCAACAAAAACAAGACTGTTACCCACAGGGACGTGATCTACTTTTCAGGCCTCCGGGATGAGGTGGAGATCGAAACCGGCATTCAGTACAACGATGGCTACAACGAGACCATGTTCTCCTTCGTCAACGGCATCAACACGCGCGAAGGCGGCACGCACCTCGTGGGTTTCAGAAACGCGCTCACGAAAGTCATCAACGATTTTTTCAAGAAGTCTAAATATAATAAGAAATTAGAAGAAAATCTCTCGGGCGACGATGTCCGGGAAGGCCTGACGGCTGTCCTGTCGGTGAAAGTCATGGAGCCTCAGTTTGAGGGGCAGACAAAAGGCAAGCTCGGCAACAGCGAGGTCAAAGGCATCGTGGAAGGGTTCCTCGCGGATCAGCTCGATCTCTATTTCCAAAAAAATCCCGATATCATCAACATCATACTCGACAAGTGCACGACCGCGGCCCGCGCGCGCATCGCGGCGCGCCAGGCGCGCGAACTCACGCGCCGCAAGAGTCTTCTGGAGGCTTCGAGCCTGCCAGGCAAGCTCGCCGATTGCCAGGAAAAAGATCCCACCAAGTGCGAACTTTTCATCGTGGAAGGCGATTCGGCCGGCGGTTCCGCGAAGATGGGCCGCAACAGGGTACACCAGGCCATCCTGCCGCTCTGGGGCAAGATGCTCAATGTGGAGAAGGCGCGTCTCGACAAAGTGATCGGCAACGACAAGCTTCAGCCGATCATCGCGAGCCTCGGCACGGGCATCGGCGAGGACTTCGACGTTTCGAAGCTCCGCTATCACAAGGTCATCATCATGGCGGATGCCGATGTCGACGGTTCGCACATCCGGACTCTCCTCCTCACCTTCTTCTACCGCTACATGACCGAGCTGATCGAAAACGGGCATGTCTATCTGGCGATGCCACCCCTATACAGAATCGCGTACGACAAAGAGGTGCGCTATGCCTACAGCGATGAAGAAAAAGACCAAATTCTCTCTGAAACGAACAAAGATCCCGCCAAGATCGCGGTGCAGCGCTACAAAGGCTTGGGCGAGATGAACCCCGAGCAGCTCTGGGAGACCACCATGGACCCCGAGCGGAGGCTCATCAAGAGGATCACCATGGAAGACGCGATTCTTGCCGAGGAGATGTTCGTGACATTGATGGGCGAGCAGGTGGAGCCTCGGCGCCAGTTTATCGAAGAGAACGCGCTCGCGGTATCGAATCTCGATGTATAAAGGCAGATCATGATGGCGGAAACCAGCAATATCATTCCCGTTCCCATAGAAGAAGAGGTCAAGACCTCGTACCTCAATTACGCGATGTCGGTCATCGTCTCGCGCGCCCTGCCGGATGTGCGGGATGGGCTCAAGCCGGTGCACAGGCGTCTTCTGTACGCCATGGAGGAGCTCGGGCTGCGCAACAACGCGCCGACCAAGAAAAGCGCGCGCATCACGGGCGACGCCATGGGAAAATACCATCCGCACGGGGATTTTTCTCTGTATGACGCGCTCGTGCGCATGGCGCAGGATTTTTCATTGCGCTATCCCCTTGTGCAGGGCCAGGGCAATTTTGGTTCCATCGACGGCGACCCCCCCGCCGCGAGCCGTTACACAGAGGCGAAGCTCTCCAAAATCGGCGAGGAGATGCTCGCGGATCTCGACAAGGAGACCGTCGATTTCGTCCCAAACTATGACGAGAGTCTCAAGGAGCCGGCCGTCCTTCCTTCCGCGATACCCAATCTGCTCATCAATGGGTCGAGCGGCATCGCCGTCGGCATGGCGACCAACATGGCGCCCCACAACCTCCGCGAAGTGAGTCAGGCGATTGAGGCGTATATCGACAACCCCGACATCGATATCGACGGATTGATGCATTACGTAAAGGGCCCCGATTTTCCGACCGGCGGTATCATCTACGGCATGCAGGGCATTCGCGACGCCTACGAGACGGGGCGCGGCAGGTTGACCGTGCGCGGACGCTTTGTGATCGAGACCATGAAGAGCGGCCGGGAGCAGATCGTCTTTACCGAAATTCCTTACGCGCTGAATAAAACCACGCTTGTGACACGCATTGCCGAGCTGGTGCGCGAGAAACAGATCGACGGCATCTCGGATCTGCGCGATGAGAGCGACAGAGAGGGTATCCGCATCGTGCTCGAGCTCAGGAAGGGCGCCATCACAAAGATAGTGCTCAATCAGCTCTTTATGCATACGCCGCTGCAGAGCACCTTTGGCGTCATCAATCTCGCGCTGGTAGACGGTGCTCCGAAGTGTCTCAATCTGAAAGAGCTCATCGTCTATTTCGTCCGACATCGATTCGAAGTCGTGACCCGCCGTTCGCAGTTCGAGCTGAAGAAGGCCGAAGAGCGCGCCCATATCCTGCGCGGACTGGTGATCGCCCTGAAGAATATCGACGAAGTGGTCGCCATCATCAAGGCGAGCAAGAATATCGACACCGCGAAGGAGCGCCTGCGCGGCCGATTTGATTTGAGCGAGGCCCAGGCCCAGGCCATCGTCGACATGCGCCTTGGCCGCCTTACCAGCCTCGAAACGGAAAAAATCCTGGCTGAATTGAAAGAGATTGAGGCGCGAATCGAGTATTTGAAGTCCCTGCTCGCGGACCCTGGCGCAATCTACCAGGTCGTCAAGCAGGAAACGCACGAATTAGCCGAAAAATACGGCGATGAGCGGCGAACCGAGATTGTCCCGAACCAGGTCGAGCAGATAAACCTCGAAGACCTCATAAAACCCGAGGAAATGGTCATTCTTATTTCGAACAAGGGCTTCATCAAGCGTATTTCGGTGAATCAATATAGATCGCAGGGCAGGGGGGGCAAAGGGTCGAATTCCGCCTCGCTGCTCGATGACGATTTTATCCAACAGCTTTTCATCGCGAACACACACGATTATCTGCTCTTTATCTCGAGCTGGGGCAAGGCCTACTGGCTCAAGGCGCTTGAGATTCCGGAGGCGAGTCGGCAGGCGAGGGGCAGCCATATTCGGTCCCTGCTCGCGATTTCCGAGGACGAAGAGATTACGGCGGTCGTGGATTTCAGCGACTTCTCCGAGCACGAATACATCCTGATGGGCACGCTCAACGGCGTCGTGAAGAAAGTCGCGACCAAGGAATTCGCCAACGCGAAGACGCGTGGCATCATCGGCCTCTCGCTCGATGAAGGCGACAGGCTGGTTTCGGCGATCCTGACCGGCGGCTCCGACGAAGTCGTGCTCATTTCTCGCAAGGGGCTCGCGCTGCGCATGGAAGAGGCGCAGGTCAGGCAGATGGGACGTACTGCCCGGGGCGTCCGCGGTATCTCCCTGCAGGAAAACGACGAGCTCGCGTCGATGCTCAGGGTCGACAGCCAGGAGTCGATGCTCATCATCACACAGAACGGTTCCGGCAAGCGGGTCAAATACGAGCTGTTTACGTCGCACTCCCGGGGGACGCATGGACAGATCATCTACGACCCCGATGAAGCGTCGGGCGAAGTGATTAAAGCGGTCTCCGTGCGAGAGGAAGACGAGGTCATGGTCATAACCTCAATGGGGAAGACTATCAAGCTGAGTGTTTCCTCTGTCCGAGAGATGGGCAAGGCCGCTCACGGCGTGCGAATCGTAAATATTGATCCGCCTGATACCGTGATTGGGATGGACAAGATCATCCAGCAGCAGGAATAGGGGTGGTACGCCGCAGCAGGCTGTCGCTGCCGGCTGCGGCCGCCCTGACTGAAGGGATGTCCTTTCCCTGTTTTTCATTGAGCGGCCCAAAATGTTTCACGTGGAACAAAAATCAATAAAAAACTTTACTGAAACTCAGCTCTTTCGTTGGTTGGAATAGTCGATAAAACTTTCAAGCAGATGAATGGCCTCGGCGCGCGGGGTATGGAGCCCCGAAAGCGCTTCGAGCGCGGCGCGCGCCTTCGACAGCTGTCCTTCAATCATCTTCTGGATATAGGCGTCCACGCCATGTGTCATCATAAGGCCACGCAGCCATGCAAGGTCGCCCGAGTCGATGTGAGGCGATTTGTAAATCGAGTGGAAACGAGTCCGCTCTTCGTCGTTTATTCTGTCCATCAGGACGAGAACGTAGGGTGTCTTTTTCCCTTCCTTGATATCGGAGCCAACAGGTTTGCCTATGGACTGTTCGTCGCCGAAGAGGCCGAGACGGTCGTCTTGAAGTTGAAATACTATGCCGAGGGCCTCTCCAAAAGTCTCGAGGATGCTCAGCGCCTCTTTGCTCGCTCTTCCAGACATGGATGCCCCCGCGAGAAGCGGCAGGGCCACCGTATATCGAGCGGTTTTATGGCGATACATGTCGATCACGTCGTCGATCGCGGGGAAACACTCATCGTATCCCATGGCGACGTCGCGCATCTGGGCGAGCGTCACTATGGCGTGTTCTCTTGAAATGAGAGAGGAGACTTGAGACGGTATTCTTGTAATTTCTTCCCATGCAATGAAAAAGAAAAGATCACCAACACATGTGCCTTGAGCCTCGGCCATGCCGAGCGCGAGCGCTTCATCGAACTCGGGTTTGCTTTCCAGAATTCTGTTTTTTATCCTGAGATGGCAGGTAGGCTTGCCGCGACGTCGCTCGTCGTGGTCCATGATGTCATCGTGCACCAAGAGTCCGGCCTGAAGGAGTTCGAGTCCGGCAGCCAACGAAGCCACCCCTCTCCTGTTTTCTTCATCCAGTCCCTCAAAGAGCCGGGCACCCGCACACGCGAGCGCGCCGCGCAGCATCTTTCCGGAGCTTGCAAAGTCTTCCATCTCGGAGGCGAGCCAGCCGCCCATTTTGGGAAGATTGTCGAACATCGCCCTGTTTTCCCGAAAAATGACGGTGATTCTTTCGGAGACCGATTCTTTCGCCAGCTTCGCAAATTCGGGAAAAGATACATAGGGACTCGGATTCATGGAGAAAATTATACATCAGCGCATAAAATAAAAAAGCCTCGGCTCGGGGCCGAGGCTGTCTTGTTCAAAAGGTGGAAAGACTTCAGGCAACGTATGCCTGAAGAATTTCCATGGTTTCGGGTACGGATACCTTTTTCAAGGCCGCTTTCTCGATCTGACGAATCCTTTCTTTAGTCAAATGCATCTGATCGCCAATTTCTTTAAGACTCATTGGACGTTTTCCGTTCAACCCGAATCGGTACTCGACAATCTCCCGCTCCTTCGCGGTAAGAGTCCCGAGGACCTTATTGATATCGTCGCGCAGGCTCGACTGAATCGCGGTCTGTTCAGGGCTTTCATGGTGCTCGTTTTCGATGAGCTCACCCACAGTGGTCGAATTCTTTTCGTCGTATACCGGCGCGTCGAGAGAAATCAAATCGCGGGAAATCGAGATAATATCTTTTACATGCTCAGGTTCCATTTCGAGGAATTCCGCGACTTCGCGAATCTCGGCGTCCTCGGAAAGCTCGCCTTCGAACAGAGAGCGGGCTTTTTCGATCTGCACGAGTTCGTTCGCCCTGTTGAGGGGCAGGCGAATCATGCGGCTCTTCTCGCAGATGGCCTTGAGTATCGCTTGGCGAATCCACCACACCGCATACGAGATGAAGTGGTAGCCTTTGGTGACATCATAGTGGTCGATCGCATTCAAGAGGCCGAGATTGCCTTCCGCGATGAGATCTGCCAGGGGCAAACCCTGATTCTGATACTTTTTAGCGACATTGACGACAAAACGAAGGTTGCTTTTTGCAAGAATCGCCTTGGCCTGCTCATTCCCTGCAGCAGCCCGAGTCGCATAGTCATTCTCTTCTTCGCGAGACAGCAGAGGAACCCGATTAATCTCGCGGAGATACATGGACAACACGTTCTCGTCGTCAAAATCCGCACTGGACCGTGTTTCCTTGACCCTTTTCTTCTCTGTCATCTGGATCTCCTTGCTATTTAAAAAAGCAAGAAGTATGCCAAAATGTTACAAAATTTATATTTATATATAATACAATGCTTTATTTTATTAACAGAATATCAGGATTGTGGTAGGAAGCTTGTTCCTCGACCGTCAGGCGCCTCCAGTGTATCATTTTGAAATACCGCAGGGAAAAGCGGCCAGTATTGTGTAAAAATGAAACACTTGAAAGGATAGGCGTCGCCTGTCTGTGGAACCTGGCTTCTCTAGAGTTCCGCAAGCCCCCGGACGCGCCCGCAGCACTGCATGTGAGGCAGCCCCGAGCCGCAGAAACAAGTTCTACCATTATCGATAGTTGCGTGTAACATTTGGCGCTCGCCATACCTCAGGCCGGCAGTATAGGCGCTAAAGTTTGGAAAATCGATCTTCAATTTCCTGAAGATGGACAGTTTTTCCCCGCACTCGAGGTTTTTGAACTCGTCGCTCTCTTTAAGTCGTTTCCAGGTCTCGAGGATCAGCTTGAGCACGGCCGAATGTTCCGCTTCCGAACCGAACCGGTGATTCGAACGCTTGAGTAAATATGATGAAAGTTGAATGCTGACGAATGCGTAGAGATCGTCGAGTTCCTTTGTCGGGCGTTTGATCATGCCATATTCGTTGACATTGCGGACATAAAACTTGCGGGCATAGCTTTGGCGGCGAAGCTTCTGCGCGTTGGCGAGGCTCTTGACGGCGAGGTCACGCTGATCCATGCGGAGAAGCGCTATAGAAAGCCAATACAGTGCCTTTGAGAGCTCGCTTTCGCAGGAGGGAGGAATCAGTTCGACCGATTTTCTCAAAAGGGCGAGCGCCGTGGCTGGTCTGTGGCGCGCAAGCTCATGAAGGCCTTTTCGAAGAAAGATTGATGCCTTATTCGCGCCCGAAGTTGTTTTCACAGGTTATAAAATATTCATGAAATTTCATATTGACAAGTCAATACGATACCAAAAACAGGAAGGGATACGTTTAATCAGAAACGGCAGGTTTATCCTCTATGACATCGAGGCTTGAAATAAGCAGGAGAAATGAGCGCGGCGCCATCACATAGTCCTTTTGATCGGCCAGCATGGGATAGTCTTCTTCTTCGATGTCATGGGGGGGCGGAAGAGATGTGTCGGCAACGCGTTTCCATGTGTCCGGCTCGTGGTCGTGAGGCAGACGGATCTGAATCGCTTCGGGCGAGGCGTTAAAGGCGAGGATATAGGAGCAGCGGAGGTCCCTGGCCGCGGTGTGCTCGTTGATGCGCGTAATGAGGACCTTGCCGAGATTCTCCCACTGCGGGGGCTTGCCCTGTTCGTCGTACCAGAGGATATCGGGAGCTGTTTCTTCCGGAGATTGAATTTCCGTTACGCCGGTCGCCCGGCGCGCTGACTGTGTCCGGTCATGCGAAAGACCTCTGAAGAAGTCCTCGCGCCGGAATGCGGAGTGGTTTTTCCGGAAGGCAATGAGCGTTTTTACGCAGCGATATATGTCCTTGTGCTGTTTTAGGAGAGCCCAGTCGTACCAAGTGAGTTCGTTGTCGTGACAGTAGGCGTTGTTGTTGCCCTTTTGCGTGCGGCGGAATTCGTCGCCGCCGAGGATCATCGGCGTACCGATGGAGAGCAGGAGCGTGGCGAAGAAGTTCTTTACCTGGCGGTTTCGTATTTCTTCGATGAAAGGCACGTCGGAGGGGCCTTCGATGCCGTAATTCGAGGCATAGTTTTCGTTGAGCCCGTCATAATTCTGTTCACCATTGGTCTCGTTGTGCTTCTGGTGGAAGGAGACGAGATCGTTCATGGTGAAGCCGTCGTGTGACGTGACAAAGTTGATCGAATGGAAAGGGCGCTTGCCGTTTTTCAGGTACAGGTCGCTTGAGCCGGTGATGCGGGTGGCCAGGTGCGGCGCGAAACCATCGTCTCCCCGCCAGAATCTCCGCACCTCATCGCGGTAACGGTCGTTCCACTCCGCCCACCGCCCCCCGGGGAAGGAACCGACCTGGTATGCGCCGCCGGCATCCCAGGCTTCGGCGATGATTTTGGTGTCGCGCAGAATGGGGTCCTCGGCGATCGATTCGATGACGGGAGGATTCTGGAGCAGATTGCCGCGCTCGTCGCGGCCCAGGATCGATCCGAGGTCGAACCTGAAGCCGTCGACGTGCATGGTGACGACCCAATACCGGAGGCATTCCCTGATGAAGGTGCGCATCACCGGATGGTTGCAGTTGAGCGTGTTGCCGCAGCCCGAATAGTTGCGATAGAAGCGCCTGTCGTCCGCGAGCATGTAATAGACCGAATTGTCGAGCCCCCGGAAACTCAGCGTCGGCCCGAGCTCATTGCCCTCCGCGGTATGGTTGAAGACCACGTCGAGGATGACTTCGATGCCCGACTTGTGCAGCTCTCTGACCATGTATTTGAACTCTTTGACGGGGTAGGCGGGATCAAAACTGTCATGGTCGGCGCCTTCGGGGAAAGCGTAAGAGGTCTTTGGAGCGAAGAACGCGATGGGCGCGTAACCCCAGTAATTGGAGAGTTTTTCAGTCGCGAGGGGATTGCGCCTAAACCGCTCTGACGAGTCGAATTCCTGGACCGGCAGCAGCTCCAGGCTCGTGATGCCGAGGTCCTTGAAATAGGGAATTGTCTCGACCACACCGCGGTATGTGCCGCGGTGCTTGGCTTTGGCTGAAGCGGAACAGGTGAGACCGCGCACGTGAGTTTCGTAGATGACGCAGTCTTTTAAGGGATAATTGAGCGGGGTGTCACCCTCCCAGTCGAAATCGTCCTCGACGACCACGCATTTAGGCATACAGCCGTCATTGGGCTTGTCCGAAAAAGAGAGGTCCTTTTCGGACGCCTGGTCATCGTATGCGAGCGCCGAACAGAGGTCCATGCTGCCGTCGGTGAGCGCCTTTGCGTAGGGATCGATGAGCACCTTACTGGGATTGAAGCGGTGGCCTTCACGGGGCTCGAAGGGGCCCTCGGCCCTCCAGAGATAGAGGGTTCCCGCCCTAAGCTCGGGAACATAGCAGTGCCAGATGTCGCCCGTACGGTTGCTCACGGGATCAAGGCGCAGCGATTGTGCCGGTTCTTCGTCATGCGGACTCTCGTAGAGGCACAGGATCATGCCCGTCGCGTGGCGCGAGAAGACCGAGAAATAGACGCCCTGTGGGTGCGCCATGGCGCCGGGGAGCAGGGGATTGCCCGGGGAAAGGTGCAGATTTTCGGGCAGGCTTCTCCAATGACTGTTCATGGCCGTGTTACGACAAGCACGGCATTCTGTCCGCCGAAGCCCATGGATTCCTTGACGAAGGCGCGGATAGGCATATGAATGCCCTTGTTGGGCACATAATCGAGATCGCATTCCGGATCGGGATTGTCGAGATTGATGGTAGGGTGAATGTATTCTTCGTTCATGCCAAGAATCGCGGCGATCGTCTCGATGGCGCCCGCCGCCCCAATGCAGTGCCCGATCATGGACTTGAGGCTTGAGATTTTAAGCTTGTAGGCGTGCTGACCGAAGGCGTGCTTTATGGCCTTGGTCTCGATTGGGTCGTTGAGGGGTGTCGCGGTCCCGTGAGCGCTCACATAGTCGATGTCTTCCGGTTTCATGCCGGCGTCGGCGAGGGCCAGTTCGATCGCTTTGGAGACCCACAGGCCTTCGGGGTCGGGCGCGGTGAGATGGTGGGCGTCGCAGGTGGTGCCGAAGCCCGCGATTTCCGCGTATATCTTCGCGCCTCTCGCCCTGGCGTGCTCATACTCTTCAAGCACGAGGATGCCCGCGCCTTCGGACATGATGAACCCGTCGCGGTCTTTGTCGAAGGGGCGCGAAGCCTTTTCCGGCTCGTCGTTCCGCGAGGAAAGGGCCTGAATATTGATGAAACTCGCCATGCACATGCGCACGATGCTCGCCTCGGACCCGCCGGAGAACATGATGTCGGCGTGTCCGTCGCGGATGAGGTGCATCGCCTGTCCGAGGGCGTCCGTCGCCGCGGCGCAGGCGGTGACCACCGTCATGTTCGGGCCGTGGACGCCGAGCGAGAGCGCGATCTGCGCGGCTCCGAAGTTCGCGAGACCTTTCGCCACGGTCAGTGGAGGGACGCGGCCCGGCCCCCGCTCCGTGAGACGCACCACTGCCTCCTCTATAGTGTTGGAGCCGCCCTGGCCCGTGCCCAGGCACACTCCAGTACTGACAGGATCAAGCGAATCTCTCTGGAGGTTTGCCGACTCCAGGGCTTCCTGTGCGGCATATACGGCGAACTGCGCGAACCGATCCATTTTCTTGGAATCTTTCGGGTCGATCCTCGGCGCCGGGTTGAAGTCCTTGACTTCTCCGGCGATCTTTACCGCGAGATCCGATGAATCGATGAGCGTTATAGGCCCGATACCGGATTTATTCGCTTTGACATTGGACCAGAAAGAGAGAACATCATTCCCCAACGGGCTCACGACACCAAAGCCGGTGACAACCACTTTCCTTTTGCTCATAGTTTTACATCCCCATGCCGCCGTCGACATTCAGTACAACACCTGTAATATATGATGCGCGCTTGCTGCAGAGGAAGAGGGCGGCTTCGGCCACCTCCTCCGGCGTTCCCGGCCGCTGCAAGGGTATGGCCGTCTTGAGGCTTTCCCTGGCGGTTTCCGGCAGCACGGCGGTCATCGATGTTTCGATAAACCCCGGCGCTATCGCGTTGACGCGGACGTTGCGCGAGGAAAGCTCTTTGGCGAGACTCTTTGTCAGGCCTATAAGACCGGCTTTCGAGGCGGCGTAGTTGGCTTGGCCGCCGTTGCCGTGCAAGCCCACCACACTCGACATGTTGAGAATGCAGCCGCTTCTCTGCTTCAGCATGACCCTCGAGACCGCCCGGCTCATAAGAAAAGCGCTGCGGAGGTTCGAGGTCAGAACCGCGTCCCAATCCTCGGTCTTCATGCGCATGAGGAGGCCGTCGCGCGTGATGCCCGCGTTGTTCACGACGATATCGATACGGTTCTCTTTTTGGAATATGGAGTGAACTGCGGCATCTATGGACGCTTCCTCTGTGATGTCACAGGGAACCCATGGAATTTCCGCTTCGGGCTTTGTGCGTGAAAGGCCGTAGACGAGAGCTCCTTCATCTTTGAAGCGAAGAGCGATCGCGAGGCCGATACCCCGCGACGCTCCGGTAACGATGCATACCTGATCAGCCAATAGTCCACTCATAGTCTAGCCTCCTTTGTGATCGAAAGTCTTCAGCGCATCGACGTGCACATCGAGGTAGCTTCAAATCGGCTTCTATTTAGAGCGAAAAAGAGACAAGGGCGTCGAGCGTGCCGGCCGCGACGCAAGAAACCTGAGAGCCCGAGGCCTTCCAAAGTCCTGTGAGCACATTCCCCGGGCCCGTCTCCAGGCATTGATCAAAACCGTCGGCGACGATATTCGATTCCTCGTCGATCCAGCGCACGGGCGAAATTATCTGCAATGAGGCGTATTTTTTTGCTTCTGCGCCGGTCAGCATTTTTTTGCCCGTGACGTTTGAATAGAGATTGATCTTGGGGTCCGAGAAGGCGGTCGCTTCGACGAGCTCCTTAAAGGCTTCGTAGGCTTCTTGCATGAGTGGGGAATGGAAGGCGCCCGACACTTTCAGGCGAATGACGCGTCTGGCCCCCGCCTGGCGCAGTTTTTCTTCCGCTATGATGATATCGGCTTCGGTACCGGAGATGACGCACTGGACAGGGCTGTTGTAGTTCGCTATCCAGCATTGTTTCAGGCCCGCTTCTTGTATCGCCCGCTCAATTTTTTCAGGAGAAAGGTAGAGAACGGCACTCATTGTCGAGCCTCCGGAGTGATTCCCCGCCTCATCCATCAGTCTGCCGCGTTCACTGACGAGGCGAAACATGTCGTAGAGGCTTATGACGCCGGCCTCCGCGAGCGCCGGCCATTCACCGACAGAGAAACCTGCGGCACCGGCAGGCCTGATGCCGTGCTCCTTTGCGGAGAGCGCCGCAGCGACCTCGGCAGTGACCATGGCGATCTGTGTGTTTTTTGTCTGCTTGAGCGTCTCTTCATCGCTGTCGAAGAGCAATTTTTTAAGATCCATTGAGGCGGCATCCGAGGCAGACTGAAACAGAGCACGGACAGCGTTGCTTGTGTCGTAAAAATCTTTGGCCATTCCGGGATACTGCGCGCCTTGGCCGGGGAAAAGAAAGCAGGTTTTCATAAGTCCTCCATAGCACATATTCACATCTTTTACATTTTCTCAGGATTTGTCAAAATTGTCAAAGTGTTTTATAGAACACACTGCCGGACTGCACAAATCCGTGCGCAGAGGCCTCCTCGAATATTGGTGAGGGGAAAAACGGCCCCTCGAGCACCATGAGGGGCGCCCCTATTGTTAAGGCATATGCAGCGATGGTGTCGATGAGCGGCCACTCGATACTCAGCATGGCACTCTCCCTGCTTCCGAAAATTCCTTCTACGGTACAGAGAGGGAGCGCGTTGGGTGTCTGAAGCATAAAAATGCCAAACATGAGCGGATTTATGCCGTCTATCGTTGCAAAAGAGATGAATATCGACTCTTTCGAGGCTCGTATCCTCTCGAGGAGGGACGAAAGCGACCATGAATGAATTCCTGCCGGCAGCGAGGAGAAGCCTTCTTGCGCATAGTCCGTGAGAAACGTTTCAAGTCTGAAAGGTATGTCTTTGAAAGGCGATATCTTGAATTCGATCTCGGAAGCGGCGATATCGCCTATGTCCTCAGGCTCCTCTTTGAGAGTCGCGAGCCTCCGTTCCTCTTGTAAGGTTCCGAGCCACTCTTCGACAACCGGGCGCATGGCGCGGAGCTTAAAGTCCTGAAAACGCCGGGAAAGCGCCGCATCGTTTGAGAGGGCCTGCCGAAAGGCCCTGAATACACCTTTCCCGCGGCGCAGGGCAGCATTGAGCGCCAGTTTAAGTTCGGGAGGCGACGCGATGGTCGCCGCAAACGCTTCAAGAATCGTAAAGCCCCGCCGGGAATCCCAGGAAGGGGGTTCCACATATCTCTCGGAGACTGAATCCGGATTTTCTTCAGAATACTTTGTTTTTTCGATGAGATCACCTGTTTCGAGATCGATGAGTAACTCATTTGACTGATCTTCCATAGCGAAAATGATTCGCTCAAGAGAGGCGTCGGTCAGAGGAAACATATTTTTAATTGTAATCTATATCTATTTATCTATGGAAGAGTGAGACACCCTGGTGTATACTAAAGCAAATGATTTCGAACATGCATTTGCACTCCCGTTTTTCGGACGGTGCGTCATGGCCGGAAGATATTGCCCTCGAAGCGGCGCGCTTAGGCCTCGATCTGGTCGCGGTCACCGATCATGACACGATGGCCGGTGTATCCCGCTTTGCCCGAGCATGTGCGTCGCGGGGGCTTACGGCAATTCCTGCCTGCGAAATCGATGTATACGAACCTCAGATTGAATACAAGAGCGAACTTTTGGCCTATTTCCCGAATTCCGACGCTGAGGACTGTGCTCCTCAGACCAAGAGTCTCCTTCGGGAATCGCTCCAGAAGCGGAGAGCGCGGCTTGAATTTCTCCTCCATTCGGCACAGGAGCTCTACCCCGACACAGATCTTTCGTTTGAGGATCTTTTTAGGGATAAAACGGGGCTCGCCTTCGATGAGGAGCTTGCAGATGCGATTTCCTGGAGCAAGGTTGACCTGTTTCTCTATTTAAAGGCTCAGCGGTGCATCTATCCGGAAATGAACTATAAGGGATTCAAAAAAAGATTTTTCGCCAATGGCCTTTTGAAAAAATACAAGCTGGAGAAACCGGATATTGCCTCTGTTGTTCAGGCGATCCACGCGGACAATGGTTTTGTGGTGATTCCCCATATTGGACACCATTGGGATGATGATACCACGCTCTTGTATCGGGAATCTGAAAAACTACGCCTTTTACTCGGCTGGTTTAGGCGGGCAGGCATAGACGGCGTGGAGTTGTACTGGTATAACAGCGACTTCAAGAGCGCGAAGATCAATGGTCTGGTGCGTGAGATCGCGAAACCTCAGGGCTTTTTCTTTACGTATGGTTCCGATTGCCACGGCGCGGGTTCCGGCAAACATACGATCATGAAATTCAAAGGACATTTCGACGGATTCCCTGACAGGAAGGGCAGGTCATGATCCGATTGTGCGCGTTTTTAGGAAATTTCGGGAACGAATATCACCACCATCGGCACAATGTCGCCTGGCTTTTCCTCGACTCTTTGCGAATCGGGTCGGATTTGCGATGGAGTTCGAAATTTAAGGGCCATATCGCGCAGGCTGACCTGGGACCAGAGACAACGTATTTTTTAAAACCGCATACATTCATGAATTTGTCGGGGGAAAGCGTCATCGAGGCGGCGCGTTTCTATCGGTGCAGGCCGGAAGAAATTCTCGTGGTGCACGATGAGCTCGAAATGCAGTTCGGAGCCTTCGGCTACAAGTTTTCAGGCGGCCTTGGCGGGCACAATGGCTTGCGTTCTTTGGAGCAGCGCTTGGGGACAAGGGATTTTTGGAGGTTGCGCTTTGGCATTGGCCGTCCCGATCACGATGATGTCGCAGGGTATGTGCTTTCACCTTTTAGCGACGAACAGTTCGACTTTTTAAGGACAAGGGTATTCCCTGAAGCGGAGAAGACTTTTTATGCGCTATTCTCCGAAGGCATCGAAGGATTCGAAGTGCGCTATAAAAAGGTGCTGCCTGCGCCGCTATACACAGGTCTTTAAAAGATCATACGGGACAGCGTCGAATCGCTTTTTCGCCAGTCCGGATCGACGGCGACCTGCAGCTGCAGCTTGATGGGATAATCGAAGAGTTTTTTAAGGTCTGTTTCGGCCTCTTCGCGAATGCGCTTTATTATCGACCCCTGGCGCCCTATAACGATGGCTTTCTGAGAAGCTCTTTCCACAAGGATATCAAAGCGCACAAACAATACACCATCGGCGCGCCTGGAAGATTCCCGGTATTCGACGGCTATGGCGTGCGGCAGTTCGTCGCGCGTGTGCAAAATGGCCTTTTCCCGGATAATTTCGCCGATACGGAAGACAGGTTCCTGGTCGGTGTAAATTTCCTCGGGGTACCAAAAAGGGCCTTCGGGTGCGAGTGAGAACAGCGCATCGAGAAGGGAGTCTAAATTCGTGCCCTGCGAAGCGGATATGGAGATGCGCTTCGCGGCAGGCAGACGGGGTATGACAAATTCTTCGATAGAGAGAGGCCTGGATTCTGGATGATCAATTTTATTGATGGCGATGACAGTCTTTTGGGCTTTTGGGGCGAGGAGGTCGATGATGGCTTCCTCTTCTTTGCCAGGATCGCGCGTTGCGTCGATGACGTAAAGAATTAAATCCACATCAGGAAGCGATTGCAGAACAAGGTCGCGGAGCCGGAGGTTGAGTTTTTTCTCTGAGATATGGTACCCCGGTGTATCGACAAAGATGAGTTGGCCCTGAGGGCGGGTTACGATGCCGCGGATTGCGTTGCGCGTCGTCTGGGGGACGGAGCTGACAATAGAGACTTTCGCGCCGCACAGCGCGTTGAGGAGCGTGGATTTGCCCGCCGACGGCCGTCCGATGATGGCGACAAACGCAGATTTTGACATTTCGACCTCCTCGCGATCGTTGAAATTCAATGTCCAGGTTCGATTTTGGTCTTGATTTTTTATGCCTGGCGAGCCTATGCAAGTTCCGGCTGCTCGAGCTGGGCGTAGATTTCGGGCGGCGGCTCATTCATCCAGAGCTTATACTGCCCGGCCGCCTGATAGCACAACATTTTATAGCCGTTGAGCGTGCGACAACCCGCCGCCTCAGCACGCTTCAGCAACGTGGTCTTCGAGGGGTGATAGATGAGGTCGAACACCGCTTCCGACCCCTTGAACTCGTAGAAATTGATGGGGTCGCTTGCGCCATTCATACCAAGGCTCGTGGCTTGCACAATGAGAGTGGAATATTCGGAAATTTGATCGATGGCTCTGTCATCGAGATGGGTATATGAAAAGTTGTATTTTCTCGCCAAGTCACGGCCGGCGCTGTAGGTCCTATTGAGAACGAGCGCCCGTGATCCCTTGCGGAAAAGGGCGAGCGCGATAGACTTCGCGGCACCTCCGGCGCCGATGATCGTCGCCCGACAGCCGGAAATGTCCTGTTTGCCCAGAAATTCCAAAAGACTGCGTTCGAAGCCGTCCGCATCGGTGTTGTATCCAGCCCATGCGGAATCCCGCCACACGAGCGTATTACAGGCGCCAATACGTTTTACATCGGTGGAATGGAAGGCGAGGAAAGGCAGTACGTCTTCTTTAAAAGGCACCGTGACCGCAGCACCCCTGCCCTCGAGCATCTCAAGGATCTTGAGACCATCGCCGAAAGAATCGACCGGCGTGGGGACAAGAAGGGCATTTTTCCCCATTTTTCTGAAGGCCGTATTGTGCAGGTAGGGGGAAAGCGACTGAGCGATGGAATGCTGGCCAATCAGGGTGTAGATTGTGGTGTCGGCGTCGACAAGGTCGAAGTTGTAGATATGCACGAGATCCAGAGGATCGAAATGACCGGGAGCGGCGACTTCCAATCCGGATTGCAAAGGGCTTGCGTATGTCCACATTGAGCCAAGTCGCCAGGACAAAATGCGGGACACGATGCCATAGGGGCCTCTTGCGATGAGTATTTGATCGCGCTTAGGCCTGCGCAGGGACCAATCCAAAAAACGGATGAAATCGGTAGAACTTTGGGGATTGACGGAGAGCTTGGGAATTTCATCCTCTTCCTGCGTCAGCTGATTGTACGCTGTGTCGAGATTTTCAGGTACGCCATCGTTATAGAAGAGGGAGCGGACGATGCGGGTGCCGAAGGTGCGGCAGGCTTCCTCGACCACGGGAGCCCTAAAATCGTATTCGAGATCGACGAACGCGTAATTTGCGCTTGCCTCTGGTTTTGGAAAGGATAAGGCTTTGGCAAAGAGGACAAGGCGAACACCTTCACCATCTTCGAATTTGCCACCGTCCTGGAGGCGTCGGATGGTGAGCATGCACGGGAGCCCCGCTTTTTCAGGGAAAGATCGGATGGAAAAGCGTTCACTTGGGTCCAGACAATCGGCCCTAAGCTCGACATAGTCCGCAATCGACCGATACCGTTCGAGAATACGCAGATCCTCTTCGATTGTTTTTCCCGTGAGGCAGATGCAGATTCTGGGCCTATCCTTTTTTTCCATATAACTTTGTCATCCTTGGCTTGTGTGACTCTCGCACATTGTTGTGCATCCGGATTTTCTTGTCTATAGTTTACACACGAGCGAAAATTAAAGTATATTACCACATAAACCATTATTTTATCAGACAACAGGAGTTGTTTCGTGCCGGACGATACTGTAGCCTCCAAATTTAATGAAAAGAACCTCGAGGCGTTTCTCGAAGGCTTGCTCGAAGAACTGAAGCATCCTCAGGACGCAAAATTGCTTGAAGAAGTACGGCGGGCATTTAGGAAAAAAGTACCGTTTCACCTCCGTTCGTATGCCTCTGCCCTCATGATACTTCGCGCCGCTGGCATATATCGATCCAAGTCACCCCAAAAAGTGCCTCATGAGCCTTCTCGTCATTCTCAACATGCCACGGATCAGGCGAGGGCCGAAGTAAAGCAGGAGCCACAAAACAAGGCAATGGTCTCGCTTTTTGTATCTATGGGTAAACGGCAACATCTTAAGCCCATGGAACTGAAGAAAAAGATTGCGGAGCGAACAGGTCTGCCGCAAGATGTGCTGGGGCGTGTACATTTATTGGAAAATTATTCATTTATCGAAGTCCCTGTGGATGAGGCTCAGAGAATCGTCTCCGCGATGGTTGGCTTAGAGCTCAACGGCCGGGCTTTAGAAATAAAACCCGCCAAAAAACGCTCAGAATCGCTTTCCGAAGGATTATAACAAGTGGCATCGACTGTGTCGCGACTCAAAATTGGCCTCATTGGGGAAAATTGTTATATTGTGGTATCGGAAGGTGCGGTTCTCATTGTGGATCCGGGCGCGGAAGCTGAAAAAATCTATTCCTTTTTGCAGACGCATGCGCTTGCGCCCACCATGATAGTCCTGACACATGGTCATCTTGACCATACCGCCGCAATTCCAGAGCTATTCGGTCTACTGAAGGCAGAGCTTCCAATTGCAATGCATCCCGCTGACGCCCACTATCTTGGAGAGACAAGCGAGACAACAAATCGTGAGCTTTTTGAGGCTATTGGGGCCCCCTCATATTTTCGTTCATTTTGGCAACCTCTGCCGAAGGCCGCGGTTTTCCTCTCAGAAGGAATGATGGTCCCGGGCACAAGCTTGCAGGTGATTCATACGCCGGGGCACAGTCGGGGTTCGATTTGTCTCTATGAAGCGGCGCTCGACGCGGGGTCGTACGGCATGGACGAAGAGGCGCGAGAAGACGATACCGAGGAATCTTCTGATCGGTCCTGTTTGATTTCGGGGGATACGCTCTTTCGGGATGGGGTGGGGCGCACCGATGCGCCGGATTCCGATCCCATCGCCCTTGAGCGTAGCCTGAAAAAACTTGCGCATTTGTCATTTGCCACGCTGGTTTTTCCGGGACATGGCCCACGCACCACAATAGGCAGGGAACTTCCTGCGGCATTGCGTGATTAACCACATTTGAAGGATTGTTCAGGATGAGATTTTCAAAGGCATCTTTATTGCGGTCGGTGGTGGCGGCCGTACTTCTGGCAGCGGGGTCTATTGCGGGACCGTCCCTTTACGCTGAAGAGTTGAGCAAGACGGATTTCGTACTGGGCACGGTCTGTACCATTCGCCTCATTGATGGGGGCAGTAATGCGACTCTCAATGAAACTTTTTCTCGTTTGCGAAACATTGAAAACCACATGAGCGTGAATAAGGACGACAGCGAAATTTCGAGAGTCAATGCCATGGCGGGCAAAGAGCCGGTGCACGTCTCGGAAGATACTTTCTATGTCGTTTCAAAGGCGCTTGAATACGCTCGCCTTACGAATGGCGCGTTCGATCCTTCGGTGGGACCGCTGGTAAAACTCTGGAATATCGGCAATGGTGGCGAAAAGGTACCTCCGGAGAAGGAAATCTTAGCCGCGAAAGCTCTTGTTGATTGGCGCCAAGTAGCAGTCGACGCCAATACTCGAAAGGTCTTTCTCAAGAAGCCCGGGATGCGGCTGGATTTGGGCGCGATCGCGAAAGGCTACGCGGCGGATGAAGTCGAAAAAATTCTTACGGATGACAAAGTAAAAGCCGCGATTGTCGACCTGGGGGGGAATATATTTGTCTTTGGCCGTAAAAAAGATAAAAGCCCTTGGCGCGTCGGCATTCAGAATCCTGAATCCGCGAGGGGTGAATATCTTGGCATAGTCACGGGAGGGCAGATGACTGTGGTGACCTCTGGCGTGTATGAGAGATTCTTTTTTGAGAATGGCAAGCGCTATCATCATATTTTGAATACCCGGACAGGTTTTCCTGTCGACAACGGCCTGGTCTCTGTGTCGATAGTATCGCAGCGCAGTATCGATGCTGACGCTCTTTCGACATCGCTGTTTATTTTGGGCATAGACAAAGGGATGGAATTTCTCAGGCAGTTCCCGGAGACGTATGCTGTTTTTATCGACAAGGACAACGAGGTATACTTAAGTCCCGGGGCAGGGAAAGTATTTACATTGCTGGACAAGACGTATCAGCTCGCCGAGCAATGAGGCATATCGGTATTTTTGATGAGCTTGTCAGGCTTGGGCCGTTGGCTCGCGCGTTGCAAGCTTTGTCTTGAGAAAAACAAATGGCGC
Source organism: Spirochaetaceae bacterium UBA5556 (assembly GCA_002425765.1). Taxonomy (GTDB): domain Bacteria; phylum Spirochaetota; class Spirochaetia; order Treponematales; family Rectinemataceae; genus Rectinema. Next base: position 30,118 of record DIMW01000009.1, on the reverse strand, counting down.
GCCATAACTTACCCATCCACCTACCATTGCATAGCGAACAAAGCGTATAAGTTGCGTCTGGTTGTTGCCGGATAAAGTATTGAGCGGATTGTCCGCGAGTTTCATGGCGAAATAGACAATGCCGGTGCTTACCAGACCGACGAGATAGCGGAGAATCTTCTGCTTCACGCCATCTGTTTGATCGATAGGAATATTGCGCGACGCAAAGGCAAAACCGATCGCAGCGCCGAGAAATGCGCCAGAAATCATAGTGTCTTTTGGAAGCAGCGAATTCATGATGAAAGAGAGCGCGGCGGCAAAAACGACACGCAGGCGCCATTCAGAATGTTGCAGCGCTTTTTCGATGCCCGGTCCGAACAGTTTGAACAATATAAAAAAGGCAGCTCCAATAATATAGCCACCGAGAACATCGCTCGGGAAATGCACGCCGAGATATACCCTCGAAAAGCCGATGAGAAGCGGGACGCCTATCAAGACTGGAATGCGCCATTTTTTGGGCAAGAATTGCACCACATATGCCCAGAACACTACACTCAGTTGGCTATGACCGGATGGCATACCATAGGTCGATTCTTTTGCAAGGCCGAGGCTTGGGATTATTTCATACGGCCGGGGCCATGCGACCAATTGCTTTACCCAGAGATTTATGAACGTTGAGCCAAGAATCAGAAGGCCGAGTTCCGCCCCCTTTTTGCGATGGACACACCAGTATATTGCCGGAACTATCGCAATAACAAAAGCCTCGGATGCGAATAATGAGACAATCTGCATGGGAATGCGCAGGCCAGGCCCCAGGAAGGCCTGAAGCTGCTGGATATACTGCAATTCCGCCGCGTGCATGGATTCAATCAGGGCCATATGCCATACTATACGCGGAACCGCCAAAAAATGAAAGAAGACGAGCCAATTTCAAAAGTAACCGACTTTTGAAATCGGCTTTGCATTTACTCCGGTTTCGTTGAAACCGTACGCAAATGCTCCAATAAAAGGTTGCTCTTTCAAAACTCGTCCGAGTTTTGAAAGAGCAACAGAAGTACAGCATAATTTTTGAGGAGACGCGCGCCCTTGACTCATGTATGGCTCCTGCGGCAAAATACGCAAAGTTTTCTTCGTTGTTTTGCCGGCATGGTGAAATGGCATACACGGTAGACTCAAAATCTGCTGCTCGCGAGGGCGTGTGGGTTCAAGTCCCACTGCCGGCAAATTTAGCGCGGGAACAAACTGGTCGCTCCCCCCACGCAGCTTCTTTGGGCAGTATCCAGGCTTCCTACAGCGTCTCCATCACTTCGAGCAGGGTCTGGTAGCTATCGACATCGTGGTATTTGACGCCGCTCGTGCTGATTTCGTTGAACAGCTTCTTTGCGCAGGAAATTTTCGCGCGCTCGATGGGGCGGAGTTCGAGGCTGTCCATCGTGCCCTTCGTTTCGGCGATGAAGAAGAGGTGCTTCACCGTGCCTTTCTTGAACGAGATCGCCCAGTCGGGCGAATACTTTCCGACAGGCGTCGGGATATAGAAGCCGCGCGGCCCCTTGGGCAGCTTGGCGTAGACAATGACCTCGTCGGCGGTATCCAAATCCCGCGCGAATTTACGCTCGACGCTGTCAGCCGCCGTACCATCCGTGAACACATAGTCCTGAATGGCGTGCCTGGCTTTGAACGCCTTTGCGTACTCGTCCGAAGCGCGGCTCATAGTGAAGATATCTTGTGAATACGGCTCTTCCGCGCTCGGGGCGTACATTATGTGCTCCACCACGACCGAGGCTTTCTGTCTGTTGATGATGTCGGTCGCCCTGGAGATAAATTCCTCCGGGTTGCCCCGGAAGAGCCGCAACTTTTTCCTGTCGGTCCCCATGAGTATCGCCGCCACCGAGCGGCGGGTCAGTGTCGTGCCTTCCGCAATCTTCCCGATAAGGTCGTAGCCCGCAAAACCACCCTGCGCGCGATCAAGCTTTTTCGTTTCCGTTCTTTCGATGGAGAATTCCACGCCCTGCTGTTCGCCCTGCGTGGTCGTGTAGACCAGCTGCGCGACGTTCAGGCCAGCGTTGAGGGCCGCGATGGACTTTGCCACCAATTCCGCACTGTCGAACTCCACGGTGTAGGCGTACCGCTTGTTGATACGCTCCCACAGCTCCTTGAAGTCGCGCCAGTTCGCGTTCAGCGGGTTGTCCCTGACTTTCGTATCGTGACCGTTCACGGTGATGTCTCTCAGGACGCCCGGGTCGAAGATTGCCCGCACGAGTTTGTGGATGCTCTCGGAATACAGGGCGATCTGGGGGCTCATGGAGGCAAAGTCGCCCGATTCTGCGGCGGCGCGGTATCTGTCCGTAACCTCGCCGTTGTCGTCGACGTAATCGTTGCGGACGAGGTAGTTGTAAGCCGCGGTAGCCTCGGCGACCGTGAACGTGTGGGTTTCGCCGTCGCTTAAGTAAACGGTTCTACCATTGAAGTAGTCCGCGCTCGCTTTCGCCGGGCGATCGTACAGGTCAGCCTTGAGTTCGCTCTGCAGGCCCGCGACGAACCCCGCGTAACTTTCGCTCGCGACGACCGTCAGCATATTCACGTCGTGGACGAGAGTTTCGCCGCACACGTCCACGTCCTGCCGTTCGCCCGAACTGTCCACGCACAGGCGCAGACCGCGCCCGACTTCCTGCCGCTTCGCCGTGGCGTTGTCCGAGTGCTTCAATGTGCAGATCTGGAACACGTTCGGGTTGTCCCAGCCTTCGCGCAGCGCGGAGTGGGAAAAGATAAACCGCGTCGGCTCGTCAAAGGAGAGCAGCCGCTCCTTGTTCCTGAGGATAAGGTCGTACGCGGAAATGTCGTCCGAAAACTCGCTCCCGCGCGCGGTTGCGCTGTTTACGGCGCGCCCGTTCCTGTCAATTGAAAAATAGCCGCGGTGGGTTTCGGAGGTTTTTATTCCGCGCAGGTATTCCTGATACGCCGAGGGGAACAGCGTCATGCGCTCGTTGAGCGCGTCGCTATACTCCTCCTCGAAAATGCGCCCGTACTGGCCAAGGACTTCCTCGCCATCATCATCGTATAGGCGGTATTTTGCCACCTCGTCGATGAAGAACAGGGAAAGGCATTTGATGCCCTGCTCAAAGAGCTTTTCCTCTTTCTCGAAGTGGGAGAGAATCGTTTCCCGTATCTGGATGCGCCTGATATCGTCTTCGTTGACGTTGCCGCACGCCTCGCCCGCAGCCAGGACCGCGCCATTCGACAGTGTGACCATGGCGCGGACAGGATCAATTTCCGCGACAGAGATGTTTCTGTATTCTTCCAAGCCCTTGGAAGCGGTGTACAGGCTGTCGCCGACGTTGAGCAAGTGCGTTTCGGGCCTGATCTTGTTCGGATATTTTACCTCGAACTCCAAACGGGCGCGGGGCGGCTTGTTGTGGGACAACTCGATGGAAGAAAGGTACAAATAGCCGTTCGTGCCGCCGAGATTTTTCAGCTCGAATCCCTTGACCTCGATCTTCTTGACGAGTTTTTTGTTAAAAGCGTCGAGCGCGTCGAGGACGTAGACAAGGTTGTGCGAGGTTTTGTGCGTGGCCGAATAATTCAGCGAAAAGAGCGGATTGAAATTCTTCTTCAACGCGTTCTGGGTCGCCGCGCCGCCCATCTTCTGCGGCTCGTCGAGGATGATGATGGGGCGGTTGGCCTTGATGACGTCGATCGGGCGGCGGGAGCCGAACTCGTCGCGCCGGGTGTAGATGATGCGCGCCGCTTCGTTGCCGCGCCTGCCCTCGATGTTCCTGTCCTCGTTCAGCGTGGTGTTGAACGCCTGCGTGTTGATTATCATCACGTTGATGCCGCTGTTCTGCGAGAACTCGTCCAGCTGGTGCAGGTTCGAGGAATTGTAGACGAAGAACCGCGCCTTGAGCCCGTACAGCTCCATGAAGTGTTCCTGCGTGATTTCGAATGACTTCATCACGCCCTCGCGGATGGCGATGGACGGCACGACCACGATAAACTTGCTCCATCCGTATGCCGTATACAACTCGAACATTGTCTTGATATACACGTAGGTTTTGCCCGTGCCGGTTTCCATTTCCACGTCGAGCGACACGGCGCCGAGCCCCGGGACGAGTTCCGTGGAATACGTAATCTCATTTGCCGTCTGCACGGCGCGGATATTCTTCAACAACTGCTGGGCGGTGAGTTCCACGTCGGCGTTGCGGTAGGCGGTTTCGAACTCGGAGTCTTGCTCCGCAAAGACAGCTTGTGCTTCGCGCCTGCCGACGTCGCGGCGGTATTTGCGCTCGCCGTGGTTGGGCTGGCCCGCGAACACGCGGACGACGCTCTCGGCGGCTTCGGTCTGGAAGGGTTGTATTTTAAACTGAAATTTCACTTTTTATCACCTCGATTCGCAAATCGATGATTGTCATTTTCAGAAAGGGCTGTCACCGCCTGCCCAAGCGCCGCGATACCTTTATCGGTGAGCCGATATTTTTGCAGTCTGCTGTTCGGCTTATCCGGCACGGTCATTTCGATGTAGCCTCCAGCCAGAAGCGGAGCGATATTTCGCTTGAACGCCCGAGAGTCACCGTACATGCCTATTGCCGCGAAGACTTCTCTGCGCGACAGGGCCGCGTTTTCGAGGGCTTTCAAGACCGAAAGCGCGATAGGGGGCAATTGCTCGACATGGCGCTCAACTTGGTGCTTGTCTTCGTGCTTAACTTGGTGCTTCTCTTGAAGTACAATACTATCCAAGAGCGCGGAAAGCGTAAATTCGATAAAGACGCCGGAGTCATTGGCTTTTCTTGCGTCCTCAATCGCCTGGTAATACTGCGGTCTGTTCTGGTAAAGAACAGACTCCATCGGTATCCACGCAAAAATGCTCTTCCATTTGGCGAGCAGCAGCGTTTGCCACAACCGCCCCATACGTCCGTTGCCGTCCGCGAATGGATGAATGGTTTCGATTTCATAATGCAGGATTGCACTTTTCAGCACAGGGTGCAGTTCCGAGGTTTTTGCCCATCCGAATAACTCATCCATCAACTGGGGGACAAACTGCGGGCGCGCGCCAATATGAACCACCTTGTCGCCGTCGAAGACACCGACGTCGCCGCTTCGGAATTTGCCGGATTCCTCGACCAGCCCCGAGGTCATCAACTCATGCGCTTTCAGGAAATCGCCGATGGAATAGGGGTCGAACGTCATGATTTTGTCATATGCTTCGTAGGCGTTCTTTACTTCCTTGACTTCCTCCTGCCTTCCGGCGACCACTTTACCCGCTATGACCGCGGTCACTTCGTCGAGAGAAAGGCTATTGCCTTCAATGGCAAGTGAGGAATGGATAGTCCTCACGCGGTTTTGCCTGTGCAGCCTAATGTCGCGCTTGAATTCCGTTCCGAACTCAAGCCTCGTCGCGGTTTCAACGATTTTCGCCAAGTAGTCGGCGGCTTTTTCCGTGATGGTGTACGGCGGTTTCTGAAATTTCACAGCACCCTCCTCGTCGTGTTCGGGCTGTAGGTGTTGAATACCTGCTCGAAGTTGACGAGCGCGCTGTCGCTAATAAAGCTTGAGTCGCGGAACACGGCATAGTAGGGGTGTTTCTTCGCGATTTCGGTGAGCAGTGCCGTATCGACCTGCCCGAAACAGGCGATGAGGTTGTTGTCATTTACGCTGAAGGTTCTGCTGCCATTGGATGTTTCTGGGCCTTGCGTGATTTTGGCCGAGAGCGGGATGTCGAGTTCAAGCATCACCTGGAAAAGCAGGTCCTCGTCCGTGCGGTCGGGCTTGATGTTGTCCTTGAAGCCTTCAAGGTCGAAGCCCAACTTTTCGTACTGCTCGGGCGTGTAGTACACGTCCTTCATGTTGCTTGAGTCGAGTTTGAGGACACGGAAACCGATATCCAGGTCCTGCGCCTGCAAGCCGGCTTCGTCCTTGATTTTCTTGCCGGCGCGGCGGATGCGCTCCTTGCCGATTTCGCAGATGTTCTTGTAGCCGGCCTTGTAGGCCTCGGACTTTTCGTCCGTGAGTTCGGGCAGTTGCACCATGATGAACTTGCGCGTGCCGCCGTCCTCCGCATTGAGCTGCATGACCGCGTGGGCCGTGGTGGCGGAACCGGAGAAGAAGTCGAGGATGAGATCATCTTCTTTAGCATTGGTCGCAATTTCTACTATGCGCCTAAGAAGCCTTACGGGTTTTGGAAAGTCAAATAGAGGAGCTGCATGCTCAAATAGTGCTTTTAGCTCCTGGGTAGCTTCCTGCGTGTGGCCAACTTCATTGTTTGGCCACCATGTCCAAACATTTTTCCCTGGTCTTTCAGAAAGATACGTTTTTCTTCTTGGTACGCCCTTACCATCAATCCCAAACCACATACGCCCTTGAGCTACCTGTTGTAGAAATATAGATTCAACATTTTTCCAACAACGTCCTTCAGCTGGAGTATATTCAGCCCCGCCCGGAGTGACGATTTTATACATTTGATTCGGTCTGTAACCTTGTGCTGTAAAGTCGGAAGAAACCCAAGGGCCATGCGGATCATGGTCTGGATTTTTAAAATTTTCTGCATCGCTTTTGGTTAGTGAAAGTAAATTCAAAGCACTATCTAGGTAATCCCCATTTTTTGCATATATGATCACATATTCATGGCCAGCACTTATTTTTTTTCGTGCATCCGGAGATGTCCTTTTTTGCCAAATAACTTGTGCAACAAAATTTTGAGAGCCGAAAATCTCATCACAAATTTTCCGCAACTGCGCCTGTTCACCATCGTCGATGCTGATAAAAATCACCCCATCTTCGGCCAGCAAATCCCTCGCCACGCGCAGACGCGGGTACATCATGTTAAGCCAGTCGGTGTGGAAACGCCCGTTGCTGTCGAGGTTCTTCACAAGGCGGTTGCCCTGCTCGTCGAACTGCCCGTCGCGGCTCAGGAACTCGTCCGCGTCCCCGGCGAAGTCGTCTTCATAGACAAAATCGTTGCCGGTGTTGTAGGGCGGGTCGATGTAGATCATTTTCACCTTATTCAGATACGTTTCACGCAAGCATTTGAGCACATCGAGGTTGTCGCCCTCGATGTAGAGATTCTCCGTGGTGTCGAAATCCACGCTTTCCTCGCGGCAGGGGCGCAGCGCGGCCGCGATGGACGCGTTCGCCAGCAGCACCGATTTTTTCTTGTCCGGCCAGGTGAACTGGTAGCGCTCCTCGCGGCCGGCTATCACGCGGGTGTTTATCTCCTGCGCGAGTACGTCGGCGTCAATCGCGCGGACGATCGCTCCGTTCTCGTCGATCGTCTCCGTGACGGCGTTCGGGAACAGGCGGCTGAGCGCGGCGAAGTTGCCGTCGGCCAGGTTGGGCGTCTGCATCGCGAGTTTTTCGGGCTTATCCATTGTTGAGTTCCTCCAGTTCGGCTTTCAGCCGTTTGACTTCCTCGGCGTCTTCCCACTTGCGGCGGGGCTGTTGTTCGTTCATCGCCTTTTGCTCCAGGGCGGCTATTTGCCCTATCAGCGTATCGCGGCGCTCGCTTGCCGCGATGGTTTCGTCGAGGTCTTTGCCGCCCGCAAGGTCGACGCCCCCAATCTCGGCGATGATGTTCTCCCACACAGCCCCAAGGTCGAGCCCGCTCAAAGAAAGCTTCCATTCCTCAAGAGGCTTGTTTTCCGACATCAGCACCCGCTCCGCGCGGTATACGGCGAACCGCACACTGCCCTCGTAGTGCAGGGCGAACACCATGCGCTGGTCTATCAGCTTCGACAGGAGCGCGATGTTCTTTTTGTCGCACTCCGGGACTTTCAGCGTGACAAGTATGACGAACACCACCGAAACGTCCCCGCTTGCCGCCACGCTCACCGTCTGCGGCGAAATTTCCGCGACGATCGCCATGCGGTTAATCTGCTCATCGAACAGCCTGCGGTCGTCGGGCTTCGGCTTGAACCTGTCGAACACCGTCTTTTTGGGCAGCGGCTTGTTTATTTCCGTCGATTTCGGCAAACCGAACATTGCGCCGCCTCACTTCACTGTCAGGAAACAGACCAGCTCGAAATCGTCCAGGCCGTCAATCTTGCCCGCGGCGAAGGAAATTTGCCTGCCGGAGAGAAAGCCGTCGATGGAATCGCCCTCGTTGAGGTCCACAATCGACTTTACCGCGACGCGCAGAAGGTCAGAGTAATGCCTCATGTCTCTGCCTTCCTTCGTCTCCGCGTTGAATCGCCCGCACAATTCAAGGACAGGCTCTGCCTTCCCCTTGCAGAGCTGACGGAAGGCATCGAGCAGTTTCTTGGGGTGCAGGTGATCGACATGGATAGTCGAGTCGTCCCGGACGTAGACCATATAGAAGGGGTGCAGCTGGTTCCTGTTCCGCGGGTTGATGCCCGCGTTGCGGTTCTTCAGAATGAATATCGTGCCTCCAGGACAGTCCTCGTTTCCTTTTGCGACGGCATGAAGGCCAAACGGAACTTTGTCGAGAGCGTCGTGGTCCTTGATGTAGTCGATCAGGTCGAGGCGGAAGTCATTCAGCCCCAGATCCAAAATCGAAACGCCGGACTGCATGTCTTCTATATCCACGACCTCGTTCTGCAGGCGTTCAAGTTGCATTCTACGGTATTCGAGGTCCCCCTTTTCCTCAGGATCGATCGGGTTGTCGTCGCCGGTCGCCGCCATGACCGAGGCTTTCATGCGGGTTTCCACCCGGCCTTTCAGTTCGAGGTATTTGTCCAAGTCGATGTTGGGCCAGCAGTTCACGAGTTGAATTTTTCCATTGTGGCTTCCGATACGGTCTATGCGCCCGAACCGCTGGATAATGCGGACGGGATTCCAGTGAATGTCGTAGTTGACGCAGAAATCGCAGTCCTGAAGGTTCTGCCCCTCGGAGATGCAATCCGTCGCGATGAGAATGTCAATCTCGGCGGAGTTGTTCGGCATGAGGAGCGCCTTGTCCTTCGAGACTGGCGAAAACAGTGTCAGTATCGTGTTCATGTCGGCCCGCGGCAGTTTGACGGTCGTCCGGCCATCGATCGTGCCGGTTATCATCGCCGAGTCCAGGCCGAAGCGCTGTTTGATGTGCGGCGCGACGTGATCGTAGAGGTATTGCACCGTATCGGCAAACGCCGAGAAAAGCAGCACCTTCTTGTTGTCCGCGTTGAGAGGGTTCTGGATTTTCCCGGCGATCAGGTCGAACAGCGCCTGCAGTTTCGTATCGTGTCCGGGCGTGATGTCCTCGACCATCGACATCAGCAGCGCGAGGGTCTCCGAGTCCTCGGCCAACTTCTGGCGCCAGGAAACGTAGTCCATGTCGGCAAGGTCAATGTCGAGTTTCTCCCCGCCGTCGACGAAAAAGTCGGTGTTGGCGTCGTCGCCGTCGAATTCGTCTTCGGAGAGCTCCTGCGCCCTGATTATCTTGCTGGTGCCGTGTGCGTAATTGTCTGTGTAATTGTCGATGTCGGCGATTGCGCCATCGATCAGCGCTCTCACTCGCGCAAGGGTGATGCGGAAGGAATAGACGGAGCTTTCCAGCCGCTTCAGGAGGTTGATGCACATGAGGCGGCGGATACCGATTTCACGGCCGGCGCGGTCGATGTTGGCACTGGGATCTATATATTTCGCCCGCTTGCTGTCCAGCAGGAAATCGGTCGGTACATACACGGCAAGGTTGAGCAGCATCAACTCTTCGTAAATTTCGTCGTAGTCGATTGCCGAAGGCAGGTCGGTCAGCTTCGGGCGCAGGGCGAGCGGCTTCATCCTTTCGGGAAATTTTCCGATCTTCGCGATGTCGTAGTATTTCTCAATATGCCTGCGCGAGCGCGCGATCGTCACGCTGTCGAGCACCGTGAAGAAATCGAAATCCAAAGCGTGCAGGAGGTTTTCGGTTGTGCGTTCCCTGGGATCGAGTTTGCTCCACCGGTTGAATGCGGTCTGCGCATCGCGGAAGATAAAATCGATCGGCTTCGATGTGCCGAGTTTGTCGTTAATCAGCGCAGGTTTGCCTTCGTAGGCCAGTTCAAGCTGGTGACGGAGATCGGAAAGATTGTTGTTGACGGGCGTCGCCGAGAGCATCAGCACCTTCGTCTTGATGCCCTCGCGGATAACTTTGTTCATCAGCCGCAGGTAACGGTTCTCGTGCCTGTCATCGCCGCGCCCCGAATAATCGCCGCCATTGCGGAAGTTGTGGCTCTCGTCGATGACGAGGAGGTCATAATTGCTCCAATTCAGCTTCGCGAGGTCGATATGCCCGGACATTCCCCCGTCGCGCGACAAATCGGTATGGTACAGCACGTCGTAGCGCAGGCGGTCGCGGGCTATTGGGTTATTCAGGTAGTTCTGGCGGAACGTGTTCCAGTTTTCGCCGAGTTTCTTCGGCGTAAGCACAAGCACGTTGCGGTTGCGAAGTTCATAATATTTTATGACGGCGAGCGCGGTGAATGTTTTTCCTAAGCCGACTGAATCGGCAAGAATGCAGCCGTTGAATTTTTCCAGCTTATTGATGATCGCGAGGGCGGCGTCCTTCTGGAAATCGTACAACTTATTCCAGATGGCTGTTTGCTTAAAGCCCGTCGCCTCGTTCGGCACTAGATCCTCGCTTATGTCCTCCAGGAACTCATTGAAAATGTTGTAGACGGCGACGAAGTAGACGAACTCCGGCGAATTTTCGTTGTAGGCCGCGGTGATGTCATCGACAACCTGGTCGGTCACGTCCTGAAGGAGGCTTTTGTCGTTCCATATCTGCTCGAATTTCTTGACGTACTGACCGGCAAGCGGCGCGTCGATCCGGTTGACAAGGTTCATTATGGTATTGCCGCGTTCGCAGCCCAAGTCCGAGGTGGTAAAGGAATTGATCGGGGAATACGCTATTGTCTCCGATGGCTTGACGACGCTCAGGAATCCGCTCATCTGGCCGCCGGTTACGTTAGAACGGAAGCGCGCCTTTTTCCGTATCCATTCCGCGCATTCGCGGGCAATCGCCTTTTGGGTCAATTCATTGCGGAGCTTAACCTCGAACTCCGTGCCGTAAAGCGAGCGTTCGCGGTTAAGGCGCGGGATATAGAATTCCCGCTTTTCTTTCGGGGCTTTCTCGCGCAAAAAGGTCGGCGAGGTGAACAGGAAGCGCACCTCGTCTATCCCTTCGAGCTGCTTCTTCAGCGCCTCGTAGGCGTATATCGAAAAACAGGCCGCGGCGATCGAGAGCTTGTCTCCCTTCGATATCGTCGCCGCCAAATCGTCCTTGAGCGTATTATTTACGTTGTCAAGAATGTGCATGCGTTTTCTCCCGCCTGGCCGGCGCGCAACGATTTCTATGCACGGTACGTCTTAGTATACCATAGCTTCCCGTGAGCTGTGTTGTTCAAGTCCCACCGCCGGCAACCTCTTTTTGATTTTTTTGTCTTTTTTGCTCTTCCAAAATTTAAAGAATTATATATAATGATTCCTCGATAGGCTCGTTGCAGCCTCTTTTAATGCTATTAGGGGGTCACCTAATATGAAAAAATTTCTTATCGCCGCGCTGGTGCTGGTAATGGCAGGCGCGGTATGGGCACAGACGCCGGGAGGAATCAGCTCGGCGATGTCAACGCGCATGGAAGCCGATTTCACCAAGATCGTCACCGACATGGGATGGGGAACTGTGGACACGGTCCGTCCGGTGCTCGCAGAGAGAATGTGGGACTACTACTTCTTCTATCCGGTCCTGAATAAAGACAAACAGGTCACCGGGTATGTGTGGTGGGCAAAGAATGTCCGCATCGCTTCCCACTATGAAGATATTCTCGCGATCATCAATCCTGATGGCACTCTGCAGAACCTGTGGGTCGGCGCCAACAGTCGCCACGCGGATTTCTATACCGATTTCGCCAAGAAGTCTCAGGGCGCGGCGATCCAGAAATTCATCGGCATGGATTCCAAGCGCGACTGGAATGAAGCGACCGACGCGGTTTCCGGATCCACCTTCTCCGCGTACAAATATTTCGGCGAACTGAAAGCGGTGCTCGCCTGCTTCAAGATTTATGTGATCGACGCGGGAAAACTCATAAAGTAATTCAATTTCAGAAAGATCGGCCGGCGGAGTTTCAGAATATGTCCGAAGTCTCCGGCGTGTCGGTTTGAATAGAAAAGGGCTGCCCCATGGTGTGACCATGACAGGGCAGCCTTTTTATGCCCCGGGAAATTCTAAGGTTGGGCCCTCTGTGCTCAGTAGTGCGCGACGAAGGTAATATCCCAGAAGAAGCCCTGCGGGCTTGAGTAATATGTCGAAGCCAAAGGGTCATAAATGGGCCAGCGCCAGCCCGCGTATGCTCCCAGCCAGAGAAAGTTCAGCACCGAGAGCGAAACGCCTGCGCCGGTTGAGGCAAAAACGCCGGAATTGTCAGCGAGAGAAGCTCCGTAGGGGGAACCGTAGAGCCCGGCGTATCCTGCGGCGTCTGCGAATATATAGCCTACAGGATAGACTACGAGATTTTTGAAAAGAGAAGGCCCTGCGACTCTCAGTTCCGCGCTGGCGTAGGCTTTGGCCGGCGATTCATATCCCCAGGGCTGCGTCCCGCGCACCATATCGCCGATCCCGTCCGTTCCGACAAGGCCTCCGAACGAGGTGAGCACTTCCTGGGGAATAGCGGAGCCCGCCGCGTAGTCTCCCGCGCCGTAAAGGACAAGGTAAGGAGCGATTAGGGACGGGTTTCTCAGTGTGTTGCACTCTGCTGAAAGCGGGATGAACGCTTCGGCGGTCAGATTTGCCCGTCCATAATTCGTCGGCGTACTTGTGAAGCTGGCGAACTGTGGGCTGTACTCCACCGAAAGCTCGGCATAGGTTCCTGTTTTTCGGTTGATTTCTCTCCACCGGCTTGAATCGAAGGCTATGCCCGCGGTGCCTGAGACCGATTCGATGTTTTGCGCGTCCGCAAAGAGCGTTGTGGGAAAGCTCGTTGCGTCCGACTCATACCGCCCGCGCACGAGGCCAAAGAGCCAGGCGGCCGCGTCGTCGTCTCTGATTAAATACTGTCTCAGGCCTATTTCCGCGAGCGCATTTGTCCAGTAAAAGCGGTTCGTGCCATCGATGACTGCTGGCGCGACAATAGGGGCAGCGCTTGTTGCGTCGCGCAAAATCATCCTCGACTCATAGCCGGCGGCTCCCCGCAGCGTGAGCGATGTCATGCTTCCCAGGGGAATTTCGAGGGCGAGGTCGGCGCCGGTGGGCAGGGGCAGTCCGGCGATGATGTCGCTGTTCGTCTTGATGCTGTTGAGCGAAAAAGAAATGCCCGGCGAAGCGGAAACATACATCGAACCACAGAGGAGCAGGAACGATAGAACGAAAAGAGCGCGCTTTGGCATATTGCGAATCCCTCCTTCTAAAACCGTATCATGAAAGCCGTTCTCCCGGCTTATACCATGTCGCGTCATCGAGATAATGCAGTCGGAACTTCCAGCTTTCGGGCACCCCGAAGGCTTTGTGTACGGCGCCGAGCACGATTCCCGAAGTTCCTTCGACGACTATCCGCTCAAGCGAACACTCCATCCACGCCGCGACTCCTTCGGGAACCCGGATATCGACGGTTTGTGCGGTGAAATATGGCACTTTCAGATTCTCGAATTTGTCGACATCGAAGCCGCTGACCGCCCCGGCGCGCTCAATCAGCGCGCGCATTTCGAAGGAAGGGAGCGCGACGACGAATTGGCCATTCTCCTGAATGTCGCGGAAGGTTTTGTGTGACGTATCGCAGACGAGGAGCAATTTGCTGACGGGGGCGTATTCATAGGGCGTGCACCACGCGAGCGGCGCGAAGTCGTAGCGCAGAGTGGAGCTTTTGGGTGTCGAACCTCGCGTGCAGAGCAATATAAGTCCTCCGGGATTTTGAAGGCTGTATGCCTTTTCCGGGGGAATTTCTTTATATTTTTCAGGAATTAAGGAAGACGCGGCCATAGAACCTCCTTCGATACTCCGATAAGAGCCATTTCGCATCTTTGGGGGAGGTGCTCATGAGAAACTCACTTTCCGCTCGCAAGATGCTCAATCAGTATTTTAAGTCCAATGAGGATCAAAATGCTACCTCCTGCGATCTCTCCCCATTCTCGGAAGACTTCCTTAAGATGTTTGCCGAATTCGATGCCAAGAAGACACACCCCAAAGGTCGTCACGCCGATGATGAGGCTGGGAATGACTATGGATTCGCCCAGAATACTGTACGAGAGGCCGACGGCCAAGGCATCGATGCTCGTGGCAAACGCGAGCACGAGCAGGGTGTTGAGTTTCATGACGCCATGGACCTTGGGGCTGTCGCCGGGGTCGGGGCACTCGGCTTTTTCCCGCGCCCGAATGGCTTCGTAGAACATTTTGCCGCCGACAAAGGCGAGCAGCGCGAACGCGATCCAGTGATCGAACCCCTGAATAAACTTGCTGAAGGCCGAACCGAGCAGCCATCCGACAATCGGCATGAAGAACTGAAACAGCCCGAACATGAACGCGGCGCGCAGGCCAATCAGGAGGGGGAGCACCTCGGTACAGACAGCGGCCGAGACAGAGACCGCAAAGGCATCGGCGGCAAGGGCAAAGCCTACAAGAATATAGGTCAGCATGGCCAAGAATCCTCAGTTTAGCATGAATCAGACGGGAGCGCTAGGAAATGGCCCGAACAGCCTTTTCAAGCCGTTCGAGGGCCTTTACAAGGATACTCCGGGGACATGCGATGTTGAGGCGCATAAAACCCGACCCGCCCGTCCCGAACATGGTCCCATCGTCGAGCCAGAGCTTGGCGTCTTTCAGGAACAAGGCGTGAAGCTGGGCGTCGCTGAGCCCGAGGCCGCGACAATCGAGCCAGGGAAGATACGTACCTTCGAGAGGGAACACTTTGATGACGGGAACGCGCTGGGCAAGGAAGTGCCGCACTGTATCGTAATTCTCTCTTAAATAAATCAATAGCGCTTCAAGCCACGGCTCACCCTTGTCATATGCCGCACCCTGGGCGACCATGCCGAAGACGTTGGACAGGCCAAGGCCGATATTTGCCGTCTGCTGCACAAAGGCATGACGCAGGCGCGCGTCGGGGATGACGATGTTCGCGGTCTGAAGCCCCGCGAGGTTGAAGGTTTTGTTCGGCGCGGTGAGGGTGACCGTTATGGCTGCCGCCTTGTCCGAAACAGTCGCCGTGCAGTGATGAACCTCCGTTCCCAGGATGATGTCGGAGTGGATCTCGTCGGAGACTATCACGATACCGTGCTCGGCGCAGATATCGACGAGCCGGGAGAGCTCGCCGGTGGTCCATACCCGCCCGACCGGATTGTGCGGGCTGCAGAGGATGAGAAGCTTTGTGCGGTCGTCGATCTTTTTTTCGAGATCGTCGAAATCCATGGTGTATCGGCCATCTTGAATCACGAGCGGGTTTTCCGCCAACTGGCGGCCATTGTTCCGCACGGCAGACACAAAGGGATAGTACACGGGCGGCTGCACGATGATTGTATCGCCAGGCTGTGTGTACGCGAGCACGGCGAGATTGAGGGCGGGGACCACGCCCGGCGAAAAGACTATCCACTCTTTCTTGATGTCCCAGGAATCGCGGCGCTTCATCCATTCGATGAGGGAGCGATAGTATTCTTCGGAACAACTGGTGTAGCCATAAATGGGGTGCGCGGCGCGTTCCTGAATTGCCGAGACTACTTCCGGGGGGCTCGCGAAGTCCATGTCGGCCACCCAGAGAGGAATCGCGTCCCGGCAGTCTTCGGGAAGAAGCCCTGTATCCCATTTTATGCTGTGAGTCTTTGTGCGGTCGATCAGAGAATCAAAATTGTAAGGCACGACGGTATCCTTATGCTTTGTAAGCTATTGCTTCGATTTCGACGAGGGCGTCCTTCGGAAGCGCCGCGACCTGGAACGCGCTTCTGGCCGGAAAATCTTTGCCGAAAAAGTCGGCGTAACATTCATTGACCGCGCTGAAATCGCGGATGTCTTTGAGAAATACCGTAGTCTTGACCACATCGGCGGGGGAACAGCCGCCCGCTTCGAGCACCGAGGCGAGATTCTGCAGAGCCTGGGCGGTTTGCGCTTCGATGCCTTCGGCGAGGCCGCCTGTCTTGGGATCGATGCCGAGCTGGCCGGAACAGAATACGAAATTGCCGGCCCTGTTCGCGTGGCTGTAGGGACCGATCGCCGCGGACGCGTTCGGCGCGTTGATGCACTGTTTACTCATGATGACTCCTTCGCTGGATTTCGTGCTGGTTTTATTTCAGGAGAGCGTGTCGGGCGACTTCGTCCGCCTTCTGCCGATCTTCGAGAGCCGCGATGATCGCCACCGCGAATTCGCCCGCGGTGCCGGGGCCGCGCGAAGTGATGATATTGCCGTCCACGACGACGCGTTCGGGGACAAAATGCGCGCCCTTTACCGAATCCTCTGTCCCCGGGTAGCCGGTGAACTTCTTGCCCTGAAGCAGGTTGCAGGCGCCGTGGAGGACCACGGCGGGCGCCGCGCAGATGGCCGCGATGAGCTTGCCCTGTGCATAATGGCGGCTTATGAGGTTGCGTACCGCGGAACTCTCCGCGAGATTGCGCGCGCCCGGCATGCCACCCGGCAGGACAATCGCGTCGTACTCGCGCTCGAGCGCTTCGGGGCCGGCATCGGTCTCGACGACGATGCCGTGGGCGCCCCTTGCGTTCTTCCCGGCGATCCCCGCGATGGTGACATTGATGCCCGCGCGGCGCAGGTAATCGGCCTGTGTAAGCGCCTCGACCTCCTCGAAACCTTCGGCGAGGAGCAGACAAGCTGTTTTCACATATTCCTCCTGGAGTCTTATGCCAGCCCGCCCAACAGCAGACCGACGACATACGCGGCCGAGGCCGCGACACCGCCCACGAGCAGCATCTCAAGGCCGCTCTTGAACCAGTTCTTTCCAGTTATCGTGGTTTTCAGCGCCCCGAGGCTGAAGAGAGTCGCGCCCGTCAGTACGCAGGCGAGCGGGAAACGGATCGCGTCGAGCGCGGGAATGAACAGCGCGAACACATAGGCGGCGATGGGCAGAAAACCGAACAGCGCGAATGAGATGAACGTGGCTATCGCGTCGGCGATGGGCGACTCGTTCGTCGGCATGATGCCCAGCTCTTCGACCATCATGGTGTCGACCCAGGCCTTCTTATCCCTCGCGATGATTTCGACGGCGGCGTGGGCGTCTTCCTTCGGCATGCCCCTGGCTACATATATTTCTTCGAGTTCGACCTTTTCGCCCTCGGGGTAGTTCTCGACTTCCCACGCTTCGCGTTCCCGCTCGGCGGCTTCGTACTCGGCTTCGCTCTTCGACGACAGAAAGTCGCCTATCGACATGGAGAGTCCGTCGGCAAGGAGGTTCGCGAGGCCGACAATGAGGACCACGCCGGGAGAAAGCGCCGCGCCCGCGACGCCGGCGGCGGCGGCGAACGTGGTGATGGTCCCGTCGAGACCGCCATATATGATGCTCTTCAAATATTTGCCCTTGCCCGTCGTGTGCTTTTCTTCGGCCTGGATGCCGGCGGGGGGAAGGTGGGCGCGCCGAGCGGCTTCGGGGTCGCGGCGCTTCCATGCCTCTTTCGCTTCATCGAGTCTGCGTGTGAGCATACGGCCTCCTTTGGTATGTACGCATGGACAGTTTAGCGCAGAAGAAGGGGGTATTTAAAGGGTCCAGGGGGTTCTGGCGGGCTTTCTCTGGATGGCCGAGTGGGGGTAGCGGAGAAGACCGGAGCCGCGCGCGGCGAGGACTTCGGAGCGAGGGGGAGCGGCAGGGGCGACGCGTGAAGAAGTCTGGCGGCTCGGCTGGCGCGCTCGCCGGAGAAGCGCTCCCCCACCCAAAGAAAAAGCCGCCCCGAAAGAGGCGGCCATGATGTTCCTGCGGCGCGGATCAGCCGTGGACGTTGTAGAACACTTTTCTGCCCCAATACTCGGCGATGCCCTCCATTTCGTCCTCGATGCGCATGAGCTGGTTGTACTTCGCGATGCGGTCGGTGCGCGACATGGAGCCGGTCTTGATCTGGCCGGTTTCGAGGCCGACGACGAGGTCGGCGATGAAGGTGTCTTCGGTTTCGCCGGAACGGTGGGAGACGACGGCGGTGTAGCCCGCGCGCTTCGCCATGTTGATGGTCTCGATGGTCTCGGTGACGGTGCCGATCTGGTTGAGCTTGATGAGGATGGAGTTGCAGGCGCCCATTTCGATGCCTTTGGCGAGGCGTTTGGTGTTGGTGACGAAGAAGTCGTCGCCGACGATCTGGATCTTTTTGCCGAGCGCCTTGGTGAATTTGACATAGCCGTCCCAGTCGTTCTGGTCGAGGCCGTCCTCGATGGACACGATGGGGTATTTGTTCACCCACGTGGTGTAGAGCTCGATCATCTCGTCCGCGGAGAATATCTTGTCGGGGGCGGATTTCCAGAAGCGGTAGCCCTTGCCGCCGCCTTCCTCGAAGAGCTCGCTCGCGGCGGGGTCGAGGGCGATGGCGATCTGCTCGCCCGGTTTGTAGCCGGCCTTTTCGATGGCGCGCACGATGTAGTCGAGGGCGTCTTCGTTGCCGATGTTGGGGGCGAATCCGCCCTCGTCGCCGACGGCGGTGTTGTGGCCTTCGGCTTTGAGGATGCCCTTGAGGCTGTGGAAGACTTCGGCGTTCATGCGGACGGCCTCGCGGATGGATTCGGCGCCGAGGGGCATGATCATGAATTCCTGGAAGTCGACTTTGTTGTCGGCGTGCTTGCCGCCGTTGATGATGTTGGACATGGGAACGGGCAGGACGGTGGTGTGGACGCCGCCGAGGTATTTATAGAGGGGGAGGCCCAGATATTCGGCCGCGGCCCGGGCGGTCGCCATGGAGACGCCGAGGATGGCGTTGGCGCCGAGCTTGCCCTTGTTTTCTGTGCCGTCGAGTTCGATGAGCGTGCGGTCGACGTCGACCTGTTCGAGGGAATCGAGGCCGCAGATTTCGCCGGCGATCGTGGTGTTGACGTTTTCGACGGCGGTGAGGACGCCCTTGCCCTGGTAGCGTTTCTTGTCGCCATCGCGGAGTTCGACGGCTTCATACTCGCCGGTGGAGGCGCCGGAGGGGACTGCGGCACGACCGAGGGTGCCGTCTTCGAGGACGACATCGACTTCGACGGTCGGATTGCCGCGGGAATCAAGTATTTCACGAGCCTCTACATATTCAATGATGCTCATGGGGATCTCCTTTGGAATAGATATGTGTTGAACGATACTGATATAGGTTTGATTAGTCAAGACTTGGGTGGTTTTGAGGCCGTGGGGAAAAGGCGCGACGGGAGCGCGGAGGTCAGAGGAAGGGCCCGCGATACGCGCGCAAACAGTCGTCTGGAAACTGGTACTACGGTCTCGCGAGCCGTGCCTCCGGCGGAAGATCGTCGAAATTCCAGGGCAAACTCACAGGTTCGATGAGGTGCCGGGCGGAAGCGGCGTCTGCGAACCAATGCAGGAGCGCGAGGGCCTTGTTCGATGCTGATTCGAATACCCGGTCTCGTCCAATCGAGGGTGACTTTATCGATGTGACAAAATAGAGCAGGACTCCTTGGGAGGACGGAGCGACAAGGAATCCTGTCCGGAGGCCATCGACAGGAAGTACGGGTATTCCGATCAGCCGAAGCGGCGTGGCGTTGGTGTTCATCATGAGGAAGCTTGTCTGCGACAGGGAGCACCGGATTTCGGTCGTAATACCGTCGAATGTCTGATCCTTTTGGTATATGTAGGCCGGCCTGGAGAGAAGGGCGTGGAGTTCTGATGCGGACGCGGGATCTTCGATTTTCTTTTTGTCTTTGGGGTTGTCGAGTCGGTGAACGTCTGTGTACAGGGTGCGCATTATTTTTCGGCTCGCGGACCAGTACTGTATGCCTTGAAGCGAGCTGAATTGGTTGAACAGCAGCCCGAGAGAATCGAGCTGTGTGCCGGCGCTGTAGGGATCCGCGGCGGGCGGGGCCGGCAGGAAGATAAGCGCCTCGATGATCAGGTTGCTGGCGGTGCCCGCGGAGTCGATGTGCTCGACAACGGTGGAGGCTCCGTCGAGCGATGGAGCCAGCACAAGACTGCCGCCGAGGTGCTCCGCGGTGCGGAGGACAGGAGAGCCCGGCTGGAAGCTGATTCCGGGGGGGAGGGCCGTCTGAAACGAGACGGGCAAGGGGGAATCGATTTTTGATGTAGAGGCGGAGACGGGCTGAGCCGAAGCTTGCTGGGCGGAAAGGTGCGATTCCGCGGCGCCTGTGAAAAATGCAGCGATACAAACCATACATAGAAACTTTCTCAATCTCTGTCCCTCTCGTTGCATCGTTTTTCCCTTAATTTACCGACTTCGTCGGCCAGTGTAATCGCTGAGCGGAAACTTATTCGATTTTGAGCACGTCATATATGCGCTGAAGGTCTTCCTGTGAAAAGTACTGGATTTTTATCGTGCCGCCGTCGAGGCTGCCTTGTATTTCGACCTTTGTGCCGAGCCGTTCGATAAGTTTTTCTTTAAGTTCCTTGAGAAGAGGGTCGAGCGGCGCTTCAGTGCCTTCGGCGACAGAAGGGCGAGATCTACGCGATTTTGCCTTTTTTGCCTGGAGTTCGTTCTGCAATTTCTGGCTTTCCTGTTCGGTTTGGCGCACGGAAAGGTTCTCTTCGCGGATCCTGCTGAAGAGTTTCTGACGTTCATCATCATCTTCTATGGAGAGCAGCGCCCGCGCGTGCCCGGGGCTGATGGAATTCTGTTTAATCGCCTCTTGAATATCTTCGGGGAGTCTGAGAAGACGAATGGTGTTCGCGACGGTTACGCGACTCTTGCCCACCATCTCAGCGACACCTTCCTGAGTTGCGCCGGAAATATCCATAAGCCTAACGTAGGCCTGCGCTTCTTCAATGGGATCCAGATCTTCGCGCTGGATGTTTTCGACAAGCGAGAGTTCGAGGTGCCTGTCTCTGTCATCCTGGGCTCGCACGATGACAGGCAGCTGTTCAAGGCCCGCGATCTGTGCCGCGCGATACCGTCGCTCGCCGGCGATGATGATGTATTTGTCTGCCTCCTGCTCATGCACGAGGAGCGGCTGCAAAAGTCCGTGGCGGCGAATGGACTCGGCGAGCTCGTCTAATGATTCCTGGGAGAATGTCTTTCTGGGCTGGTCGGGGTTCGGAATCAATGATTCGATAGAGACGAGCCGCACGATCGATTCGGTGGTTTCCTGCGATGATTGTTCGAAGAATTGCTGATGTTCGGGGATAAGGGCGCCAAGTCCTTTCCCGAGACCGAATTTAGTCACGGTTCATAATCTCCTTTGTCACGGACTCGTAACTTTTTGCGCCGATGCATGTGGGATCGTACATGATCGCCGGAAGGCCATGCGAGGGAGCTTCGGAGAGCCGGACATTGCGCGGGATGATGGTTTTGAACACTTTGTCTTTAAAATATTCGGTCACTTGGCGGACGACCTCTTGAGAAAGCCTTGTTCGCGCATCGAACATGGTGAGCAAAATGCCGCCGATTTTTAAGTTTGGGTTGATGCTCTTCTGCACGAGGCCGATGGTTTGGATAATGAGCGAGAGCCCCTCAAGGGCGAAATATTCACATTGCAGGGGAATAATGACTTCGTTTGCCGCCGCCAGTCCGTTCAATGTAAGCACTCCGAGGGAGGGAGGACAGTCGATGAGGATGAAATCATAGTCGTCCACAAGGGGGGCTATCGCGCGACGGAGGTAGTCATTTCTATCCGGACGATCGACCAACTCAATGGTCGCGCCACTGAGGTCCACCGAAGAAGGCGCGAGAAAAAGGCGGGGGACGGCGAGAGGCTGGATGATACTTTTTATGTCAGCCAATCCGGAAATGACATGGTAAATATTGGTGTGCGTGAGTTTGCCGCCGATTCCGGAGGTGAGGTTCCCCTGTGGATCGAAGTCGATGAGTAGAGTTTTTTTATGGAGAAGGGCGAGAGATGTGCCAATATTGATAGCGCTCGTGGTCTTTCCAACGCCGCCCTTTTGATTGACAAATACGATAATTCGAGCCATGCTGCCTTCCCGACGTATTGAGCTGATTTTAACATATTGAGAAAGATTCAGCTATACAGGCGTTGCGGAAATAGTGAGAAGAGGGGGTACCTTCTTGACCCTCGCGCTGTGGATCGGTAATTTAATTCCAATATAGGAGATAACGATGCTTTTTGAAGAAGTGAAATCTGCGATAGAAAATGTGCGTCCATCTTTGAGGGCGGATGGTGGAGATATAGAACTTGTGTCCGTGAGCGAGGATGGTGTAGTCAAGGTCAGGCTCACCGGAGCCTGCGGTTCATGTCCTTATTCCATCATGACGCTCAAGCAGGGCGTGGAGGGGTATCTCAAGAAAGCAGTGCCCCAAGTGAAAGAGGTGCAGCAAGACTGATGCTTCGCGTACAGTAATACATCGCTGCGTATGGAAAAACCGCCCGCACTTCAAAAGAAGATCGCGGGCGGTTTTTTATTCCTTTCCAGGGAATCCCATGGCGGCGGAGATCGCCCCGGCTGCCTTCGTAACATAAACGGCGACTTTTCCCGGCTCGAGTTCCGGCCGGGACTCGAGAGCCCATGACGTGCTGATCGAAGAGATGATTTGACCTCGATAATCGCGGATGGGAGCCGCCACGCAGTTCACTCCGGGCTCGGCTTCCTCGTTATCGTGAGTCCATCCTCTCGCCTTACAATGGTGAACGTCTTCGATGAGCGAACCAACGTCAGCATGTGTATGGGGCCCAAATTTCTGGAATACCGTATCCGAAAAAAGAATGCGGATTTCCTCGTCGCTCATATCCAATATGAGTGCTTTGCCGAGAGAAGTACAATAAATAGGCCGTTGTTCGCCAATGATGGCGTATTTCCGCAGGCTCGTGAATTGGTCCTGCTTGTCGATATAGACCATCATGTTACCTTGTCGCCGCGCGAGGAATACGATTGTTCCCAATGAAGAGGCAAGTTCGCGCATGAAGGGAGCCGATTCCGTTTTAAGTTCGAGGCTGTTGAGATAATTGCTCGACAGCTCGATGAATCCAGGCCCCAGCCGATAGCGGTTTGTATCGGGGGCTTTGCGCGCGTAATCGCGCTGAAGAAGCACGGCGAGCAGGCGGAAAGTCGTGCTCCGGGGCAGCCCCACTCTGTCGGAGACTTCGGCGAGCGTCAGCCCATTGGGTTCGTGGGCGAGAACTTCGAGGATGTTGAAGGTCCGATCGAGTGACTGTACCTTGATGTCGGCCATAAAGCCCTCCTGGACCATAGTATATAGAATTCAGAAATATAAGTTTACTATTGACTTTATACGGGTGCAAGCTATTATATGGAATATGATTTTACATTGTGGAACAATTTGTAATGAAAAACAAATCGACAAGGTATTTCCCCTCATGATGAGGGAATTTCCGAATAGGATACTTGTGAGGGAGCATTATGGAAACACGGGAATATGTGAACTCTGATTGCGCAAAGGTGATGGGCACCGAAGAACTGCGAAAAGCCTTCTTGATCGAGAAGCTTTTCGTCCCTCGGGAATTGAACATGGTCTATTCTCACGTAGACCGAATGATTGTGGGCGGCATTGTCCCAACCTCCGTCCCTCTCTCTCTGCCCGTCAGCAAGGAATTGGGGACGGAGTTTTTTCTTGAACGGCGGGAGATGGGAGTGATCAATATCGGGGGAGCGGGGGCGATCGAGGTGGATGGTGCCCGCTATGACATCGGCCCTCGGGATGGTTTTTATGTCTCGATGGGTTCGGAAGAGGTGAAGTTTTCGAGCAAAGATCCCGGGGAGCCGGCGAAATTCTATTTCAACAGCGCTCCGGCGCATCGGGCATGTCCGACGAGACTTGTGACGTTCGAACAGGCGAAGCATGTGGCGCTGGGAAGTGAAGCGGAATGCAATAAGCGGGTGATCAATCAATATATTCACCCGGCCGTGCTTGAAACCTGTCAGCTTGTGATGGGTGTGACGACGTTTTCCGAAGGGAGCGTATGGAATACGATGCCTGCGCACACGCACGAGCGGCGGATGGAAGTGTACCTGTATTTCGATATGCCCGAAGACCGCGTGGTGTTCCATTTTATGGGAAAGCCGGACGAGACGCGCCATATCGTGGTGAGGAATGAACAGGCGGTGATCAGCCCAAGCTGGTCAGTCCATTCAGGTGTCGGGACAGGGAGATATACGTTTATCTGGGGAATGGCGGGAGAGAATCAGACATTCGGCGATATGGACAACGTCCCGATGTCCGGGCTTCGTTGATGACAGATTCGCGAAAAGAGATAAGGAGAAGAACATGATATCGGATAAATTCAGGCTTGACGGAAAAGTGGCGATCGTGACGGGGAGCTCGACAGGGTTGGGCCAGGGGATGAGTATAGGCCTGGCGGAAGCCGGCGCGGATATTGTCGGAGTCGATTATGTAACATCGGAGGAGACCCGGAAGGCGGTCGAGAAGGCCGGACGGAAGTATGAAGAAGTCGTGGCGGACCTGATGACCGTAGCGCCCATCGAAGGGATTGTTGAAAAGGCTGTGGCGCGCTTTGGCCATGTGGATGTTCTGGTAAACAATGCGGGGATTATTCGACGCCAGGATGCGATCGAGTTTACCGAGAAAAACTGGGACGACGTGATGGCCATCAACGCAAAGACAGTGTTTTTCTTCAGTCAGGCCGTGGCGCGGCGATATATAGCGCAGAAAAGTGGAGGGAAAATTATCAGTATCGCATCGATGCTTTCGTTCCAGGGGGGCATCCGGATACCGTCATATACGGCGTCGAAGAGCGCGGTGATGGGAATCACGAGGCTGATGGCGAACGAATGGGCCAAGTACGGGATCAATGTGAACGCGATAGCGCCTGGGTATATGGCCACGAGCAATACGGCGGCATTGAGGGCCGACGCGGTCCGTTCTGAAGAAATATTAGGAAGGATCCCGGCGGGGCGCTGGGGGACGCCGGAAGATGTGCAGGGAGCCGCGGTTTTTCTTGCTTCAGAGGCGAGCAGTTATGTGAATGGATTTACGATCGCGGTCGATGGCGGCTGGCTCGCCAGATAATGAAGGAGTCTGTTTAAATGAAAGATTTAAAAGAACTTTTCTATGAAGCCGGACTTATTCCTGTAATAAAAATCGAATCGGTGAAAATGGCCGATGATCTTGCAGATGCGCTTTGTGCCGGAGGGTTGTCTGTTGCAGAGATTACCTTTAGGACGAAGGCAGCGCCTCAAGTCATAGAGAAAATCGCATCGTCCCATAAAGACATTACCGTGGGAGCCGGAACGGTAACCACAAAAGAAGAGGTAAATGCCGCCCTCTCGGCAGGAGCACAGTTCATTGTTGCGCCTGGCTTTAACCCGTCAATAGGTGAATATTGTTTGGAAAGAGGAGTACCGGTGTTTCCTGGTGTCAATAATCCCTCACTTATCGAGCAAGCCATGTCGATGGGCCTTACCACTCTGAAATTTTTTCCCGCCGAAGTATCCGGTGGAGTAAAGGCGCTTAATGCGCTCAAATCGGTCTATCAGCAAGTTTCGTTCATCCCGACGGGTGGCATTCAGGAAGACAATATTCAAGAATACCTCGCTTTAAAAAACGTACTGGCTTGTGGAGGGTCCTGGATCGTTTCGACCGAGCTTATTGAAGCAGGGAAATTTGATGAGATTGAAAGGCTCATCAAGTCAGCGCGACGGACGATGATGGGATTTTTGCCGATAGCCCGGGGAAACGAAGGTTCAAGAGCTTCTTCTGGGTCGTCTGGCGAAGTAAAGAGAGACCGAGGTTTCATTGAGGTACGTACACCTTCATTGAAGAGGACGCTGGCCATGCTTTCACCCTTAGGGGCTTCCGTAATTCCCGGTTCAGAAATCATGAAGGGACAGAGCTTGATAGGGGCAAGCATCGATATTCCTGGAATAGAGACGCACATTCATCTTATTGAGTAGAAAGGAGAACAGAAATGAGCATAGCGACATTTGGCGAGATAATGCTTAGGTTGAAGTCCCCAGGTCAGGAAAGGCTGCTTCAGACGCCATCCTTTGAGGCGACATTCGGCGGAAGCGAGGGGAATGTCGCTGTCGCACTTTCGAGATTGGGCCTTCCCGCGCGCTTTATCACTGTTCTGCCGGAAAATCAGATAGGGAGAGAGTGCCTTAGGGAACTCAGCTTTCATGGAGTCGATGTCTCTGCAATCAAGTTCAAGAAAGGCAGGATGGGAATATATTTCTTTGAAAATGGAGCGAATCAGCGCCCAAGCAATGTAATCTACGATAGAGAAAATTCCGCGCTGTGGAAGATACTTCCCGGCGATATTGATTGGCGAGAGTCTCTGAAGGATCAGACCTGGTTCCATGTCTCTGGCATCACTCCGGCCTTATCAAAAAATTGCGCCGATGAGACCGTCAAAGCTGCGCGTATGGCAACCGAGAAGGGGCTCACCGTTTCGTTCGACTTGAATTATAGAGCTAAGCTCTGGAATTACGGCGTAGAGGCTCGGGTTGTGATGTCCGAAATAGCCCAATACGCGGACATCCTTATAGGAAATGAAGAGGATTATCAGAAATCCCTGGGGATAGAGGGTCCTTCGGCTGTCGGCGGAAAGATCGACATCGACGCGTACCAGGCGATGTGCGAGAGAGCCCTACGGCGTTATCCGAAGGCGAAAATGGCGGCCGTCACGCTGCGCGAGAGTTTTTCGGCCGATAGCAACGATTGGTCCGGGATGGTGGTTCTGCGGGAAGAGAGGTTCGTGTCGCGTACATACCATATCGCGGATATCGTCGACAGAGTCGGGGCGGGAGACAGTTTCTCCGCCGGTTTGATATATGGCCTGTCTACGCTGAAAGACGTCGGCGCGGCTCTGGAATATGCGGTTGCGCTTTCTTGCCTCAAACATTCTATTCAGGGAGATTTCGCCCTCGTTGAAAAAGGAGAAGTCGAAAAACTCCTGGGCGGGGACTCTTCGGGGCGGGTTCAGAGATAAAAAGTCGCCGACAAATCAGGGCAGCAAGATTTGCGGCAAAGAGTAGACATCTTTTACACTGTCTACCAGTATGCCGTTCATTCCCTCGGCTAAGGCGGGTTCAATATCGATGCTGTATCTGTCTCCGACAACAAAACAATCTCTTGGTTCCGCCTTCGTCTTTTTTAGTAAAGCTTTAAAGGGCAAAGGGTCGGGTTTTGATCTATGTGTATCATCAAGAGCAATAATGATATTGAATAAGTTGGATACCCCTAAGGCTTTTACACTTTCTTCAGCAACCGCATGAGGATTATTGGTGATTATTCCTAAAACATACGAGGCCTTCAGCGAAGCAAGAGAGTCAAATAATAGAGCATCGTGTGAGAGCCAGTCTGATGGATGGAATTCGTGTATCCTCCACTTAATTATGAGATCAAAGGGGACCCCTCGTTCTTTGAAAATATTGGCCAGACTCGTGGGGGGCAAATGGCTGTTTTCCCTTAATTGTCGTATCTGTCTCACGCACGAGTAAGTATCATCATACGAGAGATGCAAGAACTCAGCGAGTTTCTTTATCTGGCTTTCCTCTTGAAATCTGATATACGCAGGATTGTCATAGAGTGTTCCATCAAGATCAAAGACAAGGGTCCCCTTCCGGTTCAAAGGATAGGAGAGAAATAGTTTCATTGCGTATCAGCCGCACCATAGGGAACAATATCATCATCGTTGGTTGAATTTCCGTCTCTCCGTGATTCCTGGGATGAATTCATTTGGGGTTTTGGGTTTGTTGGGGTTTCCAGTTTTCTTTTAATGAGCCGTGCCACCACATCTCGGTTATCCAAAAGAGAACTCACGGACCTGTCATGATGAAGCAGGCTGATTACTTGTGCAAAAAGCCCGGTTACATCGCTTTGGATATACCATTCCTTTTTGAGTAATTCATTGTGGTAAATAGCATTTGTTCCTATGATCCTATAAAACAATCCTTCTTTGTAAGCCGCTTCAAAGTCTTCAATAGCATTCCCGGAAAAAAGCGGCAGACTCACCGCACAAATTACTTTTGTCGCGCCGAGATCTTTGAGATATCTCATTGCTTTAATGAGAGTTCCGCCTGTACCAATCATGTCATCCGCCATGAATACGATTTTATTGGTGACATTGCCGAGCAGGCGCATTTCGCTAATATTGGTTTCGGCAGCGTTTCGGCTAACTTTCGAGTAATCTCTTTCTTTATAAAGCAATGCTAAAGGTTTCTGAAGCGTATTCGCGTAGAATTTACTGCGATCGACCGCTCCTGTATCGGGAGCGAGCACGACCACATCTTCTTTTGCAAGATCGACGATGGACATAAGCTTATCGATAATCTGAAAAGAGGCATGAAGATTTTCCATTCTCAGGCGGTCAAAAGCGTTCTCAATTTCTTTTGAGTGGATATCAAGCGTGATAATTCGATTGACGCCAAGGCTCTCCAGCATTTTACCTATACGTGCGGCCGTCAGCCCTTCTCTACCCTTCTTCTTGTGCTGTCTGGAATAGGGGTAAATAGGTAGCACCAGGTTGATTTCAGCCGCGCCAGCCTGCATCGCGGCATCGATGGCAACAAAGAGGTTAAAAATATGATCATTCACAGAAAGCACCTTGTGGACAGTACCATCATTGAAAGCGACCGGCTGATGATTCTCGATATCCTGAAAAATATAGATATTTCTGCCCCTGATGGATTCGAGAATTTCGGTTTTTATTTCACCATTTGCAAAAAAAGTGTGCCTTACGTTTATTTTAAATTGGGGCGGGCGATAATGGTCGGTATCGCCTGCCAGGAAAAGCATGCCTGTATTGCAATCGTTTGCGAAATTTATTTTTCTTATGACAAGTTCAGGCGTGATATGATAACGGCCGGCGATTGCCTGAGCCTTTCTGGCAAAGCGGTGTTTATAGATTCCGGAGAGTTTCCGAATGACTTGATTCGCGAATACTTCAGCGCCAGGGCAAGCGATAATCCCCAAATGGGTCGGATCTGAATAGCTCATGCGAAGCCTTCCCTCGATAGAATTAGTTCAATGAAGTTGAGCCAATTTCAAAAGTCTGTTGTTTCTGAAATTGGCTTTGCATTTGCTCCGGTTTCGTTGAAACCGTACGCAAATGCCGCAATAAAAGGTCGTTCTTTCAAAACTCGTCCGACTTTTGAAAGAACCTCAGTTAACTAAAATTGAAAGAAAAATAAAAACCGTCACTTTTATTATAGCCTACATGTGCTTAAATGAATAGAATCTTTGAATGGTGCCCAAGAGGAAATTAGGATGAGTCTCGATCTTTTTAAGATTAAACAGAAACTAATCGCGGAGGGACAGAGGTTTGCGGTCGCAACCATCGCGGCTGAGTCTTCCTCTTTAATAAATGGAGCTTTTCCAGTAGCCCAGATTGGCAGCAAAATTATCTTAACCGCTGATGGCCGAGTTTTCGGCACTACAGGCAATGATACCCTTGATGAAGAAGTAATGAGAAAATTGCGCGAATGTCTTTATGGTAAGAAAGACAATTCCGTTTCAATACTCCAATCTTTGAAAATTTTCATCGAGCGAGTCGAGCCTGCCCCAGCGCTGGTGATTATTGGGGCGAGCGAAACAGGGCTGGCAATTGCCAAACTTGCCGCCAATCTCGATTTTAGAATCATCATTGTTGATGAACGAGCCGATCTCGCGAACAAGCAGAGATTTCCCATGGCCGATTCGATTGTCTGTGAATCGGACCTACTGAAAGCGCTGTCCCTCATTTCGTTCGATGAATCCTGTTATGTCGTCATAGCTTTTCAGGCAGATGATGACCGTGCCGTTCGGTATTGCTTGAATAAGCCCTGGGCATATTGCGGCATGCTTGGTTCAAGAAACAGGATTGGCGCGGTGTGGGAAAAACTGAGAAGAGACGGTGCCCCAGAAGCCCGGCTCAAGGCTGTCCATGCACCGATTGGATTTGATATCGGGGCGCAATCGCCAGAGGAGATAGCCATTGCAACCCTTGCGGAGGTGCTGGCCGTTAAAAATAAAAAATCATGAGCGGCTTGGCAAATTTTGGGACTGAGGTTATTCAATGGAGATATTACTGAACCGGCAATTGAAAAGCATATACCTTGATAAGGGAAGAGCTTGAAATCATTTAATCTTGGGGCTGTATTAGATAAGGCTCTATGATACACTTAAGATATGCGAATAAGTCATTGCAAATTAAAGAAAAGTACTCAAAGGAAGAGCCCATTCAAGTTTGAAGTGCGAAAG
>DIMW01000015.1 GCA_002425765.1 Spirochaetaceae bacterium UBA5556 | reverse complement strand
CCTTCTTCACCGTAAAACGCTGTGGGACAACAAGCCATTCCGGCGTACGCGCGGAGGCACTCACCGTGGCATTGAACGTGGAAAAATCCGGGACACCCGAACCCTGCACCCCCACTTTGACGCTTAAAACTCTGGGTAATCCAAAAAGACCATCGATTTCCGCAGAAATGGAAGGGGCAATAATCTCCGGAGAGCCTGAAAGGGTAGAAAACTGCAGGCTATCGATTTTGAGTGTCCCCTTTTTTGGGCTGCCACCTTGAAGCTGAGCATCTGTTATCGTCGACTGTTCTTGGACACGTACATCTACCGGCCCAACCGTCAGCATCAGGTGGGGAAGACTCGCGGGGCCGCTGCCAGAAAAGTTCTCAAGAATCTTATTGATGATGGACTCATCTTCGGGCATCAAGAGTGAAACACGCAGATCATCGGCTACGATATCCCTGATCGCCTCGTTATTGTGACCCATGAGAAGAGCCCAAAAGCTCACCCGGACCGAGAGTGTCTGAAGCAGTATCGGTGCCTGGGAAGCATCAGAATTTGGGGCCGTGACGGAGGAGTCTGACAAGGCCTGAGGAGCGGGGTCTGCGCGGAGAAGTTCTATGCCGTGCATGGAAAACCGATTCAGCGCATCTAAACTGAGGTAATCGTATTTCAGCCGCAGGCCGGTAGTCTTCATCACAAGCGTTTGGACTGAATCAAGCGTGCGGCTTGTAACAAGCTGAACTTCTCGACGAACAAGATCGAGGATGGCCGTGGTGGCGAAGATTGCCAAGACAAGAGAAATGAGCGCTATGACAATTCCTAGCCGTTTCGTCCTCATTCGATATGAATCCTGCATGACAAAGTTTAAAGTCACCTGTATACTAACATAGTATGTCCTTTTATAACACAGATGAGCTCAGAAAACGTTTCATAGTAATCGAAGGAATCGATGGCGCCGGCACGACGACCCAACTGCAACTCCTGGCAGAAAGCCTCGGCGCCCGGGGCATTTCTTGCGTCACCACAGCAGAGCCCACCAAAGGTCCTATCGGAAGGATAATCCGTGCCATTCTGTCCGGAGAGACGCAGGCAACCGCGACTACCGTCGCATATCTTTACGCGAGCGACAGAAACGAGCATATTTATGGGAAGCAAGGAATTATAGAAAATATTGAGGCGGGTTCGATCGTCATTTCAGACCGGTACGCGCTCTCGAGCCTCGCCTATCAGGGAGTCACCTGCGGGCCAGAGTTGCCGTGGCTTTTGAACGACGGCTTTCCCGTGCCTGGATTGACGCTTCTATTCGATGTGAACCCTGAAATTTCAATCGCGCGGATACACTGTCGCGAAAAAAAGGAAATCTACGAGACGCTCGAGTTCCAGAAACGAGTGCGGGCGATGTATGAGAAGATGGCCGACCGATTGCAGGAGAAGGGTTGGCGCATAGAGTGTATCGATGCGGGAAAAGATGTCGAGGCAGTGCGGAGAGACATAGAGTCGCATGTATTCGCCTTCCTGGGAATTCAGGAGTGAGCGCGCCGCACGGGTGCCCGCAATGCAATCCCTGGTGAAGTGAGTTCAACCAATGTGCTTCTAAAAACACCTCACAAAATCAGCGTCGCGTCGCCATAGCTGAAGAAGCGGTACCGCTTTTCGATGGCCGAACTATACGCCTTCATTATCTCCTCCCTGCCCGCGAATGCCGACACCAGCATGAGTAAGGTCGATTTGGGCGTGTGAAAGTTGGTGAAGAGCCTGTCAACGACATGGAATTCAAAACCAGGATAGATGAATATGCGGGTCGAAAAGCTGCCTGAATGAAGCTCTCCTCCATACCAGGCCGATTCCAGCGCGCGGAGTGATGTGGTTCCCACCGCGAGTACTTTTCTGCCAGAGCCCTTTGCGGTGTTGATCTTTTGGGCGACATCTTCCGTTATTTCAAACCACTCCTCGTGCATGTGGTGGTCCTCTATGTTTTCGGTCCTGACCGGGAGAAAGGTGCCGAGGCCGACGTGCAGCGTGATGTACTCTATATCGATCTCCTTATCCAGAAGGCTCGACAATATTTCCGGCGTGAAGTGGAGGCCCGCCGTCGGACTCGCCGCCGACCCGGTCCGCTTGGCATAGACAGTCTGATAGCGCTGTTCGTCGGCCGCCGTGTCCTCGCGCTTGATGTAGGGAGGCAGAGGAACATGCCCATAGCGGTCAAAATAGTTATCGCCGATTGCGGTGGAGAATTCGACGATTTTCTCGTCACCGATTTCCTCTACAATCGTTCCCTCTATGTCTCCCGGGAATGTGTATGAACGACCTGTTCTCTGACGCTTGGCCTTGCTGCACACCGCGCGCCATAAACGGGACACGGCAGGAATCCGTTGCGCCGGGGCCACCAGGGAATCCTCGGGGCCTTTCGCGCCCTGCAGCACAAATTCCTTGATCTCAATCAAGGCCGCCTTCTTGACGGGAGCAAGGAAGACAAATTCGACACGGGCACCTGTCTGCTGACAAATGCCGTACATGCGGGCTTTGCGAACCTTAGAGTCATTGAATACCATCACCGTGCCGGGTTCAATGAATGACGCGATATCCAGAACCATGGAATCGGTGATTCCGCCCGACGTGCGATCCAGCACCATAAGGCGCGATTGGCCGCGCTGCTGCGGAGGATACTGGGCTATGAGGGATTCTGGCAATTCAAAATTGAAGTCGTCCGTCTTCATTCGGCTGTTCCATTCCAAGGTGACGATACGCTGCGGGTGTCGCGACTCTTCCGCGCGGGGTGCGCGCGAGCATGCCGACCTGGATAAGATATGGCTCATAGTAATCTTCGAGGCTCTCAACACTCTCGCTCACCGACACCGCCAGCGTCTCGGCTCCCACGGGCCCGCCCCCAAACCGCATAATGACCGCCTTGAGAATCTCTCGGTCGAGGCGCTCAAGACCAAGAAAATCAACTTCGAGGCGCCCGAGCCCCTCGTGAACAATGTCCATGGTGATGGCCCCGGCACCTTTTACCTGCGCGAAATCGCGCATGCGTCGGAGGAGTCTGTTCGCGATGCGCGGTGTCCCACGACTCGTGCCGGCAAGCAGGCCAACCGCATCGTCTTCAATCTTTATATCGAGAATGTGGGAAGACCGGCGTATCACGCTCTTCAGTTCTTCCGGCGCATAATAATCAAGCCGGAGAGAGATGCCGAAACGGCTTGAGAGCGGCGCGGAGACCATGCCTGCCTTTGTCGTCGCGCCCACCAGTGTAAAAGGAGGAATCGGAATCCGCACCGTGCGCGCCGCGGGCCCCTGGCCGATGACCCAATCCAGCTCGAAGTCCTCCATGGCGATATAGAGCATCTCCTCGATCGCCGGTTTCAGCCTATGAATCTCGTCGATGAAGAGCACTCCACCCGGACGCAAGTTGGTCAATATCCCGGCGAGATCCTTGGGCTTTTCAATCGCGGGAGCGCTCGTGGGCTTGAAATCCGCGCCCATCTCCGACGCGATGACGAGCGCGAGGGTTGTCTTGCCGAGCCCTGGAGGCCCCATCAAAAAGAGATGGTCGAGGGCTTCCCCCCTTTCGCGGGCAGCCTTTATAAAAATGAGCAGATTCTCTTTAATTCTTTCCTGACCTTGAAATTCAGAAAGATAACGTGGCCGAAGCGAGGCTTCCTTTTCATCTTCGTCCGGATCATAGGTCGGGCTCATAGCGCTGTGGATGGTCGGCTCGTCCGTGCTGTCAAAACTCATGCCCCCGCCCCCGTCGACAGTTCAAGCAGTGCCTTTCTGAACAATTCCTTTTCT
Organism: Spirochaetaceae bacterium UBA5556; assembly: GCA_002425765.1. Classification (GTDB taxonomy): domain Bacteria; phylum Spirochaetota; class Spirochaetia; order Treponematales; family Rectinemataceae; genus Rectinema. Next base: position 305,708 of record DIMW01000015.1, on the reverse strand, counting down.
GCTTCCGGAGTTTCCTGAAGATCGGCGCCGAACTGTGCGATGACCCGCTCGACCTCTTTTCGCTCAAACCCCATTTCGACGAGCGCGCGAGCGACATCGCGGAAGCGTCCCTGTCCGCCCGGCGCGCTGACCGCACCCTCCCCCTCAAGGCCGATCAGCTTACCCTTGAGCGCGAGCATCATCTTCTGTGCCGTTTTGGGCCCGATGCCGGGAATTTTCTGCAGTGAGGCGAGATCGCTGTTGTCCAGCATGGTCGCGAGCGTGCGAGGGGCAATGCCCTGAAGAATCTTAAACGCCTGGCGCGGTCCTATCCCCTCGACCTTCTGCAAGTCGAGGAAGAGCTGCCGCTCCGCTGCGGTAAAAAAACCATACAGCCGCATTCCGTCTTCGTAGTGATGCAGCCAGGTAAAAAGCTCCGTCTCTTCGCCCGTGCGGCTAAAAAACGACGGATCCCGGACAGGAACAAAGATTTCCCATTCAATCGCGCCCGTTGATATGTGAAGGGCTTCTTCCGTGTGGCCGCTGAAAATGCCTTTTATCCGGTTGAACATGTCAGAGAGTATAGCCCGCGGGGCCGATGGAATGCAATGTACAGATGGCGGCGGCGAGGGCGTCGGCGGCATGATCGGGCTTGGGAATCTGCGGCATGCCCAGGAGCATTTTGACCATCTCCTGCACCTGGTTCTTGTCCGCCCGCGCGGAGCCCGTCACCGATTTCTTAATGGCGTTAGGCGTGTGCTCCATGAGTTCGATGTGCGCTTCCTCGAACGCGAGTCTGATCACGCCGCGGGCCTCCGCGACGGGGAAGGCCGAAGAGACGTTTCTGAAAAAATAAAGCTCCTCGATGCCGCCGACATCGGGAGCGTATTGTCGCAACAGCTTCTCTATCTCATGAAAAATATAGGCAAGCCTCTTCCCCATCGGTTCCGACGATTTGGTCTGGATACATCCATGCGCAATCAAGTTGAGCTTGCCCCCTGCGGTGCTTACAAGCCCGTATCCTACCGCCGCGATGCCGGGGTCAATCCCAATCGCAACGATAGAAGAGTGAGCAGGCATTCTGTGAGTCACTCTTCGAGTTCTGGCATCTCGATATTGTGATACACGTTCTGGACGTCTTCATTCTCCTCGAGCTTGTCGATAAGTTTTTGGGTTTTCTGGGCAGCCTCGACATCGACGCTGATGTAGGTATCGGGAACCATCGAGACTTCTGCGCCAAGCGTTTCAAAGCCCTTGCCGTTCATCGCGTTCAACACGTCCTCAAAAGATGCCGGATCGGTATAGACAATGAGGCTGCCCTCTTCATTGAGGACATCGTCCGCTCCCGCGTCGAGCGCGGCCTCCATGATCTGGTCCTCAGTGTATTTCTCGCCATCGTAGGTGAGCACGCCTTTTCGCTTGAAAAGATAGGCCACAGAGCCGGTGGTACCCAAATTCGCGCCCGATCTTGTGACGATGTTGCGGATCTCCGCGGCCGCGCGGTTCTTGTTGTCGGTGAGCACCTCGATGAGCATCGCTCCGCCGCCCGGGGCGTAGGCTTCATAGAACAACTCCTCGTATGTCGTCCCTTCAAGCTCGCCCGTACCTTTCTTGATGGCGCGATCGATATTGTCTTTTGGCATGTTGGCCGCCCGGGCCTTGAGGACTGCGGTTCGGAGGCGCGGATTGCCTTCAATATCGCCCCCGCCCATCCGCGCCGCAATCGATATTTCCTTGATAAGTTTTGTAAAAAGCTGCCCTCTTTTTGCATCGAGGGTGCCTTTTTTGTGCTTTATGGTTGCCCATTTACTATGTCCGGACATGAGAACTCCTTTGGCATGGAAAATCGCCGCATAACGATAGCATGCGGCATAATTTGGTGTCAATTGACAAGATACATACAGAAAGGGAACCCAACACTGCCGGAGCCCAAGTCCCTTAAATAACCGCGCGCAGGATGTGCTAAGTCTTCAAATGAATCCAGGTCTTTCCAAAGCCGCCGTCCTCCGGGCGCGCGAAATAATAATCCGCCACGGCAGCCTTGGTTTTCAACCAGTCGTGAATGCCCTTGGCCAGTATACCCTCGCCAGTTCCATGTATCACGGAGAAAGTGCCGAGCCCCGTAAGACTGGCCGCGTCTATCTGACGGGACAAGACATCGAGGGCCTCCGCCAGCCTCATGCCGCGCAGGTCGAGCTCGGCGGAAGCCCTCGCTCCCCCATTGGTGGCACCTGAAAGCTCAATCTGATAGCTCGGTCGCGTTTCGGTGGCCTTTCCCTTTTCCGCGCGGGGTATGCTGAGAGCATCGACCGTCACGGGAATGCGCAGGGCGCCGACTTGAACGAGCACTTTTTTGTCGTCGAGCGCCCGGAGGAAGACCGCCTCTCGGTTCTGGAAAAATACTTTTTCGCCCGGCTTCAGCATGGCGACATCGATACTCTGAACGCCGTCGCGCCCGATTCTCATCGATCTCTCGAGGGCATCCGTCTCTTCCTCAAACTGAGAAAGCTCATCGCTGCGCCGCTGCATCTCATCGGACATCTCCTTGAGCAGTTCGCGCCCGGACGAGGCTTCCTCAACCTTCTGGCCGGATTCCCTCATCTCCCGCACAAGGTTCTCGAATGTCTTTCGACTTTCGGAAAGGAACCGGACCAGTTCCGCGACACCCTGCCGGCGGAGTTCGAGCTCCTTCTGCCGCACCTTTAAATTTTCCAAGTCCGCCTTTCGGCGTGACTCAAGCGCACCCTGCAGCTGCTTCCTTCTCTCGCGTTCAAGCAACTCAAGCTCCCGCTGCTTCTCTCCCAGAGAGCGGATAAGGGCCGAATAATCCGAACGCTCATCGTCGAGGTAGCTTTTCGCCGTATCGACAATGTCGCTCGACAGCCCCGTCTGCTTCGCGATCTCCAGAGCCCGACTCTCCCCGGGGACGCCCATAGAGATTCGATAGGTAGGGCTGAGGCTCTGCGCGTTGAATTCCATCGAGGCATTGAGGCATCCCTGCTTTGTATATCCATAGTTTTTGAGCACGCCATGGTGAGTGGTGACTATGGTCATGCAGCCGCGCTCAAGAAAATAATCGAGTAGCGCCATCGCGATGGCGCAACCCTCTTCGGGATCTGTCCCCGCGCCAAGCTCATCGAGCAGCACGAGGCTGCGCTCAGTCGCCGAGGCGGCGATGCCCGAAATGACCCTCATGTGACCAGAAAAGGTGGAAAGAGACTGGTCTATGGACTGTTCATCGCCAATATCGGCGCATACTGTATCAAAAACCGTAAATCCTGAAGTTGGTAGCGCGGGTATTCCCGCGCCGTACTGGTTCAAAAGCGCCAGGAGTCCAATGGTCTTGAGCGATACCGTTTTGCCTCCGGTGTTGGGGCCTGTGATGATGAGCACATTAGTGCCGTCGGGAATATCGACATCGATGGGAACCGCTTTTTTGCCAAGCAAAGGATGCTTCGCCTGATAGAGATGCACTCCAGACTCGAGCACCTCCGCGATTGCAAGATCCTCTCTCTTGAGTTGGATTGCGCGTGCGAGCCTGATGTCCGCGGCGGCAAGGAATCGTCGGCCCTCGACAAGCAGGGGCAAGAGGGGGCGCAGCGCATCGGCTGTCTCCCGGAGGATCGCGCGTATCTCTTCTCCAAGTCTTGTTTCCAGTTCAAGGAGATGATTGTTGCGCTCAACAAGCTCAATCGGCTCGACGAAGACGGTCTGGCCCGTCGAAGAGAACTCGTGAACGATTCCCTTTAGTCGCCCCTTGAAATTCGCCTTAACCGCGATGACCGTCCTGTTGTCTCTCTCGGTCGCGGCATTCGACTGAAGCGCATCCTGAAGGTTCGGATCCGAGAGGTACTGGTTCACGAGGCGGTGATTCTCTGCCTGAGCCCTCTGAATGGCGATCCGGAGCGAACGTGTGCGGGGAAGTTCCTTCATTTCCCCTTCCAGTGTCACCACCGCGAAGATTTTTTCTCGTATAGGCAGGAGCGAGGGGGCAGAGAACACAATCCTCTCGATGCCAGGCAGCGCCCAGCGTTCATCATCCTCCGAAGTTTCGCATTCGCCGAGAAACCAATCGCTATCTCCCCCATCATTCCCAGAAGAACTGTCTCTGGCGCGGCCCTTTCCAGCTCTCTTCCGCGCTCGTGCCTCCGAAATCTGTGGCTGCGACTGCGATGTATGGAGCATGGAGCGCAGGAACGCGAAAAGCTGCTCGTAGGATTTTACCCACATGCCCAGGGCGAAAAGCTCGTCGACCTCAAGCAACATCCCTTCTTTTTGGGCCTTTGGGACAAGCGCCGCGATGTCCGGGAAAGGGAACGAAGGGACTTCCTTGTTGTTCAAACCCTCGGCCAGCGCCGCCAGGTCCTGCTTCAGCTTCTTCACCGATTCTGGCCTGGCGCAGGGCAACGTAGAGCGCATGAGCGCCTGGCCTTCGTAAGAGAGGCAGTATCCTTCCAGCCGCTCACGGAGTCGAAAAAAATCAAGCCTGGTCAAGCTATGTTCGCGGGTTACCATTCTTCATCCTCGAAACGATACTTCACGGTCTTCTGTGGTTTCCTCGTCTCCGTTTTCTTCCACTGCCTGGACTCTTCCAGCTCGGCGCGTATTCGGAGATAGCTCTCGTAACGGTCGTGGTAAATCCGCTTTTCGCGCACGGCCTCTCGGACAGCGCAGCCCGATTCATGGGTGTGCGTGCACGAAGCGCCAAAAGCACAGAGCCCCATAAGGGGAACCATCTCCGGGAAATACGCGCTCAGATCGTCCAGGCCAATATTTCGAATCGCGAGCATGCGAAGCCCCGGCGTATCAATAATCCGCAAATCCTCGGAGGGGGAAAAGAGCATTGTGGCGAGCGTTGTCGTGTGCCTTCCTCTGTCGTATTTTTCGGACACCTCTCCAATGCGCTGTGTGGCTCCGGGAATAAGACAATTTATGAGGCTCGATTTGCCCGCGCCCGATTGTCCTACGAATACGGCAATCTTTCCGAGCAAGGCCTTTCGCAAATCATCGACCCCGAGGCTCCAGGCGACACTGCTCCTGAGCACGCGAAAACCTAGATTTTCAAACACCGACAGACGTTCTTCGATAGGCTCGTCGAGGCCCAGATCCACTTTATTGCACACGATGCAAAAGGGTGCTCCGCACTGCTCCGCCAACACGCTCACTCGATCGACAAAGCGGGGTCTGAAAGGCGGAGTCTTCGTGCTTGTCACGCACACCACCATATCGATGTTCGCCGCAAAGGCCTGATCCGCGCTTCCCTTCTCATTGTACCGGCCGAATACGTTCTTCCGCGGCAGAAGCGATTCTATGAGGCCTTCTGCGCCCGATATCGGCAGCACGGCCACGTGGTCTCCCGCAGCGAGCGCATTGTACCACCCGTCTAGTGCCCGAATCCTTTTGCCTTTTATCGTACAGGAACGGATATGATCATCTTCACACTGGACCCTGGCGCGTTGATTGCTGAATGAAAGCACAAGCCCTCGCATGACAATAGTCCCTCGTCCCCCGTTCATAAAAGCTGAGGCACCGAAAGATTGAACCGGTTGGCCCATGTGATATAGGAAGGCGCGGGTTGTCGGTCTCCGGTGAGGAAGAATCCTGGATTCTGTTTTTCAGCGAACATGGCACACTCTCCGTGAACGAGATGGTGGAGCTCCGATAGTACCTTTTTCCTGGAATCGAGACAGCGGACATTGGTGATGCTCTGTTCGGCGAGTAGCCCATCAATCGCCTCTTCCAACAACACAAAATGACTGCTCGCCAGGACAATTCTATCTGTGCCCTCATCGCGTACATATCTGATATAGGGCTCAACCGAAGCCTGGGCAGAGGTCGGCGTGGCAAAGGGAAGGTGCTGTTCCACGTATTCGACTAAATCCTGAGCCGGTATGCGGATGACCTCAATGTCGGGGGCATCCCGCGCGATCATATTGTCGAGGAACGCGTCCTCCGCGGTACGGGCGGTGGTAAACAGCGCTATCCGGCGGGATTGGGATTCTCTCGCCGCAGCCGCTATAGGAGGAACGGCGCCGATGATATGCATCGATCTATGCGCGTCCTGAAGATCCTTTAGTCCGATCTGCACGGCAGTCAGGCATGAAAGAACAAGGATGTCAGGGTCGAGGCGCGCACGAATCCTTCTGATGCGCTCAAACAGAATATCGTAAATCGCCTCGGGAGACTTGGTCCCATAAGGGAAGCCCGCATCATCGGCCACATAATTTATCTCCAGAAAAGAAAATTCTTCCTGAATGGCCCTTAGAAAAGGCAGGCCCCCTATGCCCGAATCAAAGACGCATAGACGCGCATTGGTCTTTTCTGTTGACATTCATTCCCCGAACAGCGCATTGAATTTTTTCTTTGCATCGGAACCTGAAATGGCCCCCGGCGACGTACTTTTATCTATATACTTTTCCGCGAGCATAAAAAAATCACAGTGATTCCGTTTTCCCTTATCGACCACGTGCTCCTCAATGTCTTCGGAACAATCCAAATGTGCGCCCGGCGCGTAGAAGCGGCACATAAGGCAGACATGAAGGTCTTTGCCGCATCTGTCGCAGACATCGTTGAAACCGGGTTTATAGTCGTAGGGGAAAGGCACACCACATGAATAGCACATATGGAAAATACTACACATTTCGTTGAAGGCTGGCAAGCATGAAGCTTTGCACCAGAGCGAATAACGCCGCCTCTATTTGAGAATTTTCTATGCCGGCCATCTTGAGCCAAGGGATGCGATCATGTAGGCTATGCCATATATGTTCAAGATCACGCCATGTGATGTGGAAGGCTGCGAGAGGCCGGCATTCTCCCTCGAAGGTCTCTGCTACCACCACCTCGAAGAGTATCCCGAAAGGGTGCAAAGAGCAGTGCAGGAACTGCAGCGCGAAAATATTATTCTCAACCGGGTCTTCGATGACGCTTCTCTCATTGGCTTGGATTTTTCGCGATACCGCTTTGTGGGCTGTTCTTTCAGAAGCACAAAGATTAAGCGGTCTATGTTCACGGGAACCTCTTTTCATCTCTGCTTTCTTGACCGCTCAAGCTTTGTTGCATGCGATTTTTCCGGCTCCGATATCGATTTTTGTTCTTTTGGGACAGGCTCTTTCATGGATTGCAGCTTCGAGAATTCCGAGCTGATTCAGACCAATTTCAATGGGTCGCGATTCATGGATTGTACATTCTCAGGCTCAAATCTGTACAATTCAAGGTTTTTATTGTGCGATCTCAACACGGTGAACTTCGACAACTGTGATTTCAAGCGCGCATTTTACATCCCCTCAAAAGAAACAAATGTCACGTTTTCGGGGTCCAATATTGCCGAGGCGGTCCGAGATCTGGAGCATCTATATCTATGAAAATCTACCAGCACTATTCCATTTTCGGCTTTTCAAACAGCTACATCATTGGCAACGAAGATTCGGGGAAGGCTCTGGTGGTGGACCCTGCCGAACTCACGCCTACGATGATCGAAAAGATCGAACAACACCATTTCGAGGTCAGAGGCATACTCATCACTCACAACCACACGCATCATATCAATGGGCTTTCCACGATCATGAAAATTTACAGTCCCACCATCTATGCGTCCAACGCCAAGCTGTTAGGATTTCAAAGCAGAAAAGTGAGAGATGGTGACGTCTTCATGGAGGCCGGTTACGAAATCAAGGCAATCGCGGTCCCGGGGCATTCCCAAGATTCAATCGTGTACTTGCTCGGAGGGCTTTTCCTCTTTACCGGCGATGTACTCCACGCGGGGCTGATTGGGAAAACAAGCAGCGCATTCAATACAAACGCGCTCGCCGCGCGCATACAACAAAAGCTTTTTTCTCTGCCGGACAACACGGTTATATTCCCTGGACATGGTCCTCCCAGCACAGTCGCCACAGAAAAAAACGCGAACATTTCTTATCAAGAGGGCTTTGCCGAGCACATCCGATCGAATTACGACTTCTTCGTGTAATTTCGTGTGATTATAGAGTAGCGCCACCGCGTCGAACACTATATAGGCTTCCACAACCGCAGATACGCGGAAATCCGCCCTGTCCAGTCGCCCCGGACCATCACGAGATGATTGCCGAGCGGGTCTGTGAGCAGTTCTTGGGCTCTCTCCAAAGGCATCCTCAGCACAGCCTGTGTTCTGCACAGGCCCTCCTGGCGGGGGCTCGCAATCACCCGAGCAGGCGAAAACCATACTCTCTCGAGATTTTTTCCGCCTATCCTTACAAGCGTCACATCGCCAGCAGGGATAATCCCCGCGATCGCCACACCGAGGCCGGACTCAAAATGACTGCGCAGACCATAGCGGGATAGAATCGAACAGGGCGCGGTGCAGTGCGCGATGAGCGCCTCCGCCCCGCCATCTTCCTGTTGTATCGTGATCCTCGACGGATTGGCCATCCATCCCGTCTGCCCGGTGAGCGTCCGCATCCAGTGCAACCCGATAATCGAAGGGATATCGCCCTCACATCCCGCATCGATACCCTCATCCGCGAGCGCTGAGAGCGCCAGACACCCCGTGCTGCGATCCTGCAACACCAGATCGAAACACCGCAACGTGAGTGCCGTCAACTCGTACCGGACAACCAGGGTTTGTAGCCCACACAAAATTTCCATCGACTTACGCATATCGGCTTCGTCCGCCTCGGTGTAGAACTCGGCCTTCTCCCTCAGCCCAGGGAGGTTGATATCCTCTTGGGGCTTGGCGCGAACCTCTTTGATGATATCCGACAGCTCTTCAAATGGAATGTCCCTGAGTTCCGGCCCCCACGCGCCTCTCACAATTTTTGGGTCATGATGAGAAGCGATGAGCCAATCCGAGGGCCTGCCCACGACACCGATACGGCTCGCACGCAGCGCCCTCATGCTCTGGGAAACCGCGACGGTGTCTCCCAGCGTCTTTTCGTCAAAAATACCCATGGTATCTGCCTGCAGGATCGTGCCCTTCCCGCCATCCTGCCTCAATTTTGCGAGAATCTCGAAGGCGGCCGGCAGTGAATTCTGCGAGGGGTGCGCCAACAGAACGACAGGCTCTTCCCGCTGCAGCATCTTCTCCTGCACAATGAGCTCCATGGCCTCCGCCTCCGTCCCCCCTGTGAGCACAAAGATGAAAAGCGGAAGCGTATCGTCTCTCGGGCGCAGAGTATCCGACCCGAGGGTCTGCGGTTCTCCGCCGGCCTTTGCCAGTGTACTCTCAAACCGGCCAAGCAGCGCCCTTTTCTGCCTTTCATCGTGCAGAATTGAGGCGACGACCGCATACTGAAAAAGTGTCATCAAAACCCCCCTTTATTCCAACTCTTCAAGACATTCGACCAAAAAACGGTTCAAGATATCAAAACTGCGCGCCTGCAGGGCAATATGGTGATCCCTGCGAACAATTTCGGACTCCCATCGCGCAAGCGCGGAAGGAATACTCTGGGTCACATCGACACCAAACAACGAAGAGATCCTCTCTGTGTCCACACCGCACGCTGTTCTGAAGCCCATCATGAGAAATTCGAAGAGCGCGGTTTTTCGGTCGATATATTCGACTTCAGGCGGGATTTTTGTGCTCTCCGCGGTATATCCGGTAAGATCTTTTCCTCCGGTAATCCTGACCATGCCCCCGAGCATCCTCTTTCGCTCTGAATCGGCATACTGGACAGTGCTTACAGCTCCACTCCCCACACCAAGATAGGGCTCCATGTTCCAATACGCTACATTGTGCCTACACTCATGTCCTGGCCGCGCATAATTTGAGACTTCGTAGCGCTGCAACCCATAGCCAGCAAGCAGGGCATTCGCCGCGTCCCTCACCTCTGCCATCTCATCGGCACTCTGGGGCAAAAGTTCGCCGCGGGCCACCTGGTGCTGCAGCGGGGTATCTTCCTCTAATGTCAAATCGTACAATGAGATGTGTCCTACCCTCTCTGCCAGATATTCGAGCGAATCAAGAAGCATATCTTTGCCGGTATCCGTGCGCCTCCGAGGCCTCGGGATGCCTGCCAACATATCGACGGACAGTTCAAAGGGATATTCGCGGATAAGAGCAATAGCGCGTTTTGAATCTTCAACAGAACCGATTCTCCGGATCACCGGCCACTCTTCGCGGGATAAAGTCTGGACGCCCAAGGAAATGCGCGTAACCTTAGTTCTTGCCAGCATGTCGAGTAGAGGTCTATGCACGCTTTCGGGGTTTGCCTCGATGGTCCACTCACATCCGCTCGCGGCATAGGGAGCAAGCTCCCTCAAAAGCCTTTCCAAAACCTCTACGGAGAGCACCGAGGGAGTGCCCCCACCGATATAGATCGTTGAAAAGGGACCTGCGTTAAATTCTTCCGACCAGCGCCGTGTCTGCTCGAGCACTGCATCTACATAGGAAATCTCATAGCCCCGCAGAAAGAGCTGTGGATCATCCTCGGCTGATAATGAAAAAAAGTCACAGTACGAACAGCGCCCCGCACACAAGGGAATGTGCACATACAGTGAACTAATCGGAAATATCCCTGTTTTCGGAAGCGCGGGATGACGCCGCGGAACCTCTGAATTCATCGAATGAGCCCTATCCTTGCGAGAGGCCAGATTCTAAAAACCACCCTGCCTTTTATGCGTGCGGCCGACACTTCTTGCACGCCCGATGTTCGATCCGCTTCCCGCTGTACATCTGTGGCCACCGTATAATAAGTTTCGACATGGGGCCCGCCCTTCTTTTGCACCATATTGCGGACCCGCATCACTGAAGGCGTATTGAAATCTTTCCCAAACTCCTGGCCGATGAGGGAGAAGCGCTGCAGAGTGATAAATCTTACTACCGCATCCTCGACCTTTCTCATGTAAGGAACAATATTCTCCGCGCCGTCGCTTACGAGCACAACCGCATTCTCCTGAACCAGACCCGCAAGGCTAATCGGAGACCTGTCTCCAAACAGGATGTAGGGCGTCACTAAGACAATGTCGGCTTTCCTCAGTTCGGGTCTCATGAGATCATCGCGCACCTGCCACGACTGCAGCAAGAAAATCCTTATAAAGACGCATAGAATTAAAGATATTCCTATACGAAATAACGTCTTGTTGCGCCTTTTCTTCCGTTCTACCTTTTCTGCGTATCGGACAGGGCGTCGGCTGAACATGCGCTCTTTCTCTTACCGGATGCCACCCATGCGGCTAAACGGAAAATAGATGAGCAGCGCGTGGCCCAACACTTTCTTTTCGGCGACGGGGCCAAAGTAGCGGGCATCGCGTGAATTATCCCTATTGTCGCCCATCGGGAAGATGCGCGAATCGGCAATAAACCATCCATTTGCATAGCGCTGTGCCAACTGGGAGTTGCGTACGTCCGAGGGATTCGCGTCTCTCAGCGTAGTGACACGGCTCATATCATACTGAAAGGCATCCTTGTTCGCATTCTGCACCGAAAGCGTACCCAGACTGGCAGGTAAAGGAAGATTGAGTTCGGAATACGCAGAGGCTATACCGACCTTGTCGATTTCCGGATACTCGCTCGACGTCACCAGACGCTGCGTCTTCACCGGAAGAGCTATAGATGTCATCAGGGTTCGCTCATCGAAAAAGTCGGACGAACCTCTCGGTTTTATGAAAACCTCTCCGTCGCGGACGCGGAGCGTATCTCCACCCACACCAATCGCACGCTTGATGAGGTAATGAACCCGGGGTTCTCCCGAGGGTTCCCTGTCGATATCGACAAGCGTAAACGTGACCATGTACAGGAACTGCTGAAAAACATTATAGACAGGTCCGCGCGAGAGATATGTCGGATTCTCAAAGACGATGACATTGCCGCGATGCGGTTTGGAGAGCCCTGGAGTTTTTAATACTCCGGGCAGGAGTTCGGGGCCATAGGAAAGTTTGTCGACAAAAATCATATCCCCGACGAGAAGTGTTTTTTCCATAGACCCGGAAGGTATGCGATAATTCTGGAAAATATATTGATTTATCACGAGCACAACACAGGCCGCCCACAGAATGGCATATACCCAATCGAGAACAGGATTGCGCTTCTGCTGTTTCATCTTCGCCCGAAGCGATTTCTGCTTTCTCCGGGTGAGCACGCCTTCCGAAAAGGTCACAAGCCGATCGAAAAAGTCCACTCTCTTCATGTCGACATCAGGCTATCATGAGCGCATATCGTTGACAAGACGGTGCCCTTCGGCTAGGCTTCTTCTGCAATGAAAGAAACCGAGAAGATATCTGAACAAGACATCGCGCAGGCAAAAGTGACACTGAAGCCGGTCTTCGGCGTACGGCCGCGCGTCTATGTGCCGATTCTATATTCACTTGGCATTCTGATTATTCTTTTCTTCATATTGGTCAACCCCGGGCTCAGAAATCCAGGGGCGTATCTGGTCTTCCAGGGGAATCCGGAAAGCGCGGCCGTATACATCGACAGCTCGTATGCCGGCAATACCTTGGATGGCGTTCACGCAGGACCAGGCACTCACAAGGTGGAAATTCGCAAACAGGGCTTTGCAGCCCAGACACTGAGCGCTGAAGTACCGCACCGGATCTTCGCCACCCTCATTTTCCGGCCAACGGTAAAAATATCTTACCAACTCAATCCTGAATCGCTGGAGGCCATTATGCTTCCATCATTCAAGGAGTTCGCGAACTGGTCGTCTTCGGGAAAGCCAAGCGCGATCTATCAGTTGCCCATGGTGTTATCAGAGGCGGCAAAGGATGCCGCGCCTATAGCGTCCGACGACCGCGTCGCTTTCGCCGTGCCGCTTCTTGCGGCGGGTCTGAGCGTCGCGGAGAACGCTACCTCGGTACGGGATGTCGTTTTTGCAAGCGTCGCGCTGGCCGCACCCGGAGGAAGCCCTCTGGGGCTTCTCGCGATGGCCCGCAACGCCGTTTCCCTGCTTGGAACTTCAAAGAACTATGCGGCGACGATAATGGAAACCATGCCTGAAAAGGCGGACGACAAGGTCCGAAACGCCTTGTCCGCGCTTAAAGAAGGGGCCTCTGCGCGGTCAACCCGACAGGCATCTGTTTTCGGCCTACGGTCTGTGGGGCCACACTCGTTTATCATGTTTGGCGGCGGACAAGTGGAGAGCGTACACAGCACTCTCGGCAGCGCCGACATCGTGTACGAAGAGAGTGTTCCGGAATTTGGGCTGACGAGCGCCGAGGTGACACAGCGCCAATTCGCTCGTTTCCTGGGAGAAAACCCCGAATGGAAGCCCGAAAACCGCGCCGCGCTCATAGAAAAAGGTCTCGCGGACAGTGCATACCTCGTAGACTTCGATCTCTCCAAAACCGACAATCGGCCGGTCACGGGGGTTTCCTGGTACGCGGCCAAGGCATACTGCGCATGGCTCAACAAGCAGGCCCCCGCGGGCTATGAGGTTTCGCTTCCCTCGGAGGCGATGTGGGAGACCGCGGCGGCAGACGCGTCCAGGGATGTCGCGGCTCGTGGCGCCTTCAGCAACCGCGCCGCGACCGGTCCACTGACCGTGGGGTCGACGGGGCACGACGGTCTCGGGTTCTCAGACCTTTTTGGAAATGTCTGGGAGTGGACCTCGGATGGGTTCAGGCCGTACTCGTGGATTCAGCATGACTCTTCCGTCTTCGATGAACTGACAAGTGTCATCGATGCAAAGACCGTGAAGGGCGGCTCCTGGGCAAACAGCGCGGATCAGATTTCGCTCGCGTCTCGTGGCCCTGTGCCCGCAGCTCACGCTTCAGAATTTCTCGGCTTCCGACCCGCGTTGATAAAGCAATGAGATCACAAGAGCCCGTCAAAATCATCGCTCAGAATCGCCGCGCGCGTTTCGATTATGCGGTCGAAGAGAGCTTCGAGTGCGGCATTGCCCTTCAGGGTACGGAGGTAAAGTCCATCAAGGAGGGCCGCGTCAGCTTCGGCGATGCCTTTGCCGAGATCAAGGGGCAGGAAGCGTGGCTCAACAACTTTCACATTTCAGAATACGCCCAGGCTTCGATGTTCAACCACGATCCAGATCGTCCCAAGAAGCTCCTGCTCCATCGCCAGGAAATCAAGCGCATCGACCGTCGCGTGCGGGAGAAGGGCTATACGCTTATACCTATAAGCATCTATTTGAAACACGGGCTTGTGAAGCTCGAGCTTGGCCTGTGTCGCGGTAAAAAGGAGTATGACAAGCGCGCGGATATCAAGGCCCGCGATCTCGATCGAGAAATCAGACGCGAATTCAGGCTTAAAGACTGGTAACTTCAATGCGTATCACTGGTGGGGAGTTGACGGGGCGGATCGTCAGGATGCCGGAGGGTGATCTGGATATCCGGCCCGCGATGGACCGAATGAGGGAGTCCGTGTTCGCCGTCCTTGGGGATTTAAGCGGCTGTTCTTTTCTCGATCTGTTTGCTGGCTCTGGTATCCTTGGACTCGAGGCTGTCTCCCGAGGCGCCAATCCAGTAATCTGCGTCGAAAAGGACCGAAAGAAATTTCCGGTCCTTCTGCAAAACGCGACAATCTCGCAGCCACCTGTCTTTTGCAGGGCGATGCCGGCCGAGACTTTCATCTTGAGAAACAAGACAGCCTTCGATGTCGTGTTTCTCGATCCACCCTTCAATTACAAATTCAAATCCCAGCTCCTGGAAAGACTGGATCAGTCAGCCACAATCCATGGAAAGAGCATAGTCCTCATTCATTTTCCCCATGAGGATCATCTGCCGGAAGCCATTGGCGGCCTGCAAGGCTACGACATGCGCAGCTTTGGCCGTTCCATCGTTCGCTTCTATCGCAAAATTCAGTCGCATTTTAATTGAATTTTTCTCCTAAATCTTGCGCTTATAACGAACGAAAGGTATAATAATTCTATCAACATTAGACGGAAAGAAATAAGTAATAAATATGTCGGTTCTTATGAGCCATATGTAAAAATGCTTTCCGCCAAGAGGTAAAAGTAATGAGTGATATGCCGTCTTTGCCTTACAATGATGATTTCTTCGAAGTTCCCGAAGAAATCCAATCCGAAAATACCGAGATTGCTGAGACCTCCAAGAAAGGCTACCAATTCCTCAAAGAGAACCGCTTTGATGAGGCGATCGAGTGTTTTGTGCAAATTTTGGAAAAAGACAGGGAGAACAACTACGCTCTTGTCGGCATGGGAGATGCGGCGCGCAAGAGAGATCACTTCAAGGAAGCTGCCGACTACTACAGGCGCTGCCTCGTCTTCCACCCGGGCAACAGCTACGCGCTCTTCGGGCTGGCCGACTGCTACAAGGCGCTCAATCAGTTCCAAAAAGCGATCGAGATATGGGAACAATACCTGCTCCACGACAACACAAACATCACTGTTCTCACCCGTGTCGCCGACGCATACCGCAAGGTGCACGATTTCCGGAAATCCAAGTCTATCTATCACCGCGTCCTTGAGCTCAATCCCGACAACCACTACGCACTCATCGGCCTTGGACATCTCCACTACGACTTTAAGGAATATAAAGAGGCACTCACCTACTGGCAGCGGATGGTCGAGCTCGAGGGTGACAATGTCGACATTCGGGTGCTGACCGCCATCGGCAACTGCTACCGCAAGCTCAAACACTTCGACAAAGGCATTCCTTACTTTGAAAAGGCGCTCGAGAAGGAGCCCCAGAACTTCTACGCGCTCTTTGGCATCGCCGATTGCTACAGAGGTGTCGGCAAGCAGAACATGTCTCTCGTCTACTGGAATAAAATCCTTGAGAAAGACCCGAAGAATAAAGTGATCCTTACGCGTGCCGGTGACGCGTACCGCAACATGGGCGACTTTGACAAAGCCTCCGAGTATTATCAGAACGCGCTCAACATCGAATTCGACATCTATGCGGTGCTCGGGCTCGCGGTCATCGCGCGGCAGCAAGGGAAATACGAAGAGGCGATTGCCAGTCTGCGCTCACTGTTGCAGAACGATCCGAAAAATTACCGCATCTACGTCGAGCTCGCGCAGACCTATCTCATGAACAATCAGCGCCAGCAGGCCATCGAAGTGCTGACCGAATTCCAGCAGATGGGCATCAAGAACCCCGTCATTCAGGAAGCGCTCTCCAAGCTTTCAGGAAAGGCATGAATCAGCCTCCTCCCCGACATCAGAACTTAGTGTATCCGAGCGGCCTGTCTCCCGAAGAGCTGGCCGCTCTTCTGTCTGGCGAGCCTGCGTACCGCGCGAACCAGGCCTTCGCGTGGTTTTCTCGGGGCGCCACCTCGTTCGAGTCGATGACCAATATGCCGCAGTCTCTACGCGAGCGCCTCTCCGGGCGCTTCGGTGGGAGTATCCGCTCCTCGAGCGTGGAGCATAGTCTCGTCGACGAAGACGGATCGCTGAAACTCCAGATCAGGCTGCGCGACGGCGCCGCGGTCGAGTGCGTGTTGCTAGAGGACATCGAGGGCAGAAAGACGGCCTGCCTCTCAAGCCAGGTGGGGTGCCCCATGGGCTGTGCCTTCTGCAAGACGGGTACGCTCGGCTTTCTGCGGAACCTTGGGCCCGACGAGATCGTCGAGCAATTCCATCATCTGCGCGACATGCGGGGCTTCATCTCGAATGTGGTGTTCATGGGAATGGGAGAGCCCCTTCTGAATCTCGACAACGTGCGGAAAGCGATCGCGATCCTTGCAAATCCCGATGGCATCGGCATGTCCTTGCGCAAGATCACCATATCCACGAGCGGCATCGTTCCCGGCATCCTCGATCTTGCGAGAGTCGGACCTGTCGTGCGGCTCGCGGTTTCCCTCACCTCCGCGAACCCCGAACTCCGCACGCGGCTTATGCCCGTCAACAAGACCTGGCCCTTGGCCGAACTCAAGGCGGCTCTCCTCGAGTACCAGAGAGCTACCCACGACCGAGTCACGCTCGAAATGGTGCTCATCGGCAATGTGAACGCGCGGGGAGAAAACGCGCTGGAGCTGGCCGAGTGGATACGCCCGCTGAGGGTACAGGTCAATCTCATCGCGTGGAACCCCATAGCCGGCATGCCCTTCGAGACGCCCGATGCCGGACAGATGAAGCAGTTCTCCGAAATTCTGGAGCGGAGCGGAATCGTCACCGTTCAGAGGATGAGCCGGGGCCGCGGCGTCATGGGAGCCTGCGGGCAGCTCGGCGACACACTCAGGGCGAAGCAGTAAGCGTTTCGGGCGCTAAAACGCCGCGATGCTGCGGGTCCAAGGAAGGCGAAGAAGAGGATGCCGGAGAGAGCTAAAGCGCGGCCGGGTTGTCTTTCTTCGCGATTTTTCGTTCAAGCCTCGCAATGCGGTGATCGATGGCCTCGAGACTGAGCGCTGAGAGGGAGGAAGCGCTTGCCCGCGTACCCTCCCCCGCCCCGCCGGCGACAGCGATGTCGCGCGCCTTGCGTGCCCACGAGAGGGCCGACAGCTCCTCTTTCAGGAAGTGTTCATAGAGTTTCGCTTTCGCCAGACATCCAAAGAGAGACGCGTCGTCCATGGCGAGGATGGTCTTTACATAGAGTTCCCTGTCGCGCGCCTTCCAGGCGATCGAAGCCAGATGCCGCAGGGCTCTCGTCCTCGCGTCGCCCGTCAGCTCGAACATCTCCGCCTTGTCGCGAACCATGAGAAGAATGCCCTTCGCCTCTTCTTCCCTATCCATCCTTAAAAGCCTCCGCGCCAGACCCGCGGGGTCGATGGAATACCGCAAGACCGCGCTCTCGGGGCTGCGGTATGCGGACTCCACGAGGAGAAAGAGCTCGGCGAGCGATACGACATCCTGCACGTTGTGCCGCCAGACAAGTGTCATGAGGGCGCTTTGCTCTTCGCGGAGGACATCGGACTTCACATAGTCGAGCCACACTCCCGGAACGAGAGCCCCCGGGATGTCCTCATCCCGTTCTTTTTTCAGGATCAGATTTTCCATTGAAGAGAGAGAGCAGGAGGCCGCCAAGCCTCTCCAGAAGCGCCTGCAGTCGTGGAGCACGTCGATGTGCCTGACGAGCGGCATGGCGAGCCTGTTGAGCACGCAGCGCGTCTGTAAGAGCGGCAGGTCGAAGGCGGCCCCGTTGTAGCTGGCGACCCAGTCGGCATCTTCAAGCTGGGAGGTCACCAAGACGAGGAAATCGCGCTCTCCCGGATAATCGCCGAGGAAGGTCTGCCTGAGAACCAGGTCAGAACCTTCGAAACGCGCGACGGTCGAGAGGAAGGCGATAGTGCCTGAACCTCCGGAGAGGCCTGTCGTCTCCAGATCGAAGAAGACGATGCGTTCGGCGGGAACCGGCGGTATGTCCGCGCACTGAGAGCCAGTACCACCACGGTTCTGGCGTCGGTCTTCGCGAAATGGCATCGCCCTCATGAGGTGAGGAGAGAAGAAGGCCGGCGCGCGGACAAAGGGTCTGTCGATTTCCCTCATCCAGACAAGAGGCGCGATTTCGGTCCAACCTTCGGGCACGATTCTTTTTCTGGGCGCCGGCGAGGCCTTTTTATCTCTGTCGCTCTTTATCAGGGCAAGACGGTCTTTCAGATTCACCAGGGGCATCCCTTCCGACCCGAACCACGGAAAGCCCGCGGCTTCAGGATTCCAGCGCGCCGTGCAGCAGTCTCAGAAGCTGCAGAGCCAAGGCCTTGTTCTCGGCGCTCGCTATCTCGACTCCTATGCACGAGGGGCAGCCCCCCGCGCAGGGACAGCCGGCCAGCCGCTCGATCGCCGAGGCCATGGCCTCTTTCAGATTCGCGTGGAGCGCCTCCGCGATGCCCGTTCCGCCAGGATACACATCGTAGAAGTACATCGCGGGGCTTTTGAAAAACTGGTCTCGGACGCGCGAGGCAACGCCGATGTCGTGGATATCGCAGAGGATGCGCGCGGGCGCGAGCTGGCGGACGAGGTCTGCGGCGCTGCGCAATATCCCGTCCGCTCTCTCCGGGGGAATCTCGCGCAGGAGTCGCCAGGCCCCGCCCTCGGGCTTGAGCGCCACCATCAGCGAGCGTGTCTGCATCTCCTCGGGCGGAAGCCAGATTTCGCCATATCCGACGTTCTCGTTGGTGTTGAAGCGCAGTTTCTTGTATTTCTCGACCTGCCCCCGCACAAGGATGTCGCCGAGGATGAGGTCGAGTTGGCCGTGCGGCTCGGTGGAATCCTGTGAGAGCACCTCGATGTCGCGCTTCACGATCGAATCCGTCCAGTAGTCGACATCGCTGCGCTCCACGAGGCAGAGACGTTTTTCCAGGTCGAGGCTCTTGACCTGATACTGCGTCCCCAGGTGAATGTAGACGGCCTTGTCGAAGAGCAGCTCCTTCGCGCTCGGGCGGTCCATCTCTCCGATGACATCGTGGCGCCCTTGAGTCACGTCAACGATGACCACATTTTCGGTGGTCGCGGTGCGCAGCGATGTCTTTTCGCCCGGGTAGCCTTCGGCGGACCAGAAATAGCGGCCGGCAGCGTGGCGGACAATTCCCTCCTCCTCGAGGTATTCGAGCGCCTCCTGCGTGAGCTGGGCGGCCCTGACGTTTGAAGGATCGGGGGAAAAGGCCTCGCCCTCGGCAAAGGGCAGCTCAAACGCGGCGCATTTCAAGTGGTCGGTAAAAATGTAGGGATTGTACGCGTCGATATGCGCCTGTTCGGCCGACCTCGAAAGGAAATATTCCGGATGGGCCGCGAAATACTGATCCAAAGGCGCAGAAGAGGCAACATAGACGGCGAGCGATAATCCGGCCGTCCTTCCCGCCCTCCCCGCCTGCTGCCAGAACGACGCTATGCTGCCCGGATAACCGGTAATCACCGCCGCGTCGAGCCCTCCGATGTCGATACCGAGCTCGAGCGCGTTCGTCGAGACGACGCCGTGGATGTTTCCCTCCCGGAGCCCCTTCTCTATCGCCCTCCGCTCCGACGGCAGAAGGCCCGAACGGTATGGCTTCACCACAAGGCCGAAATCCCGGTTGTAGGGATTCTCGAGCTTCTGGTTCAGATAGCTCGCAAGGAGTTCGACCTGGAGACGCGATCTGGAAAACAGAATGGTCCTCACCCCTTTGCGCAGGAGCCAGAGCATCACGGACTCGGCTTCCAGGGAGCTGGAGCGCCGTATCCCCTGAACCGCGTCCACAAGCGGCGGATTCACGCAGAACACGACCTTTTCGCCGCTTCCGGCGCCGTTTTCCTCGACGAGCGCAACTTCCCTCTCGATATAGCGTTCGGCGAGCTCGCGCGGGTTGGCGATCGTGGCGGAAGAAAATATGAAAATCGGAGAAGACCCATAGAACTTCGCAATTCGGATGAGGCGCCTCAGTACCGAGGCGACGTGGCTGCCGAAAACGCCCCGGTATGCGTGGAGCTCGTCGACGACGATGTATCTCAGGTTCGAGAAGAATTTGACCCATTTGGTGTGATTCGGCAAAATGCCCGCGTGGAGCATGTCGGGGTTGGATATGATGATGCGGCCGGAAGTCCGCGCCTTCGTGCGTATGTCCGCGGGAGTGTCGCCGTCGTACGTATTGATGGTCAGCCCGATGCTTCCCGCGAGCATCACCTCGTTGAGGGCGCTCTGCTGGTCCTGGGAGAGGGCCTTCGTGGGAAAGAGATACAGAGCCCTGCTCTCGGGCTCCTCAAGAAGGGTCTGGAGAACCGGCAGATTGTAGCACAGGGTCTTGCCCGAGGCTGTCGGAGTCACGACCACGAGGTCCCTGCCGGCCCTTGCCAGTTCGTACGCTTTTTTCTGATGGCTGTACAGCGCCTTTATGCCCCTCGAGCCAAGCGCCTGCACGAGGACGGGCGGCAGGTTTTCCGGCAAAGGCACGAGGTCCGGCACTCTCGCAGGCAGCTTTGTCGACCACGCGATCTCACTCTGCGCGGCGAGCCATGAAGCCAGTTCATCACAGATTGCATTTGCCGTTTCAGGGTTCATAAGCTATACTGTAGTCATCAAAAAGAAAAAGGTAAATCGGCACTAAACCGGAAAGGAGCGGATATGGCAGAAATTCTTTCAATCGTGCTAGGAGGCGGGAAGGGTACTCGCCTGTTTCCTCTGACGAAGGAGAGATCGAAGCCGGCCGTTCCGTTCGGAGGGAAATACCGCATCGTTGATATCCCCATATCGAACTGCATCAACTCCGGCTTTAAAAAGATATACATTCTGACCCAATTCAACTCGGCGTCATTGCACCTGCACATCTCTCATTCCTACAATTTTGACCATTTTTCCAAAGGCTTTGTGGAGATACTCGCCGCGGAACAGACCCCGGTCCACTCGGGGTGGTACGAAGGCACCGCCGACGCGGTGAGAAAGAACCTTATTCACTTCAGACCCCATAAACCGACACACTATCTCATCGTCTCCGGGGATCAGCTGTATCGTATGGACCTCGCAGAGATGTTCAAAAGACATCTCGATTCTGGTTGCCGTCTCACCATAGCAGGCACACTCGTATCCCGCGAGTCGGCCAGTTCCCTCGGCATCATAAAGATAAAGGCCGACGGCAGCATCGACAGTTTTCAGGAAAAGCCGGGCCCCACCAAGGACATAGGCGACTTTTCGGTGCCGGAGGCCCTCCGACCGAGCGACGCCGATCCGCAAAAACCCTATCTCGCCAGCATGGGCATCTATATCTTCGACGCCCAACTCATTGAAGAGGCGCTGGAGATGGACGCGAACGATTTTGGCAAGGAGATCATCCCTTCCATTGTCGCAAAAGAGAAGGTGAACACCTATGTGTTCGGCGGCTATTGGGAAGACATCGGGACCATACGCAGTTTCTACGAGGCCAATATCGAGCTCACGGACATCAACCCCAAATTCAATTTCTACGACGAGCACATGCCAATCTACACGCATGCCCGCAACCTGCCCGCCTCCAAGCTCAACTACTGCACCCTGAACCAGGCGCTCGCGAGCGACGGCTGCATCATAACGAATGCCTCGATCACTCGCTCCATCGTGGGCATCCGCACCGTCATAGAATCAGGCGCGAGCCTCGACGGCGTGGTCTGCATGGGAGCCGACTACTACGAGACCGAGGCCGAAAAGGCGGACAATCGTCGGAAGCGGACTCCCAATATCGGGATAGGCGGCGGTTCAATCATCCGCCACGCGATAATCGACAAGAACGCGCGCATAGGCTCGAACTGTCGGATCGGCATCGACCCTCTTCCCCGGGACGAAGGCGAATATAGCACGCATTATGTGGTGGATGAGATCATCGTCATACCAAAGAATCAAATAATTCCTGAAGGTACAGTTATTTAATTATGAGCCACGAGGCGCATCGCTTCGGCGAGCTCTGGGTCGCCCTTCAGATAATGCTCGGCGATCTCCTGCTCGGTCAGCCCCTCGAGCTCGTGGCTCATATAGTGGATCCACAGCTCATCCTCGCGCGATTTCACCTCTATCTTCCTGCACCAGTAATCGGGAGCGATGGGAAGATGCTGAGGAATATACTCCCTCACCTTGTAGTCGTGGACCGCTATCTTCACGTCGCTGCGGGGCAGCCCACGATCCATGATGACCTTCGCGAGATAATTGATGGTCCGGCCGGAATCGAAGACATCATCGACGAGCAGCACTTTATCGCCATGTCGTAAAAAATCCGGATTGTAGGTCCAGCCGTCAACTCTTATCATCTCCTGCTGATCGAAGCCACTGTAGGACCTAGCCACTACCGCGGCGTAGAACACGGGACGCGCGTTGTCTTTTACAAATTTAAAGTATTCGCTTATGACATTGCCCATGTACGCGCCGCCGCGCAGGGAGACGTAGATGACGTCGGGGATAAAACCATCTTTATAGATCGTATACGCCAGCTTGATCGCATTGTTTCGGATCATGTCATAGGGAACAAATTCTTTATGCATAGAATCCCCTCTTAAAAAATAAGGGAAGCCCCCGCGTGGAGGCTTCCTGCTACGGAATGACCCGCTCTCTAAGAGGGAATATATACTTACTTTCCTACATACGCAAGGGTCTCTATATTCTGACCGTCTCTGTTGATGGTGAACACGAGCTTCTTGCCCGCTTCCTTCGCGAGGGTATCGTAGAAATCCTTGAGGTCGTTTACGCTCTTTCCATTGATCTTGGTGATGATGTCACCGGTACGCAGGCCCATCGTCGCGGAAGGGGATTTCGCGAGCACGTCGACCACCAGAACGCCGCGGACGCCCGAGGGTATCTGTTTCTGGTCAACCGAATCGGACTTCAGGGAAATCACGGTGACGCCAGGGAATATGTTGGCATTGTTCGACGCCACGGTATTGTTCCTGAGATCGACCTTTGCGCTGACGGTCATCGGCGTACCCCGACGGACGAGTTCGAACTTTGCGGTCGCCCCGGCCTTGATATCGCCGACCACGCGCACGAGATCATCGGCGCTCTGTACCGCCTTGCCATCGACCGCGGTGATAAAATCACCGGGGAGAATGCCGGCCTTGTCCGCCGGACCGCCTAGGAAGATGTGCCCGATTAAGGCGCCTTTCTTGCCGTCGAGGCCGAGCTCCTTCGCGCTTGCCTTGTCCTCCGTGATATTGGAGAGACTCACGCCGAGCCAGCCGTATTTGACCGCCCCGTTCGTGATGAAGTCGTCGATGGTACCCTTGATGTTGTTGATGGGAATCGCGAAGCCGAGGCCCACCGAGCCGCCGGTGGGAGACGCGATCCAGGTGTTGAGCCCCACCACTTCCCCGCGGATGTTGACGAGCGCTCCGCCCGAATTGCCCTTGTTGATCGCCGCGTCGGTCTGAATGAAATCATTGATGTTCCCATCAGGGCCACCGGTACGGCCAAGGGCGCTGACGATACCTGCCGTCACGGAGGAGACATAGCCGAAAGGACTCCCCAATGCGATGGCCCAGTCTCCTACCTGCAGTTTTGAGGAATCTCCTAGTTTCGCGATTGTAATATCGGTATCGTTCGTCTCAAATTTTATGAGCGCGACATCTTTTCGATCATCCGTGCCAACGAGCGTACCATCGAACTCCCGCCCATCGCTCAACTTGACCGTGATCTTGGAGGCGTTGCCCGCCACGTGGTTGTTGGTCAAGACATAGATCGTCTTGCCGGACCTGCGCACGATCACCCCTGAACCAAGCCCCTCTTGCGGCTGATATTGATCCGGAGAAGGGGTGTCGGGTCCAAAGAAAAAATTAAATGGGAACTGCGGCGTCTGCTGCTGTTGCTGCTGAGTTTTTTGACCGCCCTCAACGACATCCACCTCAACGACAGCGGGCAGTACGGTCTTCGCGATATTGCGAAATGCATTCTGTACAGATTCAGCCGATGCAATAGAGGCCTCAGTATCTGAGTCCGCAATCATGGAGGGCGTTTCCGCCTTTACTACCGGAAGCGAGGCGCTGTTTGAGGAAGGGTTCGCGCGAAACATAAATGCCAGCGCGAATCCGATCACGATGCCAAGAATCACCAGATTCGCAATGAAAAAATTGCGCGAATGCAATTTCTTTACGATTGACATAGATAATGTCCTCCGTTAAACAAAAGAATATACATAAACTATTTTCAATATAATAAAAATCTCAAGCATTGTGGGGTTACAGTATGCAGCGTTTGATGTATCATGTTGCAAGTTTGTATATCAGGCGCAAACATTTTTAATGTTCAGTATGGCAGATACATCACCAGTGAGTCAGAACTTCGCAGCCCGAATCGGTAACCAATACCGTATGTTCAAAATGCGCCGAGAGCGAGCCGTCCATGGTGACCACTGTCCAGTCGTCATCGAGGACACGCACGTCGCTTGTGCCGATGTTGATCATGGGCTCGATGGCGAGCACCATGCCTGGCATAAGCCGCGGATTTGGCCCTACCGAGACATAATTCGGTATCTGCGGATCTTCATGAATTTCGAGCCCGACGCCATGCCCGCAATATTGCCGCACTACCTTAAATCCATTCTTGGTCGCGTAAGAGAAGACCGCGCGGGAGATATCGGAGATGCGCGCATGCGGCCTAACCTGCGCAATGGCAAGCTTCAGACTCTCTCTGGTGACATCAAGCAATCTCTGTGCCTCACCGCTTATTGTGCCAACAGGCAAAGTCATGGCGGCATCCGAAAAATATCCATTCAGGTCGATACCGCTGTCTATACCTACAATATCGCCTTCCTTAAGAGGTTTGTCATCTGGAATCCCGTGGATAACCACTTCATTCACGGAGATGCAGAGTGTGGCCGGATAGCCCTCATAGCCCAGGAATGCAGGCTTCCCTCCATTTTTCATTATAAAATCATAGGCGAATGTATCCAATTTTTTCGGCGTGACACCAGGTTTGACCAGTGGTCCCAATTCCTCGTACAAGGAAGAGAGCATCTCGCATGAAGCCCGGATCCCCGCTATCTGTCGCTCATTTTTCAGACGTATCATGGGATTCCTCAATTGTATCTTTCCGTATTCCATCGAGCACACCATTGACGAACCGGTACGAATCCTCGCTGCCGTACTCTTTGGCTATCTCGATCGCCTCGTCGATACTGATCTGCGCGGGTATGTCGTTCTGATAGAGGATGCTGTAAGCACCAATTCGCAGAATTGCCAAGTCGACTTTTCTCAATCGCTCGAAAGTCCAGTGTTCGAGGTGCTTCCTTATCATCGAATCGATATCTTCGATCTGTTCGATGGTCCCTGCGATCATCAATTTGGAAAAATCGAGGATATCAGGCTCATAATGCTCCTTTTTATCCTCATCGAGCCACTCGAGAGACAAGAGGTCGGCGAGAGTTTGACCCGACATATCCCAGGCATAGAGCGCCTGCACTGCAAGAATTCTCGCCTTTCTTCTCGATGCCACCGAGTCTCTCCTCACCAAGTTAAATTTTCAGTATACACCTTGATCGTCGCTTCTTTTCGAAGGCTGTCGATCAGGTCGGACTCCATCCTGTTCAGGAACGACTGCTCTTTTTCCGAGGCGAGCTGCATGGCGAGGAATTCCTGCACCGTGAGATTTTGATTGCCGGGAACAGTATCAGAAAGTGTGAGTTGTTTCTGGGCAATAAACTCGTTCACACGGACAATCCGAAACCCGGCCGGCGTCTGAATCACAGACGTAATTTCCCCGGTCTTGGTCTGGAAGGCCGTAGTGAAGAAATCATCGCCAAATATGGATTTACTCTGTGGAGTCTTCTCGAGGTACAGAGAAGGAATCGCTTTGTAGCCCGCCGCATCACCCGCCCGAAGGACATATTCGTCAAACTTGGAAGGATTCGACTTGAGCGCTGTCGAGATTCCGTTCATCAGGTCTTTTGACTTTGCAATATCGGAGTCGCTTTTACCTTTCGTGTCGGCGTAGATCACACTTATTCGGATCGTGTCGGGTCTCACAAGAGAAGCCTTTGCCAAGTCATAGGCCTTGAGGATATCGTCCGCCGTCGGCGCCTTGAGGGCATTCTTCAATTCATCCTGTTTTTTGGTCTGAACGTATGTCTCAAACAACAGACGCTGGCGGACATAGATCGCCGGATCGACAAACACCCCCGATGCACGGAGTGATTTTTCCAGATCGGTGTCCGTCGCGTTGGTGCCCAGTTGGGATTTCAATTGAGCGAGCGCGGCATTCACCTGAGCGTCGGAGACAGAGATTTTTTCTCGTTCACAGAACTGAAGAAACAGCATGCTGTTGATTCTCGCATCGAGGACGTCCTTGCGCTGATCCGTAGTGAGCTTGGCGCCCGTGGCGTTCTCAAGTCGGTCGATGTCGGCGCGAAGCTGACGTACAGATATCACCTCTTGCTTTATCAGCTTAAAAGTAGCCGCTGGCTTATCAATACTGGTCTGTGCAAACAAGGGTACTGCGACAAATCCGAACACTATCAGCCATGTTGCCATTCTCTTCATACAATTTCGCTCTCTTTCACTTCAAAATTTATGTAGGTATACCCAAAGAGACCCTTTTCATGAAACTCTGTTCTCCTCGACCGACGGCTCGAGGGCGTGCTCCACTTTTGTACGCAGTGCCGAAAAACCGGCAAGTTTCGGATAAATCTGCGCTATTTGCTGAAGCGCTTCAAAAGCCGCTTCCGAACTCCCCCGGTGAAGCAATATTTCAACCTTCTTGCGCAGATACTGGGCAGTTTCCCGGGGAGCTATCTCCAGACAAATCGCTTCATCAAGCCTGTCAAGGTAATCTTCCTCATCAATTCTTCCGGGAAGTTTCTGCAGAATGAGAAATCTGAATTTCAGGGCGACTACATCAAAATAATAACGGAACCAGGGCTTTTCAAGCTCCATTCTTATGATCTTCTTATAGATTTGATACGCCTTTATGTATTTCCCTTTTTTCTCGTATTCCTCGGCGATGCAGTATTCGGAATCCATGGCTTCACCGCGCTCGAGCCATCGCTCCAGTCTGAAATCCGGAAAAGCCTTGCTTCGTTCATAGACCACCAAGGCCTCCTCGTCGAGGTCGTGGAGCAGGTCGTAGACAATCAATTTTGCTTGACTCTCAGGATCATCCGAGCGTTGCTTAAGAAACTCGTGGTAATCGAATCCCTTATTCTCCCTCTCCTGCCTCCGGAGCTCTCTGTCGTAAGACCTCCGTTTTTCCGCGTCGGAGAGTATTTTATACGCTTCAAGGATAAGCCTCATCGCCGATTCGCGAATCGTCGCCGGGGATTCCCTGGCCTTCACGGTATCTGTCGAATAGTGCAGGTCGGGGTGAAGGCGCTTTGCCTGTTTGCGAAATGCGCTTTTTATATCCTGAGGGCTCGAATCGGGATGCACGCCCAGAATCTCATAGTAATTTTTCATCGTTCACTTACGTCTCAACGGCGCACCCTGCGCGATCTGCACCGCAGCTTTTACATCGGGAAATATCTCGCCTTCAACAACGAGCAGTCCTTCATGCTCGAGCACCTCCATAAACTTTCTGAGCGTATACCCTGACCGCAGTCCACCTTTGCGCAGCATTGCCAGACATCGTTTCCCCATGAGCCCTTCCTCTTTGGCCAACATCTGGGGAACAGCGTCCAGGAGGCCTCCGAACATACCTTTCGCTTCCGTCATGAAGATAAGAAAATCATACGCACTTAAACTGTATGGCAAATCAGACACAAGCACCGCGTCGTTCCCAAGCTCAGCAAGAGAACTGCGCACCGCTTCCGCCGTCCGGGAGAGTCTCTTAGACCCCAGAACACTTATGCCAATTCGCATAATAAATAAAAAACATCCTTAAAAAGCCATCGGTTACATGGCAAAGCCATCTTGCCCAACCAATAGAATAAAAGCACGGAATCGGAACAGAACGCCCCGCTCCCGTGCCTTAGTCTACCACTAATCTGAAGACGCACCCGGCCGACGCTACTTGGTCGCCGGCGCAACAGGCTGTTCTGTCTGAGGCGCCTGACTCTGCGGCGCAGTTGAATTCTGGCCAGACTGATCACCCTGAGTCTGGTTATTCCACCATTCGCTCGTCGCGGTCTGTGTCGAAGTCTGTTCAACCGCCTTCTGGACATTCCCACTTGAGGACTTATTCACCACGGCAAGAGCGAAGGCGGTGACAAAGAAAAGTGCACCTAAAACATACGTGATGCGGATCACCACATTGGACGATCGGGAGCCAAAGGCGCTCTGTGAGCCGCTCGCGAAAATTCCCCCGATAGAATCGGAATCTTCATCTTGAATGATCACGAGGAAAATAAGCACAAGGCAGATAATTATAAAGACGACAAGAAGTAATACGCTAAAAAAACCCATGCTCTTACTCCAGTTGAAAGTTCATTGAACGCGATCTCCATGCCTCTTAATGGCATGGAGACACTATTCGGAAAATTATAGTACCGCAAAGTCCACTATAAGGCAATACCTCAATGATTACCGAAATTTGGCGATAGGCACAAAAGTGTCCGCCTTGAGGCTCGCGCCTCCGACAAGTGCGCCGTCGATATTCTGTTTTGCCATAAGAGCGGCAACGTTGTCTGGCTTCACGGAACCGCCATACTGAATCAGGAGTTGCTTGGCGGCATTCTGACCATAGAGCTCTGCGATTACCTTTCGGCAGAACTCGTGCACCGCGTCGGCATCCTCAGGGGTCGCCGTTTTGCCCGTGCCAATCGCCCACACCGGCTCATACGCGACTGTCACATCAGTCAAGGCAGAAGGCTCGACGCCTTTCAGGCCTTCGGACAGTTGCCTGCGGATTACTTTTTCAAGCACGCCCTGTTCGCGCTCCTCGAGTGTCTCGCCGACGCAGAGGATGACTTCCAGCTTGTGCTTGAGGGCGAGTCTGACTTTGATATTGATGAGGGCGTCGCTTTCGCCGTAAGTGTGTCTGCGCTCGGAGTGTCCCAAAATGACGACGCTGACGCCAAGGTCTTTCAGCATGAGCACCGATACTTCACCCGTATGCGCTCCACTCTCCTCAGGCCCCATGTTCTGCGCGCCAAGGAGAATGTTTGTGCCTTTTATGACCCCGGCAACCGCCTGAAGCGCCGTAAAGGGTGGCGCTATCATGAGCTTTTCACCACAATCCGAGAGTCTCGCCTTGAGTTCCGAAGCGAGTGAGACGGCCTCGGGGACAGTCTTGTACATCTTCCAATTGCCAGCAATGAAATAGCGTTTCATCCTTTCTCTCCTGAATTAAAAATGCATTTCCCCGGATAGAAAAACAGTCCTCAAACGCATTGCATACTACCCCCATAGATTTTTCTAGTAAAGCTCCTTGGAAGAAAAAAGACAGCTTCCTGCGGCGCCTTCATGAGTATCAGCACAGACCCCCAGCCTGATCCTCTTCTCCGCAGGCGGTTTTCATCTTCGCGATGACTTCTTCCAGCGCCGCGACCCTCGAGGTCAGTTCGCGCACTCTCTGGCCGAGCACATCGGGAATGTTCTCATGGTGAAGATCGGGTTCGTCGGAGGCCGTGTGGGGGATGTGCCGGTGCACGATCTGACCCGGTACCCCGACGACAACCGAATTGGGGGGCACGTTCCTTACCACGACGGCGTTCGCTCCGATGCGAGAATCCGCGCCTATGTGTATGTCGCCCAATATCTTCGCCCCAGCGCCTATGGTCACTCTGTCTTCCACCGTGGGGTGACGCTTCTTCTTCTCGAGGGAGGTACCCCCCAGCGTGACACCGTGGTAGAGCGTCACATCGTCCCCGATGACCGCAGTCTCGCCGATGACGATACCCATGCCGTGATCGATGAAAAGCCGCTTGCCGATCTTTGCCGCCGGGTGAATTTCGATGCCTGTGAAACGCCTGGCGATATTTGAAAGAAGGCGCGCAAGGAGCTTTGAGCCATGGTGCCACAAAAAATATGCGATTCTATGCATCCAGAGCGCGTGAAGCCCTGGATAGGCGAGAAACACCTCTATTTTTGTCCTCGCCGCGGGATCACGGTGCAAAACAGTCTCTATATCAGAATCCAAATAATCATGGAACTTGGCGCGACCAGCCGAATTCTTCTCTCTAATCTTCATCATAAGCCTCAATATTCAGTTCTTCAGTGTTATTCAGCCCTCAGATCAGAGAACAGCGGTGTCGAGAGATAGCGTTCTCCACTCGATGCCACAATTCCCACGATCAGCTTTCCTCTATTCTCCTGAAGCGAGGCGAGCTTTGCCGCGGCATGAATAACCGCGCCCGAAGAGATGCCGACAAGCAGCCCTTCCTCTCTGGCCGCCCGTCTGGCCATGGAATAGGCCTCTTCGTCGGTCACACGCACTATTTCGTCGTAGACGGCGGTGTTCAGAATCGAGGGTATAAAACCGGCGCCGATCCCCATGATGCCGTGCGGTCCGGCTGGACCGCCCGAAAGAACGGGAGACCCTGCCGGTTCCACTGCGACGATCCGCACTCCGGGCTTCTTCTCCCTCAATACTTCGCCCACTCCCGTGAGGGTTCCACCGGTCCCGACTCCCGCGACAAAAACATCGACGCCATACTCGGTGTCTTTGAGGATTTCCTGTGCCGTGCTCTCTCTGTGGGCCCGAGGATTCGCCGGGTTCTCAAACTGCATGGGCATAAAGTAATCGTCCGGCTTTGCCGCGAACAGCCGTTTCGCCTCGGCGATCGCCCCCGCCATTCCCTGGCTCTTCGGAGTGAGGATGAGTTCCGCCCCGTAGGCCTTCATGATCGCCCGGCGCTCCAGCGACATGGACTCAGGCATGACGATGACGCACGTGTATCCCCGTGCCGCGGCGATCATGGCGAGCGATATTCCGGTATTGCCGCTCGTGGGCTCAAGAATGGCCATACCGGGACGCAAAAGCCCTTTTCGCTCCGCCTCCGCGACCATGGAAATCGCGGGACGGTCTTTGACCGAGTGCCCCGGGTTCTGGAATTCCAGCTTGACCGCGATTTTTGCGGGCAGTCCCGCACCGATCTTGTTGAGATACACCATCGGGGTGTTGCCGATGAGCTCGACGATATTGTCATAGACACGCATTTTTTGACTCCTTTAGTAAACTATATATAACTATATATAAACTCTCGACTTTCTGGCCAGTCTTCCGAAAACCGGGGCCGCCGCAGAGAGCCAATCCGATAAAAAAAACGGCCACCCTTCCGGGCGGCCGCTCGCCGCTCAATCGAAAGGGAGGCCTATTTTTGCTCAAGACATGCGATGCCGGGGAGTTCTTTGCCCTCGAGATACTCAAGCGAGGCACCGCCGCCAGTCGAGACATGGCTCATTTTGGAAGCGAGGCCGAACTTGTTGACGGCCGCGACGGAGTCACCGCCACCCACCACGGTGAGCGCGCCTCTGCGGGTGGCATCCGCAACCAACTTCGCGACCTGCTCTGTCCCTTTTGCAAACGCGTCGAACTCAAATACTCCCACAGGGCCATTCCACAGTACACTCTTGGCGGTGGAGATCACTTTCGCGTAGAGCCCGAGTGTTTTCGGACCGACATCGAGACCCATGAGGTCATCGGGCACCGCCGGGGAATCAACGGCGACGGGAGTCGCATCGGGAGCAAAGCGGCCGGCGGCAACATGATCGACAGGGAGCACAATCTCAACGCCCTGCGCTTTCGCGTGACCGAGGAGCTGCCTGGCGGTATCCAGAAAATCGTCCTCCACCATGCTCTTGCCCACTGGAACGCCCTGTGCCTTGAGGAAGGTGTAGGCCATTCCTCCGCCTATAACCAGCGCTGAGGCATTCTTCAGCAAATTCTCCAGAACCGCTATTTTCGACGAAACCTTCGCGCCGCCGATAATGGCGACCATCGGCTTGGGCGGATTATGCAGCATGGGCTCGAGGTTGGCCACTTCCTTTTCCATGAGGAATCCGCCGACGCGCACCGGCATGAACTTCGCGATGGTAGCCGTGCTCGCGTGCGCCCGGTGTGCGGTGCCGAAGGCGTCGTTGACATAGATGTCGCCGTAGGAGGCTAGTTCTCGCGCGAGTGGCTCCTGGATGGCTGGATCCTTGGCAGTCTCTTCTTTGTGAAATCGGGTGTTCTCAAGCATCACCAAAGATCCTTCAGGAAGGGCGTCTATCGCCGCCTTCTGTCCAAAGCACGAAGGCAGAAAGAGAACGTCCCTTTCGAGCAATTTCGCAAGGTATTCGGCCACAGGTTTCATACGGTGTTTACCGTTGAGGTAGACCTGCATGTCAAAGGGTTTGCCCTCTTTTTCAGCTTTCTCCTTGGCTTTGGCCGCATCTTTGTCCGGATCGCCGAGGTGCGACATGAGCACAAGGCTTTTCGGTTTCTGGTCGAGAATATACTTGATGGTCGGCAACGAGGCGACAATGCGCGTGTCGTCCTGCACCGCGCCGTCCTTCATCGGCACATTGAAATCGACCCGCATGATAATCCGCGTGCCGGCAAGCGAAACATCACGGACAGTTTTAATCATCACAGTCTCCTTGGGGGAGTCTCCTCCTTCGGGGAGCTCAGAAATTATCCTTGGACGCCATGTAGCGGAGCAGATCGACGACCCGGTTTGAATATCCCCACTCATTGTCGTACCAGGAAACGACCTTGAAAAAGCGCTTTTCGCCGGGGAGGTTGTTCTGGAGCGTCGCCAGGCTGTCGTAGACCGAAGAGCGGTTGTCGTGGATGAAATCCGTGGAGACGAGCTCTTCGTCGGTGACGCCGAGAATTCCCTTGAGGTAGGTCTGGGACGCCTTTTTAAGAAGCGCGTCGATCTCCTGAATCGAGGTTTCCTTTACGGAGCGGAAAGTGAGGTCCACCACCGAGCCCGTCGGCGTGGGAACACGGAACGACATGCCGGTGAGCTTGCCCTTGATTTCAGGGAGGACTTCGCCCACGGCCTTCGCCGCGCCCGTGGTGGAGGGAATGATGTTGATCGCCGCCGCTCGGCCGCCACGCCAATCTTTCTTGGACACGCCATCCACGACCTTCTGGGTCGCGGTATAGGAATGGATCGTGGTCATGAGGCCCGTCTCGATACCAATTCCCTCTTTGAGGATGACATATACAAGCGGCGCGAGACAGTTCGTGGTGCACGAAGCGTTCGACACCACATTGTCCTTGGCGGGATTGTACTTCTCGTTGTTGACGCCCATGAGGAACATCGGAATTTTCTTGTCCTCCGCTTTGCTCTTTGCGGGGGCAGAGATGATGACCTTCTTGGCCCCAGCCTCGAGGTGCCCGAACGATTTTTCATCGGTGAAGAGCCCGGTGGACTCGATGACATAGTCGACGCCAAGCTTCGCCCAGGGGAGGTTCTTGAGCTCTTTCTCCGCCATGATGCACGCGATCTCGTGACCGTTGACGACGAGGATATCATCATCAGCCTTGGATGGATCGCTCTTCTTGGAACTGATCTCGGCCTTCATCTTGCCCTGCACGGAGTCATATTTCAATTGATAGGCAAAATAGGCAGCATCGGTGACAATATCAACCACGGCGAGGACATCGATCTTATCTTTGCCCTTGCCGAGAAGATTCTGATCGACGATAGACTGGAATACCAGCCGCCCGATTCGTCCAAAACCATTGATCGCTACTTTCATAATGTTCCTCCTAAGGAACTGATCTGATACAGCGCGCAATAAGCAGGCTGCGGTCGGTTTCGCATAAAGATAAAATAGTATCGATTGAGCAAAAGAGTCAACCGATCTGCATAAATTTACTTCAATTCCCAAAATACTTCCATACCTTCACCTTTGGGCAAGATTGACCAAACCTCGTCCTCCCTATAATCTAATGTCATGCGATCCCATACGCCCAGGGCAATATATATTTTTATCGCCCTCATGCTTGTACTGGCCGCCGCTTTGGGCACCGGACTCGGTATGGCCCTTTCTGGTACCGTCAATACGATCCGCACGGAAAATTTCACTGAATTCGACACCGCCCTTCCAACCAAAATTTACGACATCAACGGCCGACTCATCACGGAATTCTTCGCCGAGGAGCAGAGAATACCGGTTTCGATAAAGGAATTGCCCAACTGGCTGCTGGAGGCATTTCTTACCCGGGAAGACCGGACTTTCTATTCGCACCATGGTTTTAACCTGCGCTCTACCATTCGTGCCGCGCTGGGGCAGATATTGGGCAAGAACCTCGGAGGCGGTTCCACGATTACCCAGCAGCTCGCGGGAACCCTGTACGCCGATCGCCGGGTGATCACCATTCAGCGGAAGCTCAAGGAACTCTGGTGGGCGTTCCAGCTTGAACGCCGTTTCACGAAAGAAGAAATCCTCGAGATGTACCTGAACCGTACGGTCATGGGGCCGGCGGTCTACGGAGTGGAAGCCGCGAGCCGGTATTTCTTCGGCCACTCCGCGAAGGACTGTACACCTGAAGAGTCCGCGATTCTGGCCATCCAGCTCTCCAGCCCCGCGCGCTACAATCCTTTCCGCAACCCCATGCTCGCGCGCGACCGCTCAAAACAAATCCTCGACCAGATGGTGGCGCGCCATGTCGTCACCAAGGCCGAAGCCGACGAGTCCTTCGACGCCTACTGGGCCTCGTTCGACTACTCGAGGGTGGCCGTCTCGGCGTTCTACAACCGCGAAGACAAGGCACCATGGTTCAGCGAATATGTACGCCGCCAGCTCGAGGATATGTTCTATGGCTCCATAGATATCTACAGCGATGGGCTATCGGTGTATACGACGCTCGACCTCGACAAGCAGGCCGCCGCAGACCTCTACATGAAACGGGGCATCGAAACCGCCAACGCCTCCTTCAAAGGCGCGATGTCCCAGCGGCTCGGCGTAGCCGACACAACCTATGTGCCGATCGTGGAACTTCTGGGGCTCGCCTTCGATCTGCCGATGCTCTACGCGCCTCAGAGTCGAAGCGAAGCAGATTCTCAGACGTATTTTCTGAACACGGTCAATCCCATTCTCGATGCGGCGAGCCTGATATTCAACATCGCGTCGCTCAAACCCTACATCGGCGCGGCCTCCGCCAAAATCAAAACCGAGCTTGAAAAGACGACGGTCGAAGGCGCGCTCGTCACGATCGACAACAGCACGGGATATATCCTCGCCCTCGTAGGGGGCTCCGATTACAACCAGGCGAACCAACTGATACGGGCGACACAGGCAAAGCTCATGCCCGGCTCCACATTCAAGCCTCTGTATTACTCCGCAGCGATTGACTCAAAAAAAATCACTGAAGGCACCTATATCGTCGACGAGCCGACGACATTCTACAATGAGGACGGCACGCCCTACTCTCCCCAGAACTTCAAGGGCGAGTGGAAGGGCTCGGTGCTCGCCTGGGCGGCCCTCGCGAACTCGATGAACGTGCCGTCTGTGAAAGTCCTGCAGACGATCGGCTTCGACGCGGCGATTTCGAGGGCCGCGGCGCTTCTCGACATCACCGACCCCATAGAAATACGTAAGACATTTCCCCGTTATTACCCGCTTGCCCTTGGTGTGATCGGCGTCACTCCCCTTCAGATGGCGAGGGCTTTCTCCATATTCGCCAACGGCGGAAAGGCGATCACGCCCATCGCGATCCGCTATGTCGAGGACCGCAACGGCAACGTCATCGCCGAGCCGGAAAAAGAGGCGCTTCAGACTCTCCGCCAAAAGTCACCCCAGGTCATATCACCACAGAACGCCACCATCATGATCGACATGCTCAAGAGAGTCGTCTCTTCCGGAACCCTCGCGGGAGCCACTCAGTCGGGCTCGATATTCAAACAGACTTCCCCCGAAGGCAAATCCTACGTGATCCCGATCGTGGGCAAGACAGGCACGACGCAGAACTGGGCGGACGCCTGGACGCTGGGATCCAGTCCCTACTACACCACGGCGATCTGGCTCGGTTTCGACCGACCCGGGAATTCACTCGGGGTCTCTCAAACCGGGGCCACCGTGGCGGCCCCGGTCTGGGCAAACTACATGCGCGACATTCATATCGGATTGTCTTATAAGAACTTTCCCAAGCCTGATTCAGGTCTCGTGTCGGTGTCGGTCTGTGCGCTCTCCGGCCAACTGCCTACGGAATATTGCTCCGACGGCACGGTAAATCTGCTGTATCTCGATGGCACGCAACCGACGCAGTTCTGTACTCTGCACGGGCCAAGCATTACGCCCGAGGTTCTCGGTTCCGATCAGATTCCTTCGGAAAATCCTTTGAATCCGAGGCCTGAGGGAGCGCCCGTCTTCCAGAACAGATAACCTTCGTAAGCGCCTATTTCAGTGCACTTCTGCCTGTTTCTCGAAACTCATCTGTTTGAGGGGCCGTACATGGGGTTTGAAATGAAAGAGCTGAATGGCGAGGAAGGCGAAAACACCCGTGATTGCGGCCATGAGGCGAATCAGCGCATCCGGCAGGCCCGTGGAATCCCCCATGACGACGGGCAGACGTATATCATCGTCTTTTGCATCCTCGCTCCTCCAGGCCTCAGGGAGCACTATCAGCATTTCGCCATCCCGAATATAGCCAAGAGTGGCCGCTCTCCCGGCAGCAACGGCGGAATTGTTTTTCAAATCATCTATCATATGAGCTTTGTCCTGATTCTGAGTCTGCAGATAATCGATCGCTTTTTGGATCTGCTGCTGCTGTGAAACCAAGTCCTGATATGCCAACATCCCCGCCTTGCCCGCAACCGCAGAAATGCAGCAATATCCAATGAGAAAAGAAAAGAATCCGTAAGAGAGCGACATAAGAAACTGCCTGCTTTTTGGCGGCGTATGTGGAGGCAAATGCATCAACAAGAATTTCGGCACGAATTGAAACCCGGATTAGGAATTTTCTTTTAAAAAGTAGTTCCATGGCTTTGTCAAAGGGTGTAGTATAGGCACAGAGGAAGGTTGCGATGGAAAAGAATGCGAATAAATCACCGTCAGGCAAAAACCCCGATGATGTGCTCGAAGGCCTTTTCATCAGCCCTCTCGAAGATTCCGAGTCCTTTGAAAGAATGGAAGCCGAAGAGGCGAAAATTCTCTCTCCTATAAAAGCGCCTGAGCTTGATGATGGCGGAGAGGTCTCTTCATCACCTATTCCCGAAGGAAGAGAAAAAAAATTATCCGAAGTACAATCCACCGCAAGGCCCGCGACACCCACCCAGGAGCAACTTATCCTGCGCTTCGCGGGCGAACTGAAATCGATCAAGCAAGACCTTCTGTCCATCAAGCAACACTTTGAGACCATAAAAAAGCCGCAGCCACCACAACCTTCACGGCCGGGCGGCGTGACACCGGCCCCCGCCCCGAGCGTTGCCGAACAGGCGGCAGAAGCGCCCGAGGCGGACCCGGGTACGCAGCAGCTTCTCGGCGATATCCGCAAGCTCCTCCTCTACCTAGACCGGCTTCTCGAGTCCCTGCCGGAAGATAAGATCGAGGAGTTCGCGAATTCGGAGTTTTTCAACCTTTACAGGCACGTATTCGAAAAACTCGGTTTATCTTGAGAAAGCTCGCACATGTGAACTTTCATGCCGTAGCGCCGGTGCCTTACTTCACCCTGTAGAGTCTTCCCGGTTCGAAGCCATACGATACCTGCAAATAAGAGCCCAGCTGCCGGGCGATGGCAACCAAGGCCGAAAGGTGCTGCCGCATGTAGTCGTGGATGGCATCCGTGAGTTCCGGATGCTCTTTTGCCAATATATCTCCAAGTGTGCCTGGAAAGTACTTTTCCAGATCTTTGAGGGGCTGCTGCACGAGGTATGCCTGCATCTCATTCGCCATCAAATACGATGAATCCACGTCATAGCGCATCCATCTGAAATAGCGCAGGAGGAACCATCTTTCATCGTCGGTCATTTTTTGATAGAGAGACAGCACCAAGTCCCTGTAGCGGCCGTCGGTAAAAAACAGCGCATGGCTCAACTCGTGGGCAAGGAAACGATATTGCAGATACGCCGGCGATTCCTGTGTAATAGAGACGATGGCACCCTTGCCCGGCAAAAACCTCGTGCCGTTTTTTAAGATGACCCCTTCTTTAATCAACACTTCCCGCAGTTCCATCTCTTCCGTCGAAAGCGGGAACTTCTGTGCCGCGGCGGTATCGAAAAATCGTGCCAGATCCTCGGGGCGATAATCGTGCGCGTTCCATCCGTGAAGGCCCACAATTTCGCTGTTTTGGGCAAGCCGCCCCACAAACCCTATTTTTTCCACAAAAAAGGCGAGCCTTTTGAGATACCGGTCCTGGACCGCGTAATCTTTAAACAAGAATAAAAGCACTTCCGGACGCAAGTCCCAGCGGGCGACATAATACGGCTTCGCGCCGAGCGGCGCATGGTACACAAAGAGACCCGGGTCTATGCGGGGGAGCTCTGCCTTCTCCCTGGATTGAGTGACACAAAAACTAGTGACACGGATCTCATCGTTCACATCCATCGCAATTCTGTCAGGGATATCCGCAAAAAGCGAACAGGGAATGGAAAAGGCGGATTTCGGCCCGGCATGACGGTAGGTAAGTTTTTGATCTCCCCAGAATAACGTCGCAGACCCCGCGGCGCCTTCGAGCACCACCTCGAGCTCCAGGCCGTCCACCATCTCGGAAGGCAAATCCGAAAGAGGGCTGCGGATTTCATAGTGACCCGTACCGTTCTTCGTTTCAAACGAAAAATGAGGTGAAATTTCCAGAGTACCATTTTCGCGCCGCATCCCGTGCATCGGCGGGACAAACCGGATTTCCTTCAAAACGAGGGACGACGAAAGCGCCTCCCGACTGGCCGATGCTTGCGTAGCAGTACTATTTTGTGTCGGCTGGCCGCCGCCATTTTGTCCACTGCTGATCTGCGGAGGCATCTTCAGGATTCTTATTTCGACCCAACGCAGAGGATTCGAGGTGGAAATCGGGGCCATGAAGGCAAAATGACCTGCCTCCGGAATCGAACAGACGGCGGTGGAAGTTCCGCCTTTTTCGTCGCCACAACTGACTTGGAATTCGACTCCACCATGTAAAGCAGAAAACGACAGTCGCACCGAATATCCATCCGGTACTTTTGCCGGTCTGGCGAGCGTATATCGCTCTTTCTCCCCCTGCCTGGAAAAATGAGCGATCTCCGATTCGGATGCAGCGCTTGAAAATGCGAGTCTGGAGCCGCGTTCATCAGACCAGCCAAAGGCGTGAACCTCATTAGCTTTGCAAGAGATCAAAAAAAAACATAGGGACAGACTTGCAAGCAAGGGGAGGAGGAAAACCCCGCAAGAGCCTGAACCAGGATGTGCGTGCTGTGTATGGCGCATAGAAAGATCACCCATTTATTGAAGTTCGAATATCTCCCTCGCGAGAAGGCGGGCGAGCTCGAATTCCTTAAACTCCGAAAGGTCGTCGCGCTCGCCTGCAATCGAGTCCCAGAGGCTCGCAAAATTCGCGGGGAGGATAGGCTGACGCTTCAACTGATATTCATATTCCGCATGAGATGGTTCGAATACATGATTAAACATGAATATAGAAGCTCCGGCATACTTTAGAAAGCCGGCACGCGACATCAATCGGAAGAAGGGGTTGTCGGATACTGCGGCCGCCCCGAAATCTGAAAGATAATGTTCCATTTTCGCCGAGAAACTGTCAAAGAGCCCCTGCCATGCATCCTGGGGAAAACTATGCAGCCCGGATCGCATGCGATCTATCCAATCGCTCTTGGAAAAGACCAGGGGAAAATTCAAAAGCCGATACAGCGGATAGGTCCCCGCATTTTTAAGAAGCCTGATGTGCCGAAGTGGACGTTCGATCAGGTCCTGAACGCCAGGGATATGCTTGTATTCGACCCGAATAGGAATTTCATCGAGAAAAAACCTGTCTTTCATCCCGCCTGGGGCTGATTCAAAAGCTCCGGGGTTGTCGAAAAGGTGTTGGCGTTTCTCTATGGGAGGAAGGCCGCGTCGATAATATATGTCAAACACAAGAGCATAATGCGGGTCGAGCTCATCCTGCTGGGAGCGCCTATCGACACAGATGCAGTCTACACCCGCCCACTGTGAAATCGTATCGATCAAAAATGAGGAAATTTCTTCGGATTTGCGCTTCATGAGCCCCCTGCCTTTGTGTATCGATTATATCATGGCGGCAATTTCTTCGCTATGCGTGTCGGCGGGAGCACATTCCTCAACCCGTGATAGACGTATATACTGAAACGGTATGAGGCGCTTTGTATTGGTGGCTCGTCCCCATGGGAACATACGCCAGCGGCTCTGGCAGCTCAAACGCGAAGAGTTTGACTGGAGTCGCGATGACGCGTCGATGGCATTGCCGGAGGGTTTTATATGCGGGTGGTTCAATGCTCCGAAATCCTCAATCTCTCGTTTTTCTAAAAACACCTTTTCAGAGCACGCGCAGCAGATACTGAGCCGGCACGCGGAGAATATATGCGCAATTTTGCCAGGCACCTTTCATTTTAGTTCGATTATACAGCAACGTGGCCAGCGTATATTGAAGCTCGACGATGAATTCGATGTTCCAAAACTCAAGACTGCGCTGGAGCGCTTCGGACAGGACATCGGTCTCAAAGCCTGCGCCGATGCTCTCTCTCCATATAAAGAGGCGCAGAGGGGAATCTGGCTGGGCAGCGGGAATACGACTTCGGCGCCGGCCCGCCTCAGTTTTAAAAAATATGAGCTTGTGCTATATCTGGTGGAGTTACCTGAAACACCTTTCAGTGGTTTTCAGTTTAGAACAATTGCATGTATTCATCGCAAGGTGAAAGCGCGTCCCCACAGGGAGGGGAATGGCGATCAGGAGGATTGATGTCGAAAAAACTACTTGCAGTAACTGTGCTTATCGCATCTCTTAGTGCACTGACACTTGGCGCCCAGGAACAGGCGAGCGGATCATCCGTGATAACGAGAAAAAAAGGCGATCAGTCCATCACAATCCTGGCGGGAGGATTTATCCCCCTCTTTGTGCTGGATAACACCGGGGCCTTAATCTCACCGTCAAACATGTATCCCGGGGCATCGTTCGGCGTTCAATACCGATATATGTTGGGGAAAAGCATAGGCATCGGTGGTTCGATCGCGGGATCTTTCGTGACTACGGTAGGCGGGGGCACGCTCTTTCTTGCGCCTATTGGCGTGACCGCCGCATGGGTCGCCGGCGGAGAGCCGATGGAATACGAAGTCTCCACCGAACTAGGCATGAACATCATGCGAATCTATGGGAATGGCCTCATCGAGCCATATGCCAAATTGGGCGCCGGTCTCTCCCGTTATGTGAGTTCATCGTGGAGCATCGACACGAAAGTCTCGTGGTGCTTCATCCCCGAAATCCACCTAGGAACCTACAGCAGCCTGAACAGCTACGCGAACTTCCTGGAATTCTCAATCGGAGCCATCTATCATTTTTAAGGAGATTCTTTCATGCACGAACACATAGCAGGTCTTGCAGAGAACTCGCTTCCAAAGGCACGGAAGGCAAAATCGGGCCGTACGCCGCACGCCGTCGGCTTGATCGCCGCAGCGACCTTCATTCTGCTGGCGTTTTCCGGCTGCGACAATACCTTTTCCGTGTTCCAGTCGATCAGTCAAGAAGAAAAGCAGATTGGCGCCGATCTTTTCAAGAATACCGCCGCGCGAGCGATGGCCGACGACAGCTCAAATTATTATGTACTCCTTGGGCAGGTGGTGTGGCGGCCCAAGTCGGGAGACAGCTGGGATGTGCTCTCCGTGAATGGGTCGACCGACTACTTCGCCGCAGGGCTCGCGGGCGACGGCACAAAGATTTATGTAGCAAAAGCGGATATAAATAATATTTTCGACGGTATCTATGAAGGCACATACACCTCTGGTTCCAGCGCCGACGCGTGGACGTGGAGTCCTGTGGGCGACGCTAAGT
The DNA here is from genome assembly GCA_002425765.1 of Spirochaetaceae bacterium UBA5556. Lineage (GTDB taxonomy): Bacteria > Spirochaetota > Spirochaetia > Treponematales > Rectinemataceae > Rectinema. Next base: position 263,687 of record DIMW01000015.1, on the reverse strand, counting down.
CGGACATAGAGACGGACGTCGGGAGCGACTTCTATGTGGATTGGATTAAGTATGTCAACGACACTTTCTTCGTCGCGGTCCACAATGACTCCTCCAAATACTCTCTGTTCTATTACAATGGGGCATCGTTCGTGAGCGCTGGCGCCGCTGTCTCGGGCATCGATGCCCCTCTCGTCGATATTGTGTATGACGGCAGCTCTTCGTACTGGCTCATCTCCGACAGCAAAGTCTATAAGGGAACACCTGGCGCACTCGCAGAGGACTCGACCGCTTCCAATCCGGATTATGACCATTATCTTCTCGGCATCGCCTCCGATGGGGCCGGACGCGTCATCGTCTCCAGAAGAGATGGATACGTGTATAGCTACGATTCGGGCGCCTGGACGAGCATCACCGTGAAATCTTCTACCAAGCTTGGTCCGCTCTTTTTCCTCACCCTGCCCGCCTCCACCCCCCGTATTCTCGTCGGAAAGGGCGTCTCCTCTTACGGCTACATGGAATACAACGAATCCACTTCAACGCTCAAAGAAAACGGCAAGGACTTTGTTTCAACATCTCAGAGCATCTATTACAGCACAATAACTTCAAAACAAGTGCAGGCCTTCTGGCAGCCCGTACACGAATATGACGCGACAAAAATAACGCTCTTTATCCTTCTCGCCTCGGGGAGCACCGATACGTACGCGCTCTATAGAAACGATTATACTATCAGCACGGAGAGCTGGAGTGGCTGGACAGCGGAATAGCATGTCGTCGCATCCTCTATTCGGGCCGGGCGAAGTAGGCCCCTCGGGCGCCGCCGAGCCGCTCGCTTCGCGGATGCGCCCTCGTACCCTGAACGAATTTGTCGGGCAGGAACACATTGTCGGCGAAGGGCGGCTCCTGCGGCGGGCCATTCAAAAGGACCAGCTCAGCTCGGTGATCTTTGCCGGCCCCCCGGGGACCGGCAAGACTACCCTGGCCCGCATCATCGCCAACACGACCAAGAGTCACTTCATCACTCTCAACGCGGTGCTCTCCGGCGTGGCGGATCTCCGAGAAGCCATCGAGCAGGCAAAGACGTACCGCGACATGTACAGCCGGAAGACCATTCTCTTTATCGACGAGGTACACCGCTGGAACAAAAGCCAGCAGGACGCTCTTCTGCCATGGATTGAAAACGGGACCGCGATACTCATTGGGGCGACAACGGAGAACCCTTTCTTCGAAGTGAACCGCGCGCTCCTCTCCCGTTCGCGCGTATTTGTCCTGAAACAGCTGACTCGCGACGACCTTTTTAGAGTCGCCCGCCTGGCGCTCGAGGATAAGGAGCGCGGATATGGACAATATATCATACAATTTGAAGAAGGAGCCCTCGAACACATCGTCGATACCGCGGACGGCGATGCCCGGAGCCTTCTTAACGCCCTTGAACTCGCGATAGAGACGAGCACTCCGACATGGCCGCCCACTGGGGATTCCGCACTTTTCATCAGCATGAGCGACGCCGAAGAGAGCATCCAGCGCCGCGCAGTGCTCTACGACAAAGATGGCGACTATCACTTCGACACTATCAGCGCATTCATAAAAAGCGTGCGCGGCTCCGACCCCGACGCGGCCCTCTACTGGCTCGCCCGCATGGTCTATGCCGGAGAGGACCCGGATTTCGTCTTAAGGCGCCTCCTCGTTCTCGCCTCCGAGGACATCGGGCTCGCCGACCCCAACGCCATCAGCGTCGTAAACTCCTGCGCCCAGGCCTTCGACCGTGTGGGCCTACCGGAAGGCCAGTTTCACCTCGCCCAGGCCACGCTCTACTGTGCCCTCGCCCCTAAATCGAACACGACCCTCGGCTACTTCGACGCTCTCCAGGCGGTAGAAGCCGATCAGGCCGAGGTCCCCGACCACCTCAAGGACGCCAACCGCGACAAGGCCGCTTTCGGGCACGGGGAGGGATACCAATACCCGCACGCCTACCGTGACCACTGGGTGGCCCAGCAGTACCTACCCGCGAGTCTCGCTGGCAGGCTCTTCTATTTCCCCGGCGGCCTTGGGTTTGAGGGGACAAGGCGCGCCGACGTGCTGATGCGGAGAGAGGCACAGCTTGCGGTGCTCCCGGATGATATCGGGGAAAAACAGGAGAAGAACCTCGTGTGGTCCAAAGAAGGCGAAACACGGACGCAGTGGAGAGCCCGCAGCGAATCTTTCGCAACCGAGCGCCTCATCGCGATTCGTGCCGCGATCTTCGACGAGCTCGCGCCAAAACCGATCGACAACATGGTCGTCGCGGACCCCAGATCGGGCTTCTACGCAATGGAAGCGCTCAGGAGTACCGGAGAGGGAAAGGCATTCATTGTCCTGGGCGATGAGGCCGCGCGCCTCCAGCTCGACAATCTGAGCAAAACGGTCCAGGAAGTTCTGCATCCTGAAATAGTCCTCTATGACAATCTGCCCGAGGCGGAGGAGGCGGGTGGCGCCCTCGAGCTCTATCTCGCGGAAGCAAATCCCAACTACATCCTCCTGTGCGAAGCGACACGAATCCCAATGGAGGTGAGCGCCTTCCTTTTGGATACGGGAGTACAAATCAAGGGAAAGGCGCCGCGCATCGTGGCCTTTGACATCGACGCAGCCCGCTCTTCCATGCTCTCCGACGCTCTGTCCTCACTATCCAGCCTTTCGGAAGACGAGCGCCAATTTTTAGAGCGCTTTTCTGAATTCGAGCAAGACCTCGGCTACGGCCCCACCTACCTGAGAACGGCGGCGACTTCTCGGCCTATGGATGCCTGGCTTGGCGAATTGAGGGCGAAGATGCCCCAGCTGAATGCTCACACCACCGACGTGCGTGCCACCTACCCTCGCCCCGTCGACGAGAAAGAACTGGAACAGTGGCTCGACTCCTCAAAACCCTACGGTGCGGAATTCCAGTCAAAATTCCCGGAGCACGACATCAAAATGCTGCACTCTATTATGCAGAAGTTTAACAAGACACCCTCGTGGCCGATCACTATCGCGCTTTTTGATTTTTCCTAGATTGATTTTTCAACGGCGGCCCATCTCGCCAGCCGCGTTCGACACCTTCGGTAACTGTAGCCGGGCACCGATGTCTCCGGCAGTCTGCATGACATTGAATTCACTGCACATCTGCTCGTAAAAAGACTCCGCCTGCATATCGACCTTCCATGCCTCGCCGCGCAGGTAGGCCGGGAACCACTGCTCCGCAAGAATTTTCCAACTCTCCTCTTCCTGCCCCGGAGTTATGGGAAAAAACCGGATTCCCGCCAACTGCGATGCACGGAACATCCCCGCCGACGAACCGATCGCTATGATGCTCGACCGCTCGAAACCCGCAGACAGCGCGGCCCGAAGATACTCTCCCGGTCTGCCTCTCTCCTTGCCGGCGATGCGGTAAAAACATTCGCCGAGCCCCGCATTCTGCCACATTCTCATCGCCGACATCTCGGCAAGATTACTGTAGACAAGCACCTCTGAGCGCGGGGCAATATACCTCGCGCTTCTCAGGAACTCTTCGGCGGTGCTGAAGTGGGGCACTCGGCCCAACTCTTGAATGAGCCCCTCGGCCATCGAGAACCAGTCGATTACCATCATCTCCACCGGATGTTTTTCGTCGAGCTTGAAAAGATCATCCCAAGTGCTCTCGGAAAGAGAGTATTTCTCCAAGGCCCTGATGATCACCGTCCGCTGCATCGACGGGAAAAGTACGTTCAGCACGCGGAGCGCCGCGAGGAGAAGGACAAGAGGATGCTCGCCCCTCAACGAGGTATCGAGCGCGACCGTTCTCCATATCTCGCCCACAATAGAGGGGTCTACATTGCCGCCGAAACATCCGATGAAGGAGGGCAAATATGCCGTCTCGTGCCAGTATCGATTGATGTCGAACACCGCGCCTTCCGACTCTATGATGACGATGACTTGCTTGTCGTGCAAATGCAGGGGCTGATCGGGGCCGGTCGATTCTACGGAGGAGGTGACTGTTTTTTGAGAAAATCCTGTTCCCCGACTTCGACGGTGAATCATAGGTTTTGCCAACTGCCCCGCTTCCGCTGCATGAACGATTCTCACATGTATCCTCGCTATAGGTTATCGGCACCTCGGACGCGGCGCTTGATGCACTCTTGCGGGGCTTTCTTGGGCACCCTCACTTGACGAACCACACAGCCTCATGCATCTTTTGTGCGTGAGCGCAGGACACTTTACCTCGATCGATGAGGTGTATGACTTCGTTTTGGGATATGTCAATGTCGAGAAGGGCCAGGCGACCGAATTCAAGCTCGACCGCATGCGCTGGATGGCTGGCGAGCTCGGGAATCCACAGCTTGGAAGAACCACGGTCCACGTCGCCGGATCAAAAGGCAAGGGTTCCGTCGCGACGCTCGTTGCGAAAACGCTCCAGGCGTCCGGCGTGCGAACCGGTCTCTACACATCTCCCCACATAATTTCCTGGAAAGAGCGGATCACCGAAGCGGGACTGGAGATACCGGACAAAATTGTACTCAGGGCCGCCGAAGAGGTTCTCTCGCTCGTGCAGGGCAAAACCGTAGAGACTTTCTATGGCCGCGAACTGCCGACCTATTTCGAACTGACGACCCTCATCGCCTTCTGCGCATTCCGCTTGGCCGGATATGACGCGCAAGTCATCGAAGTCGGCCTGGGTGGACGGCTCGACTCGACGAACATCGTTTCGCCCGATGTATGCGCGATTACGCCCATAGAACTGGAGCACACACAGTTTCTCGGCCCGACGATACCCCTCATCGCCGGAGAAAAAGCGGGGATAATAAAGAAAAACGTGCCTGTCTGCACAATGCAGCCAAAGCCCGACGCGCTCGACGTGATCAGCGGTAGGGCGAAAGAGATGGGCGCCCCCTGCTTCGTCGTTGGGCACGATATTCTTTTTTCATCGGTAAATGTAGATATTGGGGGCACTCGCTGCCGGCTGGAGGCAACACAGACCAGCCCGCCAGCTCTTCGCGCGTTGCTGAACGAAAATTCGCTGGAAGTAACAACGACCCTCGTCGGCTCGGTCTACGCGGGCAACATGGCGCTCGCCGCGCTGGCCCTCTCCCAGCTGCCAATCCCCTTGAACATGGGCCACATTCAAAAGGGCTTCGCCTCCACATCGATGCCCGCGCGCTTCGAGATCATCGCCCGGTCGCCCTTCACCGTGCTCGACGGAGCGCACACCCCCGAATCGATACGCACCATACTCTCGACGTTTTTGCAGCTTACGCCCGGCCCGAAAGTGCTGTTATTCGCGTGCGCCTATGACAAGCGGCACGAAGAGATGGCTGAGTTGCTCTCTCCTCATTTTGAAGAGATCATCATCACCAAACCCGGAACCTTCAAGCAGAGCGACCCACTCCTCGTGTTCTCGAGCTTTCAACAACGAAACCCCGCCGCGATTCTTCTCGAGAATACCGGGGAGGCGATCCAAAAAGCCATTCGCAGCGCAAAAGAAAGAAAGGCGAGCCTTCTCGTCACAGGCTCATTCTATCTATGCGCAGAGTTTACAAAATCGAAATTATACTCTGCACAAGGCCTATCATCGCCCCCAGAATACCCCCGAGCCAAGTGATCCACGCCAGCTCCTTGCTGACGACTTGCAGCACTATGCGCTCGACCTCTTTCATGTCGAGGCTGACGATCTTCTCGGAGACCATCGACCGAACGTCGATAGCCTCGACGAGAAGTGGCATGCGGGTCTCTATCAATTTTAAAAACGCGCTCGCAAGCGTCAGCGATACCTGTTCTATCTCCTTGTCCCGAATGCCCAAAAATTCCGCTATCGTCTTGCCCTTGGCGGATTCTTTTAGAACCTGCGCCAACAGTGTGCCGAGCGTCATGGAAGACTGGCTGCCGTCATACCCTGTGGTGCGGGCAAAGGCGGAAAAGACAAAACCGGCGATCTCCTCTGCGGAGACGGGTACGCCTGTCAGTTCTTTTATCTGTAATCCAGCGAGGCGATCGTAGCTCCTCTCCGCCCGCTGCCGCAATTCTTCAGAGGAATCCTTGAGCGACAGAATGGCCGCTCCGAGCACAGGCTTATTTTCGCCCGTGGGCGATTCGGAAACAACCGGCGTCTGTGTGTCGAGTCTCGAACGCCGGGAGATCAGGGCCGCCCCCAGCGCTCCGGACACCTTCTCCGGCGCGGAGGGGTCTCTGAGCAGGCCTTCAATTGTCTGAATAAGATCCTCAACGGTTTCAGGCATGGCCTGGGAGATCTTTGCGTCATAGCCAGCGATGGATACGAAGAGGCGCTGTATCGGGCCGAGCCTGTCGAGCGCCCTCTTCACGAAGGCGTGAGCCTCGACCTCAAGACGCCCCCTGAACTCATCCCCGTGCAGGAAACTGTCGATATACGGCAAAAAATAGTCGTAGGCTTTCGGGACAAGCGCGGTGGACAGGGCCCGGATCGTCGCATCAGGCGGAAGTTCCACAAGAGCATGAAGCAGATGACGCGGATTTGGCCCGCCGTCCGGCTGTACAACTTCAGGGAAGCCTTTGTTTTCGAGCGAAGAGGCGGTCTTTAATATTGCCCCGACAAATTGCTCCTTCGATACAATATCGCGCACTTCAAATTCGCCTAGACGGGTCAAGAATTCAGCCACAATACCCTTTATAGAGGCTTGTATATCCGCCGAGGCGGCGAGGCGGCGCAGGGATTCCGCCACCTGATGAGAGAGCGAAGACGCATCCAGAGGCTCTTTCTCTGTCTGGTCGCTCAATCCTTTCTCGGATGGATCATCAGGGACGGGATGTCCCCGATGCGAAGAGAACAGGCGCCCAGCGTCCTGCTTAAGAAACCCCTCGAGGATATTCTTCACTGCGCCGGCCGCGATCGCCTGGATTTCAGGCGTCTGGATTCTCTTCGTGATCACATCAGGAGTAAGAAGCTCCTTGGCGACCGTATCCCCCAGGCTCACCGCGAGCCTGTCCTTCTCGCGCGGAAGGATGCCGGGTGTAAAAGGAATGTGTATGCCCGCGATCCTGACAGTTTTATATGGCCGAAAAAGCATTTTGATGGCGAGCCAATTCGTGAAGTATCCAATGATGGCGCCTATGAGCGGCGGGAGAATCCACGTTTTTACAAAATCCATGTCATTCCATCCTGAGTGCTGCGCTGCGGGCTTGGGTTTCGCTGGAATAGGTATTGGCATCCCGAATGGAGACCCAGCCGGACTGTCCAGTGTCCTGAGTCCTGAACCAGAGTGTCCCCTGATCGCTCTCGTCTGTGCTGTATTTGCTCTCCATGATTTTCAATACCGTCCCTCTTCTGAGGATACCCAGGTCCCGGGAAGCGCCGGAAGGTGCCGATTTTAGCTGACAATAAAGCGAAGAGATGACAAGCCACTGGTTGCTTCCCCCGAGGCTGCTGTCTGCGGGCAGGCGTATCTTCGGTTTACAGCCCGCAATACCGGCAGACAGCAGTATCAAAACGAGAATAATTATTAAAAATAATAAAATCTTCCTCATTAAAACAGCCACCCGGTGACTCAAGGGATAAAAATCAAATATACTCAACAATAACTATGCAGGAGCACAGAGGCAAGATGAAGGATACCAAGTTTGTCATCCTATTGCTTTTCTTGAGCGCTTTGGGCGCCGAAAAAGTGGCCGCTCTGCCCACCCTCAATGTCGCCCCAGGATTTATGAACGCGTGGACGAACCTCAACTCATCGACCACAGACACGACGGGCCACCATATGGGCTGGAGCCTCTCGGCCGACGCGAGTTGGCCGATACGTCTACCCCTCGGCGGCGACGTATCGGCGATGGCCTCGCCCGCAACATCGGTATTGATTCTCCCCGGCTTGCGGGGGCAATTCATCGATATGGGGGCGTCGAACTGGCTCTCCGACGGTTCCCGCTACAGGGCATGGAGCGCGTTCGGCCTGGGCCCCGAGGTGGGCATAGGTTTCAATATCAATAATTTCATAATACAACGGGGCCAGACTTTTCTCGTCTCCGCGGCCCTGCTCGGGAATGTGGCACATTACACCCAGACGAGTCTCTACAGTGCCTACATATCGTGGCTCGTCGAACCTTCTTGGGAATTGGAGCTGAACAAGGGCTGGGCCCTCTCGGCCTCGTTCCCCGTGGAATTCGCCTACCGCGCCGACGGCCAGAGCATCATCTCCGGAATCGATATAGGGGTACGGTATGCGTTCTGAACAGAAAAGCCCTATGGGGGTCCTCCACCGCAGGGGCGTCTGGCCATTGACCCTGCGCGCAATCGCGCTGTTCGCGGGCGCGGCGATGTTCGCGCTCGCCTTCTCTGGCTGCGACCTCTTCCCGACGAGCGCGTCCACGTTCAGCGGGACGAAGTACGCGGTCGTGGTGGGGATAAATGATTATATAGTATTTGATAATAATGATAGTAATCCAAACAACGACGGTGATCTTTCTTACTGCGTCGCGGACGCCGAGTCGATAGCGACCATGCTGGAGGACGCCGGCTGGAAAGTGAAACCCATCACCGCCGAGTCGGACGAGTCGACCAACCAGTACGCGACGAAGGCCAAGATCGAGGCCGCGCTCGAGGACGTCCCGGCCGGCACGACGACCTTCCTCTTCTACTATTCGGGCCACGGCAGCATAGATACTTCAGATGATGCATATATCGTGCCGAGTGATTTTGATGGATCGACATATTCGAGCATGATCTCCGCCACCGAATTCTCGGGCTGGCTCGACTCGGTCACGGCGACCAACAAGTTGGTGGTGCTCGACTCCTGCTACTCTGGCGGCTTCGTCGACTCGGGGGATTCCGTCGACAGCATTACGGACGTTGGAATAATAAGGTACCCGGATGGCAGCACATCTCCACTCATGCAGACATCGTCCGCGGTGGACATGTTCTTCCGCTTCGGTGAACTGCTCGCGCAGAACTCGGCCGCCGCATCGTCGGATCCCTCGACCGCGCCCCTCGTGATCTCTGCAGCTGATTGGGCAGAAACATCCCTGGAAGACGGCAGCTACGGACACGGCCTGTTCACGTACTATTTCCTGCAGTCCGCGGATACGAATTCGAGCGGAACGATGAAGGGAGACTCGGACGGCGACGGCGTGCTCTCCTGCATCGAGGCATACAACTACGCGAAGAACAAGCTGATCTCGGACTCGAGCATTCCCCAGAGCGAACTGTTCATTCCCCACATCACCGGGGGCCTGCGCGATTTCGCGCTCGTGGACGTGGACAAGCGCTAAGTAAGACCAAACAAACGGCGGGAGTCGACGCTCTGTCGGCTTCCGCCGTAGCAAAGCGCGCGGCGATCATTGCCCGAGATTTTCGCGCGCAAAAATACGCGCACGCCCTCTCAGTCGATAAAATCGTTGTTTTCCTTGGAAAACTCGGGGAAGAAATAGACGAGCACCCCCGAACTGCGGACACGCACCTGGGCGATGCCCTTCTTCGCAAGGCTGTCGAGCTGACGCTGCGCCTCGTCGATGGAGATGTTCGCCTCTATGGCGACTTCCCCCGCCGTGACCATGCCGTTGCTTGCTTTGGCGAGGCGCAGGATGACACGCTCCGGACTGTCTTCGCGGCGCATACGGGGAACAAAACCACCATCGGAAACATAGCCGAGCGCTTCCCTGGCCGCGTAGCCTATATTCGCCTCCCGCACCTGGCCGGGTAGCGTGATGAGGTCGTAGATGCAGCCTACGCCCCCGAGGCCGCCTGTCAGCAGCCATAAAACCCCCGTGCCGACCTTGCCCAGGTAGAAGCGATGAAATCCGAGCGCCCCAAACCCGGAGATAAGCCAGAGGAAATATGCCATTGAAAGATTATATCTCACGCTCTGCTCCGCCCTCAACGTTATTGGACCTGGCTCGTGGGATTTGACCATGAGAGGCCTGTCATGCTACAAAGAAGTATACGCATTTTACGGCGTAACGAAAAGTCATACAAGACAATTTTTCGGGGAGATTCTCATGACGCTTCTTCCAACGATTAAAGAGCTGCTCGCAATGGAGCCGGAGGGACAAAAGGTCGTGGTGCGCGGGTGGGTCCGCACAAAGCGCGAGACCAAACAATCGGTCTTTATCGAGATCAACGACGGTTCCTGCTTTTCAAATATCCAGGGCGTCGTCGCCGCCTCGCTTCCAGGAAAAGATACACTCAAGGAAGCGCTTCCGGGAATTTCCACCGGGGCGAGCGTCGAAATCCGAGGCACGCTCATACCTTCACCCGCAAAAGGCCAAAAGGCGGAGGTCTCTGTTCAGGAGATCGAGCTCATCGGCGAGGCTCCCGCAGACCGCTACCCGCTTCAGAAAAAGGCCCACAGTCTCGAATTCTTAAGAGAACTCGCCCATCTCAGGGTTCGCACCAACACCTTCGGGGCCGTCGCCCGCGTGCGCAACCGCATGGCCTTCGCGATTCATCAGTTCTTTCAGGAGCGCGGTTTCTACTACATCCATACGCCCATCATCACCACGAGCGACGCGGAGGGCGCGGGCGCGATGTTCCAGGTCACGGCGCTCGACCTCGAGGCGATCGCAAAATCCGGCAAACCTGTAGATTACGAAAAGGATTTCTTTGGCAAGAAGGCCTATCTCACCGTCTCCGGTCAGCTCAATGTCGAGACCTACTGCCAGGCGCTCTCTCGGGTGTACACCTTCGGACCGACATTTCGCGCAGAAAACTCCAACACTACCCGCCACCTCGCCGAGTTCTGGATGATCGAACCCGAAATGGCCTTTGTGGAGCTTGAGGGAAATATCGCGATAGCCACCGAGTTCATCCAATTCCTTGTCTCTACCGCCCTTACGGACTGCGCGGAAGACATCGCTTTCTTTGATCAGCGCGTCCAGCCCGGCCTGCGAGAATCGCTCGAAAAAGTCGCGCGGACGCCCTTTACGCACATGACCTACACGGATGCCGTCCGCGAACTCGAGGCCTCGCGCGCGGAATTCGAGTTCACGCCTTACTGGGGCTGCGACCTCCAGAGCGAACATGAAAAATTCATCACGGAAAAGATCGTCGGCGGGCCTGTCGTGGTCACCGATTATCCCAAGGAGATCAAAGCCTTCTACATGAAACAGAACAAGGACGGCAAGACGGTCGCCGCCATGGATGTCCTGGTCCCCCGATTCGGCGAGATAATCGGAGGTTCAGAGCGCGAGTGGCGCCTCGATCTGCTCGAAAAGCGTATCGATGAACTTGACCTGCCCAAAGAGGCGTACGGCTGGTACCTCGACCTGCGCCGCTTTGGTTCCACGCCGCACTCGGGCTTCGGGCTTGGTTTCGAGCGCCTCCTCATGTTTGTGACAGGCATGGCCAATATCCGCGATGTAATTCCCTATCCGAGAGCGGCGCGCCAGGCTGATTTTTAATCAAGGAAATTTCATGATTCGGAATCGCATGATGGCACGTGGCAATCTATCTTCCCCCGCGATCAGGTTCTTTGTCGGCGCCATGCTCATGTTCATTGCCGCCTCGACGGCCCCCGCCCTCTCCGTGGACGAATTCAAACAGTTCGGCGTCACCATTTCCGCTCCGCCGTCGCTCAACGCGCGCTCCGCCATTCTTATCGACGCGGCCACAGGCTCGGTACTGTATGAAAAAGAGGCGGATATCGCGCTGCCTCCCGCGAGCCTCACCAAACTCGTCACGCTCCATGTCGTCATGGAGGAGATAAAAGCCGGAAGACTTTCTCCGGATGAGATTATCGAAATCAATGCAAAGGACTGCTCTCCCTATATTCCTTATGGATCGTCACTCATGTATTTGCAGCCAGGAATGAAGGTGAGCGTGCGCGATCTCATGCTCGGAGCCGCCGTTGTCTCGGGCAACGACGCCGCATACACGCTGGCCCGGCGCATCGCGGGCTCGAACGAGAAGTTCGCCGAGATGATGAACAGTGCGGTCCGCCAGCTCGGCTTCGACAGGATGACCTTTGTGGAGCCGAGCGGTCTCTCCGAAAAAAACCTCGTCACCGCGCGCGACTTTGCGCTCTTCTGCAAGAAATACATAGAGCTGCACCCCGAAGCGCTCAGTGAGCTTCATTCGGTCAAATCGATCCGATTCCCGCGCCCGGAGCATGCGACGGCCCAATACCACCCCGACGGCATCATCATCCAGTACAACCGCAACCCCCTCATATTCAGCTATGAGGGCGCGGATGGGTTGAAGACAGGGTACATCATCGAGGTCGGCTACAACATGGCGGCCACCGCGATGCGCAACGGAAACCGCTTCATCGCGGTGCTTCTCGGAGGGTCCTCGACCCCATACGCGGATGGAGTCACGCTCCGCACAAAGGATTCGAAGGCGCTGCTGGATTGGGCTTTTTCAAATTTCAGCACCGCGAGGCCCGGCTACATAATGCCGAAACCCCTGCGCGTATGGTTTGGGGCATCCATACATGTCCAGCCCGAACCTTATGGGGAAGCGGCCGTTACCGTGCCCGCCGAACTCGCGGGCCGCGTCACCGCGCGTATCGAAACGCCCAAAAGCGTCAAGGCTCCTTTGCATAAGGACGATAAAATCGGCCGCATCGTCTACGAAATCGACAATAAAGAAATAGGTTCGGTCGATCTCGTCTCCCCTCAGGAGATTTCGCGGGGAGGTTTTTTCAGGAGCGTTCTCGACAGCGTTCTCAGATTTTTTGCCTACATCTTCGGCAAAGTGTAGCCCTCTCCTGGCCGACGGCGGGCGCAGGGACGGCAGCGGGCGCCTTTTGTGTTTTTTGATTTTTACTTGGAATCCGCAAGTTTCACGAGCCTCGCGCCTGAGTCGGCGGCCACGGAATTCTCTCTCAGAATGCGCACAAAACCTTCTTTCTCAAGTTTTTCGGCACAGGCGGAAACTCTCCCCACATCGGCCGCAACCAGAGAGGACAGCTCCGCAAAAGTCCGCGGCGATACTTCGAGGAGCTTTTTCAGTATGGCCCCCCGGAGCTCCCGTTCGGACCCTTTGAAGCGTGGCTGCGGCCGGTAGATACTCGCCTTTTTCCCGAAATTGCTCTCATGAACCTTGAGCCACGCGCCATAATCCATGAGGGCGGTATACCACCGCCGGGGATTTATCCTGTCCAGAAGCGCCTCTCCGATCCGTTCGAGCTCCTTGTCGCCTACACTCTCTCCGGCAGTGTAAAAGTGGCGGATGAAGACCGTGCGGATGTTCGTCTCCAGAAAAACCGAGGGAAGATTGAAGGCGAAGGCCAGCACCGCGCGCGCGGTGTAGACGCCTATGCCCGGGAGTCTCAGGAGAGCTTCCTCTGAGGGGGGCACGGTATCGCCATACTCCTCGGCGAGAATCTTCGCGGTCTTGTGCAGAGAGAGTGCGCGTCTGTTGTAGCCGAGGCCGCTCCAGGCCGCGAGTATGTCGGAGACAGGTCGTCTGGCGAGCGCCGACGGAACCGGAAATCTATCGATCCATTGCGGGTATATCGCCGAAACTCGGGGCACCTGCGTCTGCTGGAGCATGATCTCGGAAACGAGTACCGCCCAAGGACTCACGTCCTCCCGCCAGGGAAGCTCACGGTAGCAGCCGCGCCCCTTTTCGAGCAAGAACGCGCGGGCTTCGGCGATGTCCTCAGCCGTAGATATGGACAAATCCATGCAACAGTTCTTCGGCCTTGGTCTTGCAGGAGCCGCACACGGTGCCGATTTTTGTCGCTTCCTGAAGGCCATACCAGTCGCGCGCGCCCTGCCTGACGGCCTCTTCGATATCTTTATCGCTGATGTTGAGGCATTTGCAGATGATCTGAGCATCCTCGCCCTTGAACTCTCCGGCTCTTCCTTTTCGTTCGAGGTACACATCGATCGCGGCGCGCAGCGCCTTGTCTCCCAGCACCGAACAGTGAATTTTGTTTTCGGGCAGGCCGCCGAGGCGACTCGCGATATCCGCGGGCTTGATGTGGTAGGCGTCGCGTATGTTCATTCCCACGATTGTCTCCGAGAGCATCGAGGTCGAGGCGATCGCGGACGCGCAGCCGTAGGTCCTCCAGCGGACATCGGTGATGATATCATCCTTGATCTTCAGCATGAACATCATCTGGTCGCCGCACTTTATGTTGCCGACCATGCCCTCGGCGTCGGGCTGAAAGTTTTTATCTCTATCCGGGTCATAGACATTGCGCGGATTTGTGAAATGATCTTTGACAGTATCCGAGTACAACCACTGAAACGCATCCATCATTCTGCTCCTGAAAAGATTATTCTATGTCCCTGGCGAGCTCTTCCAGAGGAATGGTCGACATCTTCCTCAGCCGGGCGATGATCGGCGGCAGTTTTTCGGCGACATAGCGCACGTCGTCCTCGGTCGTGTACTTGCCGAGTGAAAAGCGAATCGAACCGTGCGCGAGCTCGGGCCCCAGCCCAATCGCCATGAGCACGTGTGACGGATCGAGGCTCCCCGACGCGCACGCGGAGCCGGTTGAGACTTCTATTCCCTCTAGGTCGAGCGAGAGCAGGATCGACTCTCCCTCCGCGCCGGGGAAAGAGACGTTCAGCGTGTTCGGAAGCACTTCGGTGGAATGACCGTTGACGCGCACCATGGGCACTCTCTCGAGGATGAGGTCGCGCAGCAAGGCCCTGAGGCTGCCCACCTGCCGCCGGTATTCGGCGAGCTCGGTCTTCGCGAGCCTTGCCGCCTCGCCAAAGCCGATGATGCCCAGGTTATTGTAGGTCCCCGCCCGAACACCGTTTTCCTGGTGCCCGCCGCGAATCAAGGGCTCGATTGGCGCCTTGCGGCGCACATAGAGCGCGCCGACGCCCTTGGGACCGTAGATCTTGTGGCAGGAGAGCGTCAGGTAATCGACGCCCCAGTCCTCGACAGACACGGGAATTTTCCCCGCGGCCTGGGTTGCGTCGCTGTGGACGAAGGCTCCCTGGGCCTTCGCGAGTCGGGCTATCTCTCCGATGTCCTCGATGGTGCCGACTTCATTGTTCGCGGCCATGACGGAGACCAGGAGGATATCGGGGCCCAGCTCGGCGCGGTACGCTTCCATGTCGATGCGACCGTCGCGGTCTACGGGCAGGAAGACGACGGGGAAACCCTCGTCCCGCAGGTGGGACGCCGCGTTGAGGACGCAAGGGTGCTCGATGGCCGTCGTGATTATCTTGCGCCTACTCTGCTGGTTTCTGCCTATCAGAAACATCGTATTAAAAACGGTGTTGTTGGACTCGGAGCCCCCTGAGGTAAAATACACCGTCGAAGGGTCCTTGGCGCCGATGAGCGCGGCGACGTTCGCTCTCGCCTCCTCGATCTCGGCGCGGGCGGTCCGGCCCAGTTCGTGCATGCTCGAGGCGTTGCCGTAGACATCGAGAGATTTCACCATGAGTTCGCGCACTTCCGGTCTCAGGGGCGTAGTAGCGTTGTAATCCATGTATACGTAGCGAGTGCTCATCTCACCTCTCCTTTATTCACTGGCGCCCGGGGCCTCTTCCTGGACAAGTGCCGCGGCGGCCATAAATCCAGGCTCAGCGATCTCCGCGAGCGTCACCGATTCGAGATACACATCGACGGCGCGCTTAAGCCCCTGCCAGAAGCGCCTCGGCAAACATCCTTCGGAAACAACGCAAAAAGTCGCGTTATTGAGGCATTCCACCGGCTTTATCTCGCCTTCCGTGGCTCTCACCACTTCGCTCATAAGAATCAGCTCTGGGTCCTTCGCAAGTCTGTATCCTCCGCTGCGTCCTCTGTCGGCGCTGAGGAGACCTGCGCTTTTGAGCTGCCCAAATATCGCTTCGAGATACTTGAAGGGGATATGCTCTGCTTCGGCGATGCTCGCGACGCTCGCGGACTTCGCGCGCACGAGGTGTACGAGGGCACGGATGGCGTATTGTGTCTTTGTGGGAACCTGGAACATGATAAATTCCTACTAAATTACTCTGAATATGCACTATCGCGAATCGCAGGCCCTTTGTCAATCACTTGAGGAGTTCAACATGGTCGAAGCTGCGATTTATCGAGAGTTCCTCGAATACATAGCCATATTCCGTGGTACCAGCGGGTTTGTCATGGCATCCGCCCGCCACAATCGTCCGCGCGACGATCCGCCCGAGTCCGGGGCCCATCATGAATCCCTGCCCGCACATGCCCGTCATCTGCAGAAAATTCACGGCGGAATCGGGATAGCCGATGATCGGCAGACCATCGGGCGTCATCGGATACATGCCGCGCCATGTCCTGCGCACGCGGAGATTCCGCAAGCGAGGATAGAGTTCGAGCATTCTCCGCACCACGAGCGGCAGGAATGATGAGGTTGAATCCTTGTCTCTTCCCCACAACTGCGGCCGGGGCGTAATACAGAAGACAATCTGGCCCGTCGAAGCCTGATAAAAGTAATAGTTGCCCGACTCGGCGTCCGAGCGGATATCCACGATCATCGGCTCCATGAATCGCTCGACTGGTTCGGTGACTCCCGCCTCGTGGCAGTCGGGAAACACGGGGAGATCGAAGCCCGCGATTTTCGCGATATCAGCGGCTTTGGCGCCGGCGGCGTTCACAAAGAGCCCGGCGGTAAACTCTTCATCGCCCACAAAGACCGAGGCGATCCTGTTTTCCTCTTTGCGAATCCTCTCAATGCGCGAATTGAAGAAAAAAGAAACGCCCGCTCCCAGCGCCAGACTGTGGAATGCGCTGGCCGCCATCAGAGGAGAGGCGTAGCCATCCTCGGGACTGAAGGTGCCTCCCCTGAGTCCATCCATGAGAATGCCGGGAGCCATACGAGCTATCGTGCTGGGGGCTACCCAGTCTATATTGAGGCCTGCTGCCTTCTGCTTCTCCAACAGCGAACGGAACTGGCTTTCGGTCTCTTCATCATATGCCACATAGAGATAGCCGCCGGGCCGCCACTCGACATCGAGGCCATACCGCGCCTGAAGCGTCGAGAATATCTCTATCGAGTCGAGGCCGATACGGATTTTCGCGGCATCCGAATGTGTTGCACGCACGCCGCCGATCGCCGCCCTATTCTGCCCCCTGCCCCACGACGCCTCCTCGTCGACGACCGCCACACAGAGCCCTTTTTCGGCGAGCTGCCATGAGAGCGGCACGCCCACGGATCCCGCGCCGAGGATCACCACGTCAAAACGCCTCATGGGGCCCCCCTCACGCCGGCATCTTTTCCTCCAAGTTTATGAAGACCTTCGTTGACCAGAGACCCCATCGGCACTTCCATAAAGAGCGGTCTCTGGGTAGGCGGCTCCACATCGCCCGGGTTAATTCCGGCCAACGCGAAGGCCTTCGCGACGAGCTGAGAGCAGGTTTTACCCCCGCAGGAGCCCATGCCAACCCGGAGGGTCTTGAGCTGATTGGTGTCGCGGACATTGTGCTTTTTGATGAACTCGACAATCTCACCGAGCGTAACCCGCTCGCAACGGCAGAGCACTGTATCCAGAACATCGGCGGGCTCAGGCTCATTGAAATCGTGCGTCTCGCCCAGAGCGACGGTCATCTCTTCGGGTTGAACGCGGATGCCCGCGATTTTCGACGCGTGTTCAGCGTTTACATTGAAGGTCAAGAGCCAGGTATTCCTCGATGAGACCTTGCGTCTGGAGATGATCGCGGCTCTCTCGACAAAGCCGCCCTTTTGATCGACAAGGTCCATCTCGACGCCTATATCGAAGTCCAGAGTGAATTCCCAAGACAGAACGACCTGGGCCTTATCGTCGGCAATCCTCCGCACAAGCGTTATGGCGAGACCGGGGCATATCGCGACGCAGGCGCCGCAGCCCGTACAGCGGTTCCCCGCAAAATAGGGCAGGTCCATGAGGGTGCCCTGCATCGATCTGAGCTGAATCGCGCCCACGGGGCAGATCGTGGCACAGGGATTACAGGGAATCTCCTCGGAGCAGAAAAATACGGGCCTCCATTCAAGGCTTGGAATAATGGGAGAGCGCTCGTAGCTGTCGCCCGGGCGCGAGGCGAGCACCGCCCTCGTCTTTTCCCACTCGGGGTCTATCATAATTTTTTTGCCGAGCATCCGCGCAAGATTCGCCGCCGCTAGCTTCCCCCCGTATATCGCGCTTGAGGCCTCCGCTATTTCCGAAGCGTCCCCGGCCGCCACCGCCATAATGCCATATCGCCGGGCCTGTTCGAGAAATTCATTGCAAGGCGACAGACCCACGGCGATGAGCACCGCGTCGACTTCATAGACCCTTGCCGTGCCCGGAACAGGCTGAAATTGCTCATCGACGGCCGCGACCTGCGCGCGTTCCACCTTTTCGGCGCCTTCCGCCCTCAGAATGGTCGCGTTCAGGTAAATCGGCACCCCCATGCGCCGAATCTTGTCGGCGTGTACCTGATAACCGCTGATTCTGCCGGCCGCCTCGAAGATGCCCGCGACGCCGATCCCTGCCTGGAGCGCATGGTACGCGGCGATAAGTCCGACGTTGCCCGAGCCGACAATGAGAATTTTTCGGTATGCCTTCACAAGATCCCGATTGACGAGTGTCTGAAAGGCCCCCGCTCCGATGACGCCGGGGAGATCCCAGCCCGGAAACTGCAGGGCCTTCTCCCGCGCGCCGGCGGCCACGACGAGAGCGGTAAACTCGACGAGCATATAGGATTCATAGTTGAGGAAAATACCGGCCTTTCTGTCTTTGTAGAGGCCGACGACAGGCGCATTCGTGAGGACCGTGACCGAGGGGTGGCGCGTCGCCTCATCCTCAAGGAGGCTGGCTATATCGATGCCGCGTATCCCCGCGTAGCAGTCCGACTCCGAACCGAAAAACTTGTGGGTTTGCAGAATGAGCTTACCGCCTGCGCGGGGTTTGTCGTCGGCGACGAGCACTTGATACCCCTGTTCTCCAAGCTCCGCGGCGGCGGCGAGGCCCGCGGGGCCCGCCCCGATGATGAAAATATCGGTGCGGATCGAACGCCGCTCGGCCTGCACAAGGGGTTCATCCTGCGCAGGGAGTTTCGGCAAGCCGTAAAGTGTCCGTACATCCATTCCCTGGGCGAGGGGCGTCATGCACGATTTTCTCGGAACTCCATCGATCAGCATCGTACACTGAGAACACTGCCCGTTTGCGCAAAACAGCCCCTGGGTCGCCCCGTCAGCGGGATGATGAGAAAACACGTGATGGCCTGCGGCGATGAGGGCTGAGGCGACAGGCTCTCCTTCGAATCCTGAAATTTCCTCTCCATTAAAGCAAAAGGTTGTGCAAGGCCGATTTCTTTTGACAGGAAGAAGAGGGTGCTGCTCTATGCGGTTCATACCTTATTCAAGCCTAAGGTCGAATGAGGAATTTGTCAATAAATCTCATGATTTGATAAGTCTTGTCATAATTTGCACTATTATGTGAGGTATGTACATAAAAACGCTGTACAGACGGGAAGATATAAGGCCTCCTTCAATCTCGTGTTTTCACCCTCGTGTTTCAAATCTCTGCACCCACCACTGGACAAATATGCCACATCTGTTGGACTATCAACATAGATGAGCATTGTCGATACCATTGATGAATTTCGAGGCAAGCGGGTCACGGTGATGGGGCTCGGGCTCCATGGTGGCGGCATCGCGAGCGCGCGTTTTTTTGCAAAAGCCGGAGCCGAAGTGACGGTTACCGATCTACGGGGGCCCGAGACGCTGGAGCCGGCGATGTGTCAGCTCGGGGCTTTTCCTGTCCGCTACGTACTGGGCGCACACTACGAAGAAGATTTTGCCGGCGCGGATATTGTCATAAAAAATCCCGCGGTGCGCCGCGATTCACCTTTCCTGAAACTCGCCGGGCATATAGAGACCGACATTTCGATATTTTTGCGCTTTTCAAAATCGCCGCTGATCGCGGTCACAGGATCAAAGGGAAAATCGACCGTCGCGTCGGCGATATGGCACGTGCTCTCGAAACACCGCTGGAAGTCCCTGCTCGGGGGAAACATCACCGTGTCCCCCCTCGATTTTCTCGATGAGACGGGGCCCGATGTTCCCGTGGTCCTCGAACTTTCGAGCTGGCAGCTCGGCGATCTGCGCACCATGGGTATCCTAAAGCCCATGGTCGCGGTCATCACCGCCATCTTTCCTGACCATCTCAACTATTATGGCTCCATGGAGGCCTATGTCGCCGACAAACGCGTCGTCTACGAGGGTCAGGATGAACACTGCTACACTATATGCTCCGCGGATCAGGACTGGGGAAGCTCTTTCGCCAAGGAAACCCGCGCGCAGGTGCTGTGGTACAGCGAAAGGCCTCTTGCAGAACTGGGGAGAGGCGAGTTCCGTGGCGGCTGGCTTGCGCACGATGACGGCGGTCGGGCCATGGTCGCCCCCAAGTCTGTCCCCACTTCCGGCGCGGAATCCCTCTCAGGCTTTGGGAAATTCAGTCAGAACGGGCCTACAGAGCTCCTGGTGCCTCACGAAGTCCTCGTTCCGGGGCTGCATCAGAAAAAGAATCTGCTCGCGGCGGCTGTCGCGCTCCGTGCCTTCGGCGTGCCCTCTCCGGATATCGCCTCCGCCATCGGCACTTTCCCCGGCGTGCCCCACCGCCTCGAACTGGTCGCCTGCGTTCGGGGCGTGAAATGGTACAACGACAGTACCGCGACCATCCCGGACGCGGCCATCGCCGCCATCGATAGTTTTTTCTGCCCCACCGTGCTCATCGCGGGCGGCAGCGACAAGATGAGCGATTTTTCCGCATTCATCCAGAGAGTAAAAGCGCTGAAAGCTGTCATTCTGCTGGCTGGCAGCGGGACGGATCGTATTGCTCCTCTTTTAGACGTGCATCACATTGCCTACGAGGGGCCCTTCAGCTCGATGCGCGACGCGGTGGATGCGGCGGACAGAGCGGCAGAAGAAGGTGATGTAGTCCTCCTGTCTCCTGGATGCGCGAGTTTCGGAATGTTCCTACACGAGTTCGAACGGGGAGAATCCTTCAAACAGGAGGTCGCGAGGCTTGCGACTTCAAAAGCCGATTAGACTTTTAAGGTACAAAAGCTATCGCCGCGTATCCCACAAAGGAACGGTCCGGGTGCAGGTCGTAGCTCAATTTGTGGCCAATCAGAATGCCACGCTTCGCCCCGTCGCTGAATGAGAAGGCAATCGCGGCGGCCACGGCTCCGGAGGAACAGGCGGAAAAACGATCTCTCGCGTGGCCGAGCACCTTGTCTGTATCCATACTAAGGACTGCGTTGATGAATCCCCGATCATTTTCATCGCGCACCCACTCCACCGCGGAATCCCCCACTCCATGAGGCATAAAACCATAATTCGGCCCATAGTGTGTCAAATCGGTCGAAGCGATGACTGCGAGCCTTTTCCCGCATGTCGAGGCCGCCCGCGCCAGCGCGGAACCGAGCTCCCGCGCCTTAAAGTCCGGCGGCACGCGGAGCCACAGAAGCTCGGCATCAGGGAACCTGAGCGCCGCAAGAGGCAGCATTATCTCCACGGAGTTGTCGATGTCCCGATCAGGGGCAACTTCCTGAATCCCTGCATCTTTCAGCTCTGACTTGAGGATATTCAGAAGCTGCGTATCATTCACGGCCGCCCTTACCGTACAGTCGAAATTCTCTTCTTCCGCGAAGAGAATCGGATCACCTCTCCCCAAATGCCCGCCAAGAATCGCCACCGTATCGCAGTCTCTCAACGCCCAGACCGCTTTCGCGGCCAGGTCTCCGGAAAAATACCACCCCGCGTGGGGAGCCATTATTGCACACGCAGACAGGTTGTTCTGAAGCGTTGTCCATCCCGATACTAAAGAGCGAATTTCTGTCGCATCGTCCGGATACCACCCAGAGGGCAAATACCTCTCCCTTTTTTTAGGGTTTATAGACATGGCCTGTATCCTCCTGCCGGTAATCCCGCATTTCCAGCGCTTTCGCAGATGAAGAATACACTCCGATTCAGCGGGCTTTTGCCGATAATAATAGTATATACTGCGGGGACGGAAAGATGAAACGAATATTGCGTATAATTTTGCTTATTGGGACGATCGTGCTCATTGTCGCTTTGGTAGGGTTTGTTGCGCTGAAGGCGGGCGAATTCCGTCTATCGGGCGAGCAAAGCGCATCCGCCGAATACGCCATTCTGCGAAATGCCGTGTCCCCCATAACAAGCGAACAGGAGCTGGGCGATCAATTTGTCAGAGACAGGCTCAAATCTCTCTACGGCGCGAGCGCCCATCTGCTCGCGGTCCAGGTTCTGGATAGAAATGGGCTCGTGCTCTGGAAGATGCCGGACGATTCACCTTACTTTGCTTCGCCTGCGACGAGTCCAGGAAGCGTATTCCACGCCCCCGGCATGTCCACGGTTATTTACATGACGCCACTCCCCGACGGAATGAAGCTGATGGCGCTCTATTCCATTCTCTCACAGAGAGATATCGCAAATATTCTGTTGGTGCCGATTATCGTCCTTGCGGTGTGGATCATTCTCCTCATCGTTCTGCAGTTCGTGCTCAAGGGAAAGACTACGGAGGCACTTACAACAGAGGGCGCCCCGGCAGACAGCGTTGAATTACGGGCCGGAGAGAAAAAGGAAACACAGCCCGAAGAGGTGGCCAGAGAGGGCGCGCAAGAGGAAATTCCTGGGAATCTCGAAGAAAAGATGGAAGAAAACCTCGAAGAAAATGAGGAAAATGCCGAGGAGGTTTCTTCCGGGGAGACCAGTATGGAGACCATGGAACTTGATCAAGAGATGGAGGAGATCCTGCAGGAAGAAGATATCCCTCCCGAACGTGAGTCGCCTGAAACCGCCTCCTCTTCCGAAATTCAGGAGTCAAAGTCCATGACCGAGCCTGAAACGCCAAGGCGGCCAGAGATGCCCGCCGAGGCGGAAATTCTTTCTGAAAGGAAAGAGCCACCGCAAGAAAAGGCCATTTCAGAAAAACCCTCTACCCCCGAGCCGGAATACGATTTAGAACAGGCGGAATTTGTCGCTCCTCCCGAAAAAATCGAGGAGGCCCCAGCCCCGGAAATATTCCCCTCAAGCCTGTCGCTGGACATGCTGAAACGAACCCTCGAAGCGGAACTGCAGCGAAGCCAAGAGACATCTTTACTTCTCATCCAGTGCGTGTTCTCGGGTGAGTCAGATCCGAGCGCCCTGGCGCTTGGCGTAACCATTCGTGATTATTTCGCATCGGAATCGCTCGTATTCGAGCTTGCGAAGGGATGCTATGCCGCGGTACTGCCGGGTACGGACGCCGGTTCCGGCCTCAAGCTCGCCGTCGATCTCGATGATGTACTCACCACAACGGCAAGCCTGTATAAAGACTTATCTGAGGAGCCGCCATTTTACTTTGGAATCAGCGCGCTCTACGACCGGATGATTTCTCCGGAACGGCTCTATAAAGAAGCGCTCGCGGCGCTTAAAAAGGCCCACGAGAGCGGGTCGAGAATCCTCGCGTTTAAGCCCGCCAACCAGACAGCGTGAATGAGGGGGCGCCGGACGCTGTTATCTCGCTTTGATCGGGCAGCACAGCTGCGTGCCCGCCCTACTCTTCCCCGTCAATCGACAAATTCGAGGGGGAAGCGCATTCTGTCCTTGGTGAGGACTGTGTTGGGAAATATCTCTCGCGCCTCATCGAGGAGCACCTTGAGCTCACGGTCCGCATAGCGGGGGCTGTAATGAATGAGGCCAAGCTGCTTGACATTGCCCGCATCCCGCGCGATCTGGGCGGCCTGACGGGCTGTCATGTGACGCTTGTCTATGGCGCTCTCAATAAGCCCATGCTCGAACATCCCCTCACAGATGAGGAGATCGGAGCCTGCAACTTCCTGTGAGATTTCCGGAAAGTAGAGGCTGTCGGTGACAAAACTGAATTTGCGTCCACTCCGGGGCTCGCCCATTACCTCCGACGGATGCACCTCACTGCCGTCGGAAAGCGCCACCACTCCCCCCGACTGAAGTTCAGACCAGAGCGGCCCACGCGGCACACCCAATGAAAGGGCTTTCTCTGGATAAAATACGCCCGGCCTCGGAGCTTCTTCCAGCGCATAGCCAAAGCACATCTTGGTGTGTTTGAGCGGAAAGGCGCGGATCGAATAACCCTCTCCATTCCAGACTACGGTGCGTTCCGATATTTCCTTCACGATAATCTCGTAGTTGATGTACATATCGAGGAGACGCCGGTTCTGCTCAACATAATCCGCCAGTTTAGGAGGACCAAAAATATAGAGAGGCTCTTCCCTGTCGACCTGGCTCGAGAGCATGAGAATGCCGGGCAGGCCCGTGACATGGTCGGCGTGCATGTGCGAGATGAAAATCGCGGTGATCTTCTTCCAGCGCAGGTTGAGTCTGCGTATCGAAACCTGGGTCCCCTCGCCCGCGTCGAAGAGAAACAGCTCTCCCTCGCGGCGCACGAGCATGCTCGTGAGTTGCCGATACGGCAGGGGCATCATGCCGCCGGAGCCAAGGACAAACGCTTCTAGATTCATTTCGCACAGACTATACCGGAAACAGGCGCGAATGTCATCCTGTACCGCAGTTATTGCAAAAGGCATGCCTTTCGTATAGCGTGATGGCATGAGCGATTTTCTGTCTCTGGGCATCGACGAGCGGCTTGACCGCGCTCTCCAGGGCCTCCATTTGAGCAGGCCCACCGAAGTGCAAAAACAGGCTATCCCTATTCTTTTGCAAAAGAAAGACCTGGCCATGGAATCGGAGACAGGTACCGGCAAAACCTTGGCCTATCTACTCCCGATCTTCCAGGTGATTCTAGGCTCAAAATCAAACCCGTCCAGTTCGCCCGGCGCACATTGGCCGAAGGCTCTCATCGTGTGCCCCACCCAGGAGCTGGCCGTGCAGGTCGCGCGCCAGGCCTCGCTTCTGGCTCAGGCGGCCTCGATCGATGTAAAAGGGCTCGCCCTCCTGGGCGGCTCGCATTTCTCTCATCAAAAAGAGGCGTTGAAAGCGCATCCGGATATCATCGCGGGCACGCCCGGCCGCCTCGCGGACCTTGCGAACCTGCGATTCATCGACCTCTCACACCTGGAATTCTTCGTGCTCGACGAGGCGGACCGGCTTTTCTCAAAAGAATATTTCGAGCCCGTCGAATTTCTCTTGTCCAAGGCTCCCCAGGCTTGCACCCACATCATGGCTTCCGCGACCATCCCAGTAAAAATTCTTCATAAGGCGGAACCGTGGATACCCGATCCTTCCATTCTTGAGCTCGGCAGCGAGGGCGTCCTCTCCAATGCCATTGAACACTGGATTTTCTACGCCGAGCACAGAAAAAAGATCGACATGCTGAAAAAAACAATCCATGCGGTGCGCCCTCGGCGCTGCCTTATCTTCGCCTCCGAGACATACCGTGTCCAGCGCATCACGGAGCGCCTTCTTGCCTCGGGTCTGCGATGCGCGAGCATTGTGTCGAGAATGGAAAAACAGTCGCGGTATTCCGCAATCGAACACTTCCGGCAAGGCTCCGTTCCCTTCCTCGTAACGACCGATCTGGCGGCCAGGGGCCTCGACATCCCCGACATCACCCACGTCATAAGCCTGGACCTGCCGGAAGAGAGCAACGCGTATGTTCACAGGGCGGGCCGCACAGGCAGGGCGGGTAAGAATGGTATCAGCGTCGTCATCGCGGATCGCCTCGAACTGGAGCGGGCCTCCAAAACAGCCGTTCGATATGGCTTTGTGTTCCGCACAAAACGACTCGATTCCGGCCACGTCATCGAACCCACCGTCGGAACGTTCTTCGACGAGGTCGAAAAAGCCGATAGTGCGAGGAACCACGGGTCGCGCTCATGATGCGAGAAGGCCGAATCGTCACGGAAGCCGTCGCCGCCGACATGGCGAATCCTCGCTTCGAGGATGCCCGGTGCAGAATCCTCATCGTGCGTCTTTCCCCGTACCGCGACATCGAGGTCTCATATTCCCACCTCGTCCTGTTCGACGAGTCCCGCCGCGCCATGGCGGACGCTTTCATAGATTTCGCGTTTCTGCCTCTCGTGCAGGACCGAAAGGCCTTGACGGCCAAAGGCGTACCATGGTTTTATGGCCGGGCGTCCGGAAAAAGTCCGGCGGAGTTCGACATTATTCTGATCTCTTGCGCCTTTACGCTCGAGCTCATAAATCTTCCGTGGCTGCTCTCGCAGTCCGGCATTCCCGCATCCCGCGGAGAAAGGCTGCGCGCTTCTACCACTCCTTTTCTCTTCCTTGGCGGGTCGAGCGCCGTGACCGCGGGCTCAGTCCTCAAAATGGAGAAAGACAGAGTGCGCGAAAGCCTCGTCGACGCCTTTTTTTTCGGCGAGGGCGAGGGACGGGCGCGGGATATCGTCCGAATCGCTTCGGATGGCCTTCTGCGGGGGGCCTCGAAAGCGGCGATCCTTGCCCGCATTGCGTCGGAGGTAGAAGGATTCTGGCCCTGCGACTCCCGGTTCGTGACGGTGAGGGCGCTCCCTCGGCAGCGCCCTCATGCGCTGGTCTCTCCGCTCATTCTCAACGGCGAGAATGCCGGTCACGTAAAACTCGCCATCACCGCCGGCTGCTCCGGCCACTGCGCCTTCTGTCTCGAGGGCTGGGACAGGCGCCCTTTCCGCGAAAAGCCCCTGCAGGAACTTTCGGAGGCAGGCCTTGCCCTCAAGCGGGCCACGGGCGCGTCCGATGTCGAGCTCTTCAGTTACAATTTCAATATGCACCACCAAATACTCGCGCTCATACCGGCGATGGGGCGCTATTTCTTCAACGTATCCCTCATGAGCCAGCGCCTCGATATTTTGGCAAGAAGTCCTCAACTCCTCGCCGCCGAATTTGCGGCGGGCAAACGCTCGTTTACGCTTGGCATCGAGGGAATCTCCGATCGTCTGCGACAGTATTACCATAAAGGAATATCGGGCGCTCAAATCTGGGGCTCGGTTTCATCGATATTGAGGCGAGGGGCTCGGGAATTGAAGCTCTTCTTCATCATCTCCGGCTTCGAAAATGAGGCGGATTTGGCCGAACTGGACGCTTTCTGCGGCGAGATGGCCCGATTCAGGGATGAGACGCGCGTTCCGACAAGAATCATCGTATCGGCCGGCTATCTTGTGAGGCTCCCTTTTACGCCCTTGCAGTTCGCCCCTCTCGCACACGACAGAACGGTCATTGAGCGCATCGCTTCCCGAGTCGAGGCCCTTTGCGCCGAAAACAGCATTGAATTCAGGCTCGCCTCATCATTCGAGGACTATTGGCTCGATCAGCTTCTTTCGATTGCAGGCCCACTGGCGCACGACTGGCTCTCGGTTTGTCCGGAACATGATTTCGTCTACGATCTGCACGTCTCCCGCAGAGCCATGCATAGTCTCGATGCATTTCTTGCCAAGACCTCAAAGTTTTCCATGTTGCTTGAAGAAAAACTGGGCGATTATCGCCCATGTTTTTCCTTTGTGGAGAGCGAGGCTCACTGGAATCTTCTTCGGGAACACTATGAACGGTCTAAAAAACATCTGCGCAGAGAGATACAACCGGACGCGACCCAACCACAGATGCCCGGCTTCTCGGGACAGACGATCGCCACCACCGCTGCCCTATCCGTTACCAGGGAAATGGAGGCTCGGCGGGCGCTTGCCCTCATTACCGCCCAAAAAGAATCAAAAGCCCATTTTTCTCATGTCATCGTCAAAGTCAGGGAAGACGACGCTCTCGCCTTTTCGACAGAATCATACGAGTGCGCGTGGCTCATCCGTGCCCTCTCGGGCCTTGTCCCCGCATCAGAGCGCGCGCTCTTCAATTGCAGAAGAATGTTGCCGGACGATCAGTGGTCCACCGCCTTTCCCGCCGCATCGGCCTCTCATTTCGGGCTCGTCGGAGAAAAATACTTCGCCCTGTATGGGCCGGACGCCGCGACGCTGGAAAAAATCGCCGTATATGCTTCCAATGCTCTCAAGTCGCCGAAGGAGGCCCCGCTTTCAAACCAGAGAGGCATTCCGGCTACAGCGGCGGCTACGTCCCCATCGACGTTTTTGACACGCGTCGAGCTGGTAAAGACGCCCCCCGTAGCTGATAGTTGTATGTTATTGTGTACACTGAGAAACAAGAACGACAATCGCCTTGGTCGGGTCATGCAGTCATGGCTCGACGCCCAAGGCCTGCGGTTTATACTGAATACGACTGACAATGGCCATGAATTCCACATTTCTGAAAATTCGCTATCTAAAAAATCCGTGCTTTTTATAAAATATCATACACATTTAAGCAATATTGTGCTCCGTCTCCATGTCGGCAAAAGAGTCGATCTCCAAGCTTTCTCGGATGTATTGCAGAAAGAATTTCCGAATGAGGAGTTATTCTTTCGAATCGAGAGCTGGGCTTAAGGCCTCGCCCTAGGGTCGGCTGGATCGGGCACATACCTGGCCATCGACGCGCCTGTCTCGAAGACGTCGACGGCTGACAGAGGCACCTTGGGAAGTGCGTCGCGCAATCGATCATAGATAAACTTAGCGATCCGCTCGGCGCTCGGATCATCCTCGAACACGGGCACCTCGTTGAGATCCCTGTGGTCGAGCGATTCATCGATCAAGTTTCTGAGCGCGGCTTTCACGATGCCAAAATCGACGAGCATTCCGCCCTCGCCAAGGCTTTCACCCGACGCCCACACTCGCACCTTATAATTGTGGCCGTGAAAGCGCTCGCATTTACCGTGGTAGTGGACAATTCTGTGGGCCGCGGCAAACTCGGCCTCAACTCGAATATAGTACATGTCATCTTCCCCGTTTTCGTGTCGATACTCTATTATAACGGAAGCTCTTTCAAAAGTTGAGCGACTTTTGAAAGACCAACCTTTTATTGCGGCATTTGTGTACGGTTTCAACGAAACCGGAGCAAATGCAAAGCCAATTTCAAAAGTAACCGACTTTTGAAATTGGCTCAACGGGTTTATTGAAAAATATCCCCTGCTGCAAGGCCGCGCCCGGTCTCGGGACACTGCTTCATTGCAGTGTCCGCTATTGCATGGTAGTATCATGGCCGATATGTCAAAGCGCTTGTCCGATATCATAACCGGTCTGGATTTCCTCGATGTACAGGGAGATATCGAACAGTCGATCTCTGGCCTCTCGTATGATTCGAGAGCGTGCAAGCCCGGACATTTATTTTTTGCCCTTCCTGGCATACACACCGACGGCAAACACTATATTCGGAGCGCAGTCCAACACGGCGCCATCGGCGTTGTCTACGAAGGCCCGCTCGATCAAGGCGCCGGCGAGCCTTCGCCTTTGACAGGCGCTAAAACGAGGTCTGAGAACATCGCATTCTTACGGGCCATCGACTGCCGCTGGACGATGTCTGCAATCTCAAGCAGGTTCTACGACGATCCATCGGATTCGCTCCGCGTCATCGGCGTAACCGGAACCGAGGGGAAGAGCACGACGGTATCCCTCATCTATCAATTGTTGACACTTGCCGGCTACAGAGCGGGTTTTTTCTCCACGGTGATGTCCGACACCGGCGACGGCGAACGACCCAACCCACAGCATCAGACAACGCCCGAAGCCACTGTCGTGCAGGAAATGCTCGCCAAAATGCGCGACAATGGCCTCTCTTTCGCCGTGGTCGAAGCGTCGAGCCATGGGCTTTCTCCCCGGACCGCCCGCCTCGCGCACGTGCATTTCGATATCGGGGTCGTGACCAACGTCACGCATGAACATCTCGAGTTTCACGGCACATGGGAGCAATACCGCAGCGACAAGGCCAATCTCTTCCGTCGCTTGGGAGAAGGCGGCATGAAACGACAGGCGTGCGCGAGCGGATGCATCCCACAGGGCATCATCTGCGCCGACGACCCGAGCGCTGCCTACTTTATTGGCGAATCCGCAGCCCCATGTCTCACCTATTCAAGCAAGGGCAACCCTGCTGACCTGTGCGCCCGCGACACCGAGAGCGACCCCGAAGGCTCGAATTTCACGATCGGAGGACCGTCCGACACTGTTCAAGCGCAGGGCACCGCGCCACATGCAGAGGCGCGCGGCACAGAGGGAAACGAGTCACGCTACGCACTTCCGGCGAGGCTCAACCTGCCGGGCACTTTCAATGTGCAAAATGTACTCGGCGCGATTCTCGCCGCTTCCGCGGCGACAGGCTCGCACTGGAGCCATTTCGCGCCCTACCTGTCAAAGCTGAAACCCGTACAGGGCAGAATGCAGCGCATCTCCGGGGGCCAGCCCTTTGATGTCATCATCGACTATGCGCATACTCCCTCGTCGTTCAACGAGATACTGCCCCCTCTCCGAAGAGAGAGAAAGGGCAGAATCCTCTGTGTCTTCGGCTCGGGGGGTGAACGGGACAGAGCCAAGCGCCCTCAGCAGGGACGCATAGCCGCGGACAATTGCGACATCGTCATCCTGACCGACGAGGACCCACGCGGCGAGGACCCCATGGAGCTCCTCGAGGAGATAGCCTCAGGTTGCCCTGGATTGTCCAGAGGAGAGCGACTCTTTCTGATCCCGGATCGCCCCGCCGCAATCCGCAAGGCGTTCTCGCTCGCAAAACCTGAAGACCTGGTCCTGCTCTTGGGCAAAGGCCATGAAAATTCCATCATTTACGCGGACCACAGCATCCCCTACGATGAAGAAACCACGGCGCGCTCGATTCTTGCGGACATCGGCTTCAGCGCGGAAGGAAAGGAAAAATGAAGACTATTGCAGTGTTGTATGGCGGAAAATCCGGCGAGCATGAGGTATCGCTCATCTCTGCCGGCAGCATCATCGCCCACCTCGACAAGGCAAAATATGCGATCGCCCCAATCGGCATCACCAAAAAAGGCGAATGGTATCTGCAGCATCTGCCACAGTGGGCCTATACGCCGCCTGAACAGGGGCTCATGCGATCGCTCCCCGCGGTCGAGAAAACCGAACGTATCGTTGCGGTGCCTGGGGATGGCCTGTGGCTGGAAACCGAGAATAACCTTCAAAATCTCGGCATCGACATAGTATTCCCGGTACTGCATGGAACATTCGGCGAAGACGGTACGGTGCAGGGCCTCCTCGAAACCGCAGGTCTGCCGTACGTCGGCGCGGATGTCCTCGGTTCCGCCGTCGGCATGGACAAGGAAATATCGAAGCGTCTCTGGCTGTCCGCAGGCTTGCCCGTTGTCGACTATATCTCAGTGGGTAAAGAAGATATCACAGACGAGAATTTTCAGGCACTCTCGCGCAAGATCGAAACGAGGTTCGGTTGGCCCTGTTTTGTCAAACCCGCGTGCTCGGGTTCTTCCGTGGGCACCTCTAAGGTGAATCACCCCGATGCCCTAAAGACCGCCATTCTTTCCGCGCTCCGGTGGTCGGAGCGGGCCCTCGTCGAAGCCTTTATCGAGGCGAGAGAGATAGAATGCGCGGTGCTCGGCAATGACAAGCCCGTCGCCTTCTCCCCCGGCGAGATTATTCCCTCTCACGAATTCTATGACTATGAAGCGAAGTATAAAGACCCAAAGGGCGCCAGGCTTCTGATCCCCGCGCCTCTTTCCGAAGAGACGAAGAATCGGATTATGAGTATAGCGCTCTCGGCCTATAAATATGCATCGATTAAGGGAATGGCGCGCGTGGATTTCTTTGTCGAAAAAATAACGGGCGCCGTATTTTTGAATGAAGTCAACACCATTCCGGGGTTTACCGCAATCTCGATGTACCCCCAGATGTGCACAAATGGTGGCCTTCAATATCCCGACTTGCTCGACAGGCTGGTCGAACTTGGCCAGGACCAGTATACAGCGCGCCGCACACTTGAATACGACTTCTCGAAGGTCTAGGGAACGTGTGGCATTAGGCATTTGATTGCATAATTATTTATTATACTGTTAATTATTATTAGCACTTCCACGCCCAAACGCCGCAGGATATAATGATAAAAGCCCTTATCGGGGCAGACTCTTGTTAAGAGTCAGGCTCCTGTCGGGAGCCTCTATTCCTAAAGGAGGTTTTCATGAATTCCCAAGATTACATCGCCCTGGATAATCGTTATGGTGCACACAACTACCACCCTATCCCGGTGGTTATCTCAGAAGCCAGGGGATGCAAAGTATGGGATCCGGAGGGAAGAGAATACTATGATTTTCTTTCCGCGTATTCCGCGGTGAACCAAGGGCACCTGCACCCTCATATCGTTGAGGCGGCCAAGGCTCAGCTCGACCGCGTCACGCTCACATCCCGCGCCTTTCACAATGACAGGATGGGGCCCTTCCTGCAAAAGCTATGCGAGTATACCGGTTATGAAAAAGCGCTCCCGATGAACACAGGCGTCGAGGCCGTCGAGACGGCGCTCAAGGCGGCCAGGCGTTGGGGCGTGGAGAAAAGGGGCGTGAAAAATGGCAACCAGAGCATAATCTGCGCCACCGGCAACTTTCACGGCCGTACGCTCACCGCCGTTTCAATGTCCGATGACCCTGACTCCTTTATAAACTATGGGCCCTATGTCCCCGGCTTTATCAAAGTGCCTTTTGGCGATGCCGCCGCAGTGCGTTCGGCTCTTGAGGAGAATACCGTAGCCGTCCTGGTGGAGCCTATTCAGGGAGAGGCCGGTGTGGTGGTTCCCCCCGAGGGTTATCTTTCCGAGCTGCGCAAAATCTGTTCCGAGGCCGGCATATTGCTCATCTTCGATGAAATCCAGACTGGTTTTTGCAGAACAGGGCGGCGTTTTGCCTGGTACTATGAAGACGCAAGGCCGGATATCATGTGTTTAGGCAAGGCCCTGGGAGGAGGCATCATGCCGATCTCGGCCATCGTGGCGGATCATTGGGTCATGGACGTTTTTACGCCCGGGACTCATGGCTCAACTTTTGGAGGCAACCCCCTCGCGGGTGCCGTCGGCATCGCGGCGATAGACGTGCTGGAACGGGAACATCTGGAAGAGAATGCCTTTGTACGCGGCGAGCGCTTCAGACAGGCAATTGGAGCCCTCGACTCCGCTAAAATTCGCCTAGTCCGCGGAAAGGGACTTCTCAATGCCGTCGTGTTTGAAGAGAAGTTCGATGCCTATCCCACTTGCCTCGCCCTCAAGGAAAAGGGCATACTTGCAAAACAGACACACGGCAATATAATCCGCTTTGCGCCGCCGCTCGTCATTTCCGAAGAAGAACTCGAAGACGCGCTCCAGAGGATTATGTCCGTCTTGGAAAATATATAGGTAATCAAAAGCTCAGGGACCATGACCAGAAGCCGGACCTTGCTCAAGCGCGCTTATATCGCGGCTTTTTTCGCCGCCTTCGTCCTTGCGGCGTGGCTCGTTGCGCTCCAGAGACAGGAGACCCTTCAGGCCGCAGTGCCGATTGAGAATCGCACCATCATGATCGAGGCTTCCTCAGACAAAAATGAGACGCCCTCCTCACACACAATCCAGCAACGGGCCAAGATAACCCCCTTGCCGGAAGAAATCTTTCTTAAGACAATCGACATCAATCTGGACGATGATGAAGACTTCGAACAGGTCATCCTGTCCAAGAAAAGCGCCGCGAGCAGTTCCCTGGAAATTATCGTCGCCGATTTCTCTCCCGCGCTCGGTATCTATTTTCGATATTTCGAGGGGCCGATCGCTGCGACGAAACTGGACAGCATTATCGTACAGTCGATAGATGTGACGGCAGATGGCCTTGCCGACCTTATTGTTCAGGGACTCAACGCCTCCAACAATCAAACTCTCACGATATTCCGGCGGCTCTCCGATCGTGGCTATGCGCGTGCCTTCTCTGGCTTTGGCGGCGAAATAACCATTCAGGAGCCAGAAAATTCCGAAACCAACGTTCCGGCGTCAATTATTGTGCAGGCTCCCTCGGATAGCCCCGGCATGACGACTCAATCACTGTATACATGGCACGGTAGACTCTCCTCTTTTGAAAAAAGTTCCGAAACTCTCGTCAAACAGAACAATACGCTCAACTCAGGCCCGGCCGGCACGGGCGCCCAAACTTTTTTGTCATGGCTGAACCGCCTGTGGACGAGGAACACGGATGCTTCCGACACCCGATCCCTGTTTTTGGATGAAAAAAACAATGTGTTGATCTTCGGAAGCCCCCAAATTCAACAGCGATGGGTCATAAAAAGCGCCGAACGCAACGAAAATCGGCTCTATCTCACCTGCAGCACCTCGGAAGCGAGCGATCTCGACCGGCTTGTCGTAATAGACGCCAAAGCTCAGGACGAAATAGTGCTCGGCATAATAGATCAGCAAGTCTCGCAGTTCCGCCGCGATGAGGGCTGGTCTGGAATCTACAGGGCATCGGTGCCATCGACGGCGCCATCACAAAGTGCCCTGGAGACGGAACCCGGCTTCGACCTCTTCTTCGGACGATACCTTGGCGATGACGACTCGGTGCTTGTGCTGGGCCCGTCAAAGAGCGTCATTGTAATGGAGCGAAAATACAGGGAAGGTATCGCCAAGCTCTATGATTACAATGGATATCGGGTGCTGGATTTCCTACAAATTCAATCGAATGGACTTGCGGGCGAGAGATTGGTGTTTGTCGTCTCTACGGAACAATCGGGCGATGGCACAATAAAACGACTGCGCCTCGATCCGGCCCGAATCGGCCCACATGGTGTGCAATTGGGCTATCGCACACCGTATGTATTTACAAAAACGAGCTAGGGGCTCACGAGGTAAGACTCGTATCCCTGATCTTTGAGTAGAGATTGGGTTTTTTGCCAATCTTCTCTCGCGGCTACATGGACGGCCCACCGCAGATCGCCATTCGCATTCTTTAATTCGGCGATTCTAGTCTGGAAATTCTTCGAGGTCAGAGTCTTGGATAAGTGTTCGGCATTCTCTTTAGAGGAAAAGTAGCCGACCTGCAGCCATTGGGTAGCGTCGCTGCTCTTATGTTCCTCGGGCGGCGGCGAACTCTTTTTTTGAAAATCGGACAGAAGCGCCGGACTGCCGAACCACGAGAGTCCAAGCGAGAGAACGAACCATGAGGAGGGAACCGCCTTCCCCGTCACCAAATCCGACTCAATGGAGCCAGGGAAGTCCTTCGTCAAAGTTGAACGCGAAGTCCCGAATTGACCGAAATCTGCGACGTACTGCAAAAAGAGAAGTTCGCGCCGAACCCGTCTGTCCGACACACGGACAAGCGCGTCTTTTGCCTTTATAGAGGCGGATGAATAGTCGTTGTCATATAGAGAAAGCCACACGTCGAGCATGATTCTCGATTCCTCGGAAAGCGTCTCGTTTTTCAGAAGCTGCAGCGTGGTTTTTTGATCACCAATGGCGATGGAGAGCCGTATAGCTTGCATGACATATTCTGAGTCCAGGGAGGCGGCCTTTGCGTACCACTTCGCGGCGTCTTCCGTTTGGCCCAAAAGAAGATACAGGCCTCCAATCGTACTCCGCAGTTCGGCTCTGGATGCCGGATTCACCTTCGATTCATACTCTTCGCACAGCGCTATACCGTCCCGAACCGAGAGCTGCGAAAGAGCTGAGAGCAATACGGTATTCAGTGCATCCTGGCTTTTCGCATTCGCGGCAGCCTGACGGGCCTGAGCTAAGTTCTTGTACGTCTGGCCCCACGCGAGGGGTGCACGCAGTCCCACCAGAAGAACCAAGACAAGAAAGACGACGCTGAGGGAATGCCTCGTCCTTTGGGGGTTTCCCTTTCTCCCCTTACTCACACTTCCTCGCCTCTAAACGTGTTCCCTGCGACTGAAAGCAGCCGAACCCGGGCAAATCGCCCTATTCTCCGCTGCGATGCGGCAAAGACCACCATTTCGTCGCGGGTGGTTCGCGCCAGCACTTCTTCGGATGAGCGCCTGGAAACGCCCTCTATGAGGACTTCATCGCTCTGACCGATACGCTCCGCCATGAGCGAGGTGCTTATCTCTTTCTGAAGGGCGATGACGCGCGCAAGCCTCTCCTTCTTCACTCTGTCGGGTATCTTATTCGACATCCCCGCCGCCGGCGTGCCGTCTCTCGTATTAAAGTGGTACATGAAAGCGTACGAAAAATGGACCTGACGCATCAGATCGAGCGTCTGTTCAAAGTCCTCCTCGGTCTCGCCAGGGAATCCGACAAGAATGTCGGTGGAAAGCGTCAATTCCGGCATTGCTCTTCTAAGTTTTTCGACGAGAGAGAGGTAGCCTTCCCGGGTGTATCTGCGGTTCATCGCCTTGAGCACCGCATTCGAGCCCGATTGGAAGGGCAGGTGTATATGGCGGCAGAATATGGGATTGTCCGCGATGACCTCAACAAGTTCACTGGATAAATCCTTGGGATGGCTCGTCAAGAACCGTATCCACCCGATGCGCCCGTCGGATTGCCTCGGACCGGACCGCGCCGGGTTCGCGGACTCCACCAGAGCAGCCGCGTGTCTGGCATCCAGATGCGCCGCCATCATCCTCAGAAGCCCGGGGAAATTCAGCGCCACACCATCCGCCTCCCAGCGATAAGAGTTGACATTCTGCCCCAAGAGAGTAATCTCTCTGACCCCGATATCCTCAAGCCGATCAATCTCACGGAGAATGTCCGCCGGATTGCGCGAAACTTCCTTCCCCCGAACATAGGGCACGATGCAGTAAGAGCAGAAGTTGTTGCACCCATGCATTATTGGAATAAAAGACCGGAAAGCCCCTGGTTCATGGTGGTTCGCATCAAACACATACTCAGGCTCCTCTTCAAGCGCCTCAATCTTCTGGCCCTTGGAAATTACATCGAGCATAAGCCCGAACGATTGCTTTTGAAAGGTGCCGAGCACATAGTCCACGCCCGGAGCCTTTTTCTGAATGGTTCCTTTATGCTGTTCGACCATGCATCCGACGACCGCGAGCACAAACGCGCGATCTTTCTTTCGAGCGGAAAGCTGGTGTATCCGGTTCCACGCACGATTCTCAGCGGTTGTTCTCACCGTACAGGTATTCAGCAGCACAAGCTGGGCGTCGGCTTCCGAGGAGCGCTCCCAGCCATGCTCGCGCAGGGTTGTCTCCATCGCCGCCGATTCCGCTTTGTTCATTTCGCATCCATAGGTCTCTATGTGGTATTTCTTCATTTCTTCCTATTCAGGCCTTTCAAAAAGCCGAAGAGATTGAAAATCCCATATCCCAAGAGGCCTATTCCCCCAAGCGATAAAATTGAATGCGCGACTCCAGGGATGAATAAGGTGGTAAGCCCGGCGACACCCGCTATGGCCAAGACGGTTCCAGAGGTCTTATCGGTCTTCGTCTTTCCCAAAAGACCTATCGCCCCCAGGGTCAGAAGTCCTGCCGAAATAACCGTTCCGACCACGGGGACGCCGAGCAGAGCATTGACTCCCAGCATGCCGAGACCGGCGGCCGTCGACATAACGCCCTTTGTCCCCTGCTCACTGAGATTTTTGGGATCAACTGGATAATTGTTCTCCATATCATTCCTCTTTTATCTAAAAAATGCGCCCACGCAAGCTTCAAACACGACAACCCCGCTTGAGTTACACCGGCCCGAGTGTATCGAATTTTCCAAGGTCCCCGTTGACCGGCTCGATTTTGGAGCGCTCGCTCTTTTCGACATACGCGTAGGCGGAGTGGTTGTGAATGCTCTCATAGTTTTCCGCTTCCACAGAAAACCATGGAAAACGATGCAGGGAATCCACTTTTGAATACACTTCTCGGACCACATCTTCGACAAAGCGCGGCTGACTGTATGCCTTTTCGGTGATAAATTTTTCATCCTCCCGCTTCAAGAGCGTGAACAGCTCGCTCGAGCCCGAGTCTTCGACGATGCGGATCAGATCCTCGAACCAGAAAAACGGGCCCAGAGAGACCTGAAGCGTCACGAGGCCCCGCTGATTGTGGGCGCCACCATCCGATATGGCCTTGGAGCAGGGGCAGACCGTCTGTACCGGCACCGTGACACCGGCGATAAAACGGTGTCCCTTCTCCGAACTGCTCGCCTCGTAAAAACAGTCGTAGCTCATAATCGCGGTCTGGCCCGAGACTGGCGCCGCCTTCTTTATGAAATATGGAAAGTGAATGTCCGTATATGCCGTCTGCGCATCGAGCCCGATTCTGATCTTCTTCAACATTCTGAGCACATTGGGCATGGACAGGTCCTGCCGATATTCCTCGAACACCTCGATGAACCTGCTCATGTGCGTTCCCTTGAACTCGTGCGGCAGGTCCGCGAACAGGTTTACGAGCGCCGTCGTGTGCTCATACTTCTCGCTCCTGTCGAGGAGCGTTATCGGATACCGCAGGCCCTTGACGCCCACCTTCTGGATCGCTATGTGGCGATCATCCTGGAATGACTGAACATCGACCATAGTCTACATCACAGTTGAACACCGGAAATCCGCGATGCCGCATCGACAGTGTTGGAGAGCAGCATGGCGATGGTCATAGGGCCCACTCCGCCGGGGACAGGGGTAATCCACCCCGCTATTTTTGAGGCCCCTTCGAAATCGACGTCGCCACAGAGCCGGTACCCTTTCTTTTTCGTGGGATCGGGAACCCGGTTGACTCCGACATCGATCACGCAGGCGCCCGATTTAATCATGTCGACCGAGACCAGACCGGGCTTCCCCGCGCAGGCGATTACTATGTCCGCTGCCCTGACGTGCGCTGCGAGGCTCTCCGTTCCCGTGTGGCATATGGTGACCGTCGCGTTGACGGACTTGCGGATGAGGAGGTTCGCAAGCGGCTTCCCGACGATGTTCGAGCGGCCGACGACCACCGCGTGCGCGCCATCGGTGGGGACCGCGCTCCGTTTCAAAAGTTCGATGATGCCGCGCGGCGTACAGGGGATATAACAGGGTTCTTCGAGGAGCATTCTCCCTAGATTGATGGGCGTAAACCCGTCGATATCCTTGGTGGGGTCAATCGCGCTGATCACACGGCGCTCATCGATGTGCCGCGGAAGGGGAAGCTGCACAAGAATGCCATGCACAAAGGGGTCGCGGTTGCACTCCGCTATCTTTTCGAGGAGCGAGGCTTCGGCGACGTCCTCCGGAAAGCGGGTCTCAAAGCTCTGAATGCCGATCTCCGCACACGCTTTTTCCTTGCCGGTCACATACGACACCGACGCAGGGTTATCACCTACGAGAATGACGGCGAGGCCGGGTCTCACACCCTTTCCTCGAAGCGACGCGACTTTCTCTGCCAGTTCGCTCCGAATGTCTTCAGCTATTTTCTTACCATCGATCAGGATTGCGGACATAACTCCTCCCTGCAAAAAGATACTATATTTCTCATTCTTCGTCATTGTGTCTGGAGGGTATCGAACAGCTCTCTGTACTCTTTGCACCATGCGGCGGCCTGCTCCTGGGGGAGGATGAGGCTGAATGCGAAATGGGCGCCACGCTCGATGTCGAAGAAAAAACCCGGTTGCGCCGAAATGCCCTTCTGTCTGAGCAGAAGCTCCGCGATTCTCTCTTCTTTGAGGAACGCGGGGCTCTCGATCAGCGCGGTCCAGCCTCCCTGGCACGCGAGGACCCGGTGAGGGCTCCCCGGCCCTTCCAGTATGCCGCGGTATATCGAGTAATTCTCCCGTATCCGCACCAGAAGCCCGTGCAAGAATACCGATTCCCCGGCGAGAAGGGCCGGCAGCGCATTCATGACGGGCGTCCCCGCCGAAAGGAAGGTGTCGGCGATGAGCTCAAGCCTCTTCTTCGCGCGCGCTACTTCCAGCACGGGACCTGAGACGGCTATCCATCCAAGCTTCATCTGGGGCATGCCCAGACGCTTCGAGAGCCCGTCGAGCACGAAGGTGAGCACGCGGTCTTCGCCGATAAAGCTGTACCGCTCCACATCCTCGCTCAGAGGAAAATCGAAAAACACCTCGTCGGCGACGAGCGCGAGGCTGTATCGCTCGCACAGCGCAAGGATGGCGCCTCTCTCCCGTTTCCGAATGTAAGAGCCGGTGGGATTGTTGGGGTTGATGACGATGAGCGCCTTAATCCTCTCGCCATATCCAGAGGCGAGCATCAATTCCATCGCGGCCACATCGATGTGCCAGCCCGAAGCATGCGCGTATTCGAGCGGATACGCCAGGGTGCGAACCTGTTCGAGCGCCGCGAGGTGCTCGAACAGGGGATAGCCCGGCTTGGGGATGAGCACGGCATCGCCGGCGTCGCACAGAAGCTTGAAAAGCCATGAGTATCCCTCCGAGGTGGAGGCGCACAGAAACAGATTCTCGGGAGATGTTTTCCTCTGTTCTCGGGCGAGGTGATCTGAAAGCGCTGTCCGGGCATGAAGAAGGCCTTTCGGTTCGGGAGCGTAGATCGCGTTCTCCGGATTTCCCAGCGAAAAGAGTTCCGGAGCCCGGGAAAGCCCGACCCTCGTGGGATTGCTCTGGGATAAATCCTTGAGAGGCCTTCCGTCGCCTAAAATCCGTTCGCGAATCCTGGCGAGCTCGTTCGGTTCCGCCTCACCGGCCACGGATCGTCCTGAGAACACGTCATGCATGTGTCTGTTGTACCCCAGTGTCGAAAAGATAACAATCTGTCTGCGTTCTGGTACTACGGATATTCGGCCTTGACTATATAATAATATTTATATATAATTTATTATATATTGGAGGTGATGATGAAGCTTGTGATAATCGGAGGCGTCGCGGCGGGAGCGACCGCGGCGGCCCGGGCCCGCCGGATCGACGAGAATGCCGAAATTACCATCCTCGAGAAAGGGCCTTATGTATCCTTCGCGAACTGCGGACTGCCCTACCGAATCTCCGGGGACATACAGAAAAGGGGACGCCTCATCCTTCAGACGGCAGAGGGCTTCTTTGCACGATACA
Organism: Spirochaetaceae bacterium UBA5556; assembly: GCA_002425765.1. GTDB lineage: Bacteria > Spirochaetota > Spirochaetia > Treponematales > Rectinemataceae > Rectinema. Next base: position 223,143 of record DIMW01000015.1, on the reverse strand, counting down.
GGGTCAATGTCATGCTCAATACCGAGGCTGTCGGCATAGACAGGCAAAATAAACAAGTGCGTGTGAGGGGTGAAGATGGCGAATCCGTGGTTCCCTATGACAAACTCATCCTCGCCCTGGGAGGAAGCCCCATCAGGCCCCAGATCGAAGGGCTGGACAGTCCCAATGTATTCAATCTTTGGACCATCCCCGACACGGACAGGATCGAGGCGTTCATAAAAGAATACAACCCCGGGTCGGCGGTCGTCGTGGGCGGAGGCTTCATAGGCCTCGAAGCCGCCGAAGCCTTCAACAAGCGCGGGATATCGACCACCGTGGTGGAGCTCCTGGATCAGGTGATGCCGCCCGCCGACCCGGAATTCGGCGCGCAGATCGCCCAGGCGCTCGCGGAGCACGGAGTAAGGACTATCACGGGCAAATCCGTCGTAAGCATAGACTGGAAGGGCCGCGCGGCGACGCTCAGCGACGGCCGCACGATTCCCGCGGACCTCGTTTTGCTTTCCGTCGGCGTCCGCCCGAATCTCGATCTGGCGAGACAGGCGGACCTCGCGATAGGCTCCGCGAACGGCCTCGCCGTCGACGAGGAGCTGAGGACAAGCGACCCGGACATCTATGCCGCAGGCGACATGGTCGAGGTCGTACGCCTGCCCGACGGCGCGAAAGTGCGAGTCCCGCTCGCGGGGCCCGCGAACCGCCAAGGGCGCATCGCGGCCACGAACGCCCTCGGCGGCTCGATGAAATACTCCGGGGCGCTGGGAACTTCCGTGGTAAAGGTGATGGAGTACACCTTCTCGATGACCGGGCTCTCGGAGAAGGCGGCAAGGGTGGCCGGCATCGAGGCCCGGGCCGTCACCATCCACAAGGCGCACCACGCGACCTACTACCCCGGGTCCGAAGATTTGAGCCTCAAAATAGTCTATGGAAAGGCAGACGGCAAAGTTCTGGGGGCGCAGGCCTTTGGAAAGGAAGGAGTGGAGAAGCGCATAGACGTGCTCGCGGTCGCGGTGCACGCAGGGCTCTCACTTGAGGATATCGCCGAGCTCGACTTGGCCTATGCCCCACCCTACTCCAGCGCGAACGATCCGATGCAGATGGCGACCTTCGCCGCGCTCAACGACATGCGGGACTTCTCTAAGTTTGCCACCGTCCAGGAAGCCATGCCGCTCATCCTGCAGGGCGCGGCGACCGTCCTCGATGTGCGCACCTACGCCGAATACCTGAGCGGCCACATCAGAGGCAGCGTCCACATCCCCCTCGACGAGCTTCGCGACAGGATGGAGGACGTCCCGCGAGGACAGACACTCATCGTCTCCAAGGCTGGATTTGAGGGACACCTCGCCTACCGGCAGCTTGTTCAGAATTCCAGGGATCAGGTCCGCTATATCACTGGCGGCTACACGAGCTTGAAGCTTATAAAGGAAGCTCAGGATATAATTGAAGAGGGAGAATGAATCATGGCGCTCAACCCAATTGAAGCACTCATCGGCAACGGCGCGGCCGTCGTCGACGTGAGGACGGAAGAGGAATTCGAGGAAGAACATTATCCGAACGCGATCTGCATTCCTGTCAATGAAATCGCGCAGCGCGCGGATGAGATCGGCCAGAAGGACAGGCCAGTAGTGCTCTACTGCGCGTCCGGGGCCCGTTCGGCGTACGCGGCGAGAATACTGAAATCGCTCGGATTCTCGAAGGTCGTCAACGCGGGCGGCCTGTACGACATGCCGAACTATTGAAGATTCGCGAAATTCGGCGCTAAAAAAGCTGCCGGCGAGGAATGCCGGCAGCTTTTTATTGTCCCGCTCACTTGCCTACGCGGATGGTCTGCCACGCGGCATTGTATTTTTCGAGGTCCGCGCCTACGTCCTTCTTCAGCTCGCAGTTTACGAGGTCCTCGGGACGATACCAGGACTCTCCCTTCTTAAGCGCTCTGGCGGGAACGTTGGCCGTAGAGGGAAAGCCGAAATAGTCGCAGAATTCGGCGTAGATTTCGGGCCTGTGGATGAAATCGATGAATTTCAGCGCGAGGTCCTTGTTCTTGGAGCCCTTGAGGATGACCATGGAATCGAGATAGCTCGGCCCACCCTCCTTGGGAATGAAGAAATCGACCGTCCCCCAATTCGATTTGTCGACTTCGGCGAAGATCGACTCCGCGTAGCCCTGGGCTACCCAGACTTCCCCGGCCGCGAAGCTCTTGGCGAAGGCCTCCGCGTCGAACTTGAGGAGATTGGGCTTCCATACGTTGTTGATGAGGTCGCGGGCCTCGTCGATCTGCTTCTGGTCGGTCGTGTTCACGGAATAACCCAGATACTTGAGCGCGTCGCCCATCACTTCACGCATGTCGTCGAGCATGATCATGTGGTTCGCAAGATCTTTCCGCGCGAAGATAGACCATGAGTGGTCGTAGTTCTGGACCTTCGTCTTGTTGACCGCCACTCCGGCCGCTCCCAGATAATAGGGTATGGAATACTGGTTTCCCGGGTCGAAGTCGCACTGCTCGAGCACCTTGGAGTCGATATTCCCGAAGTTCTTGAGCTTCGACTTGTCGATCTTTTCGAGCATGCCTTCCTTGATCATGATCGACACATAGTCGCCGGAGGGGAACGTGATGTCATAGTTCGCGCCGCCCGCTTTCAGCTTGGCGAACATCTCCTCGTTGGACGCGAAGGTATCGTAGACGACCTTGACGCCGTATTCCTTCTCGAATTTCTGGATGACCGAATCCGGCGTATAATACGTCCAGTTGAAAATGTACAGGGTCTTGGACTGCCCGCCGCCTCCGCAGCCGCTCAGCACGAGCAGCACGCAGATGAGAGCAAGACCGGACAGATTCAACAAAACCTTCCGCAGTTTTCCCATGTTGAGCCTCCTTTGTATGCGCAAAATCATCGCGCCGCGAACACTTTGAGGAAATTCCTCATCGGATATACGAGAAGCACGGTCCCGGCGACCATCACCGCGGACAGCGCATTGATGACCGGCGAAACCCCGAACCGGATCATGGAATAGATATAGAGAGGGAGCGTCGTTCCGCCCGGGCCGGTCACGAAGAAGGTGATCACGAAGTCCTCGAGCGAGAGCGTAACCGCGGTCAGAAAGGCGCTCAATATGCCCGGCAGGGCCATCGGCAGAATGATGCGGAAAAGTATCTGCACTTCGTTCGCGCCGAGGTCCCTCGCGGCCTCCACGATGCTCGGGTCGGACTCGTCGAGCCTCGCCGACACCAGCAGATACACAAAGGGCAGATTGAAGGTCGTATGCGCGATCCACACCGTGAGGAGCCCCAGCTTCAGACCGACGCCCGCGAAGAAGATGAGCAGCGACACGCCGACGACGATCTCGGGCAGAATCATCGGCACAAAGCTCATGGTGGAGACAAAGTTTTTGAGCTTGAAGGAATAGCGCGCGGTCCCGACCGCCGCCAGGCTGCCTATGGCCGTCGACATCAGGGCCGAGCCGAAGGCTATGATGATGGAATTGGAGAAAGCGCGCCAGAGTTCGGGCGACTCCATCACCAGTTTCTGGTACCACACGAAGGAAAAACCCTGCCATGTGGTCTGTCTTCCAGAATTGAAGGAATAAAACACGAGCACGAACAGGGGCAGGAAGAGGAATCCTATGACCACCCAGTAAATCGTGTTGGAGAGGGAGGAACGGGCCGGCATGAACTTGCGCGCGGCGACGCCACCCTTTCGCAGCATGCGCCGCGCCCTCCACAGCATGGCGATCCGCAGTGCTTTTGGCCGTCTCGGTATGTGCATCATAGATCACCTTTTCCCGGCGGAAGCCGTCTGCATGAACGCGGGGTCCGCATCGAACACCTGTTCCTGTTCGCGCGGTTTCCGCATCGCGATGAAAAATACGAGACCGGTGGTGAGCACGGTCACCGTCATCGAAATGGACGAGGCCAGCGGCCAGTTGCGTGTCTTGGTCAGCTGATCGGCGATGATGTTGCCCAGCATGTAAGAATCCTTGCCTCCTACGAGGAGAGGAACCGCATATGCCCCGAAGATCGGGACGAAGGTGAAAAGTCCCGCCGTCACCAGCCCGCTCTTGATGTTCGGCAGAAGAACACGCAGATATGACTGGAAGCGGCTCGCGCCCAAATCTCTCGCCGCGTCGAGAAGAGTGAAATCGAACTTATCGATTGTCGAGAAAAGCGGTAGGATCGCGTAGGGCAGATACATGTATACGAGGACGAGGATGACGGCTGTCTGGTTGTACAGGAACTGGACGCTCTCGGTGGTCAGGTGCAGGGCACGGAGGATGTCATTCAGAAAGCCTTCATTTCCCAAAATGGCAATCCACGCGTAGATGCGCACGAGGAAATTGGTCCAGAAGGGGACTATGACCAGAAACAGCCGGATCGCCTGATTCTTGGAGCGCGCGATGCTATAGCCGCAGGGCAGCGCAATAAGAATAGTGAGCGCCGTCGCGATGACGGACATCTTGAGCGTGCGCCATGTGACAAGAAGAATGTTGGGGTTGGCCATCGCCGTATAGGCCTCGACGCTGAACTGCGGTTCGACCCCTCCATAGAGCCCCTTCTTCAGGAATGAGTACGCGATGATTATGCACAGAGGCGCGGCGAAGAACACAAACAGCCATACGATCTGCGGCAGCGAGTACAAGAGTCCTATCTGTTTTTTCATTGTCCGCGCATCTCCACGATCACCATGTCCGCCGCGCTGAATGACAGATAGACTTCATCCTTCCATTCGATATCGGGAATCCCTTCGGACCAGTTCGCGTGCTGCCTGTACACGGTGACCATCACGCCCGTATCGAGCTGCACGACATACTTTGTCTGGAAGCCTGAGTATATGGGCTCGGCCACATACCCATGGAGTATATTGATACGCCCTCCGCTTGTGTTGGGAATGTCCGTCGATATGCGGATCTTCTCCGGCCTTATGGTCGCGAGCACGGTCTCTCCCGGCCTGGCATCGGTCTCATCGTCGACAAACATCGGGCCGAGCCCGTCTGTTTCCCCATATATTTTAATACCATCAATAGATACGATCTTCAGGTTGAAGACGTTGGTTTCGCCGATAAAGCGAGCGACAAATTCAGTCGCCGGATTTTCATAGATCTGCCGGGGCGTGCCAATCTGCAACACCTCGCCCATGTTCATCACGGCGATGCGGTCCGACACCGAGAGCGCTTCCTGCTGATCGTGCGTCACGTAGATGAACGTTATGCCGACCTTGTCGTGAATCGCGTCCAGCTCCATGAGCATGTGCTGTCTGAGCTTGGCGTCGAGGGCGGACAATGGCTCGTCGAGAAGCAGAATCGAAGGTTCGTTGATGAGCGCCCGGGCAATCGCCACGCGCTGCCGCTGTCCGCCCGAGAGTTGTGAGGGCTTCTTGTTGACATGCATTTCGAGCTGCACAAGCGAGAGGTAATGCATGACTTTCTCGCGCACGAGCTGCTGTGGTGTCTTCCGTATCCGCAGCGGAAAGGCCACGTTCTCGAAAACACTGAGATGAGGGAAAAGGGCATAGCTCTGAAATACGGTGTTGCAGTGCCGTTTGTCCGGGGGAAGGCCCACGACGTTCTTGCCCTCTATGGCGATGGAACCGCCGTCTGGGTCTTCGAAGCCCCCTATTAAACGGAGGACCGTGGTCTTTCCACAGCCTGAAGGTCCCAGAAGAGAAAAAAACTCCCCTTTCGAGATTGAAAGGCTCACTTTTTGCAGCGCCTGGAAAGAGCCAAAAAACTTCGAAACACCCAAGATGTCAACATCAGCGCCTTTCATCCCAGAGGCTCCTTGGATCACAAGAATTCAACGCAAGGTATAGTATGCCTTAGCCTCTTGGTCAATACTTTTTTGCATAATTATTTACCCGCCATGAGACGCTAAAAACCCAGGCGCGAATTGTCCGGGGATGGTATCAGTTGTTGAAAACATCCGATACTGCCGCGTCCATCTCAAGTCTGACTTTCGATGCCTGATTTTCAAGGGCTTCGCAATCGCGGAGCATCGCCGCCTTGAACGGTTCATCGGTAAGCGTCCGGACATTGACGCGCACGTTCATGAGCGCGCTCGTCAGGCCTGCGTGGGCTATGGTGCACCCGGACGCAGCGTCAGTCACCGAATTCACGTTTCCCGATCTTATGGCATCCTCGCACAACTGCATCGCTTCAAGGCAGCGTTCCGCCGTCCTCAAGGGGACCCGGGCTGCGTACTTCCCCGCCGCTTCGATCGCGGCGCCTCTGGCGATCTTTTCAGCGTCGGACGATTTGGGAAGCCTCATAGCTTCCATGACGCCGTTGAAAGCGACGGTGTCTTCATCCACAAGGTCCAGCAGCGCACCCTTCAAGTCCTGGGCCCTGGCGCCAAGCGCGGAGAGCGACTCATAGACGCTCTCATACCCCTTCTTGCCCACGGTCAGGTTCGCGTCCATCGCGGCAAGGGCCGCTCCCAGAGCTCCCGCGAGAGCCGCCACCGACCCTCCGCCAGGCGCCGGCGAATCAGAAGAGACCGTATCGACAAAAAAGCGAAGGTCCATCGAAACAAGGGGCTTCGCCCTTCCGATAGCCCATTCGACAATCTTTTTATTTGACTCAAAAGGCTGGACGGACTTCAAACCGAGCGTCTGGACGGCCAGATCCACCAGCTCGCGATCCGGAAGCGCCGGACTCTTGCCCATCTTCTTGCGGTAATACCAGCCACAGGCCCGTATCGCTTCGAGAGGAATAAGCCCTATGAGCTCTGAGCCTGTTATGTAGAGCCCCCGGGCCTCGGCTTCCTCTTTTACGGTATCGAATACCGAGTACAGGGGCGTCTCGTGGAAGTCGAGCAGGTTGACAGAAACCTGGGCGCACTGATACGCGTCTATGTACCATCCAATCGCGCGGACGGACCGAAGGCGTCCTGGCACTCTCACCACATTGCCTTCAAGGTCCTTTGTGCTGCGCCCGGCTTCCCGAATGCTCAACGCGATATCGTGCGCGAGCTTTTTATCCTTTGTATTGAGATTGATATTGTATGCTATGAGAAATTCCCTCGCGCCCGTCACCGTGGCGCCCCACCGCGCGTCAAACCGTGCGGGCCCATAGTCCGGCCGCCAGCCGGGATCGGACAATTTATTCTCAAGCCCTTCATACTCGCCAGCCCGAATATAGGCGAGGCTTTGGCGCTCAGGGCGCGACGCGGAGCTCTCATATAAAAACACGGGGACCTTGAATTCTTCGGCGAGTCGCTCGCCGAAATCCTTTGACAGCCGCACGCATTCCGCCATGGAGACGCCCGAAACCGGCACAAAGGGGCACACATCGAGCGCGCCAATCCGGGGATGAGCCCCATGGTGGGTCTTCATGTCGATTACTTCACGCGCCGTCCGCGCCGCGGCGAGGGCGGCCTGTTTCACTGGCTCCGGAGCCCCCACAAACGTATATACCGTCCGGTTCGTATCATACCCCGGATCCACATCGAGCAGAGCGACATCGGGGATGGATCGTATGGCATTTGCAATCGCCTCGATTTTTGCGCGATCCCTGCCTTCAGAAAAATTCGGCACACATTCAACCAAAGGCTTGTCCATACTGCCTCCAGTATATATTATTCATTATATTATAAGGCTATATTTACAAAAATCAAATCGCCTCTTGAACTTTGGCCTTTGATTTTTTCTCCACGAATGAGGCCAACACAATGGAGATTTCGAAGAGCAGAAGCAACGGCAGTGCAAGAAGAAGCTGAGATACAACATCGGGTGGTGTGAGTATCGCAGCGACAATAAAAATCACGAGTATGGCAATCTTCCGAGCTGATTTCAGCTGAGCGGCATTGATCACCCCAAGGCCCGCGAGAGCGGTGCTCACCACGGGCAATTCGAACGCTATGCCAAATGAGAGCACAATCTGTCCCACAAAATTGAGATAATCCCGGATGGAGATCATTGGCTTAATCCCCTCGGTGCCAAAACCGAGGAAAAACTTCAGCATATAAGGCAGCATGACAAAAAATCCGAACGCCGCGCCGGCGAGAAAAAGCAGCGCGCCCAGCAGCAGAGACAGAAATATGACCGTTCGCTCCTTTTTCTCCAGGCCGGGCCAGATAAACATTCCGATCTCGTATAAAATTATGGGCAGGCTCAGCACAAAGCCCGCGTACAGCGAGAGCGAAAGATATGTCATGAACAAATCCGGTGGCGACAGAAAAACAAACTCAACCGGCTGCACGGGAGACACAAGAAAAGTGGCGAGCCCCTTGGACCAGCCGAAACAGAGAATCGAAAATCCCAGAAAGACGGCGAGAGCGATCAGAAGACGCTTTCTGAGTTCCGTCAAATGTTCAAGATATGTCATTGCTAATTGAAGGACATCAGCTCTTTATGGCTTCGCCTTGTTCTGCGTCCTTCTGGACAGCCTCTTTGGGCTCACTCGATTTTGCCGGGGTATCGGAAGTGACCTTATCTACTTCCTTCGAGACGTCCTCTTGGGTTTTCTTGAACGCCTTAAAGGCGTCGCCGATCGCCTTGCCAATCTCAGGTAGTTTTTTCGGGCCAAAGATGATCAGCGCGATAACAAGTATGAGGATCAGCTCCATAGGGCCTATTCTGCCAAACATACTCCCCTCCTGAATAATGTTTTTACACTATACTTGAGTATCGTGAAATAGTCCATGGCACGCTGCTTTTCTGAGTGCCGTCTCGAAAGAGGCGGGATCATTGATATTCAAAAACACCAAAGCTGGGTCGCAGAGCGCCGCCACTTCCTGCTCGCGGACGATGTCATGACGCTGCGTCATGATAAACTGCCGAAAGGATGCCGACGGATTGGCCTGCACGCACCGCGCGAGTTCCATGGCGAGGCTTTTTCTATACAGGGCGGAAAATGGCTGCACCAGGCCGCCGCTCTCGCAGAGCACGATGTCGGCATCCCGCTCCCTCGCCCTCGAGTAGAGACGCCCCATCAGCCGAGGAGACACAAAGGGCGTATCCACCGCGCAGAGAAACACCCACTCCTCGGCAGCGTGCCGTAACGCCGAAAAAAGGGCGGCGACAGGCCCTTTCCCTTTCACATCATCTTCATACTGCCGAATTCCCAGCGGTACGTACATTGAGTGTGGTTTGCCGACTATCAGAACCTCTCGAGCGGCCTCATTCAATATCGAGGCGAGGGCAAGACCGATGGGCATACCCTGAATTTCCAGCATCTGCTTATCCCTGCCCCCAAAACGGCGGGCCTTACCGCCGTTGAGAATGGCTGCGGTGATCGGGAGTCTCGGCCAGTGCGCAAATTGTTGGTTAACCCTGCTTTGTCCCATCCGTTTTTTCCTTCAAGACTTGTGCCCCGTTCTAGTCTACCATACATTTACATTATGTCATCGCTTTTGAAATTCATGCAAATTCTTGAATGGGCCGACTGGGAATCTCCTCCGGAGCAGATGAACTGTTCGATGCCTTTTCAAACCATCATATCCACTATCGCTGACCTCATGTCGGATCTCGTATCCACAGAAGATCCCCTGAACACTCTGGCGCCGGAACAGTCCAGGCTCCTCCTCGACAAGGCGATTCGCCTTTATGTGCTTGCCCCGTCTGTTGTCAATGTACTTCTAAACTATAAAATCTGCGTCGAGCATGGACTCCCCCTTCACCCGACGGTCTACTACGAACTCAAAGAAGCGCGTAAGTATCGAATCAGCCATTCGTTAGGAGAGATACAGCGAGCAAGCGAGCTCTATTGGAGGGCTATAGATGTCGCCCGTGACTGCTGCCGCTTTGCGCCGGATGCAGTGCAAAATTTGAACCGCCTCCTCGCGGGGGTTCCCGCTTCCGTCTCTTCGTTCGTATACACCGCGGCGCAAGACCACTATACATGGCTCGGCTCGCAGCCATCTCTCCTGTCGGCCCTTGCAGAAAAAATAAAAAAAGGCTATCAGCCCAGCCTGCTCGTCGCGGCTGCGCACGGCTCGATAATGCCCGCACTCGTTCTGTCGGGATTGCTGGACGTTCCGCTATACTTCGTCCGATTCTCAATGTTCAAGCGCCATGACGAAGAGCCAATCATAAGTCTTTCGGACCAGGCATGGCTTTTCGATTTTCGCGGCAAAAATGTAATCCTCTATGATGAGGACGTCGCGGGCGGACGGACCCTCGAATTATTCTTACACCGCCTCTCCCCTCTTTTTGGTCAGGTAAAGACCGCATGCTCGATCCGCCATGCCGGTTCTTCGATTCATCCGGACTTTTTTGGAAGAATGTGGTGGGACTGATGTTTTTGCATATACAAAAACTAATTACCGTCAACCCCCTATATGCATAAATTCACAAAAAACAACTTGTAAGTTGCATATTCTATACTTTTGTGATATAATAAAATTTAAAAAGCGGCAGGTTTGCATGCCGATATTTTGTCATTTTCCCATGAGGGGCGGCGCTGAGGTTTACCTCCTTTTCCTCAGCGCCTTTCTTTTAGTCTCCCCGCGATGTAGTATCAGGGGTTTATCTAATCGCTTGACTTTTATCGATATGTCTGCATACGCTATATATAGAATTATTCATACAACCTGTCAAAGGAGACGATACGCCCATGAAAACGAAACTGAGCTATGCACCATCAATCCGTCGATTGCCTTCATATCTCCATATCATTAGGACTTTCCAGAGAACGGGAGATCCCTACATTTCAGGTACATGGATCGCGAATGAGCTCAACCTTGAACCGATACAGGTCAGGAAAGACCTTGCTATTACCGGCATTGTGGGAAAACCCAAAAAGGGCTACCCCGTGGAGCAGCTTATAGCGGCCATCGAGCATTATCTGGCATGGGACGTCGAGCAAAAAGCGGCGATTGTAGGAGCGGGCAACCTTGGATCGGCGCTGACAGGCTATCAGGAATTCAGAAATCATGGCCTGCACATCGTAGCTGCATTTGACAACGATCTCTCGAAAGTGAAGCACTCTATCCATCAGGTACAGGTCTACGGAATGGAAGAGCTTAAAGAGGTTATCGAAAGAATGAACATAACATTGGCGATTCTTACGGTACCGTCGCCCTATGCCCAGTCGAGCTGTGATGCGATTGTCGCCGCGGGCATTCGCGCGATCTGGAACTTTACCAATGTGAAACTCAAGGTGCCTGAAGATGTTCTTGTACAGCGTGAAGACCTCTCCTCCGGCTATGCAATATTGTCGGTCATGATGCGCACCAGAGCAAAACTGGCACCCTAATCGCTGCAGCAAATATTTCCGATATGCACATCCTTGTCATTTCAGGGGCTCTGGGAGCTGGCAAGACCTCGCTTTGCATGTCTGTTTTTCATGCCGCAAAAACACGCAATATCCTCTGTGAGGGCTGCCTTGAGCTTTCGGAGCGTGGTGATGACATGGTACCATATCGCATTCAGCTTCTCGATCTCGCACGCGGTACCATATATCTCGCCGCCGAGCGCCCCAAAAACAGGGAAAATATCCCTTTTACATTTTATCCCGAAGCATTTGCCCGGATAAGAGAGAGTTCCATTCAAGCCCTCGGCCAGTCGACTCGACTCAAAAGGCTCTGCATCATCGATGAAGTGGGTCCTCTCGAACTTGAAAGAAACAGAGGACACTTTAAGTTTCTCAAGGCTATCCTCGACGTGACTCTTGTGGATGGACTCGTGATGACGGTCCGCTCCAGTTTACAGGAGGCTCTTGTATCAATCCTTGAAAAACATAAAATTTCCTTACAAAACATACAGTTATTGGAAATTGACGGGCATTCCTCTGCGACCTCTCAGGGGGCCGCTTCTTTTTTTATTGAAACAATATGAGTTTTTAGTTGCACGGTTTACTCCATGATGGTAAAATTTACTCATTAAAGTTTTCTTAAAAAATTGAAAAAGAGGTTTACAGAATGCGTATGACAACACGTGGACTTTACGCCCTCAAGGCAATTCTAACACTTGCAGAACTTTCAAGCGAACAAAAGCCTGTATCTTTGCAGAAGATAGCACAAATCGAGGGTCTGTCTCCTGAATTCCTTCAACAGATTTTTTATAAGTTAAGAAAAGCGGGTATTGTCAAGGCTTTCCGCGGGCCTGGGGGAGGCTTTTCCCTGGGCAAGAAAGCAGAAGAGATTTCGGCATATGATATTCTGTTTGCAGTTGGGGAGTCTCTGGAAATAGTCCCCTGTGCGTTCCAGAAAAATACAAAGAAGCCATGCCCGAAGTATGAATGCTGTGATGCGGGGAATTTTTGGTTGGGCATGGAGCGGACCATTGTTGAGTACGCAAAATCCAGGTATCTGCCGGATCTCTCAGCTCGGACCTCTCTGCCCTAAGACGGAAATAGCGCCTAAACCGGTACTCTTTTACGCGCATACAGGAGTTGGGCGCATAAAAAGAAGTGGGGCGCTAAGTGCTCCCGGTGAATTCTACCAGCATTTGGTATTGTTGCCGGCCTATTCTACCGCTCTGTCTGAGCACATCGAAGAGCTCAAGGACATGGATAAACGCATGAAGCCTTACCCCGGCCTCCTCCATATCGAGTCTTCCTTCCTTCCCCCGCTCAATCAAAACAACCAAATCATTCACCAAAAGCCCTTCCGACCTCAGTATCTGGATCGCCTCGATTTTACTCGCGCCGGTGGTGATGAGGTCATCGAGCAAAAGAGCGCATTCACCAGCGGCGTAGTTCCCCTCAATGCGATTCCCGGTTCCATGCTCTTTTACAGGCATTCGCGGCCAGATCATCGGTTTCCCGGTTTCGAGCGATGCGGCTGTCGCAAGTGGCAGTCCCGCGGCAGGTATCCCGGCAATGCTGTCATACGTACACTTCGAAGCAAGAAAAGCATACGCCTTGCCCGCTATCTTCATCGCGGCAGGATCTGCAACGAGCCGTCGAAGATCGATATAAAATGGACTTCTCCTGCCGCTCTTGAGAGTGAATTCTCCCAGCCTGAAACAGCCCGTAGAGAGAAGAGCATTTACAAAATCGCACTTAAGCGCTGATAGATCACCGTTTTCAGCGTCTACCCGAGGCGTTTTTTTTACCGTCATTTGGACATCGCGGGCCCTTCTCATCACATCCCGCAGTTCGCGGGCAGCGTCCGAAGGCTTGGAAGCATCGGCTATCGCTCGTGCGACGACGACCAGAATTCCCTTGCCATCGTCCCGAGCGCCCAAGGCAAAGGCTCGATCGGCCCGTCCCCCTTGAGCGCCAACTCCAGGGCTCAAAAACCAGGCTAAAGGGGCGGCTTGTCTGACGCTTTGCAAAGCCTCGAGATCGTTCCCGGCGACGACCAGCCCGACTTGCTTGGGCAGCGCGGCGCACTGTTGCGCCAATTCCAGATAGAGAGGCCTTCCATTCACGAGGATATCCTGCAAAAGACCCGCGCCTGGATTGCTCGTGCGGCACAGGACAAAAACACCTTTTTCTTCCCATTTTAAAAACGGGCCAAGGGTGTCGAGCCCCATATACGGGCTCAGAGTGACGGCATCCGCACCGAGTTCTCCAAAAAGCGCCTGTGCATAGGCTTCCGCCGTATTTGAAATATCCCCTCGTTTTGCGTCAATGATGACGGGGATATCATCGGGTATAGCACTCACTGTCTTCCTGAGGGCGACCATTCCTGGCTCACCAAGCGCTTCATAGAAAGCAATATTGGGCTTAAACGCCGCGGCGTAAGGGGATGTGGCCTCTATAATATGGAGATTGCGGTCAAGAGCAAGGTGTGCACAGCCAGCTCTGCCACGCATTTCCAACTCCGCCTCTGAAAAGGCAGGGTCGAGGCCGATGCAGAGTACTGTGTCCATTCCTTCGATTCGTTGTTCGATGCGGCAAAAAAACTCCATGACGACTCCCCTTATTGCCTAATATTCATTTTTAAGGTGTTATTAGCTTAAAGATATAGTATAATGTTCACGGTATAGAAAGAGGAAGGAGGCTTACTGTGAAAAAAGTGATGCTGTTGCTCGCACTGTTCGTCGTCGCTCTCCCTGTTTTTGCCCAGGGCAATGCCGGGGCGGGATTCAATTTTGCCGCGGGACTGGGCACAGACCTTCTGCCTAATCCAAACGATCCCACAGCGATGGAGAGCTGGTCCAAGCTGGCCTTGCAGCCCGAGTTCTCCATAGGAAAATTCGGCGTCGGGCTCGATCTGATGGTCCGATTCAAGCTTGCGACGAGCGGGACCACAGCCTTCGAGCTCTACGAGCCCGACTGGGTACCACAGAGCGGCCAGACCATCTTCGATGTATATTTGCCAAAAATTCTCTATATCCGCTATGGATATCAATGGGAGGACCCATTCTACATCAAGATGGGCTCCATCTCTGACTTCACCCTCGGCAATGGGCTCATCGTCGATAATTACTCGAACATGCGCTTCTTGCCCCAGCGGCGCATCTTCGGCATGCAATTTGGTGTCGATGGCGGTCTTTTCGGCTTTCCCTACGTCGGTATTGAGGCGCTGACAGGCAATGTCACAAAACTCGATGTCATTGGTGGCCGGGTATATTTCAGGCCCCTTGCCTTTATGGAGAAGAGCGTGCTCGGGAAACTGCAGGTGGGCGCGATCGGCGTATACGACAGAAATCCCTATCTGTATATCGATGACGTCACATATGGTACGAGCTACGAATCCGCAGTACCATTGGCCGCAGATCGATTTGTCTATGAAGTCGGGGCAGACATTACCCTGCCTGTCATCCAAAGCAATGTCTTCTCGCTCACGACTTTCGCGGAAGGCGCGCGGGAAAAGAACAAGTCTATGGGCGCGATCACGGGAATCCGAGGCAAGGTCCTGCGCATCGTCTCGTATGGGGCCCAGTTCAGATATTTCCAGGATGGTTTTATCTCCTCATATTTTGACGCGAACTATGATCTCTATCGGGCTGACCGTTTTGTGTATATAGAAACTACTTCCGCCGGGACCGATTTTAATCCAAGCTGGCTCGCGTCGCTCGGCTTCGATCTCTTCAAGTCTACGCTGAGTTTCAGGGCGACACTCGATGCGCCTTTCGGAGCGCTGCCTCCTGCCCCAGGAACCGACAACCCCGCCGAATATCCCCATGTGCTCGGCACGCTCAATCTCGCCCGCGGCCTCATCCCCAACGTGAGCATCGCGGCCCGGTATGAGAAGTTCTTCCTCGGCAAAAAGAGCGGTGACGTTTTCGCCGATCTCATCGATCTGGAAGATGCTTCTATCGGAACAACCATAAGCTACAAGGCTGGCGCTGCGGTCGTCTCGATGGACTATGCGTATTCCTGGAACCCGACGAAAGACAATTTCGATGTGGTTTCAAGCCTCTCGGTCGGATTCGAGCTGTAACGTTCCTTGTGCGGGCAAGCCGCCTGCATGCTCACGCTCCATCGCCGGTCTGTTTCGGCCGCGCTCTTGAACAGGGCGCGGCCTTTGTTTTTTCATTCGAAACCATTATCATACCAATGATGGGAAAAATCCGAATTCTACCGCCAGAGACTTCCCGCCGTATTGCCGCGGGAGAGGTCATCGACAGACCCGCCTCCGCGCTTCGCGAGCTCCTCGACAATGCCATCGACGCCGACGCCCGAGACATCTCTGTCTCGATCATTCAGGGAGGCATCGAAGAGATCACCGTCTCGGACGATGGCTACGGCATGTCGAGAGAAGATCTCGCGCTTTCAATCAGAGAACATGCGACCTCAAAAATCTACGAGCCCGATGACATTCTACGGGCAAAGACGCTTGGGTTCCGCGGTGAGGCTTTGGCATCCATCGCCGCCGTCG
The DNA here is from genome assembly GCA_002425765.1 of Spirochaetaceae bacterium UBA5556. GTDB lineage: Bacteria > Spirochaetota > Spirochaetia > Treponematales > Rectinemataceae > Rectinema. The sequence continues at coordinate 207,443 of DIMW01000015.1, read as the reverse complement.
GGCGCTTGGAAATCGCGAGCAGATTCCGCGGCACGGATGAAGGCTGGCGTCTCACGGGCTCGCCCCTTCAGGAACCCATTATCGGATCTTTTCCCTGCAAAGAAGGTACCCGCGTTACCATGCGGGGACTTTTCGAGTCCTATCCCGCGCGCAAACAATTTTTAAAAAGGCCCCAGAGCGAAGCGCTCTTGTGTAGAACGACATTTATCGAACGCGCGCTCTCGCACCCCGACATCACCTTCCGCTGGAAATCATCGAACGACCTGGATGTGATACTGCCAAGCTCCCAAAAGGACCGGATTGTACACTGCTATCCGGAGCTCTCCCACATTCATATGTTCGATACTTCTTTCAAAACGGACGATATGGAGCTGGACCTCGTCTATGCCGATATTTCATCCTACAGAAGAGACCGCAAATTCCTGCAGATATTCGTGAACAGAAGGAAAGTGCCCGAATGGGGCCTGACCAATCTCATGGAATATGAATTTGGGAAATACCTCCCCGGTGGCGCCCATGCGATTGCCTTTCTGTTCTTGGAGATAGAGCCTTCGCGTGCAGACTTCAACATCCACCCTGCAAAGAAGGAGGTGCGGCTAAAAAATCCGGCCGAGGTTCGGGCATCGGTCCAAACCATGCTGTCAAATGAATTGAATGCACGGTATAAGGGGGCTACCCAGGCATTGGAGACAAACTCGCCGGCATTTGGAGAAATCACGTTTACGCCTGAAGAGACACCGTTTTCTCCGATATTCGACAAGGCTCAGCCGTCGGTGGTGGGGGAACAATCGAACAATTGGGTACATGGTGCGGCACTCAATATGTCTTTTCAGAGTACAAACCTACGTCAGGATAATTCCCCGCTTCCGGCCGATTTTTGGCAGAAGGTAAAGCTGGGCCATCTGTCTTCTCCCCGATATATTGGGAGGGGACCTGGACCTTTCTTAATCTTCGAGCTGGGGGATACTCTCTTTATTCTCGATCAGCATGCTGCACACGAACGTATTCTCTACGACAGAATCAAATCGAAGAAAGGAGAAAGTCAGTCGCTTCTCGTGCCTTATGTGCTCGAACCGCATGAAAACGAACACTATCTGAAGGAATCCGAACAAAATCTTGATTATATCGGGTACAGGATAATAGAAGAGACGGGCACGTGGATTGTCGAGGCTGTCCCGGCGATCGCAGCGTCCCAGGCGCTCGAAGCACTCGTCGAGTGGCTGTCGCAACCTGCTTCTGACGCAACTCCCATCGATGCCATCGCCGCCAGCCTCTCATGCAAGGCAGCGATAAAAGATGGAGACATTCTCGATCAATCCTCGGCTGAAAGGCTCATCGCCGATGCCCTGGCGCTTCCAGAACCCCGATGTCCCCATGGCCGCCCCATTTTCATCTCGATCTCAAAAGAAAAACTTTACGCGATGTTTGGGAGAATCATTGAATGAAAAGGCCTCTCCGCATACTCTGTGTCGCCGATGAAGTCGATCTACTCGTCTACAGTGCCCAGATCTGCGAACGTTTTCCCGACATCGACCTTGTGCTTTCGGCGGGGGACCTTCCCAATGAATACCTCGAATACATCGCAAGTATGCTCAACAAACCGCTCATCTCGGTTGCGGGGAATCACGATAGAAGTGACATACCTCTCGAGTGCTGCGGGACTATGCAATATTCCAGCGAACCGCGAGGAGGCCTTGGCCGAAATCATTTCACCATAAAAAAAGAAAGCGGCGTCTATGTGCTCGGCCTTCCCGGCTCCATCCGCTACAATAATGGACAGAACCAATACACCGATCTGTGGATGACCTTCCGAATCATCCGGATGCTTCCCAGGCTCTTGATGAGACGCCTTTTCTTCGGGAGGTCCGTCGACATCATTCTCGCCCACGCCCCTCCCCGGCGTATCCACGACGGCGGAGACCCCGCGCATATAGGGTTTTCGGCCTATCGATGGCTTATACGACTGGCAAGGCCCTATTATTTCGTCCACGGTCACGTGCATCTCTATGACCTGCAAGCCCTCCGCGAAATGAATTATTTTGGCACATCCGTGGTAAATGTCTATGGACATCGGGTAATCACCCTGCCGAAGGAGGATGACAATGCCGGATGATTTTCGGACGCAAGCCGAACAGGACTTTTATAAGGCAAAGACAAAAGCCTTTGCCTCAAGCATATACAGAATGCTGAGGCCTTCATTCTCTGAGCTGATGCCTTTCGATCAGGCCAAACAGCTGATCAGGCCCCAGAGTGAGACATATCGTGGAGTTACTTCAGTACCTCTCGAGAAAATCGCGGGGAGCGAAGGGCGGTACAGGGATTTCAATCGCTTCTTTTTCCCCAAAAAAGAACATCTCAAAGCCCGCTGGACCGGAATCGATGAGCTTCAGTATAAAGAGGTAATTCTTCCGCCTGTAATTCTGTATGAAATGGGCGGCGTGTATTTTGTCCGCGATGGCAATCACAGGGTATCGGTGGCGCGCGCAAAGGGCCAGGAATTCATCGATGCCGAAATCATTTCGCTTAAATCCGAGATACATCTCGATCCAGACATGTCGATTCAAGATATCAAGCGGGCAGTCATCGAATATGAAAAGGCGCGATTCTATGGAGAAACGAACTACCCTAAAGTCGTGGGTACCGACGACCTCGATTTCAGCGAGCCGGGGAGATACGACACCATCAGAGAACATGTGCTCGTTCACAAATACTTTCTGAATCAGAATATGTCTGAGGAGATTCCCTTCCATCAAGCCCTCTTTTCATGGCATGAAAATGTATATCAACCCATCTGTCAGTCCATAGATGCGGAAAATCTTCTCTCGCTTTTCTCCGGGCGCACAGTCTCGGATCTCTATCTCTTTCTTGTCGCGCACTGGGATGAGTTAAAACGCAGATTCGGCCGTTTCGTCGAAATTGAAGAGGCGGCTGAAAGCTTTAAAAGCCAGACAAAACGCGACCGGATAGGCCTCTTGGGATATGTCCGAAAAACTTTTGGACGTAATCTTCAAAAAAAATGAAAATTTTATCGCAAAATTGTAACCTGACGACCAATTTTCTATTATAATTAACGACGAGAGCAAGTGAGCGCAGCTTCTTCATGCAGCCTCCATTGTATCGGCCGCCGGATATCCCTCCTTATCCGGCGGCATTTTTTATGAATTGACTTTTCGATCCGATTTCTATATTCTTGTCGCGGTTGTTTTCTGTAACAAAAGGAGTTGTCATGGCACAGATTTCCAAAAACGCACGCACGACTACCTCGACCCATCGCTTTTACTGTCCGTGCGGCGGTGAAATTAAGATGAAGACCATTTTCGAAAATGGCAGAGTTAAAAATGTGGCTGAATGTGAGAAATGCAAAAGGGTTGAGCGGCGTCCAAGCGACTTTAAATGAGAGAAAAGAAATGAGCAAAAAGCCCTTGGAACAGTTTTCCAAGGGCTTTTTCATTCACGCTGTGTATCTACAAGAAAGATAACCCCCACAGGACATCTCCTATCTCCTGCGCAGCGTATCGATGCATCTGTCGATCTGTACGCGAGCATCATTGAGCATTTCTTCAATTTCATGCTTGCCATGAGGCGCATTATAGACTTTCACAATCTCGGCAATATACGGCTCTTTTCCGAATCTTCTAAGAATACCCCGTACTGTGGCGACTCGCCATCCTCCATCAATTGCAATCGCCGTGACTGGAATAGACTCCACATCGAGTATTTTTCTTATACCTGCCGAATGAAATACACCCAGCCCACCATCTCTGGACCTTTTCCCTTCGGGAAAAACAACAGGGCAGGTCCGCTCTTTCATGCAGCCCTGCGCCATTTTCGACACTGCCCGCATCGTTTCGATAGGTGCACCATGCCGCCTTATAAGGCAGTGGCCTCCTTTCCTCAAAGTAAAACTTACAAGCGGAACACCGTATTGGAGCTCCTTCTTGGCCACGAAGCGAGGCTTTCTCTCTATTCCTAGCAACCTAATAAGGACGAGAATATCCAAAAGACTCTGGTGATTGGAAATAACGAGGCAATGATGGGGTATTTGCAGCTTTTTCGGATTCAAAACGGTAATCCTGAACCCACGGAAGACTCTGAACAGCTTAAAAATAATCTTTGCTCCAATTTGTTCGTAGGCCGCACAGAGATGGTCGCGAGATTGTTTTGGCGTAAAAATATACCTCACCACAAGCACAAATTCGAGCGCGAACAGTGCTGAAAGAGCTAAAAAGACTATTGCGGCATTGACAAACATCGTTATAAATCTTTACCGTATTTCATCTCATATTGCAATTACCCCCAATAAGTATTGACATTGATGTGGAGTATCTGCTAGTTTTGTGTAGCATTTCGATCGAACCAAGGTTAGTATTCACTATATTTATCCGGAGGAATTCCATTGAGCGCAAGGAATTTGTCAGCTGAAAAGCGTCAAAGGCAGAATGAGAAGCGCAGGCTTGCCAATAAAAGCGCGAAAACTGCAATAAGAACCGCAGCAAAGAAAGTTGTCGTAGCGTCTGAAAAAAAGGATACAGCCGCCGCAAAAGAGGCTCTCCTTGAGATGACCAAACGAATTGATTCAGCTGCACGAAAGGGCATCGTAAAGAAAAATGCTGCAGCGAGGAAAAAATCCCGCATGCAGAAGCTTGTTAATAGACTAGGCTAAGATCAACCGGAATATAGTCCGGTAGTTTTAGGAAGGAGCAGAGAACGGTATGGCCGAAAAACTGACAAAAGCCGAGCTGATAGATGCGCTGTACGAATCGCTGTCGCCGTCAAGTCGAACGACCCGCAAGGAAATCCACGAGCTTATCGACGGTCTGTTTTCAGAAATCAAAAGCGCAATTCTTGAGGGCAAAATTGTCGAGCTGAGGGGCTTCGGCACGTTTGAGGTGAAGCTCAGAAAAGGCAGATCCAAGGCAAGGAATCCCAAGACAGGGGAGATTGTCTCTGTGTCGGATCACGGTGTTGCTACATTCAGGCCAGGCAGAGAGCTCAAAAAAGCTGCGTGGGAAATGGATACCACCCGCATTCCGAAATCGTTTAGAAAGAGAGACTGATGGGTCGCTGATTGTGCAGTATTGAAGGCTGTTTAAACGAACGGCCTTCAGTGACAGTTATGAAAAGACTAAATTTTGAACCGCCTGAGCCATACGCAACCTATATTGGTCCGGCGGTTTCACTGAACGGGAAACTACGTTCGAACCTGCCCCTAGATTTACGCTGTGCCCTCTGTGGATCTTTGGAGGGTACCTTCATTCGGATCGACCGCAATGCTGATATAGAAACAAACTTCTGCACAGTACAGAAAGCGTTGATAGCCGGGCGCTTTACTGGTTCTATGAACGCGGCCGACACCATAGTCATTTTGCCAAATGCCAATGTTCGAGCAGATATCAAGGCCGCACACATACGCATTATTGAAGGCGCAAAGTTCGAGGGCAACATCGAAATGACAGAAATTTCTTCAACCAATTATGTAAGAGACCAGGAGCATTGACATCGTTTCATTGCCTTACTATATTGAATGAAAGACCATAGCGGCGCTGGTTGCCGCACAAGGTTGAAGAACCATACCAATCGATTCAATGCGCCGCCTAAAAATCCCTACAAGAGTATCTATGGGTTGTTGTGTGTCCGGACCCGTTTTAACTGCATATATCACGGAGATTTTTGATGGCAGTTTATCGTAGAAAAAGATCACCTTCATCCCAAACAGAAATATTCAATAGTGGCGATCAATATCCCACGGTATCGAAAGAGGAAACAGACATGAATCAAAGCCAAGTCGAAGAGAAACACAGTGAACAGAATGGTTCGCTTTTCGACGGACATTCCGAAGAACTTGCGCAAGATACTGCGAACTCAACAAACGGCCTGCATCCCGGTACTTCCACAAAAGGCCAATCCCATAAAAATCGACGGCCCGTAGCTAAAATCCGTTTGAAAAAAAAGTCTATGCAGCCGATAACCATAGAAGAGGAACCCCTCCCATCAGGGTCGGCAGAGGAGTCTGAAATCACGGAGACGCAGCCCCCCAACGGATTCGTGGTCGCTTCGCTCCCTGTCGACGACCGGCAGCATCAGAAGTTTGCGGAGGCCTCGCGCCTCGAACTTGAAAGCCGTGCCGAGCAGAGGAATGAAACAAGGGCTCGCCTTTCGATCAATGATCTCTCAAAGATGGGCATCGTCGAACTGAGGGAGCTGGGGGCGAAATACGGCATAAATCATGACTTGCTCATCACTCTCAAAAAGCAGGAACTCATCTTCAATATTTTAAAAGCACATACCGAGCATGGCGGCATAATATATGCCTACGGCTCCCTGGAGATATTGCCCGACGGCTATGGTTTCTTGAGATCCCCCCAGAACTCCTATTTACCGGGAACCGACGATATCTACATCTCGCCTTCCCAGATCCGTCTCTTCAACCTGAAGACCGGCGACACGGTGTACGGGCAGATCCGCAGCCCCAAAGAAGGCGAGCGCTTCTTCGCGATGCTGCGCATAGAGCAGATCAATTTTGATGAGCCGTCGGTCGCCCAGAACCGCGTTCCTTTTGAGAACCTGACACCGCTCTACCCCACTCAAAAGCTCAACCTCGAAACCACGACCGAAGAAATTTCGACGCGGATCATCAATCTGTTCTGCCCGATAGGCAAAGGCCAGCGCGCACTCGTCGTCTCCCCACCTAAAACAGGCAAGACGATTCTCCTGCAGAAAATCGCCAACGCCATCACCGCGAACCACCCTGAAGTCTACCTGATCGTGCTGCTCATCGATGAGCGGCCCGAGGAAGTGACCGACATGGAGCGCACGGTCCAGGCCGAAGTCATCTCCTCTACTTTTGACGAGCAGGCGACGCGCCACGTCCAGGTCGCCGAAATGGTGCTCGAAAAGGCCAAGCGCCTCGTCGAACATAAACGGGATGTTGTTATCCTGCTCGATTCAATTACCAGGCTCGCCAGGGCCTATAACCAGACCGTGCCGACCTCGGGCAAAATACTCTCGGGCGGCGTCGATTCAAACGCGCTGCACAAGCCCAAACGGTTTTTTGGCGCGGCGCGCAACATCGAACAGGGTGGTTCTCTGACCATCATAGCGACCGCGCTCATCGATACCGGCTCACGCATGGATGAAGTCATCTTTGAAGAGTTCAAGGGCACGGGCAACATGGAGATCAACCTCGACCGGCGCCTCTCCGATCGCCGCACCTTCCCCGCCTTCAATATCAAGAAATCCGGAACGCGAAAAGAAGAACTCCTCCTCACGGAAGAAGAACTCCAGAAAATCTGGGTTCTGCGCAAAGTCATCAACCCGATGGACGACATCGAAATCATCGAGCTGCTCATCGACCGCATGATGAAATCGAAAAACAACGACGCGTTCCTCAAGTCCATGAATACGCCATATCAAGGCATGGAATAAAGGGTATTGACTGAGAGAGGACTGTTCATATATGTTTAATCGCCGTCATTTTGGCCGGTTTTCAGACATAGAGGTCCACTGACGCATACGGAGGAAGAAAAATGAAAAAGGGCATTCACCCCAAGTATGAACTCACCACCATCACCTGCGCATGTGGCAATGTCATCGAGACCCGTTCGACGGTAAAGAATATTCAGGTTGAAATCTGTTCCGCCTGCCATCCTTTCTTTACCGGAAAGCAGAAGCTCGTCGACACTGCGGGGCGCATTGAGCGCTTCAACAAGAAATACGGAATCAAACCCGCCGAAGAGAAATGACCTTCGGAGTATGAGGGAAGTTAAGGGCCGCCTCCTGACTGGGGGTGGCCTTTTTTTAATTAGGGCTTTATCCGATCGGAACAGCACCAAGCATCGCGGCCATTTTCTGTGCCGCCCTCCCCCGGTGGGAAATAAGATTCTTCTCTTCCTGCGAAAGCTCCGCGATGGTCTTGTCCTGCTGTGGCAGATATACTATCGGATCATATCCAAAACCCTGCCTTCCCCTCGGAGCCACGCCTATTGCCCCTTCAAGCGTTTCTTGGACACAGAGAAAACGCTGTGGGCCGTAATACAGCACCAGGCAACAGACAAATGCACAACTCCTGTTGTGGGCATTCCCGAGCTCCGAAAGGAGCATCCTGTTCTTTTCTTCGGCGGAGAGAAGCCTGCCATTCTTGGAGCCATAGCGGGCCGATTCGATGCCGGGTCTGCCACCGAGCGCCTCGACGCAGAGCCCTGAATCGTCCGCCAAGGAGGGCCTGTCCGTAAGGCGATAGAGAGCCTCGGCCTTGATGAGCGCGTTCTCAAAGAATGAGCCGCCATTCTCCTCCGGGTCAAAATCCTGAACCCCCACATCTACCGGCCGCAAAAGTTCATGCCCGGGAAACAGGGGTTTCAGCTCTTCCAATTTATGAAGATTGTTTGTCGCAACGAGAAGTTCCATAGACATCTGTCTAGCCTAATTTTCTGTAATCCGCAAGGGTCTGGCCCGAGCCGATCTTTTTCCTGAGATAAAAAAGCCCGGAATCCACACTGCCTTTTGGGATTCCAAGAAGCTCCGAAATGCACTCATTCGAGACTAGAGACTTCCGGCGTTTTCTTTTTTCAAGCAGCCTGATATAGCGCTGCCTGCATCTGTTCGCTGAGCACGCGATGCAGTCTTTTTCGCTTTTGATGAGAGAGGTTTCCTGCCTGAGCTCCAGCACGCGAAGGCGAATCCACAGGGTATTCAATTTAGCATTCAGTTCATAAATCTGCTTGCGCGATCCTTCGGTTTTGCGTTTTGCCAGCTCAACCAAATTGAACAGATACTGCTCTGGCACACCTAATGCAAAGCTGCATTTCTTCAATAGCTCCTCGTCAATGTCCCATGAACACTTCATCACCAAATAGAGAAGACGTTTGCGTTCAGGCGTCAACTTTCTTAGAAATATCTGCGGTGAAAGGCCTATCACGCCCTGCGCGTCGATGCTTTCTTCTCTCCTGTTTTCTTCTATGAAAGCATCTGCCGGAGGTCCGAATACCGTGTCCTCCGAAAAATGTGAATATACATAGGCGTTTTCACACAAGTTCATGCTGAAATTTTGTCTGTGCACGCTCTTGGCCACAAACCTCATACTACTGAGCAGATAGGCCTCTCTTGTCCTACTCTCTTTCTCAGCGCGGTCGATAATGCCCTCTATTCGGCCTCGAAAATGATGCAATGCATCCGAGATTTCATCCTCATTGAAAAAACCATAGAGCTTTGGGTGAGCGTACATTTGACGCACGAGATTGAGATAATTTTTTGAATCCACTTTGAGCCTCCGCTTCTTTTAATGCAAAAAACATGCCAAAAGAAAAAACAGGGGCACAATAAATGAGTTATCAAAACAAATAATTACAATTCAAGAAATTATTATTTTTACACAATAGACTCAATTATGACAAAAAGAAGTAAAAAAAGGAGACATCGAACTGAATAGAACTACCTGTCGCTATCCTCAGCGATGCTGAGGATAGGTCTCTGCGGTATTATGGTAGACATTAAGCGCGACGATGGGCGTACCTCGCTATCCTTTTGTTGACAGAGCGCCCCCTTCACAATGGAAGGCACAGATATATAGAAACGACCGGATACTTTCTATAGAAAAGGCCATGATATTTCAGTGCACGCATACGGCGCAGAAACTGAGATTTTTTGGATTATAAAAGGAATCTTCTATTTCCCGGTCTCTTCATCGCTGAAGATTTCGGAGAAAGCCTCGACCAAGGCATGAACGACCTTCTCGACTTTGCCATTCATGGAAAGGCCGGCCGCCAACCTGTGTCCGCCGCCGCCATATCGCTCGGCGATTTCCGCCACATTGACGGAATCCTTCGACCGGAGACCCACGGTACACATATCATCGGTCTCCTGTTTCACCACGAAACAGACCTCGCAGTCGACGATGCCCATCATGAGCTGGTACAGCAGATCCGAGTCCCGGCTCGACATACCATACTTCTGCTGATCCTCGATCGTGACCCAGGAGACCAGAAGACGCCCCTCATAGTAGGGCTGAATGCGCAAGAGCAGCTCACCCAGCATTCTCCGTGAGGCAAGGGTTCTGCCCCCATTGATGGCCATATAGACACGCTTTGGGGAGACTCCGGCATCCACGAGCCGGGAAGCTATTCTAAGAGTTTCGCTCCCATGCTCATCCAGGTGACGGAAAAAACCGGTGTCGGTACCGAGGCCGAAGAAAAGGAGCTCGGCCTCCTCTTTGGTGGGCTTATGCCCCATCGCCTCCATGAGTACTAGAATCATGGCGGAGACTGCGGGCGACGAATCATCGATCCAGTCGTAGGGGCTGGCGGCTCCACCTGTCGCATGGTGATCGATGAACGCCGCCGGAATGTTCGGCATCCTCTCGGCAATGACCCCTATTCTCGACATAGAGGAACAATCCAGCACAAGTCCCGCGGTCCGCTCAAAGTCCCTTTCGGCGGGCACCTCGCTCTTAAAACGCGACTCAAAAGGCAAAATTTCGATCCGGTTAAAGGGCCCCGATGAAAGCACATGTACCCGCTTACCCATGCTCTGCAGCATGGACGCGAGCGAAAGCTGCGAGCCTATGCAGTCGCCGTCGGGCTCGCGGTGGCCCAGTATGTAAAAACAGTCGTGCTGGTCGATGAATTCGAGCAGCATCTTAGGAACCGGTTTCATGGTACCCTTTCTTGCCTTCAGAGCGTGGCAAGCATGATGGCCTTGATCGTGTGCTTGCGGTTCTCCGCCTGGTCGAACACTCTCGACTGGGGCCCCTCGATGACATCGAAGCTGACCTCTTCTCCTTTGACCGCGGGCAGGCAGTGCAGGAAGATGCAGCCGGGGTTGCCGGTCTTTGCCATGAGTCCGGCGTTCACCTGATACGGGGTCAGCAGTGTAACCCGTTCGGCCTTGAGCGCCTCCTCTCCCATGGACACCCAGACATCGGTATAGATCGCGTCGGCACCCTTTACGCCTTCCTCGACATTGTCGGTTATGGAGAGAAGTGAACCGGATTCTTTTGCGAAGGTTTCGCAGAGATTTTTGAGTTCGTCATCCGGCCAGAGCTCTCTGGGCGACACAATGGTGAAGTGCATACCCAGCTTCGCGCTGATGACCATGAGGGAGCGCGCGACGTTGTTGCGTCCATCCCCGACAAAACACAGACGCTTGCCCCTGCAATTGCCGAAATTCTCTTCAACCGTGAGGACATCGGCGAGCGCCTGCGTCGGATGGTAGGAGTCGGTCAGGCCATTGTACACGGGGATTCCGGAATATTTCGCGAGAATCTCGACGTATTCCTGCGTGTAGCCACGGAACTCTATGGCGCTGAACATGCGGCCCAAAACGCGGGCGGTGTCTTCGATAGATTCCTTGGCCCCAAGCTGAATGTCCTGATTCGACAGGAAAACGGGGTGTCCTCCCTCTTCACCGAAGGCTGTCTCGAACGCGCAGCGCGTGCGCGTGGATCGCTTCTCAAAAAGAAGGGCGATGGTTTTCCCCCTAAAACGAGTCTTGTGAAGGCCCTTTTTCGCTTCCTCCTTGACCTTCTTGGAAAGATCAAGAAAATAGCGGACTTCCTCTGAAGTATAATCAATCCAGGTGAGCAAAGATCTGCCCTTCAACGTCGACGGATTCATGCGTCCTCCTCTCAGAACAACCGCGGGTGGCCACTTTATACTATATGGCGGAAGTGAAAAGGTCAAGTTTAAGCCATGATTTGTGCGCACGGAAGAGTGTCGGGCTTGCGATTATGCCCACAAAACTGCACAATATCCTCTCAGGGTCATGAAGTCATGAAAAAGAAACCATCGGAGACGCCGGGGGCGGCACGGACCACGGCGCCTCTCCTTGAGGAAGTCCATCGGCGGCTCGCGCCCATCTGGCCGGACGCGCATCCTCTCCTGCACTACCACAACTGCTTTGAGCTCCTCATCGCCGTGATTCTGAGCGCCCAGACGACGGACGAACAGGTCAACATGGTGACCGGAGAGCTCTTCAGCCGCTTTCCGACCGCAGGAAAGCTTGCTCTGGCGGACATCGCCGAAGTCGAACAAATTATCCATCCTGTCGGATTCTTTCATGTCAAGGCGAGGCACATCATCGATACGGCCAGAGTGCTTGAAGAGCGATTTGGCGGCAACATCCCGCCCACTCTTGAACAGATGCTCGAACTGCCCGGCGTGGGGCGGAAGACCGCGAACCTCGTGGCGTCCGCATGCCATGAAGTTCCCGGCATCATTGTGGATACGCACGTGCTTCGGGTCCTCTTGAGGCTCGGCGTCTGCCCGAAGAAGGACGCGGGGCTCGCGGAATCCATTGTCCGCGCGAACCTGTCGCCTGAAACACACACACAGTTTTCCTACAGCGTGAACCGGCACGGGAAATTCACCTGCACGGCGCGGAAGCCCGCGTGCACGCAGGAGGGTATGAGTTGCCCGCTGGAAGACATCTGCCCAAAAATCGGAGTGACGGCATAGGCCCCTGTTCCGGCCTACCGGCCTTCGACCTCGGGATTTTCGGCCGCACGGCTTTTGGCCCCGCGGCGGGCCCTACAATTTCTTTCGGACACTTGAAGCAAAATGGCCTTATTCTCCCGTCAAAGAAGTGCAGGGAGACAGTAGTGCATGGAAGATACAGGGACAGGAATGTCGAGTGCGCAGGGCTCAGACTCGGTCGCCGCCCTCGCCAGGCCCGCCATTCATGCCGAACCCGAAGACCCTATCGAAGCGCTTGCGCGGGAGCGATTCCATGTGCCACGTCTTATGCCGCTCCAGCGATTCGTGATCGCGAACATTCTCGATAATATCGGTCATCCGGAATTTGCAGCCGCCGAGGGAGAGCGCGGCCCGGCGGCAAATCGCGAGAGGCCGCCTAGCGAAGAAAGCCACGAAATCTGCAATCAGCTCGTTCTCTTTCCGACAGGGTTCGGCAAATCCATCTGCTTTCAGCTCCCGGCACTGCTCCTACAAGGCCTCACGCTCGTGGTATACCCCCTTCTCGCTCTCATGGACGACCAGAAGCGACGGCTCGACGAGGCACGTATTCCCTGCGCACTGTTCCGCGGGGGGCTCAGTGAGGAAGAATGGCGCGGCCAAGAAGACATGATAACCTCCGGAAAGGCGAACATGGTCGTCGTCAACCCCGAAATCCTGGGCTCTCCCAGACTCCGCCAATTTCTACGCCGTTTCACGATCGCCCACCTCGTGATCGATGAGGCGCACTGCATAAGCGAATGGGGAGAAACCTTCAGGCCTTCGTATCTGACGCTCGGCGAGTCCGCACAGGCGCTTTCGCCGCGCATCCTGAGCGCCTTCACGGCTACCGCGAGTCCCGGCACGATTGAGTCGATAGAGAAAACACTCTTTCTCGACAAAGGCTACCGACTTGTCACGGCCGAAGCGGACAGACCGAACATCCTCTATGGCGTCGTACACACCCTCTCGCCGACACGGGCCCTGCGCCAGCTCCTCCTGTCGTGCAAAAAACCTGCCATCATCTTTGAGCGCTCCCGTCCGGGCACCAGAATCAAGGCCGCGTATCTGCAATCAATCGGATTCTTAAATGCTCGTTTCTACCATGCGGGGCTGTCCCGCCAGGAACGCAAAGACATCGAATCATGGTTCCAGACATCGGAGGACGCGATTCTCGTCTCAACCAACGCATACGGCATGGGCATGGACAAGAAAGACGTCCGCACGGTCATCCACACTTCCCTGCCGGACAGCGCAGAGGCCTATATTCAAGAGGCAGGGCGTGGCGGCCGCGACGGGAAGGACTCGCTCGCGATTCTCATCGATGACCTCGCGCAGCGCGGTGCGGGCTCCGCGCATGGACAGGAGCGGAAGACCTCATTCTCTCCATACCCCGCGCTGGAAACCTGCCGCCGTGAATTTTTGCTGCATCTCCTGGGAGAGCAAGAGACGCCCGTCTGCGGCAGATGCGACAACTGTTTCGAGAAAACGCTCATGAGCCAAAATTCGGCCACCATAGGAGACGGGGCCGGTCTTTCCGCTGAGTGGTGGCACCTGTCGGGCGCAGAGGGTTTCCTCGAAGCGCTTTTTCTCTGCCGCGCGCACCAGCGGCGGTGGACCAGGGCCGAATTCGTCCGCATGCTCGGCCCGCACGGCCGTGGCAGAGGCGCATTCACAGGCCTTCTCTTCGGCTGGACCGAAGAGGAACGCAAAGAGCTCGTCCAGACACTGATTCAACTTCACATCGTCCATGTCATTGATCGGGGCCCCTGGAAAGACAGGATTTCACTGGCTACAAAAGGTAAAATCTTCTCGAAGTACGCACAAGACTCGCTCCGCCGAACTTGAAGTGTATCGCTTTTGGCCATATCATGTATAATAAAGAAACACTCGGGAACAAGGGGCATGGTATGGTGAATTTCAAAGGCCTGAATGCGTGTGATTCGTTCGCTTCCCTTAAAAAGACCTCTCGGATACAACTGCATAATCTGCTTACGCCGGGGCGGATTGAGGATTTATGGATTGCGCACGCGGCGGGGTTCTCCTACTGCTACGCCTTTGCGCCTGTCGACGATCTCATTGTGGAGAGACTTCAGGCACTGGCCGACGAGCAGCAGCTGATCGAAAAATATCGCATGCTCGCGGAGGGCGCCGTCATGAATACGGGAGAAGGACGGATGGTGCTGCACCATCTGGCGCGCGGGCGGCTTGGCGCGCCGGTCGTCTGGAAGGGGCAGGATATGGACGCCTTCTACCGGGACGAGAAGCGGCGGTTTTACGAGTTCGCGGAGAAGGTGCGGGATGGCAGGGTCCGCAGCTCGGCAGGCAGGCCCTTTGCGCAGGTTGTACAGATCGGGATCGGGGGATCGGACCTCGGCCCGCGCGCCGCGAGCATCGCCCTGTCACGCTGGGCCATCACCAGGAAGAGGGCGAGGCTGACTCCCTGGTTCATCTCGAACGTCGATCCGGATGACGCCGACTGGGTGCTCTCGCGCATAGATCTGTCGGAGACTCTCTTCGTGCTCGTCTCGAAGAGCGGCACCACGCAGGAGACACTGGCCAATGAGACCCTGGTCCGGGAAAGGTTGAAGGCGGTAGGGCTAGACCCCGACAGGCACATCGTCGCGGTGACGAGCAACTCGAGTCCGCTGGCAGGCAACCCTCATTACCTGGACAGTTTTTTCATCGATGACTTCATCGGCGGGCGCTACTCAACATCGAGCGCCGTGGGAGGCGTGATCGTCTCGATCGCCTATGGCCCCGAAACCTTCGAGGAATTCCTGCAGGGGGCGCACGAGGCGGACATACTCGCGCTTGAGCCTTCCCTGAAGCGCAACCCCGTGCTCATGGACGCGATGATCGGCGTCTACGAGAGGAATGTGCTCGGCTGGCCCGCCACCGCAGTATTGCCCTATGCGGAGCCGCTCTCCCGCTTCCCCGCGCACCTTCAGCAGCTCGACATGGAGTCCAACGGCAAATCCGTCAGCCGCGCCGGCCTGCCTCTCTCCTACTCCACCGGCCCCGTCGTGTTCGGCGAACCGGGCACGAACGGCCAGCACTCATTCTATCAGCTGCTGCACCAGGGCACCGACATCGTCCCCTTGCAGTTCATAGGCTTCCTTGCAAACCAGTTCTCTCCCGACATAAACTCCGAGGACTCGAGCTCGCGCCAAAAGCTCGTATCCAATCTGGTCGCCCAGATGGTGGCCTTCGCGCTGGGGAAAGAGGACGAAAATCCGAACAGGCTCTTCTCCGGCGGACGCCCCTCGACGCTGCTCGTCGGGGAAGAGCTCGGGCCGAAGCAGCTCGGCGCGCTCTTCTCCCACTTCGAGAACAAGGTGATGTTCCAGGGCTTTGTCTGGAACATCAACAGTTTCGACCAGGAAGGTGTACAGCTGGGCAAGGTCCTCGCGAAAAAGGCGCTCGGCGCCATCGGCAGAGGCGAGTCCTCCGGGGATATCAGACTCGATGCGCTCATCGCGGCGGTCTATGAAAATGCGAAACACCACCCCCGCGCGGACAGTTAAAAAGGACGTGACTCATGCGTGAAGGCAAGCCCACTGCCGGACGATCTGCTCAGGACGACGCTTCGCGGAATACGTCTCTCGGCCGGAACTGCATTGTGTTCACGGGGGGCGGCACAGGAGGCCACATCTATCCGGGACTGGCGGTGATCGACGAACTGCGGCATCGGGGGTTTCGGGGCAGAATCGCCTGGATCGGCTCGGAGAAAGAGCTCGACCAAAGCATCGTGGCCGGAGAGGGCGTGGAATATTTCGCGATTCCCTCCGGAAAATTCCGCCGCGAGTTTTCACTGCGCAACCTTACGGACATATGGCGAATTGTCGCGGGATATGCGAAGGCAAAGGCCATCCTAAAAAGTCTCCGTCCCTCGATTCTCTTTTCAAAGGGAGGTTACGTGAGCGTGCCGCCGTGCAGAGCTGCCGCATCGCTCGGCATTCCCGTCATCACTCACGAATCGGACACCTCGCCGGGGCTGGCGACCCGTCTGAACAGCAAGCGGGCATCGCTGATCCTGACGAGCTGGGAGGCGACCGCCGCGTATTTTCCCGAACCGGTGCGCGCGAAAGTCATCCGGGCGGGAAACCCTGTCCGCCCCGCCCTTTTCCTCGGGGACAGAGTTCGCGGCCTCGATATGCTTGGATTCGGCGCGGATAGACCCGTGCTATTCGTGCTGGGCGGCAGCCAGGGAGCAAAGGAAGTAAATGACCTTATTCTCGCCGCGCTGCCTCTCCTCTGTCCCTCGGTGCAGATCGTGCACCAGACGGGTAGGGCCAATTTCGACGAAGTGACGGCGAGCGTTCCGAACGATCCCGCCATCAAAGCCTCGTATCGTCCTCTCTCATATATAGGCCCAGAAATCGCGGATATCTATGCCGCATCGACCATTGTCGCGGGAAGAGCGGGCGCCGGCACGGTCTGGGAGGCTGCCTCGCTCGGCAAACCAATGCTCCTCATCCCCCTCTCCGGTTCCGGGACGAGAGGCGATCAGGGGGAGAACGCGGCGTTTGCCGCTCAGGCAGGAGCCGCAACCGTGCTCGAAAACGCCGAGCTCTCTCCTGCCTCATTCACTGATACCATAAACAAATATCTCCATCGCGAGACATATGATGCCGCGGTTCAGGCTTGTCATACGATCGCACACATCCCGACTCACGCGGTACAGACTCTGCTCGGAGACATGAATCTCTCCGGCGAGAAAGAAATGCTGTCGTCCGAATTTGTAGCCCGCCTGCTCTTGGCGAGACTCGGAGAGCAGGCAAAGGAAGGGACATGAGCACAATAGACTGGGTTTTCAGCGCGCTGGTGATCATTCTCGCGGCACGGTGCTTTGTCAGGGGTTTTGTGCACGAAGTTCTCACCGTGGCCTCCATCGCGGTCGGCATTCTCGCGGGGCTCTTGCTCTCCAACACGGTGATCGTACAGATACTGCCGAAAGTCGGCGCAAGTTCGCTGCCATATCAGGCCCAGTACATCATCGCGTTCTTGCTCTGCTTTATCGTCGGTTTTGTGCTCATGAAAATAATTGAACGCATGCTCCACGAAGGACTCGAGGCGAGCAGCCTCGATATTTTCGACAGAGTGTTGGGGCTTGTGCTCGGTGTCGCGGAAGGGTTTATCGTAGTCGGGCTATTCATTGTCATTCTGCAGATTCAACCCCTGATCGACGTGCAATCCATCCTTGCGAATTCGCTGTATGTAAAATTATTGGGACCGATCATCGCGCCAACCATCGATAAATCTCTCGCGCCTATGCTCAACAACGGGAATATTCCGAATATGATTCAGAATCTCAAAGGTAAATAGCCGTGTTCGAAAATCTGCTCTTTCAGGATCGAGTCAAAGAACAACTCACTTCCATGATCGAGGGCGGAAGCGTGCCCCCTGCCCTTCTGTTCACCGGCCCCGAAGGATCGGGAAAGCATACCGCGGCACTGGAATGCGCGCGACTTTTCTCCTGTGAAAAGGAGGGGCTGTGGAACTGCGAGTGCGCAGACTGCAAGCGCCACAGAAGCCTCTCGCACCCTGATCTTTTGCTTTTCGGCCCAAGGAACTTCCCGCAGGAACCTTCGGTGACCGCCGAATATTTCGTACATTTTCCGAACTTGACTTCGTACTATGCCTTCGTGCGGTCGATACGGAAACTGTTGAAGCGCTTCGACCCGGTTCTGTGGGCAGGCGAGGAAGCGAGACTTTCAAAAGCCGCACCAGCGGTCGAGACACTCGAGGAGCAGCTTCAAGAAATTCAAACCTTGCTGTCTCGTTCAAAGTCCCAGGCATTGGACACAATAGTCAACCGCGTCGTCGAAACGGCAAGCGGCCTCGAGGCCGTTGTCCCCGATGGAGTCCCCATTTTCATGATGAGAAACATGGCGGCCTGGGCCATGCTTACCCCCGTGGGTAAAAGAAAAACAGTCATCCTTCAGAATGCTGATACCGCCAACGAGAGTACACGCAACGCGATGCTCAAGATACTGGAGGAGCCGCCTGAAACGGTGCGATTCATACTCACTTCGTCCAGACGCGCCGCGGTGATCGCCACAATTCTTTCAAGGTCCCGGCTCATCTCCTTCGAGCAGAGGACAGGCGAACAAGCCCGGCACATTGTCTCGAGGCTCTTCCGGAGCGATGAGAAGGTCGAAAATATCAGCGATTTTTTCCACAAAAAAAGTCCCTTTCCGCCTGATAAAGCGGAAAACGAAGCGTCGCTCTTCGTAGGCGCGCTGCTTGGCCGCGCCATGGAAGAAGACGCCGCCATAACCGGCGACAAAGCCTCGATGCTCGCCCGACAGGCGCTCGAGCAGAGGATTTCGGCCATCGAAGTGCTGCGCGACGTCGCGGGGCAGACCGGAAGTTTCGGTACAAAGAACGCCAAATTTTCCGATTCTTTCTTTGCCTTCATGAGGGCGGCCGCTCAACAGCTCGCTTCCATCGCCGCCGATCCCTCTTCGAGCGCCGCGCTTCTCACGCACATCGACCGCCTCAGCTCAAAATTGAGGGATATGGGAGTACAGTACCGCACATTCAACCGCGCCCCGGAGCTTTTGCTCGAAGCGTTCGCGGATATGTTTGGAGAAAGACCATGAAAGCAGTGTATGAAAATGCGCTGAAACGGATCGACCGCATCCCTCCCGAGGGGCTCAAGCAAATACTCAAGAATTTGTCCGCCGAAAATTCCATCTATGAAGCCGCCTTAAATTCAACACTCGACGGGATCATCGTGTGCGATTTGGAGCATAATCCCCTCCTCATCAACCGTTCCGCGGAAAAAATATTCAGACTCGTCTCCTGGACACAGGAATTTGCGCTGTGGGAACAACTGAACGACGACAACCTCGCCGATTTCTTCCGGAAAGCGCTGGTCGCCGACGAAACTGTCCTGAACCGGGAACTATCCCTCAACAGGCCTGGCGGTACCCGGGTAATCAGCATCAGCATATCGGCGCTTGTATCCGAAGGAAAGATCTCAGGCAACCTCATTCACCTGGAAGACATAACCGACAAGCGGCGAAAAGAGGCGCAGCTCAGGAGAGCCGAGAGCCTCGCCGCCCTCACCACCCTCGCCGCGGGCGTCGCGCATGAGATTAAAAACCCGCTTGCCTCGATCCGCATACAGCTCGGTATTATCCGCCGTATTCTCGAAAAGAACTGCACAAAAAAGACCGAATCTATTTTTCACAATATCTCCCTGGTAGAACAAGAGATAGACCGCCTCAACTCGATCGTGGTGGATTTTCTGTTCGCGGTTCGCCCCATGGACATCACACTCATCCTCGACAGGGCCGAGGACGTGGTTCGGGAGGTCGTCGAACTCATGAGCCACGAGGCGGAGGAACAGCATATCAGCATAGCCACAAAAATAGAGCCTGATCTGCCCGACGTGATGATCGACCGGAAGAACCTCAAACAGGCACTGCTCAACATCATCAAGAACGCGATGGCGGCGATGCCCGATGGGGGTGTCCTGACTATCTCGGTCTTCGTTCAGAACGACGAGCTCCAGATTGGCGTCTCCGATACGGGGATAGGTATCCCCGAAGAGCTTCTGGCAAAAATTTTCGAGCCTTATTTTACTACAAAAGAGAGCGGAACGGGCCTGGGCCTCACGATCACCTTCAAAATCGTAAAAGAGCACAATGGGGAAATCACCGTAGAGTCGGCACCTTCAAAAGGTTCCACCTTTACTATTCATCTTCCGATACCTCAGCCTGAACAGAAATCTTTGCCCCCCTGGGAGGACGGAGTGAAAGTTGACGGCTCACATATGGAGGAATAAATGCGGGCGACACTGCTTGTTGTTGACGATGAAACCAATATTCGCGAAGGACTTGCGCAACTCTTTTCAATGGAAGGCTACGATGTTCGGACCGCAAAGGATGGCATCGAAGCGAAGACCGTCGTCGATAAAGAGGATATCGATGTCGTCATCACCGACTTCAAGATGGGGAGGATGAGCGGACTCGATCTTCTGCAGTATATCGTATCCACGCACCCCGGGATTCCCGTCATCATCCTCACCGCGCACGGAAGCGTCGACAAGGCCGTGGAGGCGATGCGGCAGGGAGCCTTCGACTTTGTCGCCAAGCCGCCGAATACTGACCACCTGATCAACCTCGTGAAACGCGCCCTGGAGACGCGCGAGCTCTATCGCACCAACATAGAGCTCAAGGCAGAAGTCGAGAGTCAGCGCGCTCGAAGCTACATCATAGGCCAGGCCCCCTCGATCAAGCGTATATTCGATCTCATCCGGAAGGTCGCCCCCACAAAGGCCAGTGTCCTCATCACTGGCGAATCGGGTGTCGGCAAGGAGCTGGTGGCGGACGCCATCCACAACCTCTCCCCGAGAAAGGACATGCCCTTCATCAAAGTGCACTGCGCCGCGCTTGCGGAAAGCCTCCTCGAGAGCGAGCTGTTCGGTCACGAAAAGGGCGCGTTCACCGGCGCCGCGGCGCGAAAACGAGGCCGCTTCGAAATGGCCGACGGAGGCACGCTCTTTCTCGATGAAATTGGCGAGATAAACCAAAATGTGCAGATCAAAATTCTCCGTGTCCTGCAGGACCGCAAATTCGAACGCGTCGGCGGGGAAGAGACCATCGAGGTGGATGTGCGGCTCATCGCGGCGACCAACCGTGACCTGAAAAAGGAAATCGCCGAAGGCCGTTTCAGGGAAGACCTCTATTATCGCCTAAATGTGGTCAACATCCATGTGCCGCCCCTTCGGGAGCGGCGTGAGGACATCCCCTTGCTTGCCATGGCCTTTTTAAAGGAATTCGCCGAAGAAAATGGCAAGCAGATCGAGGGCTTCGATCCGAAGGCCAGACAGGCGCTCTACACCTACGACTGGCCCGGCAATGTCCGGGAGCTCAGAAACTGCGTCGAGAGCGCCGTGGTCATGGCCTCGGGGAGATTGGTCGTGCTGGACGACCTGCCGCCCGGGCCCCGATCGAGCGCGGAGACACGCGTCATCAGTGTACCGGCATTTTCTTCGATGGAAGACGCGGAGCGCATTCTCATCGCGGAGACGCTCGCGCTCGTCGGGGGGAATAAATCCAAGGCCGCAGAGATACTCAAAATCGGCCGAAAGACGCTCTACCAAAAAATCGATCAGTACGGAATTGTGATGCAGGATATCGGTGCGGCGACTGGCGACGAGAAAGCTGAAGCTCCTCAAAACACATAGATCTATACGATGCCACGCTTTCGGTTCGACAGTTTCGCGCGGAGGCGCAGAATGGCCTTGGTATGAAGCTGACTGATGCGCGACTCGGTCACCTCAAGTATTTTGCCTATCTCACGGAGGGTCAGATTCTCGTAATAATACAGGACCAGCACCTTCTTTTCCTTATCGGGGAGTTCCTGCAACGCTTCAAGGATGACCCTGCGGACCTCTTCGCGTTCGAGCACCACATCCGGATTTTCAGTGTGGAGCGACTCGAGGGTGTCGCCGATAGTTCCCCCTTCGGAATCCGCGCTCATCGGCCATATCTCCTGCAAGGAGAGGATCGATGAAGAGGCCACCTTGGCCATGATCTTGAAGAGCTCTTCGCGGTCGATACCCATCTCCGCGGCGATTTCCTCATCAGTCGCGGGACGTCCGAGGCGACTCTCAAGCTTTGCGATGGCCCGCTCTATCTGCTTGGTCTTGCGCCGGATGGAGCGAGGTACCCAGTCGAGTTCACGCAGGTGATCGTAGATCGCCCCGCGGATGCGGGTCACGGCGTAAGTTTTGAATTTGACATGCTTTTGAGGGTTGAACTTCTCTATCGCATCCAGAAGGCCAAAGTTGCCATATCCGACAAGGTCGCGGTATTCCACCATAGAGGGCAGAGTCACCGAGACCTTCCCTGCCACATACTTGACCAGAGGCGCGTAGCGTATGACGAGCTCGTCGCGGATATGGATATCTGCAGTGCGATGGTAGAGTTCCCATAACCGATTTTCTTCTAACGATGCATAATCCATGATCCGTCCTTCCTTGTACTAAAGAATGTATTTGCTCAAATCCTGTTGCTGCACGTAGTCTTTAAAGTGTTCGTCCACATATGCCCTATCGATAGAGACCTTCGTATTCGCGTATTTGTCGGCATCGAAAGACACATCCTCGAGAAGCCTCTCCATGACAGTCTGAAGGCGCCGCGCGCCTATGTTCTCGCTCTGTTTGTTGGCGGCCGCCGCGATTTCGGCGATTCTCGCGATGGCCTCTGTCGAAAATCCGAGCTCGACATCCTCGGTGCTGAGAAGCTGGACATATTGAGTGACCAAGGCGTTTTTGGGCTCGGTGAGAATGCGCACGAAGTCGTCGCCGCTCAGGGCGTCGAGCTCGACACGGATGGGAAAACGCCCCTGAAGTTCAGGGATAAGGTCCTGGGGCTTCGACACGTTGAAAGCGCCCGCCCCGATGAAGAGGATGTGCGTCGTATCAATCGGGCCCCACTTCGTGTTGACGGTCGTGCCCTCCACGATTGGCAGCATGTCGCGCTGTACCCCTTCCCTCGAGACATCGATGCCTGAAGATCCCTTCCCCTCGCGGTTGGCGATCTTGTCCATCTCGTCGATGAAAATGATCCCCGATTCCTGGGCGCGGCGACGGGCTTCCTGAACGATCTTTTCCTGGTCGACAAGGCGTTCGCGCTCTTCGGCCTCCAGAAGGGGCAGGGCCTCCGATACAGTGACCGTCTTCTTCTTTTTCTTGCCACCGAGTATATTCTGGAGTCCGCCGAGGGCGATGTTCATCTCCTCAAACTGCGAGCCGGCAAAGAGCTCTATTTGAGGCCCTTGCGCCGGTACGGTGATTTCGATTTCGCGTGAGTCGAGTTTACCCTCTTTCAGGAGAGTCCGGAATTTCTCTTTTGTTTCTGTACCCGAGCGGGGCACGATGACCGTCGCCTGCGATTCGCCGACGGGTTCGTCGGAATTCGTAATCCCCGGCAGCAGGATATCCAGCAATCTGTCTTCCGCCCGCCGCTTTGCTTCTTCGGTGACCTGAGATTCCATCTCTTCCTTGACCATGGCCACCGATGAGGCCATGAGATCCCGTACCATCGACTCCACATCGCGGCCCACGTATCCCACTTCGGTATACTTGGTCGCCTCGACTTTTATAAAAGGGGCGCCGCAGAGCTTGGCCAGGCGGCGGGCGATCTCGGTCTTCCCCACTCCCGTGGGACCGATCATCAAAATATTCTTGGGAGCGATCTCTTCGCGAATTTCCTCGGGGAGGCGTTGCCGCCGGATCCGGTTGCGCAGCGCGATGGCGACAGCCTTTTTTGCTTTATTTTGGCCAATGATATAGCGGTCGAGCTCCTCAACGATTCTGTGCGGGGTGAGGGTATCGTTTTCTGCCATCATATTTCCTCCACCACAATCCGGTTGTTGGTAAAAATGCAGATGTTCGCGGCGATTTCGAGGCTTTTCTGCGCTATTTCGTGCGCAGAAAAATATCCCGGCAACCCTGTAAACTCAGTGCTTCCCTGGGAACGGGCGCCCTCCTCCACCCTCCGCGAGGCGTCGAGGTACGCGATGGCCGCGGCATATGCGTAGGTACCGCCGGAACCGATCGCGATCGCGTCCTCGCTCGGCTCCACCACGTCGCCCGTGCCCGAAAGCAGAAACATCTTCGTCTGATCCGCGACGAGCAGCATGGCCTCGAGCTTGCGGAGAATGCGGTCGGTGCGCCAGTCCTTCGCGAGCTCCACCGAAGCCCTCGTCAAGTCTCCGCCATATTCCTGCACTTTCGCCTCGAAGTGCTCGAAGAGGGTAAACGCGTCCGCCGTCGCGCCTGCAAAACCACAGAGCACTTTGCCGTCATAGATTGTCCTTATTTTTTTTGCGTTGCTTTTGAGCACGGTGTTGTTCATCGTGACCTGGCCGTCACCGGCCATCGCGACATGCCCGTCCTTTCTCACGGCAAGTATCGTTGTCGCATGCATTTCCATACTTTCCTCACTTTCTTTCATTTGTTTTTCGACCCGTGCGGATGCGCCTGCTCATAGACACGGCGCAGCCGCTCCATATCGACATGTGCGTACACCTGCGTCGTCGAGATGCTCGAATGCCCGAGCATCTCCTGAACCACGCGCATGTCGGCGCCGGCCGCCACAAGGTGCGTCGCGAAACTGTGCCTGAACGTATGCGGCGTCAGATGCTTTTTTATGCCGGACTGAAGCCGCCACTTCTCGACAATCTTCTCCGCGCCGCGCGTGCTCAAGGGTTTCCCCCTCGCGTTTGTGAATATCCTGTCGTGCTCCTCAACCCCGAGCCTCCGCATGAGCGCGGTCCTATAGGGCAAATAGCGCCTTGTCGCCTCTTGCGCGGAATCGCAGAGGAATACGAGCCGTTCTTTCGAGCCCTTGCCCTTCACCCTGATCGAATCGGCGCCTTCGGGGAGACGGGAGAGCTGCATGCCGCAGAGTTCGGAGACACGGCAGCCCGTGGAGTACATCACCTCAAGAAGTGCCCTGTCCCGTACATCCCGAAAGCCATCGCCATCGATGCCATCCAGAAACGTCTTTGTTTCCTCTTCAAAGAGGAACGAGGGCAACGGTCTGCCTGCGGGCACATTCTCAACTTCACGCGCGGGATCCTTGGCGTTCGAATGAAATCTCAGGCGATACCGGTAAAAGCCCCGCACTGCCGAGAGGCAGCGGTTTACGGAGGCAGGAGCCCGCTTTTCCAGCACGAGGGTACCCGCGAATGTCCGGATATCGCTCGCGTCAGCCTCATCGATGTCCTGCCCCTCAAGAAAGACTTCGTAATGTGCAAGATCACGCCTGTATACCTCGACGGTCTTGGGCGAAAGGCCCCGCACCGCGCCGAGATAATCAAGGTAATCGAGCAGCCGCGCATCCATGGTTCATTCGCCTCCCTTGTCTTCTTTGCTCTCATCGCTGGAATGAAGGTAATCGCAGCCGGGGTTGATGCAGACCTTGTGGACGCCAGTCTTCTTGTCGTATTTCTCGACGAGGAACCAACCACAGCGGGGACATGTCGCGTTCGTCGGCTTATAGAGCGTCATGAAATCACACTCGGGATAATTGGAACAGCCATAGAACTTTTTACGCCTGCCCCTGGTCGAGACACGCGGAACTATGTCGCCTCCGCATTTTGGACACTTCGCGAGCGGCACCGACTTGGTGAAAGTACATTCAGGGAATCCTGAACAAGACAAGAAATAGCCAAACCTTCCAAGTTTTTTGACGAGAGGACGCCCGCATTTGGGGCACTTTTCGTCGGTCTTTTCGTCGAGCGCGCCATGCAAGTCCTCGAGCGCGTGCATGACATCATCGACTTTGTCCTTTAAGGGGAAATAGAGTTTCTTCAGCTCGCTGACCCAATCGACGCTCTGTTCTTCCACCCTGTCCAGCATTGATTCCATCCTCGCGGTGAAGCCTGTATTGATCACTTCCGGAAAATTCTGAGAGAGAATCTCGTTGATGATCTTTCCGAGCGCGGTCGGGATGATCTGACGCTTGTCTCTCTGTACATAGTAACGCTCGATGAGTGTCTCGATCGTGGGAGCATACGTGGAAGGCCGTCCGATTCCCAGTTCCTCGAGCGCGCGCACGATCGACGCGTCGGTGTAGCGCGAGGGCCCCTGTGTGAAGTGCTGGACACCGTCGATTTTGTCGACATGGAGCGTTTCGCCCTTCTCAAAGGGCAGTTGGTGGCTCGTGCGCTCTTCCTTAGAGGCTCCGAGCCGGATGACTTTATAGAAACCCTCTTCCAGAAAACTCGAGGCGGACGTGCGGAAGAGCCCCTCTCCGATCTGAATGTCAGCGGTGGCGGTGCGGATTATCGCCGGCTTCATCTGGGACGCGACAAAACGTTCCCATATGAGGGTGTACAGCTTCAGATGGTCGCCCTTCAGGTATCGTGAGGCCTCATCGGGCGTGATGTCGACCCGTGTGGGACGGATGGCCTCGTGCGCATCCTGCGCCGCGTTGCTGACCGAATAATGGACGGAGGCCGCCGGTGTCTGGGCGGGAAAGTTCTGCGCGAGCCACTCGTGCGTCTCCTGCAGCGTGGACTCCGATATGCGCGTTGAATCGGTCCGCATATACGTGATGAGCCCGAGTCTCTGATGCCCCAGATCGACGCCCTCATAGAGCTGCTGGGCGACCTTCATCGTCTTTGTGCTCGTAAATCCGAGGCGGTTCGCCGCGGTCTGCTGCAGCTTCGATGTCGTAAAAGGAGGTTTCGGCTTGACGGCGCGGTCTGCGAACTGAATTTCGCTCACCAGGGCGGGCTTTCCGGATAGCGACGCGATGATCTGCTTTGCGGCCGTCTCGTCTTTGATCGAGGGCTTTTCTCCTCCGAGAAGAGCGAGTTCGGCGCGGACTGCGTGCTTTGGGGCGTGCAGATGCGCCTCGACGGTCCAGTACTCTTCCGGAATGAAAGACTCGACTTCTCTCTCCCGGTCACAGATAAGCTTGAGCGCTACGGACTGTACACGCCCCGCAGAGAGCCCCGATTTCACTTTCTTCCACAGAAGCGGCGAGAGGGTGTACCCAACAAGGCGGTCGATGACGCGCCGCGCCTTCTGTGCCTCGACAAGGCTCATGTTGATATCCCGCGGGCGCGTCATCGCCTCCTGCACCGCGGGTTTTGTGATCTCATTGAAGGTCACTCTGTGTATGGGTGTCTGTTTTATCTTTTCTTTGAGATATTTCCCTATCTGGTACGCGATCGCCTCTCCTTCGCGATCGGGGTCTGCCGCGAGCACCACCGCGTTGGAGCGCTTCGCCTCTTCGGTGAGCTCCTTGAGCTTGTCGGCCTTGCCGCGTACCGTGATATATTCTGGCTCGAAGTCGTGCTCGATATCGACCGCCATCCTGGATTTCGGCAGATCGATCACCTGGCCGTTCGACGCGAGAACTCTGAAATGGGAACCAAGATACTTTTCTATGGTCCTGGCCTTGGCCGGCGACTCGACGATGATGAGGGTCTTGGGCTTGGATGCGCCGGGTGCGCCAGCCGCACCTGAAGCGCTCTTCTCTTTTTTCTTCGCTGCTGCCATTCAAAACTCCTTTGACTGCGGCTGGCGGTACCGCTTTTTCTCAAAAGCCCAATCCCAGACTCCCGCTCCATGGAACAATGCGACAATCCCATCGCCACCGTGCACGGCGCAGGCCCCTTCTCTCGCAAGAGCATCCGCGCCGGCATTCCGCGAAGAACCAAGACAGACCGCGGCAATCGCGACATCACGCCCCTCGCTGAGCGCCAATTCCGCCGTGATGAGGGCGCCCGATCTCTCCGGCGCCTCGATCACGAGGGTGAGCCCGGACAATCCTGCGAGGATACGATTCCGTTCAGGGAAACGATATCGATCAAGGCTGACACCAGGAGGATATTCCGTAACCAAACAGCCGCCATTCCCGAGCATTGCGGCGGCGAGCGACGCGTTCGATGGGGGATACACCCGATCCAGTCCGCAGGGGAGCACGGCGATCGTGGGTGAGGCACCGCTCTGCAGAGCGCCGCGGTGCACCGACGCGTCGATTCCGCGCGCCAGCCCCGACACCACGCAAAACCCCGCATCCGCCGTCTCTCTCGCCAGACGCACCGCGGCGCGGACACCTGTCCATGTCGGCATCCTGGTCCCCACCATCGTCACCGAGGGCCAACTCAGGCTCCGGGTATCGCCGCGCACAAAGAGGCCGAATGGCGCCCTGTGAATCTCCCGCAAGAGCGGGGGGTATTCCTTTTCAGTGACGCATATGAACTTTGCGCCAAGCCGCCCTACATACTCGGCGTCCCGCTCGGCCTGTTCCCATACGCGTGCCATGTCCGGCAATTGGGCATGTACTGAACGGTACAAAAAGCTTTCGACTTCGGCAAGTCCCAGCGACAAAAAATCTTCTTTGTCCCTCACCTGCGCGATCAGCAGGACCTTCTCCTGCCAGCTCAGAAAATGCAGACGCTGCAGTACCAGCTTGCATGGCAGAGAAAAAGAGTCGAGCGATGGCAAGGCTGTGGAAATCCTGTCGAGCTCCGCCTGCATGAGTGCGGCGCAGGCCCTCTGCGGCTTTTTATGTGCCATTGTTGAGGATCCTCCGCAAAGATTGACGCGCCGAACGGCGCCCGCCGCTTTCATTTTCCGCTT
Organism: Spirochaetaceae bacterium UBA5556; assembly: GCA_002425765.1. Lineage (GTDB taxonomy): Bacteria > Spirochaetota > Spirochaetia > Treponematales > Rectinemataceae > Rectinema. Next base: position 178,877 of record DIMW01000015.1, on the reverse strand, counting down.
CCTCTGCCCTTTTCGCCGCTACTTTCTGGGAAAATATTCTTTGTGATACATACCGAGCGAAGCCTCATCGATATGCGTGTATATCTGCGTCGTCGCGATGTCGGTATGCCCCAAAAGCTCCTGGACGGTCCGCAAATCAGCGCCGCCCGCGAGCAAGTGTGTGGCAAAACTGTGCCTGAACGTGTGCACCTTCGCCTTTACCCCCGATTTTGTCCGTATCTGGCTGAACCGTTTCCAGATGCCCTTGCGCGAAATACCTCTGCCTTCCTGATTGAGGAACACAAAATCCGACTTGCCGTGTTTTTCAAGGAGCGGACGCGCCTCTGTCAGATAGCGCATCATCCAGGACAGCGCCTCTTCCCCGAAGGGCACGAGGCGCTCTTTTCTGCGCTTGCCGAGCACCCTCAGCAATTTCTCCTCGAGATAGAGCTGCTGGAAGGTGAGTCCGGCGGCTTCGGAAATCCTCAGGCCACAGGAATATATGAGCTCGAAGAGCGCCCTGTCCCTGAGCCCGTTGGGTGTCGTGATGTCGATGGACTCGAGGACATGCTCTATCGAGTCGGGGTCAAGCACGTCGGGAAGATTTCTGTCCTGCTGAGGGGTGCGTATCTGAATCGAAGGGTCATCGGATCTCAGCTTTTCGCTGAGACAGAACCGATAGAACGAATGCAGACTGGCGACAATGCGGGCCATCGTCGTCCGCTGCAGGCCCGATTGCGCGCGCGCGACGAGGTAGGTGAGAAGATCCTCTCCCGTCGCGTCGAGCGGTGTTTTTCCCTGTCGGGACAGGAAGTTTTCGAGCATTTCTATTTCGCGGATGTAGACGTCGGCGGTCAACACCGAACGTCTTCGGGTCGAAAGGAGATATGCCTGAAAACGCCGCACGAGGATGCTCACCGTCTGCCCCCGAAATCCTCGGGCATGAGACGTTTGTTGCGAAGCGCCGTCGGGATATCGAATTCGTCGCTGTCGCCTTCGGGGTCGAAGCTGATCTTGCCAATATTTTCCTTGGGGGATGGCCTGTCTCTGTTGTCAGCAGGTTTATTACGGTCCTGCGCCGGTTTTTCTTCGCGGAGCGGCCATTCGCTGGGGCTTAAAAATTCACTTGGACGGGCAGAGCCGAGCGGCATGCCGATGCCATTCTTCGAAGGCACCCTGTCGCTGAATTTCGGGCGAGCCGTCCCAAAACCGGTGGCGATGACGGTCACGCGCACTTCATCCTTCAGAGAACCGTCCGTAACCACGCCCGCGATGATGTGCGCGTCCTCAGCGGCCTTCGAGGTGATGAGATCGACGACATCCTGATATTCGGTGAGCGAAAAATCCTCTCCACAGGTGACATTGACGAGGATGTTGCGGGCGCCTTCTATCCGCGCATCGTCGAGCAACGGGTTATTGACAGCCTTTTCCGCGGCGTCCTGGGCACGATTTTCTCCGCTGCCGACTCCTATACCCATAATCGCATCGCCCTGCCCCTCCATCACCGTCCGGACATCCGCGAAATCGATATTGATGTCCCCCGCCAGGGTAATGAGGTCCGAAATTCCCTGTACGCCCTGCCTCAGCACTTCGTCTGCGATGCGAAACGCTTCTTTGAGCGGCGTCTTCTTGTCCACTACCTTGAGAAGGTTCTGGTTCGGTATGACGATGACGGTGTCGGCCGCCTGTTTCAGCTTTCCGAAGCCTTCCTCGGCGATACGGTTCACGACCCTGCCCTCGAAGGCGAAGGGTTTCGTCACGACGGCGACGGTGAGTGCGCCAAGGTCCCGGGCTGTCTGGGCAATGATAGGCGCGGAGCCTGTCCCCGTTCCGCCTCCGAGGCCCGCGGTGACGAACACCATATCGGCTCCGCGCAGAGCCTGTTCGATCTTGTCCCTGTCCTCAACGGCCGCCTTTTCTCCGATCTCGGGTTTACCGCCGGCTCCAAGCCCTTTCGTGATCTTCGAACCCACTCCGAGTCGGATTTCGGCTTTGGAGCGCCCAAGATCCTGCAGATCGGTATTCACCGCAATAAATTGCACGTTCTTGAGCCCGGCCATGATCATGCGATTGACCGCGTTCGAGCCGCCACCGCCTGTCCCTATCACTTTGATCACCGTGGGGCTGCCTATACCATTATCATCCACAAGTTCGATCGCCATAGTAATCCTCCTCGGCCGAAATTAAAAAAACTTGTCCTTTATCCATTTGACAAGAGAAAAACTTCCCTGCCTGCTTTTTCGCGTTTTCTTCCTGCCGCCAGGTTCGCTGCTGACCTCGGTTCTCTCCGCCTCAAGCAACGCCACCCCCACCGCCGCAGAGAAAGCGGGAGAACGATATTCGGCATCCAGCCCGCTCACCGCGGCCGGCGATCCGATCCTGACGGGCACGCCGAACACTGAGCGCGCGCATTCGTCGATATGAGGCAGAAGCGCCGACCCCCCGGTAAGCACGACCCCGGCTTTAATGAGCTCTTTGAGCCCGTTCTTCACGAGCCGCTCGTTCACCATCTCAAATATCTCTTCGGCGCGGGGCTGCACGATGGAAACGAGTTTTCTCCGCTCAAGCTCGACCGGCTCACGGGCCCCAAAACCAGGGACGATCACCGTCTCGTCCGGATCGATCGCCTCGGTCCACGCCGCGCCGGATTCCTTTTTAAGATGTTCCGCGGCGTCGACGGGAATGCTGAGCATGATCGAGATGTCGCCGGTGATCTGACTTCCTCCGGCGGGCACCGCGGAGGTAAAGACCGGCTCGCTCTCCGCAAAGATCATGAAATCGGTCGTGCCGCCGCCGATGTCGATCAAAAGGCAGCCCAGGTCGCGCTCATCCTCGGTGAGGACCGTGCGCGCGCACCCCAGAATGCCCAAATAGCTCTGCTCGACCCGATACCCCGCCCGCGTGACACACTTGAACATGTTCTGGACGGTAGACACCGAGCCCGTGATGATGTGCACGCCGCACTCAAGCCGTACGCCGGTCATGTGCAGTGGATTCCGGATTCCTTTCTGGTCGTCCACGGTGTAGGAGCGCGGGATCACGTGCAGGATTTCCCTGTCCATTGAAATTGAGACCGCGCGGGCCGCTTCGTGGACGCGGGCGATATCCTCTTGGGTGATCTCCCGCCCGCGACCCGTCACCGCAATCTGGCCATTCGTATTGAAACTCTCGATGTTCGCGCCGGAGAGGGCGAGCGAGACAGCCCGGATGTCCGCTCCCGACATGAGCTCCGCCGCGTCGAGTGCGGAGGTGATGCTGTTCAGTGTCCCTTCTATGTTGAGGACGACGCCTCTGCGCAGCCCGTTCGAAGGGGCTGTACCAATCCCAATAATCTCAAATTCGCCGTTCTCGTTGAATCCTCCGACAATCGCTTTGGTGAGAGAGGTCCCAATATCGAGGGCGACAATGTTTGTTTCAGCCAGAGCTGGCCTCCTTTGTTTGATATACCACGGTGCCTGAGTGAAAATCGATCTCGCTGGGCTGATCTCCCAGACCCCGCGAACGAAGAATATCGAGCACTACGAGCGCGTTACGAAGCGCGTCGGCGTCAAATTTGAGCGGCAGCCGCACCGCGGTCTTCATATGCACGGGATAGAGCAAAAGCTCGACGCTGTTCCCCGAGATCCTCTCGACACGTATCTCTGAAAATGCTCTGAGAAGCTCTGGTGACTCACGCTTAATCGTGGCGAGCTCCTCGAACAAGGGATGAAGCAAGTCCGGCAAGCGCTGGCCAGGGCTGAACTGTTCGAATTGAATGCCCGAAACCACCGGCAATTCAGGGTTTCTGGAGTCCTCGGCGTCTATCGAGGCGAAGGCGATGCCCTCCCCGTCCACGAGGACCAACTTCGTGCCTTGTTCCGAGGCCACCACTATCGAGGCAACCGCAGATCGTTCCTGTATATCGATCGCGAGCGAGGAAGGCAGCACTCGATAGACCTGCGCGTGCGCCACCCGAGGGTTCCGCTCGATGGCCTTCTCGAGTTCATTCAGCTTCAGCGAGAACAAGCTCTCGTTTCCAATGTCCCCTACCGACGCGAGTATCGCGTTTTCAGATAAAGTCTCGAGTCCTCCGATGCGGATAGTCTCGATTTTGGTCATACGGGGTAAGGTAATCGCGACGCCAGCCGCAGACAGGCACAGGATCATGACTATCATCAGAAGGCGTATACTGGTATGTTTTTTGGGCTGTACCGTGGGCTTGACCGCTTCGCTCAATTTTTCGGCGGAGGCGGAGAGCGTAATGGTCGCGGGAGCTATCCTCCCCGCAAGGGACTGTTTTCCTGCCTGTCTTGGTTGCCGATTCTCGGTGTTTGATCTCGTCTCATTCCCTGGACGAGGCATAGCGCCGGTCCCGGTGCCCGGCACCGAGGTTTCTCTCCGGGCGGTGGCGTGCAGAATATTGACCGAATATGTATCGGAGATCGAGAGGAGCGATCGTTCTCGCTTTGAAGTGCTTTGTTCCTGCACTTTGACATCAGTCATGCGCTACTCCCTTCATCGAAAATGTCATCCCAGGATTCACCGCGAGCTCGCCGCCCCGTGAAAGGTTTATCAAAATGCCGCACGAGACCGCGCTCATCAAAGCGGCGGAACCTCCAGACGAAAAAAAAGGCAGTGCCAGGCCCGTGGTGGGCATAATCCCCGTCACCACCGCCAAATTGAGCAGTATTTGCAGCGACAGAAGCGCGATGAGACCAAAACCGGCGAGCTTCGCGAAGTAATCCGCGTTAGAAAGCCTCTTCCCCGCCCTCACCAGAATAAAGACCCACAGCGCCATTACGACAATGACACCGACAAATCCGACCTCTTCCACAAAAGCCGCGAATATGAAATCCGACTGTACCTCGGGAATGGAACTGATCTTCAGGCTTCCAAGGCCGATGCCTTTGCCCCAGAGTCCTCCGGCCCGAATCGCCCTGAGGGCGCTGTACATCTGATAGTTCAACGTCTGCGCGTGATGGTCGGGCATCAAGAAACCGACCAGGCGCTGCACACGATACTGCGAAGAAAAGATCATGAGGATACCGTAGAGCAGTGAAAACAGGCCCAAGCTTCCGATGAACACGAGCGGCGTACCCGCCAGGAACAGCATGGCGAGCGCGATGGCGAGCACCAGAATTGAGGTCGAGAAGTCTTCCTGCAGATAAATCAATACCGCCGACAGCCCAACCAAGAGAATGGCGGGAATGGTGGGCACCCCGGATTCCACAACCCGTTCTTTGCGCCTCTCGAGGAAGGAAGCCAAATACAAAACCATGACCGGTTTCCACAACTCGGACGGCTGCAAGGTAAATGATCCGATCCGGATCCAGCGACGCGCATTGTTGATCGTCACTCCCAAGGGAGTCCAGATCGGCAGCGCGAGCCCGACAATGCCTACGACGACCGCGACAGGCAAGATGGCGCGAAGAAACTTTATTGGCACAATCGCCACAATGCCCATGCAGGCAAGGGAAATGGCATAGAGAATCACCTGTTTGCCGATTACCGAATAGGGGCCTCCATTGCGGACCGCAAAGCCTATCGACCCAGACCAGAGAGCGAATAGACCTATCAGCGACACGACAAGAATGGCGGCTATCATCTGCCAATCCGTCTGAGGCGATTCGAGATCCTGTGGAATAGGTCCACGCTCTTTCTTCATATACAAATCCTCACTGAATCTTCAGCGTTGACAGTGCGATCATGGCAAAAATGCCACCAAGTATCCAAAATCTCACGACAACTTTTGTTTCTTTGAGGCCCTTGAGCTCGAAATGGTGGTGCAGAGGCGCCATTCTGAAGAGTCTTTTCCCTTTTGTGAGCTTGAAATAAACCACCTGTAACATGACGGAGCCGAGTTCTATGACAAACACACCACCGATGACCAGAAGCAATAGTTCCTTCTTGACCATCAGAGAGAGCACGCCAAGCACGCCACCAAGCGCAAGCGATCCTGCGTCTCCCATGAATACTTCGGCGGGATGGGCATTGAACCAGAGAAAACCCACACAGGCGCCAAACAAGGCAAAATTAAACACCGTGAGTTCGCTTGCCTGTTTGATGTAGGGGACGCCCAGGTACTGAGACCAGTCCGCGCGTCCTGTCACATAGGTCAGCACCGAGAATGCCAAGATCGCGAAGATCACGAGCCCCACGGCCAAGCCGTCGAGCCCGTCGGTGATGTTCACCGCATTGGACCACGCGGTTACATAGATTATCGCGATCGGCAGCCAAAAGCTCCCCAGATCGATCACATGCACCTTAAAGAATGGTACATACAATTTTGTGGCGGCGGGACCGGTCGTTCGATAGATCGCATATACCGCCGCTCCGGAGACAATAAATTGAAGAATAAGTTTTTGAATCGGAGAAAGGCCATCGGAGCTGTGTTTCTTTATTTTGAGTACGTCGTCGGCCACGCCGACCATGCCAAAACCGAGCAACGACAGAAGTGCAATCCAGCAATAGTCGCTCTTTACGTCTATCCAGAGCACTACCGAGACGAGCACGGAAAGAATTATGAGGATACCGCCCATCGTGGGTGTGCCGGTCTTCACCAGATGCGTCTGAGGACCGTCGGTCCGTATCGACTGTCCGAACTTGAGGACGCGCAGTCGCTCAATCAGCCACGGACCGAGCAGATAGCTGATGACGAGCGCCGTGATGGCCGCGTATACAGACCGGAAGGTCAAATACCTGAATATATTAAAAGGAGTGAAATATTTCACCAGTGGAAGCAACAGTTCACGAAGCATGGAACCCTCCCATGTTTGACACCGACAGGGCGAGAAGCCCCTTCTCTTCAAATGCGCACGTCAGTCTTTCGAGGGCCATGGCGCGCGACCCCTTCACCAAGACCAAATCGCCCTCCCGGACAAAGTCCAAGACGGCAGCAGCGAGTTCGTCCATGTCTCTTGTCCAGAAAAGCGTGCCTTTGAACGCACCGGACTGTACCACTTTTTTGGCAGGGGCCATATCATCACCAAAAAGGAAAATGGCGCTGGGTTGAATGGTTGCCGCAATGACTCCGACGTTCTCATGAGCACGCGCGCTCTCCTCACCGAGCTCCAGCATCGAGCCGAGCACTAGAATCCTGCGAGAAAACGATGGAATTGCGGCAAAGAATTCGAGGGCGGCGGCCATGCTGTCAGGATTCGCGTTGTAATAGTCCTGCAGCACGGTGATCTTCCCCTCGCGGATTTCGGAGCGTCCGAACAGAGCCTTTACCGACGACAGGCCACGACCTGCGCTGGCCGGATCGAGGTCGAGGAGGTTCGCGACAGAGAGCGCCGCGCATGCGTTGAGGAGGTTGTGCTGGCCGGGCAGCCCAAAATCGACGCGCTGGCCTTTCCATTCAATCTTCCAGCCATGTAAGCCGAGATTTTCAATCCGGCCAAGGCCCTCCGTACTCTGAAGTCCAAAATAACCTACGGAACCTCTCACTCTCGAAGCTAAATACGCCCTGTAATCGTCGTTTTCCCACAGGAGCGCCCTCTGTGTTCCATCGAAGTAGGCAAAGACGTTCCCCTTCTCTTTCGCAATTTCATCCCGCGAGCCAAAAATACCTATATGCGCGCTGCCGATATTCGTGACGACAGCGATGTCAGGCTCATACATGCTCGCGAGCTCATCCATTTCGCCCTTACGATTGATGCCCATCTCGAAAATGCCAACAGTGTGCTCGGGACGAATATCAAAGAGCGCCAGCGCAAGACCTATATCAGAGTTAAGATTACCGGGGCTCACCGCGACAGTACCCGCCGGATAACAGGCAGAGAGGATGGCCGCGATGCATTCTTTTGTCGTCGTCTTTCCGCTTGAACCTGTCACACCGATTCGGAGGAGCGTATTTCTTCTCCGATATTCACGCGCCGCCTGCTGAAGCCCGACAAGGGGAGACCCGACAAAAATAAGACATAAGGCGGGCGACTCGCTCATATCATGAATCGATTCCAGGACGACGACCTTCTGGGAAATTTCGGCAAGAATCGTCCGGGCCCCATTCCGGATCGCTTCGGGGATATGGCGGTGGCCGTCGGTCCGTTCTCCCCTGAGCGCGACGAACATGCTGTTCTCTGTCGCCTCCCGGGAATCTGTCACCACCGCGCAAATCGGGGCGTCGAGGTTTCCGCGGCAGGTGCCGCCGACGAACCCTGCAAGCTCGCCTGCATGGAAGAGAACGCGCCGGTCAAGAGTCTCCCTATTGTCTTCCATTAGAAGACCCCTTCTGAGCATTCCCTTGCCCAGCCTGAATATCGGTCACGATGATGCGCTGTTCCGGCGCCGCAATCTGCATTCCATTTTGAAGCGCCGCCTTTTCGATGCGCTCCATATTCGCGAGTTTCGCGATATTCGCGTCGAGCTCTTTCCCTGTCTTCAAAAGGTCCATCTCCATCCGTTGCAGAGAGAGGACATTGGCTTTCAACGCCGTATACCGGGATGTCTGAAACACAAGACCAAGGAAGAACAGGCAAGTAATGATGGCAAAAAGCCAAAAGCGTCGCGCGTTCATACTTATACCTCGTTCCCTTGTGCTCTTATCGCGCGGAACTTTGCTGAACGCGAGGGTGGATTCCTGCGAAGCTCCTCTTCGGAGGGCTCTCTGGGCTTCTTCCACTCGAGTGAAAATTGGCCTGTTTTGGCTTTTTCGGCAAAGAAGTGTTTTACAATACGGTCCTCAAGCGAATGGAAGGTTATCACCGCGCAGACACCACCGGGAGAAAGCAGCCCCAGCGCATCCACCAGCGCTCGCTCGATGCGGCCCAACTCATCGTTCACCGCGATCCGCAGGGCCTGAAACGTGCGTGTCGCCGGATGAATATGTCCATAGCGGTATTGAGAAGGCACAGAATCGGCGACGATCGAGGCGAGCCTCGATGCCGTGCGGATCTGTTCCTTTTTGCGGGCACCGACAATGGCGCGCGCAATTCTGCGGGAGTAACGTTCTTCTCCATAAGTGAATATCAGATCCGCAAGTTTCATTTCGGAGAGCTGATTGACAATATCCTCGGCGGATGCCGGCGCATCCGGCGAAAAACGCATATCGAGCGGCTCATCCGCCGAAAATGAGAATCCTCTTCCCGAATTGCTGAGTTGATACATCGAAAGCCCGAGGTCGAACAGAATAAAAGAGCCCCGTACCGTCCCGCTTTTCCCGCATGCATCGCCAAAGCCCGCCCCGAGCATCTTCCTTGCCGATTCGGTCCCGTTCAAATCCGCGAGCGCGTCGTCATAATAGGCGTTGATGATCGAAAGACGGTCAGAAAAAAGCGAGAGGCGGGCCGATGCCCGCGCGCATGCGTCCGGATCGGCATCGATGCCTATACAACACAGCCGGGAATATTCGGAGAGAAGGGCCTCGGCATGTCCTCCGGCGCCGAGAGTACAATCGATATAGAGAGACAGAGGCTGGATGGTGGAGGCAAGAGCGCGAACTTCTTTCAGCATTACAGGCACATGGAGCGAAAGTTCGGTGCTGCTGCCTTCATGGTGTTCAGAGGTCGTTTTCCTGACCATGCGCACTGCCGGCATATGCTCACCCTCACGACAGCGTCAGCCCACCGAGTTCTTCGGTGGCCGACAGAAATTCGGACTGTTTGTCCGCCACATAGGCCTGATACTTCTGGCTATCCCAAATTTCCACATATCTTGCGATGCCAAGAATGATGCACTCTTTCGAGAGGCCGGCCCAATCACGGAGGCTCTGGGGAATCGAAATTCTGCCCAGCTTATCGACATCCACCTCCTGCGCCGGTGCGATGATTCTCCGCTGAATGAGACGCGAACGGGCTTGAAAAAGACTCGTCGACGCGAGGATGCGCTGAGAGAGCTTCTCCCATTCTTCGGGCGCGAAGATCCATAGACAGGTGTCGACGCCCTGCGTGAGCACAAGGCTCGAGGGCAAGTCCGCTCGCAGGCGAGCCGGAAGAGAAAGACGCCCCTTCTCATCGAGCGTATTTTTGAATTCACCCGTCAACAACTTCATTTCCACTATTTCCTACAATTTCCCACTATTTCCCACTCACTTATCATTTTATGATCTAATTACCGGCTGTCAACGAAACTTTAGAAAAAAGAATCGACAGAAAATAAAAATTCTGATTTTTTCGCTATACACTTGTATAGCATCATTGGTTTTTGAGGATTTTTATCTGCGAAAAGAAATTAGATGGTCTTGCGACCGAATGGCGCCCGCACGATGTCGGTGTGGGAGTGAGGGTGAATCTTAGGTATTGCTTTTAGTGCGTTATCTGCCGATATCCTATCCCAAAAGGGCATCGACCAGCGAGGCTATTTTCTTAAAATCGGCATTGCTCTGATGGCGGATGTACACTCGAATGGTGCGAAGGGCACTCGCGACTTTTTCAACCGTCTCGGGCTGGAACAAGGTCGAGCGCTGATCAAAGGCCTCAAAATAATCGTCCACCTTGACCATGAGGTCGGTCTCCAGCTTGATCCGCTCGGGGATGTCGATGACGACATCGTTCTCCGCCATTTCAGCGGCCTGTGCAAGCGTGCTCTCCGCCTCTATCCGTTTGCCGATGTCCAGAAGATCCGTGTGCAGAGGGTTCCCCTCGTCAAAACCATGCTCTGCGGCAAGCCGGTAGATGCGTTTGTCCTCGGCCTCCCTCGCGAGCTTGAAGGGAGTGAACTTTATATGGCCGAGGAGGCGGCCGAAGCTCGTGTCGTCGAGGCCATAGAGGCTCGACGGCTGAATTGTGTCGCTGGCAAGCCCCAGATACACCGCCTTTCTCACCATCGCGGTAGCCGCCCGGACGACCGGATGCCAGTACACCGAGCGGTACATCTGGTACTTCGCGAATATGAGCGCCTCGATGCTCATCTCACCCTTCATGTCGATGGCGAGCCTGTCGTCGTGCACCACCAGGCGCCGCATGATATAGTCAGCGTCCTGAATGCCGTAGGGCACACCGCAGTAGAACGCATCGCGCGTCAAATAATCGATCTTGTCGGGATCGAGGACGCCTGACAGGAAAGAACGGAAGAGCAAGGTCTCCCTGCTCTCCCCCGCAGGTCTGTCGGCATCGATGATCGCGGCCGTCTGTTCGGGATCCGCACCACAGTCACTCACGTAGTCGCACAGTGGCGCCGAAACGATCATCTCGCCCGCAAGAGCCTCGTGACGGGCGAGGGGCAGCTCTTTCAGTGAGTGAGCGTAGGGGAAATGTCCTATGTCGTGACAGAGAGCCGCCACCAAAAAAGAGCGCAGGCCCGTTTTGCTGACAAAATCGATCTCCCCTTTTTCGACGAGCGCGAGGGCCATGCGGCGCGCGATGTGGTATACGCCGAGGCTGTGCGCCTTGCGCGTATGGGTGGCTCCCGGGTAGACAAGCGCCACAGGCCCAAGCTGCCGGATTCTGTCGAGCACCATGAAACTCTTGGATTGGAAGAGCGTATGGAGAGGCATATCCATATGGACATCGCCCCACACGGGGTCCCGCACCACCACATCGAAGCGGTGTATGAGCGCATTCAAGAGCGAAATTTCCGACATCTCCGCACCAGCCTTTGGACTAAGCTTCCTCTTGAATTGTAGCAGCGACGCGCGCAGAGGTACAGCGGACAATCGGCGCGTTGACCAGAATGCCCCTTTTCCTCCATGATTGTCGCGTGGACTTTCTACAGGGCTATGTGTTTCACGCCGCGGACGGCTTTCTCCATCATCTGCTCGAAGAGCTGCCCTCTGTCACCAGGATCGATGGCGAGCTTGTGAGCTCATGGAACAAATCCCGCTCAGGGGGCGCGCCCTTTGACCTCTCCGCGCACCCGGTATTCTGGACACGCAACACCTGGCTCGAACCATTCCTGCTGGAATTCGGATCGATCGCCGAGGCGGCACGCGCGCTGAGGGCCCTGCAGCGCAACTGGAGTCCTGTCCCCCTGCGGTGTGCGCGGCGCACTATCCTCATCGCGGAACAGCTGCCGCACTTCTCCACCAAAGCACGCAGATTCCCCTTTCAGCCTCCGCGGGCCCCCATGGGCTCATTCACTCTGCTCGAAGAGCATCTGCTTCTCGGCTCGGCTCGATGCACGAGCCCCTTCCCAAACGGCGCCTTCGATTTTGAGGAGAATAAGGATGATCCACCTTCCCGGGCCTATCGGAAACTCTGGGAAGCCCTCGTCCTCGCGGGCCAGACGCCTCGGCCGGGAGAGCGCTGCATCGACGCCGGCGCGAGCCCCGGAGGCTGGACCTGGGCGCTGGCCTCTCTTGGCGCGTCGGTTTTATCGATAGACCGGGCGCCCCTCGAACCCCGCATCGCGCGGATGCCGAATGTCGAGTGGCGGAAACACGACGCGTTCACCCTGAAACCGCAGGATATCGGCCCCGTCGATTGGCTCTGCTCCGACGTGATCTGCTACCCCGAGGCGCTGTGGCAGTGGATTTCGAAGTGGATGGACGCGGGACTCGCCCGCAACTATATCTGCACCATAAAGATGCAGGGTGACAGCTACGACCGCGCGACGACTCTGAAATTCGCCTCGGCGCCAGGCTCGCGCGTCGTACACCTGTGGCACAACAGACACGAACTCACGTGGATGAAGCTGGCGGCGAGGAGTTAGGACCAGGATGTCGTCCACACCCCGGACCGCGCTATGCGCCGAGCCTCGACTTCAATCTGCTGAAGAATTCTTTTCTCAGCTCGTCTTCGCTCCGTGGCTGTGTCTGCGCTTCCGCCATGACAATGAGGTTCTGGGGTAATTCATTCAGAAACGGAGATGGCGCGGTCTCCCGTGATGAGCCGTTCTTCCCGCGCCGCAATGCGCGGCTGATGAAGAGCTGTTTCTTCGCCCTCGTCACGGCGACATAGAAAAGCCGCCGCTCTTCCTCGATGTCCCCGTCGCCATCTTCGAGGGAACGGGCGTGCGGGAGTATGCCGTTCTCACAACCAGGGATAAAGACATAGTCGAATTCGAGGCCTTTCGCCGCGTGGATGGTGAGGAGGCTGAGGCGCTTTTCCTCTTCGTTGGCGTCATCGCGCATGGTGAGCGAAATCCGCGCCAGGTACGCGAAAATGCCCTTTTCGAACGTATCGGGGTCTCTCTCCCAGCGCTCCGCCGACGCGGCCAGGAGTTCGATATTGCGGTACTTCCATACGGCGGTCTTGTCGTTTTTTTTGTGCTCTTCAAGAAGATACTGCCAGTAGCCCGTATCCTCGACGACCTTCCGTATCGCGACGGAGACGGACATCTTTTGCTCCAGCAGTGCCTCCCTCATCTGCGCGAGGTAATCGAAGAAATTGAAGACCTCGCTGAGCGACTTCTGCAGGTGCCCGTCCTTTATCTGGGCGAAACCGGGCTGCCGCGCGACCTCTGCGGCACGGTGCAGCGAGGTAGCCTGGGCCTTGGCGATGTTCGACAAAAACTCGACGGTGGCGCGGCCTATGCCCCGCCTCGGCACATTGAGAACCCTGAGCACTGAAACATCGTCGTCGGGATTCACCGCGGCCCTGAGGTAAGCGACGATGTCTTTTATCTCTCTCCGCTGGTAAAATGAAGGGCCCCCGGCGACCCGATATGGCACATTGTGTTCGATGAGTCTGTCCTCGATGCTTTCAGCGAGCGAATTGGTGCGCACGAGGATGCCGAAATCATCCCAATCCGCGTGTTCGCGAAAGCGCAGCTCCCGTATCTTGGCAATTATTTTCTCGGCCTCTTCCTCGTCGTCTTCTCCCTCAAATAGGGAAATGGGCGTGCCGTGCACCCCCTGGGGGGACCAAAGCTGCTTTTTCTTGCGCCGTGTGTTGTGCGCGATCACGGTATTCGCGGCGGCGAGGATACTTCCGGTCGAACGGTAATTCCGCTCCAGCTTGAGCTCGACCAGCCCGGGGTGGTCGAGCTCGAACCGTTCGATGTTGCGGTAGTCTGCACCCCGCCATGAATAAATCGACTGGTCGTCGTCGCCCACGACGCAGACGTTGCCGCTTTCGATGTGCCGGATAAACTCATATTGCTGGAGGGATGTATCCTGAAACTCATCGATCATGATGTAGCGGAAGCGCGAGCGATACCGCTCCCGAACCTCTTCGTGTCCCAGGAGCAGCTCAAGCGGGAGCGCGATGAGGTCGTCGAAATCCACCGCGTTGTATACTTTGAGGGTCTTTCGGTAGAGATCGTAGAGCTCCAACTCTCCCGCGCTCAAATCGCCCCGCCTCCCATGGCCGGCCCTGCGCGCGGAAAAAAACGGGGAGAGGCTGACAGGATCGAGCCGATCATTGGAGATGCCGAGCTCGCGCGCGCTCTCGCGGATGGCGTGGATCCTGTCCTGCTCATCGTAAATGCTGAAATTGGGACGGTATCCGAGCGCGCCGGCTTCTCTTCGGAGCATCCAGGCACCAAACGAGTGAAACGTGGACACCATGAGGTTCTTCAGGGCAAGACCGGTGAGACTGTGCGCCCTCTCCACCATCTCCCTGGCCGCCTTGTTCGTAAAGGTCAGCGCGAGAATCGCCTCCTGGGAGACTCCCTTGGAGAGAAGATATGCGATCCGGTACGTAATGACCCTTGTCTTGCCGGAGCCGGCCCCCGCGATGATGAGGACGGGCCCGTCTATGCTCGTCACCGCCGCATACTGCTCAGGATCGAGTTCAGCGTGAAAATCGATGTGCATGGTTGATATTTTTGAGTCAATGCATTGTTTTAAAGAAAATGGTCTGTGTACCGACACCCCAGAGGGCCACGAGAACGCTCACGATGATACCGGCGAGAACAACTCCCCCTGCGATGGCGAAAAACGCCTTCTTATATGATAGACCGAGCACCCATGCCCCCAGAGCCCCTGTCCAGGCCCCTGTGACGGGCAGAGGCACCGCGACAAAGAGCAGAAGGCCCCAATAGCCATACTTCTCTACCTTTTCATGGACCCGCTTCTGCGCCTTTTCCACAAATCGGTCAAAAAACTTCTTGTATGGTTTAATTTTATAAAAAAGCTTGTGGAGGCTTTCCAGAAACAAAAACGCTATAAGTGGCACACACACGTTCGCCGCTATTGAAATCAGCGCCGCGACTGGTATTGAAAATCCATTATATACCGCGTAGGGAATCGCGCCTCTCAATTCGGAGATAGGAAGGATCGAAAAAAGGATGGTCATCAGAAATGGCGTCGTCATCGAGGCACTATAACCTGCTCCGACTCCATGTGTCTAGGGAAAGGAGGAAGACTTCTGGATGCTCAGACAAGAGCCTCCAGGGCACGAAAGAGATGCTCAGGATCGGGCTCGATCCACCGCAAGCCCGGCAGGGCGCGGAAAAAGGTCATCTGTCGCTTCGCGTACTGGCCTGTGTGCAGCTCTATCGCCTGCGCAATCGTGTCGAGGGAATTTCCCGCCAATTCAAAAAACTCGCGGTACCCGATCGCCTGCATGCCGGGAGCGTCCGACCCAAAACCCCGGGACACGAGGCCCTTCACTTCACCTGCGAGCCCGGCGCGCATCATGGCCTCGACACGGGCTTGAATCCGTGTGCGTAATGTCTCGCGGGGCATAGAGACGCCTAAAACGAGAAAACGCTTGCCCGGCCGGACCGTCCTGTGGGGGACAAACCGGCTCGGCGCCCCCCCCGAAGCGCGCAGTATCTCGACCGCCCTGGTGAGCCGATAGAGGTCGTGTTCGTGAATCTTGGACGCCGCCGCGGGGTCCGCCTCTTCAAGTTCCGCTCTCAACGCGGCGGGGCCACGTCGCTCCAGATCAGCGGCAACCTGAGCGCGAATCCCCGGCGAGCTGGGGGGCGAGGCCGGCAGACCGCAGATATAGTTCTTGAGATAAAATCCCGTGCCACCACTTATGACTGGCAGAACGCCCCGCGCCGAGAGCTCAGAGCACAGCGCGTCGGCCCGCGTCACAAACTCGCCCGCGGTGTACTGTTCATCGGGGTTTTTTATATCGATGAGGTGATGAGGCAGTCGCCCCAGAAGATCTTTGGACGGCTTCGCGGTACCGATGTCCATGCCCCTGTAAGCCTGCATGGAGTCGGCGGAGATGATCTCGGCAGAGAAAAAATCGGTATGCCACGCGTCGCGCAGGCGGGGAACCCACACGGCCGCCCCGGCCCCGAAGAAGGCGTCTAAAAGGTCGGTCTTCCCCGATGCGGTGGGCCCTGCCAGAATGACCGCATCAACCGGCAATGAGTTTGTAGCCAACGGTCTTATCAAGGATTTCTTGCGTAGACATGGAAACGACTTTGCCGTTATTTTTCTCTACTTCCGGTGTACGCAACACTGCGAGCTGATACGCGCGCATTGAGACCGCGGCGGCGAGCTCGTAGGCATTTCCTGAAAAATTTATGAGAGATTCAAGCGGCATTATCATCGGTAGTCTCCTCGCATGGCAGGATAATCGAATATCCGGAATACAAAACTATACAAAAGAAGACGATAAGGCTGTTAGAGACCAAGCTCCCCAAGCCTCTTGTCCAACTGTGCAAGAATTTGCTCCTCATCGAAGCTCGCGTTCGATGGCTGTCCCTTACCTGACTCGTTCCCCCTCTTGGATATATTCGAGGCACGATCGGCAGGAAAGCCGCCCTCTGTCGACCGCTCGCTTTTGCCGGGCAGCGACTGATTCTGCATCTTCTTTGCGTCATCGAGCAAGAACAGCCCCGCCAAAATCGTGACGCGCAGAGGGTCCGCAACATTCATCCGGGCCGAGATGCGCGCGTATCGCTGTTTCAGTTCGTCGACCAAACTCTGGATATATTCGGGGCTGTCATCGGTCCTTATAGAAAAGGACTGGCCGAGAATCTCGATATGTATGGGCTGGTTAGAAGATATCGAGCTCATTTTCGCCTCCGCGAAAGGGGGCATCCTGGGATTCAAGATCCGGCTGCGAAGCTTCGTCCGGCTCTTGGGCACTTCCCCCTCCCTGATCCGATTCGGATGTATCGTGTTCAGCGCGCTCAAATGTCCGCTGGTCGAACGGAGCCTCTTCCGACACGAGTGGCGCCGCCTCTTGTTCTGGAGCCAGTGATTCCGCCGACTCAGAATTCGAGCCAAGCGACATCTCCAGCACCATGTCCTCAAACGAGTCGAGTTTTGAGAGGGCCTGCATCAGCCCCTGCTCTATTCGCTCCTGTTCGGATTTCAGTTCTTCGGCTTTGGATTCCAAGTCCGCGACCCGCCGTTCCGCGGTAAGCGCGCGATCCCGGTAATGCGCGATTTCTTCGTCGGCCGCCTGTGCCTTACGCTCCGTCGCGGCGGCCCGCTCTTCGGCCTCGGCCGCCTTAAGCTCGGCCTGCGCGGCCTTCTCCTCAGCCTCTTTCGCGCGGGCGCCGAGGCCCTCGAGGCGGGAAGTGCTCTCCGTAGCCGCGCGCGCCTGCGCCGCGAGTTGACTCTTGAGCAGCTCCTCGGATTTCGCGGCGTCCGCGAGGCGCCGCTCCTGATCTGCATTTTCCTGTCGAAGCTTCGTTATGAGAACGACAGCCTTTTCAACCCGCGCCTCAAGCGCCCGGACCTGCTCAAGATTCAGCATATGCGATTACCCCTGAAGGGTTGCCTTCGCCTTCTCCACGATGGCATCGAAGGCCGCCGGATCGCGCACGGCGATGTCGGCGAGCATTTTGCGGTCGATCTTCACCTCTGCCTTCGCGAGCCCTTCAATAAAACGACTGTAGCTGAGGTCTCTCGTGCGACATGCGGCATTGATGCGCGCGATCCAGAGTCTCCTGTAGACGCCCTTCTTGTCGCGCCTGTCTTTATAGGCGTCGTACAGCGCTTTCGCGACCGCGTCCTTGGCAACCTTATAGTTTGAATGCCGCCGGCCCCAGTAGCCTTTGGCAACTTTGAGTATCTTCTTACGGTGATCTTTTCTTCTGGTTCCGTCTACTGCTCTCGGCATAGCCTGTTTCCTCCAAGTTCTCTCTCAACCATAGGGAAGAAGTTTCTTCCTGATCTGATGCACGGGACCCGCACCGAGGAATCCGGCTTTTCTCAGGTTTCTCTTGCGCTTGGTTGTCTTCTTTGTGAGAATGTGCCGCAAGTTCATCTTCTTGTATTTTATCTTGCCGCCCGCCGTGAGCGTATAACGCTTGGCCGCGGCTCTCTTAGTCTTCATCTTGGGCATGATCCACCATCCTTCTTTTGCTTCAGTGTTCTGATCCCGGGGCGGTCACAGCGGTATCGCCCTCCGGCTGTTTCTTCACCGTGCCTGTTTTGGGCTGGAGCACCATCGACATGAATCGGCCTTCCATCGAAGGCGGGCGCTCGAGCACAAATGAGTTTTCCAGTTTCGCGAGAATTCTCTGGAGGATTTCCTCGCCTATCTCCGTATGCGCAAGCTCACGGCCACGGAACCGGATGGTCACCTTGACCTTGTTGCCATCCTCGAGGAAGGACCGCACGTGATTCGCCTTAAAGTCGAGATCATGCTCGGCAATCTTGGGCTGCATGCGAATCTCTTTGAGTTCGGTAACCTTGGCACGCTTTTTTGCATCTTTTACTTTCTTTTCCTGCTCAAATTTGAACTTGCCATAATTGAGCAGCCTGCACACCGGAGGAACCGACTGCGGCGCAACTTCCACAAGGTCGAGCCCTGCTTCCCTCGCAATACGCAATGCCTCGAGAGTGGATACGATCCCTCTCTGTTCTCCATGCTCATCGATCAGACGCACTTCTCGCACACGGATCTGCTCGTTGATCCGCAAATCTTTCTCTGCCAACTGGCCTCCTCTGCCGTGGGTCCGCTTCTCTTAACGGGGGGAGAAAAGCCACCCATCACCCTTCTGTCATTCAGACAGCTCAAAGGCGCGGCGTATATTACCATACTCATTCCCAGAGGTAAAGCCCCGCAGGAATGTTATTTACCAATATTACGCGGCACGCAAAAGAGCGTGCCGTCTCTCTCACGCGTGGTTCGCCGAACCGAGCACCTCGAGATTTTTGTGCATATAGAGCTTTTTGAGCTCGTCGCGCGCCGGTCCGAGGTACTTGCGCGGATCGAACTCTTCCGGATGCTCGGAGAGCACCTTGCGCACCATGGCGGTCATCGCGAGACGGCCGTCTGAATCGATATTGATCTTGCACACCGCGCTGCGGGCCGCTTTCCGGAGTTGCTCCTCGGGTATACCGACGGAGTCGGGGAGCTTGCCGCCGTACCGCTCTATTATGCGGACATATTCGACGGGCACCGAGGAGGAGCCGTGCAGCACGATGGGGAAGCCGGGAATCCGCTTCTGTACTTCCTCGAGAATGTCGAAGCGGAGCGGGGGAGGAAGAAGCACGCCGTCCGCGGTGCGCGTGCACTGCTCCGGTTTGAACTTCGCGCGCCCGTGGCTCGTGCCGATGGAAATGGCGAGGCTGTCCACGCCGGTTTTCTTGACAAAATCCTCAACCTCTTCGGGGCGGGTGTAGTGGCTCATCTCCGCGGATACCTCGTCTTCGATCCCCGCGAGCACGCCGAGCTCGCCCTCGACGGTGACATAGTCCTTCTGCGCGTGGGCAAATTCGACGACTTCCTTCGTGAGCGCGACATTCTCGTCATAGGGAAGATGCGACCCGTCGATCATCACTGAGGAGAAACCATTCTCGATGCAGTCCACGCAAAGCTCGAAGCTGTCGCCGTGGTCGAGGTGCAGGACGATGGGGATCGCGTATCCAAGCTCCTTCGAATACTCGACGGCACCTTTCGCCATATATCGCAGGAGCGTCGCGTTCGCGTACTTGCGCGCTCCCGAGGAGACCTGCAGAATCACGGGGCTTTTCGTCTCGACGCAGGCTTGGATGATCGCCTGAAGCTGCTCCATGTTGTTGAAATTATAGGCGGGGATGGCATAACCACCCTCCATCGCCTTGTGGAAAATCTCACGGCTGTTGACAAGCCCGAGCTCTTTATAACTGGTCATGAATTCCTCCGACAACCTACAATATATTTTTGCCGTAGGTTATTGTCGTTATATAAAGAA
Source organism: Spirochaetaceae bacterium UBA5556 (assembly GCA_002425765.1). Lineage (GTDB taxonomy): Bacteria > Spirochaetota > Spirochaetia > Treponematales > Rectinemataceae > Rectinema. Next base: position 159,005 of record DIMW01000015.1, on the reverse strand, counting down.
TCGTGCGATTATGCAACAGGCCAAGAAGGTGCAAAAATGCAGCAAGGCGGTAAAAAACCCCATTCCGGACTAATCCTTCCATGCTCCATTTTAATCGCCACGCTGCTGCCTATCGTGCTGGGCGGCTGCGAGCGAGCGCCCGTACACGCCATCGTGGATGAAGCCTTTGCCCTCGTCTACCCAGAACTCTCGTCAAAACTCGTAAAAGAATTTCCCCTCGCACCAAGCCATACGATGGAAAGCGCGAAGAATTCCGGCCCTTATCTCTCTTACCCTTTACAGCCCGGCAGAATAGAGGCACTCGTCAACGCTCTCGACGATACAGACCGTCCGAGAGCCTCAGGGAGGACAGGCAGGACCTCGCCCATACAGATTTTCGTGACGAGCCCGGCCGTCGCGGAGACTTTTCCCCCGTCGAGGCTCGACGCGCATACCGTGGGTATCAACCTGCTCGCGCCGGCGGGTTCCTTTGTTTCGGTAGAATGGGACAGCGAGTGGGCATACCGCGAACTAGGGCTCATCGCCGGTTATCGTCTCGCCTCACTGCGAAAAAAGGAAGATGCGGCCGCTTCGGCCGCCATCCTCTTTTCGCGCGGCACAGGAAGGGGCCAAAAAGAACTCGACGCCTTTGCGCAGGCCTTCGGGGAAGGGCTGCGGTTGGCGGGGAGCGACGATTCGGGCACTGCCCCGGCCTCGGAGGCGCTCTCGGTATTCGATGTCGATTCGATGAACCTGCCGGGCGACCGCCTCGAACAGGTTCTCTCGGCGCTGCGGCAGGTCGAGACTAAAAAACCCCGGCTTCTGGTGCTGGCCTCGGGAAGCCGGCTTGCTTTGGAAACGGCCAGCCGGACGACAAACATCGACATAATGGCGGATGTCAGGGGATTGGGTCCGGATATTTCCGCAAAAAAATTATTCGCCGTGGTCGGAGAAAATACGCCGGCCCTCATTTCGGCCATCAGCCAACTGTCTCAAAAAATTGAAAAAGGAGAAACGGTGCCAGGCTCCACACGCGTCTACCCCGCGCTTATTCTCTCGCGAGAAGCGAGGCGCATCCAGACAATCGTCGATGAGGAAACCCCTAAGGCCGCGAAATAAAGGCCCCCTCAAGGAGAAACACAAGATCCCTTCACTTTAAAAGGCGAGCTCCGTCCCCGTCCAACTGTAGAAAGCCCTCTGTCCGAACACGGACTTGATTCGCGCATAGTTTTCAATGCCGGTACAATGGCAGCAGCCGAGCCGCTCGATATGGAATTCATCCAAGGCGTGAATCACCCTGTCGGCCATTTCACCCTCTGCATTATTTAAATGGAACCCTCCAAGCACGAGCCCGAACTTCGGCTCTTGCCCGGGACTGTCTCCTTGGGCGAGGGGGCCCGCTGAATGACGCGCAGGCCTGTCGGCGAAAGCCTCTGCCGCCGCGCTGACGATATTCGTGATGCCCCGATGCGAACAGCCGCTGATCACGCTTATGGCATCCTCTTCCTCTATCACGAGGAACTGCTCGTCGGCAAACCGGTCGGGTTCCAGGCCGTCATTCCTCATCACGAACAGATTATCGAAGTGTGTGTCCCACACATTTGCGAGGGGGATGCCGGTCATGAGATGCACGCCGGGAAAAATTTCCTTGGGGTGGCTTACTCTCTGGAGGCGGCCTTCGAAAAGCTCTTTGTCGTAGGGGATGCCTATGAACTTTTTATCCTTGTTGTATTTTGGTTCGAAGAAACCTTCCTTTATAAATATCGCCGCGTCCGTGTTCGCTCTACAAAAGGCCTTGAGCCCGCCCGCGTGGTCATAATGGCCGTGGCTGACGATGAGAGCCTCGACTTTTTCAATATCGACCCCAAGCGCCTGGGCGTTCTTCAAGAACCTGTCACCCTGTCCCGTATCAAAAAGGAAACGGTGCCCGCCGTGCTCGATGAAGAGGGAAAGCCCATGCTCGGCACTGAGCCCGCCGGCATACACGACATTCTCGACAAGCATGATAATTTTCATTCTGGCCCCCTCTGGCGATGCGGATTGAAACTGTCCAAAGCCTAGCGCGCCTATGGGCTCATGCCAAGCATGCGCCTGAGATTTGAGGCGACGTCGGCCCTCAAGGTTTCAATATCGAGGCCCCTCAGCGTCGAAACAACCTGATATGTCCTCCCGATATCGAGGGAGGTCGAGGGCTTTCCGCGCTCGGGCATGGGGTTCATGTAGGGGGCGTCGGTCTCGAGCAGAAGCCGCTCTTCCGGCACGAGTACAAGTGCGTCGCGCAGAGGCTGGCTCTTTTTATACGTTATGTTCCCCGCAAAAGAGAGGTAGCAGCCTGCCCGCAGAAAGGACTTCGCCTCCTCGGGCCCGTAGCCGAAACAGTGGATGACGACGGGGATGCGGCGCGCACAGGACTGAACAAGTTCAAGTGTGTCTTGAAAGGCCTCTCGCGAATGCACGATCAGGGGCAGCCTATGGCTCAGGGCGAGCTCCACCTGCGCGCCGAACAGCTCTCTCTGGACCTCCGGGCCGGCGTCCATGTGGTGGTAGTCGAGGCCGCACTCGCCGAGGGCGTCGATCTCGGCGCCGATATCGCGTTCCAGCGCCTCCAATGAAGCCTTTGGATTGTCCAGCGCCTCGCGGCCTGGCCATATGCCGGCCGCCCAGCGTATCGGAAGCTCGATCGCGCGTGCGGGGGCAGCTCCTGGTTTCTTGGCCTCCCCGGCAAGACTCTTCCCGACCAGCGCGCGGCGCCGGCCGAGATCGCCCGGGTCGACGCCGATGTCGAGAATAAGTGCGCCCGGCTGTGCCGCGTATGCCGCCACGAGTCCATCGAGCGCGGAAACTCCAAGCCGCTGCGCCACCATCTCGAGGTGGGCGTGGCTGTCGGTGAACACTCCGCTCATGCGACGCGCTCGGTGCCGATCACGAGCTCATTCCCGGACATACCCACGCGCACCGCGTCGCCTTCGAGGATCTGCCCCGCGAGCAGTTTCTTCGCGATAGGGTTCTCCAGGAGGTTCTGAATGGCCCTCTTGAGCGGCCGGGCGCCGAACTGCTGGTCGAAGCCTTCCCTGGCGATATAGTCCTTGGCTGCGTCGTCCACGGTGAGCGCGATGTTCCTCTGCGCGAGACGGCCGGCCAGTTCGCCGAGCCGCAGGTCGGTGATCCTGCGGATCATGGATTCGTCGAGCCTGTCGAAGACCACGATTTCGTCGATACGGTTCAAGAACTCGGGCTTGAAGGAATTCTTGAGGAGATCGTCGATCCGGGAGCGCACCTCGTCCATGCTCTTCATCGTCAGAATGAATTCCGAGCCTATGTTGCTCGTCATGATGATGATGGCGTTGCGGAAATCGACGACCCTGCCCTGACCGTCCGTGAGGCGTCCGTCGTCGAGCATCTGCAAGAGCACATTGAACACCTCCGAATGGGCCTTTTCGATTTCGTCGAAGAGCACGACCGAATAGGGCCGCCTGCGCACCGCCTCGGTGAGCTGGCCGCCCTCCTCGTAGCCGACATACCCCGGAGGAGCCCCGATGAGCCGCGACACCGAATATTTCTCCATGTACTCGCTCATGTCGATGCGGGTGAGGGCGCGCTCGTCGTTGAACAGAAACTCCGCGAGCGCCTTCGCGAGCTCCGTCTTGCCCACGCCCGTGGGCCCCATGAACAGGAAGGAACCCAGCGGCCGGCGAGGGTCGGAGAGCCCCGCCCTGTTGCGCCGGATGGCGTCGGCGACGGCCCGCAGCGCGCCTTCCTGGCCTATGACACGTTTTGCCAGCTGCTTTTCGAGCTCGACATACTTCTGCATCTCGCTCGAGAGCATCTTCGAAACGGGAATGCCCGTCCAAAGCGACACGACACGCGCGATGTCCTCGTCGGAAACTTCCTCGCGCAGCAGCCTCGGCTTGTCCTTCTCCTCCTGCACTTTCCGGGAAAGTTCTTCCAGTTTGCGCTGTGTCTCGACGAGCTTGCCGTACTTGATCTCGGAGGCCTTCGCGAGCTGTCCGTCGCGGACGAGCTGATCCACCTCGACCTTGTACTCCTCAATTTTCTGCTTGAGCTGCCGGATGTCCTCGATGACCTGCTTTTCCTTCTGCCAGCGCGCGACCATCGTGTCGCGCTTCTCGGAGAGGTCGGCGATCTCTTTCTCGAGCTTGCCGCGGCGCTCGACGGAAGACGGATCCGTCTCTTTCTTCAACGCGTCGGCCTCCATACGGTGCTGGATGAGCTTGCGCTGAATCTGGTCGAGCTCGGTGGGCTGGCTCTCGATCTCCATTTTAAGCCGCGAGGCCGCCTCATCGACGAGGTCGATCGCCTTGTCCGGCAGGAACCGCGAGGTGATGTAGCGGTCGGAGAGCACCGCCGCGGCGATGAGCGCGTCGTCGCGGATGCGGACGCCGTGGTGCACCTCGTAGCGCTCCTTGAGACCGCGCAGAATCGCGATCGTGTCCTCCACGCTGGGTGGGGCGCAGTACACCGGCTGGAAACGGCGCTCGAGCGCGGCATCCTTTTCGATGTGCTTCCGGTATTCGTCGAGCGTGGTCGCGCCGATCGCCCGGAGCTCCCCGCGCGCGAGCGCGGGCTTTAAGAGATTGGAAGCGTCCATCGCCCCCTCGGCCGCCCCGGCGCCCACGAGCGTGTGCAGCTCATCGATGAACAGGATGATTTTGCCGTCCGACTTCCCGATCTCATTGATGACCGCCTTGAGACGCTCCTCGAACTCTCCGCGGAATTTGCTCCCCGCGACGAGCGAGCCGAGGTCGAGCGCGAGGAGCTTCTTGTTCTTGAGGCTGTCGGGGACATCGCCTGAAATGATGCGCTGGGCGAGGCCCTCGACGATCGCGGTCTTTCCGACGCCTGGCTCGCCGATGAGCACGGGGTTGTTCTTGGTTCGCCTGGAGAGAACCTGCATGACGCGCCTTATCTCCTCGTCCCGTCCGATCACGGGGTCGAGCTTCCCTTCGTGCGCGAGCGCCGTCAGGTCGCGCGTGTATTTCTCCAGCACCTGATACTTCTCTTCGGCGTTCTCGTCGGAGGCGCTCTGCGAGCCTCGTATCGACTTGAGCACGGCAAGCGCGCCCTCGCGGGTAATCCCCGAAGATTTCATCAGGGCCGCGACGCGGGACTCTACGGCGATGAGCGCCAGGAAGAGGTGCTCGCTCGCGACGAATTCATCCTTCATCGCCTTGGACTCGGCTTCCGCCTTGGCCATGATTTTCTGCATCGCGGGCGAAAAATAGACTTGGGCCGCCTCGCCGTATGCCTTGGGCAGCTTCTTCATGAGCTCCGCGTTGCCGTGTTCGAGGCGGGCGCGATCTATCCCCAACCGCTCGAGGAGAGAAGGCACGACGCCGCCTTCCTGTTCCATGAGCGAGGTCAAGAGATGTTCGGGCTCTACCGAGCCGTGATCGTTTTTCTGCGCGATGGAGACCGCGTCCCGCAACGCCTCCTGCGCCTTCAGAGTAAACTGTTCATAATTCATAATGAAGATTTCCTTTAGGATTCCGCGTGTTTTTTCATGCTTAAGTATACAAAATCAGACAGCCGGCGGCAAATGCCGGTCCATGGAAAAACCACGGCGCGCCGCTTCAATCTCCCGCGGATTTTTGATAGAGTTCGCGCATGGACGAGAATAGCGAACGATCACAGGCGCGACCTCAGACCACAGAGAGGCCGCCTCTACCCAAGGACTTCCGCGCTGTCGTCATGTACGGCATGTCCAAGGAGGAAGCCCTCGCGGTCATGAACGCGGTGAAGGCGATTTCAGCCCCGATGCGGGACACGGCGTTTGCCATGACCACCGAGACCAATATCGCCTGGCCGCTCGGCCGGCTCATCGCGGAATTGGGCGAGGAACACAGGATGATGAAAGAATGGAACGCGGCGCGCCAAGCGAGGCCTTCGTGAGGGCCGGCGGCGCCGCCCCGCTTATTCCTCTTCGAACTCGGGAATCTTGGTCTTGAGCGAATGTATGAAATCGTCTCCGCTCACGCCCTTTTTCAGGGCGATGAAGACGACATTGTCGCGGCCTGAAATGGTGCCGATGACTTCATCAAACCCCATATTGTCGATCGCGAGCGCGACAGAATCGGAGTGGCCGGAGAAGGTGCGCACGACCACCACGCTCTGGTTCCAGTCGATCGACACATAGCCGCGCAGAAAATCCTGAATGTAGTGCCGCTCGGATTCCCGCCGCTCTTCTTCGGAGGGAATGGAATAATAATACCCGGAACGACCATCCGACAGCTTACCGACTTTGAGGTACTTCAGGTCCCGGGAGAGCGTCGCCTGAGTCACCGAATATCCATGATCCTCAAGAAGCTGCAACAGCTTCTCCTGAGAATCGACCCTATTTTCCTTGATGATCGCCTTGATCGCTTTCAGCCTTTCAGTCCGTTCTTTCATAATTTCTCCATACGCCGCATCTTCCCCTCAACCCGCATCACGACAGAGCGCTCGCGTTCAAAACCGCATTTCTTCACGCGCACTGTGAGGGAATAATTCATAGACGGCAAGTGTATATTATTGCATGACTATGCAAAAAACGCAAGAAAAAGGATTGGCACGCAGGAAATAAAGGGACAGGGTATTCCTCCTGAGGGATATAGCACCGCGCAAGTTCATTCTGCCGCATTTTTTCTGTTGCACATTGGTATGACGGATTATATACTATGATCAAAAGATAAAATCGACGACTTGTCTGGAGGTCCGGACATGGCAGATAATGGCACACACGACTTCCCCAAAGCATGGAGCCTCGCGCTGGCCATGGTTGTCTTGGCAAGTTGCTGCACGAACTGTACTCCTTGCTCCAATAAGCCTGCGGTAATAAACAAGTTCAGCCCTGTAAAATCCGAAATCATAGAGGGAAATCCTGCCGAGCTTGAGTATAAGATAACCGATGAAGACAGCGATATTGTTTCAAGGACAGTAAGTGCAGACTATGACAGGGATGGAGTAATCAGCAAGGAGACAGAAACAGACAGCTTAGGCAGTAATGAGGGGGTTTTCATAACAAGGGATATTACAAAAATAGGCAGCCTGGAGTTTATACTGACAACCTTGGAAAAAGAGGGAAATGAAACCACTGCCAAGACTGCGGTGAATGTCATTAAGAAACCTGATTTAGCCAGTGTAATCAGCAGATTTGAAGCAGAAGGGGAGGTCAAGCAGGGGGAAACAGGGAAACTCGGCTACAATATCACAAAACCGGATGGAATAGACAAAATTGATCATCTTGAGGTAAGCATAGATTATGACAGAAATAGTCTGTTCAGCGATGATGAAAAAAAGAACGTAAAATATTTCGGAGGGGATGGTGTTTTTAATACAGAAAAGCTCAATGTTCCAGGAGATGTTGATGCAATGATTAAAGTTATTCCTAACGACAGTTCAGGCGAGGTATCTGCATCAGCAAAGATTAAGGTTAATGCTGAAAAGCTGCCAGCAGCAGATTTGGCAGGAATTGATGCAAAGGTTTTGGAAGGTAAGCAGATAACGGTAACTCTCCCTGAACCTTCAGATGAGGATACTTCAGGGGCAATACCCTACACCAAGGCAGAGATTATAGAGGGGAAGGACTATATAGAAAGCATTCTATTGAATCCTGCAACAAAGGAGATGACAGTAAAGGCAAAGGCAGTTTCCCAAAACCAGAGCTATACAATAAGGCTCTTTTTCGGAACAAGTGACATAAACAAAAGCACCGCAGACCTTGAGGGAATTATTCAGAATTTGTGCAATATAAGCGGTCAGATAAAAAATGCATATGCAGGAGCAACAGCAGGGGACCTTGTCGCATATGCAGACAGCAATGAAACAGACCCATCAAAAAAGGCGATAAACTATTCAACTTCAGACGGAACATTTAATGTAACAGCAAACCAGCCAGCAGACACCTTACTGGTAAGGGCAAGATTCAACGAGCCAAATTATGAGGGGGACAACAAGAGCTTTACAAGAGAAGTCCTTTTAGATGCGGCAAAGGATTACAGTAATTTAGTATTTGTCTGCGAACCAAGCCCCGCATTTCCTGTGACAAAAAAGGATTTTGCCGAATGGATAAATGCAACAGGAGGGACTTATTTAAGAGGTTGGAACTCGACAAAAGTAGAGGGAATTGAGCTGCTGTACAAGCATCCTGATGCAGGCAAAGGGGAGTTTACCCAAGCAATGCAGGATGCAATAGCAGAAAGATGCATGGCAAGCGATGGAGTTGAAGCATTATTTGACAACAGGATTTCTCTTGACACAAAGGTGCAGGTAGATGATAAAGACACAAAAAACACCCATTATCTTTATTATAATGGGTATATTACTCCTCATGATAATTGGATTGTTGTTGTTCCTGTCTATAATCTTACTACTATAGACGGTTATCCTTGTCAAGGTCTTACAGGTGTTCAGAATCTAAATAATGATCCTGGTTTAGGAATATTAAATGGAGCAGTGATAAGATTAAATGCTACAACCTTAAGGTCCAATCTAACTGTGCTAAAGGGAGTGAGTATGCACGAGTTTAATCATGCTATACTCTCTCCATACGGAGAAGGAACAAAGACAGTAAATCCTTATTCTGTTATGGGGAATAGGACAGATGCAGGAGAGGCTGATGTAAAGAAAGCGCACATGGTGTATAATGGGAGATATGATAAGATGGAAGAATATGCAAAGATTTTAGGGTTGAAATTTTAAACAAGAAAAGAGGGATAATAGGTCCAATCCGACGCACCCGTCGTTTCTCAATCCTCGATGCTCGTATCAAACGCTTTTTTCTCGTTCTCCGTCCATTTTCCGAAGAGATCGGCGAACATCTCTCTTTTGGAAGTCTTCTGATCCGGCAAAAGGGAATTCTGCAGGATGGCCTTTACGGTACGGTTTTGGCTGAGGCCATATTCTTTTGATTTCTCGGTATTTTTTTTATCCAGGGCGGCATCAATGCCGTGGATGGTGATCGATTTCACGGGGACCTCCAGAATGAACCATTCTATGGTTCATTACAATCGTGTTCCGCCTCCCGCGACGATAGATGCATTCTTTTTTCCGCGGTCGGGCGCCCGATGCGCTTCCCTGGATTGCCAACATGGAACTAAAAAACTATAGTTGTGCCCGATGCAAGATTTTGTCGCGGAAGGAGGGCTGCCCTACAGGGCGACGCCGTTCTGGCTTTCGCTGGCGGACGAAGAGCCCGAGGCGTGCGCACGAAATGCCCACGGAGTGCCGGTCGACCCGATTCTCGCGCAGGCGCTGCCTTCGCCGGCCGAGGCCCTCGGCTCCCCCCTGGAATTGCGCGACCCGCTGGGAGAGGCCGGCAACACCATATTCGAGCGCGCCGTGCGGCAGTACCGCTCCCGCATACTGGTGCGGGCCACGGGCCAATGCTTTCTCTTCTGCCGCCACTGCTACCGGCGCGCGCTCCTGCCCTCCGAGCTCCATTTCCTCGATGAGGCGGCGATCGCGGCGCTCTCCGAATATCTCGCCGTCCACCCGGAAGTCCGCGAAGTGCTGGTCTCGGGCGGCGACCCCCTCACGGCCTCCGACGCGCAGCTCGCGGGGCTCTTCGGGGCGATACGTTCGGTTCCGCGGCCCATTCTCATCCGCATCTGCACGCGCGCGCCGATAGTGCTGCCGGCGCGGGTCGGCGCGGAACTTGTCGATCTGCTCGCAAGAACGCGCCCGCTCACCATGGTGCTCCACATCAATCACCCCAGGGAATTGAGCGCGCCATTCCTCGACAGGGCCGAGGCCCTCATGAAAGCGGGCATTCCGCTCCACAGCCAGACGGTGCTGCTGCGCGGCATCAACGACGCGCCCGATATTCTGATCGAGCTTTTCTCCACCCTCAGTCTGAGAGGAATCCGCCCGTATTATCTTTTCCAGGGAGACCTGGCCGCGGGCACGGCGCACTTTCGTGTCCCGCTTTCGCGCGGCCTCGCGATATACGAAACTTTGAGAAAAGAACTGTCGGGACTGGAATTGCCGCGCTACGCGGTCGACGCGCCGGGCGGCGGAGGAAAAATTTACCTTCCCGAAGGGATCGTCGAACGCAAAGCGAAGTCGTGGGTACTCAGCGCGTCCGACGGGAGCCTCCACGAATACCCCGAGGAAGAATGACCCCCTCACTCCCACTCGATCGTGGCGGGCGGCTTCGATGAGACATCGTACACCACGCGGCCGATCTGCGGCACACGGTTGGTGATCGCCGCCGAAATCTCGAACAGGTCCTTTGAGTCAAAGGCATAGGGTTGGGCCGTCATGCCGTCCTCGCTCTGAATCGCGCGGAGGGCCACCACATATTTATACGCGCGCTCGTCGCCGGTCACACCGACAGAACGCACGGGCAGAAGCACGCAGAAAGCCTGCCAGATGCGGTCATACAGGCCACGATCGCGCAACTCCCCGATGAAGATGCTGTCGGCCTCGCGCAGGATGTCGCACTTTTCCTTCGTGATGTCGCCCAGAATGCGCACGCCAAGGCCTGGCCCCGGGAAGGGATGCCGTCCGACAACCTCTTCGGGCAAGCCCAGCATTCGCCCCAGAACGCGGACTTCGTCCTTGTAGAGCCTGTCGAGCGGCTCTATGACCCGGCCTTCCGCCCTCTTCTTCTCGATGAGGGGACTGCGGACATTGTGGTGGCTCTTGATGACCTGCGCCTTGTTTCCCACTCCCTTGCCGGACTCTATGAGGTCGGTGTAGAGCGTGCCCTGCGCGAGGAACGCGTCGGGAATCCCGAGCCGGGCCACCGCCTCCTCCTGGACCTTTATGAACATGTCCCCGATGATGTGGCGCTTCTGCTCGGGCTCGGAGACGCCGCTGAGCGCGCCCAGAAATTGGGCCTCGGCGTCCACGCCCTCGAGGTGGCGGGCGCCGAGCCGGGAAAGGTTGCGCATGACCTCTTCGTTTTCGGCCTTCCGCATGAGGCCCGTATCGATATACAGGAGATACACTTGTTCGGGACTTACACTTTTGAGGAGAAACGCGCCGGCCACCGTGGAGTCGACTCCTCCCGAAATCAAAAGCAGAATCGGGTCGGAGCCCACTCTGGCCCGGAGGCGCCGGGCCTCCTCTTCGAGATAGGCCTCCATCGACCAGCCGCGCCGCGCCCCGCAGACATTGAAGACAAAACGGGAGAGTATGTCCATGCCGTGCTCGCAGTGGCTCACCTCGGGATGGAATTGCAGGCCGAACCAGGGTTTCGCCGCGTGGGCGAGGATCGCGGGCACGCCAACCTCGGAGACGCCGATGGTCTCCCAGCCGTCCCCGGGATGGACAATGCTGTCGCCGTGGCTCATCCAGCTCACGAAGCGCTCCGGCAGGCCGTCGGTGAACGCGCCCCAGGCCTCGGTTTCACGGGCCGCGGGCAAGAGATGAACCGGCGTCGAGCCGTACTCCCGCGTATCGCAGCGCTCGACGGAGCCGCCCGCGTGTATCGTGAGCCACTGGATGCCGTAGCAGATCGCCAGAATCGGCAGCCCCGACTCCAGCATGCTCGGATCTGGCGAGGGGGAGCCTTCCTTCCACGCGCTGTAGGGAGAGCCGGACAGCACGAGGCCCACGCAGTCGCGGAGCAGCTCGGCGTCGGCCACGCGCTCTCCGGGCACAATCTCGGAATACACGCCCAACTCGCGTATCCGCCGTCCTATGAGCTGGGTGTACTGGCTGCCAAAATCGAGGATGACTATTTTATCCATGGGCTTTCCCGCACGATGGTGTGGTTCCGGTCCGATCCCACGGAGACAATGGAGATGGGCGTCTCGGTGAATTCTTCTATGAATTCGATATATTCGCGGGCCCGCAACGGCAGTTCCTCGTAGGTCCTGCACGTGCCGAGCGCGGTTTTCCAGCCGCTGAACGTGCGAAGCACGGGCTCGGCGCGCTCCAGATTCCTCACCGAGGCGGGAAAATCTTCTCTCATTTGCCCATCAATGCGATAACCGATACAGGCCTCAAATTCCTCGAGATCGTCGTACACGTCGAGGTGCGTGAGCACGAGCCTGTCGATGGAGTTTACGGCGCAGGCGTAGCGGAGGGCGACAAGGTCGAGGTAGCCGCAGCGCCGCGGGCGCCCGGTCGTCGTCCCATACTCATTGCCCACCGTGCGGATGTACTGCGACAGCGAACCTGCGGAATCGTCCGCGAATTCCGTCGGAAAAGGCCCATTTCCGACCCGCGTCGAGTACGCCTTGAACACCCCCAATATGCGATCGATGCCGCGCGGGCCGATTCCGCCCTGGGCGGCCGCGCCCGCGGCGCACGACATGCCGGAAGACACAAAAGGGTAGGTGCCTGTATCTATGTCCAGCAACGCACCCTGGGCCCCTTCAAACAGTCGCCACGTGTTGCGGTGCTGTCGCAGGTACGCGACCATATCGATCTTGAGCGGCAGCAATCTGTCTTTCCACAGCGAAAGCCAGGCTCTGTCCTCATCCGTGAGATTCACAAGCCGCTCTTCGTCGTCGATGTCGGCCAGACGGACGCCGTCCCTGCTCGCCTTGAGGGAATAGGCGACGCCGATTCCCCTGCCGGTCGTCCCGATGGGCTTTGAACGCCGGGCCTCGGTTTCCCTGTCCATTTCCCGATATCGCGGCAGCACAAGGTGCGCCCTGTCGGAAATGAACACTCTCCCCTTCCAGTCAACGCCTTTCTTCTCAAGGTCTTCCAGCTCCTTAAAGAGCGCCTCGGGATCGATCACCATGCCCGAACCGAGGATGACTGTCTTGTCGGGATAGAGAATGCCGGAGGGGACGAGGTGCAGCGCGTACTTCTCGCCTCCCAGCACAATCGTGTGGCCCGCATTCGCCCCGCCGGAAAAACGCACGACGATCTGGGCGTCGGAAGCCAGAAAATCGACCATTTTTCCTTTGCCTTCGTCTCCCCACTGGGCCCCGATTATGACGACGTTCACTGTGTGCTCCTTATGCTATTTCTTCGGGGAAAATACCCTATAATTCATGTGCGGAAAGATGTTATGGCGTTTTTCAAGATTCGTCAGCCACTCGGTCTCGACGGTATGCGCCGACAGCATCTCATAGATGTGGTTGAAATTGTAGATCGACTCACGGATCTGACGCGCGGCGAAGTCCGCGGATTTGCCGCTTCTGAGGAGAAGCGCCCAGTCCGAGGACATGGCGAGCAATACTTCGCGGGCGGCCTGATTCAGGATACGCTCCCTGAGACCACTCTCGTTCGGGAAGCGAATGGTCAACTCGCGCATGCGTTCCGCGGCTTTTCGGGTATGGCGGTGCACCCAGTCGTTGCGGCCGTCGAGCCAAGCCTCGGCATAGCCACCTTCCGCCCATGAAGAAAACTCAGGTTCGGACTCAGGGCACTCGGGATGCTCCGCGAGGTATTCGGACAAGGTGACGAGGCGGATCGGGTTGTCTTCATCCTTGCGGCTTGAGGCGCGGAAGAAGGCTTCCAGGAACTGCAGGCCCTCGAACCACCAGTGTCCGAACAGTTCGGCGTCGTAGGGGCACACGATGAGAGGCGGACGGTCCTTCATCCAGAAAGAGGCGGCCCTCGCCTGTACCTTGCGGTCAGAAAGGTATTCGTGGGCGTGCGACACGGCCTGGGCGGAGGCGGCGGCCGGTTCGTAGGGACGCTTGATTTCGGTCTTGCCGGTCACGGCCCAATATTTGAATCCCGTATACCCCCGGTCAATGCCGGTCAGATACGGCGCAAGGTACGCCGTATCGAGATCGTACCCGATATCCCTGTAAAAATCCCGGTAGACGGGATTCGCGGGGTATCCTTCAGTCTCGGACCAGACGGCCTTTGTCGCCCCGGCGTCCCGGATAAACGCGGCCACATGGGAGGGCGTCATCACGGGAGAAAAAGAGCCGTAAAATGGCAGCGGAGTGCCCAACAACGCGCCCTTTGTCGTGACAATCGTATATTTTATGCCGTAAGCCCGCAGATGCTTTTCAAGGCCCTGATACCAGCCGAGCTGCGGCAACCAAAAACCGGCAGGGTTTTTCCCAAATTCTGTCCTGTGAGTAATGATCGCCGTCTCAATCTGCGCATCGACGACTTCCGGGAAGTCGGCGTATATTGGCAGGAAAGCGTGTGTCGCCGCGGTCGTCATGAGCTCGATATGGCCTTTTTTTGAAAAATAGTCGAAAGCCCTGACGATGTTGCGACCATGCAGATTTTCAAACTCGTCCCGGCTGCGACGGTACATGTCGTAATACATGTCAGCGAGAGGCCCGAACACCGCATCGGCCGCCAATCTGGTTTTCTCTTTCTGCGCAAGCTCAATCTGATTGTCCAAATACGCCACATATCGTTCGCACAGAAGGCCGTCCGAAAGCATGGCGAGGAGGGTCGGAGAGAACACCATGCTCACTTTAAAAGGTATATTCTCGAGCTCAAGCTTACGGAACATCCTCAAAAGAGGAAGATAGGTCTCCGAAATAACCTCGAACAGCCAGCGCTCTTCGTAAAACTGCGTATACTGAGGCTTGCGCACAAAGGGCAGATGCGCATTCAAAACCAGAGCGATTGAAGGGGAGCCCGCCATTGCTGTCATTCTCCATCCATACTCAAGATGCGCATCGAATTTTCTTCCTTGGGTTCGATGAGATGAAGCTCTTCGGAACCCGAGAGGATGAGCAAGCTCTTGGTCATCTGAGGCAATTTAACCGATATGTCCATATATTGCGAGGGCATGCGAACGATGTTGGAACGGGCCAGCACTTTGACTTTCTGGGACTTGGCGATGCACAGATCGATGCGGTAGGACCGTTTCGCGTACGGCACGTTGATATACCACTTCCGGTCGTCGAAATTCACCGATATATCGTAGTGGAACGCCGATTCGGAGTCATTGGCCTCACTCACCCGCAAAAGGAGCTTGGGCTCATCCATCTCCACGACTATCTTCTCCCGTGTCGATTCCGAGATATCCCAAAATGAAAAAATCCACAGGGGGTCGCGTACGATGGCGACGATGTATGTTTCATTGTAGTGATCGGGAATGGCGATTTCTTCGAGCCGTCCCGGGATAAATCCCGTACCCGTAAGTTTCTTTTCTTCTACATGGTCGGGGGCGTCGTGCGAGAATGACTTCTCTGCCGTATCGTCCTCAAAAGCATCGACAATTTCCTCTATCAAGAAGACTCTATCAAGCCCCTCCGGAACGTAAACACCCATTTTTTCAGCTAAAAGCCTGAGCTCTTCGTCCGAAAGCAGAGACAATTTTTCGGCATCCACATGGGTATAGTGGGAGAGCCTGCCCACGCTTGTCAATATGCACACCCATGAATGTCAAGACTCGAATTCAAATATCCCCTTTCCACTCGGGCTGCGCAGGTGGCCGTTTCTCCTTGCGTCATCGTTGTTCGAGCTCGACATACTCGAGTTCCGTAGTTTGATAGAAAAGCTTGATTCGTCCATCGAGCAGTTCTCCGACTGTCGCCTGTACCCGAGGCGTTTCATACCACAAGATATCCTCAAGCGAAGGTCGTCTATCTCCATCCTCCTGATTTTTGATATATTCACATCAGAAGATTCTCTTTTATTCCAGATTCTGTCACATATCCCCATAACGATCAAACTTCCCACGTCCCTCAGCATAGCCGGAGATTTACTGTGTTAAGTATACCTGCTAATCTTGACAAGAAAAGAAGCAATAATGATATAATAGATCATTCATAATATCCAAGGACAGACAACCATGAGAGATTCTATAACTGATGTCCCCGGCATACGAGTCGGACACGCACAGAATAATGCCCAGGCTCGCGGCGTTACGGTGGTGTTATGTGAAAATGCAAAGACAGCGGGAGTCGATGTTCGAGGAGGCTCTCCGGGCACACGGGAAACAGATTTGCTCGATCCGGTCAATATGGTGCAGGCTCCACACGCGATTTACTTGAGTGGAGGAAGCGCCTTTGGTCTTGCGGGCGCAGAAGGCGTCATGCACTATCTCGCTGAGCAGGGCATTGGTGTTAATGCCTGGAATGTCACGGTGCCAATTGTGTCCGGCGCGGTGATTTTCGACCTGACCGTCGGCGATCCGTTGGCATATCCAGATGCACAGATGGGACGGATGGCTTGCATAAACGCCAGCCAGGAAGTACCAATGGGCACTGTCGGAGCGGGAGTTGGGGCGTTGATCGGCTGGGCGGGAGACTTAAACCAGAGGATGAAAGGGGGGCTCGGGACGGCAAGCGCGGCAAGCGGCAATCTGATTGTAGGGGCGCTTGTCGTGGTCAATTGCTGGGGAAATGTACAAGACCCTGAAACAGGAGAACTTCTTGGCGGGACACTGGACAAAACAGGCACGCATATTCTTGACTCATATGAGGAGATGAAAAAAAAGCAGGTGGCTTTTTCGACCCCCCAACCTTTCAAGGGTCTTACAACCCATACTACGATTGGAGTCGTTGCAACAAATGCCATTCTAAGCAAGCCAATGGCCACAAGAATGGCCATGATGGCGCATGATGGCTACCCAAGAGCCATCACTCCTTCCCACACAGCGGGCGAAGGAGATACCATTTTTGCGCTGGCTACGGGAGAGGTCGAAAGCGATATCAATATTGTCGGCTCCATGGCCGCCGACGCGATGGCCAGGGCAATCGCAAAGGCAATCAGGTATGCGGATTCGGCCTATGGCTATAAAGGTTACTCTGAAATAGCCAAGAAACGCTAGGCATATCTCTTTATTGGATGAGTTCAACCAGCTGGAAATCGACTACCTTAGCAGCCCTGCCTTCATCCATATCGATATGCATTTCTAGACGGTACTCTTCGGAGACACGAATGATTACGTTGTCGAAGACGAGCCCTCTTTCGCCATGTACTCGGATTTTTACTCGCTGGCCATTCACGACACCAAATTCTCTCGCATCATCTGGATGCATATGAATATGGCGCAGCGCTGCGATTACCCCCTTTTCCAGCTGGATGCTTTGTCCTTTAGGACCAATCAACACGCAACCCGGACTGTCTTCAAGATCCCCTGATTCGCGCAAAGGGGGGTCCAGACCAAGCACCGCCGCATCGGTATACGATACTTCGACCTGGGTATACGCCCGGACTGGGGCGACAATAACCGCACCTTTAATGCTGCCCTTTGGGCCAATGACTTCTAGCGTCTCAGCACACGCATAGTTCCCCGGGATCGTCAACTCGCGTACATAAGTAAGCTTGTAGCCCTTGCCAAAAAGAGCGTCCATATCTTCCTGATTGACATGCACATGAATATCTGACCTTGCAATGGGAAGCATCGTTTTCATAACAACTCCATTTTGAAACGCGTTGTAAGGGAAAAAGCTTGAAAAAAGGGGGCTGCGGCAAACACCAGCGCCCCCTAATACTTCAAACCAAGCTAGAAACGTTACTGTTTTACTTCCAGAACAAGCTGTTTCTTACCATTCTGAATTTCGAATATATAGGTCGGCTTGTTGGTCGGCACGCCGTCCTTCATATCCCAGTCAAAGAGAAGCCCTTTAAAGCCCTTTACATTCGCAATATAATCGGCAATTTTCTTGCGCTCTTCTTTAAGCTTTTTGGGATCTCCCGTAACGCCGGTCTTTTCAATCGCTTCCTTGATCATGTAGAGTGCGTCGTAATAGTTTGGTGAAAGCGAGAAAGGCATGTTGCCATTGTGCGCTTTTGCGAATTCGGCTTTGAACTTGTCCCAGCGGGGATTTGAAATGTCAAGGTTAAGATAATTATAAACCTGAACTCCGTTCAGATCCATTCCGCCAGTCGAGTAAAGCTGTGCATCATCAGCGCTCGAAAAAACCAGGATATGATTCATCTTGCTCCATCCACGGCTCTTCAGCTCTTTAATAATCTTGGCGGCCTTCTCCGCGTTGCACACGAGAATCACACCATCAGGATTCTGATCGAGGGCCCTTACCACAAGCGGGCCAAATGTGACCGCATCGGTAGGTACCTCAATAGCCTTCTGCTCTTTGATATTCAGACTCTTGAGCGCCTTGCTGTGTGCATCTGCCATCCCTGGCCATGGTCCGTAGGGCTCGATAAACTGCACTACCTGCTTCATATCGCCGAACTGCTTTGCCCATGCAACAACAAGCGGTGGCAATCTATCCAAGGTTGGCGGGAACCAAGAGACAGTCCAGGGGAAAAATTGTGAGGCGTATTCATATGATGTAGTGGCGGTTATTGAAACCATCTGGTTTTCTACCGCAATCGGCATGGCTGCCATGATCACAGGTTCGGGAACAGGCCCCATGGCGACGAGGCTGTCCTTGACAACACGCGCCATTTCCACAGAACCTTTCTGAGGATCAAGTGCGGTATCGACAGGAACAACTTTGACTGGCTTACCTGCAATGCCTCCCGCAGCATTTATTTCGTCGGCTGCATAATTCGCTCCCCATTGCAGGAATTCACCAATAGCCGCAATCGAACCAGTCAGAGAATTGAGAAATGGCACTCGCCATTCGCTGACGACCACATTGGTCTGTCCAAAGCCAAAGCTCACGGCCATTAGTACCAGCAGCGTTGCTATTACCAATTTTTTCATGGCCTCTCCTCCTTCACGAACGTATTACCTTCTCTCGTTTACGCGAGAGCGCTAAACCGATGGAATACACAGACTTCCTGGTTATAAAACCTTCCGGCTTCAACACCAGCACAAGAATCAGCATCACTCCATATATTACTATACGCCAAGATTGCACTGCCGGGGGAAAAAATAATGGTACTCCATAAAGAATTGGTGCGGCAATAAGAGGGCCCCATTGTGTCGAATAGCCCCCCACAAAAAGCACTGTCATATAGACGCCAATGAGGGCAAAACCGAAAAAATCCAAATGGAAACTCTTGTAGATGAATCCATACAGAACTCCGACACCGCCGGCAAGAGTACAGCTGAATGTCTGAACGAGCATGCCTAGCTTCTTGATATCGATTCCAAGCGATGACGCCAGTTCCTTATCCACAAATATCGCGGAAGCCGCTCGTCCAATACTGGAATGGTCAAACCGGTAGATCAGAAAGCCACAGAGAACAACGAGCCCGTACAAAATGCCTAGGATTATCCATCGATGGGCTACCGGGTTGCCGCCTATGTTGGGAAGACCGAACATTCCCATGGTCCCGCCAACGATCGACAAGTTTTCTACTATTGTCCGTGTAATATAAATGAAAGTGAATCCGACAATAACGACTGCAAACGTTGGCGCATCACCAATGAACAGTGACACGACATAGCCGATAATGCCACCAACCACAAAGCCAATCAGAAGAGCGCATACAAATGGAACGTGCACATGCAACACCAGATACCCAGCAAGGTAACCGGAAATCATCATGTTAGCGATGGTGATGAAGTGCAGTTGCGTCATCCTATAAGGCACATAGAGTGCCCAGCTCATCAATATATTTACCGCAGTGATTGAAAGATAGTAATAGAGTGAAAGTGGCATGCGCCCCTCCTATACCTTCATGCCAAACAAACCTTTCGGCTTGACCATAATAACGATAAGCATAACGACAAATGCGATGGCGTTGGACCAATTCCCCGAGATATATCCTTGCACGAGCGCCTCAAGGATACCGAGTGCAAGCCCCACCACGAGCCCCCCAGTAAGGTTGCCGAGTCCCGCGACTATAGATACTGCCAAGACTTTGTGGGACACTTGCTCTCCAAGCCCCGGTGATGCCGAGTGGAAAAGCATCGCCAGCAGCACTGCGGTCAGCCCTCCCAACACACCGGAAAGCGCATAGCTCTGGAATCCCGTTTTGACTAGAGGAATACCGACGAGTCTTGCGCCAGCCGGATCTTCCGCAATGGCCCTAAAGGCGCGTCCTGCTTTTGTCTTGTAAAGCAGAATGAAAAATCCTGACACCACAATAATGCCAATCGACAACGCCCACACCTGACCTGGCAGGATGCTTATAAGTCCGATTCTGAACAACGGCCGGCTGCCTGTAATCTCTTCCGGGAACTGAATCGGGAGCCCATTGTTGAACGCGTGCGAGAGAACATCAGTGATGATCCACCCTATCGCCATGGAGAGGACCATCGTTGCGTTGATATCTACTTCCTCGCGGTTTTTCATAATTTTCTGAAAAAGCGGCGCGCTGATGAAATTGAACAACACGGCCGAAGAAACACCCGCCAATATCCCCAACAACAGATTGTTGTTCGTCATTTTTAATACCAACCAGATAATATACATTGAAAAAACAACAACTTGGGGATAGGAAAAATGAATAATCATCGCGACAAGAAGAAGCAGATTAAAACCGGTAACCAGAAGTACATATACACTTCCGATAGAAAGGCCATTTAATATCTGTGCAATAAAAACCTGCATATTCATGCTCCAAGATAGGCAGCTTTTACGCCTGGATCATTTAGAAGCAAAGATGATGTGCCTGAAAGCGCAATAGTGCCGGTTTCAAGCACATAGCCACGATGAGCACACTTTAGGGCCTTGAATGCATTCTGCTCAGAGAGAAGGACGGTATATCCCTCTTTATTGAGCATGACCAGAATATCGAAAATATCATTGACAATGATCGGCGCAAGTCCGATTGAAGGCTCATCGACCATTATCAGCTTAGGGGCTGACATGAGTGCTCTTGCTATGGCAAGCATCTGCCGTTCGCCCCCGGAAAGCGTTTTTGCCACCTGATCCTTCCTCTTTTTCAGAATAGGAAACCACTCATACACACGCGCAAGGTTTTTATCTTTGTTCACGAGATTGTGGTGTGCGCCGAGCAACAGATTGTCCAGTACCGACATTGAGGCAAATACGCCACGCCCTTCCGGTACCAGACAAATACCCTCTCTGACATTTCTATCCACAGGGACTCTGTCAATCTTTTTACCCTCAAAGAATACATTACCCGAGGTGGGGGCCTTCACACCAAGGATGGAGGACAAAAGCGTCGTTTTCCCTGCACCGTTCGCACCAATGAGTACGACTATCTCATGCGGGTACACTTCAATGCTGACCTTCTCCAGGGCATGTATCTGGCCATACGATACTGAGAGTTCTTCGACGCGGAGCATGGGCGTCTTTTTTTCGTCAACCAAGGTTCTATTCAGTTCCAAGATAAGCCTCCAACACTCGGGTATCTTTTTGGATGATCTCTGGAACATTCTCTGCGATTTTCTGCCCAAAATTGAGCACGGTGACAATTTCTGAAAGGTTCATGAGCATTTTGACTTCGTGGCTCACCACCACGATGGTTATCCCCATGCCTCGTATTTTCCGGATGATGTCTTCCATGTTTTCGATTTCGTGTGGTCCCATCCCGGACGCAGGCTCATCGAGAAGCAGCAGAGATGGTTCATTGATGAGCGCACGCCCTATCTGGACAAGTTGTCGTTCCGTCCAGACAAGATCATTTGACCAGCGGTTCATCACATCGGCGAGTCCGATAAATTCAGCAATGCGCTCCGCCTTTTCCCTGATTTCTTTTTCCCTATTAGACGGAGTGAACGGCCATCGAACCATCGTGTCCTTCAACGCCTTTCCTAAAGAGTCCTGAACACCACACATGATATTTTCAAGCACTGTTAGGTTTGAAATCAGTCTACCCGCCTGAAAAGTCCGATGAATTCCTTTATTTGCGATGACATGCGCCGCTAATCCGGTAATCTCTTCATCTTTAAAAAAGACTTTTCCACCATCAGGTTTTAGAGTACCAGTGATGCAATTAAAAAGAGTAGTTTTTCCGGAACCGTTCGGGCCAATGACTCCATGGATCTCCCCTTCTTTTACTTCCATATCCACATTGTCCAAGGCCTGGAGGGCACCAAAATTTTTATACAAACCGTTGATCTTTAACATGATGTATCCCTTGTCCAATCTTTTTTCCGGTGATCTGATGATTCTGGAGCAAGAAAGCGGGAAGCGGTCAATGCATAGATTTGAGCACATTCATACGATTCCTCTATTCCCACATATTCATCAGTATGATGAGGAATGTGACGCGGCCCAGGCCCATTGACGAGACACGGAATATTCTTCCAAGCACTCAGGAAGGTCCCGTCGGTTGCTCCGGGGACTCCGTTCCAGATCGGATCTTTGCCAGTCAGGTCCCTATAAGCCTGCGCGGAGATTGAAGCGATCGGCGCATCCTCTGAAATGCCGACCACGGGACGGTCTTCAATGAATTCGATATCCGCTTTAAAATCAGGATCATCTTTCGCAAGATTACCGAGCAACCCCTTCAGTTTCTCCCGCACTACATCGTGATTTTGCGCCAAAGTGGTCCGGATATCGACATAGGCGACTGCTTCTGAAGGCATGACATTAAGCTGCGCAGGAGTGCCTGCCGGCGGAGCCTGAATGACCGTAAAAGTCACCGACGGCAGACCGAGATAAGGATCTGTACCACAGCGTTCTTTCTCCTGTCTCTCGAATTCCTCAAACGCGAGGATAATGTGTGCGAGCCGTATATTCGGGTTGATACCGGTCAAGGGCATTGCGCCATGTGCCATTTTCCCGTGGACTCTCACGATCGCACGGATGGCCCCTTTCATTCTTATGCACAAGTTGTTTTCTTCGGGTTCGGGCACAAGACAGGCATCAACATCATCGGCATAGCCATTCTTAATATAATGCTTGATCCCAATCATCATGTTTTCTTCATCACACACAATGCCCAGCCGTATCTTGCCAATCCATAACTGGTCAGTATGCCTGAAGATTTTTGCGGTGAGAAGAGCAATCGCATCACCCGCTTTCATGTCGCAAGAACCGCGGCCATACAGTTTCCCGTCGACGATTTTGGCCCCGAAAGGATCATATGTCCACGCGGTCCTGTCGCCTTCACTGACTACATCCATATGCCCTTCTATCATCAGGCAAGGACCCGGGCGACCGGAATCTACCGTTACGATGATATTCTCACGGTTCGGGGCTACTTCACAGACAATGGGCTCAATACCCAATTCGCGCCTCACCCAATCGATGATGTAACGGGCGACATTGTGCTCAGTATTGCCGCTATCGGGACGTATGACAGAGTCTATGCGCACAAGATCCTGAATGAGCGAAACAAGTTCTTCTTTGTTCACCGCATGCACAAAGGCTGCTTCTCTTGCATCGACCATCATGTGGTTCCTTTTTGGGTGTGCAGCATATCCAGTGTCCGGACGAGCCTGGTCACCGTCTCATTGACTGGCGCCGCTATCCCAAGCTTTTGTGCCTCATTCACGATAGCACCGTTCATAAAATCGATCTCCGTCTGGCGGTTTTTCCGGAAATCCTGCAACATAGAAGAAGAATTCGACGCTGTTTTCCGTGCCACTTCATATACTTGCGCTAAGGGGTCATCATAAATGAGATGGATGCCCTTCTTCGCGGCAACAACAAGCGCTTCATTGACAAGATCAGCCATAACTTGCCTGATATCCTCGTATTCCAAAAGCTGGCCGTTGTTTACATTCAGCAGCGCAGTGAGCGCATTGATACCTACATTGACAATAAGCTTGCTCCATACCAGACCGGTCACTTCCGCGCTCACATGAGTCTCAAACCCAGCTCTGGAAAAGGCTGCGGCAAGATCGTGCAACTTGGCTTCATCACCACTGGCCATAGTAATATAGGTCGGCCCTTTCCCCGCATGTCGAATTTTCCCCGGACCAAAGAACGTCGCGCCCTGCGAAGTCACTCCGATTGCAGTCCGCTGCGCCCCAAAATATTTACACAGGATGGCGTCATTCCCGAGCCCATTCTGCAACGTCAGCACAATCGTATGAGCTCCGGTGAATGACTCAAATTGCGCGGCCACCGATTCAGTGGTAGTTGACTTGACAAATATAATTAGAACGTCAGAATTGGCCACAGACTCGGGATCAGAAGATGCCAGAGGATGAACGATTGTAACTTCACCGCTGGCGGCATCCTCTATCGAAAGCCCTTGCGTATTCACCGCGTCCACATGTTCTTTGTAGACGTCGTAGAGGACAACATCCTCCCCCGCAAGGGCGAGGTTCCCTCCGAAGAGGGAACCCATCGCTCCTGATCCGATAATCGAAATTTTCATACCAATTCCTTGAAGCAGGCGGCAAGGGCTGTTACCGCAGAAGAAAGCTCTTCCTGCGAGATAACAAGAGGAGGCTGCAGCCTCAAGACATTGCCGAAGGTGCCTCCCAAGCCAATCAGGAAGCCTCTCTCGCGCATCATAGACTTGATCTTTACCGCCTCGTCAGCTGCAGGCGTCTTTTCCATATCACGAACCAGCTCCACACCAACCATAAGCCCAGAACCACGCACATCGCCGATGAGTGGCGTTTTTTTCTGCAGCTCCCTCAGTTCCTCCATAAACTTTTTCCCTTTTTCCAAGGCCTTTTCGGGGAGCTTCTCTCTGAGCATATAATTGAGATTGGCAATACCCGCCGCACAGGAAACCGGATTACCGCCAAACGTCGAGAGATGATCTCCCGGGCGGAATGAATCGGCAATTTCCGGTCTCGCGATACAAGCAGAAAGGGGAAATCCCGCCGCAATCCCTTTTGCCATGGTCATGATATCCGGCTCCACATCATAGTGTTCTATTGCAAATAGCTTGCCAGAACGACCAAACCCGCATTGCACTTCGTCAAGCAAGAGGAGGATTTCATACTGATCGAGGATTTTCTTAATTTCTTTGAAATATTCCTTGGGCGGTACAATTATGCCGCCCTCCCCCATGATGGTCTCCGCAACAAAAGCTGCCACGTTATCGCTGGTATCATACTGTATCGTTCGCTCAAGATACTTTGCGCAAAACATGTCACAGGAGGGATATGACATATTGAAGGGACAACGATAGCAATATGGAGCCGGATGGAAAGCAACGCCTGACATATACGGTCCGCCGCCTTTCTTCCTGCCCTTGTTCCCCGTTATGGAGAGTGTGGCTAAACTTCTTCCGTGAAAGGATCCTTGCAAGGCAATGAATTCCTGCTTTTTTGTATATTGCTTGGCCATGCGCATCGCACATTCATTGGCCTCTGCACCTCCATTACCAAAGAATGTCTTCTGCAGCCTTCCCGGCGCGACTTCTGCGATCTTTTCGGCATAATCGGCTACCGTAGGCGCATAATAAACATAGGAAGCGCAGTGAACCAACTTGTCGATCTGCGCCTTGGCCGCTTCTCCAACTTCGGGATTGCAGTGTCCTGCATTCACGACCGAGATACCTGCGTAGAGATCGGTATACACTTTTCCGTCTTCACCGGTGACCTTGCTTCCTGAAGCCTTAATAACCACAACGGGCTCAATTGCCTTTACAAAAGAAGTATTTACGTACTTCTTATATTTCTCTACAGTATTCATTTTGGGAAACCTCCTCTCTCCATGAACGAATTTAAGTGGATTATTCAAAAATGCCTATAATAAAAGGAAAACATGATCCCCACAAAAAAATACGCTTTTTTTTATATCAATCAGCACATTTTTCATTATCATATCCTTTCCGATAAAAGCTTAAAATACTGTATTTTTATACCTAACATGCCTGCCACGCATTTTAGTGCTATCATTTTAGCATAGGTTGGGGTGCAGTCAAGCCTTAATCATATATTTTTTACTAAGGTTTCCGGGAATTGTGTGGATAGCATGACATTCACACGCTTAGGAACGATACTGGAAGCGTGCAAGACACCAAGTCCTATCAGAAGCTTCTTGGATTACACCGGTATTCATACGTGATAACGTACGCCATCACGTCATAGTAAACATGGTGAAGCCGGAAGTAATCGTCACCATAGGACACGAGAAAAGAGAAACCTCTCCTTGCCCCATTTGCGGTACTCAAGGGATGGTATACGATCATTAGAAAATTCGATGACAGCATCTGGACATCTGCGGCCTTACGACGATTCTTAAATCGGATATATACTGGGCCCCAAAATCGGAAAGGCACAAATAAATATATTTTTTGCTGCTAAAAGATGTATAAAAATAACTTCTATTGCTACATTAAGATAAGACAAAGTATATGGTTACTGTTCGGCATGGTTTCTAGGAGAATGGCCTTTGTTGCCATAGATATTTGGTTCCGGAGGGAAGAAAGAAGCGATGAGGATCGAGATTGGGGTAGGCCTGCACACGACACGGTTCACGGTGTATGTCCGGAAGGGAAACGTCTCAGGAGTGTATGAGAAGTACGTGTCGACCCAAATGGTATGGGGCGTTTATAAAGCGTCCTGGTGAATAGGGAGAGGAGTGGCATAGAGAAACATCTTGTGGTGGAGTCGACAAGGAGCACGCAATACTTTAAGCATGTCGTAGAAGCAGAAGAGTACCCGATGGTAGTATTCAATACCCTGAAACTCAAGGTGATTAATGGGGCGATGGAGAAGACGGACAAGCAACAAAGTGGCGATGATTGCCGAGTTCCGGGCAAAGAATATATTGTCTGAGGCACAGCGGTGCTCAGAGAAGAGGAGCTGCAGCGGTTTTTGCAAGTACTCAGGACCATAGTGAATGCACAAATGACGATAAAGAATGAGATTCATGGGCTATTGGTATCCCTGGGAGCGAAAGATACGAAGACATCCTTAATAAAGCATACGAGGGCTATGAATGATATTCGGCGGCTTGGAGATGACAAGGAGTATGCCTCCTACATAGAGATGGCGAGGAAGACGTCGCGGATTGTGGGGGGAATGCTGATGCAGGGGAATTCAATATTGGGCTTATACATGATAAGAATCTTGAGCGGAAAGCTGCATTAATGTGGTCAATGAGCTAGCCAGAAAGTACAAAGGCAACAATCAGCCTGATTGGCACGTTGATAAAAACATGAGTCCATAGCTGGGGGTCGTGGTGACGTATTAATGTTTTATAGGAGGATTCTATGAATAATTCAAGAACCATGCACAGATGGTATCTTGTCTTTACAGCCACAATTCTGATGATCTGCTTCGGGACCGTATACGCGTGGAGTTACTTTCAGGGCCCGATCATGCAGGATTTCGGGTGGAACAATGCCCAGGTTTCCTTAACGTTTTCACTCGCGATATTCTTTATCGGTATCGCTGCTGCCATTGGAGGCGTTCTGCTTCCCAAAACGGGTCCAAGGAAGATGGCTCTTACTGGAAGTATTCTTTTTAGTATCGGATATTTGCTCGCAAGTATCGCGCTTTCAATCAAGTCGCTGGCTCTTCTGTATATCGGGTACGGTGTCATCGGTGGTTCAGGGCTTGGGCTCGGATACGTGACTCCAGTTACTACGGTTGCCAAATGGTTCCCGGATAAAAAAGGATTTGCGACCGGCATGGTCATAATGGGATTTGGCTTTGGGGCACTTTTCATGAGTAAGGTGCTTGCGCCCATTTTCATGGGCTTATACGGAGGAAGTCTTGTAAAGACTTTTCTTACTTTTGCGATGCTCTTTGCATGTATAACAATCCCTGCTTCCTTAACAATGAAAAACCCCTCCCAGATCCCTATTCCTGCACAAAAAGAGGCTCTTCATTCGCCTGGTACTCCCAAAAACCCGGCGCCAGCACCGGCCGGTGATTCCTATATATCCTTGAAGCAGGCCTCGAGTGATATTTTTTCAAAAAAATTCCTCGCGGTATGGATGGTGCTTTTCTGCAATATCAGTGCGGGAATATCCATTATTGGTTTTCAATCGCCAATGTTCCAAGAACTCCTACACAATATTGACCCTTCATTGACTCCACAGACACTCGCTTCAATGGGCGCCTCTCTGATTGCGATCACTTCTCTCTTCAATGGCCTAGGCCGGCTGCTATGGGGCACCATATCCGACAGAGCAGGAAGAATAAGGACCTATCGATTCATGCTCGGAAGCGAACTCATCATTTTCTTTTTACTCATATTTACAAAGAACCCTTGGCTTTTCGCCCTTTTCTTCTGCTGGATTCTGCTCTGTTATGGAGGAGGATTCGGCATCATGCCCGCAACAATTTCCGAATTATTTGGCCCGCAAAAAATGACAATCATGTATGGCGTCGTCTTGACTGCATGGTCACTCGGAGGAGTTATCGGTCCTCAGATTACGGCATTCATCAAGGATAAGAATCCATCTCAGGCTTCGATGCTTTCTTTTATTGTAGGAATCGCCTTTATCGCTCTTGGCTTTATCTTCTCAATATTGACTCCAGCTCCAAAGAGGCAGCAGGAGAAGGCCACGAACTCATAATATAAAAAGTTCATCACGATAAAAAATGGCTGCCTTGAAATTACTTCTGAGCAATCCAAGGCGGCCATTTTTCTGAAGAAAATTATCAGGACAAGCCGGTAATCCTTCCTGTCTTCGTGTCGATATCCATGCCGATGAAGGCTGGCTTTGAAGGAAGCCCAGGCATCGTGGTGATATCTCCCGTAATGGGAACAATAAAGCCTGCACCTGCTGACAATCGCACTTCCCTCACCGGGAATACAAACCCTTTGGGCGCGCCTTTCAGTGTGGGGTCATGGGAGAAAGAATACTGCGTCTTGGCCATGCAGATTGGGAAATTGCCATAGCCGAGTGTCGTATATTTCTCGATTGCTTCGTTTGCATCATCAGTATATGTAACCGATCCGGCACCATAGACCTCCCTGGCAATAACTTCGATTTTTTCTTTGAGTGACAGCTCCAGCGGATAGAGCAATTTAGCCTCATGGGAAACAGAAACAGCTTTGTCTACCGCCAGCGCCAAATCCGCAGTCCCCTCTCCGCCCAGTGCCCAACCTTTTGACACTACCGCATCAAAAGCGCCCGCTTCCAAGGCAGCAGTACGAATGAGCTCATGTTCGGCCTCCGTGTCGGTGGGGAACGAATTGATGGACACCACCACAGGCAGGCCATATTTCTTGATAACCGCAATATGAGCAATCAGATTGCTTAGCCCCTTCCGCAAGAGCTCGATATTCTCCTGCGTATATGCAATAGGAAGGGACTTGCCTGGAACAACTTTAGGACCGCCACCATGCATCTTCAGGGCCCTCACCGTCGCCACGAGCACCACTGCATCTGGCATGATGCCAGATGCCCGGCACTTGATATCCATAAATTTTTCAAACCCCATATCTGCTCCAAAACCCGATTCTGTTATCACGTAATCCGCTATCTGTGTTGCGATCAGGTCGGCGACAATTGAGGAATTGCCATGAGCAATGTTGGCAAAGGGGCCGGCATGTACGAAGGCAAGTTGTTCTTCAAGAGTCTGAAGCGCATTGGGTTTCAACGCATCTTTCATAAGAATGGTCATTGCCCCTGCAACACCCAGATCTTCGGTAGTGATGGCGTTGCCCGATCTATCAAGCGCGACAACAATCCTACCCAGGCGTTTTCGGAGATCCTCGAGACTTGTGGCAAGCGCAAGCACTGCCATTACTTCGCTCGCTACCGAAATATCGAAGCCAGCTTCGCGCAGTGGACCATTATCCAGGCCACCCATTCCAATAACGATCTTCCTGAGCGTTCGGTCATTCATATCGACTACACGCCGCCAGAGGATAGAATAGGAATCAATGTTGAGTTTTTTGATGCCAAGCTTTTCAAAATAAGATTCCGACCATCTGCTCTCATGATATATTCGCGCATCAAGCGCCGCCGTACAGAGATTATGCGCCGCTGAAACTGCGTGGATATCGCCTGTGAGGTGCAAATTGAAGTCTGTCATGGGAACAATCTGGCTGTAGCCGCCTCCCGCAGCGCCACCTTTAATGCCAAATGTAGGGCCCATCGATGGTTGACGGATGGTGGCGATCGATTTTTTCCCGATGAATCCTAAACCCTGGGCAAGACCAATTGTCGTGGTGGTTTTCCCCTCGCCCAGCGGTGTGGGGGTTATGGCGGTAACATCAATGTACTTTGCGCGCTTTACCGGGCCTCTCTTTTCAGAGAGAAACTCAAGGCGAACTTTTGCCTTATCATTGCCATAATGTTCTAGAAAGCGCTCTTCCAACCCATATCGCGCCGCAATTTCTGAAATCGGTTGAATGTTCGCAGACTGTGCTATGTCAACATCCTGCGGGACTGGAGTTCTACGGATGACCGACATGAAAAACCTCCTCTTTGTTATTCAACGCCTGCATACTTTCTAAGTTCGTTTATCACGTCTTCTTTCATGGTGAACGTGTATTCGTCGGACGGGAATTGCTGTTCCTTCACGGCATCAATAAAATCTTTGACAC
This sequence comes from Spirochaetaceae bacterium UBA5556, assembly GCA_002425765.1. Taxonomy (GTDB): domain Bacteria; phylum Spirochaetota; class Spirochaetia; order Treponematales; family Rectinemataceae; genus Rectinema. Next base: position 128,940 of record DIMW01000015.1, on the reverse strand, counting down.
CCTTAAGCTGATAATCCCATGTATTCGCATAGACTTTGACAAACTTCGGCGTGAACCGTTTGAAGAGGCCTAAAATATCATGCAGAACGAGCACCTGACCATCACACTCCATGCCGGCACCAATGCCGATGGTTATGCCTTTCACTTTCTGGGAAATAATCTTTGCGAGCTGCCGCGGGATAGCTTCAAGAACTATGGCGAACGCGCCGGCCTCATCAATGGCTATCGCGTCATCGATCACTTTTCTTGCGGCATCAAGAGACTTCCCCTGCACCTTGAAGCCACCAAGCATGCCCGCCGTCTGGGGCGTAAGCCCGATATGCCCAAAGGTAGGAATGCCGGCGCGTACAATCGCCTCAACGGTCTTTGCCATTTCTTGTCCACCCTCGAGCTTGATCGAATCGCATGCTCCGTCTTTGTACAGAATGCCCGCGTTCGTAATCGCTTGCTCCACTGAAATATTATATGACATGAACGGCATGTCTCCCACCACATGGGCCCGTTTCACTCCACGGGTAACAGGCTTAATGTGGGCGAGCATTTCATCCATGGTAACCGGCGTCGTCCCGCTGTACCCAAGTTCGACCATGCCGAGACTGTCCCCGACCAGAATTATATCAATCCCCGCCTCATCCACAAGCAAACCTTGAGGATACGAATAGGCTGTAATCATTGATATCTTTTTGCCTTCTCTCTTCATCGTGACAAGATCAGGGATGGAGAGTTTTTGTACTTCATCTGCCATGGTAGGCCTCCTTGATGATTAAATAGCTAAATAATTATAGACTGAAATTTTTGAGGATACAACAATAAAATAAGCTCATCTGCTACTCATTTGCCGTATTTCTTCCAATGGGCACCGAATATCTTTTTCTCATCGGGAACAATCGGCGCTATGGGCATGGAGACCCATGTTGTGTTCAGAAAATGTTTCCAGTGAATATTCTCCGATACTATATTCCCACCCCATGTTCCACATCCCAAGGTCAGTCCAAATGGCATCCCATTATCATAATTCCCCGAGTTCCCAAACACTTGTGTCTGGCGGACCATAATGCGGCTTACACGCACACGCATTGCCAGCTCAAGCATATGGGCATCATTGGTCGTATGTATGCCGCAGGAGTGTCCATATCCCGAATACCGAGTGATATCCCGTACCAGGCAGACCGCTTCCTCAAATTCTTCATACTTCCAGACCGTCAACACTGGCGACAACTTCTCCCCGGAAAATAAGTCTGCAGGTCCCACCGCCTCTCCTCTGACCATCAGAAAATTCTTCTCTGCCTCCATCGGTATCCCAGCCAATGTCGCTATCTTCTGCGCCCTCTGCCCTACCACTTCCCGGCTCAAATGCTCTCCGTCAGGCCACATCACTGCCCTCAAACGCTTCTTCTCCTCAGCGTTACACATGTACCCGCCCAGCTCTTCCAGGTAACCAACCATCCTTTCGTAGACTCCCGCCTGAATAACCACTGAATTCTCCGATGAACAGCTCGTCGCATTATCAAATATCTTGCCGTTACGTATCTTGGTTGCCGCATCTTTCAAATCCGCCGTTTCATCCACCACTACCACCGAGTTCCCCGCTCCTACCCCATATGCCGGCTTCCCGCTCGAATATGCGACCTTTACCAACTGCGCTCCCCCAGTGGCAACCACCAAATCCGCAATTTTCATCAACTCTTGCGTCAATTCAATCGTCGGCTCTTTGATATTCAGTACCAAGTCTTCTGGCGCCCCGACCTTCCGTAACCCCGCCCTCATATAGTTCGCAGTCAACTCACACGTTTTTTTCGCTTTCGGATGAGGCGCAAATATCACTGCATTCCGCGTCTTCAATATCGAAAGCCCGTTCACCGTCAGTGTCGACGAGGCATTCGTCACTGGTGTGATTACACCCACCACCCCCACCGGTTTCGCTATCTTCAACAGACCTCTCCCCTTGTCTTCTTCTACCACTCCTACCGTCTTCAATCCCTCTAGGTCGCGTAATGTCCCCAGTGTCTTCTTCTGGTGCTTCAGCACCTTGTCTTCATAGACGCCCATCCCCGTCTCTTCAATGGCGAGCTTCGCACAGGCCTCTGCATGCTCTCGTTTGTACACCTCCCAACCCACGGCCGCCACCATTTCGTCCACTTGTTCTTGGGTCCAAAACTCAATCTTCTCCTGTGCCGCACGTCCGCGCGCCACCATCTCATTGAGACTATCTGTCATCTATCGCTCCTTCCTTGAAAGAAACCATGTGTCATGCAGCACGAATTAGCCCAAACTTTTGCTGCGAAATATTCATGATATGAAATAATACTATTCAATCCTTGTCAACATTTACTATCTCAAATTTTTACAAAATCTGATCTTCCAATTTACCAATCTTTGTTGCCTAATTCCGACCGAATATTAGTTCCATCGGAACCAAGTTTATAACATTGTAGCGTTTTTGCTATTTCAAGGGAAGAATCCTCCTGGCCAGGCTATCTTTTTAAATACCCAAGACGGAGGCAAACGAATTCAGTGGATCTGATGTGCACTCGCTTTTGATAATGTACATGTCTATATCAAGATCAAAATACATTGTATACCCTTTCCAGTACGACATATTTCCCCGCGCGCTCTTCTTACACCCCAAGAACACACTGTAGGAATATGGCCCAACGCTGCTACTGATGAAGACCTGTCCCGCTGCTGGTGGAGAGCAGCGGGACAGGTCTGTGGCCTTTGTTCCTCCCTGTGCGATCTCCCCCGGCGATGGTCTGGAACCTTTCGTACCGGCCCCTCTGATTTTGTGTTGTCTGGCTTCTCCTGTGCCACAAGGACTGTGGAGTCCCGCGAGACGTGGCCGACAATCCTGTCTGCATAATATTTGGAGACCATCACCTCTAAGCAGTTCGCCATGCTTTGTATCCCAAAAAACGACTTCGCAAAAAATGCCCAAACAATCGATAGGTCATTATATGCAGGCCAGCCATAATGATCTTCTTCCTGATACGGCAGACAGGGCTTCTCTTCGATCACAGGTAACATTGCAAGAAAGGTCTTTTGTGCCGCGGTAAGCTATTTTTCAAAACCGTCTTGAAGATCGAAGCTCAGCTCGAGCAGCATGTGCATGCCGCCAAGAATTCCGGCTATACCTTTCATCGCGGGGACATCCTCTCGTGTATGGTCGTCCTGGTAACTCCATTCTCCAGCGCTTGTCCCCGCGTTTCATTAAAATTCATTCATCCTAGAACTTTTGCATGAGGCTCAACAGTTGCGATTTTATCATGGTTCCGAAGGCAAAGAGGACTGTGCGATCTGCTTCTGATGAGAGGTTGTGTATGGTCTCGAGTGTCAATTGATAATCGTTCGGGATGTCGTCTGCTATGATAAGATAACCAAGTCTTAAACGCAACGCTTCGAGGGAGAGCAGACTGTCAATGATCCGCCCCTCCCGATTCTATTGATATCGATAAAGATATCAGAAATTAGACAGATGTGCATATCCCAAAAATCTTCCTCATCATGAATCGTTGAGGCGGGGGTTGAACTGCTCCGAAAGAGAATCACCGATGATATTGAAGGAGAGCACCGTGAGCGCGAGACAGAGCCCGGGGTAGATGGCCATCCATGGCGCCTGCACGAGGTAGTTGCGCGCGTCTTTGAGCATGAGCCCCCAGCTCGCGGCGGGCGGCTGAATTCCCACCCCGAGGAACGACAGCGAGGATTCGACGACCACCGCCTGGGCGAAGGTGAGGGAGCACTGCACAATCACCTTGCTCATGATATTCGGAATGATGTGCCTGAACACAATTTTTACGGGTCCCGTGCCGAGCGCCCGGGCCGCCTCTATATAGCCCTCGGTTTTTATTGAGAGCGTCTCCGCCCGTATGAGGCGCGCGAAGATCGGACTACTGATAATTCCTAATGCTAGCATCACCTGCACAAGCCCGTAGCCCATGAACGACACGATAGTGATCGCGAGCAGTATCGTGGGAAACGAGAGCACACTGTCCATGAGGAGCATGAGCGCGCTGTCGAGAGCCGGCGGTCCCATGCCCGCGGTCAGCCCGACAGCGCCGCCCAACAGAAGCGCGACCGAAACCGTCACGATGCCGACGACCAGCGCCGACCGCGAGCCATATAGTATCCTTGTCAGAATGTCTCTGCCGAAATTATCGGTGCCGAGAAAATTCGCGGGTCCTGGAGCGTGAAACCGCCTGTCCAGAAACTGCTCCGTCGGGCTGTAGGGCGACACCCGCGGCGCCGCGATCGCCAATGCCACGAGCACCAGCAGATACAACGACGCAAGCGAAAACAGGAGCCTTCGAGCTTTTCTCAGCACCATAGTTCACCGCATCTCCGTCCACCTGAAATCGAATGTGTCGAGGTTCGGCGTCATCCGGAAGTCGAACACATTCGCCCGCGTTCCCACATATCGGTACGATGTTCCAATGTACACGAAGGGAACTTCCTTCGCCATAATCTCGAGCGCATCGGTGTACAGTTTCTTGCGCGAGGCAAAATCGGAAATCGTCGCCGCCTCTTTTATTTTGGCATCTACCGTCGCGTGGTACCATTTGACATATCTGCCGGCGCCATAGCCGGCCAGAGTCCCGTCGGGATCGAGTTTGCCCGTATGTCCGATGACCGTAAAATCGTAGTTCCCGCCGCTGTACACGCTTGAGAGCCAGGTCGACCAGTCGACGAGCTGTATTTTTACGTTCATGCCGACCTTGGTGAGCATCTGCTGCATGAGCTCGGCCGCCTTCACGTGCAGAGGATAGTTCTGCGGCACGGTGATGGTGAACGCCCTGCTGCCTACGCCCGCGTCTTTCAGAAGCTGTGTCGCCTTTTCCGGGTTGTACGGGTAATAGCTTGAGAAATCGGTGTAATAGGCGTTGCCCGTGTCGAGGAACGTCGAGCCGACCCTGCCCCCGCCATAGGCGACATCGAGGACCACCTGCTTGTCGATGGCGTAGTTCACCGCCTGACGGACGCGCAGGTCGTTGAGTGGTTCACGTGAACAGTTCATCGCCATCACCATGAAGAGAGAGGTCAGTTCTTTCTTTATGGCGACTTTAGGATTGGTCTGGAGTATCGGAAGATCGTCCGGATCGACAAACTCGAGCGCGTCGATTGAGCCGACGCTGAGGCCCTGCACCTGCACGGCCCGCTCCGGGACAATCTGGAACTCGACCCTGGCAAGCTTGGGAAGCCCCTTCATCCAGTACCTATCGTTGCGGGTCATAGATATTTTACTGTCACGAATCCATTTTTCGAAGACAAACGGCCCTGTTCCCACAGGCTCGGCGGCAAAATTGTGGCCCGACGCGATGAGGTCGGCGGGCAGTATGGCGCCCCACCCCGACGCAAGGCTCGCGAGCAATGGCGCGTAGGGCTGAGAAAGCGAGAGCACTACGGTATAGGCATCTGGTGTGCGTATCTCTTTTATCGCCGAAAACTCGCTTCGCTTGGGAGAGGCCGTCTTCTCGTCTCTAATCCGATCAAGCGTAGCTTTGACATCTTTTGAGGTGAACTGCTGCCCGTTGTGAAAGACCACATCGCGCCTCAGCTTGAACGTCCATGTGAGTCCGTCGGGGGAGACGGCCCAGCTCTCCGCGAGGGCCGGCACGATCTTCCCCGACTGATCGGGCTCGAGGAGTGTATCATAAAAACTCTTCACCACCTGAAAGGTGAGTGTCCCGGCCGTTTTTTGAGGGTCGAGCGTATCGGGGTTTCCGGAGAGTCCAAATACCAATGTGCCCGAACCTTGCGCAAAAAGCATGCCCGCGACGACAAGCATAAAAAACCCGAAAAAAATGTAATGCTTTGGAACTCTTCTCATCTTGTTCCCTCGGTAAGATCCGGTTTATCACCGGTCCGGCTAGTGATATCGGACACAACGTGCCCTTTGGAAAGTCCCTGTACGGCGGGGGCGGTTTTTTCTCTATCCGCGCTACTCAGGGTGGCCGCGCTCGACACATCAATCTGACCAGAGCGGCCAGGTACCGAAGCCAGGAGCGTCCGTGTATACTCATTCCTTGGATTCGCGAAAAGCTCTTCAGTCGGTGCCTGTTCCACAATCTTGCCTTTGTACATCACCGCGACGATATCGCACATATAGGCCACAAGATTTATGTCGTGCGAGATAAACAGATATGTAAGACCAAGCTCTTCCTTGATGTCCAATAAAAGATTGATCACCTGCGCCTGAATCGATACGTCGAGATTCGACACCGGCTCATCCAGCACGAGAAATTCGGGGTCCATGGTGAGGGCTCGGGCAATGACAATGCGCTGTCTCTGGCCTGTCGAGAATTCGTGGGGAAAGCGCGAGCTCAGGGCGCCGCTGATGCCGACGAGGTCGAGCAAACGGCCGATCTTCTTGGTCCGATCCGCACGGTCCATTCCGATATTGATGAGACCCTCCGAGAGGCTGTCGTAAATCGTCATCCGAGGATCAAGTGAGCTATGAGGATCCTGAAAAACAATCTGCATGCGCCTCCTAAAAGCCCTCAACTGCCGGGGCTTAAGCGAGCCGAGATCGACACCATCAAACACGACCCCGCCGGAAGTCGGCGGATCAAGGTACAGCATTGCCCGCGCCAGCGTTGTCTTGCCACAGCCGGACTCTCCCACGATGCCAAAATTCCCTTTTTTCTCTATGGAAAAGGAAACATCGTCGACCGCCTTGAATCCACGATTTGCGCCGTCGAGACCTCCGCTCCTGTGAATCTTAACAATACCGTGGCATTGAATCAGAGGGCCCATGCTTCCTCCGCAAAGTGGCAGGCACTCGCATGTCCCGCCTCATGAGCAATGAGTTTCGGGCTTTCTCTGTAGCATACTTCTTTGGCCATCGGGCAGCGGGGCGCAAATACGCAACCAGGAGGATCATCTTTGGCATCCAGGACCTGCCCCGCAATCGTCGCTAATCTTTTGCCCTTGCGACTCGCGTCCGGGATCGACATCAAGAGCAGCCGGGTATAAGGGTGCATCGGGTGTTCGAAGAGTCTCGCCATGCGGGTGCTCTCGACAATTTTTCCCGCATATATGACAGATACGCGGTCGGCGATCTCTCGTATCACGCTCAAATCGTGCGATATGAAGAGCATCCCCATGCTCTTCATGTTTTTGAGCCTTTTGAGCAATTTCAATATCTGTAACTGTAGCGTAACATCGAGCGATGTCGTCGGCTCGTCCGCGATGAGGAAATCGGGGTTGCAGGATATGGCGATGGCGATCATGGCGCGCTGCTTCATGCCGCTCGAAAGCTCGTGGGGATATGCCTTGAGGACCCTATCGTCCTTTCCAAGCCCCACGAGACCAAGAAGCTCATGCGCGCGCGCCTCCGCCTGAGACCTCTCAAGCCCCATATGCAGCGTCACCATCTCTCTGATCTGCTCACCTACTGTAAACGCCGGGTTGAGATATTTCGCGGGTTCCTGAAACACCATGGCGATTTTGCCCCCTCGGTACGCGCGCAGCTCATCCTCCGGGAGAAAAAGCAGCTCTTGCCCTTCATAGCGGATGCTGCCCGACAGGATCTTCGCCGCCGGTTTGGGCAACAGGCCTATAATCGCCATCGACGTGACTGTCTTGCCGGACCCCGATTCGCCGACTAACCCATGTACCTCATTTCTATATAAAGAAATACTTATGCCCCGAAGCGCAAATGCCCTTCGCTTCTCCTGAGTGAACTCGACGCGGAGATTCTCAATCGCGATGAGGGGCTCTGCGGTGTTCATTCATTCCAGCCTTATCTTTGGATTGACAATGCTATACAGTATGTCAGCCACAAAATTCACCAGAGAGAAAACAATCGCGATAAAAACCACACCACCTTGTATGAGCGGAAAATCTCTCTGATAAATCGCATAGAGGAAAAGCCTGCCGAGCCCGGGGAGCGAAAAGACCTGTTCGATGATGATGGCGCCCCCCAACATATATCCGAACTCGATGCCCGCGATGGTAATTATTGGTAAAAGCGCGTTTTTGAGCGCATGCTTGTAGCGGATGACAGATTCGGGCAGCCCTTTGGCCCGGGCCGCGATGACATACTCCTTTGAAAGCTCTTCTATCATCGAGGCGCGCGTGTGGCGGAGGATAATCGCCGCACGGGCGACACCGAGGGAGAGCGCGGGCAACACGAGAGAGATAAAAGAATCCGCGCCGAAAAGCGGAAAAACCGGAAATTTTATCGCCAGCAGCAAGAGGAGAAGGATTCCAAGCCAGAAACTCGGAATGGCCATGCCGAGCTGTGAAAACACAAGCCCCAGATAGTCCCAGCCCGACCAGCGCTTGACGGCTGACAATACCCCCACGGGAATCGCGATGAGAATACCGATCAGCAGCCCCAGCACGGCGAGGGTAAGGGTGAGGGGAAAGCGCTGAAGAATAAGCGAACGTACCGGTTCACCAGATATCATCGAATGGCCGAAATCAAGATGCAGGACACTCCACAAAAATTCGGCGTACTGCGCGGAGAGCGGCCTGTCTGTTCCAAGCTTCGTCCTGATTGCCTGAATGTCGGAGGGGCTCGCATCTACTCCGCCGATAATGAGGGCGGGATCTCCCGGAATAACGCGAATGACAAAAAAGATTATGGTCGAAATAATGAAAAGGGTGAGTATAAGCCGGAGGAGTCGCTTTGCCGCATATTGTATAAAACTCATTTCTGCTCCGAAGCTATGCTATCCTCTGCACCTAGTTGTCGTCTTTCATCGCCAGAGTGATTCCATGAGATGGCAGCAGATCATAATCTAAAGATAACATTATGAAAATTTTATTCAAATTATATGAATTCATTGCAAATTGACGTCAGGCATATCGAGATGCGCCGATTCCGCATGGATCTTTGGCTTTTTCCATCGCGTACCGCGCTTTCTCCGCTTAGGCGGAAGCGGGGCTGGAAGCAGATCGTCTTCCCGAAGTACCTGCTCCATGGCCTCTTCCAGCGCGATACGGGGCAAATTGAGCGGAGAAAGAAAAGCGCGGATATCAGAAAACGCCTCGTGTCTGAAGAGCGGTGGATCTCTGGAAACATTCTCTTGCTTGGCAAAACTCCTTAAGCGCTGACGAATAAACCACCCAAGAAACGGCGAAATAAGCCTTCTGTCACCCTGCACAATCTCCGCAGCGCTGGCGCTGTTGAGCAGCGAGGTATCCTCAGGGGCCCGCGTCAACAGATCGAGTGAAGACAGGTGTTGAAAAAAAGCCTCTTTGAAACTTTTATCTCCATGGATCGAGGCATAGACTCCCGGCAACAAATACTGCAGAAGGCCAAATTTATCCAACGCCTGGATAATCGCCACCGATTTCCCCGAGGCGATTATTTTATAGAATTCCTCCGCGAGCCTTGAGGGACTTACTTCCGTAAGGAGCGCTGCGTCGCGATGAATGGCGAATCTTAGAGGAATCGATACCAAAAAATGATTGACGGCGGCATATTTCACGCCACGGACCATACGCACGGGATCTTCACGAAATATCCTGTCGAGAGGAATGATCGCTTTAAGCCGTTTTGAGCGAAGGTCGTCAACTCCCCCCAGGAAATCCAGAACTTCCGACGCGAGCGGATCATAATACAGCGCATTGATAGTGAAGTCCCTCCGCTGCACATCCTCATCGATTGTGCCATATTCATTGCCTATCGTCCCCGTTGAGAGCGAGCGGAATGTGCTGATTTCGTATATCTTCCCATTGGCGTAGACGTGAACGAGTTTGAAGCGTCTGCCGATAATGCGGGAATTGCTGAAAATCTTACGGATACGGTTGGGAAGCGCGTCGGTCACTATATCGAAGTCTTTTGGTCGGTTCCCCAACAGAAGATCGCGCACCGCCCCTCCGACGACGTAGGCGGAATAGCCGTGCGAAGCGAGTCTCCGCACTATGGCGACTGCTTCTTTATCGACGGCCGTCGAGTCAATGGCATGTTCGGTATAATCAAAAACCCTGGCTTTTGCTTGCAAACCGCCACTTGCATTACGATAGTACCGGATTCTCACAAGGCTGCTCCACTGTGCACTCCGATACACTACAAAAAATCACCGAATATGTCGAGAGAACCAGTCGACGATATTGTCCAGAACTTCTTCTCTGTTTATTTCATTGAGCGATTCGTGACGGTCACCTTCATAGCACTGCGACTCAAAATCTATTATTCCGAGAAGCTTGAACTCTTGAGTGAGTCGCTCATAGCCTTCTCTCATACCGATCACCGGGTCAGCCGAACCGCAGAACAGGAATAGCGGAAGCGTCGGGGGAACGCTTTCAAGGAAGCCCTCACTGTAGACTTTTCTGAGACCATGAATAAGGTCGCGATAAAAACCATACGTACAGATGAAATTGCATTTAGGGTCGGCGATATACGCATCGACGACGGAGGAATCCCGGGTGAGCCAATCGAATCTTGTGCGCGCATGCGGCACGGTCTTCGCGTATTGGCCAAAACTCATCTGATTCGGAAGACGCGCGGGGGCATGTAGCCCCTTCATTGCGCCTCCAAGGTCCACGACCCAACCTCCTAGCTTGTCCATCACGGGGGTCTGCCGTTTGGGAGGCGCGGACAATACCGCGCCCTCAAGATATTTGCCATTTGTCGCGATGAGCGCAAAGCCTAAAAGCGCGCCAAAAGAATGCCCAAAATAAAAGAGTGGCAATCCCCCAAAAGATTTCGAAGCATAATCTCCCAGTTCAATTAAATCCTGTACCACCCGCTCGAACCCGTTAGTATCTGCCAAATAACCCTTATTTACATCGGGATCGGTATCACCATGCCCCCTCAAATCAGGAATCCAACAAGAGGCGCCTATTGACGTAAGCGCTTCCGCGAGTGGAATAAAGCGTTCTTTATGGTCATTCATTCCATGTCCGACAAGGACGACGGCTTTTGGACTGTCTTTGGGATCGAATCGTAAATAAACAAGCTCCTTGCCGTCACTTGCGCTAAATTTTTCCATACTACGGCCCCCGCCATATATGAGTATCTTTGTATAATATAATATCGGCATAAATTATTCTTATTGAATAATTATTTGTACATTATACTTTTTACGTCTAACGCTACGGACGATTGCCCCGTCGGGCCGGATCTAGAAAAATATGTCTGCAAAGCATACTATAAAAACTAAAGAACACCATGATGGAGGTTCGGCTCTGATCTTTCTCTCAAGTCCACATGTGCGCAGAACGATGGCTCTGGGCAGGGCAATCGGCCACGCAGCGCTCGATGGGGCTGTCATTTCATGCCGAGGGGATCTCGGCGCCGGGAAAACGACACTCGCCAAAGGCATCGCTCAGGGACTGGGGATTGCGGAATCCATCATCTCGCCTACATATACCATTATCTCCGAATATTATGGCCGACTTCGTTTTGTGCACATAGATGCCTATCGCCTTTCGGGCGAAGACGAATTTTTTCAAACAGGCGGCGAAGAGCTGCTGGGCGCGCCAGGAACCCTCTGTCTGATAGAATGGGGCGAGAGAATATCCACTATTTTGCCACCAGAGAGCCAGCAAATCACCATCACCGTTGAAGAGAGCGGAGACAGACTCATTACGATCGAGGGGACCTGGATGGAACAAATCGACTGGAAGCGATTCGCGGTGCGGAGAGAGGTCATTCAATGATTATCCTATCGATCGACACAAGCTGCCCGACCCTGAAGATCGGTATTTTTCGCGAGCGCCTTCTTGCGAGTTCGGTTCTGGAACCGCCAGTCACCCATGCGGAGACAATCATACCCGCCATAGAAAAGGCTCTTCAGTCCGCTAAGATCAAAAATACGGAAATAGAACTCATTGCGGTGGCCGGAGGGCCAGGTTCCTTTACCGGCCTGCGAATCGGTATCGCCACCTCGAAGGGGCTGTCGCTTGGGCTGGGCGTACCCATGGCACTTGTGCCGACGCTCGACGTGTATGGGGTGGCTTGGCGCGAACTGGGCGGCATCGTCGTTCCCCTCCTCGACGCGCGCAAGCACCGCGTCTACTGCGCGCGCTATCACCATGGTGAAAGAATCGGCGAATGGATGGACATCGAACTGGCGACACTTGTTTCGAAGCTTCAGGTTGAGGAAGAAGTCCATTTCGTCGGACCGGACGCCGATCTTGCCGAGACCATATGCCTCGAACGTTCCGGCTGGACAACCCATTCCCCAGAACCCGAGAGGGACATAGAGGCGCTCGCGATGTTGGGTGCCAGACGCTATAATGAAAAAGGCCCCGCAGAAGACTCCGCAGGGCCCATGTACCTCAGGGAACCGGAAATCGGCGAACCCCTCGCCCGTTAGCGAGGCGCCATCTTTCCCGCGTCGCTCAAAGCGCCTTCACATAGACGCGATTGCGCTTGTGCTGGCGTTTCGGATAACTCTTCCACATGCTCTGCACCTTGACGTTGTCCTCCAGCTCCAGATTCGTCTCTGCGTACTCGACGCCAGCCTCCAGGGCTGAACGCTGCAAGGCGTTCAGCACGATCGCGAGCACCCCCCGCGACTGATAGTCCGGTCTCACCGAGACCAGATACAGATCGAGCACCTTGGGATGTTTCAGCGCCTGAAGCACATAATACCAGCCAGTGGGGAAAAGCCTGCCGCGCGAACGGTAAAAAGCCTTCGAAAGGCTCGGCATCGAAATGCCGAATCCGATGAGGCGTTCCTGGTCGTCCACAAGGAACTTCGTAAAGCGCGGGTCGATAAAACCGAGATATTGTTTGATATAGCCTTCCACTTGGCGCTCTGTAAGAGGGGTGGTACCGTACAGCTCGGTATATGTCTCATCAATAAGATGAAAGAGTTGTTTGCCGAATTTTTCGACAATGACTTTTTTATCGGTCCACTCATAGAGATGGACGCCGGAGCGCTGGGCGAGCAGCTCCGTGACATGCTGCACCTTTTCAGGAATTTCTTTTGGGGTAAATATTTGGAACTGAAGCCAGTCAGTATCCTTATGGTAGCCAAGCCGTTCCATGTGTTGGGAATAATAGGAATAATTATAGATCGTGGCGATCGTCGCAAGCTCACCAAAGCCATCGACGAGCATACCCTCCCTGTCGAGGTCCGTAAAGCCTAAGGGACCGTGCACCGCACTCATGCCTTTCGAAGCGGCCCACTGCTCGACGGTCTCGAGCAGTCTTTCGGAAACCTCCGAGTCGTCGATAAAATCGATCCACCCGAAACGCGCCCACTTGTTGCCCCATTTTTCAATATAGCGATGATTGATGATACCCGCGATGCGTCCGACGATCTCGCCATCTTTCCACGCCATCCAATATTCGGCCTCACAGAACTCGAAGGCCGGATTCTTGTCTTTTCTAAGCGTCCGCACTTCGTCGAAGCGTGGTGCGGGAACATAGTTGGACTCATCTCTATACAAGGAGAGAGGGAAATTGATGAATTGCCGCAAGTCCTTCGAACTCTCCACTCTTCTGATCTCAACCGCCATTTTTACCCCCTATTTCAGCCTTCCATTCATGAATGAACAATTCATAGGCCGCAATCGTCGCCTGGGAAATAATATCCCCGAGCGAGCCACGGCCCAGCCAATCGTTGCCATCCAAAATATAGAGATGTGCGAGCTGATTCTCGGCATCTTCAATCGAAAATTTTGGGTCAATGGCTCGGCGGCGATGCAGGCCACTCAGGGTCCCATCAAACACTTCTCTATATTTCTCGTCATGCCACTCCGCCATCTGTACCTCAACATCAATTACATCATTAAATTATAGCCAGAGAGGCCAAAACCATACAAGGTATTGACCAATAGGGCTATTTTGAGTTATACAACCACCTGCACGGCGGGATAGCTCAGTTGGCAGAGCAAGCGGCTCATATCCGCTGGGTCGTGGGTTCAATCCCCTCTCCCGCTAATAAAAAGGCCCTCGTAAAGAGGGCCTTTTTATTAGCGGAGAAAGAGTTGAAAAAGTCGATATAACGTAAGGGACCCTTCACGTCGGGCCTCAGTCAGAGAAATCCGGAATGCATCGTCTCCCCTACTCCAAAGCTTCCTTCAGAGCCTTCATCATGAGCGCCTTGTCCGGCTCGAGGCCAGTCCACATGGTTATATTCAGAGCTGCCTGATTGATCAGCATCTGCACGCCGCTCTGCCAGCGAAGGCCGCGTCGATCCACTTCTTCGAGAAATGGGGTGAACGCCGGGTTCGGGATGACATCCTGCACGTATAGGCTCGGGGCCAAACTGTCGTAGTCGATATTGGGCTTATCGTAGACGTTTGGATAGAGGCCGATCGAGGTGGCATTGACGAGGATGTCCGTGTCTGGGGGAATCTTGAAGGCGTCGACCCAGGGCAGGTAGTCGACCTTGACCTTGGTATTCCTCAAAAGAGTCTGTATCAGCCCCTCGACCAGACCCTGGTCCTTGGGGATATTGAGGATGGTTATGTGCCTGGCTCCCGCCATGGCCAGCTCGACACAGATGGCCCGGGCCGCGCCCCCAGCGCCGAGCACCACGATATTCTTCTCTGCAGGATCCATGTCCGCGCTCTGAAGGGCTATCATGAAGCCTTTGCCGTCGGTATTCTCGCCGGTCAGGACACTACCATCGTTCACTATGGTGTTCACGGCACCTATCAATGTGGCGCCTGGTGAGAGCTTGTCGACATATTTCACTGCTTCGATCTTATGGGGGACCGTGCAGTTGATACCCCGGAATTTCATTGCCTTGAGGCCGAGGATGGCGTCGCCGAGTTTGCCCGGATCGACATCGATCGTGAGAAAGCGCCAATTCCGCAGACCAAGGCTCCGGAACGCCGCTTCCTGGATGACAACCCCCGGATTTTCGGCGGCGGGATGCCCGAACACCCCAACGAGATGGTCCAGATAATCCTGCTCTTTCATATCTTGCTCCTTTTAGAATGCCGGTCCTACGCTTGTTGGTCTGAGCACCGATCGTTCGCGAAATAGACGGCCCCGATCGCTTGGGCAAACTGAGCCACAGTCAGCTCGGGATGCCTCTTTAGCTGTTTCATCAGCGGCGTATTTGCGATATCTGTGCCTGCCACTACAAGAGTAACGCCCGAGTCGACGCTTTTAGCCCCCTCCACCATCAAGTTGAAACAGGTCGAATTCTTGACGAGGCGACCGAACAGGAACCTGACGTCCGTGCCGGGCTCCAGAATCCGCCTTGTCTCCACAAGGGTCACGGCCAAGGATTCGCCAATCTCGCGCCAAATCTTGTTGTTGGTCTCGTCTTTCTCCCTGTCAGGCAGCTTCATCATATGCTCGAGGAAGGGTTTCCGTTGGTCGATAGGCTCGGTGGGCACATACCAGCCCTCCTCTCCTCCAACCCTCCTCCACACTATGTATCTCTTCTCTTCCAGCTCGCGAAACAAGTCTGGACGCTCCGTGGGGAAATATTTGAGTGCGAGGCGAAAGACACCACTCTGGCTGCAATATTTCTGGAGGGTCCCGGGCAAGCCAGTGTTGAAGTTGTTGACGCTTCGGGCGTCGTCGGGCTCGTAAGCGCGCTCGGGCCAGCTTCCGAGATCGATGATGAAGTTATAGACCTCCAGGGGTATATCGGGAATGTCGCCCGTCTCGGTCACCCAGCCTGTGCCCAGCTCGGTGCCGAGGGTATGGGCGAAGATTCCCCTGGCGACCTCGCCCGATTTGGGTGAGGCGGCCATCTCGACGGCCGCGGTGAACGAGGCCATCGGCCCATCGTTGATTATCCGAACGGCACCGCCAGGCTTGACCCAGCCGTTAAGGCGAAGATCGAGATCGGTAAGCTCCGCGAAATCCGACTCATAGTCGATGGCCGGGTTGTTCCGGATGCCGCGTGTCTTATAGACCTCTCCCCCGACGATTTTGTTTTTGACCACGACATCGGGAAAACAGAGGCCGATGCCATCGAATTTGGGCGTCCCATCGAAACCTTCGGCTTCCACGATGGAAAGAGCGCCCTCCATCTCCGCGTCGCCCGCCTTCCGGTCCAGGGCTCGCGTCATGGGCTCGAACAGTTCCCGCCGTCTGCTATCGCCCACCGGCATACGGTGGAGCCACAATCTCGCCTGGAGCAACCGGACAATGAGGCAGATAGGATCTATCAACTGCCGCGAACGGAGAAAGCTGGCCGGAAACCAGTCGTATTCCTTATAGTCAACGACCTGCCCGCCGTCGACCAAAACGGCCTTGATGTCCGTTCCACCCACGTCGATGCCAAGCATGGCCTTCCCCGAGAGGCCCTGGGTTCGTTTTCTGAAGAATCCGACAACATCCACCTTTTGATGCGCAGGCCTGATCAGGGCAGGGGCTTGTCCTATATCGCCGAATTGAAAGAAGAAGGCTCCGCTCGATGGGAGCATCGCGCGTATCATGCGGTCGATAACATTGATCGATCTGCCGTAGCCGGATCGCTGGGAACGGCACAGATCGACACCGAAAACCGCGGGAAGCTTCCCGATCATTTCGACCAAGGCAACTCGCCCTTGATCGAAATAGATGGTCATGTGCCTGCCGCCGAGGGCTGAGAGTATGTTATAGATCTCGGCGTATACATAGCTTTCGACGAAGTCCCGTTCCTCGAGGCCGAGACGATCGACGCGGGGCAGCTTCATGTCGAAGCGACGGAATCCCGTTCCGTCCAACAGCTCCACGACGCAGACCACGCGATCACAGCTCTCATCTGACAGACTTCCGAACCGAGTGTGGACGTCTGTGATGTAGACGCTCCGTCCCGCCTTCGCCTCAGCGATCAATTCCCGGATCACACTACCTCCCCTCAGACCTTAAGCGTCTGTGCTCCTTGACTACGGACAGGCCCTCGGACTCAAGCAACTTCTGAAGCTCCTCGATTTCGCTCGCCGACAGGGGCTTCATGCCTTCGAAAAACTCCGTGCTCTTGTTCATCAGAACATACTTGTTCACGGCCAGCGGATTGAAGTTCATAAGTTCGACTCTTCCGTCGGGATTCTCCTCCCGGATGAACCGCGCCAGAGCCGCTATGTTCGATTCAGTCGCCGTGATGTTCGGAATCAGGGGAATCCTGGTCAGGAGGTCTACCTTCTTCCACGCCAGTCTGACGTAGTTGCTCTTGATCAATTCGTTTGAACGGTGTGTGTATTCCCTGTGCATCGCGTCGTCCGCAAGCTTTAAGTCGACAATGAAGAGGTCGGTCACCGGGATGAACCGCTCGAGGACCTCATAATCGGCGTAAAGACAGGTTTCGACGGCAGTGTGGACCTTCTCCTTCTTGCAGAGCCTCAGCACCTCGATCGCGAAGTCGTGCTGTACGAGAGGGTCCCCGCCCGAAATGGTGATTCCGCCGCCGGATTGACGATAGAACTCAACGTCACGCAAGAGCGCCTCTGCCGCCGCCGCGGCAGAAATCGTCTTCCCATCAAACGATAAAGCCCTTGTTGGACAGCTAGCCATACAGGCTCCGCACCTGGTGCATTTCGACTTGTTGATCTGGACGAATGGTTCGTGCTCCTCGTCCAGAAGCAGGGCTCCGTAGGCGCAGACGGACTCGCACTGGCAGCAATGGATGCACTGGTTCCCGAAGTACCAGAGATTGATGGCGGCATCCACACCTTCGGGATTCTGGCACCAGGCGCAGCGGAGGCTGCAGCCCTTCAGAAAGAGGGTCGAACGAATCCCAGGCCCGTCATGCAGGGTGAAGCGCTTGATGTCGATGATGGCGCCGTCCATCAGATTTCCCCGTAACTGGTCCGCGCGATTATCTCGTCCT
This sequence comes from Spirochaetaceae bacterium UBA5556, assembly GCA_002425765.1. Taxonomy (GTDB): domain Bacteria; phylum Spirochaetota; class Spirochaetia; order Treponematales; family Rectinemataceae; genus Rectinema. The sequence goes on along the minus strand of DIMW01000015.1, from coordinate 111,259 downwards.
GCAGGTCATTCGCCAATTCGGTGAAATACGCGGTATAGCCTGCCACCCGAACGGTCAGACTGCGCCATTCGTCGGGATGGGACTTTGCCGCGAGCAGGTCTTCTTTTCGGATGACATTGAATTGCACATGGTTGATCCTGAGCTTGACAAAGGTCCGCAGGAAACTCGCGAATTTCGCGATTCCCTCCTCGGTCCTGAAAAACTCCGGCAGGAACTTCATGTTGAGGAGAGTGCCGTTGCTGCCGTCGCAGGAATGTACCTTCGAGACCGAGCGCAGAAGCGCGGTCGGTCCATTTTTGTCACGGCCGTACATAGCCGACATGCCACCATCCGCGAGCGGGTCCTTCGCCTTTCTCCCGTCGAGCGAGGCGCCCACGTTCTGCCCCATGGGCACGTGGGCGGAGACCGTGTAGAGGCCGGCGTGATACGGACCGCCGCGGGCGTTTGTGTACTCGGCCATCCTCGCCGCGAAGTAACTGACCCACTTTGCGGCGATTTCATCGACCCAATCCACATCGTTGCCGTATTTCGGCACCTTATTGATGAGAAACTGGCGCAGCCTCTCATTCCCTTCGTAGTTGCTCCGGATTGCGGCCAGAGCCTCCTCGGCAGTCACGCTGTGGTCGATGTAGATGCACTGCTTTATGGCCGCGAGGCAGTCGGCGAGATTGGCCGGCTGTATCGCCTGTATGCCGGATAGATTGTAGTGCGCGCCCCCCGCTGTCACATCGAGGCCTTTTCCCGCGCAGTCGTCGACGACCGACGACAAGAAGGGGGATGGCAGCACTTCCGCGTGGAGCCTATCCACCCTGTCGCAGGCTTTGATCATGCGCTCGATGAAATAATCCATCTGGGTGCGGAAGGCTTCCTCCAGCTCTTCGTAGGTCCTGTAGTCGGCGAGTGACCCAAGGTCCAGCCCCATCTGCTTACCGGTCAGGAGGCACTTTCCGTTGTTGATGGTCAGCTCGAGCGCCTTCACCATATTGAACATGGCCGCGTCGCTCCAGCCGAGGGCGTTGCCGTGCATGGTCAGTTCGACGCAGCCTACGATCGCGTAGTTCCACGCGTCCTTGGACGAGATGCCCCGCGCCATGAGGGCGGGCATGATGCTCTCGTCGTTGAATACCTGCGGCATACCGGACCCGAGTCCGATGACCCGCGCGCATTCCCTCACGAATTCTTCGGAGGATTGCTCTGACAAACGGGCCGAGAGGTTGGGCTGAGGTAGGCCAATATGGGCTTGGGCCTTGAGGAAGAGGAAAGACAATTCATTCGCCGCGTCTTTGCCCTTGTCATCAACGCCTCCGATGGCGATGTTGAATCCGATGGGAAAGCCTGCGAAGTATTTGGCACTGTTGGAATTTCTGAGGTATACAATCTGGTTGAACTTGAGCCAGAGAGCCTCGATGATCTCCAAGGCTGCGACCCTGTCCAGTATCCCTTTGTCTAAATCATTCCGGTAATAGCTGTAGAGATATTGGTCGGCTCGACCTGGAGAGAAGGAGGACGCGTTGGACTCGGTGTGCAGGAGGACAAAGAGGAACCAGAGGGACTGCACCGCCTCTCGGAAGATCTCTGGCGGCTCCTTTACGAGCTTCGCGCAAATCCTCGCGATCTCTCTCAAGTTCTCCCGATCCGTGGGCGAATCCTCAGTTTCTGACATTCTCTTCGCCAGGGCTGCATACCGTTCAATGTAATCCATGGCCCCCCGGAGGGCTGTGGCCACACCGAGATAAAATCCGCGTTTCTCTTTACTCGCCCGCTTCGAACGCGCAATGAAATCGTCGTGGATAGCGAGCGGCCCCCGAGCGAGCCAATCCTTCGTGTTCGGACAGATATGACCCTGGGAGTGGTCAGTCTGGTTGATCTTGGCCACCTTGCCGATGGCTCCGATCTCGTCGCCGAGAAGGGCTTTCACCTTATCCTCCAGCGACTTCCCCTTCCAGAAAGGCCGTATGTCACTGCGGAAGGTCTCGATGTCCTCCGGCCTCACCTCGAATTTGTCCTGAGGACGCACGGGCAGGCGCTCGATCTCCTCGTCGATCCAGGAGATCCCCGCTTCGGGCGACACCACGCCGGCGCGGACACCGGCCGTGCGATTTCCCACGATCAACTCCAGCGGGTCTATGCGTATCTCAATCCTTCTGAGCGTCTCTGCGAAGGACTCGGCGCGCTGAATGTTGCGCGGTCTGTCCGGATTGGCCCTGTAGTATTCCGTGACGATCGCGGCCTGCTCGATGGAGAGAAAACGGGGTTCGTCGAGCATGCGCTGCTTCAACACACTTATTCTCGGCGAGCTGGAGAGCCCGCGTATCATATCGAGTTCCATTGTTTCCTCCTTACGCTGCTCCACGACAGCTTCATACTGCGCCACGCGCAAGGGATGCTGAGCCATCAAAAATTCCCGACGCCCGATTCATATCCAGCGCCGTATCAAACGAACTCCCGCTTTCGCTTTTGAGTAAAGCAGTCTAGCCAGATAATGGCCACGATGACTATGCCTTTGAGCATGACTTGATAGTACGAGGTGATGCACAGCATGTTCATCACATTGTCCAGCATGCCGAACACCAAAAGACCAAGCGCTGACTGAGGGATGCCCCCGATGCCCCCCGCAAAGGACGTGCCACCGACGACGACGCCGCAGTTGACGACAAGGGCTGTCATCTCGCCATAGATCGATGATCCCGTATTGAGCTTGGATGAAAGGAGGACGCCCGCCAGGGCCGCGCTGGTCCCGCAGAGCACGAAGGCGATCCATTTGGTCCGGACAACATTGATGCCTGAATACAGGGCTACCTCATAGTCTCCCCCGATCGCATAGAGGTTGCGACCGAATTGAGTGTATCGCATCAGCCAGAAGCACAGCCCGAAGCACACCGCCATAATCAGCACGAGGTTCGGCACTCCCAAAATGTCGCCATTACCGATCATCATGAAGGCCGGGTTCTTCGCGGGAACAGGATGGGCATCGGTGAGCTGCTGCGCCACACCTGTCAACAGAAGACCCATGCCAAGGGTGATAATAAAGGGTTCCGTTCTTTGATGGACGACGAGGAAGCCATTGACGAAGCCGACCACGGCGCCGAAGAGAACCGCGATCAGGATGGCCAAACCCATCGGCATCACATCGAGGAGCTTGATCGCGATGATGCCCGAGACGACTAGAATTCCACCGATAGACAAGTCGCAGCCCCCAGCGACAACGGTCATTGTGACGCCAAAGGCCAGAATCAGAAGAATCGATGTCGAGTTGAGCATATCCAAAAGGTTGTATGCCGAATAGAAGTTCGTATGAGAGAAGAGCATGCCGATGAGCATCACTAAAATGGCTATGAAGGCCTTCTGCTTTGTCACGATCGCGTAAAGCGAGGATCCGATTGCTTTTCCATTCATAGCGGTATCTCCTAAGCTTGCTTGCGGTTGTCGAGCCAGATCGCGACGACCAGGATCGCGCCCTTCACTACTACCTGCAGGTATGTCGAAACCCCCAGGAGGTCCAGACAATTGGACATGAGAATGACGAGGAGAACGCCCATCACGGTGCGGAGGACGCTCCCTTTGCCACCCTTTAGGGTCGTGCCACCTACGACGACGGAAAGAATCGCGTTGGTCTCGTAGCCGGCGCCGATGACCGGGGCCGCCGTAGTGATACGGGAGAAGAGCACTATGGCGCCTACACCCGCCATAAAGCCACAGATTGTGTAGACAACGACGATCGCCCGCGAAATGTTCACGCCCGAGAGATGGGCGGCGGTCTTGTTACCGCCAGTCAGGCTGATCGCCCGGCCCTCGGTCGTCTTCGTCTGGAATATCCACAGCAGGGCAAGGATCACGAGGAATATCACGAAGGACAGGGGTAAGGGACCTGCTCTTCCCGCCCCGATCGCCTCGAAGATGGACTTGCTTTTCTGTATGTCCCAGAAATGCATCGTAGAACCGTGACTGTAAAGGAGAGCGAGTGCCGAGTAGACGGTGCTCATGCCGAAGGTGAGAAAGAGGGCCTCAGCCTGGGTCAGGGCACCCGAACTCAGGATGACACCGCTATTCAAGGCCCCGCAGACAGCACCGATCAAAAGTCCAACAAGGAGGGCCGGCACTTGGCCAAGAGGCTGGATAAGTGAGATGGTGACGACTGCGACAAGGTTGATCGTGCCGGCCACCGAGAGGTCGATGAAGCCGCCGATGATAACGAAGGTCATCCCGAGGGACACCATAATAAGAGGTCCGAACTGGCGCATGATATTGACCAGGTTCGCGCCCGACATGAACTTGGGTTCGACAATGGCCGTGACCGCAACCAGCAGGGCTATCATCACCAGCACCAGGTAGTCCCTGAGCATCGAGGCGGTGACTTTTAAGACAGAGTTTCTTTTCTGCATGATTATACGCATCCTTCAACAATTCCCAACGCAGCGCCCATAATCTCGTTGACCGAGGCTTTCTGGGGATCGAATTCCCCCGTGATCCGCCCCTCGAAAATCGTCAACACCCGATTGCTCATGTTCAGCACCTCCGGCAGCTCGGAGGAGATGAGGATAATGGCTCCGCCATGCTCGACGATATGCTTCATGAGGTTGTATATCTCGTACTTGGCACCCACATCGATTCCCTTCGTAGGCTCGTCCATGATGAAGATTCTAGGGGAGGTCTCCATCCAGCGTCCCACTATGCACTTCTGCTGGTTTCCACCCGAAAGGTTTCTGACCGCGGTCTTGGTCGAGGGTGTCTTGACCGCGAGGGCCTTGACTTGTCGGGCGCCGATGTCTTTCTCCAAGGATTTTCTTAGGAATCCTAGCCTTGAGAATTTACGGATGCTTGCCATGGAGATATTGGACTCCACGGAGAACGGCAGGATGAGTCCTTGCAGCTTCCGGTCTTCCGGGATGAACCCGAAGCCTGCATCCTTGGCGTCCTTGGGATTTCTTATGACGGTCGGCTTTCCTTCGATCAGCACTCGGTGCCCTCTGACCTTGTCCGCTCCGAACAGGGCACGAACGATCTCGGTCCTGCCGGCGCCGACCAAGCCCATCAAGCCCAGGATTTCCCCCTTGTTGAGGGTGAAGGAGAGGTCGTGCAGTTTGTGCGTGTTGATCGAATGGACCTCCATCAACGTGTCCCCGACGCACAGGGGACGTGGAGGATACTCGTTTTCGATCGTGCGGCCCACCATCTTCGTGATCAGTTCCTGTCGGGTAAACGCGCTTTTCTCTTTGGTGTCGATGACATGGCCGTCGCGCATCACGCTGACGATGTCGCAGAACTCGAATATCTCATCCAGCTTGTGACTGATGTATATGATGGATATACCCTGTTCTTTCAATTGATTGATGATCTTTACCAACTGGCACATCTCTTCACTGGTGAGGCTCGAACTCGGCTCGTCCATGATGATGAGCTTCGACTTAAAGGAAAGTGCTTTGGCTATCTCGACCATCTGCTTTTCAGACACGCTCAGCTCGGAGACAAGCTTCGTGGTGCTCACCTTGCAGGCGATGCTGTCGAGGAGCTCCCTCGCCTTCGCGTGGGTGCCCTTCATGCCCTTCATCTCCCTGAAGCGGCCAAGGAATATATTCTCACCCACGCTCATCGTGTTCACCAGGTTGAGCTCTTGATAGATTATCGCCAGCCCGCTCTGCATTGACTGATACGGTGTGGTGTGCTCGATCTGTTTGCCGTCGAACACGACAGTCCCGCTGTCCTTCTGGTAGACTCCGGACAGTATCTTCATCAACGTCGACTTACCTGCCCCATTCTCTCCGACAATACCGTGCACCGTTCCGCGCTGCACGTCGATCGACACCTCATCCAGGGCTTTGACGCCCGGGAACGACTTGCTGACATTATTAATCGATAGAATGACTTCAGACCCTTCGGTTTTCATGGCCCCATCCTCGACTGAAGTAAAAATAAGGCTCGTCACACATAGAAGTGACGAGCCTTCCTCAGCAGACTTAGTTTACCACTCGGGCGGATCGAAAGTCGCAATCGACTTGCTATCCACTACGGTGAGCGGGACAAAGTTGATCGGCTCGACTTTCTGGCCATTCACTACCTTTTGGGCGAGTTCGAGGTCCTTCTTGGTCATGACTACGAAGTCCTGGGCGATGCTCACTGCTTGGTCGCCGCTCTGGACCTGATAGTAGCCCGCGCGGTTGCCATCGACACCGACGATGAAGAGGTTCTTCATACCGGCGGCCTTGGCGGCCTGGATGACGCCTGTCGCGCCATTGTCCCAATGGACGAAGACGCCCTGGATTTCATTGCCGTACTTCACGATGAAGTTTTCCATGATCGCCTGGGCCTGATCGGTCGCCCACTGCTGACAAGCTTTGTAGTCAAGGACCTGAATCTTGCTGCCTTTGATCGCGGTGTTGAAGCCGTCATGGCGCTTGATCTGGGCGTCGTGACCCGCTTGTCCGCCGATCTCGACGATCTTGGCACCGTTCGGGAAGGCATTAATGAAAGCCTGCGCGGCCTGCTGGCCAGCCATTGTGTCGTTGACACCCGCATAGAAGTCGCGATACTTCTGATTTGCCGGAGCGAGATCCGACGAGAACATGCCGACGATGAGTCCGGCCTGTTTCGCCTTCATCAAGCTGGGAACGATTGCGTTGATATCGTTCGGGTTCAGGAAGATCACCTTGAACTTCTGTGCGATGCAGTTGGTGACGATCTGAGACTCGGCCTGGGTGTCGCCCTTGGCGTCGAAGGTGTACATATCGAAGCCATACTCAGACCCGAACTTCAGGAACTGCTTTGCCGAGAACGCCTGCGACTCGTTGGCCATATTGGACACGATGAACGCGGCCTTCACCTTTGCCTGGGCACCTACGCCGACGGCTGCTGCAAGCAGCAGTACAAGCCCGATCGCCAGGGCTTTCCTCATTTTTGCCATTCTAAGCCTCCTACTTGCTGGTGTTACATGAAACATAATATTGTTTCATTTGTAACTAAAAGTCAGTATACAGCACTCTGGCGATTTGTCAATAGTTTTTTATCGATGACGAGAGATTCGGAATATATGCAGTATTCGGCCCTTCCTGGGCGATTCAAAAATACGAGCAGACACTTCTCGGACAGAGAATCATTTTGATTTTTAAGGGCAAAACTCCATTTAGGGATCACACTGCAGCAACCGGCATATTCAAGCTCATATTGCCACGTGGAGGTCTCAAAACCATCAGTTGGCCATTATTTTTAGGTTATGAACGTTACTATTTTAATTTCGTTTCATTGTTTTATTGACAAAATAAAAAACATTAGTATGCTAGAAGTAATCATCCGCGGTTCCGAGGATGATATTCCTTGCGATCTATTCGCCTGGTTTCCGCGGATTAAGGAGTCTCGTAAGAACTATGAGAAAATCAGAGGAGAAGCACAGGCCTCGAGGCCGGGGCAAGGTCGGCAATCAAGATATTTTCAACAGAGTACGGGAAATTATCTTAAGGTCGGGGAGCTACAGGGTAGCGGACCTGGCCAGCGAGCTCCATGTATCTGAAGTTTCTATCCGCAAGAGCCTCAACGAGCTTGAACGTCAAGGTATTGTCCGCCGCTATCATGGAGAGGCCCGCCTCTACGACGGCGACGACATCCCCTTCAGAATGCACGCCCATTATGCCGAAAAGCAAGGGATAGCGCTCAAGGCGGCCGAACTCGTCGAGGAATCGGACACAATCCTCCTTGAGGCGGGTTCCGCAATCGCGATGTTCGCCCAGCGAATCCGGGATGTAAAGGGCCTGACTGTCATCACGACCAACCTCTTCATCGCCCGCTCATTCAGGGGCTCGAAGGTCCGCGTGATAGTGCTCGGTGGACACTATCAAAAGGAAAGTGAAAGCCTGGTCGGCCCCCCTACCTGCGAGTCGATCCGCAAAGTCGGATTTTCAAAAGCCTTCCTCGGCGTATCGGGCTATACCATCGCCGACGGTTTTATGTTGAACGACCTTGAACGAGCGGATGTGACGCGGACCATCTTGGAACGCGGCGCCGAGTGTGGGGCAAAGTCGTATATACTCACCGACTCGTCCAAATTCGGTGTCTCCCACGCGAGCGTGGTCTGTTCGGATCTTTCCCTGCTCGCGGGCGTCGTGACCGACTCGAAGATTCCCGCCGAGTACAAGGCCAAGCTGGAGTCGGCGGGACTAGAAGTTCTTATCTAAACCGAAACCCTTTCATGAGGTCTCCTTTCATGCATCGAACAGTACGGAGGCTCCGAGGATTCCCGCCTGTCCTCCTAATTCTCCCCTCCGAATGTCGAGCCTGTCATACATCATCGCCTTTGCCTTGTCCAAGAACACGGATTGCACGGTTTTAAAGAAGAGATCGGGAAGATTCATCAGACCTCCACCCAGAACAACACGTTCAGGGTTGAGCACCTGGAACACGTTATAGATTCCGATCCCGATATATGTCCCGAATTCTTTGATGATCGACTGGCATAATTCATTCGATTCCATCGCTCCCTTCGAAAGCATGTGGCCATCGAGATCATCGATGTCGAGGCATCCGCTTGGCAGCTCGAAGGGCTTGCCTTCATGGACAAACTGATCGGATGTTCGCTTGGCGGTCTGCCGCAATGCGAGACCAGAAACCATCGCCATGAGGCATCCATGGTTTCCACAGGGACATGTTACCGAGCTTGAGGCCTCGACGATCATATGGCCGAACTCACCGGCGGTTCCCGTGGCTCCCCTGTAAAGGTGACCGTCGATGATAATGCCGCCACCCACCCCCGTGGATACGGTGAGAAAGACCATGTGGCGGCAGCCGCGCCCGGCACCGTATTTATACTCACCAAGAGTCTGCACATTCGCATCATTATCGACCACTACCGGTAGATTGAGAGCAGCGGATAAAGCATCTTTTAAAGGATAATTTCTCAAGGTGGGGAGGTTCGAGGTGGTGAGCGTAATGCCTTCCGGCCAGCGGACATGCCCGGGGAACAGCACGCCGACACCTCTGATATCGGAGCGTCCGGCGTGGACGCGCGACAGCGCCTTGTCGATGTTGCGAACCATGCAGTTGATGATCTCTTGTTCATCGCCGGTACAATGGTCGTACGTGACCACTTCCGCCGCGACCTCTCCTGTCTCTGTCACCAAACCAGCGCTGAGTTTCGTTCCTCCCAGGTCGATTCCCGCATAATACATGTCGATCACCTCGCGTTACAGGGTATGCTCAGTACGAGCAATGATATCATCCTGGGTGTCCTGTGGGAGGTCCCTGAAATATGCGGAATACCCCGCGACGCGTACGACTAGGTCCCGATAGCGCTCGGGGTCTTTTTTCGCCGCGATGAGGGTGTCCCTGGACACAATGTTGTACTGAACATGCCAGCCCTTGAGATCATCGAAGAAGGTCCGGAGGAGGTTTTCCAGTTTCAGCTTGTCCTCTTTCTTGGCGATGACGCTGGGCGAGAGCTTCTGGTTAAGCAGGATACCGCCGAAGATCCGCTCCGCGGGCAGCTTGGCTATGGAATTAAACACCGCGGTCGGGCCCAATACATCGGTTCCGCCCGAAGGTGAGCATCCTTCCGCAAGGGGCGTCCTGGCGTGTCGGCCATCGGGGGTAGCGCCGACTTCAGAACCGGCAGGCACATTTGCGGAAATACTCGACGTGCCGGGGTAGTAACCACCCCCGATAGGTCCCCGGCCGTAACGAGTGTTGTGATGCTTCTCGATCTCCTCGGTAAAATAGCCATACGCTTCCACGACGAGTCTGTCGACCTCGTCATTGCCATTGCCGAATTTTGGCGCGCTGTTCAAGAGCCGGAGTCTGAGCGCCTCTCCATCAGGCCCGGCAAAATCGGTTTCGAGGGCATGAAGCAGGGCCTTTGGATCCACTGCCTTTTCATCGAAGACAAATTTCTTGATTGCCGCCAGCGAGTTGCCGAGATTCGCGATGCCGACCTGGAGTCCGGAGACCCAGTCGTACAGGGCGCCTCCCTCTTTGATGTGTTTGCCCCTGCCGATGCAGTCGTCGGTGAAGGTGGAACAGAGGACGTCAGGCACGAGCTCCTCGAGTCCAGTATCGACGGCTACGTCGATCGCGACCGAGGCTCGCGCGTAGAACTGAACTTGGCGCTTCCACGCCTGCATGAGCTCATCGAATGATTTGAAATCCTCGAGGCGGCCCGTGCCCGGAAGGAATGCCTTACCGGTCTCAGGATCGCGGCCGTCGTACAGAGTGGCCATAAATACGCGCATAAAATTGAGGAAACTCATACCCGTAGTGCGATATCCCCACTTGCCAGGCACCGCCACTTCGACGCAGCCTATGGCTGAATAATCGCGCGCGTCCTCAAGAGAAACTCCGAGGCGCAGCATGCCGGGAATAACCACTTCGTCGTTGTTGAACGCGGGCATGCCGAACCCCTTCTCGATGACCGCGATCACCGCAGCCATGAATTCCGACGTCATGTTCTTGTGATAACGGACCGACAGGTTGGGCTGCGTAAGCTTCATATCGCCCACCGATTCGAGTATCAGGTAGCTCATTGGATTGACGGCATCGTGCCCTTCACGGTCAACCCCGCCGATGGTAACGTTCTGGTAGAGAGGTCCCCCCGCCGAACTCCGAGTGTGAGAGGAAGACCTCACTTTCTTGATAGTGGTCAGCTTGAGCCAGGTCGCCGAAAGCAGTTCTTTCGCCGTCTCCCGATCGATGACTCCGGAGACGAGGTCGCGATCGTAGAAGGGACCAAGGTATTGGTCGAGTCGGCCAAAGGACATCGAATGTCCGTTCGACTCTATCTGCAGCACAACCTGGATGAAATAACAGAGCTGGAGGGCTTCGCGGAATGTCGTGGGCGGATCGTTCACAATGGCCGCGCAGGTTGCGCCGATCGTCTCAAGCTCAGCCTTGCGCCCGGGGTCGGCTTCGGTTTCCGCCATCCTGGTCGCAAGTTCAACAAAGCGGGAGATATAGCTGGAAAAGCCTGCCAATGATTCGAGCATGGCTTGGTAAAGGTGATACTTCTTCAAGTCTTCATAGACAGAGCAATCGACCTTAGCCAGCGCTTCCTCGACCAGCTTCCCATAGCCACCGATGCCGAGCTCAAGTATGCGCCTTAGATTGGCGGCGACGTGACCATCGCCCGAAGTCATGTTGCCTTCCGCCTTGATGATCTTGGTCTGATGGATCTCTTCCATCTCGGGCGTCATGAGCGCGTGGCATCGTTCCTGCAAGGTCTTACCTTTCCAGAAAGCACAGATTTCCTTGAGTTCAGCCTTTATCTCCGGGGTTGCCTGATACGCCTCGGCCTCGCGCTTATCGATATCATCGATCTCCGCGATTATCCATCCCACGGCATATTCGGGGAAAATGGGGGCCGCCTTCGGCCGAGAAGAGTGATTGCCGACGATGATGTCATCTGGCTCGATGTAAATAGTCATTTCCTGAAGCGTCCGCCTGAGGGCCATGCTGCGGCGCTTTACGACCGGCAACTCTGCATGGTCGCGATATACTTGTGTGTAAATCCTGGCGCGTTCAATACAAATGGAAGGTCTTGTCGAAAGCATCCTTTCCTTGGCCTTCGCCAGTCGTCCGGTCATGGTTCAACCCCCTATGTCCGTTGTGAAGCCATAACGCTTCGCTTCCGATTTCCACTCATTCACCAGGTGGTCGCTTGGCCTCGGAATGGCCTTGAAAGGGTTTGGCCTGCCAAGCTGCATATATTTTCCGGCGGCCAGGTCGTGACAAGGCAGGATATCGACTCTCGGTGGACCATCCTCGGCTCGTTCGAGCGAGGCGATAAAATCAAAAATACGTTTTCGGTCTTCATCGGAATGATTGAAGCCGGGAATCAGAGGAATGCGGAAAGTGATAGAGCGCGCGGAGCGGGCTACCAAGGCAATGTTTGAGAGCACGTCTTCCACATGCCCTCCCGTCTCCTGTAGAAACTTCTCTTCGTCGACATGCTTCACATCGACCAGCCAGTAGACAGGAAGCGGGAGCAGAAGTTCGACGTTCTTCCGTTCGACCGCCAGACAGGTCTCGATCGCGGAACTGATGCCTACATCCGCCAGCCGTGTCACACACTCGGCGACGAATTCAGGTTGATTGAGAGGTTCGCCGCCCGAAAATGTCACGCCTCCACCGCTTTTTGTAAAATAGGGCTGATCACAGACAAGTTGCGTCATCAGGTCGTCGATTTCGATATGCTTTCCTGCCACACGAATGGCGAGGGAAGGGCAAACTCCCGCAAGTACCAATGGTACAGACTTGGCCCTGTCGGGAATCACTTGGCCAGCATGGGCCTGCATGGCTCCACCAAACTGCGGCGCCAAGCATGACCTGCATCCTATACACCTTTTGCTTGAAAAAAGAATTTCAGGCTCTTCAGATTGGCTTTCCGGGTTGGCACACCACGTGCAGCGGAGAGAACAGCCCTTAAGAAAAACGATAGTTCTAATACCAGGGCCATCGTGAGTTGAAAATCTCTGTATATCGAATATCATTGCAAATAAATCATAATATAGCGTTTCCATTATGTCAATAAAAAGATTCATTCGAAACAATAAAAAGTTATGTTCAGAAATCTTTGGCGACAAAAATTTTTTAACCCTCTTGTCTCTGCTATGCCGTTCGACATCTCTGCCGGAGAGAGCGATCGATTGCCTTCATATCAAAGATGATCTCGCGCCAATTGACAGGGAGGCGCAGGCTGAACTACACTTTTGTATAGTATATGGACCGTCTCGACACACTTCGAATTCTCTCAGAGGCAGCGGACTGGGATGCCGCGGCCCCAAGTCCCCGCATAGAGTCATGCGGGCAAACTCGGGTCGGAGAGAGCGCCGTGAAAGGCGAGCCTGAGGTGGCGACTCCTTCCCAGACACCCCAGGTAAGAGAGGAGGCAGCGTACGGTATTTGCAGGCTGAAGAGATTGGGAGGGGGAAGCGTGCCCATCCTAAAAGTATTGTTGTCGAATACCTGCACCTACAACTGTGCATACTGCGTAAACCGTCGTTCGGCCAATGTGCATCGCGCCTCCTTTCAACCAGAGGAGCTGGCCCGGACCATCGCCGACTTCGACGCCAGGGGCGTGATTCACGGCGCGTTTATCTCTTCGGGAGTTCTGGGGACACCAGACGACACGATGGACCGGCTCATCTGGATGGCGCGCAGCCTGCGCGAGCGATACGGATACCGTGGGTATCTTCACCTCAAGGTCATTCCCGGCGCCTCGCCCGAGCTCGTGCGACTTGCGATGCGCTATGCGACACGGGTATCCGTAAACATCGAGCTGCCGAGCGAAGAGAGCCTTCTCCGCATCGCCCCGGACAAGAGCGCCGATGCGATTCTCGCACCGATGACCACTATTTCCAATCAACTTCGTGAACTTACCGAAAAAAAGGCCAAAGGAGCGCCATCTGACTCTTTCTCCGCTATGTCCGCCGGGCAGACGACCCAGCTCATCGTCGGGGCCAGCCCAGAATCGGATTCCGTTATTCTTGAGCTTGCCCAGCACCTCTATAAAAGTTTCAACGTGCGCCGAGTCTATTATTCCGCATTCCGTCCCGAGGGAACAGACTCTTCGCTGCCCCACCCCGACGTGCCGCCGTATAGGCGAGAATTTCGCCTATATCAGGCGGACATGCTCTTCCGCTGGTACGGTTTCGAGCCGATGGAACTGTTTGAGTCGCGCGAATCTCTCGACCAGGAGCTTGACCCCAAAACCTCATGGGCTCTGCGCAATGTCGGCTGTTTCCCGGTGGAGCTCATGACTGCGGATTTCACGCGGCTCGTGCGCGTGCCAGGTATCGGTCCCAATTCGGCGCGCAGAATTCTAGAGTTACGAAAGGCCGGCCGGCTGAACTCTTCGTCGCTACGGAAGCTGCGCATTCGACTCAAATATGCTTCCTGGTTCATAACACTGCATGGGAAAGCCCCTTCAGAGGATTTACAATTCTTATTGGGCGCACCCCAGAATTGCACGCTTGATCATCCAGAAATACTCCGCGAATTCCTCAGAGAAAAGGAAGCGCCCCCTCCCCCTGTCAACCAAGAACTGGACTTTCGTTCTTAAAAAGTAAATCAAAGTTGACTTTATCACTTTAATACCACAAAATACATTAGAAAAGGCAACATGGCATGAAGAAAAGTATTACGTTCTGGAAGCGCCTCATTATCGCGGGGATTATACTTTTCATCATAGTCCCCGTTACGGGATTGGTACTCCTCGCAATGGAGAACGCACGACTGAAGCATGAAATTGAAGCCAACCCTCCCAATGGAGATGACGCAATTAGTGTTGGCACGAACTCTTACGATGCGGCTTCGATTGTACGGAAACATCCCCTTCTCTCGTATCAGCTTTTATATCCAGAGCTCAGCGCAAATTTCACCGGATTTAATGACGACCTGGTTGACCCGAAAACTATTTTCCTGACCTTCGATGACGGCCCTTCGACATCGACACCGGCTATTCTCGATGTGCTCAAGAATCAGGGCATCAAGGCCACATTCTTCGTGAATGGCAAATCGAGCCTGTTCGCCACGTCCTGGCTCAGGCGCATCGCGAAGGAAGGGCATACCATAGGCATGCATTCCTATACGCACCAGTACCCGCTCATCTATGAATCCGTCGGAAATTTCATAGAGGACCTTAACAAGAATTATCTCTACGTGAAGAACATCACGGGTATAAGCCCTACCATTTTACGTTTCCCCGGCGGAAGCATCAACACATATAACTTAAAACTCTATCAGTCGCTCTGTGCCGAAGTCTTGCGGCGGGGGTTTATCTACTGCGACTGGAATGTAAGTGCCGGGGATACGTTAAAGGACGCGACCTCCGATTCAATGATCGAGAATGTGATCAATGGCGTCAAACTCTGCTGGGGGCCCGCCTTCGTGCTGATGCACGACAATGGCAACAACGAGCTCGTCCAGGCATTGCCCAGGATTATCGAGAAACTGAAGGCGGAAGGATATTCTTTTGGCGCATTGGACAACACCGTGCGGCCGCCTATGTTCGTTTACCCGGAAGGATAAGGAGGACGAAAGTGAAAGAGAAGAGTAATCTGACAAAGGCTTTTGACGAGCTTTTGCACGGGAAATCAGATGATCAGGGCCTGGATGTGTCGCAATCGGAAATTGCCCCCGAATTCGATCCCCAGCCTTCTGCGGCTCACCTCGCAAGTCTGAACGCGAACTCGGCGCCATCGCCCCGCCAAACACCAGAGGCTACCATCACCGCGGATATGGTCATCAAGGGATCTATCTCCAGCGCCTCAAATATCAATGTCTTCGGCACCATCCTTGGAGATGTCACCTGCGAGAACGACATGGTTGTCTCCGGGCGCATCGAGGGCAATGTCAATGCGCGGTCGTTTCAACTTCTATCGGGCTCGATCAGCGGGGACATTGTGGCAAAATCGATTGTCGAAATAGCGCAGGGTGCTAGCGTGAACGGCAATATCATTGCCGAAAGAATCATGGTAGACAGCAAGATCACCGGCAATCTGAATGCCGCAAGCGTTGTGCGACTCAACGCCAATGCGGTCATCGACGGCAACATCAAATCAGGGGCACTTGCGATTCAGGAAGGGGGCGAGCTCAAGGGAAATGTGGACATCCACAAGGTGCAGGAAAACACATAGGATGTCTCCCGGCGGGCGGCCAGCGGGACCTTGCCGTCTTTCTCAGCGTGCAAACTCTGCGAGCGACCTTTCAAAAGGAGGACGGGCAATTCCATTCTCTGTAATAATCGCGGTGATGAGCGGCGCGTCGGTCACATCAAAGGCCGGGTTGAAGGTCTTTATATGCTCCGGCGCCAGGGGTGAGGCATACCACTTTGTGGTGATCTCGTCGCCCGGACGCTCCTCAATGGCAATAGAGGCACCGTTTGGGCACGCCAAATCTATCGTCGAGCTCGGCCCAAGAACATAGAACGGAATTCCATAGCGCTTCGCAAGAATCGCCACCCCAAGCGTACCAATTTTATTCGCGGTGTCTCCGTTGGCCGCCACTCTGTCGCAGCCGACGAGCACCGCCTGCACCAGCCCTTTCTTCATCACCGTCGCGGCCATGTTGTCACAGATGAGCGTCACGTCGACTCCCGCCTCGGACAGCTCCCAGGCCGTAAGCCTCGCGCCCTGCAGGAGAGGCCGTGTCTCGTCCGCAAAGACCCTAAAATGATACCCGCGCTGATCGCCAAGATAAATGGGGGCGAGCGCCGTGCCAAACTCCGACGTGGCGAGCGCGCCGGCATTGCAGTGCGTGAGAAGGCCCCAGCCTCTCTGCAGAAGAGAAAGGCCGTGCCCGCCAATCGCACGGCACATGCGGGCATCTTCATCGCGGATCGAATCGGCCTCCTCTTTAAGGGCGCTAAAGAGGTTCCCCACTGAAGCGGAGCTTGAGGCGGAGCGCGATTCCGCCCGGGATGCAGCGGCCAGGCGCTCTTCCATGCGGTTCAAGGCCCAGAAGAGATTGACCGCGGTCGGCCTTGAAGTCTCAAGGTACTGCTTCGCGTGTTTAAAAAGTGCCACAGCCTCTTCGGGAGCCCCAACCCCGCTGTTTCGAACAGCAAGATATATCCCGTATGCCGCAGCAATGCCGATCGCGGGGGCGCCCCTCACCCGAAGGTTCTTAATCGCTTCCCAGATGTCTTCCAGGCGCGACAACCGGAGATACACCACTTCGCCCGGAAGGCGCGTCTGGTCCAGAATCACAAGCGCTCCTGCTCTATCGTCCAAAGCGACGCTGCGAAATTCATGCATACAATGATTCCTTTTGCTTCAAGAGTTGGAATAGGCAAAAGTCTAAGATTCGCTCGACGCTCTGTCAATTTCCCCGCATGCATGACATTTCTTTCAAATTCGTCTATACTTTTCTCATGCAGAGTATACAATCCAAGCCCAAACCTGCCTGGCTCAAGGTCCAACTCCCCCATGGAAATGAATGGCGCCATGTCGAAGAGGTGCTCGCCTCACATGGTCTGCACACAGTCTGCGATGAAGCCCGGTGCCCGAATAAAGGCGAATGCTGGGGCTCCGGCACGGCTACATTCATGATCATGGGGGAGGTCTGTACTCGCGGATGCCGTTTCTGTGCGGTAAAGACCGCCAGGCGAGGCGGCCCTCTTGATCCGGAAGAACCCCGACGCCTTGCCGAAGCGGTCAAATCCCTGAGCCTCAAGTACACCGTTATTACCTCTGTCGACAGGGACGACCTGCCGGATCGCGGCGCAGGCCATTTCGCCGCCTGCATAGGCGCCATTCGAGAATCGAGCCCCGAAACAAAGATCGAAGTTTTAATCCCCGACTATACGGGGGCAGAGCTTGCACAGGTCCTCGCCGCAAAGCCCGATATGCTCGCACACAATGTAGAGACCGTGCGCCGCCTTCAGCCTGTGCGGGATCACCGCGCCTCTTTCGATAAGAGCCTCCAAACTCTCCGTGAAGCGCGCACAGGCGGTACTCCCACAAAATCGAGCCTCCTCCTTGGTCTTGGCGAAACCGAAGAGGAAGTGATGCAGGCGCTGGCGGAACTTCGAGCCGCGGGCGTCTCCATCATCGTGATGGGGCAGTATCTTCGGCCGACCCCGCAAGAAATCCCCGTGGTGGAGTACATCACGCCAACTCAGTTCGCCGACTATGCCCGAAAAGCGAAGGCCTTCGGCTTCACTTCCGTGGTCTCCGCTCCCTTCGCGCGCACAAGTTTCCATGCCCGCGAAGCGTGGGGTGTCTCCCTGGAGGACGCAGGCGTATGAAACTTGAACTGATCGGCAAACCCGAAGGCTGCAAATTGCTGCGTATGACGATCGATATTGAACCACCTCCTTCGCCATCTTCGCGCATACGCTCCCTTTCGATTCGTGGTGACTTTTTTGCGGTCCCCGAAGAAGCGTTTGATGCGCTTGAGCGCGAACTCGTGGGAATCCCACTTGAGGCGCTTGGGAAAAGGTTCGACGAGCTTATCTGGCAAAAAGGCCTGGAATGCGCAGGAATTACGGGAACTGCTCTGGACGAAATCATTCAAAAGGAATTGCACAATGGCATATGAATTCAGGGTGCTCGAAACCGGTTTTCACCGGGCGGCCTTCAATATGGGCCTCGATGAGGCGCTCCTGCGCTCAGTCGCGGAGGGCAGGAGCCTGCCGACCCTCCGTTTCTACGGCTGGGCCCCTCCCGCCGTCTCCATCGGATATTTTCAGGGCCTGCACGAAGAGGTCGACACCGCGGCGTGCAAGGCGGCCGGCATCGACGTCGTACGGAGAATCACCGGCGGCGGAGCCGTATTTCATCACCATGAAGTCACATACAGCATAGTCTTGCCGCTCGGCCATCCCCTCGCCCGCGCGAACATTCTCGACTCCTACCGCCTGTTGCTGGGCGGGATCATCGAGGGGCTCGCGGCCATGGACATCCACGCCGAATTCGCGCCCATAAATGATATCGTTGCCGGCGGGAAAAAGATTTCCGGCAACGCCCAGACCAGAAAGCTGGGTTGTATTCTCCAGCACGGTACCGTTATCCTCGATGTCGATGTGGATCAAATGTTCACCGTTCTCAGGGTGTCACAGGAAAAGGCCAAAGGGAGGCTCATTGAGGATATCAAGTCGCGCGTGACGAGCGTCAAACAGTGCCTTCCCCAATCAGCACCCATGAGTTTTGAAATTCTCTACGCAACCACAATACAATCCCTGAGGGAGGGCTTCGCCAAAGCGCTCCATCTTGTTTTCGTAAACTCTGGGCCAACCGAATCCGAACTTCAGTTAGCCGGGCAACTGGGTAAGGAAAAGTTCTCTTCTCAGACATGGCTCGCATCGCGATAAAATTTTTATCTCTTTTGAATTTTCTATTAACTTATTCTATAATATAGAATATAATATCTGCGAAGGCAAAGCCTTGGTGACGACGCTTTTCCAAAACGTGAC
The DNA here is from genome assembly GCA_002425765.1 of Spirochaetaceae bacterium UBA5556. Lineage (GTDB taxonomy): Bacteria > Spirochaetota > Spirochaetia > Treponematales > Rectinemataceae > Rectinema. The sequence goes on along the minus strand of DIMW01000015.1, from coordinate 92,373 downwards.
TATCCTCATCTCCATCTATGTGCTCTATCATTTTGTCTCAAGATCATTCAAAGGGAAACCCCGGACAATTTCGATAATAAACGGCGTTTTTCTAGGAGCGACCGCAATTCTTGCGATGCTTACGCCCTTTCAAGTCGAAAAGGGGATTTTTTATGACGCACGCAGTATAGTGATCGGCATCGCCGGATTTTTCGGCGGCCCTTTGACAGGGACAATCGCGGCAACCCTCGCTCTTGCCTTTCGTATTAGTCGTGGGGGTGCTGGCGTAATCCCCGGATCATTATCAATTATATCTGCCATGGTCCTGTCCACCATTGCAGCGCGGCTCCGGCCGCGCTATCAATCTTTTGCCGAAAAGCATAAATTTTCCACAATAATTGGGACATGGTTCTTGGGCTTTCTTATCCACCTGTGCGTCATCCTTTCTCAATTTTTTCTGCCAGACGGGAAATGGCATACGGTTATTCCCCTCATGCTGTTCCCGTACCTTGTCATTTTCCCTATCGTTTTTTCCCTTATCTGCCTCTTATTCCTGGACAACGAGCGGCTCGCGCGAGCGGGTAAAGACCTCGCTGAATCGGAGGCCCGCTATCGCAGTCTTTTTCAAAATCGGCATACGGTGATGTTTATTATCGCCCCCCTCACCGGCCGCATCCTCGACGCGAATCCCGCCGCCGAGGCATTCTATGGTTGGGATCGCGCTACGCTTACCACGATGCGCGTTCAGGATATCAATACCCTTGAGCCAAAAGAGACCGAGGCTACAATAGTCCTCGCTCGCACTGGCAACAAGGATGTATTTTACTTTAAGCATCGCCGCGCGCATGGCGATCCCATCGACGTCGAAGTATACACCGGTCCGATCAATATTCATGGGGAAGAATTGCTCTTCTCCATCGTTCACGACATCTCTCAGAGAGTGCGCGCAGAGCAGGAATTGAAAGAACTCACTGAAACGCTCGAACAACAAGTGAAAAGACGAACAGAAGAACTCGAGGCCAAAACCCAGCGCTTGACGGAACTCAACAGAGAATACGAATCTTTTGTATATTCCGTCTCGCACGACCTTCGTGCCCCCCTCCGCGCCATTACGGGCTTTTCGACAATCCTTGGAGACATGCTGCGCAAAGGATCATCGGATACCCTTCATCAGCAGGGACCTACTCAAAATCACACCGAAGAAATCAATCACTTGCTCGATCGCATCCAAGCGAACGCGAAGCGCATGCAAAAGCTCATCAGTGACATGCTGATGCTCTCGCGGGCAGGCACGAGGTCAATGACTCCTCAGCCGATCGATTTGAGTCTGATGGCGCAAGAAATCTTCAGTGAAGAAACAGAAGACAAAAAAGAACGGCATTTTGATTGCACTGTACAACAAGATCTTCATACATGCGCCGACCCCGACCTCGCGCGAATTCTTCTTGCCAACCTTATCTCAAATGCCGTAAAATTTACACGGAAACAGGACATCGCGCGCATTGAAATTGGCTCGGTGCTGCGCGAGGGGAAAAAAGTCTTTTATATCCGGGACAATGGCGCAGGGTTCGACGTTGTGGCGGCTGGTGACAGACTTTTCGCGCCATTCCAGCGCTTTCATGAAACGGCCGACTTTGAGGGAACGGGCATTGGGCTTTCGATTATTAAGCGCGTGACAACGCGACATGGAGGCTCGGTAGCGGTAGAGTCGGCACCGGGGAAAGGCACAACCTTGTATTTTGATTTCGGCGAGGCACAGTGAATATGGAACCGAATACCCCCCATGTGACAATCCTCATCGTTGAAGACAATCCCGATGACGCGGAACTTGCCGTGATTGCCCTCAGACAAGGGGGCGTCAAAACTCCCTACCGGATTGCGCGAAACGCCGATGAGGCGCTCGAGTTTGCCCTTGGCCGAAACTTGTCGGCGCCTGAAAGCGCCGATACAAACGCACACACCATGGCGACAATACCCCCCACTCTCATACTACTAGATCTCAAGCTTCCGGGGAAAAGTGGCCTCGAGGTGCTCAAAGAGCTTCGCGCGGCGCCCGCCACGCGCTATGTCCCTATTGTTGTGCTTACCACTTCGATTTTAGAAGAAGATATGATTCAAAGCTATGAGAACGGCGCGAACAGTTTTATTAGAAAGCCTGTCGATTTTTCTACTTTTCTTCGCGAAATCGATCTTGTCTGCCATTATTGGCTAGAAACAAACCTGCAGCCCAAAAAAAACCTTTTCGAGGATGTCTTCAGTGACAACTATATTGCCAGAGAATACAGATCTTAACGCTTTTATCATTGAAGACAACAGAGACGATGCCGAGCTCATCGTGTATCAGTTAAAAAAAGCATTCAAATCGGTGCGCTATACACACATACGAAATCTCAAAGAATATCTTGAAGCGCTCCGGAAGTTTGCTGAAAGCGAGGCTGGCTCGAAGCAGCATAACGTCATCCTCTCCGACTGGGCCGTCCCAGACTATGATTGTTTTGCCGCTTTGGAAGCGCTGCATACTATAAAGCAAATCGTTCCATTTATTGTCGTATCGGGTGCCATTGGAGAGCCCACGGCCGTCGCCCTGATAAAAGCGGGAGCTTACGACTTTGTGCTCAAGGACCAACTAAACCTCCTTTCTCATATCATTCCAAAGGCACTCGAGTGGGCTGAACACAGAAAGACAGATGAGTCGCAGCGTCTCCAGATCGAACTGCAGAATAAGGCTCTGGAATCCTCGCCGATCGCGACAGCCATTCTCACTTTACAGGGAGCCTTCAAATGGGTTAATCAGGCTTATGAAACGCTGACAGGCTGGACCATACAAGAGCTGAATGGACGATATTTCTGGGAATTCTGTGAGGAGAGTTCCCAGAAAGACTGCATGCGGGTTTTTCAAGAGTTGAAATTTAAAGACCTTCATCAGGAAGAAGGGGCGGCGACACGTAAGGATGGCTCGCGCTACCATGAATTCCGACAGATGGCCAAACTATCCGATGCAAATAATGTAGTGCAACAATATCTGTTGATCCGGCAGGATATCACCTCAGTAAAACAGTACCGGTTAAAGCTTGAGATCGATGCGGAACTGCCGCTGATATTGGCCAACTGCCAGACGGAGGCGCGCATATACGAGGAATCGGTTTCATACATCAAGCACGCCTTCGGAACTCAGCATGTAGGATTTATCCGGATAGACGAACAAGCGGGGAAAATGCGCCGCTGGATTGGCGATGATATGGCGCACTATCTCTCCCAAGAGGGCGGACATGGTACACAATACCCTGTCCTCGTCGACGGTAAGTCCATGGCCCTCTGCGCTGTAGACTGGAATGATCCCCCGATTGAGGGTACGGACATCTTGATAAACGATGCATTGAAAAAATTAGAACAGCCCCTCTCTAAATTTATTGCACAAGAGAAGGCCAAGGAATGGAGCCACCGGCTTTCACTGCTCGATATTTTCAGGGAATACTTTGGCTCGGGCAGAGATTTCAATGAAGTCGTCCTGAAAATATTAAAAATCATACGGGAGATACTGCGCGCGGATAGTATATGTCTCTATATCCAAAATACCGATGGGACGCTGACCAGCAAAGATTATGACGGATTTTTCTCTGATCTCGTCTATGATGCCATAATTCAGCCTGGCCAGAAAAATGTAGGGCTTGCGGCAGAAGAGAGGCGTATCATCGCGGCCGACGATCTTGCAACAAATCCTGGCTATGTCCCTGAATTCCGTGAACTCATCGAACGCGAGAAATTCGTGGTTCAATATTGCATTCCCGTGATATTGGCGAATGAGGTGAGGGCGGTGCTCGAACTATTCTTCCGTGCTCCCTTTAAGCCGGACGAAACCTGGCTCGCGTTTGGTCAGGCAGCGGCCTATCAGATTGGAATCGCGCTTCAAATGCAGAGCATTATCGAAGAGCTCGCCAGGGCATATCAAGACTTGCAGCGTGCCAATGAATCGATCATTGAGGGCCTTTCAAGCGCGCTCGAATTCCGCGATGAAGAGACGGAAGGCCACACGCTCAGAGTCACGGCCCTTTTTGTTTCCTTCGCCTCGCGCTTCATTCAGGATGAGAATGAGCTCAAGAAGCTCAGAATCGGCTCGCTCTTGCACGATATCGGCAAAATTGGCATCTCCGATGCCATTCTGAACAAACCCGGCCCCTTGACACGTGAAGAGCGAATCGAGATGCAAAAGCACCCTCTTATTTCCAAGGCGATTCTCTCGCGTATTCCTTCACTTCACGAGTGCATTGATATTCCTTTATACCATCATGAAAAATACGATGGTACAGGGTATCCTTTCGGTCTGAGAGGTGAAAAGATCCCTCTCTCGGCAAGAATTTTCGCGATAACCGATGTATACGAGGCGCTTACGAGCGACAGGCCATACCGCAAGGCGTGGACTAAAGAAAAAGCGCTCGAATACATTCGCGACAGCGCGGGGACACATTTCGACCCAGAACTCGCGCTCCGTTTTGTCGAGATGAATATGGAATGAAAGCCATCTCCACACAGGATGATGAAAGACCGTCATGCGAGACCAATGCCGCACATCATGCATGATGCGCGATAATACCATACAGTATTGGGTATGCACATTAACTCAAGCCTTGCGCTGCCGATTTTTTTCGTTGACAGCTCCACAGTGCCCATCCTATACTTTTACAGGTTATAAAAAAGACAATCCCTAGCGGGAACAGGAGGCTTCTATGAAGAGATGTCTATTGGCAGCGATGATCGCGCTCATCGCCCTTTCTGCGTTCGCGCAGCAGAAAGTCACGCTCACCATCGAAAGCTGGCGCAATGACGATATTCAGATTTGGCAGGATCAGATCATCCCGGCTTTCGAGAAGAAAAATCCGAATATCCATGTGGTTTTCGCGCCGACTCCGCCGGCGGAATACAATGGAGTATTGAATTCAAAGCTCGAGGGAGGCACGGCGGGCGACCTCATCACGGCGCGGCCGTTCGATGCGTCCCTGGCGCTTTTCAATAAAGGCTACCTCGCAGACTTGACCAGTTTGCCTGGCATGAACAATTTCTCCAATGTCGCCAAGAGCGCATGGATCACCGACGATGGCAAGCATGTGTTCGCGGTCCCAATGGCCTCGGTTATCCACGGTTTCTTCTACAATAAAGACATTTTCAAAAAATTGAACCTCAAGGTACCTCAGACTAAAGCGGAATTCATGCAGGTTCTCGAGGCGATCAAAAAAGATGGCCGCTATATTCCTCTCGCGATGGGAACAGCCGATATGTGGGAAGCCGCCACGATGGGATTCCAGAATATCGGCCCAAACAACTGGAAGGGCGAGGAAGGCCGTCTCGCGCTCATAGCGGGTACGCAAAAATACACTGATGCGCCTTATATCAGGACATGGAAAGAACTTGCGACGTGGGCACCATATATGCCCAAGGGTTATCAGTCGGTCAAGTATCCGGACTCTCAGCAGCTCTTTACGCTCGGGAAAGCCGCCATCTATCCCACCGGCTCATGGGAGATTTCTCTCTTTGAGAAAGATGCGGCGTTCGACCTCGGCATTTTCCAGCCCCCCGTCGAGAAAAGGGGAGATACGGTCTATATCAGCGACCACACCGACATCGCGCTCGGTATGAACGCCAAAACGAAATATCCGGACGAGGCAAAGAAGTTCCTCGAGTGGATGACAACCGCCGAATTCGCGGGCCTTTACTCCAATGCACTGCCTGGATTCTTTACCCTGTCGAACCACAAGATTACCCTGAAAGACCCGCTTGCGAACGAATTCCTCTCCTGGAGGGCAACATGCAAGTCGACGATCCGCAATTCATATCAGATACTCTCGCGCGGTGATCAATATGGAGCACCCAACCTCGAGAATGAACTGTGGGAAGTGAGCGCCTCGGTCATCAACGGCACGATGACGCCCGAAGAAGCGGGGAAGCGCGTGCAGGCCGGACTCGACAAATGGTATAAGCCCAAAAAATAAGTAATTCTGTATACTGATTTTGTCGGCCGGAATGCTTCCGGCAGAGAGGCATTCCGGCTCTTCATTTATATTGAAGGATAATAACGGTGCTAGATTTACACGGGCGACGCACATTTCCAGCTTTTCTGGTGGTATTCCTTGGGCCAGCGATAGTCTGTTACACCCTTTTTATGATGTATCCCTTGGTGGAATCACTTGTCTTAAGTTTTTTCTCCGTCCAGCCCGACAACTCCTATGTCTTTTCGGGTTTTGCAAACTTTGTGAAACTGTTCACGGACTCCGACATGGCGCCGAGATTTTGGGGGGCGCTAAAAAACAACCTTTTCTTTTTCTTCATTCACATGCTGGTGCAGAACCCAATTGGACTTTTGCTCGCATCGCTGCTCGTCACCAAAGGCAAGGGGCGGGGCTTCTATCGCACCGTACTGTTCATGCCTACCGTGCTCTCCGTTGTCATCATCGGCTTTATTTGGCAACTGATTTTGAATCCCCTCTGGGGTGTCGCCGAGTCGATGATGAGAATCGTTGGGCTCGGCAAGTTTTTTCAGCCCTGGCTTGGCCTCCCGGAATATGCGTTGCCAACGACGGCGCTCATCTCGGTGTGGCAGTTCATAGGAATTCCAATGATCCTCTTCTATACCGCGCTGATCGGCATTCCGGACGAGCTCATCGAGGCGGCGGTTGTCGATGGGTGTACCGAAAGCCAGGTGTTCTGGCGCATCAAGTTTCCCCTCATATTGCCGACCATTGGTATAGTTTCGGTTTTGACATTCGTTGGCAACTTCAACGCATTCGACCTCATCTACACGATGAAGGGAGCTTTGGCGGGACCATCCTATTCCACCGACATCATGGGCACGCTCTTCTATAGGACCTTCTTTGGCCAACAGTTGCAGCTCGGGAATCCCTCCATGGGAGCGACGGTCGCCACAATGATGTTTCTCATCATTCTGATAGGGGTCTTATTGTATATGTTCCTATTCCAGCGGCGAGTAAAGACATATCAGCTATGAAAAAGGCAGCGCAATGAAGTTCGACAATATAAAGGATGTGAGGCGGCTCAGATTTCGCGGTCTTTTTCAGCATATCGTGCTCATTTTTTTCTCGCTCATCGCGCTTTTCCCCATAGCCCTGATCATCATGAATTCATTCAAGTTAAAAAAATACATATTCGCCGCGCCCTTCGCGTTGCCGAACGCGAAGACTTTCAGTCTGATCGGGTATGAAACGGTCCTGCAGCGTTCAAATCTGATCATAAACTTCGAAAACTCCATCATAGTCACCGTAGTGTCGCTGTTTTTTATACTGTTCTTCGGTTCGATGGCGGCATTTGCGCTCTCTGGGTACAAATTCCGGGGCAATGCCTTTCTGGGTTTTTATCTTTCGATTGGGATCATGATTCCAATCCGCCTTGGTACGGTGAGCCTCTTAAAACTGATGTCGTCACTGGGCCTTGTCAACACGCTGATCGGGCTCATCCTGATCTATATCGCACAGGGGCTGCCCCTCACGATTTTCATCCTCACAAGCTTTATGTCACAGATACCGGATGAGCTCAAAGACGCGGGGAGAATCGACGGGGCAAGCGAATACCGCATCTATAGTCTGGTGCTGCCGCTTGTGAAGCCGGCGATAGGCGCGATTGGCATATTTACGATGATCCCTATCTGGAATGATCTCTGGTTCCCGCTGATCGTCGCCCCCAGCGCCAGGACCGCCACCATTACGCTCGGTGTACAACAATTTCTTGGCCAATATGTGAGTGACTGGAACGCGGTACTGTCGGCACTGGTCCTGGCCATGGTCCCCATCCTCATCTTATATCTGATATTCTCACGACAGATGATACGGAGCGTCACCGCGGGAGCCATTAAAGCATAGTTCAATCCATGGAGCGTCACAATGAAAATCGGAATAATCGGCACTGGCTTTATGGGCACAACACACGCAGGCGCATGGGTAAAAACGGGAGCGAATATCGCGGGTTTTTTAGCCGATCCCCCTTCCGAGGCGGAACCCATCGCGAAGCGTTATGGAGCAAAACCCTACTCTACCCTCGCCGAACTTATCCAGGCCACGGATGTGGTGGATATATGCTCACCCACCCATCTGCACGCCCAGATGGCGACTACGGCGGCCAAGGCGGGCAGGCATGTGGTGTGCGAAAAACCCCTCGCCCTCACTGTGGCACAGGGTGAAACGATTTTAGAGGCCTGCCGTGAGGCGAACGTAAAACTGTTCGTGGCCCACGTTGTGCGGTATTTCCCTGAATATGCGCTCGCGGCTTCGCAGGTGCGCGCCGGCAAGATCGGAAAAGTGGCGACCGCCGAGTACCGGAGGCTCAGTTATCGACCTAAAAAGCCTGTGGGAAACTGGTTTCTGGATGAAGAAAAGTCCGGCGGGATACTGCTCGACCTGATGATCCACGATTTCGACATCGCCCGGTGGATAGCGGGAGAGGTCGTATCCGTCTACGCGAAAAAGGTGTCATCTTTCAACAAGGACAGCCCTTCAGATTACGGGCAGGTAATCCTAATCCACGCTTCGGGCGCGCTGAGCCATATCTCGGGTGCGTGGGCATACCCTCCTCCCGTCTTCAGAACCGGGTTCGAGATCGCGGGGGACGGAGGTTTGATTCGGCATGACTCCGAAGCCGAATCCCCCATCGAAGTATCGCTGCGACAGGGAAAGGGAGAGGCGCCTGATGTGGGGCTGCCCGCGAGCCCTCTTGCCGAAAGCCCCTATGACCTCGAAATCGCCGATTTTTACCGCTGTCTTCAGAAAGGGACGGACCCGCTAGTCTGTGCGGAAGACGGGCTTGCGGCTCTAAAAATCGCGTGCGCGGCCATGGAGTCGGCGAGGACCGGCAAGGCGATCACTCTGCTCCAGCAGAAAGGAGGCGGCAGATGAAACTCGCGTTTATGAGCGCGGCCCATGTCCATGCGGATGCGTATGTCAGCTGCCTGAAATCGATCCCGGATGTCGAAATACTAGGAATCGCCGATCATGATGCCGAACGCGGAAAAGCATTCGCATCTCGCTATGGGCTTCCATTTTTCGAAAACTACGATGCCTTACTCGCGCAAAAGCCAGACGGAGTGCTCATCACCAGCGAAAACTCGTATCACAAAGCTCTATCGCTCAAGGCTGCCGAGGCCGGCGTCCACATTCTGTGCGAAAAACCCCTGGCCACCAACGTAAAAGACGCAACAGCAATTGTTCGCGCCGCGCGCGAAGCCAAGATTCTGCTCATGACGGCTTTCCCCATGCGATTCTCTGTTCCCGTACGCGGCGTCAGAGACGAACTGTTGCAGGGCAAGCTCGGCAACCCCCTATGTTTTAATGCCTCGAACCAGGGTCAGTTGCCTCCAAAGGACAGGGCGTGGTTTACGGATCCAGTACTGGCTGGTGGCGGGGCCATCATCGACCATGTGGTCCACCTCGCGGATGTCATGAGGTGGTACCTGGGGATGGAGGTTGTCGAGGTATACGCAGCCACAAATCGGATTTTTCATGCGCACGAGGTGAAAATAGAGACTGGCGCGATGGTCTCGCTTCAATTTGAAAGCGGCGTCTTTGCGACGATCAACTGCTCCTGGTCGAGGCCCAGCACATGGCCAAGCTGGGGCGGCCTCTCATTCGACCTCATTACCGACAGAGGCGCGGTGCACGTCGACGCCTTTAAGCAGAACCTGACGGTCTTCGGCGCGCCATCGGCGCACCAAGGCTCAGCGCCCGCAACAGAAGACCATGATTGGAGCAGCGCCCACGGGGACGGAGGATCGGGACCGCGATGGCTCTACTGGGGCTCGGATTCGAATCAAATGATGATCGAAGAATTCATCACGGCGATACATGAACGCCGCACGCCTCTGGTCACGGGAGAGGACGGACTTCATGCCGTTCAGATCGTCGAAGCAGCCTACAGATCGATCCAGGCAGGAAGACCCATCCGCATTTGATCGCGAAATTAACCCTATATTATTTTTCCTGTCCGTAGCTGTTACGCATAAAGTTCTGCATGACAATGATATCTTCATGGGGAAGAACCTGCGGTGTCCCTATGGAGCGGGCGAGCAGATAAATGTGGGCCGTCTTCTCCACCACGGCTGTTACCTTCATGGCTTCATCGAGGCTGTGTCCTACGCATACTGTCCCGTGGTTTGGAATGAGAACCGCCTTGCCCTCACCAAGGGCGCACACCACGTTTTTCGCGAGCTCCTCCGTCCCTGGCAGCGCATATACACAGCATGAAGCCCTGTCCCCCACAAGCTGGGCAAAATCCTCAGAGATGGCGGGGATATCCTCGCGCAGGACTCCAAAGACGCTCGAATAGACCGGATGGGTGTGAATCACCGCGAAGATATCGGGTCGCGCGCGCATGATCGAAAGGTGAAGATGAAATTCGATCGACGGCTTGCGATGGCCATCGACGATAGCGCCGCGCTCATCCATCACGACAACATCCTGCGGCTCGATGGAGGTATAGGGCATGCCGCTGGGTTTTATATAGACGAGGTCTGTTTCAGGGTCTTTGACACTGAGATTGCCCCAAGTCCCGACCGTGAGTCCCTGCTGGAGAAGTTCAATACCGCCATCGACGACGGCACGCTTGAATTCATCTTTGACTATGTGGCTCATACTATGACAACCGGCACCGTGACATCGGTGATCCGCGATTCTTCAAGATCGAGAGGAAGAGAGCCCCCACCGTACTTCAGATTAAAATGCATGGAAATCGATTCGCTCCTTCGTTTCTGTTTTTCGCCACAAGCTACTCACGAAGTCCTCGCGAGTATTCTAATTCTTTTGGTGGAGCGATTCCAGTATCCTGACAAAACCACGTGATACTGTCGGGGGAATGTCTAAGAGCTTGACATCCTCTGTCCCCATTCTCCGCGTCATGCTAGAATATAAGGCGTGAAAACAAAATCCATCTACGATGAATCAAAAATAAAGACACTTTCCTCGCTGGAGCACATCAGGCTCAGAACGGGCATGTATATAGGCCGCATTGGCGATGGCTCGAGCCCCGACGATGGTATCTATATCCTTCTGAAGGAAGTCATCGATAATTCGGTCGATGAATTCATAATGGGCGCGGGAAATCAAATAGCTATCACTATCGACGGTAAAAGAGTCAGAGTGCGTGACTACGGCCGCGGCATTCCCCTCGGGAAGGTCATAGAGTGCGTTTCGGTTATCAATACGGGCGCGAAATACGACAACGACGTGTTTCAGTTCTCCGTTGGCTTGAATGGTGTCGGCACAAAGGCGGTGAATGCCTTATCCAAGGACTTCAGGGTCGCCTCGTATAGAGAAGGAAAGGTTTTCGAGGCAAAGTTCTCCCGGGGTATTCTCACCGATTCGCGAGAGGCCAACAATCATGAGAAAACCGGCACGCTGGTCGAATTTATCCCCGACGAGGAAATTTTCGGAGAATACTCTTTCATACCCGAGTTCATAGAAAAACGATTGTGGAATTATGCCTGTCTGAACCCTGGCTTGACCTTGACACTCAATGGCAAGGACTTCCATGCTGAAAAAGGACTTCATGACTTATTATCGACTGAACTCGGCGGCAGTGCGCTCTATGATATCGGCTGGTACCGGGGGGACCGCATCGAATTCGCTTTTACCCACACAAAAGAATACGGAGAAGAACACTTCTCTTTTGTCAACGGCCAGTATACATCGGACGGCGGCAGCCACCTTTCCGCCTTCCGGGAAGGTTTTTTGAAGGCGATCAACGAATTCTTCCAGGCCTCGTACCGCGGAGAGGATGTGCGAGAGGGGCTTGCCGCCGGTATCGCGATAAGAATCAAAAACCCGGTTTTTGAGAGCCAGACGAAAAACAAGCTTGGAAATAGCGACATTCGGCCATGGATTCTTCAGGAAGTCAAAAAAGGCGTCGACGAGATACTCCGCCGCAATCCCCAAGCAGCGAAGACTCTGCAAGAGAAGATCCTTACGAACGAGAAGCTGCGTACCGAGCTCAACATAGTCCGAAAGGAAGCGAAAGAAGCGGCGAAGAGAATCGAGCTCAAAATACCAAACTTGAGGGATTGCAAGGCGCACTTGGGGGACGGGAGTTCGGGAGAGCGCTCGACAATTTTCATAACCGAGGGATTATCGGCCGCCGGCAGCATGGTGAGCGCCCGCGACGTCCACACGCAGGCGATTTTCAGCTTACGGGGCAAGCCTGAAAACATGTTCGACCGCCCTCGCTCGGCCATCTATAAAAATGAGGAACTCTATAACCTGATGATGGCGCTTGGCATTGAGAACAACGTCGAGAATCTGAGATTCGCCCGCATCGTCATCGCGACCGACGCGGATTACGATGGTTTTCACATACGAAATCTCCTCATTACGTTCTTTCTGACATATTTCGAGGAATTGGTGGTCCAGAGCCGTGTATACCTTTTGGAAACGCCTCTTTTCAGGGTGAGAACGAAAAGAGAAACGCTGTACTGCTATTCGGTCCGCGAACGGGACGAAGCGATACAACGACTCGGCCGGGGGACGGAGGTCACCCGTTTTAAAGGCCTTGGCGAAATAAGTCCCGCGGAATTTGGCCAATTCATCGGGAAAGACATCAGGCTTGTCAAAGTGGACATTCAGACATTATCCTCCGTCCCCGAACTGCTCTGCTTCTACATGGGGAAGAACAGCCCGGAGAGGCGACAATTCATTATGGATAATCTTGTCACTGAGTTATGAGGCACATCAGAACATCTTAGCAAGCATATGACCGGACGGAGGATACTGTGGCCTACATCAAAAAGCTGCTGAATGACAATTTTCTCTATTATGCCTCATATGTAATTATGGACAGGGCCATTCCCGAACTCGACGACGGACTGAAGCCTGTCCAGCGCCGAATCCTGCACACCCTCTTCGAAATGGATGACGGGAAATTCCATAAGGTCGCCAATGTCGTCGGCCACTGCATGAAATATCATCCTCATGGGGACGCCTCCATAGGTTCGGCGCTTGTCGGCCTCGCGAATAAAGGACTATTCATCGAGACACAGGGCAATTTCGGGAATCCCGTAACGGGAGACGAAGCCTCCGCGCCGCGCTATATAGAATGCAGATGCACCACTTTTGCCAAAGAGGTCTTCTTTCACCCGAAGATCACGCAATATATCGACAGTTATGATGGACGGAACAGGGAACCACTCGTATTCCCCGCAAAAATTCCGGTCGTCCTTATGCTGGGAACCGAGGGCATCGCAGTAGGCATGAGCACAAAGATTCTGCCTCATAATCCTGTCGAGGTACTTCAGGCTGAGGTCGCCTGTCTTGAAGGCAGATCTTTTGTGCTTATCCCGGATTTCCCGACCGGCGGCTTCATAGATGCTTCCGAGTATGCCGATGGAAACGGGAAAGTCAGGGTTCGCGCCCTGCTGGACACCTCCGATCCCAAAAAGATCGTAATCAAGGAAGTCCCCTATGGCTCAACAACAGAAAGCCTCATAGGCAGCATAGAAGAGGGAGTCCGTGCGGGGCACTTGAAAATCGCTTCGATCTCGGACTTCACCACGGACAAAGTAGAAATAGAACTCAAGCTGGCCAGAGGCGTCTATGCGAAGGAGGTCGTGGATTCGCTGTACGCATTCACCGAGTGTGAGCGGTCAATTTCATGCAACTGCCTCGTCATAAAAGATGACAAGCCGGCCATAAGCACCGCTTCGGAAATTATACGGTACCACGCAGGGAAGTTGCTCAATCTGCTTCGACAAGAGCTCGAGCTGGAGCGCGACGAGCTTCAGGCGGAGCTGTTTGCGAGAACCTTAGAGCGCATTTTTATCGAAGAAAGGATTTACAAGGAAATAGAGACCAAGAGGACCAGCGACGCGGTCATTAAAGCGGTCCTCGACGGATTTAAGCCCTTTGCAAAGGAATTGAGCCGGAAGATAGGGACAGAGGACGTAGAGCGCTTGCTCAAGATACCCATTCGGAGGATTTCACTTTACGACATAGAAAAAGCCAAAAAAGACATGGAGCAAATCCAGCAGTTGCTTGCGCAGAACAAGGAGCACCTCAATCATCTTGTCCAATATGCGATTGAAATTCTGAAAACATATATCAAAACGATCGAAAGCGTCTCACCCCGCCGGACGCGGATTAAATCATTCAAGAAAATCGAGGCTAAAACCGTCGCCCGTCATGATTTTGCCCTCAGATATGATTCAGAGGGGGGCTATGTAGGGACGGAGGTCTCTGGTGAAAAAATTTTGGAGGCCTCCAAATTTGATAAAATTTTAATTCTGAGAAAAAACGGCATCTATACGGTGATACCTCTTCCTGACAAATTTTTTGCGGGCCAACATGCGCTGTGGATCACCGTCGCGGAAAAGGAAGCCTTATCCAGCGCCATCATCACACTAGTATATTCGCTTGCGAATCAAAAAGGCACTTATATCAAAAGGACCAGCATCGACAGTTGGCTCACGGGGAAGGACTATAGTCTAGTACCGGAAAAATCAGAGATTTTAGGATTTTCAATCGACACGGCCTATGAATTTCAATTGGAATATAAGCCTAAACCAAGAAGCAAAAAAACCAAACAAGTTTTTCGTGCCAAAGAATACCCGGTCCGTAAAAGGCAGGCCCAGGGCATACGGCTGACCGATCGCGAAGTGATACGACTGGAGGTACTGCATGCCCAAAAGGTCAATATCATAAATCCCCCCTCCACTCACGGAGGGGGATTGTTGGAGGCCGCCTTGAAACGGCACAAGAAGTGAGCCCGATGTACCCTAGTCGTCGTCTTCGCCATTAAGAGGCTCTCCACTCGTATCATAATCGTCTTCGTTGGCTTCTTCATCATCTTTCGGCCTTAATAATCGCTTTTTACTTTCTCTTCTTTCCCTTCGTTCCAAGTCTTTCAAAAACTCAGGATCATCGCCCATATACGGAATGACATAAGGAGCGGCGATATTTTTAGGCCTCAGGCGCCTGTCAAACCTTGCCCTCACGACTCGTTCTTTCCCTAGCATCTCAATTAAATAGCCGGCGAACCTCCTCGCCCTGTCGACTAAGCTTTTTACATCTCCAAACGTTTCCCATTTAACAGGTATTCCTGCTTGTTTCAGTTTCTGATAAGAATCATTATCTATCGATCCCGTAACGAGCACTTTTGCGCCCTTACTGATTATCCACTCTGCTCTTCCTCTGGTAATTCCTTTTGCGGTAATTTCAGCAGAATATTTCTGGATTCGATTGTATTCATCCACAATAATCAAAAAAGGAGCCTCTTCGAAAATCGGATAAAATTCTGTATATAATACCGGTTCCAGCGCTGTTATCGCAATTTTAGCTCTTTGCATCTCTTGAATCCTTTCATTAAAGACAACTCCTTATCGATACAAAGGGACAGGGACATCGGTAGTCCTGATGGATGCTCGGACTGTCTTCAATTTTTAACATTCTTACTCCCTCTATATATGGTCGTCAAGTATAACATTGGAGGGCCTTCAGAGTACTCACCACGTATTGACAAAAAATCCCTATGTAGCTATTTTACTTCTCGTTATAAGGTCATATTCCCCTGTAGCTCAGCTGGCAGAGCAAGTGGCTGTTAACCACTGGGTCCGGTGTTCGAACCACCGCGGGGGAGAGAAAATATTCACAAAGCCATTCAATCTTGAATGGCTTTTTTGTTTGGGAGTCCTGAGGGTATAAGCCTTAATTGTGTCAATCATTGGTAATGGTAAATGCAATCAAACGATAGTCGCTTTTTCCGCTTCATAATAAATAGAAATAACTTATTATGCTGAAATGATCTTTGCGGCAAGAGGTATTGTTATTGCAGAAAACAGGGTCGAAATAAATACTATGCCCGATGCCAGTGATACATCAGCATCATATCGCTCTGCAAAAATTACGGTTTGAGCGGCGGCGGGCATTGCTACTAAAAAATTTGAAACCCTTGCAGAAACATCGTTTTCTTTAAAAATTCTCATTATAAAAAAAATAATCATCGGCATGATGAAAAGCCGCATTAAAGAACCAATCCATACCTCCGTCCTTGAAAACAGACCTTTTATGCTAAGACCCGCCAGCGTTGCTCCAACGACAATCATTGAAAGAGGTGTAGTACAGTCGCCAATAAGCAGAATTGCATAATGTACCGTTTCAGGCAAGGAAAAAGGCAAAAGCCAAATAAGAGCTCCCAGAATGACCGCGACATTGCCAGGATTAAAGATTATATCTTTTACGTGAAATACGCTTTTTTTGCCGCCTCCGTCCCCGGATAGCAACGCAACTCCGTACGTCCATACAAATATGTTGAATATCATTACATAGATTGACGCATACATAAGGCCGATGCGACCAAACACGCTCTCGGCAACAGGGAAACCCATAAATCCGCAATTTGAAAAAACCGTAATATATGTGAGGATTTTACGTTTACTATCGGCTACATGCGCAAAAGATACCTTTGCGACCAATATTGCAATAAGATGTATGCCTATAGCATATAATGCAACTTTCAACAGATCTTTCGCCGCTGCAAGAGGAATGCTCCGATCAAAACTTGAAATTATAGTAAAAGGCAATGCAATGGAGAGTACAAAATCAGAGATAGATTTAATGCCGTTGGCATCTAATACTTTTCTTTTCCGAGCGATATAGCCCACGACTAAGAGGAGAAAAATCGAAACTATCCGTGACAAGGTCATATATAGCTAAGCTTTTATCCAATGATGTTCTCAAGACGCCCTATGCTCTCTATCTCAACGACGATATGGTCGCCTTTCTTCATCGGCCCCACGCCCGAGGATGTGCCGGTCATAATCACATCCCCCGGCTCAAGCGTCATAACCTGAGAGATATAGGCGATCAAACGAGGAACATTAAAAATCAGATTCGCCGTTGAAGAAGACTGGCGCACCTCGCCATTCAGTAAGGCTTTAATTTGAAGACTGGAAGGATCAACATCGGTCTCGATCCAGGGACCCAGGGGCATAAAGGTGTCGAACGATTTTGCGACCGTCCACTGGCCATCCTGCGGTTGCAGATCCCTGGCCGTCACGTCATTGCCGCAGGTATACCCAAGGACATAGTCCAGAGCGTCTGCCGTCGTAACATTTTTTGCCGCTTTCCCCATGACGACCACGAGTTCCGCCTCGTAGTCCACTCTTTTCGACATCGCCGGGTACTGCACGGTCTTTCCGGGGCCCAAGAGACTTGTGGACGGCTTGATGAACAGAATAGGTGCGGCGGGAATTGCCAGCCCAAACTCTTCGGCATGGTCTCTGTAATTCAAACCGACACAGACCGCCTTCCGGGGAAGGCAGGGGGCTTCAAGGGATACCTTTGAAAAAGGAACGGACCTCTCTTCGGTCCCCAAAAAAATTTCCTTTTTCCCGCCGCTCATTCCGATTCTCGGAAAGTCGCGGAATAACGCGATGTTGTCGCCGTTCAGCCGCCCATAGAACAACGCGCCTTCGTACTCACAGCGAACTATTCTCATAGTTTTTCTCCACCTCGAGCTTACGCTTCGCCTTTGAGCCTCACCCGCTCATATTCTTTGGCGATCGACGCCGCCACATGCGCATTGTTTTTTACAAGCGCAATATTGGCTTCCAGCGAGTCGCCCCCGGTTATCTCCGCGACCCGCGCCAATAGATATGGGGTGAGTTCGGCTCCTTTCAAGCCCTTCGCCTCGGATTCCCCGACGGCCTTTCCGATCGCCGCATCGATGACCGATTTGTCCATCGCGTATCGGGCGGGTATGGGGTTGGCGATGACGACTCCCCCATTCAGTCCCAATACCCACTTCGCATAAAGGAGCAGAGCAATCTCCTCTGGGGTATCGGCGCGCTGAGAGAGCTTTATACCTGATTGACGGGTATAAAATGCGGGAAGTTCCGATGTCCCAAAACCTATGACCGGCACACCCTTCGTCTCGAGATACTCCATAGTCTTGGGCAGATCGAGAATGGCCTTGGCCCCCGCGCAGACGACCGCCACATTTGTGCGCGCGAGCTCTTCCAAGTCCGCCGAGACATCCCATGTTTTTTCGGCCCCCCGATGAATGCCGCCGATGCCCCCCGTCGCGAACACCCGAATTCCCGCGCTTTCGGCGATGAGCATTGTTCCCGCGACGGTCGTGGCGCCATTTCCGCCCCGGGCAACAAGCATGGGAATATCTCTCCGGGAGGCCTTGACGGGATGGAGAGAGCCATTGGCAAGGCGCTCCAACGCATCACGGGAAAGGCCTACCTTCAGCCGGCCGCCCATAATCGCGACGGTGGCGGGGACGGCCCCCTCCTCCCGAACCGCATTTTCCACTTCCAAAGCGGTCTCGAGGTTCTGAGGCCAGGGCATCCCATGCGTTATTATGGTGGATTCAAGGGCGACTATAGGCATATTAACGCGCAGCGCATCGTTCACTTCTTCTGAAACATCGAGATAGGGATTCACATTCCGCCTCCACGCCGAATATCATCGATAAGCTCGGAGAGTTCAGGATAACAATTTTTTACGGTTTCGCACAGACTGTCCTCATTCAATCTTGGATTCACGGGATATTTTGAGGAAGCTGCGAGAAGCGACGCCGACAGAGCAATCCTGGCCTTGTTTTGAGGAATGAAGCCCATAGGCCCACTTCTCAGCTCCCGGGCGGCCAGACGCCCGTACACCGAAATCCAGACAAGCGCGGCACACGCGGCATCTCCGGCCCCGGAGCGGTTTCTCGAATGGGGACGGAGCCCCGGAGAAGGCAATGATATGGCCGTTACAGAATCGTTCTCGACAACTTTCATGCCACGTTCTCCCATAGAGACATAGAGCTCTGCGGGGAGTTGAGACGTGGTGAGCATGGCTGAAATAATAGTCTGAAGCGAAGCCTGTTTATCGATCCCGGCAATGACCGCCGCCTCGGCGATATTGGGTTTGGCGATGTCGAATCTGCCGAAACACGCCTTGAATTTTTGGGCCTTCGCGGAAGATACGGGGTCGGCGACGAGCAATGGCCTTGCGTCGCCGTGATTTTTATCCGCAATATCGATCGCTGAAGTCCCGACGCCGTTCGCGCCATATCGTGCAGCGATCCACTCGATGCAGGTCTGAGGTATATTGCCATCCACGATGACGGCAGCCGCTCCATCCAGCAAGGGCTTTTGCTCTTCAAGATGTTCAATCCGCAGTTGTTCTATGGCGCGCATATCGGCGACGGCGCCAACCAAAGCCCCGTTATCCTCAAGGATGCAGAGGTATGTCGGCAGAGGCACACCGGGAATGCGTGGGCTGTGGCCAAGGCCTATTCCCGCATGTTCGGTAGGGGCGATGAGCTTCTTCCATCCTGGAGAATCGCCCAATATGGTTATCATTTCGGCGTGCAGGCCAAGCAGAGCCAGGTTCTCGGCGATGTTTCGCCCCACTCCTCCCGGACTTCTCTTTACGTATCCGGGGTTCGAGTCTCGCCCAACATATGCAGCATGGCAAAATGCCTGCACATCGACATTGATTCCGCCGACGACAACACAATAAGGCTTTGCCTTCTTATCTGCCCGCGACACCAAGGCACCCTCCACCATCTTCCGTGAATATGGTATAGTATCATTTAGAAGCAGCATGAGCGAGGTATATGGTGGATCAGATATTCGACAGGCTTGAGAGGTTGGCGCGGGCCTGGATGTCCTCGACATTCGGTGAAGGTACAGGGCACACTCATTATCAGAATGCAAGAGCCTTTGAAGATCAGGATATGGCCGATGCGTGGGATGAGCTGGAATCTTATCTGGATCCTTCAAAAACCGAGTCCGAACGCAAAGCCGGAACCCAACGGCGGACCTCGTCGCATCGTCATGCATATGGCACACAGAACAATGATGTGGACATCGAGCGCCGCGCGGTCGAGGACGCATACCGGTTTCTGGGCCTTGAGCCATATACATCTTTTTCGATGGTAAAAGCACGCTATAAAGAGCTTTTGAAAAAGCACCATCCCGATCGGCATACAGATTCTCCTGAAAACATGCAGAAGGCAACAGTGGTGAGCGCGAAAATCAACACCGCGTACCAGCTGATCGAAACCTGGGAAGAGTCCCGGGTGGGGCACTCAAATGGAAAATAGAGAACCATTGTATATTCTTGACGTATACGCATTTATTTATCGCGCTTATTTTGCCTTCATCCGCAAGCCCCTGCGCAATTCTCGCGGCGAGAACGTCTCCGCGGTGTTCGGCTTCTTCAGATTTCTTTTTTCGCTCGTCCAGCAGAAAAAGCCGACACTGTTCGCCGCCGCGCTCGACTCCGTCGGCCCCACGTTCAGGCACGACCAGTTCGTCGCCTACAAGGCCACACGCCAGAAGACTCCGGAGGACTTGACCGCACAGATCCCGAAGATCGAGTCGATTCTCCAGGCGCTAGGCGTCCCGACCTTACGATGCGAGGGCTATGAGGCGGACGACATCATCGCGACGCTCGCGAGCCAGTGTGCCAAGGAAGAGCGGCCCTGCTTTATAGTCTCCGGCGATAAGGACCTTCTTCAGCTCGTGGGGAACAAGACGATGGCCCTCCGCCCGTCCGAAAATTTCTCTTTTCGGGAAACGGATGCGGCCGGAGTACTGGAAGAATGGGGTGTACGGCCCGAGCAGATCGGCGATTACCTGGCGCTTACGGGCGACGCCTCGGACAATATTCCCGGCGTCAAAGGGGTTGGGGACAAAACGGCCCAGAAACTGATCTCTCAATTTGAGTCGCTCGACGCGGTTTACGAAAATCTACAGAATATTGAACCGGAATCGCTCCGCAAAAAACTCGAAGAGGGGCGGGAAAGCGCATCTGTTTCGAGGGAGCTCGTCACCCTGTGCCGCGATGTCCCCAACTGTCCGAACGATATCCCTTCGTTGCGGCTCTCGCTCGATCTCGCGGCGGCGGCGCCCCTTCTCTTGAATGAGGATATCAAAAGCCTGGTACCTGAAGAGCTCCGGAAACGAAAGTCATTTCAGGCATCCCTCCCGCTGGAGACGGCTTCCCCGCCCCCCAGCGCGGATGAGCAAACAAGCCCTGCTTCGGGAAAACCGGAAGTGGGCTCTCCCTCTCTACCACAATCCGCTCAAACAGAAGAAAAAACGACGGTGTACGCGTCCATTCTCAACGGGGAAAAGCTCGACGAAATCATCGATGCCGCCATATCAAGGGGCATATGCGCCTTCGATACGGAAACAGATTCTCTGGATGTCCATCATGCCGGCATCGTCGGCTTCTCTGTTTCATTTGAGCCAAAATCATCATGGTACATACCCTTGATGAGCCCGGACGCGGAGTGCGTTCCCAAGAGCCGGGCGCTCGCCTCTCTGTCGAGGCTCCTTCACGCGGAGAATATGTTGCTCGTCGGACACAACCTCAAATTTGACATCAATGTGCTCGCGGCGGCGGGGACGGAGGTCGCGGTTCCCTGCTTCGACACAATGATCGCCGCGTGGGTTCTGGATGCGGAGGCGCCTTCTTTTTCGCTCTCATCGGTCGCGGCCCGGTTTCTTGGCCTCCACGGCATCGAGTACGAAGAAGTCGTGCCCAAAGGCCAGACCTTTGTGGACGTGCCCCTTGAACGGGCGACTCAATACGCCGCGGAGGATGCGGATTTTTCCTTTCAACTCTATCTGGCCTTATCAGAGGAGATCGAATCCGCAGGCCTTCACAGTGTATTCTTCGATATAGAGATGCCCCTCTTGCCAATACTCGCCGAGATGGAGCGAAGAGGCATTCGCGTCGATGCCGGTCGATTGAGAACATACGGGAGAGAGCTCGAAGGAGCGCTGGGCAGCATCGAGGCCAAGGTGTATCAACTCGTCGGACACGATTTCAACCTGGCCTCTCCGAAGCAGCTCGCCGAAGTGCTCTTCTCCGAACGAAAACTCCCCGTGCAAAAGCGGACAAAGACGGGCTTTTCGACGGATACCTCCGTACTCGAAGAGCTCGCCTCGCTCGACCCCGTGCCTCAACTCATATTGAGACACAGGCTTTTGACGAAACTCAAAAACACCTATATCGAACCTCTCGCCGATCTCGCGGAGGCACGAGGCCGGGTGCATACCACCTTCGTCCAAACGGGGGCCGCGACGGGAAGGCTCTCAAGCAGGGACCCCAATTTGCAGAACATCCCTATCCGTGAAGAAGAAGGGAGGAAGATTCGGGCGGCGTTCGTCGCGGAGCCGGGGAATTCCCTCATCTCGGCCGACTATTCACAGATCGAGCTTGTGGTCATGGCCCACCTTTCCAAAGACCCAAACCTGATGAAGGCCTTCAGAGAAGGGGTGGACATCCATAAACGGACGGCCTCCTTGATTTTCGGGATATCCGAGGATCAGGTCGACGCGGACCGCCGGAGAATCGCCAAGACCATAAATTTCGGCGTGATCTATGGCATGAGCGCCTTCAGACTGGCGCGGGATTTGGGAATTCCGAACACTCTCGCGAGGGAGTTTATCGACTCGTACTTCTCCACCTACGCAGGCGTCGCCGAATTCATAAAAAAGACGGTCGGACATGCCCAGGAGCGCGGAATATCGTCGACACTCTTCGGCCGGAGGCGAAGGATTCTTGGGATCGATTCAAGAAATAAGACTGAACAGCAGGCCGCGCAGAGAGTGGCCGTCAACACGCCCATTCAGGGCACCGCGGCGGACATCGTCAAAATCGCGATGATAAAAGTGCATCGATCGCTCCGGGAGAAAATGCCGGAAGTGAAGATGCTCCTGCAGGTTCATGACGAGCTTATATTCGAAGCGCCACAGGTCTCTGTTTCCAAGGCGATGGATCTTATAAAAGATGAAATGGAACATGCGGTACGGCTCGATGTGCCTCTGCGGGTCAGCGTGGAGTCGGCAAACTCATGGGGCGACATGCACCTCTGAGGAGATGAATCGATGCAGATTATTGGTCTTACCGGGGGATACTGCGCGGGAAAAAATGAAGTCGCAGGGATTCTTGCCGATTATGGCTGGGAAGTCGTCGATGTCGACAAGCTCGGACACGCCGCGCTCTTGCAGGTCTCGGACCAGCTGATAGAAATTTTTGGTGAGTCTATAAGAAAGGACGATGGGTCAATCGACCGAAAGACGCTCGGCACAATAGTCTTTTCGGACAAAAACCGGCTCGGCGCATTGGAAACCACGGTGCACCCCGCTATGCTCTCAATGCTCGATGGGGAGATAGAAAAGGCGAGGAATAATGGCCGGGGAGAATTTTGCATCAACGCCGCCCTGCTGTACCGGTTCCCACAGATAAATCTCTGTGACGCAGTGATCGAAGTGCGGGCCTCCCTGTATCAGAGAGTCTTGCGGGCGCAGCGGAGAGACCGCCTTTCGATACACGGCGCCCTGGAAAGAATAATGGACCAGAAATATCTATGGGACTTGAGGCCAAAAGAAGGGGTGCCAATATATATGCTGTGGAACTCCGGGTCCAATGCTGAATTAAAAATCAGTACTGAGGCGCTATTGAACAAAATTGCGACCAACGCCAGAAAATAATCCGTGCTTTAATGAATGAAGACTTCTGCCGATAACATTAAGGTAGAGGTTTACAGATGTCAGATCGTTCAAAAAAAATTATCTGGATCGCGGTGGCGATAAGTGGATTCGCGCTCGTAGTTTGTTTGACCGCTTTCATTCTGTTTCCGCCCAACGAAGTATCGCAATCGAAGCCTTTCGATCTGACGGGACAAGCACCTGCCAAACCGCTGTCCCCAAATGACTTTTCTGCGTTCCCAAGCATTGTCGTGCAATCGTCGGAGGATAATTCTCAAACTCCCGCTCCAACCGACAACACAATTTCATCTAAGCCGGCGAGCTCAGTCGTGGTTGTCCCAGCCCCCTCCGCGAATCAAGCGACGACAGAAAAGCCATCAACCCCTGTCCCGGTTCCCGCCCCTTCATCGGCACCTGCAAAAACAACCACGGCCAAACCTGCCGGTTCAACCCCGACCACGTCTTCAAACACCGCCTCCAAACCATCACCCGCCCCTTCTCCTCCTAAAACCTCCGCTTCGGCTTCCGAATATTGGATCCAAGTAGGAAGTTTTTCGGAAAAAGCTACGGCGGACAAGCTCCGCAATGAATTTGTCTCCCGGGGCATGAGCGCAATTATCGCGATGAAGGAGATCGGCGGCCGCAATTATTATCAGGTGAAGGTGGGCCCTTATGCCTCATCGGACGAGGCCAAGAAATGGCTTCTCACCGTGAAGGCCGTACACGGCGCGAGCCAGGACGCCTTTGTGACCTCGCGTTGATGAGTGGCGCTTCAATTTCGCACACAATATGTCTCTGACAGCCGAAATTTATTATTTGACAGCCGGCAATTTGAAAGTTACACTTTTTACAGCGCGATAGCGCTGTCGGACTTGATCCGTCTGGATTTCATAACGAACGAAGGAGCCCTCAATGAAAAAGATCATTCTTGGTCTCGTCGCGATGCTCATGGTGGTTTCTCTTGTGTTGCCCGCCACCGCACAAGCAAAGAAACCTCTGAAAGTAGCATTCGTCTATATCGGACCGCCAGGCGATCTCGGCTGGACCTATGAACATGAGCGGGGCCGTCTCGCTGTCCAGAAATATTTCGGCGACAAAATCGAGACAAAATACGTCGAGAACGTGCCTGAAGGTCCCGACGCGGAGCGCATAATCCGTCAGTATGCGATTCAAGGTTTCGACGTAATCTTTGCTACCAGCTTCGGGTATATGGACCCGACCTACGCGGTCGCCCAGGAATTCCCCAACGTCATCTTCGAGCACTGCTCCGGCTACAAGACCGCCCCCAACATGGCGACCTATTTCGGCCGCATTGAGGAGGCCCGCTATCTCACGGGCATCATCGCCGGCCGTATGACGAAGTCCAACAAAATCGGGTACGTCGCGGCCTTCGGCATTCCCGAGGTCGTGAGGGGCATCAACGGCTTCACGCTCGGAGTCCGCTCGGTGAATCCGAACGCGAAGGTGCAGGTGGTATGGACCAACACATGGTATGATCCCGTCAAGGAACGGGAAGCCGCGGTCGCCCTGCTCGACGCGGGCTGCGACATCATCGCGCAGCACCAGGACACGACGGAGCCGCAGAAGGCCGCGCAGGAGCGGGGCAAGCTCTCCATCGGCTACGACTCCGACATGGGCAAGTTCGTGGGCGACACCGTCCTCGCGAGCGCCGTCTGGGACTGGGGAACCTACTATATCGCCACCATCCAGAACGTGCTGAATGGGACATGGAAGACGCACGCGTTCTGGGGCGGGCTGAAGGACAATATCGCGGGGCTGTCCGCGCTGAGCCCGCGAGTGCCCGCGAGTGTCAAAAAAGAAGTGGAAGGCGCCCAGAAAAAGATCATGAGCGGCTGGAGCATCTTTACCGGCCCGATAAAAGACCAGAGCGGTAAGGTTGTCTACAAGTCCGGCGAGGTCATTCCCGATGACAAGCAGCTCTCTATGGACTGGTTCGTCGAAGGGGTTGTCGGCAAGGTGCAATGAGTCATTCTGCTGCCGGTATGCGTTCCCTCCGGTGCGCATGCCGGCGTTTTTGTATCTACGGAGGCGAGACCCCGCATGGTATGGTGAGGTTTGCCTTGTCCATAGTATATCCGAAATTGCCGTGCCTGTTTTTCGACAGGATAACCATAGGAAACCGCCAATGAGCGACACCGCCATCCCGAAAGTTGAAATGCGGAATATCTCCAAGTCCTTCCCCGGTGTTCTCGCCAACGATTGTGTCGATCTTAAGCTCCGCAAGGGCGAGGTGCTGGCTCTCCTCGGGGAGAACGGAGCAGGGAAAAGCACCCTGATGAATGTGCTCTGCGGCCTGTATCGACCCGACAGGGGTGAAATCTATATAGACGGCAAATATGCCGAAATCCATTCCCCTCGCGATGCCCAGAAATATGGCATAGGCATGGTGCATCAGAACTTTAAGCTCGTCGATTCGATGAATGTGCTCGAGAATACCATCCTCGGTCTGCGCGACGAACCTTTCGTGCCCGATTTGAAGCGGGTGCGGAGTCGGCTCGTCGGCCTGGCGGAACAGTACCACCTCGACGTCGATCCAAACGCGAGCATCTGGCAGCTCTCCGTGGGGGAACAACAGCGGGTCGAGATACTGAAACTTCTCTACAGAAACGCGGAGATATTGATTCTCGACGAACCGACCGCCGTCCTGACTCCCCAGGAATCCCACGAGCTCAATCGCGTAGTGCATGTGATGAAGCAGGAAGGAAAATCAGCGATCTTCATCACTCATAAGATGGAAGAGGTGATGGAGTTTTCCGACCGCGTGATGGTGCTGCGGAAGGGGAAGGTCGTCGCCGAAACGGACACTTCCGCAACCACGCCGAAAGAGCTTGCCCGCATGATGGTCGGGCGGGACGTGCTATTTCAAATAGAGAAAAAACCGATGACCCCAGGCAAAGTCGTGCTCGAACTCTCTCACATCGAGGCGCTGGGGGACAGAGGCCTGCCCGCGCTCAAGGATGTATCCTTTCAGCTCCGCGCGGGCGAAATTTTGGGCATCGCGGGTGTCGCGGGCAACGGGCAGAGGGAGCTTGCCGAAGTCGTCACTGGGTTGAGACGATCCTCAAAAGGGAAAATGCAGATCGAGGGCGAGGATATGACCAACAAATCCCCGCTTGAAATCATCCGACGCGGGGTGGCCCATATTCCTCAGGACAGGGCCTCGGTCGGCGCCGCCGGAGACCTGAGCGTCGCCTCCAATCTTGCCATGAAGCAATATCGCTCCCGGCCACTCGCCACGGGCATTTTCCTCTTGCAAAAGAAGATATTTGAATTTGCAGGCAGGCTTATAGAGAAATTCAAAATTTCGACACCCTCTCCAAAGACCCAGGTCAAATTTCTTTCCGGAGGCAATATCCAGAAGACGATTCTGGCGCGGGAAATAGGCGCCGCGCGGACCTTGATGGTCGCGGTCTATCCTTCGCGGGGCCTCGATGTCGGCGCCACTGAGACGGTCCGCCGTCAGCTTGTCAGTCAGAGAGACGCGGGACTTGGGGTGCTCTTCTTCTCCGAGGACTTGGATGAACTCTTACAGATTTCGGACAGGGTCGCCGTGCTCTTCGAGGGTAAGATAATGGGCATTTTTGATGCGAACACAGTGAATATTGACCACATAGGCATGCTCATGGCGGGCATGGACAGGGAGGCCGGCGCATGAAACTCCTGTTTGAGAAGAGGAAAACGACCTCCGTCACCGCGCTCATCCTTGTTCCCTTTGTGTCCTTTCTGGTCTCCCTTGTCCTGACCGCGCTGCTGCTCGCGATTTTCGGAGCGAACCCTTTCAAGACTTTCGGGGCCATGGCCGTGGGGGCCTTCGGTTCTTCGCACGGCTTCGCCGAGACGCTGGTGAAGGCCATACCGCTCATGATGACGGGGCTCGGCGTCGCGATCGCCTTCAAACTGAAGTTCTGGAATATCGGCGCCGAGGGGCAGCTCACGATGGGAGGTGTCGCCGCGGCCGGGGTCGCCCTCTTCATGGAGCGTTTTCTTCCGGGTCGTTCCCTGCTCGTCGGGGCCCTCCTCGGGGGACTTCTGGCGGGTGCCCTGTGGGCGGGCGTACCGGCGCTCCTCAAGACCTCGCTCAAGGTGGACGAGACGCTCGTCACCCTGATGATGAACTACATCGCGATCCTGTATTCCGAATTTCTCTACTACGGGCCATGGCGCGACCCCAAGGGGTACGGTTTCCCCGGCTCCCGCATGTTCTCGGCGGACGCATGGCTCCCGCGCATTATGGGCCGCGCGCACATCGGCATATGGATCGCGCTCGCGCTCGCGATAATTCTATGGGTCGTGCTCAAGCGCACGCGCTGGGGCTTCGAGCTTCAGATCATAGGCGCCAGCCAGAAGGCCGCGCGCTATCAGGGCATCGCGGTCGAACGGAATATCGCGCTCGCGGTGATGCTCTCCGGCGCGCTGTGCGGGCTCGCGGGCGCCTTCGAGGTGACCGGCATCTCCCACCGGCTCCAGCAGGGCCTTTCGATCGGGTATGGGTATACCGCGATCATCGTGGCGTGGATGAGCCAGCTCAACCCTCTGGCAGTGCCCTTTGTCGCGGTCGCGCTCGCCGCGCTCGCGGTGGGCGGCGACCAGGTGCAGATGGTGATGGGGCTGCCCGCCGCGATGGGCGTCGTGATGCAGGGGCTCATTCTCTTTCCGATGCTCGCGGGCTCCCTCTTCACCGAGTACAGGCTCTCGGTGGTTCGGCCCGAGGCGAAGGCGGTCTGCCCCGACCCGGTCGAGGAGTGATGTATGGATTTTCTCACTTCGGTTTTGACGATTACGATTCGCGCGGGGACGAGCCTCACGATCGCGACGATCGGGGAAATCCTCACCGAGCGCAGCGGCATTCTCAATCTGGGTGTCGAGGGGATCATGCTCATGGGCGCCCTCTCCGCGTTCGCCACTGTCTTTTACAGCCACAGCATTGTGCTCGGCTTTCTGGTGGCCGTCTGCATCGGGGGACTCCTCGCGCTCCTGCACGCCTTTCTCACCACGACGATGAGGGCGAACCAGGTGGTGTCGGGACTCTCCATCACGCTCTTCGGCACCGGGTTCTCTTCATTCCTGGGCCAGAGATTGGGGCCCGCGACGAACAACTTCAGGCTCGTCGGACTCCGCGCCGAGCGCATCGCGCCGCTCGCGCCGGACTGGGCCAAGAACATTCCGATCCTCGGGGCGTTCCTGAACCAGGACATCATGACCTACGCCGTGTACCTGCTGATTCCCCTCGCCTGGTTCTTCCTCTACAAGACGCGGCCGGGACTCTGGCTCCGCTCCGTGGGGGAGGATCCGCAGACGGCGGACGCGATGGGGATCAACGTGGCAAAGACGCGCTATTTCTATACGATAATCGGAGGCATGCTGATCGCTCTGGGAGGCGCGCACCTCTCCCTCTCCTACACGCCGGGCTGGTCCGAGAATATCACCGGAGGGCGGGGTTGGATCGTCATCGCGCTCGTGATCTTTTCGATGTGGAATCCCGCGCGCGCGGTCTGGGGAGCCCTGCTCTTCGGAGGGATCAACGCCGTGCAGTTTCGCCTTCAGGCCTCGGGCACTAGCATTCCTGCCAACTTTCTCAATATGCTTCCCTATGTGGGCACGATAGTTGTGCTTGTGCTGATGACATGGTGGGAGGCGCTCTCCAAAAAGGTGGGCGCGCCTGCGGCGCTCGGGACTTCGTATATGAGGGAGGATAAATGAACAGGGAAATCATCGACGCGGCGACGGGGAAGGTGCCTTGCGATGTAAATTACACGAACTGTACGGTCGTCGATGTTCTTTCCGGACGTTTTCTCGCGAATTCCACGGTCTCCGTAAAGGGGGGCTACGTCGCGGGCATAAATGATGGGCTCGCCGCGAAAGAGACTGCCGATCTCGAAGGAATGTTTCTGGCGCCGGGCCTCATCGACGCCCATGTGCACATCGAATCTTCGCTGCTCACTCCCGCGGAATACGCGAGAGTCGTTGTTCCCCGGGGAACGACCACCGTGGTCGCCGATCCCCACGAGATCGCGAACGTGATGGGCTACGATGGCATGCGCTACATGCTCAACGTCTCGCAGAATATCCCGCTCGACGTGTATTTCATGGTGCCTTCGTGCGTGCCCGCCACGGATTTCGACACCGCGGGCGCGGCCCTCTACGCATCGGACATGCACCAGTTCCTGCAGGAGCCCAGAGTCCTGGGCTTGGGCGAAGTGATGAACTACCCGGGTGTGCTCGCCCAAAATCCTCAGCTCATGGACAAGATCGCGCTGTTCAAGTCGAGCGGACGGCCGATCGACGGACATTCCCCCGGACTGCGGGGGGCCAGCCTCTCCGCCTATATCTCGGCGGGCATCGGCTCGGACCACGAGTGCACGACACCGGAAGAGGCGCTGGAGAAGGTCGGCAAGGGCATGTACATCATGCTGAGGGAGGGCTCCACCGCGAAGGACCTTCGGGTTCTGCTCCCCGCGCTGCGGCGTGAAAACGCCTCGCGCTTCATGCTCTGCTCGGACGACCGGCACTGCAACGACCTGCGCGACGAGGGGCACATGGATTTCTCGCTCCGGCTCATGCTCGACGCGGGGATAGACCCCATCGACGCGATCCGCGTGGCGTCGAGCAACGCGGCGCGGTGGTTCGGGATTCCCGGCCAGGGCGCGGTCGCCCCGGGCTACAAGGCTGATTTCATAGCCTTCCCCTCGTTCGAATGTTTCGAAGCGAAGGTAGTCATCAAAAATGGCGACATCGTGGCGAGAAACGGCGAGCTCGTACGGGATTTCGCCGCGGCTCCCACGGCCATCCGCGATTCGGTGAATATCAAGTGGCTCACGAAAGAGGATTTCGCGATTCCCGATAAAGGTAAGCCGGTACGGGTTATCGAAGTGCGCAGGGAATCGCTCCTCACAGGCCACGGCACCGCCCGGCTTCCGGCCGAAGACGGCCTTCTGGCATCCGACACCGAAAACGACATCCTCAAGATATTCGTGATCGAGCGGCACACGGGCTCGGGCAGCATCGGGAAGGGCTTCATCCGGGGGCTGGGGCTCGCGCGCGGGGCGATCGGCAGCACGATAAGCCACGACTCGCACAACATGATCATCGCGGGCGTCGACGATGTATCGATCTTCAAGGCGGCCCGCCACCTCAACAAGATCCGCGGCGGCCTCGTCTACGCGGTGGGCGACAGAATTCTGCTCGATCTGCCCCTGCCCGTGGCCGGGCTCATGAGCGACGGGGCGGCGGATTTCGTGATAGACAGGCTCAGCGCCTTCGAGAAGCTTTTTAAGGAAGCCGGACTGACGGCCACTTCTCCGCTCATGACCCTGTCCTTCATGGCGCTTCCGGTGATTCCGAGCCTCAAGATCACGGACAGAGGGCTCGTCGACGTCGATAAGTTCGAAAGAGTGTCCCTCTATATCGACTAGTCGCTAGCGCTGGCCCGATACGGCGCCACGCCGCGAATCCGGGGAGAACCCCGCCTTCGGCCTCGGAGCGAGGCCGAAGGTGAATTGCGGGCACCCATAAAGCACCGCTCCTCAATTCCGTGCTATACTTTCTTGGTCAGGAGAAAAAAATGGCTTCGATGCACCTGAGAGTCAACAATATATGGCGAGAATTGCGTTCGGCCGAGGGCATGCCCGTACTCGACGTCATCCGGGGAGAGCTTGGCCTGACATCGACGAAGGAAGGCTGCAGGGAAGGCGATTGCGGCGCCTGCGCGGTGCTCGTGGGAGAGCATGAGGGCGACACGGTGCGCTACAGGGCCGTCCCCTCCTGCCTTCTCGCGCTCGGAGAACTCAGGGGCAAGCACCTCCTCACCCTCGAGGGTCTGGTGGAGGGAGCGGAGAATGGGCTCACGCCGGTCATGCGCGCCTTTCTCGACGAGAACGCGAGCCAGTGCGGTTTCTGCACGCCAGGGTTCATCATCGCGCTGACATCCTGGCTCGCCGAGCCGCAGGTGCCAGACCTTGCGGGGGCGCTGCGGGCGGTCGACGGCAATCTCTGCCGCTGTACTGGATACGGCGCCATCCGAAGGGCCGCCGCCCGCCTCGTCGGGCGCTTCGAGGACCTCCCCCTGGAGCCTTCGGCGCGCCTGAGGGCTTTAATCGAGGCACAGGTACTGCCCCCCTCGGCCCTGGAGTTTACGGCGGAGTCGGCAGAACGGCCCGAAGAAGACTCTGCCCCCCGCAAAATCTTGAAAAGAGCTGCGGCGCGGGGCGGCAATACCGATAATGCCATTCCTGCGGCGGTCGTGGGCGGCGGGACGGATTACTATGTGAGGAATCCGGAGCCTGAAGAGGGTTTCTCTCCTTTTTTAACGCGGATGCTGTCCGAATTCGGTCAGATTCAATATGTATCCGACCAGGAAGGCTCCTGGCTCGAAGTCGGTGCGGCCGTGACCGTACGCGATTTCTTCGCCTCTCCGGCCGTCCGGCACGAGGTTCCGGGCATCGACCGATTCGAGACGATGTTCGCGAGCACGCTGATCCGGAATCTCGCCACTGTCGGCGGGAATATCGTCAACGCCTCTCCCGTGGCGGACGTCACTTCGATGCTGCTCGCCCTGGGAGCACGGCTCGTGATTGTAAACGAGGCGGATTCGAGGAACCCTGACGCGCCCCAGCGACGCTGCCCCCTCGAACGATTCTTTCTGGGATACAAGAAACTCGATTTGGCCGCCGGAGAAGTCCTGAAAGCCGTCCGGATACCGGCGTTCGCCGATCCAACATCGCGCAGGTTTTCCTTTGAGAAGGCGAGCAAGCGCAGGAATCTCGACATCGCCGCCGTCAACACGGCCATCGCCTTCCGCGTCGACGGGGGCCGATTCCGGGATGTGCGCGTCAGCCTCGGCGGCGTGGCTCCCGTTCCCCTGCTCTGCGCCGCCGCGATGAAGACGCTCGAGGGCGCCCCCTGCGGCCCGGATGGAAAAACACTCGCCGGGCTTGCCCAAGATGCCGCGCGCACGGCAGAATCATCCGTCTCCCCGATAAGCGATGTGCGGGGTTCTTCGGACTACAGGCGCCGCATGGTCCATCGGCTCATGCTGGCCCATTTTGTACGCCTGTTTGAGGGAAGCGGCATAGCCGAGGAGTTGTTCCCATGAAAACGGAAAGTGTCGCGAACATGCATGAAGTCGGCCCCGAACGGGCCGTTCCGATCCAGGCCGCGAGGGCGGCGGCATCGGTAGATCCTTCGGTCATTGTGCCCGAATCTCTGCCGAACGTCCTCGGACAGACGCAGTATATCGACGATCTTCCCCGCCCCGCGGGATGCCTGCAGGCCGTAGTCCGCCTTTCGGACAGCGCGCACGCGCGGATTCTGGCGATTCACACCGAGGAGGCGCTCGCGCTCGACCCCTCGGTCCGCATCATCCTCGCCAAGGATGTCCCCGGCACGAACCAGATCGGCTTCAACAAGCCCGACGAGCCGCTTCTGCCCGAGGATGAGTGGGAATACTGGGGCCAGCCGATCGCGATCGCGCTGGCCTCGACGCGCTCCTTCGCGCGGAGGGCCGCCAATCTTCTGCGCGTAGAGAGCGAACCTCTGTCCGTGGTCACCGATCCCCGCGAGGCCGCCTCGCGGGGGGACTTTATTTTTCCGCCGCGCACGATAGCCTGCGGAAATACAGAAGAAGCATTCTCCCGGTGCGCGTATGTGGTCGAGGGCAAAGTCGACTCCGGAGGGCAGGAGCACGTCTACCTTGAGACACAGGGGGCTCTTGCCCAGGTGACCGACGGCCGCCGCATGCAGGTCATATCAGGCACGCAGGCGCCTTCGGGGGTGCAGAAGGCGGTCGCCCAGGTTCTGGGACTGCCCATGAACATGGTTGAGGTCGAGGCGAGGCGCCTCGGCGGCGCCTTCGGCGGCAAGGAGGATCAGGCGGCGAACTGGGCGTGTATGGCCGCGGTCGCGGCCTGGGTCACGGGAAAGCCCGTCGAGATATACCTCAACCGGAAAGACGACATGCGCGCGACGGGAAAGCGCCACCCTTATTCGAGCGATTTCCGCATCGGTGCGGACAGGGACGGCAGACTCCTGGCATTCGAAGCGGACTACTACCAGAACTCAGGGTTCAGCTGTGACCTCTCGCCGGCGATTCTCGCCCGCACCGTGCTCCACGCGACGGGCGCCTACAACATTTCCAATGTGCGGATTACGGGCTACATGTGCCGCACGAACCTCCCTTCGTTCACCGCCTTCCGTGGATTCGGGGCGCCACAGGCCTTCTTCGTGATCGAATCGGCGATGGACGCCCTCGCGCAGAAAATAGGCATCGACTCCGTCGAGCTCAAGAGGCACAACCTCTACAGAGAGGGCGACCAGACCTACTACGGCATGACGCTCGAACGCGTGCGCGCGTCCGACGCGGTGGAGCGGCTCCTGGCCAAGGTCGATTACCCTTCCCTCAAGGCGCGGATCGCGCAGTTCAACGCCAGTCACCGGCTCGAGAAAAAAGGCGTCGGGCTCATCCCCGTATCCTTCGGCATCAGCTTCACGAAGCTCCAGATGAACCAGGCCGGGGCCCTCGTACACGTCTATACCGACGGCTCTGTGGTGGTATCTACGGGCGCGATCGAGATGGGGCAGCAAGTCGCGCGCAAAATTTCCCTGGTCGTCGCCAGAGCGCTCGGTGTGCCCGTCGCCAGCGTCACGGTCCAGCGCACGACGACGCTCACGGTGGCAAATACCGTCCCGACCGCCGCGAGCACGGGTTCCGATCTCAACGGCATGGCGGCGAAGATCGCCTGCCAGGAAATTCGCGGTCGCCTCGTCAAAAAGGCCGCCGAGCTCCTGGATGCCGTCCCGGAGGAGATCGATATCAGGGATGGGCTGATATTCAGGAATGGTATACAGAGGGAGCTCTCCTGGCAGGCGCTGATCGAGGCGGCGCATGCCTCCCGTCAGGACCTTTCGGCGCACGGTTTCTACTCCACACCCTTCCTTGAGTACGATATGGCCGCCGAGCGCGGCCGGCCTTTCGCCTACCATGTGTACGGCGCGGCGCTCGTCGAGGCGACCGTCGATATACTCCGAGGGACATACTCCCTCGACTCGGCCTCGATCGTGCACGATATCGGCGAGAGCATCGACCTCTCGACGGACCGGGGCCAGGTAGAGGGAGGATTCGCGCAGGGGCTGGGATGGGCGCTCCTCGAGGACCTGCGCTTCGGACCGGACGGCAAGCCCCTGTCCGACACCCTCTCCACGTATAAAGTGCCCGACGCCTCGTTCATGCCGCCTTCGATAGACATCGAGTTCATGCCGCCGATTGAAAACCCTTCCACGCCCTACAACTCGAAGGCCGTCGGAGAGCCGCCCCTGCAATACGGCATCGCGGGATACTTCGCCGTGCTCGACGCCGTCCGGGCCGCGCTCGGCCGCCCTTTAAGCAGCTACAATATTCCCTTCATCCCCGAACGGGTCTCGGACCTGCTCGCGTCAAAATTCAAGGCCTCAGGGACAGAGCCTCAACATGACAATCTTTGAAGGAGGCACATGACATGATCATCGCGAACGCGGCCGCGGCGCTTCCGGGAGAGCGCGATTTCCGTCTCGTCGACATTTTCATGAAGGGAGGCAAGATCGCCGCGATAAAGGAAGCGGGAACCAGGGTGGACCCCGGCGGCCACAGTGTCGATCCATCCCTGAGCGCCGATGAGGAAATCCTGAACGCAAAGGGCCTCCTCGCCTTCCCCGGGGCGATCGACCCCCATGTCCACTTCGACGAGCCGGGCTTCACCCACCGCGAAGACTTCACGCACGGCTCCGCCGAGGCGGCCCGTGGAGGTGTCACCACGGTGATCGACATGCCCTGCACTTCGATCCCCCCGGTCACCTCTCCTCGCGCGCTCGAGGAAAAACTCTCCATTATCAAAGAGAAGGCCCTGGTCGATTTCGCCTTTTACGGCGGCATCAACGGCCACATGATACCGGAAGACATTTCCGGCGTGATCGAGTCGCTGGCGCCGAGGGTCGTCGGTTTCAAAGCCTACTTTATTTCGGGAATGGACACCTTCCCTGCTGTCGATGACTCTCAGTTCGCCGCCGCGGCCCAGGCCTGCGCGAGAGAGGGGCGACCTCTTCTCCTCCACGCGGAGGACCCCGACGTCATCGCGGAGGCGATAAAGGAGCGCGCCTCCATTCGCGGCTCGCAAAAACACCAGTGGATAGACTACTATGCCTCACGCCCCATGGACGCGGAAGTCGCGGCCGTGCTTAAAGCCCTGAAACTGGCGGGACAGTACGCGAAGAACATCCATATCGTCCATGTCGGCACGGCCAAGGCCGCGGCCATCGTATCGGAGAAAGGCGCGACCTGCGAGACCTGCGCGCACTACCTGGCCTTCGACGAGACCGATTTCGCGCGCCTTGGCGCCTCGCTGAAGACCGCTCCCCCCGTCAAGAGCCCGGAACAGAAAGCGCTGCTCTGGCACCTTTTGGCCGAGGGTCAGATCGGGTTTGTCACCTCCGACCACGCGGGGGCGCCGGAGTATGAGAAGTACACCGACGACCCGCTCACCGCGTATGGCGGTATCCCGGGGACGGGGACCCTGTTCCCCTACCTGCTCTCCGAAGGGCTCTTCGCAAAGCGCCTTACCCTGGACCGCTTCCTTGAGGCGACGAGCGGAGGCGCGGCGCGGCGGTATGGGCTATGGCAGGCAAAGGGTTCCCTCCAGCCTGGCAAAGACGCCGACTTCGTGCTCGTCGACCAAAACCATACGGGCCGAATTGTCTCATCAAACATGATGAGCAAGAGCACCATCACTCCCTTCGCAGGCATGGTGCTCTCTGGACGCATAGAAGGCACCTTTGTGCGCGGTATGCCTGTGTATGCCTCGATCCGCCTCGCGGCAGCGCTCGGCAAAAAAGGCGATACAATAGTAAATGAAGCTGGCATGATTCTCGCTCAGCCCGGCTTTGGAAAATTCCTTACCTGGGGGTATCGATGAGTAAAGTGATGAAGACGACCTCGCTATCAGTTCTTCTTGAGCGTATCACAGGCGAGTCTCTCGCCAAACGCACAATCTTCGAAATACCACAAGCCACATGGCTCGACGTCTTCGAGCAGGAGTCCGAAAGCACCGGCCTGGGCATCATGTCTTCGAATGTGAGCATTCCGCTGGGGCCCGCGGCGGGGCCCCATACGCAGATCGCCCCCAACCTCGTGGCCGCGTTCCTCTCAGGCGCCCGTGTATTCGAGCTGAAGACCGTTCAGGAGAACGACCGCCTCGATATCGACAAGCCCTGCATCGATGCCCTGGACGAAGGCCACAACGTCGAGTGGTCGACCGAACTCACGCTCGAACAGGCCCGGATGGAATATCTGAACGCGTGGATCGCCATAACCATGCTGGCGCGGATGTGGTCGCACAAACCCAACGACTTTATTTTCAACATGTCGGTCGGCTATACCCTCGATGGCATCAAGAGCGAAAAAATGGACGCGTTCATCGAGGGAATGCGCCGGCCAGAGGCGAGCGACTACTGGGAGAAGGCGATAGAAGAGCTCCAGAAATTCATCGAATCGCCAAAGTTTGCGCGGGCATTCGGCCAGGCCGCCCTCGAACGGGCTCGCTCGATCGCCGAGCACATGCCTGTCCGCCCCGTCCACTCGGTGACGCTCTCGACCATGCATGGCTGCCCCCCCGACGAAATTGAGCGCATCGGCCGCTACCTCATCGAGGAAAAAGGGTTTGACACCTATATCAAACTCAACCCCACCCTCCTCGGCTATGAGGCGGCACGCGAAATTCTCGACCGGCTCGGCTGGACCGACATCATTCTCCGGCGCGAAAGTTTTGAACACGACCTTCAGTTCGATATGGCGCTCAAGCTGATCCAAAAACTCGCCGAGACGGCCGCGGCACGGGGACGGAGGTTTGGCATCAAACTCTCGAACACCCTCGCCAATGTCAACGACGGATGCTGCCTACCTGGAGGCGAGCGCTACATGTCCGGTCGCGCCCTCTTTCCCATCACGGTCCATCTCGCGGCAAAGCTCGCTCACGCGCTTCCGGATTTTCCCGCGCGATTCTCGTACTGCGGAGGCGTTTCGGCGTTCAACGCGGCGGATCTTATAAAGGCAGGCCTGGGCCCCCTCACGATCGCGACGGACATTCTCAAGCCGGGGGGCTATCAGCGCATGGCCCATATGGTGAGAGATGTGCTCGGCGCTCTGCAATATGCGTCCGAGAAGCCCGACGCCAAGGCCCTGGACGCGCTCGCGGCAAGCGTCTTTACGCAGCCCTATTACCGCAAGGATTGGAAGGAAGGGACGGCATCGATTGAGGAACCCCTGCCTCTCTTCGACTGTTTCGCGGCGCCCTGCGTCGAGGCCTGCCCCGTGAAGCAGAAGGTGCCGGCATATATTGCGGCCACCGGAGCGGGCAACGCGGGCAAGGGGCTCGCCATCATACTGTCCGACAATCCGCTTCCCGCGATCACGGGAGTGCTCTGCGACCACGTCTGCCAGGAGCACTGCTCACGCGTCGACTATGAGGGGGCGGTCCGCATCCGCGACGTGAAGCTTGCTACAGTACGCGCGGCGGGAACAGCGTCTGGCGCGAAGGCTCGGGCGGCATGGCCGAGGGAGCCTTTGGGGAGAACTGCGGTGATCGGGGCGGGCCCGGCGGGGCTCGCGTGCGCATGGCACCTCGCACAGTACGGCCAGGAGGTCGCCGTCTTCGAAAAAACTTCCGTCCCTGGCGGCGTGCCTTCTACCATCATTCCCTCATTCAGGATTGCGCGGGAAGATATAGCGGCGGACATCGCCCGTCTTGAAAAGCTGGGCGTCGAATTCCATTTCGGCGTCGAAGTGGCGTCGCCCGCCGACCTCAGTACCGGAGGCTTCGAAAACATCGTGATCGCGCATGGCGCACACAGCGCGCGGGAGCTCGGGTTCGAGGGAGGCGGCGTCAGTGTAGTTCACGCTCTCGAATTCCTGAGCGCGTGCATGAGAGAGGGTGCCGGATATTTTGAAGGCGCAAAGCACATTCTCGTAGTCGGGGGAGGCAATACGGCCTGCGACGCGGTGAGAATGGCGACGCGCATTCCCGGCATCAAGTCCGTACGCTGGTCCTACCGGCGGACGAAGCGCGAAATGCCCGCGGACATCGAGGAGCTCACCAATGCAATCCACGAGGCGAGCGTACTGAATGCCGGCACGCAGTCCGGAACCAAGCTCAAAGACGCGGCGGCAGAATTCCCTGTGTCAGGTTCGCAGAGCTCCTTCGATCCCGCCGCGCCGGTCCTCCTCGAACTCACCCTTCCCGAGGCCGCCGAGCCCGGCAAGATCAGCCTGCGCCGCATGAAACTCGGCGAAAAGGACGCGTCCGGGCGTCGCAGCCCCCTCCCCACGGAAGACACATGCGAACTGCCCTGCGATCTCATGATCACCGCCGTCGGCGAGATGCCGGACGCGACATTTCTGGCGGGCTTCGGGATCGAAGTGGAAAAAAACGGTCTGCCTGAAGTCGATGGCCGGACAATGGAAAGTTCCGTCCCCGGGATATATGTCTGCGGCGACGCGCGGCGTGGGCCATCGTCGATCATCGCTTCTGAGGCGGATGGACGGGCCGCGGCGCTCGCCATTCTGAGAAAAGGGGAAATCGGACCGGCCGAGGTCGATTACCGCGCTCCGGCGCCATCGTCCGCGGCGCGCGCGTCAAGGGGAAAAATGCTCCCGCCTCTGTCCCCCGAAGACCCCGAATTTGCCAAACGTGAATCCGAGCGCTGTCTTTCCTGTGATACGGCGTGCCTTCGCTGTGTGGAAGTCTGCCCGAACCGCGCCAACATGGTGATCGAGACCGATCGCGCCTTCGACCAGCCCGAGCAGATACTGCATGTCGACCGCCTCTGCAATGAATGCGGCAACTGCGGGCTCTTCTGCCCCTGGAAGGGCGAACCCTACACGGGCAAACCCACGCTCTTCGACAGCCGGAAGGATCTCGCTGCGTCAAAAAACGCGGGGTTCGCGTTCACGGGCAACAGGGAGAGGCCCGGATTGCTTCTACGCACAGAGAAGTCCGGCGAGATACTCGATCTCCCCTACTTCGCGTGGGACGGAACAATTTCCCTGCCCGGCCACAGGCAGATGCTCGCGCTGGCCCGGACAGTGTGGGCGGAGCACCGGTATCTCGTGGAGGTGCGCGAATGATCCTTTTCCGTAACATACAAATAATGGAGCTTGACCCCCCTTCGGTTTCGGAGCCGACGGATGTCGCCGTCTTTGAGCCTGACGAAGGGGATAGAGGTGGCACTGTCGCCGCGATCGGCCAGAACCTGCAAAAAGAGTACCCCGGCGCGAAGGTCGCCGGTGAGAGCGGCTATCTCTCGGCGGGACTCGTCTGCGGGCACACGCACCTCTACTCTGCGCTCGCGCGGGGCATGCTGGTCGACATCGCGCCGTCGAAAGACTTCGCGCAGATGCTGGACCACCTCTGGTGGCGGCTCGACCGGGCTATCGACCCCGCCATCCTGCGCGCAAGCGCGCTCGCCGGCTGTTCGGACGCGCTCAAGGCTGGCGTGACGAGCCTCGTCGACCATCACGCGGGCCCCGAGTGCATCGACGGCGGCCTCTCGGTCATCCGCGGCGCGTACGAGGCGGTGGGCGTGCGCGGAATTCTCTGCTACGAGACCACCGACCGCAACGGCATGGAGGGCGCCCGCGCCGGAGTGGCGGAGAACATACGCTTCGCGAAGGAGATCGACGCGGCCCGCGCTTCGGGCAATAGGCCCCTGACCGAGGCCGCGATCGGCGCCCACGCGAGTTTCACCGTCGGCGATGAGACCCTCGGAGCGCTCGCCGATGCGGTGCGCGCCACAGGCCGCGGCATTCACATTCACCTCGCCGAGGACAAGTTCGACGCGGTCGATTCCCGTCACCGCTTCGGCTTGGATCCCGTGGAACGCATCGAGGCCGCCGGCGCGTTGAACGACCGCAGCATCATAGGCCATGGCGTCTGGCTGAGCCCCTCGGAGGTCGAACTCATGAACGCGCGCGGGGCATTCCTCGCCCACAACGCCCGCTCGAACATGAACAACGCGGTGGGCTACAACAGCCTGCTGCCCAGCTTCGCGAATGTCGTGCTCGGCACGGACGGGATGGGCGCCGACATGCTCGAGGAGTTCAAATTCGCGGCCTTCCGCCACCGGGAGAGCCAGGGTCCATGGTGGCCGGGAGACTTTCTCAAGGCGCTGCACCGAGGCAACTCCCTCATCGGACGATATTTCGACAGAGACTTCGCGCCTGGGTATCCGGGGTTCGGGAAGGTGGAGGTGGGGGCGCCCGGCGACCTCGTGCTCTGGGACTACGATCCCCCCACCCCGCTCACCGGCGACAATATAGCCGGCCACTTCGCGTTCGGCATGTCCAGCCGTTCGGTCCGCACCGTGATGGTCGCCGGCTCCCTGCGAATCCTGGATCGCCACCCGCTCTATGACGACGGGGCTATTCAGGCCGGGGCGCGAGAACAGGCTGCAAGACTCTGGAAAAGAATGGAAGAGAGGTAAAAGATGGACAGCAAGAAAATTCTCGAGAAGGCTCGTGAGTATCGCGACTATACCGCACGGAACCTGAGCAAGATCATTCAGGTACCCGCGTTCTCCACGACCGAAAAGGACCGCATAGCCCTGCTCAAAAAACTCTGCGGGGAAGCAGGCATGGAGAATCTCTGGGTCGATGGCCTCGGCTCGCTTCTCGGGCGCGTCGGCTCCGGCTCCAAAAAAATCGTATTCGACGCGCACATCGATACTGTCACCGTCGGCGACGAGGCCCAGTGGAAGACCCCGCCTTTTTCGGGGCTTATAAAAGACGGCCTCGTCCACGGACGCGGTGCGTCCGACCAGCTCGGCGGCGCCGCGTCCATGATAACGGCCGCCCGCATTCTCAAGGACTTCGCGTACAAGGGGGATTTTGAAGTCTGGTTCTCCTTCACCACCATCGAAGAGGACTGCGACGGCATGTGTTGGAAGTACCTCATCGAGGAAGAGAAGTTCGTGCCCGACTTCGCCGTCTCCACAGAGCCCACCTCCTGCAGGCTGTACCGCGGCCACCGCGGGCGCATGGAGATTCAGATCGACATCAAGGGTGTCTCCTGCCACGGATCCGCGCCCGAGCGGGGCGACAGCGCGGCGTACAAGGCGGCGCGCGCGGCCCTCGCGATCGAGAAGCTCAATGGGCGCCTACAGCCCGATGACGACAACTTCCTCGGCAAAGGCACCATCACCGTGAGCCAGATCAATGTCCACGGCCCGAGTCAGTGCGCCGTGCCCGACCAGGCGATGCTCTACTGCGACCGCCGCCTCACCTGGGGCGAGACCGATACGCTCGCCATCGCGCAGGTAGAGGATTCTCTGAAAGAAGCGGGCGTCAACAACTTTAAGGTGTATATGCCAGAATATAGGCGGCCCGCGTGGACGGGCACCGAGTATCATCAGGAGCTCTACTTCCCCACCTGGAAAATCCCTGCGGACCATGCGCTCGTACAATCCGGTGTGGAAGCGTATTCCGATCTCTTTGGCAAAGCTCCCGTCGTCGACAAGTGGACCTTCTCCACGAACGGCGTGGCGCTCTGCGGCCGCCACAAAATACCGGTAATCGGCTTCGGGCCTGGCGACGAGGCCCAGGCGCACGCTCCGAACGAAATCACGCGGATCGACGACCTCGAGACCGCCTCCGCGTTCTAT
This sequence comes from Spirochaetaceae bacterium UBA5556, assembly GCA_002425765.1. Lineage (GTDB taxonomy): Bacteria > Spirochaetota > Spirochaetia > Treponematales > Rectinemataceae > Rectinema. Next base: position 50,219 of record DIMW01000015.1, on the reverse strand, counting down.
GCGGCCCTGCCCTACGTTCTGGAAGCAAAGGCAAAATGAGGGCATAGCATGGAAACGCGCTGGATGTACCGCTGCCCCGTCTGCGGCAGGACCTATCCTATCGAACCCGGACGCTATCTCTGCGACGAGTGCGCAAAAAAACAGCGCCCCGATGAGCCCCTCCGCGGCGTACTTGAATGCGCATGGGAGGGAGGAAACCCCGCGCGGGGCTCTGTCCCTCTTCCCGTGGAGGAGCGCTTTTTTCCACCTGTTCCCGTGGGACAGACCCCTCTCTGGGCGCCCGCAAGGCTGCGCTCCGAGCTCGGGATGCCGAATCTATGGCTGAAAGATGACACCTGCAATCCCTCGGGCTCCTACAAGGACAGGGCGAGCTGGCTCGTCGCCGCCTTTGCCCGCAAGTTTGGAATAGGGGAAATCGTGCTCGCCTCGACGGGCAACGCCGCTTCGAGCATGGCCTGCATTGGCGCCGCCGCGGACATCAGAATCAAGGTCTACGTGCCGAAATCGGCGCCTATCGCGAAGCGCGTGCAGATTCTTCAGTACGGCGCGGAGCTCGTCGAGGTCGACGGGCCCTATGACCTCGCCTTCGACCAGTCGCTCGCCTATTCGAGGGCGACGGGCATGCTCTCCCGCAACACGGCCTACAATCCGCTCACCATCGAGGGCAAGAAGACCGCGAGCTTCGAGATCGCGCGCGATCTGGCGGCCACGGGAAGGGCAGCGGACGCGTACGCCATGGCGCCGTCTGCGGCACCCGCCTACCTCGCGCCCGACCATGTCTTCGTGCCCACAGGAGACGGCGTCATAATCGCCGGCGTCATCCGGGGCTTCGAAGACCTCCTGCGCCTGGGCTGGACCGACCGGATGCCCACCGTGTGGGCCGCCCAGGCGGAAGGCTCCTCCGCCATCGCGCGAGCCCTCGAAACCGGAATCTTCGAGCCGCGGCCATCATCGACCATCGCCGACTCGATCTCGGTCGATGTCCCGCGCAACGGCTACTTCGCCCTCGACAGGCTCCGCCGGCATTCGGGCCGCGCCGTCGTCGTGGGCGACGAGGAAATTCTCGCCGCGCAGCGCCGTCTCTCGCGCAGCTCAGGTCTCTTTGCCGAACCCTCGAGCGCCTGCGCCTTCGCGGGATTCCTGAAGGTGAGGGGGCAGCTCGGCGCGGAGGCGAACGTCGTCGTCATGCTGACCGGGAGCGGGCTCAAGGATATCGGGTCTGCGGCGAAGGCGGTCGGACTCTCTGTCTGAAGCCGGACGGTCTCCTCTGTCGCCGGCGTCTTTTCCGACCTTCTGAAACGTCCCACATGAGCTACCCGGCCAATCCTCAACGAGCCGTCCACTCCTCCTCATTCATTGGAATATATGGTATACTAAATGTCTTCGTGTGCCCTTATGACGCAGGCCCGGGGCACAACTATCTCTGCAAGGAGTCCTTGATGATCGATCTTAATATTCACGATTCACAGCGCAAGAAAAACATCGAACGCTGCAAGCAGAAAGGCATCCTGCTCCCCACCTTCGCGCAGATGCGCGATCCTTCCAAAATTTCCTCATCGGTCAAGGCGGAACTTTCAAAAATAGGGCTCTGGGACGTGCATCCCCGCAACCTTTTCCGAGTGACGTGGCACAACGAGCCGAAGGAATTCGGCGGCGGCTACGGTTCCGTCAACTATATCGAGATTCCTCGGGCGATCACCGGCACTAAGGCGCGAATCGTCGGGCTCGCGGGCAAGTGGTTTCCGACGGGAGCGCACAAGGTCGGCGCGGCCTACGCCTGCCTCGCGCCCGAGCTCGTGACCGGCCGCTTCGACCCGACGACGAAAAAAGCGGTCTGGCCGAGCACCGGCAACTACTGCCGCGGCGGCGCCTACATCTCCCGCCTCCTCTCGTGCCCGAGCGTCGCCATTCTCCCCGCGGAGATGAGCAGGGAGCGTTTCGACTGGCTCAAGACCATGGCAGAGGAAGTCATCGCGACCCCCGGCTGCGAATCCAACGTCAAGGAAATCTTCGACAAGTGCGTCGAACTGCAGGCGACCCGCAGCGATGTCGTCATCTTCAACCAGTTCGATCAGCTGCCCAACCACCTCTGGCACTACGCGATCACGGGGCCGGCGATGGAAGAGGTCTTCCGCGCGGTCGGCGGCCCGAACTCCCACGTGGGCGGCGTCGTGCTCTCTTCAGGCTCCGCCGGAACGCTCGGCTCGGGCTCCTACATCAAGGAAAAATTCCCCGGAGCGAGGCTCGCGGTGGGCGAGGCGCTGCAGTGCCCGACCATCCTCGAAAACGGGTTCGGCGGCCACCGCATCGAGGGCATCGGCGACAAACACATCCCCTGGATCCACAATTTCCGCGACACGGACGCGGCGGTGGGCGTCGACGACGAGCTTCCCATGCGCTTCATCCGCCTCTTCAACGAGCCGGCGGGCAAAAAGGCCCTCATCGACGCGGGCGCGGACCCGGCCGTCGTCGAAAAGCTCGAGTGGCTCGGCATCTCCGGGGTCGGCAACCTCATCGCGGCGATCAAGTTCGCGAAGTACTACGAGCTCGGCGAGGACGACATCGTCTTCACGATGTTCACCGATTCGATGGCGATGTACCAGTCGCGACTCGCGGAGCTCACCGCGGAGCGTGGCACCTACGACCAGAGGCAGGCGGACCGCGACCTTGACAGGTTGGCGGGGCTCTCGGTCGACCATGTGTTCGAGATGACGCACGTCGACAAGCGCCGCGCCCACAACCTCAAGTACTTCACCTGGATCGAACAGCTCGGCAAGGAGCTCCCGGAACTGCGAGAGCAGTGGGACGACTACCGCGCCTACTGGGGTGGCCTGCACCAGCAGGTCGGCTCTCTCGACAAGCTCATCGAGGACTTCAACGCGGAGGTGCTGAAGTGATCCTCCTCAGGGATTGCTTTGCCGTCGCGGTGCCGGCTTCGGCGGGCACGATCAGCGGCGGCGCTAAGGCGGCGCCTGCTTCAGAAACTGCCGGCCGCCGCTTCGATCTCCTGCGAGGCGTCGACATTCTCATCGACGGCAAGCGCATCGCGAAGATAGCGCCGATCATCGAGGCGCCCGAAGGCGCCACGGTGATCGATGCCTCCCGCCACGTCGTCCTGCCCGGGCTCGTCAACACGCACCACCACTTCTACCAGACGCTCACCCGCAATCTGCCGGCGGTCCAGGACGCGAAGCTCTTCGACTGGCTCGTCTACCTGTACGAAATCTGGAAATATCTCGACCCCGAGGCCGTCTACTGGTCGAGCATGCTGGCCATGGCCGAACTCGCGAAGACCGGCTGCACGCTGACGACCGATCACCATTACCTCTATCCGACAGGTTTCGGCGGCGACATCCCTTCGCTGCAGTTCCACGCCGCGGCCGACATCGGCCTCAGGTTTGCGCCGACGCGGGGCTCGATGTCCCGCTCGAAAAAGGACGGGGGACTGCCTCCCGACACGACCGTGCAGGACGAGGACGCCATCCTCGCCCACAGCGAGGAGACGCTGCGCCGTTTCCATGACCCGGCGCCCGACGCCATGCGCAAAGTGGCCCTTGCCCCCTGCTCCCCCTTCTCCGTGAGCGAGCGCCTCATGGTAGCCTCGGCGGCACTCGCGCGTCGGTATGGCGCCCGCATCCACACCCACCTCGCCGAAACGAGCGACGAGGATGACTACTGCGTGCAGGTGTACGGCCGCCGCCCCCTCGAGGTGATGCGCGACTGCGACTTCGTGGGGCCCGACGTCTGGTACGCGCACGGCATCTTCTTCAACGACGGGGAGCTCGATTTCCTCGCCGAGACCGGCACGGGCGTCGCGCACTGTCCCTCGTCGAACATGCGCCTCGGTTCCGGGATCTGCCGCGTGCGCGAGATGCTCGAGCGGGGCGTGCCCGTGGGCCTGGGCGTCGACGGCTCGGCCTCGAACGACAGCTCGGACATGCTCGGCGAGGCGCGCCAGGCCCTCCTTCTGCAGCGCGTCAAGTACGGTTCCGCCGGCCTCACCGCGGGCGAGGCCATGCACATCGCCACCGCCGGCGGCGCGCGCATCCTCGGCTTCGAAGAGGCGGGCGAGATCGCCGAGGGAAGACTCGCGGACATCGCGCTCTTCGACGTCATGAAACTTGAATACGCCGGCGCCCTCTCCGACCCGCTCGCCGCCCTCCTCTTCTCCGGCTACAACCACGGCGTCGATCACCTCATCGTCAACGGCAGACAGGTGGTGCGCCACGGCCTTCTCGTGAGAGCCGACGAGGAAATGATCCGCCGCAACGCGCTCTCCGCCTGCGAGCGCATGTACAAAAAAGCAGGCATTCTGTAATTCGACTGTCCGGAGGACCACATGAACGAAATTCGCTCATTGATCGAACAGCTGCGCGGCAAGCGCATCGATATGGCGGGCAAGGACTTCCTCCTTACCTGGGAAAAGACTCAGGATGAAATCGAGGCGACCTTCCTCGTCGCCGACATCCTGCGCGCGATGCGCGAGCGCAACATCAGCCCGCGCGTGTTCGACTCAGGCATCGCCGTATCGAATTTCCGCGACAACTCCACGCGCACGCGTTTTTCCTTCGCGTCCGCCTGCGACCTCCTCGGCCTCTACGTTCAGGACCTTGACGAGGGCAAAAGCCAGATCGCCCACGGCGAGACCGTCCGCGAAACCGCGAACATGATAAGCTTCCTCACCGAGGCGATCGGCATCCGCGACGACATGTACCTCGGCGAAGGCGACCGCTACCAGCGGGAGATAGGGAAAGCCCTCGACGACGGCGTCGCGGCCGGCGTCCTGCCCTCCAGACCGGCAATCGTCAACCTGCAAAGCGATATTGACCACCCGACTCAGGCGATGGCCGATTTTCTGCACCTCGCGCACTACTTCGGCGGCCTCGACGAACTCAAGGGCAAGAAGATCGCCATGAGCTGGGCGTATAGCCCTTCCTACGGCAAACCCCTCTCGGTGCCCCAGGGCGTCATAGGGCTCGCGAGCCGTTTCGGCATGGAGATCGTACTCGCCCACCCCAAGGGCTACGACCTCATCTCCGATGTGGTGGAGACGACGAAAAAACAGGCAGTCGCGTCGGGTGGAAGGTTCGCCTACACAGACTCGATGGACGAGGCGTTCAAGGACGCGGACATCGTGTATCCCAAGAGCTGGGCTCCCTACGACGTCATGCTCCGCCGCGTTCCCCTCCTCCACGCCGGCGACAAGGACGGCCTCAAGGCGCTCGAGAAGGAAGCACTCTCCAACAACGCCAGGTTCAAAGACTGGGAGTGCACCGAAGAGAAAATGAGGCTGACCAAAAACGGAAAGGCCCTCTACATGCACTGCCTGCCCGCGGACATCACCGACGTCTCCTGCGATGCCGGCGAAGTCGCCGCGAGCGTCTTCGACCGCTACAGGGACGACACCTACCGTGAGGCGAGTTACAAGCCCTACATCATCGCGGCGATGATACTGCTCGAGAAATTCGCGAAGCCCGCGGAACTCCTCGGCCGCCTTCTGGAACGGGGAACACAGAGGGTGTACGGCACTGACAGGCTCCCCGACAAAAATCGAATACAGCAAGTGTGCTGAATACAAAGGCAGGCCGCCGTTTAGGCGGCCTGCCTTCTCTGTAGTTGGTTTTTTAAAAGAGCCTCGCTCTCAGTGCCGCAGCCCTGAAAGGCGTGAGGCGCCCTTTTTTCTTTTTACTTCTTCCCTTTCAGTTTTGTCCTGGAGCCTTGCAGCTTCTCCTTGAGGAGCTTGAACTCCTTCGATCCCGGCTTGATCCCGAGCTCCTTCGCGAAGGCTCCCCAGCCCTTCGCCTTGTCTTTCTTATAGAGCTCGATCACGATGTTGAGCGGCTTGCCGGACAAATGCGCGAGCGCTGCGGCGAGATAGACCTCCCCCGGAGACAGGCCCTGTGACAGGGCCAGCGTGATACCCGCGGCGGGCTGGCCCCACGCAAGCGCGACCTCTGCCTGGAATCCCGGCATGTCGAGTTTCGCGCTCACATTGAGCTCATTCAGCCCGGAGTCGATATCCGTGTCCCCCATCCCGAAGACGATGACTTGTGCTCCCGCCGCCAACAGCAGAGAGCACAGGAACGCCATGACGAGAATCGATTTTTTTGACATTGTTTTGTCTCCTTCAATTCAGCAGTATATCCCAGCGTTGTAGGACAAACAACGAGAGGCGACTTTACGTCTGTCCAGCCTTCCCTTTTTCGAGCAGATAATCCCTGAGCACCGCGGCCTGATTGAATGCAGGGTCGCGCGACGCAAAGAGGAGCGTGAGCCGCCCTCTCTGCGCGAGCGCCAGAAGCTCACCGACTTCCTGCGGTTTCAGGTCGAGCTCCGCAGAGTAGCTGCGCCTGAATTCCCGCCACTGCCCCTCGCTGTGCTTTGAGGGATCATGTTCGCACAACTTTCGCGTTTCCGGGCCGGGCGCGACCGCCTTGAGCCACTTCCGGGCACCGAGCTTTTCCTTGGTTAGCCCCCGAGGCCAAAGCCGGTCAACGAGGACACGACATCCATCCTCAGCCTGTGCCAGCTCGTACACTCTCTTTATTCGGATATCAAGCATTGGACCCCCTCTCATAAAAGCTCTGTCCCTATGAGAACGCGCTTATTTTAGAACCTGTGAATGGCTCGGGGAAGAGCGGCTACCGTGCGCCGGCCGCGATCTTGTCCGATCTTGCCCCTGGCTTCGGAAACCTCACCAGCACGAGTGAAAGCAGAATAATGATCGCCGAAACGAGCGCCGCGAGCCACACCGCCCGGGAATACACTGCGTCCACCTGCGTCCGCTTGATCACGATGCCGAGATAGGCCCAGACAATCACGAGAGGAGCCGCGACCTGTCTTTGACCGATGGAGAATCCGAGGGCCACGGCCAGGCCCGCCACGATCACGATGACCGTCCAGGCGCGGGGATCGAGACCCCAGCCGTTCCAGCCAAGCTTGACGAGCAGCGCGGTCGCGTTCGCGATTGTCGCCACGGATATCCAGCCAAGATAGACCCTTATCGGCACAGAGAGGAAAAAACGCCGGGCCCGGGCGGCACCGGATGAAGCGCCGGCAGCGGACTTGAGCGAGAGCGCGCCGCCTGGCACCATCTTCTTCTCGATCGAAAGCTCGAGAAGAATCAAGGTTCCCAAAATACCCAGCATGAATACCATCGAGATCGCGACATACCGCCACTGCCAAGCGAATATCCACAAGATATTCGCAATCGCGTTCAGCCGAAAGAGTACGGCATCCTTCTCGGTCACGCCTCCGCTTACTCCTCCTCTTCCCCATGCCTCCCTGATGGCATAGATCGAATATCCGGCGAGAAGAACGTAGATCAATCCCCAGATGGAAAAGGTCAGACCGGCGGGTACGAAGAGATTCGGAATCTCGTCGGAGAGGGCTCCCGTGGTGACATTGTTGAGTGGAAGAGCATTGGCGAGTACATTGACGACAACCATGGCGAGAAATGCGATCGCATTCGCGACAAACGAAATTTTAAGCACTGACTTCTTCTCTTTCATCTTTCCACCTCCATAACTTCAATTACAATTATAATACAGAGGCTGAGAATCTGCGTCCGAAAGTCTGAATCTTGCCGCGCTCAGTGGACGCATACAAGAAAGCGCCAAGGACACCGAGGCCGTGGCGGGACCCCCACACTCAGAATGCGCTTGGTAACTCTTTTATAGAAAAAGAGATACCATACACCTCCGCGAGCATTTGGGGGTCGCGCAGTTGCTCCGCGCTTCCCCTCCACCGCACCTCGCTTCCTCCAAGGATGAGCGCACGACCTCCGAGGAAAATGCCGAGTCCAATGTCGTGCGTCGTATAGATGATCGTCTTGCCGGACTGTGTGAGCGCTTGAAGCGCGTCGGCGATGTGTCGGGCGTGCGCGGGATCGAGCATGCTCGCCGGCTCGTCGAGGAAGAGGATCGAGGCTCCCTGGGCGAGACAGCGCGCGAGGCGCACGAGCTGAAATTCACCGCCCGAAAGCTCGCCGATGCTCCGTGCTTCGAACGCGGACATTCCGAGCGAGATAAGGGCTTCGCGGGCGGCCGCCTCGTCCTCAAGGCCGGGCAGCGCGAGCGTTTCCATATGCGGCGTGCGCCCCATCAGGACAAAATCGAGCACGCGGTAATTGAAGGCGAGCTTTTCGAGCTGCGGCAAAAAGGCGATGTGCCTGGCGCGCTCCCGTGCCGAATATGAAGCGAGAGGACGGCCGTCGAGCTGAACGGCCCCGGCGCGCGGACGTAATCGACCCGACAGAATCGAGAGGAGCGTCGTCTTGCCGGCGCCATTCGGGCCGAGGATGGCGAGGGTCTGGCCGCGCGCGATTTCGAGCGAAACACTATTCAGTACCGGCTGCTCCTCCTCGTTCCAGCCGAACGATATATCCTGCGCAGAGAGATAGGCGCCCTCACTCATCTGGCGAGCTCCACCTTGCGCCTCGTGAGTAGTATCGCAAAGCTCAGCGCGCCAAAGAGCGACGTGACGAGGCCGAGTGGAATTTCCCCCGAGAAGACCGAGCGCGCAAGCGTATCCGAGATGAGCACGAAGATGGCGCCGCCGAGCATGGAGCGCGGGAGTACAGAACGACTATCGGGGCCATCGATGGTCCGGACAATCTGAGGCACGACGAGTCCCACCCAGCCGACCACGCCACATGCCGCCGTCATAACGCCCACGCCCGCGGCGGCGGCGATACCCACGATCCGGCGCTCCGTCGTTGACCGAACTCCAAGAGAGTGCGCCACCGCGTCGTCCAGCGACAGGAGGTTTATCCTCCAGCGCATCGCGTAGAGCAGGCCGAGGGAGAGGAGCGCCACCGGCGCGGCCGACTCGAGCCTCTTCCAGTTCATCGGTACCATCGAGCCCATCGTCCAGAACACGATATCGGGCAGCTGGTTCAAAGGGTCAGCGACATACTTCATCATCGACAGAAGCGAAGAGAAAAACGCGGACACCGCGAGGCCCGCCAGTATGAGCCTCAAAATCTGACCGCCATACCTGAAACGCCCGGCGAGCCACAGCGATAGAATCAGCGCCAGCAGGGACATCCCGAACGCCAGCACCGCGATGAGCGAATACGCGCGCAAGCCCAGCACGAGGGCGAGCGCCGCACCGAAGGCCGCTCCCTGCGATACCCCCAAAAATCCCGCGTCGATGAGAGGATTGCCGAAGACCGCCTGCAGCGAGGCCCCCGCACCGCCCAACACGAGCCCGAGCAGCACCGCGCCGAGTACGCGCGGCAGTCTCGAGTTGAGCACGATCTGTCGCGCGAGCGGATCCACCGCGAGAAGCGCGGGGTTCAAAATGCCCGGTTTGGGATAACGTCCCACAAAAAGCGACAGAACAAAGACCACAAGAAGTATTCCCACAAGGACGCCATCGAAAGCGCGCGGCGTTCCGGCGCGGCTCTTTGGGCAAGGTATCGGTTGAAAATTCACGCTAAAACTGCTCCCCTACATCGCCTTGAATCTTGGGCAAAATGTGTGAGCGGAAGGCCGCCGCGTCGAACCCGTACATAAAACTGAAAAAATCCCGCGCTGTCTGGGCCACGGAGATATCGGCGAAGAGTTCTGGGTGGATGCGCTTTGCGAGCCAGGTGAAGCCCAGAATCCAGCGCGTATCCGGTTGATCCCAGGAATAAAAGTCCTGCGGAAAACCATAGACTGCATCCGATTTCACGGCCTTGAGCGAGGACAGGCGCTGGTCCTTCCCGAAGGCCTCCGCCGCCTTCGCGGAATTCCCCCGGTAATCGATGATGAAGACATAATCGGGGTTCCACGCCGCGATCTGCTCGACCGACACCGTCGCCCAACCCGAGCCGGGATTCGCCCCTTTCCACACAGCCTGTCCGCCCGCGCGCTCCGCCATGATCGTCTGCATCCATGAGTCGGGCGGCACCTGCCAGATGGATTCACCCGATGCCGAAAGCTGCATCACGAGTACCCTAGGTCTTTTTGCCATATCGAGTTTCGAAGTGCGCGACACAATCCTCGCCTCGTGGTCCGCATACCAGCTCACCACATCCGCGCCACGCTTTTCAGCGCCCAGCACCCTGCCGAGCGTCGCCAGGTCCTCGTAGTACTGCTCTGGCGTCTCCAGCGAGAGATAGAGCTGACGAATCCCGAGCGAGTCGAGTGGCGCCTTGAGTTGGCTCATCATCGCCGACTTGAGAATCACAAGGTCGGGCTTGAATGACGCGTACACCTCGGCGCCCGCGCTCTTGTCGAACGAGACATTATTCTTGAAATTCGGATCGATCGCGGATATGAAGTTCCCGAGCCCCTGATCCCCGCTCGCGTAGGCCACGATCCTCTTTCCGATCCCGGGAAACAGATAGGCCGCGTCCACGAGCATGATCGAAGCCTTTCCCCCGATTACGATGCGCTGCTGGGCGCCCAGGCCCGAGGTGCCGGCTATTATCAAAACAAGCACCAACATGAGCAATATCGTGCGTTTCATACCAAAAATTGTAAATGCCAGCCAATATGGGGTCAAGACTAATCATAATACAAGGTCTGATTATCTAATCTATTTCAATATCAGTGTATGCCAATTTCCTGCGGCGACTCCCTCGACATTCTCCATCACCTTCACCGGCGTCGATTCACCTGTAGTCGTGCCGTCACCCAGCTGACCGTCGGAATTACTTCCAGTCGCCCACAGGCTGTAATCGTTTTTGAGAATCATCGTATGATAATACTTCGTTGCAACTGTCTTCACATTCTCCATCACTTTCACCGGAGTCATCTTGTCCGTCGTCGTGCCGTCGCCAAGTTGGCCACGTCCATTAAAGCCAGTCGCCCACAAACTGCCATCGTTCTTGAGTATCATCGTATGGAGTTCTCCCGCCGCAACTGCCTTCACATTCTCCATCACCTTCACCGGCGTCAGTCGGTCAGCTGTCGTCCCATCCCCCAGCTGACCATATTCATTTCCCCCTGCCGCCCACAGACTCCCATCACTTTTGAGCATCATCGTGTGATGTGATCCGACCGCAACTGCGTCAACGTTTTCCATTACCTTCACCGGACTCAGCTGATTCGTAGTTGTACCATCCCCAAGCTGGCCACGTCCATTAAAGCCAGTCGCCCACAAACTGCCATCGTTCTTGAGTATCATCGTATAGAGTTCTCCCGCCGCAACTGCCTTCACATTCTCCATCACTTTCACCGGAGTCGAGTGGTCCGTACCCGTCCCATCCCCAAGCTGGCCATCTCCATTCTGTCCACTCCCCCACAAACTGTCATCGTTCTTGAGTATCATCGTATGGAGCTCTCCCGCCGCAACTGCCTTCACATTCTCCATCACCTTCACCGGCGTCAGTCGGTCAGCTGTCGTCCCATCCCCCAGCTGACCATATTCATTTCCCCCTGCCGCCCACAGACTCCCATCACTTTTGAGCATCATCGTGTGAAGTTTTCCTGCCGCAACTGCCCAGACATTCTCCACCACCTTTACGGGAGTCAACCGACTCGTATTGGTGCCATCGCCCAGCTGACCACGCGCATTAAAACCAGTCGCCCACATGGAGAGTACATGCCATTTCGCGTAGAGCGTGATATTGCTCGTGCCTATACCGATGCTTACTCCCGGCGCATAATCCGTGCCGCTGCCGTCAGCGCTGGTATTCCATCCATCAAAACCATAGCCAGCTTTTTCAAAACCTTCAGGCCTTGCGGATGCCGTTGCCGTATCACCTTGAAAATACGCATCGGAATCGGTAGGTGCTGATCCGTCTGTGTTACCGTTGCCTTCATAACTTATTCTATATCCAAGAATAAGCGATGCGACTTTCGTCCACTTTCCCCAAGTGCCATCCTTCTTTGCGCGAGAACGCCAGTAATACTGTATTCCCTGTGTCAGGCTTGGCAATGAACCGCTCATCTTGTTCGACGTATAATCGGATTTATCAAACACAATGTCCCCTTCAAATTCCGAATTGCTGGTGGAAATCTGAATCTGGTACGCGCTGGCGCCTTTGACCTCGGAAACGATGAATGTAGCCGGGGTTTCTGACAGCTTTGCATCCGTGGCAGGAGAATACGTCTGAATGCTATCTGCATCCGTTACTGTTTCATATCCCTGGTAATCCACGCTATTCGGATCCTTTACGTTATCCAGTGTTCCAAACAGCCCTTTGCACGAAAAGAGGGCAAAAATTACTGTTGTCAACAAAAAAAGCTGTAATATTCTGGAGATTGGCCGGCGCATTTTCTTGTCCTCAACTTACAGACCCCATTTTTTCATCTGGAGTTGGTGAATCTGTTGATCGATTTCATCTATCGACTGCTGCAGTTTTGAAATATCGGTACCAGTCCTCAGGATCAGAGAAAGGCCTATGCCCGTGCCTCCCACAGAGGCTGTCACCGGCAATAATGTCTCATAGAGCTCGACGCGCGACCGTGCCGCGAGCGCGCTCGCTGTGTCCGTCGCGGCATCGTATTCATTCTTTGCCTGTATTCCCAAGACATAAGAAGCAACTGATCCGGCAACGCCCAAAATTCCTACTCCCAACGAGACACCCGCTATCGTCGCTTTACTTTTTCTTCCTTGGACATTTTTAACAACTTCTGCCCTTTTTGTGCCCAGAGATTCAATAGCTGAATCGATATAGCCTGTCACATAGGCAGTGTTGTCTTTTTCTACCTCTATATATCCCTCATAAGTATAATCGCCATATACTTTGATGCTGTATTTCCCCACCGGAAGCGCTGGGGAAAGAAATTCGTTTGAATCGCCCGTTCCGATTCTATATGCTAAGTTTCCTAAAAAGACAGTCGAGTTTTCCTTTATCCATGGTATCTTTACTTTACCAGAATCCAGTTCAAGCATTTTTGTCTCGCCTTCGGAGAATTGCAGCGCCTTTGAGGGAATGTTCACCTGCTGAATATTATTTATCGTCGGAACTACAAATTCCACACTGACTGGGACTCCCGTCGGAAAACCCTCATAATACACATACCCGTCAGGCTGAATGAACTGCGGACAGAACTTTCCATTCGCATAGAGCCATATATCTATTCCATAATTCTTTATTGCCACTCTGGCAATTTTTGGCTGCGCGAGATTCGCTTTAACAATTGTCTTTTTTCCCCCAGAGACATCGATCGAAATCTCGGTATCGTTATAACCCTCTTTCCGAAGTATCCCATGATACGTACCCGGGGAGATGTACTGAATCTCTCCTTCGGCCGGATAACTATTGTTAAATTCTTTTAAGAAAAATGTAGAACCTTTAGGTTGGACATCAAAGGCAATAGCTCCATACGTAAAAGGCTCCCATACAATCTGCACACCTTTTTCCACATTGAGCGTTGTAGATGTCAGTTTATAGTCTTTTCCCCATGCCTCGAGATAGTACACCCCCTCGGGCAGATTCTGGACAGCTGTCGGCCCATCAAAAAATGTAGCATCGGTACCATGAACAACCTTGACCTGAGCATCGATTGGAACCTTTATATCTATGGAACCCACGGGAGTCATGACCGCATTGACCTGGGTTATGATATTCGCGCCGATATTGGCCAACTGGGAATAATACAGGTCTTTGCCAAGGAGCTCCACTGTATGGATTCCCAGCGGAAGATCGCGAAACACGCCAGAGGCGAGAGCCCCTAGATTCTTCCCGTCGATCAATACCTGGACATCACTCTCATTCGCAAAAATAATCAGCCCCCCCTTGAGCGGAGACATTGAAATGTCGACTTCGCGCAATTCTCCGGGCTGAAGGACAATATCCGCCTTCCCTTCAGAGGTCGGATTTTTGGCCTGCAGACTGATTGTCTTCTGAGTATCTACCCTTTGAATCAATAATGGAGCCTTTCCCTTATACGCGCCATCGAGATATATGTCGGCGTCGCGCTCCGATGCCCGAACCAGGAGGTCGGCGGTTGGCAAGGAACTGAATACCGCAGGCGAACCCTGCGCTTTCGCGTTTTTTATCTCATTAAAATAAAATGACTTAAAATACTGTGAATATATCGCCGGATTCTGCTCTCCCTGTGTTGTTTCCTGTACGGCGGAACAAGTCCGATTTAAAACTTCCCCGATCTCCAGCCCGGGAATTTTTAGGTTCTTCAATAGTTGGGTAGTAAAAACACCATTTCTTCCGCTTCCCTCACGGGCGACACTCCCCGCCGCTGTCGCAAATACAATAATGCTCCCCGGCGGTTGAGAGGATACTACCGACAAACCACGTGAACCGGATCTGGACCAGCCAAAGGGGTTATCGCGACAAGCATCCAAAATAATTATATTGAGGTTATTTCTGGCTTTTTGTAGTTCATCAAGGACACTCTGTGCGGCGAGAGATTTCGTCTTGAGAAAGGATTCTCCGGGGATGTCGGCGTCAGAGGGGATTAAGTAGTTTATTCCATTTGATTGAACACCATGGCCGGCAAAATAGAAAAGCCCCACAGAATTGGGAGACGAAGCGACCCTGCTTCCAAGCCTAATCACCTCATCTTCCATTTTGGGCAGATCAGCATTGACTAATAATGTTACATCCCATCCAAGATTTTTTAACGTATCAGCCATATCTGTTGCATCATTCACCGAATTTTTAAGTTTTGGAAGTCTCGCATACTCTGCATTCCCAATAAGAAGAGCAAAGCGACTCATCTGCTCTTGCGCAAAAAGCGCCGGAGCAAAAAGCAAGAGTACACAACTCATCGTTACAAAACGGACAACTATTTTGTTAATAATAATTTTCACAAAAATTATTATACTTCCAGTTTTTATGTAGTCAAGATATTTTTTCTTAATCTATGTCAAGAGGTCATCAACGTACGAAGACATCTGGATTTACCCACAGATCGCGTCTCTTATCGTTATCATTCATTGAAAGCGTTATACACCGAAGTGTTAGGTAAGCTATTAAATAGCTGTTGCCCTTTTTTTATGCCAGTCTGTAAGATATTAAGCATTTCGTCATTTGGAACATTCAACTGATACATCCTGGCTGTATAGGCAGGCGCAATAAGTTCCTCAAAACGAAATTCATCCCTGTGAAATACTAATGTTTCCATGGCAACAAATTCTCCGCCACATCCTACGATAGATGCTAGCTGAACCTGCTTCTTGTCCTTTTCATAAGGCGTATTACATAGGCATTGATATAATAAATCTGTGCTGGCAGACACATACTCTTCTCTTGTAGGGGGAAATTGCGTTGCATATAGAAATCCAGATAGATTGGACTTCACCGCAGCTATCAAAGATAAATGTGCATGATTGACCGCAATAAACGAGATCCAGGGGTTTGCAGAACCCTTGAAATGAATCATGTATTGCTCGAATTCGCGTTCAAGCAAGACCCTGTGCACTACCGCCAGCAAGTCTTCCTTTTTGTGATAGTAATAAGTCAAATTACCGGTTGAAATGCCACACGCTGCCGCTATGTCACGCATGGTAGTCTTTTCAACGCCTTGCTTATAAAAGAGTTCCATAGCAGCATCAAATATTTTTTTCGCCGTTTTATCCATATATACAATCCTTTGACTTGCAATTCATGATACCATTTCACCTTAGGCTCCTCAAGCTTCAGTCATGAATCTTTGTTAAAGCCGACATTGGTGCAACAAGGCATTTTGGCAGGAATCCTAAAATTATAGATAATTTTTTATTGACAACTGCGGCAAATCGTGGTAATGTTGTAGCGAATTAGGACATGTCCTAATTCGCTACTTTAGAGGAGGTATTGTAGAATATGGTGGAAAGCAGAACTAGAATTGTAAGGCCAGGTGGAGATGATTTTGAAATCGAAGTGAAATCTGTCGCGCAAATCAACAACAGCAAATGCGTAAACTGTGGTGATTGCAGGAATGCTTGTCCGGTTTCCGCAATCAGCGAAAAACAGAGGATCATATGTCGCCTTTGCCCATCATGTACAGATAGACCCGCTCTTCTTTACAAAGAGATGGAAGATTTGGCCGTTGCGACATCCTGCACTACCGCCTGTCCACTGGGCATCAGCCCTCAGGGATACATTAACCTGGTTGACGCAGGAAAAGAAGAAAAAGCCTTCGAACATATTTGGAAACACAACCCGCTTCCCTCTATCTGCGGACGGATATGTCATCATCCATGTGAAGAGGCTTGTAAACGCGGCCTATTGGTGGATGAGCCAATGGCTATTCGTGGTATAAAGCGGTATCTGACTGATACATTCAAGGATTTTGTCCCTGATACTTATCCGAGGATCTATCAGCAAGAAATTGCGGTGATCGGCGCGGGCCCCGCAGGATTGGCCGCTGCCCATACGCTTGCCATGATGGGATATCCCGTAACGGTGTTCGATCAGGAACCTGTCGCGGGCGGCATGCTGAACGTAGGGATTCCAAAATTCCGTCTGCCAAGGGATGTCATTGAACGGGATGTCGCCAGGCTGGAAAAGGCTGGTATCAAGTTTGTCATGGGTGTGCGGATCTCCAAGACGCATATCGAAGAACTGAAAAAACACTTTGACAGTATCATTGTCGCTGCCGGCGCCTCGCATTCCAAGGAGCTCATGATCGACGGATGGCGCAAGGAAGGCGTTTTGACCGCGTTGCACTTTATGGAGCGTGTGAATCACGACCAGGATATCTGGCGTCATCCGGGACAGGAATTTGTACGTAACGGCGATGTGGTGGTTATTGGCGGTGGCAGCGTGGCCGTTGACTGTGCCAGAACAGCCGTGCGTTTAGGGGCAAAAAGCGTAACCTGTGTGTGTCTGGAGAGCGGCGAAAATGTTCCCTGTCATCCGTGGGAGTTGGCGGAGGCGATGGAAGAAGGAATCAAATTAATGGAAGGCTGGTCGCCCAAACAGTTCGCGGGCGCCCACAATGAAATGACTGGCGTAAGGCTTTCCAAGGTGAACAAATTTGAAAAGGCCCAGGACGGAAAGATATCTTTTGAGATAGACGCCAGCCAAACGATGACGCTGCCCGCTGATATGGTAATCGTGGCGATCGGTCAGGCCCCGGACAAGTTCTGGCAAGAATATGCGGATGATGAGAATATCGATTTCGCGGGCGACATCGTGAGCAGTGCTTGTTCGGTGGTGGATGCAATGGCATCGGGCATCAAAGCAGCCAGGAAAACAGATGCGAAAATCCAGGGCCGCGAAGTAAAAACGGCCTCTGCTGACCACGAATTGGTGGCCGCAGAAGACTATGATAAACGATATCCGGCAAACCGTTTCAAGATTGCGCGCCCTCCCATGCCTATGGTAGCCCCTGAAGACCGCATCAAAAATTTTGACGAGGTGGAGACCGAATACTCTAAAGAGGTCATTGGTGTAGAGGTCAAGCGCTGCCTGCAATGTGGATTCAGCGAGGTAGATGCCAGCAAATGTATCGGCTGTGGTATTTGCCGTACCGTGTGTCCAAAGGGTGATGTCATCACAATGGTGAGTGCTGGGAAAGGAGGCTACTGAAATGGTTAACAGGCGACAAGTGATTGTAGTTGGCTCAGGTCCCTCCGGTTCTTCCGCCGCATTTTATCTTGCACGCGGCGGCGTGGACGTGCTTTTGGTCGATAAAGAATCCTGGCCGCGTGACAAAGCATGCGGTGACGCGCAAGGCGGTGTTTTTGTCACCAAGGTATATAAAGATATGGGTATCTATGACGAAGCGCTGAGGCTTCGTAGCGGCGGAATACGAGGCGCTCGGTTCAGCGGTGTCAAGGAAGAGCTTGCTACATTTGATAATGGCGCCGAGCAGCCCGGCACATTCCTTACCCAGCGGCGCGTGATTGACGATTTGCTCCGCCGCGGCGCCATTAATGGCGGCGCGGATTTCCTGGAGAATTTTGAGGTGACGGAAATCATCCGCGAGCGGGACTACGCAAAAGGCGTCAGAGCCATATATGGCGGCAAGGAAGTAGAGATTCGTTCCGACATCGTCATTTTGGCCAACGGAGCGCATCACGATTTAGGCAGGCCCTTTGGGATTTACAATGATGATAAAGATTATGTGTTTCTCGGAGCCCGAGGCTACTTCGAGGGCGTCCGCGGCCTCGTGCCCGGTTTGATCGAAGAGCACTATCCTGATGAAATCTTTTATCCCGGTGGATATATGTGGTGCTTTGTCGAAGGAGAGGGGACGGCCAACGTTGGTGTCTTTATTCCGGAAGAAAACCTCAAACGAGGCAACCGCCGTTTGGAAGATTACTTTACATGGTGGAGGGATAACACAAAGATCGGCCAGGAACGTTTAGGCGAGGCCCGGTTGTTGGGCGAGATCAAGGGTTGGCGATTGCCCACGTGCCGGAAGGTTCCCGATAATATATACGGAAATGGCATCCTCGCCGTAGGGGATGCCGGAAGTCATATCAATTGTTATTCCGGCGCCGGATTCGAATACGCGCTCCAATCGGGTTATGCGGCGGCAAGGACAGTGATCGATGTTCTGCCCAAAGGCGATGTGAGCAAAGAAGTACTCAAGGCATACAAAGACTTGGATGCTTCCATCAGCGACCCTTTGCTGAAAATGAATACTGCCGTGCGTGATAAATTATGCGGTGACCCCCAAACTTACGAAGAATTTCTCTCGTTTGCAAGATCAATGCCCAATTATCCGCATCTCAACCAGTACATGGCATATATCGCTTTTATGACACAGGCGAAAAAGGTGGATATTAAGGCCGAATATGGTCTGGACCTGAGCGCAATGTCCGGAGGAGGCGGCCACTAACGGTTGGTCACACAAGCAAAGTGCATTTCGTGTAGCCGTTGACACTGGATGATGATTTTTTATTTCAATCTTAGAAAACCACAAGAAATAATGTCATGCTTGGGGTTCCTGAATAACTCGCTTTCTGTTTATTCACGCAGCCTATGGTTGCTTGAAAAAGCGAATAGCGAGTTATTCAGGAACCCCTAATTTATTTCTTCACTCCCCCGGCATCCGCACGTGTTCGGCGACGAATTCGCGGTAAGGGGCGTTATTTGCCATAAGCTCGGAATGCTCCCCGAATCCGGCAATGCGCCCGTTTTTCAAAAAGAGGACGCGGTCGACATACTGGATGCTCGAGAGGCGGTGTGAGACGGCGATCACCGCCGCCCGGGTAAATTCAGGCATCTCGGCGAGCGAGCGCCAGAGCGCCTCTTCGTTGTTGGTGTCGAGGGATGCGGTCATGTCGTCAAGGAGGAGGAGAGAAGGATAGCCCGCGAGGGCCCGCGCGATGGCGATTCTCTGCTTCTGGCCTCCTGACACGCTGGTGCCGCGCTGGCCGAGCTTGGTCTCGAGGCCATCGGGGAAGGCCGCGACCTCATCGGAGAGCCGCGCGACCTCGATAAGGCGCGCCAGCTCGCCTTCGGGCAGGGTCTGTCCCTCGCGGCATCCAAAGAGGATGTTGTCGCGTATAGTCCCGCTGAAGAGGAGAGGATCCTGGGGGACATAGCCGATGAGGCCCCGCCGCTCTTCGGGATCCAGGGCACGCACGGATTTTCCGTTGATGGACACGCGGCCGCTTCGAGGTTCCAGTAAGCCAAGAGCAGTCTTGACGAGGGTCGTCTTGCCGGAACCGACAGGTCCGATGACAAGGATCTTCTCCCCAGGGAGGACCTCGAACTTGATGTCGGCGATCGCGGGTTTATGCTTGTGTTCGTAATACACCGTCGCTTTTTCAAAGCGCAGGGATCGCAGGGGCGAAGGAGGCTTGGGCGCTCCCGATACGTCCCCTGGGGACTCTGCCGGCACAGCCTGGCCGTCGCTCTCTGCGGGTAGTCCCGCTTTTCTCTTGTGCCCTTCTTTTTCATCCGGGGTATAGTCGCGCATCTCTTCCAGCCTGTCGATGTTCACGAAGGCGCGCTTCCCGAACACGAAAAGCTGCGGTATATCGAGGACGGGGTAGATGAGCATATTGAGGTAATTGTAGAAAGCGTAAAAAGTCCCTATTGAGATCGTGTGTTTGGTGACCATGAGACCGCCCACAAATACGAGGGCAATCTGGGCCACGTAATCTATGTACTGGTAGATGAGCTGCATCACTGTCTCGAGCTTTATGACGCCCATCTCAGTTTCAAAGCGGCGCGCGAGGGCATCCTGGAAGAATTTTGTGTACTTTCCTTCGCTCGCGAAGGCCTTGATGACGCGGACGCCGGAAAAACTCATCTCAAGCTGGTTGTTGATGGCGGAGATCGCCTGCTCGTTCTTGTTGACGCGGTCGTATATGGCGTTCTGAGTACGGGTGAAAATAAAAAGCATGACGGGCAGGGGCGCGAGCGACGCCAGCGCGAGCCTCCAGTCGAGGCTGAGCATCGCGGCGACGCAGAAGGTGACTTTGCTCGCCGACTCGACCGCCCGGAAAATGCCAGAACAGAGGAACCAGGACAGTTTCGGGAAATCCGAGATATCCGAAGTGAGGCGCGTGATCACGTCGCCAGAGCGGAATTTGCTGAAGAATCGCATATCTTTCCGGGCGACTTCGCCGAAATACCTCCTTCTGACGAAATAATCGAAGACGATGTTCAGGGCGCCCCGGATACCCGGAAATGTCCCCGAGATAAAACCAGCCACGCCGAGCGCCACAAAATACAGCGCGATGCGCCTCACCTGGGCCATGGCGGCATCTTCGCTCATCTTGGTATCGATCGCGTGCTCCAGAAGGTCAAAGAGCTGCTTCGTCAACAGAGGAAAGGCGACCGCCACCGCGCTCGACAGAAGCGTCAGGAAGAGAAGGAGCCAGATAAGCCCCTGGCGTTCGCGCCACACTTCACGGATCCAGTGGATGTGGTAGAACCTTGGCAAGGTTGGACGCTGAGTGGCGCCTTTGCCGGGACGGGGAGAAGAACTCCTCTCCGCCTTCCCGTTGCGTAGAGATTTCATGCGCGCACCCTCTTCCCCGCCGGGAACTGTTGGTCCACGAGGAGACGATACGCCGGCAGATTCTCGTAGAGGCTGTCATGGGTCCCTTGCGCAATCAGTTGCCCATCGCTCAGGAAGAAAATCGTGTCGGCCTTGAGTACCGAAGAGAGACGGTGCGCGACCACGATCATCGTCCTGCCCCTCCGGAGAATGTCCATGCTCTCCTTGATATGCTTTTCGGTCGTCATGTCCACATTGCTCGTCGCCTCATCGAGCAAAATGAGCTGGGGATGGGCCGCCAGCGCTCTCGCGAAGGAGACGAGCTGGCGCTCACCGGAAGAAAGGTTCCCTCCTCTCTCCCAGAGGTTCGTCGCGAGCCCCTCGGGGAGTGAGGCTATCGCGTCATCCGCGTGGACGACCGATATCGCGGTCTGCACTTCGGGTTCTGTTATCTCTTCATGGTAGAGCCTTGTATTCTCGAGCACCGACACCGGAAACAGGAACGATTCCTGTAAAACAAGACCGATATGCGTGCGCCACGCGCTGATGTCAATTTCATCGAGAGGAATCCCGTCGATGAGTATGTGCCCCTTCTGTGGATGGGCAAAGCCGCAGATGAGGCTGATGGTCGTGGACTTTCCGGAGCCGCTCGCGCCGACGATGGCGGAAAAGCTGCCCTTGGGGATGACAAACGAGAGGTCGCGGAGAATCCACTCTTCTCCTTCGTACGCGAACCACACATGGTCGAAGCGAATTTCGTGATCGAGGGTCGGAGCCGTGCCGGAACCCCTGTTCGGCTCTTCCGGGGTCGCCATGATCTTCCGAATCCGCGAAAGCGAGGTGCGGGCCTGCTGAAGGCTCCGGAGGCTCTCCGCAATCTCCGCGATAGGCCTGAGGAGCCTGGCGCCGTACTCGACAAAGAGGAGGATCATGCCGAGGGTCATGGTACCCGCGAGCACCTTCGGCGCATAGAGCAGGAGCAGCGCGACAATGAACAAGGGGCCTATCAGGGCCTCCAACGCCGACATCATCGAATATTCTATGAGCGAAATCCGGACCTCGAGCGATACCCTCTGTTTTGCCTGGACATCGAGTTCAGCTTCGGCCCAGCCAGTCCTTCCATACGCTTTCAGGACTTCGATGCCCTGGACAAATTCCGTCACTTTTGCGGTGATTGCGGCGTAAAAAGAGCGTGCCTTTTCATACAGAGGAAAGATCTTCGCAAAAAACACTATAAGAATAGTGAGAAGGGCGGCGGAAACGCCCATCATTATGAGCGCGAGCTTCGGCACCAAAGCGAAAGTCACCCCAAAAATACCGACCATCGTAAGAATATTCACGATGAGGTTCGCTCCCAAGTTCGAGAACATATCCCGCACGCGCTCGGTGTCGGTCTCCGTCCTGGACATGAGCTCTCCCACGGGATGTTTGTCGAAGAACGACATAGGCAGTTTTAAAAGATGCGAAAAAATGTCCTGTTTTATCAGCGTCACAATTGAAAGTCCAAGACGGGCCAAGAGGATCATGCCCACATAACTCAATGCTCCCGTCACCGACACGATGCCGAGAAAAGCAAAGGCATACTTCAGAAGAAGCCCCGTATCCCCTTTCGGAACCGCGACATCGATAATCTGTTTGAGTATGTAAGGCCCCGCGAGCTGACCCACGGTGATGAGGAGCATCACCCCCAGCCCGGGCAAGGCGAGCGTTCTATAGCGGGAGAGATAGCCGACAATCGTGGTCAGATAATCGTTTTGAGCTGATTTTTTTGCCATACTCGAATCGAAAAACCTCAGACAGCCAAGTTGCCTTATTCGCCCCTGTTACGGGGCTCATACCAAATCACAAAAAGCTAAATATTGTATACTGTCTTTTGATAAAAGCGCAAGATTTATTTTGATATCTTTTGCTCAATAGAATGACGGCGCACCGGAACCGCTGCCTGCGATCCCGGTGCGCCGCCTCAATATCGCCTTTTTCAGACGATTATAGTGCAACTTTCACCGTTCACTTATACAGAGGCCCAAGCGCCGAACATGCCCGGTAATCCGACCCTTCGGGGTCCATGCCGAACGCGTTCCAGTAGCTCGGTCTGAAAATCTTCTCGGCGGGTACGTTGTGCATCGCCACGGGAATTCGCAGGATCGAGGCGAGACTCACGAGGTCGGCGCCGATATGCCCATACGAAATCGCCCCGTGGTTCGCCCCCCAGTTCGCCATCACGGAGTAGACGTCCCTGAAGGGGCCATTCCCGGTGAGGCGCGGCACAAACCAGGTGGTCGGCCAGGTCGGGTCGGTACGCAGATCGAGAGTGTCGTGGACTTCCTTCGGCAGGGTCGCGGTGAACCCTTCCGCGATCTGGATCATGGGCCCGAGGCCCTTCACGAGGTTGACGCGGGTCATGGTGACCGGCATGCCGCCTTCGGTCAGGAAATCGGACGAATAGCCGCCGCCGCGGAAGTAGCCGAGGCTCGCGTAGCGCCACTGCGTCGCCTTGAGCGCCGCCTTGGCCTCCCCGGACTCGACCTGCCACCAGGGCTTCATCGCGGGCTGGCCGTTGAGACGCTCGCAGCCAGTGCCGTCGAGACAGGTCGCGCCCGAATTGATGAGGTGGATGAAGCCGTGCTCGGCAATCCCCGACGGCTTCCATCCGGTGACGCGCTGAACCGCCTCGGGGCTCCAGTAGGTGCGCACATCCGAGAAAATCTGCGCGCTCCCCGTCAGAAGATGTCCGAAGAGCATGGAAACGCCATTCAGGGAATCATTCTCCGTCGCGACGAGGTAGGGCTGGCGTATGCCCGTCCAGTCGAAGCTCGAGTTGAGTATCGTCTCGAGGAAATCGCCGTTGGGGAAATGGTCGGTCCACTGCCGCTGCCCCTGGAAGCCCGCGAGGATGGCGTTGTGGCCGAGCGATTCCTCTATGAGGCCCTTGCGGCGCAGATCGGGGTTGCCGACCATCAGGTCGCGCACGATGAGGGCCATCTTCGCGCTCATCTGCCAGACCTTGTCCTTGCGGGCGCGGGAATGCTGCTGCTCGGGAGGATTGTTGTCGGGCCCCTCGACGCAGTGGGCCTTGACCCACTCCATCGCGCGGTGGAACTCGGCCTCCGAATATATCTTCTCCTCGACGCGGCGGGTTATTTCGCTCATGTCGACATACTCGTTGCGCATGCCCAGGTATTGACGGAAGAAATCTGGATTGACTATCGATCCCGCGATCCCCATGGCTACCGACCCGACGGAGAGGTAGCTCTTCCCGCGCATCCACGCCGCCGCGATGCCCGCGCGCGCGAAGCGGAGAATCTTCTCCGCGACGTCGGCCGATATTCTGTCCACATCGCTGAGGTCCTGGACATCGTGGCCGTAAATGCCGAACGCCGGGAGGCCCATCTGGGAGTGCGCCGCGAGCACCGCCGCCAGATACACCGCCCCGGGGCGGTCCGTGCCGTTGAATCCCCACACCGCCTTCACGGTGAGGGGGTCCGTATCCATCGTCTCGGAGCCATAACACCAGCAGGGAGTCACGGTGAGGGTGACCGCCACTCCCTCCCGGGCGAATTTTTCGGCACAGGCGGCCGCCTCGGCCACGCCCCCTATCGTGGAATCGGCGATGACGCACTCGATCTTTTCCCCCGTGGGATGACGGAGATTCTCGGAGATGAGCCTCGCCGCCGCCTTCGCCATGCCCATGGTGACATCTTCCAGCGATTCCCGGACACCCCTACGCCTGCCGTCGATCACGGGGCGGAGCCCGATCTTCGGCGCGCTCCCCTTAAGCCTGTTTCTGGGCTGCTGCAAAGCGAAATCTCTTGCTTGTTCCATGTTATTCCTCCGATAGATTCATCTCGGCGCTCAGCGTGCGAGCGTGTGTTGTATCAATCGCGTCTTGAACCGAAGAATCTGCGGTCCAGGCGGTCCCTTCCCTTCAATCCTGTCGATGATGAGGTTCGCGGCGGCCTTGCCCATCTCGGCGATCGGCTGCTGCACGGCGTACCGGCAATACCTCAGGAGCGGAGAATAGGGCATCTCGTCGAAGGCCGCGAAGGTGATCCGGCGCGCCATCTCCCCTCCCTCGGAGACGAGATAATTGGTCGCGCCCAAGTGCGCGAACAGGTTGACGACAAACCATGTATCCGGCGAATCCGGGTCCTTCACGATCTCCTCCATGGTACGATAGCCGAAGGGGAGTGTGGGGTGGCCGAAGCGCACATAGCGCTGCTCGATCTCGAGCCCCGTTTCCTCCATCGCCCGGCGGTAGCCGGCAAAGCGCTCGCCCGCGGTCGTCACTTCGGGCTTTCCTCCGAGGAAACCAATGCGGCGATGGCCTTCCCTGATCAGAGCCCGCACGGCTTCATAGGCCCCGCCCTCATTGTCGACGAGCACCTGATCGGCCTCATAGCCCACAAACCCGCGGTCGACGAAGACGATGGGAATGTTCAGGGCGGAGATCTGCGGAAGATAGGCGCTCGAACTTCCTATGGGGATGAGGACCACACCGTCGACGAGGCGCTCGGCGAGGTGTCGCAGGCGCTTCGCCTCTTCTTCCTCCGAGTCCCGCGATGTGCCCACGACGATGGAGTAACCGCGCAGGGTCAGCTCCCGGCTCATGCTCTCCGCGATGAACATGAAAAAATCACCTGAGAGGTCCGGGGCGAGAACGCCAATCGTGTGGGTCCGGTTCGTCTTGAGGCTGCGGGCCACAAAATTGATCTTGTACCCGAGCGATTCCATCGCCTCCAGCACGACAGCCTTTGTCTCACTTCGCACGCGGGGATCGTTGTTGAGCACCCGTGAGACCGTGGCCGTGGACACATTCGCTCGCTCCGCGACATTGCGTATGGTTATAGTGCTGTGTGCCATCACACGACCCCCGCGACTGCGAGCACCGCGATCAGCACCACGGAGACAAGCGTGAACAAAGTGAGCACACTGCCGACAAACCGCTCGTTGCCCCTGTGGTATACGGGAATGACGAAAGGGGGCGGCAGGACAAACAGCATCATCGCCGCGCGCGCGTGCCAGCCGGAAAAGCCCAGCGCCGGCACAATCAGGTACGCGAATACGAGCCCGATACCGACCGCGACCACGGCGCGCGCGGCTACCACCCGTACAAGAGCCTTATCCGCGACAATTCCCGCGCTGAGCGAAGCGCCGATCACAAGGCAGACCAACGGTGTCGTCAGGCCGCCTACAGTATCGAAGATTGCGCGCGTCAATCCGCTCCGAACCGCCAAGACTTCCGAAAAACCAGGAGCAAGGAGGGAGAGCGCTATGCCGCCCACTATCGCCCAGAGCACCTTGGAGTTCGCGACGTCACGCCAGGGAAATTTCGGCTTCTCAGTGCCTCGCCCCACGGCGGCCATACTCATCTGGGCCATGAGGACCGTGAACACATAGATAACCTGCCCCATATCGAGGGCGGCAAAGGATGAAAGATGCTCGCTTCCGTGATACCCCGCGTAGAGCGCATAGCCGAGCATGCCCGCCTCAAAGCCCTGGAACAGGAGGCGCGTCTCGGGCTTTGGAGTACGGGCCACACGGCTGAGCAGCGCCCCGAGGAGCCCCATGACGGCGCAGGCGGCGAAGACGAGCGCGGCGAGCAGAACGTTTCTTCCGTTGGGCCTCAGCTGCAGGAAAGCGCGAAACAAAAGCAGGGGCAGCGTCAGGTTCGTGATGAGCCTTTTGAGCCCTTCGACGGCGCGCTCCCCCAGCCAGCCTCGCCTCGCGAGCGCATAGCCAGCGACCATGAGAATCGCTATCGAAAGAAGAGAACCCGCTGCCTGTTCCATAGCCGATAACGCCCTTTTGCCCTCGATTTAATCGGAGACGGGCGGCACCCCTTTCTTCAGAATAATGTTGCCATATTTGACTGTCTCGCCGGTCATAACCACCGCGAACGCCTTCTTCGCCCTTTCATAAAAGGCAAAGCGTTCCATACGCGCTATCGGCGGCGTATCGGGCCAATAGCGATCAATGACTTGGCGGTAGCGAAGTTCGGCCTCCGGATCAAGGACATCTCCCGCCGAAGGCTGCATCATGGTCACGGGCGCATCAACATAGCTGTCGAGATTGATGAGCCTCAGAATGCCGTCGGCGCGTATCACGCGCGGATTGAGCGCGTCGCCGCAGAAGAAAGCGTCGGCGAGGACGATCTCGTCGCCGTGCCCCATCCGGTAGAGCGCCGAAAGTAATTCCGCCGAAATGCAGGGTTTTATTCCGATCAGCATATGCGCTCCTTGGTATTGAATGTCGGGATGAATCCGGGGGCGATCCGCACCGCTTCCGGATCGGATACGGCCAGTTCGTGCAGCGTGGGCGGCTCGGCGCCGCGCGTCGTGCAGTCGAGTGCGGCAACCGCCGTGGCGAGGCGCAGCGCCGCCCTGAGACTGTCTTCGCTCAATGAGGCGAGGCTGTCGCGGTCGCGCACCTTGAGCCATCCAAGTCCCGCGAGAAGCGCCGCGTGGAAGCTGTCGCCCGCGCCGATCGTATCGACGACCTTCACCTTCACTGCGGGCAGTTCGACGCGGTGTCGCCTGGTTAAGAAGACCGCGCCACGCTCCCCCTTTGTGAGCGCCACAAGTTCCGGCCCCAATGCCAGCACCTTCGCGGCCGCCTCTTCCGCGGGCATTCCGTAGACCCACTCGAGGTCCGAATCGCTCGCCTTCACAATCGCGCTGCGCTGACAGATCCATTCAAAACGGCCCCGATATTCGGGTTTTGACTGAATGAGGCTCGGTCTGATATTCGGGTCGAAACTTATGAGTTTCTGAACATGTTCACGCTCTATCAGAGAGAGAATCGTCGAGCGCGACGGCTCTTGCATAAGAGAGATGGAACCGACGAGAAGAAAGATGACCTGTTCTGGCAACTTCGCCGGCAAGTCCGAAGGCAGGACAAAACGGTCGGCCGCGTCCGCCGAGTAAAAGGCATAGTTTGCGTTGCCGGCGGCATCGCGCTCGACAAAAGCCAAAGTGACCGCCTGACTGCTGCGCGCGAGCAGCGAAGTGTCGACTCCCGAATCCTGCAATTTGGCGACAATCCTGTCGCCAAGAAAATCCCTCGACGTCTTTCCCACAAACCAGGTGGAAACGCCGAGTCTCGCCGCGGCGATCGCGCTGTTGTAAGGACAGCCTCCGGGACAGGCCTCAAAGAGATTCCTCCCGTGTGCGGAAGGCACCATATCGATCAAACTTTCGCCGCACGCTGCTATCATAATCTTTTCATCTCCATCAACCTTCGGCGGGATAAGCGGGGACACCTGCCCTTCAAACAAAGCATTTCCGCGTGCCGGGCGCTACAACCTAGCGAACCGCGGCGACCCGCGAGGCTCCAGAATTATAGCCGATCACAACGATCTTGCCTACTTTATCCCTCTCCTTGACACCGTTTGGTGCGCCATTCGCTTCGCCTTCATGTATACGTTTACATACTACAGGAATATTCTCTAGGCTGCTTTTCATTCTGTCAAGAGTGAAAAATACAAACGATTACATCATTTTTTTGTCAAACTTGACTTGCATACGTTTTTTCGAAGTGTTATAGTAAAAGAAAGAATTTCGAAGTATATACGAAGGTTCTTAGAAAGACAATCCGAATTATTTCGGAGGAAGACCATGCGATTTGATCTTAGTGAGCGGGAGCGCGCCATCGTCGAGCTGCTCGCCGACCGCTCCTATATCGCGGTTTCCGAGCTGGCCGCCGCGCTGGGAGTCTCGGAAGTGACCATCCGCGGTGATCTCTCGACCCTGGAAAACCGGGGTTACCTCATGCGCATGCGCGGGGGCGCATCGCCCGCCATCCACCGCAGCATACTCGAACACCAGCGACTCCACACGGAGGAGAAGCAGCGCATCGCAAAGCGTGCCGCCGAACTCGTCTGCGACGGCGACCGCATCATGATCGAGGCGGGCACCACCACCGCGCTCATCACGAGATATCTCGTCGGTAAACAGGATGTCCAGATTGTAACCAACTCCATGCTCGCGTTCTCCTACTCACGCACTAACCCGACTCTGAATCTGATCCTGACGGGAGGGGGATTCCGTCGGGAGACCGAATCCCTCGTCGGACCAATCGCCGCCAAGAGCCTTGAGCGTTTTAATGCGAGGCTCGCGTTTGTGGGGACCGATGGTTTTTCGGTGGCGCGCGGGATGACGACCCAGCTCACCGAAGGCGCGGAAATCGTACGGGCCATGAGTGCGCGCGCCGAGATCACCTGGCTCGTCGCGGATTCATCGAAATTCGGCAAGGTCGGCTTCGTCAGTGTGCTGCCGCTCAACTCTGTGCACGGCATCATCTCCGATACAGGTCTGTCCAAAGAAGCGATAGAGGCGCTCCAGGCCGAAGGGCTCGAAGTGCTCCTCACATAAACAAAGAGAGGAAGAACAAAGTATGGCGACAAAGATCATTATGCCGAAACTCGGCAATACGGTGGAATCGAGTGTCATCCTTTCGTGGAAAGTGAAGCCGGGTGACCGGATCGCGAAAGACTCGGTCCTGTGCGAAATCGAGACCGACAAGGCGACGATGGACGTGCCTGCCGGCGTAGAGGGCACGGTGCTCGCGCTCCTGCGCAAGGTGGGCGACGATGTGCCCGTCCTCGAACCTATCGCCGTGATCGGCGAGCCCGGAGAGGTTTGGCAACAAGGCCCTGAAGCGGGGCGGACTTCCCCGGCGGGAGAAACGAGGGCAGCCCAGGCGGCTGCGGCGCCGGACGCCGCGCGGACCGGCCCTTCCTCAGAAACAAAAGCGGGCGCCCCGACCACCTCACCAGAGGCCTCGAAGATTTCGGAGGCCGCGCCGGCCCCATCTTTGGCTGGCGGCGTGGACAAGCATGCCAGCCCCCGAGCGAGGCAGGCGATGTCCCGGCTAGGCGTGAGCGTCGGCGCCGTCACTCAGGGCAGCGGACCTGGGGGCAGGATTCTAGAGCGCGATGTCGTCGCGGCCTCCCTTGAGGCGACGGCTCCGCGCGCGGCCGAGGCGCGTCCCCCCCAAGAAACCGTCCAGGCCATCGCCGGGGCGGCCCAGGAATTCGAGACCGTGCCGCTCATCGGCGTGCGCAAACGGATCGCGGCGCGCATGTTCAATTCCATCCAGACTACCGCCCAGTACACCGAACACTGTACCGCGGACGCGGAACGCCTCCTCGCCCTCCGCGCCAGGTTCAAGGCGCAGAAGAACCCGGACATCGCGGGCATCACGATCGGAGACCTGGTGTTGGCCGCGACGATCAAAGTGCTGCCCGAATTCCCGGAATTCAACGCGCACCTCGTCGAGGGAGCGCTCCAGCTCTATAGGCCCGTCCACCTGGGCGTGGCGGTCGACACACCGCGAGGGCTCATGGTGCCCGTGGTGAAAAATGCGCAGGCCCTGCCGCTCACGGGACTCTCGAAGGAAGTCAAGAGACTGGCCCAGGCCTGCCAAAACGGCAGCGCCTCTCCCGATTCGCTCTCCGGCTCGACATTCACGGTGACGAACCTCGGCGCCTACGGCATCGATCAGTTCACGCCTGTGATCAACGCGCCCGAGACCGCGATTCTGGGCGTATGCACGGTGAGGCCGACCCTTGTCCAGACGGACAAAGGTATAGAAACGCGCATGCGCATCGGACTTTCGCTCACGTCGGACCATCAGGTTATAGACGGCGCCTACGCCGCGCGCTTCCTGAAGCGCCTCGTGGAGGTCATCGCCGACATCGATTTTCTATTCATGTCTTTTTAGATGGAGAGAAAGAATATGGCTCATTATGATGTGGTCATCCTTGGGGCGGGACCCGGAGGCTATCTGGCCGCCGAGCGCCTCGCCGCGGAGAAGCTGAAAGTCGCCCTCGTCGAAAAGACCGACCTGGGCGGAACCTGCCTCAACATCGGCTGCGTGCCGACCAAGACCTTCCTCAACAGCGCGAAGCTCTACGCCCACGCCCGCGAGGGAACGGCCTTCGGCGTCGAGACCGACGGCGCGCGCGTCAACTGGCCGCGCGTCGTGGCATGGAAGGACGAAGTAGTGACCCGCCTTCGCCGCGCGCTGGAACTCACCCTGAAAAAGGGAGAGGTCGAAATCGTGCGCGGCCAGGGAAAGCTCACGGGCCCGCACAGCGTCGCGGTGGAACACGGCGCCGCCGAACCCGTTCTCCTCGACGCCGACAACCTCATCATCGCGACGGGGTCCTCGCCCGTCATCCCGCCGATTCCCGGCGCAAAAGGGAACCCGGCGGTACTCGATTCGACCGGCATGCTCTCGCTGAAGGAGATTCCGCAGAGGCTCTGCGTCATCGGTGGCGGCGTGATCGGTCTCGAATTCGCGAGCCTCTTTTCCTCGTTCGGCTCGAAAGTCACCATCGTCGAGATGATGGACGAAATCGTCCCCGTCATGGACAGGCAGATGGCCATGATGCTGAGGAACGCGCTCAAACAAGTCACCTTCACGCTCGGGGCAAAAGTCACCTCCGTCGAGGGTCAGAAGGTCGCCTATGAGATGAAGAATGGCGAAAAAGGTTCGGTGGAAGCCGACGTCGTCCTCATGTCCGTGGGGAGGAAGGCCAACACCGAGGGATGGGGGGCGCAGGAAATAGGACTCGAGATAAAAAACCGCGCGGTCGCGACGGACGCCCGCCAGCGCACGAACCTTCCCGGCCTGTGGGCAATCGGCGACGTCACGGGGAAGAGTCAGCTCGCCCACGCCGCGTACCGCATGGCCGAAGTCGCGGTCGCGGATATTCTCGCCACCCGCGGGGGAGAACGCAGCGCCCAGGAGTTCGTGCCCGAAACTGTTCCCTGGGCCCTTTTCTCCCTGCCGGAAGCGGCCGGCGTCGGCTATACGGAGGACGAAGCGAAGGCGAGGGGCTACGACGTAAGCGTCATCCGGACCCCCTACGGCGTCTCGGGGCGCTTTATCGCCGAAAACGGCTTCAGCTCGCCCGGCTCCGTCAAAATTATCTTTGAAAAAACAGGCCAGAGGATATTGGGCGTCCACATGCTGGGCGCGTACGCCTCCGAGCACATATGGGGCGCGGCGTTGACGCTCGAACGCAGGCTGCCGCTCTCCGCGCTTCAGAACATGGTCTTCCCCCACCCGACCGTATCGGAAGTCATCCGGGAAGCCGCGTGGAGCGCGCATTAATCCGACGCAGATTCGAAAAGGAGTATAGATATGCCGAAATCGATGACGATCGAACCGAGCGCGGTTCGCAAATCGGGAACTCTTAAAATCGCCGAAATTCCCCTCAATCAATATAAGAGGAACATCAAGGAAGAGCTGGCGCGCTTCGGCAAGGCGGGCCTCCTCGCGATGCTCCACGACATGATCGTGGTGCGCGAATTCGAGACGATGCTCAACACCTTCAAGACGATGGGGGCCTGGGAAGGCATCGAATACAACCACAAGGGGCCCGCCCACCTCTCCATCGGGCAGGAAGCCGCGGTGGTGGGACAGGCCGCGGCCCTCGATCCCGACGACTTCATCTTCGGCTCGCACCGGAGCCACGGC
Source organism: Spirochaetaceae bacterium UBA5556 (assembly GCA_002425765.1). GTDB lineage: Bacteria > Spirochaetota > Spirochaetia > Treponematales > Rectinemataceae > Rectinema. The sequence goes on along the minus strand of DIMW01000015.1, from coordinate 17,946 downwards.
GAGATCCTCGCCAAATGCCTCTCCGCGGTACGCAAGCTCGACGACGCGAAGCTCGTCTCGGTCATGGAAGCGTGGCTCGGCGGGGAGACCTTCGGCTACGCGAAGCGCATGCCTCACACAGACACCTTCACCCTCGCGCGCAATTTCATCGTGTTCGGCACCCTCGCCGAAATTTTCGCGCGCAAGGCCGGCTTCAACAGGGGCATGGGCGGCTCGATGCACGCCTTTTTCCTGCCCTTCGGCTCGATGCCGAACAACGCGATCGTTGGCGGCTCGGCCGACATCGCCCTGGGCTCGGCGCTCTTCAAGCGCATCAACAGGAAGCCCGGCATCGTCATCGCGAACATCGGCGACGCGTCCATGGGCTGCGGCCCCGTATGGGAAGCCATGACGATGGCCTCCATGGACCAGTACCGGACCCTGTGGCCCGAATCCGCCGGAGGCGCGCCTCCCCTCCTCTTCAACTTCTTCAACAACTTCTACGGCATGGGTGGCCAGACCTACGGCGAGACCATGGGCTACGGCGTCCTCGCGCGCGTCGGGGCCGGCGTCAATCCCGACGCCATGCACGCCGAACGCGTGGACGGACTCGATCCGCTCGCGGTGGCCGACGCCGTGCTCAGAAAGAAAAAAATACTCCTCGAAGGTAAGGGGCCCGCACTTCTCGATACCGTCACCTACCGAATCTCCGGCCACTCTCCCAGCGACGCCTCGAGCTACCGCACGAAGGAGGAGGTCGAGGAATGGCAGAACAACGATTCCATCGTCGAATTCTCGAACTATCTCATGGAGAACGGCATTCTTGCAGAAGCGGAGCTCAATGCCATGCGCGAAGGAATTCACGCCACGATTTTCGAGGCGGTCAAGCTCGCGACGAACGAGGATGCCTGCCCTCGCGCCGACGGCAGATTCATCGAATCGGTCATGTATTCCAACAAGAAAGTACTCAAACTCGAAGACCGGGAGTCGGAGATGCTGCAGGCTGGCGACGACAACCCGCGCGTGCAGTCCATCGCCCGCCGCGCGCGCTTCGCGCTGGATGCGGAAGGCAAGCCTCTTCCCAAAAACAAAGTCTACCAGCTCCGCGACGGCATCTTCGAGGCGCTACTCTACCACTTCAGGCAGGACTCCACCATGGCCGCCTGGGGAGAGGAGAACCGCGACTGGGGCGGCGCGTTCGCCGTCTACCGCGGCCTCACCGAGGCCCTGCCCTATCCACGCCTCTTCAACAGCTCGATCTCCGAAGGGGCTATCGTCGGCTCCGGCGTCGGCTACGCGCTCTCGGGAGGGCGGGCCGTGGTCGAACTCATGTACTGCGATTTCCTGGGCCGCGCGGGCGACGAGACATTCAACCAGGCTTCCAAATGGCAGGCCATGTCGGCGGGGCTCCTCAAAATGCCGCTCGTCATCCGCGTCTCCGTCGGAAACAAGTATGGGGCCCAGCACAGCCAGGACTGGTCGGCTCTCGTGGCGCATATCCCGGGCTTAAAAGTGTATTTCCCCGCGACGCCTTACGACGCCAAGGGCATGATGCACCTCGCCTTGAGCGGCACCGACCCGGTCGTCTTCCTCGAGAGTCAGCTTTTGTACGACATGGGCGAGCAGTTTGAAAAAGACGGCGTGCCCGAAGGTTTCTATGAGATTCCCGAAGGAGTGCCGGCGGTCAGAAAAGCGGGAAAGGACATCACCATCGCGACCTATGGGGCGACCCTGTATCGCGCCCTGGAGGCGGCCCGGATTCTCGAAGAGAAATACGGTGTTTCGGCCGAGGTCATGGACCTGCGCTTCATCGCGCCCTTCGACTACGGACCTCTCGTCGAGAGCGTGCGGAAAACCGGGCGGCTCGTGCTCGCCTCCGACGCGGTGGAGCGCGGCTCCTCGCTGCACACCATCGCCTCGAATGTGCAGGAACTCGCGTTCGACTGGCTCGACGCTCCGGTCGCGGTTGTGGGATCGCGCAACTGGGTCACGCCGGCCGCGGAACTCGAGAGCATCTACTTCCCGCAGCCCGAGTGGATAATCGACACGATCCATGAGAGAATTCTGCCGTTGCGGGGACACATCCCTTCGACCGTGCAGACCTCGCAGGAGATCGCCCGGCGCTACCGGGCCGGGGTGTGATAAAGAGGAAACAGGAAGCGATGAACGATCTGAATGACGCTGAGTTGATCATCGCCGACGCCGGACAGGCGCCCCGGCGGCGCCTCGAGGCGCTGGCCGGAGTGGCGCGGGCGCTGGGCCGGCCCGGAAAGCGGTCGGGCGAATCGAACAACCACATCCACACCTGCTACAGCTTCAGCCCCTACACGCCCGCACGGGCGGCGCTCGCGGCGCGCGCGGCCGGCCTCGACGTGGCGGGTTCGGTGGACCATGACTCGTATGCGGCCGCGGGTGAAATGCGCGCCGCCTGCGCGCTGCTCGGCATCGGCGCCGTGACCGGCTTCGAGCTCAGAGTCTCGCTCGTCGCCGCGGCCCGACGCTTCCCCGAAAAGACGGCCCGGCTCCTGACCGAACGCAAGCTCAACAACCCCGACTCAAGGGGCATCATCTACATGACAATCCAGGGCGTGCCCGCCCAGGCGCGCGAGGAGGTCGAAAGCTTCCTCGAGCCCGTGCGCCGCGCACGCCACGCCCGCACCGAACGCATGGTGGAGCGCGCCAACACGCTTCTCGGCGACCTTGGGCTTCAGCTCATCGATTTCGAGAGAGACGTCGTGGCCGCCTCGAAGTTCGCCGAGGGAGGCACCATCACCGAGCGCCACCTCCTCGCCGCGGTGTCCCGGTCCATCCTCGCGTCCGCGGGCCAGGGACAGCCCCTCGTCGCCTGGCTTGAACACCGGCTCGACCTGCGTCTCACCAATTCCCAGCGGCGCACGCTGTCCGACCCGGCGAATTCCTATCTCATGTACGACCTCCTCGGCACCCTCAAGGCGGGCTTCCTCGACCAAATATTCATTCAGCCCGAAGAGGAATGCGTCGACGTCTCGGAGGCTATCGCGCTTGCGCTGCGCGTCGGCGCGATCCCCGCGTACGCCTACCTCGGCGATGTCGCCGAATCGCCCACGGGCGACAAGAAGGCGGAAAAATTCGAGGACGAAATTCTGGACGACCTCATGCCCGCGCTCAAGGAACTCGGCTTCCCCGCGATCACCTACATGCCGCCGCGCAACACCAAGGCCCAACTCCTGCGCCTTCAGGAGCTCTGCGGGCGCTACGGCTTCATGGAAATATCGGGAGTCGACATCAACCAGCCTCGCCAGTCCTTCAACTGCCCCGAGCTGCTCCAGCCGGAGTTCAGGCACCTCGACGACGCGACGTGGGCGATGGTCGCCCACGAGGCGCTCAGCGCGGTCGACCACCGCTTCGGCCTTTTCTCAGACGAGGGTCCTCTCACGCGCCTGCCTCTACAGCAGAGAATCAGCGCCTTCGCCCGCGCGGGACGGGAAATCGACTTCTCCGATTCCTCTTCTCTCGAAAAAAGAGCAAACACCCTTTTCCAGGAGAAAAATGTATGAAAACAACCGTTTCCCCAGGTTCGATCGCGCCCATTCTGCGCGGACTGATCCTCTCCGAATCCTCGTTTTCCTGCATGGTGAAGTCTCGGGCTGAAGGCCAGCCTTGCCCCAAAGACAGCCTGAGTCTCGCAGTCGAAGGCGCTCTCCCCGGCGCGGAGATCGACGACGCTGCGCTGGCGGCGGCCCTGAAAAAGGCCTTGTCCCCTCACGAGGCCCAGAGTATCCGCAACCAGCTCCGCGGCGGCGACACCTGCCTCGATGTCGCGACCAAGGATGGAGCCACCATCGCCCAATACCGCCTCGTGCCTCTCGAACCTCTGGACCGCCGCTACCGTACGGCGATACACGCTCCCGGCGACGAGAGCCTCCTGTCGAGCGCGGCGAGGGCTTCGGTAGTGAGAGGCAAGATCGCCTTTGTCACGGGAGGAGCACAGGGGTTCGGGGCCGAGATCGCGCGGGGACTGGCGCAATCGGGCGCGGCCGTGTGGATCGCGGACATAAACCTCCCGGCCGCCGAGAGCTTTGCCCGAAAACTCGCCGAGGAAACCGACAGCCCGGCGGTATTCGCCGTCGATATCGATGTCAGCAGCGAGACTTCAGTCCGGCGCGCCTTCGAAACTGTCGCACGGACGAGCGGAGGGCTGGACGTCGTCGTCTCGAACGCAGGGATACTGAAGGCCGGCTCCGTCCTCGACCAGCCGGTTGGAGATTTCAGGCTCGTCAACGAGGTGAATTACGTGGGCTTTTTCAATGTCGCCCAGCACGCGGCGCGGCTTCTCAGACTGCAGTGGCTCGGGGCCCCGGACTGGCACACCGACATCATCCAGATAAACTCCAAGTCCGGCCTTGAAGGCTCGAACAAGAACGGCGCCTACGCAGGCTCCAAGTTCGGCGGCATAGGGCTCGTGCAGAGCTTCGCGCTCGAACTCGTCGACTACCGCATCAAGGTCAACGCGATCTGTCCGGGCAATTTCTTCGACGGGCCGCTCTGGTCCGACCCTCAGAGAGGGCTCTTCGTGCAGTATCTCAATTCGGGCAAAGTCCCCGGCGCGAAGACCCTCGATGACGTGCGCGCGTACTACGAGGGGAAGGTGCCGATGAGACGGGGCTGCTATGGTCCCGATGTCCTCAAGGCGATATATTACCTCGTCGAGCAGGCCTACGAGACGGGACAGGCGCTGCCGGTGACGGGCGGACAGGTGATGCTGAATTGAGAATCAGAATCGGCTAAGGGAGGCACCATGACCGACGCGATTGCGGTACTCGATATCGGGATGACAAATAAAAAGGTTGTGCTCTATTCCACCGAGCTTTCGATGATCGCGGAGAAAAAGCGGGTTTTCTCACCGCTCATGCGCGACGGGTTCGAGACGCACAACCTCGCCGAAATGGAGGAGTGGTTCCTTCAAGTGCTGCGGGAATATTCTCGGGAATACGCGATCAGGGCCATCGCGGTGAGCACGCACGGCGCCACCTTTGTCTGTACCGACGAAAGGGGCAATCCCGTCGCGCCCTGCATCTACTACACGCACGAAACGAGCCGCGAATTCCACGACCAGTTCTTCGCCCTCGCGGGCGAGCGAAAGGAACTCCAGGCCAGGACGGGCACGCCGGACTTCTCCGCGCTCATCAACCCCGCCAAGGGATTGTTTTTCCTTCGGGAAAAGTACCCCGAAGCCTTCGCTTCTGCGCGCTGGGTGCTGCCCTACCCCCAGTACTGGGGCATGAGGTTTACGGGAAAGCCATCGGCCGAAGGCACCTATATAGGCTGCCACACCTTTCTCTTCGACTGGCGGAACGAAGACTACTCAAGCGTCGCCGACGCGCTCGGCATCCGCGACAAGCTCCCGTCTCCGATCCGGAGGGCCTGGGATGTCCTCGGCCCGATCAGCCCCGAAATCGCCGCGCGCACGGGGCTGTCCCCCAAAACTTTTGTCACCCTCGGCATCCACGACTCGAACGCCTCACTCCTGCCACACCTCGTGTCGAGCGGCCGCGACTTCGTGCTCAACTCGACGGGCACCTGGTGCGTTCTCATGCATCCGGTCGAAAAATATGGCTTTGAACCCGACGAACTTGGCAAAGTCGTTTTCTTCAACCGTTCGGCATGGAACACGCCGATCAAGACCGCCATTTTTCTGGGCGGCAAGGAATACGAGACTTGGATACAGCTCATCGCCGATCTCCAGGTCAGGGCTCCACGGGAATTCCCCCAGCCCGACAGGGAAGATTACGCGCGTGTGCTCAGAGAGAAAAAATGCTTCATCCTGCCGGAAATCGTGCCCGGCTCGGGACAGTTCCCCGGCTCGACCGCGCGCGCGGTCGAGGACGGAACACAGTGCGCTCTCTCGGACATAGAACAGCGAAAGAACATCCCGGCGTTCCTGTGCGATCCAAGGACCGCCCAGGCGGTGCTCAACATTTCAATAGTCCTCCAAACCGAAGTTGCCCTTCACAGAACCGGACTTAAGAAAAACGCGGACATTCTCACCGAGGGCGGTTTCCGCAACAACTCCGACTACAACAGGCTCCTGGCCTCGGCCTTTCCCGACAATTCGGTGTATCTCACCGACCTGCAGGAAGCGACGAGTTTCGGCGCCGCGATGACGGCCCTCGCCGCGCTCGGTGGCATCGATCCTCTGGAGTTGTCCCGATTCATCCACATCGAAAAGGCGCTCGTGTCGCCGATGCTGCCGCCCTCGGCTCTGGACGCGTACCGTGATGCCTGGCATGCCCTAATTTAGTATATTAAATAATATATAGGAGGTTTTGAATGAAGACCAAAGCGGTCCGATTATATGGCGTAAACGATCTGAGGCTCGAAGAATTCGAGCTGCCGCCACTGAAAGACGACGAAATCCTCGCCCGCGTCGTGAGCGATTCCATATGCATGTCCTCGCACAAGCTCGCCATGCAGGGAGACGCGCACAAGCGCGTCCGCGCGCCACTCGCGCGGAATCCGGTCATCATCGGCCACGAATTCTGCGGTGAAATAGTCGAGGTGGGAAAAAAGTGGGCGTACAAGTTCTCACCCGGCATGCCCTTCGCGATCCAGCCGGCCCTCAACTACAGAGGCACGCTCTGGGCGCCCGGCTACTCATATCAGTACATCGGCGGAGACGCGACCTACATCATCATCCCGAACGAGGTGATGGAGATGGACTGTCTCCTCGAGTACAAGGCCGACGCCTTCTTCATGGGCTCGCTCTCGGAACCAGTCTCCTGCATCGTCGGCGCCTACCACGCGCAGTACCACACAAAGCCGGGTTCATACATGCACGAGATGGGCATCCGGGGAGGCGGCTCGCTGGCCCTCCTCGCGTCGGTGGGGCCCATGGGTCTCGGAGCCATCGATTACGCGATCCACGGAGGAATAAAACCGGCGCGCATCGTCGTCACCGACATCGACCAGGTCAGGCTCGACAGGGCCCAGAAACTCATTCCCGTCGAATCGGCGCGCGCCGAGGGCATCGAGCTGATCTACGTCAACACAAAGGACGTAGCCGACCCTGTGGCGACCCTCCGCGATCTCAATGGCGGGAAGCTCTTCGACGATGTCTTTGTGTTCGCGCCGGTCAAACCGGTCGTCGAGATGGCCGACAAGCTCCTCGCCCACGACGGATGCCTCAATTTCTTCGCGGGTCCGACCGATCCGAGCTTCTCGGCGATGTTCAACTTCTACAATGTCCATTACGAGTCGCACCACATGGTGGGCACCTCGGGGGGCAACACCGACGATATCCGCGAATCGCTCGCGCTCATGGCGAAAGGGCTTCTGCGGCCCGAAGCCATGATCACGCATGTCGGAGGACTCAACGCGGTCGCCGAGACGACCATCAATCTCGACAAAATCCCGGGCGGCAAGAAACTCATCTACCCCCACAAAAAGCTCGACCTCGTGGCGATCGCCGATTTCGCAGAGAGGGGCAAGACCGATCCCTTCTACGCCGAACTCGCCAGGATCACCGCGCAGCACGACGGGCTCTGGTGCAAGGAGGCCGAAGATTACCTTCTCGCGCATGCGCCCGAGATATAATTAGAATATGCCTGTTTAAAAATGATTCCAGCAGGAGAAAAATCATGGACGATTTTGTATTTCAAAACCCAACAATGATTTATTTTGGGAAGAGCCACGAGGCCGAGGTGGGACGCATCGCCTCGCAGTACGGCACGCGCGTGCTGGTGCACTTCGGCGGTCCGAGCGCCGAGCGCTCGGGCCTGCTTCCCCTGATACGAAAGGAGCTCGCCGGCGCGGGCCTGACCTACCTCGAGCTTGGCGGCGTCCAACCGAACCCGCGCCTCAGCCTGGTGTACAAAGGCATCGAACTCTGCCGCGACAATAAAATAGACCTCATCCTCGCGGTGGGCGGCGGCAGCGCCATCGATTCCGCGAAGGCGATCGCCGCGGGCGTGCCCTACTCAGGCGATGTATGGGATTTCTACACCGGCAAGGCGGCCCCGAAGAAGGCGCTCCCGGTCGGCACCGTCCTCACCATCCCCGCGGCGGGCAGCGAATCCAGCCCGGGATCCGTCATCACGAACGAGGAAGGCCTGCTCAAACGCGCCGTCAACGCCGACTGCCTTTTCCCGCGATTCTCGATTCTCAACCCCGCGCGCTGCGTTACCCTCCCCACGGCCCAGGTCGCCAACGGCGTCACCGACATTATGTGCCACCTCATGGAGCGCTACTTCACGAACTCCAAACCGGTCGAGTTCACCGACAGGCTCATCGAGGCGACCCTCCGCACCGTCATCGCCGCGGCTCCGCGCGTGCTCGCGAATCCGGCCTCGTACGACGACTGGGCCGAGCTCATGTGGGCCGGCACGATCGCGCACAACAATCTCCTGAATACCGGACGCGAGGGAGACTGGGCCTCGCACGACATAGAGCATGAACTGAGCGCGCTCTATGACATAGCGCACGGCGCAGGGCTCGCCATCGTCACACCCGCGTGGATGAAATATGTACTGAAACACGATGTTGCCCGTTTCGCGCAGTACGCCGTGCGCATCTGGGGCGTCGAGGACAATTATTTCGACCCCGAGCGCGTCGCCCGCGGCGGCATCGCGAGGCTCGAGGCGTTCTGGCGCTCTGTCGGACAGAAAGTCCGCCTCTCGGAGATTGGCATCGACGATTCGCGCTTTACGGAGATGGCGCGCAAGTGCACCGACGGCGACGCGCACACCGTGGGCCACTTCGTGCCCCTGCATTCCAAGGACATCGAGGCGATTTACCGGCTCGCGCTGTGAGATTGAACTCATTGGATTGAAATCGCGGTCTTAAGCCGCAACGAAGCGATTCAATACAGAGGGGCTGCCCACAAAGTTAGGGCAGCCCCTCCTTCGCTCTGGCCGGGATCATCACCGGAAGGCGAATCCCCGGTCAAGCGATCGTTGGACGCACTCTCAGTCGTACAAGAGCTGGGCGATGTCCGGCTGGTCCATGTTGCTGGTGTCGTAGAACTTTGCGCCGGTATCGACATTCGAAACAGGCTGCCCGTTGATCGCCTTGTAGGCGAGTTCGATGGCGTCGTAGCCGATCATGTACGGATCCTGAGTGATCGCGCCAAAGAAGTATTTGTTGCGGACAGCGGCTTTCTGGGCCGCACCAGCGTCGAATCCGATGACCACGAGGCCGGGGTACTGAGTCGGCAGCGCGGTTCCGTCGTTGGAGGCGGAGAGAACGGCGCGCGCCGTGCCTTCGTTCGAGCAGAAGATTCCGAGGATGTTATCTCTCTTCACGCGGTTGAGAACGGCCTGAGCTGTGTTGGTCGCGTCGGTATCCCTTGGCGAAGCCGGAACGACCATGTCGAGGATAATCGCCTTCCCGCTCGTCGGGCTGTCGGACGCGATGTAGGCCGGGTTGCCGGTCACTTTGATGTCGCTCAATGAGCGTTTGCCATCGGTCGTGATGAGTTTGATCATCATGTCGCGGAAGCCCTTGCCCCGGTCGGTGACCGACTGGCTGGTCGCATCCTGGTTGAAGTCGATGATCGTGACGGGGTTGGAAGCGGTCGCGGCCATGATCTTATCTTTGATGACCGGGAACATCTTCTGGGCAGCGACGCCCGCGGCGTTGTAGCTGTTCGTCGCGGCGGTGGCGTAGATCGCTCCCTTTGGGGCGTTCGGTACGCCGGAGTCAAACCCGATGATGGGTATGTGGCGCCGTATCGCCTCATTGAGCTGATCCATAACGGAATTGGTGTCCAGCGCCGCCAGGCAGATGGCCGAGGGGTTCTTGGCCATCGCGTTGACGAGCATCTGAACCTGAGGCTGAATATCGGCTTCGGTGGGCGGTCCTTCGAAGGTCATGACGACATTGTACTTATCAGCGGCGGCTTTCGCTCCCTTCATGACTGTCTGCCAGAACTGATGCTGGAAGCCCTTCGAAATCATGGGGATGAAAATCGGGCCCGCAGCGAATACAGGAACAGTCGTTGCGACCAAGAGGATGAGCGCCACAATCGCTGTTCCAGCTCTTCTAGAACTACGCATAGATACCTCCTTCGCGATTCAGCCCCGGATTGTTCCGGAGCCTAATTGCCAATACTAAACCCGCGACGCGGATTGATTCTCCGTTTCATTTTCTATCCAGCGGATGATCCTTGCGCTTCAGCATTTCGGAGAACTCATGATCGGCGGCTCGCTCTTCAGCACGTATCCTGGCCTGCTCGGCCTTTTCCTCCGCCTTCTTCGCCGCGAAGGTCGTCTTCTGTTCGCGCCGGGCAGCCGAGATTTTCTTCTGGAGATCGGCGGCCTTGGCTTCATCGCCCGAAGCTCTCAACGATGAAAGCTGGTGTCTCATGGAAGCGATCTTTTCGGACATCTCGGCCTTGTACAGATCGGCCGCTGTCTCGATTCGGACTTCGGACGCTTTCTTGTTGCGGTACATATCGAGGAGCACGGCGCCAATCACGATTACGCCCGTAAAGAAGGTCTGCCAATGCGCTTGGAGGTTCATGGCCGGAAGCCCTGTAGCGAGCACGGACATGATGAACACGCCGATAAGTGTTCCCCAAATCGTGCCGATGCCTCCCGAAAGCGAAGTGCCGCCAATAACCGCCGCCGCGATCGCGTAAAGCTCGAATCCCTGACCCTGCGCGGGAAGGACTGTGGTGTAGATCGCCGCGTAGGAAATGCCGCCTATTCCAGCCGTGGCCCCGGCGATGATATACACCATCATCTGCCACTTTTGGACATCGACACCGGAGAGGCGGGCCGCCTCGATGTTGCTGCCGATGGCGTAGGTGTAGCGCCCGAGTTTCGTGTTGTTAAGAATAAGGTGACAGATCACTCCGACAAGGAGGAGCAGTATGGCGCCGGTAGGTATCATTTCTCCTTTTGGGGAGATGTAAAGGAACAGATTCTTATACCAGCCGCCTGGCTGTCCTCGGATCGGGAAGGTGGCGCTCTGCACGTTCGACACGATGGACCCCACTCCCATGGAGATCATCATCGTGCCGAGCGTGACGATGAAAGGCGGCATCTTCAACCTGGATACGATGAGTCCGTTGAAAAATCCAAAGGCGGTGCCCACCAAAACTATAAGGAGGAGAGAGGGGACCATGGGCAGGCCATGCTTAAGGGCGACTCCTCCGATGAGCGTCGAAGCCATCATCACCGTTCCGATGGAAAGGTCTATCCCGCCAGAGATGATGACAAAAGTAACCCCCATCGAGATAAACCCGATGTAGTAGGCAGCGTCGATGATGTTGACCAGCGTCGGGTATGAGAAGTAGTTCATCCCGAAAATCCCGAAGAACACGTATAGGATAAGCAATGCGGCCGGGGCGAGTACGTACTTCAGGCCGCGTTCCTTGAACCGCTGCATGCGGCTGACACTGACATTCTCTGATGTCATCTGTTCAACTCCCTGTGAGGACAGCCTGGTGGCCCATCGTGGCAAGACCCATGATAGCCTCTTGGTTGGCCTCTTCTATGCTTAATTCTCCGGTAATGCGCCCTTCGCACATCACGACAATCCTGTCACTCATACGCAGAATCTCCGGCAGCTCCGACGAAATCATGATGATCGACTTTCCCTCTTTCGTAAGTTCATTCATAAGGGTATATATCTCGCTCTTGGCCCCTACGTCGATTCCGCGCGTCGGCTCATCGAAGATAAGAATGTCGCAGCTGCGGATCAGCCACTTTGCGACGACAACCTTCTGCTGGTTACCCCCCGAAAGGTTCCGCAGGAGCTGCTCTATAGAAGGCGTTTTAATGCTGAGTCGTTCGATGTATGTCTCGGTCTCTTCATGGACTTTCCTCGCATTGATGAAGAGACCGTGCTCGAACTGGTCGTACGTCGCCATGACCATGTTGTCTTTGACGCTGAGGTTTGTGGCCAGTCCGAAACGCTTGCGGTCCTCGGAAAGGTAGCCGATCCCTTTCACCACGGCATCTTCGGGCGAGCGAATATTGACTCTCCTGCCGTTGACCTCGATCCATCCACTCTGAACCTCGTCGGCGCCGAAGATGGCCCGGGCGGTCTCGGTGCGGCCTGCACCTATGAGCCCGGAAAAACCGAGGATTTCGCCTCTGTGGAGTTCGAAGCTCACGTCACGGACGAGTTTGCCGGCGTTGAGTTTGTGCACACGCAAAACCACGGGAGCTCCGGGCTCCACCGTGCTTTTCACTTTTGGCTGCTCGTAGATGATACGCCCCACCATCATGTTGATGATCTGCGCTTTCGTGACTTCGGAAGTTTTCTTCGTGTCGACGAGCTCGCCGTCTCTCAGTACCGTTACACGATCGGCGATCTGATGGATTTCCTCCAAGCGGTGAGAGATGTGGATCAACCCCACACCCTGGCTCTTAAGATCGCGCATGATCGCGAAGAGCTCGGCGATCTCCGTATCGGTGAGTGCCGCTGTAGGCTCGTCAAGGATGAGAATCCGCAGGCGGTGAGACACCGCTTTGGCGATCTCGACCATCTGCTGCTTGCCCACCGTCAAGCGCCCAACCTGCTCTGTCGGATCTATGTTCATTTTAAGCCGGGTAAAAAGTTCCTCGGCCCTTCTGTTCTGCTCGCGCTTGTCGAGCAGAATGCCACCCAGTCTCGTGGATTCCCTCCCGATGAAGATATTCTGCGCGACCGTGAGATGATCCATCATATTGAGTTCCTGGTGGATAATTCCGATACCCATCTCGAGGGCGTGCTTGGGATCGCGCGGATTGAAGAGATGGCCCATGTAGTGGATTTGACCTGAATCTTTTGGGTTTATACCGACGAGGACCTTCATCAGCGTCGACTTTCCGGCACCATTCTCGCCTACGAGCGCGTGGATTTCTCCCTCGTCGAGGTCGAAATCCACTTGGCGAAGGGCGTGTACGCTTGTAAAGCGTTTATCGATCTTTTCCATCGATAATAATTTTGTTGCCACGCGTACGACTCCTTTTCCCATGATCCCGCCTTCTAAAGGCCACGGATCAATCGCCATATTTCAGCCGACAACTTTGCGCTTATCCCTCATTTTTTCCGACTGAATCACACAAGTAAACGATTACATAGTTTTTTTATTCCGTCAAGATCAAAAAATCGTAAATCCGCCATAATGGTGGTAGCTTTAAAATTCGGAAATTTTTAAGAGAGGCGAAAGGGACCAAGACTCCCGATTCGGCGCCGGAGCTGGCACTGGTGTCAGTATAAGAGCACAAAATCGACGTTTATGCGGAACAGGATAACACCCAAAAAGTGTGCTTACACAGCGCCATGGCGGAGCTTTGTCGGCAGGATGCGCCTATTCGTCTGAAATTCATGTGTTGACCCCCAAATATCATGTATCTATACTCAAGTCATCCCGGCGTTGCCGGAAATCGGAGTAAGAGCAGTCGTTTGGGTAGTGGAAATGCTAAACTACGGGGCAAAGCCAGTTTTCCGGCAGCAAATCGCAAAAATCAAAAAATCGACAGTTTCTACTATCAAATTATGGCCCGATCGAATTTTGGGCTTAAGCAATTGCAATTATGCTATAATGTTGTTTGGTAAGTTTATTCGCTGATTTGACGTTTTCCTGCGCCTGGGGGAGGGTGCAATGGACTACGAAAATGATAATTCCATAAAATCAATTTCCCGTGCGCTCGATATTCTTGAGGTGCTAGCCATGCACAAAGATGGACTTGGGATCACTGAGATTGCCAAGAAAACCGGATTGTGTAAATCAACGACTCATCGCATTGCAGCTACACTCGTTGAGCGTGGATATGTAGAACATGAGACTATTCCCGGCAATTACCGGCTTGGTTTGAAATATATCGAGATCGCCAGCTTTTATATCAATAGTCTGGAATTGCAAACGGAAGCCAGACCGTTCTTGTGGGAACTGACTTCACAACTAGGATTGACTGCCCACCTAGGTATACTGGATGCGCATGAGGTAGTTTATGTGGAGAAGTTGGATTTATTTCCAGGCGTCCGGCTCTACTCACAGATCGGCTTTCGTGTTCCAGCCTACTGCTCTTCCCTGGGTAAATGCCTGCTTTCTGGCTTATCAAGCGGTGAACTAGAGGCAGTGATGGCTCGATGTCCATTTAAACGATTCACTAACCGGACCATCACCAACTTAAAGGCACTCAAGCAGGAACTTCGCCAGGTAAGGCTGCAGGGTTGGGCGATGGACAATGAAGAACATGATATCGGGTATCGTTGTGTGGGTGCACCAATTTTTGACTATCGCGGAGATGTGATCGCAGCCGTCAGCGCAAGCGGGTCGTCATCCAACCTCACAGATGAGCGTATTCCAATTGTGGTGGAAAAAGTAAAAGACTCTGCAATGAATATCTCTCAGAGGCTGGGTTACGTGCCGTGAAGAATAGGCCGTGGGATGAACCCCCTGAGAGGGGTCTGTTTGCTGCACACCCCTCAGGGATTATTGGTTTCAGCCTAAGATATCTTTCATTACAACGGTTTTGAGACGTGTGACTTCAGCGTAGGTAGAGAGAACGCCCTCTGTGCCCAATCCGGAATATTTGTAACCGCCAAATGGCATTTCAAAACTGCGGAAGAAGCTCGCTCCGTTAATAACCACACTGCCGCATTCCAGCGCTGTGGCCACCTTCATAGCAATTTTCATAGTGCTGGTGAAGATGCAACCGCTCAACCCATATTGGGAGGCATTGGCGATTTCAATGGCTTCCTCAATGGTATCGAAGCCGATGACAGGGATGACCGGTCCAAAAATTTCCATGTCTTTGGCTACGTCGGCTTCCTTTGGTACACCTGCCAAAACGGTTGGCTCGTAGAATGCTCCATTGCGCTTACCGCCCAGCACAATTTTGCCACCCTGTTCCACGGTCCTGCTCACCTGTTCCTCGACGCGCTGTGCCGCTTTCTCAGTTACAAGACAGGCAATCTGAGTATTCTCATCAGATGGATCTCCGCATTTGAGTCCCTGTATCCGCTTGCAAGCCTTGTCGATAAATTGGTCCCGGATGCGATTGTGAATCAGAAAACGCTTGGATGCGCAGCAGACCTGTCCGCAATTGTACATCCGCCCCCATATCATCTCCTCGACCGCCAGATCCACATCGGCATCCTCGTGCACGATAAAGGCATCGTTTCCCCCCAACTCAAGCGAAATGTGCGCCAGATGGCTGGCAGCAGCTTTTGCGGTTTCAATGCCCACTGCGGTAGAACCAGTGAAAGTGATTTTATGGACATCAGGGTGCGCGGTCAGTGCTGCCCCAGCCTTGGCCCCCTCACCAGTAAGTATCTGAATTGCTCCGTTGCAGACTCCTGCCTCAATCATCAATTGTGTCAATTTGCACAACGTCAATGGGTTTTGATGGGGTGGCTTTACGATTGCGGCATTCCCGGCCATCAGCGTCGGAGCAACTTTCTGGTCAAACAGATCACAGGGGAAGTTGAATGGAATGATACAAGCCACCACCCCGATCGGTTCTCGCAGGGTGAATTGAATGGTATTATCCTGGCCAGCTTCAATTCCACTTGGAATGACATCACTGTAAAGATGCTTGGCTTTCTCAATAAATGCCTGGAATCCGATAGGAATGTTACCGATTTCAGCACGGGCTTCTCTGATCGGCTTGCCCGTCTCAGTCGAGAGAGTTTGAGCCAGCTCTTCTTTATTCGTATCGACCAGTGCCAAAAATTTACGCAATATTTCAGCGCGCTGATGGATCGAAACTCTGGCCCATTCTTTTTGAGCGAATTTGGCTTTTTCTACTGCAATTGCAACATCTTCTGGTCCAGCGTTGGGTACCGTGTCAATAACCTGGCCGGTCGCTGGATTGATGATTTCGATGACTGTTTTGTCGCAAGCATCCACAGGTTTGCCACCGATTAACATTTTCATGGTCATTCTCTCGTTTTTGGACACCGCTTATTTGCTAAAGGCGGTAAATGAAAGCATCAAGCCGCCGCAAGTATTGTTGCCATCATCTTCGTAGCCATATTCGCCGAATGTGAATTCGCAGATAAAAGGTACTTCTCCCACTTCACTCTTGATTTGAGTGACAACCTCATCAATTCGGTTGCCAATGACGGCACGCCTTCCGCCGCAGTGCACCAAGTGAAACGCTCCAACCGGTGAGGATAGCTTTTTCTTGACGATCCTGATGGCATCCTTTGGCGAACTGATCAGTTCGTCAACACTGGCTTCCATCCGGATGATGGCAGTGCCAACAGCCAGGTTGTTGCCGATGTTCATTGAATAATCATCATTCCCGTTCATCGGGTGGCGGATAGCGACCAGATCACCCAATCTATCCTTTACACCCAGCGGGGAAGTGATCGCTGCCACGAGCAGAGCTCCTCCCATGAGAGAGTCAGGATCAACGCCTGTCCATTCGGCGTATTTTTTAAGGGCCGGTTTACCGTCAATTTCGACCAGCTTGCGTTTGCCATCGATCTTTGTGATAATGCCCATGTCACTGGTCTCATGATAAGCACCAGTGAAATAGTTCGCAAAGGGCTTGCTGGTGTAGAAAAAGGCCACTGCGATGCCATCGGGGAAAGAGCCTTCTTCTGAGAACAGTTTCCATTCCCCTGATATACTATTATCAGCGGCACTTCCGCCAAAAAAGGGCGTTCTGCCAATGACGTCGGTAATGCCCTTCAAGAAAAATTCTTCTTCCCCTGGAGGTGCCACCATATAGAAATAATCGGGTGGGCAAGTTTTTCCTGCGGATTGTAAAGCCTTCCTGGCTACAGCCTCTCCAGTAGCCCGCGCGTTGTCTGCTTTAGGTAGCGCTGCAACACCGACTACCATATCTTCGTCAGACAGTACGAGAATCCCCACAAAGCCACTTTCACCAGTAATAAATCCTTCTGGTGTGATCACACCCGTAAACGATGTGTTACCGATTACGGGCACGCCGGGAAGTTCTTCTCTGATTCCCTTCAGCATCTGATCAAGGTCATAAACCACACTGGCATAAGCAAAAGCAACCTTCGCGCTGGAAAGCCCAACTTTCGCTTTGGCCGCAGCTTCTTTACCTGCCGTAAAGGAATTGGCATTGGTGCTAGAACCGGTATTTGCTCCTACCATAGAATTACCTCTTTCTCTAGATTGTTCTAAAAAATGGATCAGGTTGACTGTGCAGTTGTATTCCTCGGATGACAAACTGCAGATTTTACTTTATACACGTAGGATATCGTGCCTATTTTAATGTTGTTTCCTTGGACAGGAAACCGTGGTTAAGGTCTCGAACCAGACGTCTAGCCTAGAGACCTTAAATTGTTAAACCCGCGCTCCTATCCCAAAATAAATGGCTTCCTGAACACCAGGCACCAAGCGGGATAGAGCAACGTTACGAAAGCCTCGATGATATAGGTCCAAGCCACCACTTTCACCGAGGTCTTTCCGTAGGCCAGCAAGGCGGCAGAGACGAAAGCCCACACCCACAGAACCGTGCAGATGCCGAAGGTGATCGCCCCCTGGCTCCAGAAGGATATGGAATAGAGGGCAACCCATACAGTGCTAAAGATAGCCATATTGCCGAAGGGCAGGAGTCCATAACCCTTGAGGTTGTTCCAGCCAGCTACCAACCAGGCCAAGGAGAAGGTGAGGGCCAACCCCCCCGCAACGGGGTCCACCTTAACGACTAGGTAGACGCTGAGGATAGCATTGATGATCCCCACCAGGGTGAGTATCACGGCTGCTTCTTTGAAGGAGCCCTTGCCCAAGCATGATAGACCGAATACAAAGAAGGCTATTCCAAATAAGAATAAAGCTACACCTAAGATAGTCATTTTAATTTACCTCCACTTGTAAATGATAGAATAAAAAAAAGGTTTATCAAGGACGACACCTGTTTCCGTGTTCTATTTTACAGGATACCCGTTCCACTATGCAGAACAGCAATTGGTATGATACAGTCCGCCCTTTCAATCAAAAAGGAATCATGGATTCAAGGAGTAAGTGCAACGGAGTAGGCAAAAAGAAGGGGGGAGGTGATACTGGATGCA
>DIMW01000013.1 GCA_002425765.1 Spirochaetaceae bacterium UBA5556 | reverse complement strand
AGCGCCGCGTAGATCGTCAGCGTATCCTCAGACCCTTTTGCGTAAATGCTTGTCACAAGCACAAGCGCAAAGAACACGATTCTAAGCACCTTCATGTTTTGCCTCCTTATGGCAATATTTCTAATTCGCCCACGTCGGTGACCCCGCCTCAGTCGTGCGCGCAGCCGCACGACTGTCTGATCTGGAGCTGCGTAGGAAGAATTATTTTCTGGTACCTTGATTCACGATGCTCGAGGATGCGCAGGACGGTCTCCATCGTGATCGAGCCGATATCCTGCATTGGCTGCCGCACTGTGGTGAGCGGCGGATCGAGGAATTCGGAGAAGAAGGTATCGTCGAAGCCCGTTATGGCGATGTTCTCGGGCACCTTGATGCCTCTGCTCCGGCAGTAGAGCATGGCGCCGAGCGCCATGTGGTCGCTCGCCGCGAAGATGGCGTCATAGGTGTTGGTTTTGAGGGCCTCCTGCGCGGCCAGATACCCGGATTCCCTCAGAAAGTCGCCATGCACCACATCGAGCGTCTCGATCTCGACGGGCAGTTCGCTGAGGCCCATCTTGAATCCATATAACCTGTCGTTCGAGTCGAGATTGTCCTTGGGGCCCGCGATGAAGAGAATTTTTTTGAAGCCGTGCTGCACGTAGTGGTGGGCCATGAGCCGCGCGCCGCCGACGTTGTCGATCAGTATCGCGTGCGAATCGCTCTCGGCCGGCGGCTTGCCGATGAACACCACCGGAATCCCGCGGCGCTTGAGCGTGACGAGGACATCGTGGTCAAAGGGCTGAAGACCGTTGTTTCTCAGGACAAAGGCGTCGACTTTGTTGTTTACCGCGAGATCGAGGAGGGCCTTTTTGTTGTTCTGCGTCTTTATGATGATGTTGAAGAACTGTTTCTCCGCGACTTCTTCTAGGCCCGTGAGCAGGGCCGCGTAGTACTCGGTCTTTACGTCGGGGAGGAATACCGCGATGGTCCTGGTTCTTCCTCCGGAGAGCGCGCTCGCGGCGTTGTTCGGCATGTAGCCGAGTTTTTCGATCGCTTCCATCACCTTCGCTTCGGTTGCCGGCTTGACCGAGCCTTCCTTGTTGATGACGCGCGATACGGTGGCCTTTGAAAAGCCGCAGAATGAGGCGACATGGTCGATGGTGACCTTGGATTCGTCAGTTTTATGATTCATAATGTAACCGGTTTCTATTTTAATCAATGTTGTGTACTTGTCAAGCATAAATTTTTCATTTTATACTTCCGGCATCAAAGGCTCAAAAAGAAGCAGAAAATGCTGAAGATAACCTTTATCAATGTCGGATACGGCGATTCGATCCTTGTCGAAGAGTTGCGTGATTCCAGGCGGATTTTCTCGATGCTCATCGATGGGGGAGCTCCATATGCGGGGAAGTATCGCGCCTCGTACGATCTCTGGCCCGCACGGGTGCCGCCGTTCAGGTATCTTCAGTCTCACGGGATTCAATCCCTGGATGCCCTGTTCCTGACTCATTTCCACATCGATCACGTGGGCGGCATGCCCTCGGTCATGGAATCGTGCAAGTTTGGGCAGGTGTGGTCGAACTATGTGTTGGCCGATCCCGGATGCCTCGAAGGTTTGAACAGAATGCCTGTCGAAAATCCGACCGCGGCGGAGATGCGCCTGTCGCTCGGGCTCCTTGCCCAGATGCAGGGGATCGCGAAGGATGCGGGGAAAGAAATCGAGGTAATGGGGGGGAGGCCGAGAACTATCGCGCTCACCGATCAGTTGCGGGCGGATTTCTTCGCGGCCGATCCTTTTCTCGCCGCGCGCACCGGAATACTTGCGGAGGCGGTCCTGACCGCGGCGGATTCCGAAAAGACCCGACAGGCTCTGCTTCAGCTCGACGCCATCCAGAACGCCGCGGGAGTGGCGATTCGTCTTTCATATGGGGGCGTCCGGATTCTTTTGCCCGCTGATCTTCCGCACTCTTACTGGAAATCGTACCTGAAGGAACCGGAGCTTCTGCGCGCGGACCTTCTCAAGATCGCCCATCACGGTCAGGCTGACAGCATGACAAGAGAGCTTGTGGCGGCCATAAAGCCCCGTCACGCCATCGTGAGCGTCTCCTCGGACAACCCTTTGGGCGCGCCCGCCCCCGAGGTGTTCGCGATGTTCGGCCCGGAGGTCCATCTCTGGGCGACCGAGAATATTGAGCTGCACCCATATTTCCCGCAGACGGAGCCCCACGGGGCGGTCTCTTTCGAGATTTCTCCCGACGGGGACATCGCCGTCGCGCCGGAACTGCTTTAGTGTGGAGAGTCGGCTGATTTTACGGGAAATGTCGTTCAGCGGGACTGCCCGGCGTCGAACAGGGCGGCATAATATGTCTTGAATCTGTCATAATATTCGTTCATCCAATCGGGCCGATCCGGTTCCACCGGGAAAGTTTCGAGCGGCGCGGGCATGTCCTCGATCATACGGTCGCCAGGATGTGCGGCGCCGGAAGCCGCAATTCGGGTTCTCGTCGCCGCGGCGAAGCCGATCGCGGCGGCACCGCGCACCGAAGCGTCCGGCTCGGGAGAAATGAGGAGGCGCCGGCCGGTCATCGCCGAGACCAAGTTCATCCACACGGGATAGCGCGTGCTGCCGCCGACGCAGTACATAGTCGCTTCCGGCGCGATCCCCTGCGTTTCGATGCCAAGGCGGATAGTGCAGGCGACGCCGAGGAGCGCGGATGCGAGCATGTCGGTTTTCGAATGGTGCAGGCCCAGGCCTATCCACGCGCCGCGCGCTTTCGGATTCTGATAGGGGCTGCGCTCGCCCGTGAGGTAGGGAAGAAAGACGAGATCCTGCGGAAGCCTGGTCCTTCCTTCTTCCAGATCGCGGTAGACCGACTCCCAATTTCCATTGAAGGCGGAGAGAACCCATTCGAGGGCGAGCCCTCCGTTCAGCATTGCCGCCATCCTGTATCCGACGCCCGCGACGCAGGTTTCGAAGAAGTTGAGCGCGGGCGAATATGGGGGTACGCCCCGCACGGGGACCACTACCTGAATGCCCGTCCCTATGCTCACTTGGGCGACGCTCGGGTGTTCCCAGTCGGAGACGTGGACGGGAGCCCTGTTCTTGGAGGATGGGCCAAGTCCGGCCTCGGCCCCACGTAGCGCCGCCGGACCCAGGGTGTCCGAACTGGCGTCCGGGCGGTGCCCGAAGTATTCGCGGAAGAAGCCTGAGCCGTAGATTTCGCAGGATTTGTCGGCGGAACCGACCGCGACCGGTATACCTTCCGGCAGGTCCGTCTCACCTGAGGCCTCGCGTGAAACAAATCCGCCTGTGTCGAAGCTGTCTTGCACGGGTGGAAGCTTGGAGCCGTCGAGCCCGAGCAGGTCGAGAGCTTCCCGCGACCATGAGCGCGCCTTGAAATCCCAGAGCAGGCTCGCGCTCGCATCGCCCGCGTCGGTGGCGATTTGCCCCGTAAGTCTGTACCGCAGGTAATCTTTTGGGAAAAGGATGAAGTCCGTGGCGCTGTAAAGTTCTGGCCTGTTGCGCTTGATCCACAGCAGTATGAGGGCGGCGAATCCGGCCGCCGGCGCGTTCATGAGTCGGTCGAGAGAGCCCTCCAGAAGGCGCGAGTACATCTCGGCGTATTCCGCTCCCCGCACGTCGGCCCACAGGATCGCGTTGTGCAGGGCCCCGCCCGAC
Source organism: Spirochaetaceae bacterium UBA5556 (assembly GCA_002425765.1). GTDB lineage: Bacteria > Spirochaetota > Spirochaetia > Treponematales > Rectinemataceae > Rectinema. The sequence goes on along the minus strand of DIMW01000013.1, from coordinate 91,669 downwards.
TTGGAGATCGGCACAAAACCGTGCATCTGGCCCGAAACCCCGATCGACACGACATCGAGAGGAACCCGCGCCTGCGCGAGCAGACTGCGGACGTCCTTCCATGCCGAGCTCAGCGCGCCGAGCCACGCTTCCGTGTCGGTTTCCGCCACGCCGGGCCGCGGCGACAGTATTTCATACCTTCGGCCCGCCGAGAACGAGCGGTCGCCGGAATACGCGGTCAGCTTGAGCGAGCCTGTACCCAGATCGATGCCGAGGCGAAGGGAGTTTTCGCGGTTGCTCATGGTTTTCCCCCGTGGATCGTATGAAATTGTACCATACTTTTCTTGAAATAATGATTTCATTGTTCTAGAGTGTCTGTATGCGCAATGCTGAGACATCTTTGACAAGACTTATGCGAGGAGGACCCAATTGATAAAAGAAATTGTCGGCATGCTGGACTTTGCGACGCTTTCGCCCGCGAACTCCATTCTGGTGCTTGGTATAATTCTCTTTTTAGGCACATTGGGGGGCTTCATCTTCAAACTGCTGCGCCTTCCGCAGGTGGTCGGCTACATTGCGATCGGCATTCTGATAGGGCAGACGGGAGTTCACCTGCTGAGCAGCAAGTTGATTACCACACTCAATCCCATCAGCAACATCGCTCTTTCCCTCATTGGCTTTCTGGTCGGCGCGGAACTCAAGATTACGGTGCTTAAAAAATACGGCAAGCAGTTCACGGCAATCCTGCTGTTCGAATCCATAACGCCATTCGTTACGGTGGCCTTTTTCGTGGGGCTTGTCTCGTATCTGGTGACGCATCAGCTGAAGTCGTCGATTGCGCTGGGGCTGCTGCTCGGCGCGATGTCGTCCGCGACCGCTCCCGCGGCGACGACGGACGTGCTCGCCGAAAACCGGACGAAAGGGCCTTTGACCACCACGCTGTTGGGCATCGTCGCGATGGACGACGCGGTGGCGCTCATTCTGTTTGCGATTGTATCCACTGTCGCCGGCGGGCTTCTCGGCGAAAAGACAAGCTCATTGGCGAGCCAGCTGCTGGCGATTGTCTACAATATAACCGTATCAAGTGCTCTCGGCGCCCTGGCCGGTCTGCTCCTGAACCTGCTCGCCAAATGGATCAAGAATGACGACGGGCGCATCCTCGCCTTCGCGCTCGGGATAATTCTGCTGCTGACGGGGATAGGCCTGTATCTTCAGCTCGATACCATCCTCTCCGCCATGGCGATGGGGTTCTTCATCGTGAATTTCGCGAAATTCAAGACGGACAGTCTCTTCAATGTGGTGGATAGATTCACTCCGCCGATCTATGTGCTCTTTTTCGTGCTCGTCGGCGCGAAGATCAATATCTGGAGCATTTCGGCGTTTTTCGCCATTCTCGCAGTCGTGTACGTGGCAGCGCGCACCTTCGGCAAGTCCGTCGGCTCCAGCTTCGGGGCAAAAATAACGCACGCTCCCGACACAATAAGAAAATACATGAAGTGGTGCCTCCTGAGCCAGGCGGGTGTCGCCATAGGCCTTTCGATGTCGGCCGGCCAGATGTTTCCCCATACCGTTGGACCGACGATTCTCATGATCATCACCGCCACCACCTTCATCGTGCAGCTCATAGGGCCAATCAGCGTCAAGCACGGTGTCACGAAGGCCGGAGAGGTCGGCCTCGACATCACGGAAGAGGATTTGATCCGGGAAAGCAAGGTCTCGGATATCCTCGCGTACGAGAAAAAAGCCCCGCTCCTGAGCGACAGCGCCACATTCGAAAAAGTGCTCGAGACTTTCAGCAAGCAGGAATCCCTGAGCTGCCCCGTCTGTTCCAGAGATCACAAGCTAGTGGGCATCATAACGATAGACAACCTCAAGGAGGCGCTTCTGCTTGGCGACGTGGCCGAAGGATTGCTGGCGTACGACCTGATGAATCCTTCGGGCGTCACCTGCAAACCCGACTGTTCTCTCCTCGATGTCAGGGAGATGTTCCAGACCAACAATGTCGACACCATTCCGATCGTGGACGACGGCGGCATCTTCGTGGGCATCATCGAACAGCGTTCAATAGAAAAATTCTTTCGCAGGAAAGTGCTCGAACTTCACGAAAAGCTCTCATCGCTCGAAAGGGTGACGCCGCAGCCGGCGAAAGGGTGATGGAAGAGGCGTATATTCTGTAGAGACCTCACCACGGCTGGCTATGCAACGGTGGACCGGACGCCGGAATTATTCGCAGAGAATTTTTCGTACGAAGGCGGCCGCGTCACGGGCGAGCCCGTCATAATCGGGATTGGGTATCAGGTCGCGCCATACCGCGACATCCCTTCCCACTCGGCCTCCTTTGGCGATGAAAGGCTCCATTACCAAAGGACCGTCGAAGCCAATGGCATCGAGCGCGTCGCGGATTTCCTGCCAGGGCATGCGCCCAAGCCCGGGCGGTTTTCTGTTCGTCTCTCCCAGATGCAGCGCCGCGAGATGTTTCCCCGCCTTCCGTATCGCTCCGCCGATGGAATCTTCTTCGATATTCATGTGGAATGTGTCGAGCAGGATGCGGCAGGAGGAGCTGCCGATGTCCTCGACATAGGAGAGCGCCTCATCGCAGGTATTGAGCAGATACTGTTCGAAGCGGTTGATGACCTCGACATTGAGAATCACGCTGTTGTCTTCCGCTATCTTGACCATTTCCCTCATGCTCTTTTTGCTCTGGTCGAGATATGGGCGCTTGTCCGCGGCGTTCTTTGGGAGGGTGCTCGGCCACGCGCTGTGGACGGTGCCGCCGATCATTCCGCCTCCCGATGCGCCCACCGCCTCTATCATGTCGCGCATGAACCGTATGCCGTTGCGGCGCACTTCTTCGTCCAGAGATGAAACATCGTGGTCCGCGGTGAGGCCGATGCCGTAGGAAATCGCGATGCCGCGGCGCTTCGCCTCGTCTTCGAGTCGCTTGCGCTCGTGAGGAGACATGAGGGCGAAGGTGCCTCCATTGATTTCCAGCTGATCAAAGCCCAAATTCCTGACTTTCTCGATATAGGGAAAGAAGTCGACATCCCATTCGCGTGTCCAGAAAGCGTAATACATTCCGATTTTCCGCATATGAACTCCAATTGAAACCGAAAATATCCCATTCCGAAAAAGCCTGAATACTATTAATTCAAATAGTGCTCCGTCACTTGACTCTGACCTCGACCGTGAACTTGTTTCTTTCGCCGCTGTAGTACGCCGTGGAAAATTCAATGGGTATATCGTTTTCTATGTACGCTATGGTCTGAATGAAGTGTATCGGGTCCTCTTCCTTGATGTTTAAGGATGAAGCCTCATATTTTCCGGCTTTCCGGATTTCCAGGGTTCTCAAGGTTCTGAGTATTTTATAGCCAAAATTGTATTCAATTATATGGTAGAGAGATTCTTTTTCCATGTCTTTTCCCAGTATTCCCTTGAGCAAGCCGCTTGGCAGATATGTATTGACGAGCACGATCGGCTCGCCGTTTATCGAGCGCAGTCTGCTGAGAAAATAAGTGGAATCCGATGATTTGATTCTCAGGTTTTTCATGACTTCGGGCGTAGGCTTTCTCGAACAGAAAGTGAGCACCTTGGTGTCGGGTTTGAGCCCTTTCGATTGCATTTCATCGTTGAAGCTCATGATATTCAAAAGAAAATCCTGGGGTATTTTTTTCTTGTTGATGAATGAGCCGCGGCCTTTTTGCCGGACTATCAGCCCTTCCGTCACGAGCTCATTGATCGCCTGTCTCACGGTCGGCCTGGAAATCTCGTATATCGTGCACAGATCGTTTTCCGTCGGTATGGGGAAGCTGTTGTCGTGCTCATTGATGTAATTTTGAATGACCTCGATGAGCTGGTAGTAGAGGGGGATCGGAATCGATTTGTCGAGCGGTCTGTTTTTGAAGTACTCGATATCTGGCGATATCAGCATAGCTAGTTCTCCTTTGAAATATTACATAAATTTTTAAAATCGGGGTTCCTTACCGGAAATGCTAAATCTGTTTTGCTATAATGTAAAGACATTATCATAAACTATCAATAGAGCACAAAGCCTTCAGGGCAAAGTGCCTGTTAACCTGACATGTCATCAATTTATTAACTATTAATTCTATTTGTAAAATAATAATTTATATAATATGTAATATTACAAGTAATAATGTAATGATATTAAAACATTTTTGTTGACATGGAGGAGAAACGGGTTTACACTTTTTTCCGATCTGCGTACGGCGGATCGTAATAGTCTTTAGGGAGGTATCCTTATGAAAAAGAGAGTGGCAATCATTGTTCTGCTTCTGCTGGTGATTGCACTCATACCGACCTTTGCTCAGACGCCTAAGAAGGTTGCGGTTATTATCAAAGCGACTGACTCTGATTTCTGGCAATATGTGTTGGTAGGGGCGACGAATTATGCGAAAGAGAATCCTGGCAAGGTAGTGGTGACAACCTATGGCCCGCCATCTGAAGCGGATATCGACAAGCAGGTTGCCATACTCGAGGACGTTGTGAACAGCAAGCCCGACGCGATCGTAATCGCTTCGACAAGCTCCGACGCGACGGTGCCGGCGATTGAGAGGGCGGTGAAGCTTGGCATTCCAGTTATTACTATTGATAACAAGGTAAATACAAATGCCGTTTCTTCACATTTGGCAACAAATAATATGAAAGGCGGCGCACTCGCTGCGGATATGCTCATTGAAAGACTTAAGGCAATGGGCAAACCTTTGTCTGGGAAAGTCGCACTTATCAGCGCGATGGCTGGCGTACAGGTTCTTACCGACAGAGACACCGGCTTCCTCAACAGGCTGAAAGAGGTCGCGCCGAACCTGAAAGTGCTGCCGACCAGATACATCGACAACGATATCATGAAAGCTCTGGCCGCGGCGGAAGATCTGTTTACGGCGAACCCCGATCTCGTCGGTTTCTTTGCCGACAACAACCACTCCGGCGACGGTGTCGCGCGTGCCATTAAAGAGAGAAATCTCGGTGGAAAGATCGCCGCTGCCGCGTTCGACTCAGACCCCGAAGAGGTGCAGGCGCTCTCCGACAACATTCTCTATGCGCTCATCCTTCAGGATCCGTACGGCATGGGATACAAGGGCGTCGACAGTGCGCTCCAGGCATTGGCCGGCAAAACCCTTCCCGCCTATGTCGATACTGGCGCAACCGCAGTCACCAAGGCAAATATGAACGAGCCGAAGATCAAAGGCTTGCTCGACCCCATGACTTTGAAGAAATAATTCAATTCGACTCGCGGGCATCTCCGCATCTGGAGATGCCCGCATTGTGTGTTAAAATTCATTGAATCAGGTAGGAAAGATGAGCGATTATATTGTCGAGATGAAAAATATATCAAAAAGCTTCCCTGGCGTTCGCGCTCTTTCCAATGTCGATTTGTCAGTTAAAAAAGGTGAAGTGCATGCGCTGGTCGGAGAAAATGGCGCGGGCAAGTCCACTTTGATCAAGATACTTACAGGGGCTTATCAGAAAGATGCGGGGACAATAATTTTTGACGGGAAAGAAGTGGAAGTCAAAAACCCCCATTTCAGCAAGAGCATCGGCATACACGCGGTGTATCAGGATATTACTCTCGCGATGCATCTGTCCGTAGGAGAGAACTTTTTCCTCGGGGAGCTGCCCATGAGTTCCCCCTTTACCGTCGACTGGAAGAACGTCTATTCGACCGCGGGCGATGTCCTGGCTTCTCTTGATTTAAACATCGATCCGCATATGCTGATCAAGAACCTGCCCGTCGCGAAGCAGGAGATGGTCGCGATTGCCAAGGCGATCTATGAAAAATCGAAGTTGATGATTTTCGACGAGCCGACGGCTCTGCTGACCAATGAGGAGAGCGAGGAACTATTTAAGATAATAGCGCGGCTGAAATCCGAAGGGATAGGCATAATCTATATTTCTCACCGACTGGAAGAGGTGTTTCGCTTCTGCGATACCGTGACCATTTTGAAGGATGGTCGTTATATCGCGACCATGCCGACCAAGGATACCAACGAGGACGAACTCATCTCGCTCATGGTGGGAAGGAAAATCGAGGAAATGTATTATTTCGAACACCATAAGGAATCCGAAGTCGTTCTGAGCGTACGGGACCTGACAAAGAAGAAGGTATTTCAGGGAATACATTTTGATCTGCACAAGGGTGAAATTTTGGGGATGTTCGGTCTGGTCGGATCTGGCAGGACCGACATCATGCTCTCAATTTTTGGGGCGACCAAATACGATGAAGGCTCGATTGCGTTTTTCGGGAAACCGGCGAAGGTCCACAAACCCCGGCAGGCTATCGAGCTCGGTTTTGGCTTGGTGCCGGAGAACAGGCGCACGCAGGGGCTTGCCCTGCCACTTTCCGTTAAGACCAATATCAATCTTTTGCAGTATAAGAAAATAAGCCGTTTCGGCATAGCGATTAGCAGAAGCCAGGAATTGAACATCGCAAAGTCTTTCATCCAGGAACTTTCCATAAAGACTCCTTCGGAAGACGCGATTGTCCGCAACCTTTCGGGAGGAAACCAGCAGAAGGTTGTCATAAGCAAGTGTCTTGCCAATCGGCCTAAGATCATGATCTTCGATGAGCCCACTGTCGGGATAGACGTAGGCTCGAAAGAAGAGATTTACAAATTGCTCGAGAAACTCACGAGGGAAGGCACCTCCGTCATCTTTATTTCCTCGTATCTTCCGGAAGTGATCGGCGTGTCGGACAGAATCGTCGTCATCTCGGAAGGAAGGCAGATGGGGATCGTCGACAGAAGAGGGGCTACCGAAGAAAGAATAATGAGACTGGCGAGCGGTATCGAAGAGAACTCAGGGAAAATAGAGAGCGAGGCAGTATGAAGTCACAACAACCCGTCAATAGCGAATCGAAAGAGAAAAAGAGATTCAAATTAAAAACTGAAGGTACGCTTGCATTGCTCTTGCTGGTGCTGGCGGTGTTTCTGACGATTTTTACGAAAGGATTTCTGACCGGCAACAACCTGTCCAACCTCGTCAGGCAGACGGCCATCAACGGTGTCGTAGCCCTTGGCATGACACTCGTGATAATCGCGGGCGGCATCGACCTGTCGGTCGGCTCGGTCGTCGGTTTCGCGGGGATACTGGTCGCGCTGCTCATGAAAAGCGGCGTACCCATCGGTCTGGCGGTTCTGGCGTCCGTTCTGATTTCATTTTTAGTGGGCACTATCAATGGCGTTATGGTTTTCGACGGCAGGATTCCCCCATTTATCGCGACATTGGGTTCCATGGCGATTATTCGGGGAGCGATCATGCTGATTTCGAACGCGCGAATGATCGCCGGACTGCCGAAGCCGTTTCTGGATTTCGCGCAGACCACGTATTTGGGATTTCCTTCGCTGTTTGTCGTCTGGCTGATTCTGATCCTTTTCACGATTTTTCTGACGAAAAAGACTCCCTTTGGGAGAAATGTGTACACAATCGGCAGCAACATCGAAGTCGCCCGCCTGTCCGGCATCAATATTCGTTTTACGACGTACATGATCTACGGTCTGTCGGGGTTGATGGCCGGCATCGCGGGAATACTGATGACGAGCCGCCTCGCGAACGGCATACCCACCGGTGGGCAGGGCTACGAGATGGACGCGATCGCCTCCTGCGTCATCGGCGGGGCCAGCCTCTCGGGCGCTGAGGGCACGATCCTCGGCACGGTGATGGGAGCCTTCATCATCGCCACTTTAAGGAATGGCGGCAATTTGCTCGGCATTGATCCTTTCATATTGCAGATCGTAAACGGCGTCATCATCGTGGCCGCCGTATACATCGATCAATACAGAAAGGCTCATCAGAAATAGATCGTCTAGAGGTTCAGTCATGCAGTATATAATCGCTCACGATCTAGGCACGAGCGGCAACAAGGCAACCTTGTACGATGAGACCGGGCAACTGGTCGCCGCCTCTACCACCGAATATCCTACTTCCATAGGACCCTCCGGGTACGTGGAGCAGGACGCCGGCGAGTGGTGGAACGCCGTGGTCCTCTCGACGAAAAAGTTGCTGCAGACTTCCAACATAAAGAATACCGATATCGCCTGCGTCAGCTTTTCCGGACAGATGATGGGTTGCCTGCCCGTCGACACGGCGGGGAATCCTCTCCGTCCCGCCATTATCTGGGCCGACATGCGCTCGGAAAAGCAGGCCGTCCAGCTGAGGTCGGCGATCGATGAGCACGAGTTTTACAGAATCGTATGGCACAGGCCGATAAGCTCCTACACTCTCACCAAGCTGATGTGGATAAGGGACAACGAGCCGGAAGTGTTCGGCAGAACGGCAAAGACGCTGCAGGCCAAAGACTATATTGTATATAAACTGACGGGAGTTTTCGCAACAGACTATTCCGACGCCTCGGGCACGAATGCCTTCGACTTGATCAACAAGAAATGGTCGGACGCTATCCTGAACAGCGTAAAAATCAGAAAAGATGTTTTTCCTGATGCATATCCCTCGACGAGTGTCGTAGGGCGCGTAAAAAAGGAAGCCGCCGAGCTCACCGGGCTCGCGGAAGGCACTCCCGTGGTCCTGGGGGGCGGCGATGGATCGTGCGCCATCGTAGGCGCGGGTATCTTCGGCGCCCAGAACGCTTATTCGATTCTGGGTTCTTCCTCGTGGGTGGCTTTTGAGACGGACGAGCCTCTCTACGATGAAGAGATGCGCTATATGACATGGGCGCACCTGGACGAAAAGAAATACCAGCCCTGTGGGACCATGCAGGCCGCGGGCCTGTCCATTTCCTGGTTGAAGCAGACGCTGGGGAGGGATGAGACGTACGCGGAAAAGCATTCGGGCGGGAACGCGCTGGATCTGATAGAATCCGGCGCGCGTGTCTCTCCGCCGGGCTCGAACAATCTGATCTATCTGCCTTATCTGCTCGGCGAAAGGAGTCCCAGATGGGACCCCTACGCAAAAGGCGCCTTCATAGGTCTCACTTCGAAACATACGAAGGAAGACATGTTCAGAAGCGTCTATGAAGGCATCGCCTACAATCTCTATACGATTATAAATATCTTTGAGACAAGGGCATGCCTGAAAGAAGTGACATTGATCGGCGGCGGCGCGCGGAGTGAACTGTGGCGCCAGATTCTGGCGGATGTATGGGGAAGGCCGGTCCTCATCCCGCGCTATCTTGAGGAAGCGACTTCCATGGGCGCCGCGATCGCCGGCGGAATCGGCGTGGGCATTTTCAAAGATTTCTCGATCGCGGAGAAGCTGAATCCCACGGTAACAAGAATCTTGCCGGACAAGAAGGATGTTCGGGCTTACAGAAAGCTGTATCCACTGTTTGAACAGAGCTACGTGAGCCTGAAAGACGTATTTCGAAAGCTTGGAGACTGAAAGATGCGGGTGAAAAATGATCCGGAAACGGGCGGAACAAAGCCCAGGATAATTGTCATGGGGAGTTTCGTCGCCGATTTGATGGGACGGGCGGCTCACATCCCCGTGAGCGGGGAGACGGTCAAGGGCAATTTCTTTAAGGTCGGCCCCGGGGGCAAGGGCGCGAATCAAGCCGTCGCGGCGGCCAGGGCCGGCGGCGATGTGGCGATGATCACGAAGCTCGGCGAAGATTCTTTCGGCGACATGGCCTTCGACAATTTTGTCAATGAAGGGATCAATACGGACTATGTCTTCAGGTCCAAGGAATTTTCGACCGGGGCGGCCCTCATCATGGTGAGCGAGGAGACCGGCCAGAATTCCATCATCGTCATCCCCGGCGCCTGCGGCCAGATCAGGGAAGAGGAAGTAGTTTCCGCGATAGACGGTCTCGTGCCGGCGCATGTGCTGGTTCTTCAGCTTGAGACCAATTTTGAGGCGATCGCGGAGAGCCTGAAGGCCGGCGTGGCGAAAGGCCTGAAAATTCTGATGAATCCCGCGCCCGCCCACGAGATCCCGGAAGAATATTACTCCATGATCGATTATTTGACCCCCAACGAAACCGAGGCCTCCACATTGTCCGGAGTAAAGGTCGTCACGGTGGACGACGCGAAGAGGGCCGCGCGGATTCTCCAGTCGAAAGGGGCGAAGAACATACTCATCACGTTGGGCGAAAAAGGCGCCCTTATCCTGGACCATGAAGACAATTTTCTTCACGTTCCGTCTTTTAAGGTCAACACCGTCGACACCACGGGGGCGGGAGACGCCTTCAACGGCGCCTTCGCCTTGGCCCTTGCCGAGGGCAAAGATATCGTCTCGGCGACGGTCTTTGCGAGCGCGGCCGCGGCCATTTCCGTGACCCGCATAGGGACCGCCCCGGCGATGGCGTACAGGAAAGAGATAGACGATTTTTTGAGCAATAATCGGCCGAATCGATAGGGAGGAATATACGATGAAAAAAGGCAGAATCCTAAACCAGAGACTGAGCGAAGCGATAGCCTCGATGGGGCACGGCGACTGGATCATCATCACCGATGCCGGTTTTCCGATACCGAACGACAGCCGGCGAATAGATTTAGCCCTTGAGGCGAACATACCGACGATACCACAGGTTCTGTCGGCCATCCTCAGCGATTTTGTGTATGAGAGATGCGTCGTCACTCTCGAACAGAAGACGAATCACCCGAAGCTGTATTCGCAGATTGAGGCGATGATCGACCGCTGCACGATCGAGACCCTGCCGTATCCTCAGTTCATGTCGGAATTTGCCGTCAAGCCCAAGTTTTTCGTGAGAACGGGCGCGTTCGAGCCCTGGGGGAACATCGCCCTCTGCTCTGGAGTCGATGCCCCGCGGTGGTTTCTGAAAGAGAAGGACATCATCGTTCCTGACTATTATGCGGAACGGGTCAATTACAAAGGGAAAGCCTGATCGGTTTCGGGCCTTTTCTTTCAATATTTTAAGGAGAAATCGTGTCATGGCAGCCAGCGACCTGGAAAAAGCACTGCGACCGACTTTTTATTTCATAGGCGTTACCACATCCAAGTCGTCGATCATGAGAGTATTCCCGCAGTGGATGAAGTATCTGAATTTCAATGATGTGCAGATCAGGGGAATCGACTGCCTGCTTCACGATGACCCTCAGAGGTATCGGGATATCGTCTCGTTCATCAAAAATGATCCCCTGTCGCTGGGAGGATTGGTGACGACTCACAAAATGGACCTCCTGGCGGCGGCCGCGGAATACTTCGAGTATCTCGATCCGTATGCCGAATTGCTGGGTGAAATATCTTCGATCTCGAAGCGGTTCGGCCAGCTGCGGGGGCACGCGAAGGATCCGATCACGAGTGGACTGGCGATGGAGGCCTTCATTCCGCAGTCGCACTGGCGGCACACCGGTGCCGAACTGTGCATTCTTGGCGCGGGAGGGTCTTCGCTGGCCCTCAGCTGCTATATCATGAAGCAGAAAAATCGGGACGAGTGGCCCTCCAGAATTGTCGTCACGAACAGGAGCCGGCCCCGGCTCGACCACATGAGGCAGATACACGAGGTGATCAACCCGGGCATACCCGTCGAATACGTCTATGCTCCGGAGCCGGCGATAAACGACCGCATCGTGAATGGCCTGAGGCCCGGCTCGCTCGTCGTGAACGCGACGGGGCTGGGGAAGGACCAGGAAGGCAGTCCCCTGACGGACGATGCCCTGTTCCCCGACCATGGAATCGTATGGGAATTCAATTATAGAGGGAATCTTGTCTTCCTCGATCAGGCCAAGACGCAGAAGGAGAAGGAGTCGCTGACCATTGAGGACGGATGGATCTATTTCATCCATGGCTGGACCAGGGTCATCTCCGAAGTGCTGAATGTGGAAATACCCACTTCCGGTCCTGTCTTTGACGATCTCTGCAGGATCGCGTCAGAATATCGATGAAAGAAGGATGTTATGGATTTTGATGTAATTGGAAAGTACATGGTTCCTTTTGATGTCGACCTCGACTTGAACGAGGGGGGGCTAAAAGGTTATACCAATCATGCAATTCGCAATGCCTCTTCGATGAGGCATTATTATCAGGATGAATCCGCGCTGCAGGCCATAATCGACAATGGCGATCCCATTCACTATGAGGTGTTCGAGAAAACAGTGCCCGAAGAGTACGGCCATCTCATGATGGGTGTTTCCAAGCTTTACCCGGGGACCGTCGGCCGGGAGTTCTTTATGACAAAAGGTCATTATCATGCCGTTGCCCAAACAGGAGAAATATACCTTTGTCTTAAAGGGAGCGGCTATTTGATAATGAAAACAAAAGACGGCGATTTTTTTGCGTTGCCCATGGAAAGAGGCAAAATATTGTATGTGCCTCCATGCTGGGCCCACCGGTCGGTGAATACGGGGAATGACCCCCTGGTCTCTTTTTTCGTCTACAACGCCGAATCGGGCCACAATTACGGCGACATCGAAACGGAAGGTTTTCCCAAAAGAGTCTTCAGCCAGAACGGCAAGGCGATTTTCGCCTAGGTGTTTGTATGGACAATATCATTGTGACGCCAAGATCTCTTTCAAAAGGAAACGATCCGCTTCTGAACAGAATAAAGGCCGCCGGATACAACCTCGTTTTCCCCAGTCCGGGAAATCAGCCCACGGAAGCGGAGCTTGAGGAAGTGATCGGGGACGCGGTCGGATATATCGCGGGGGTGGAGCCGATCAGCGCCGCCGTGCTGGAAAAGGCCAGGAGATTGAAGGTCATCAGCAGGAACGGTACGGGGATCGACAATATCGACGCGGAGGCCGCCAGAAAAAAGAACATAACAATAAGAAAAGCGGACGGAGCCAACGCGCGGGGAGTCGCGGAACTGGCCATGGGCCTCATCTTCGCCGCCGCCCGGAACATTGTGTCCAGCGACAGAAGCCTGAAATCGGGCACCTGGACCCGGGAGAAAGGTTTCGAGCTTGAAGGCAAGACGCTGGGCATCATCGGCTGCGGGAAAATCGGCCAGATGGTCTCCCGGTTTGCGCTGGGGTTCGGCATGGACGTGCTTGCCTATGACGCGTTTCCCAATCCGGACTTTCATCCATCCGGAAACTTTCGTTTTGAGCCGTTGCGGACCATCCTCGAAAATTCGGACATCGTAAGCCTCCATTGTCCTCCCATGCCGGACAAGAGACCACTGATAGGGGCGGCCGAAATAGCGGCCATGAAACACGGCGCCATTATCGTCAATACGGCCCGGCAGAGTCTGGTTGACGAGGAGGCCCTGCGGGAGGCGCTGGACAGCGGGAGCCTTCACTGCTACGCCATCGATGCCTTCGACAAGGAACCGCCCGACGACTTGTCGCTCGCCAGGCATGAGCGCGTGATTGTGACGCCGCACATAGGCGGCTTCACGGAAGAGAGTACTCGGAGGGCCTCCGAAGCCGCGATAGACAATCTCCTCGAGTCGCTGCAAGGGGTATAGGCATGAGTAAGCCGAGCATTGTCGACATGGAAAGCATTTCTCTCGAGCCGGTGGCGGAGTCATCGGCGCGATTGCGTATCCAGTGGCTGGGTCAGGCCGGTTTTCTCATCGACTCAAAGGTCGGACGAATTATCGTCGATCCATATCTCTCCGACAGTCTCGCGGCGAAGTACAGGGGCAAACGTTTCGGACACGTTCGGATGATGCCGATACCCGTGAATCCCGCGGAGATCGGTTCCGTCAGGATATGCCTGTCTACGCACCACCATACCGACCATATGGATGAGATCACGCTCCGCGCGATCGCGGCGGGGAACCCGGATTGCCTTTTCGTCGTGCCGGCGGCGAGCCGCGATAATCCCAACTTGAGCGGCATCCCCAAACAGAACCTCGTCGCCGCGGACGCCTTCTCTCCCATGGATATTGGCGACATAAGGATATACCCGATTCCGTCGGCGCACGAAGAGCTTACCATCGATGAGGCGGGCCACCACGTTTTTCTGGGATACCTCGTCTCCATCGATGGCCTGACTCTCTATCATTCGGGGGATTGCGCCCCTTACGCGGGGCTGCTGGCCAATCTCGCCGGTCGCAAGGTGGACATTGCCCTGCTGCCTGTGAACGGCAGGGACGCGGTGCGCAAAGAGGCGGGAATCCTCGGCAATTTCACGCTGGACGAGGCCATGCGGCTCGCGGAGGACGCGGGCTTCGGTTTTACCATCGGCCATCACTTCGGGATGTTTGATTTCAATAGCATCGATACCGGCAAAGCGGAGCTGACGATTCGGGAGAAGGGCACAGACAACTTCGCGCTCGCCAAGATGGGAAGAATGTACGAGTTTTGAAAGAGCCTCGATTAATCTGAATATAATTTTTGTCATCGGAGGTCGCCAGCATGAATTCAATATTTGAGGAAATAAGGAAATACAAGATTGTTCCGGTCATCAAGCTCGAAAAACCGTCCGATGCCCTTCCCCTGGGCAAGGCGCTCCTCGACGGCGGCTTGCCCGTCGCGGAGATAACCTTTCGAACCGGGGCCGCCGGAGACGCGATAAGGCTGTTGAGGGAGCATTATCCAGCCATGACGGTGGGCGCGGGGACGGTCACCACCACCGAGCAGGTCGACCTGGCCCGCGATGCCGGCGCGATGTTCATCGTGACGCCGGGATTTAACCCGAGAATCGTGGATTACTGTCTGGCCCGTAAAATCAGCGTAATCCCAGGGGTAAACTCTCCCAGCCAGGTCGAACAGGGACTCGAGCGCGGGCTTTCCCTTCTGAAATTTTTTCCCGCCGAGGCGTCCGGTGGCGTCAGAATGCTCAAGGCCCTGCACGGGCCGTACGGCGAAGTGTCGTTTGTCCCCACAGGAGGCATCGACGCGTCCAATCTGCTTCAGTATATCCAGCTGAGCAACGTCGCCGCGATAGGCGGCAGCTGGATGGTCAAGGAAGCCCTCATATCGTCCGGACAGTTTGATGTGATCGCGCGGCTGTGCGGGGAGGCCCTCGAGGTCGTCCGGCGGAGCCGGAGATAGGCTGTCGGGAATCTGTATGGAATACCGATATTTTGGCGGGACCGGCCTGAAGATGAGCCGGATCAGCTTCGGCACGCAGACATTCGGGTGGACTACCGACAAGGCCGACGCGTTCAGACTGCTCGATTATTATATCGATCAGGGAGGAAACTATCTCGACACCGCCGATTCTTACAACGACGGGGCGTCGGAAGAGATACTGGGACAGTGGCTGAGGTCGCGGGGAAAAACCGACGATCTCATGATCGGCACGAAAGTGTTCTTCAACGAACACGCGGGCGCGGGGTCGAACGAGGTCGGTCATTCCAGGAGACACATCCTCCATTCTCTGGAAAGGAGCCTGACCCGGCTCGGCATAGAGGCCGTCGATCTGTATCAGCTCCACTGCTATGACCGAGGAGTCGACATCGAGACTGTCATGCAGACGATGGAGGACCTGATCCGCGCCGGCAAAATACTGCATTACGGGGTCTCGAATTTCACGCCTTCGGTCATGATGAAGATGGCCATGCTCGGCCGTCTCGGGCAGTATCGCCGGCCGGCATCCCTGCAGCTGGAGTACAGTCTTCTGGTCCGGAGTCCGGAGTGGGAACTCCTGCCTCTGTGCGAGGAGGAGCATATCGGGACCCTGGCCTGGTCGCCACTGGCGGGAGGCTGGCTCACGGGCAAATACCAGAGAAACACGCCTCCTCCGGAGAACAGCCGCGTGGGAAGAAATGACCGGGAATACGATCAGCCGGACAAAAGAGACGGGGCGAGGACCTGGTTCATTCTGGATGAACTGAAAAAGATCGCCGAGCGGCGAAACGTGCCGGTATCTCAGACGGCCCTGAACTGGCTGCGGAGAAAGAGCAGTATCTCTTCCATTCTCATCGGGGCGAGGAATCTGGAACAGCTGGAAGCGAATATGTCATGCCTGCGCTGGGACATGTCGGACGAGGAAACCCGCGCGCTGGATCAGGCGAGCGAGGTGAGCGCCCCGTACCCTTACAGTTTTATCAATAGCTACAGCAGAGAATCATATAGATGGAAGGTATAGAAAATGACAACCATTGAAGAGCTCGAGAAAAGTATTGAATACACGCTGTTGAAGCCCACGGCCACGAAAGCGATGATAGAGCAGCTGTGCGAGGAGGCGGCACAGTACCGGTTTGCCAGTGTCGCCGTCAATCCTTTCTGGGTTCCGCTGTGTTCGGAAAAGCTCAAAAATTCCGGCGTGAATGTGTGCACGGGCATCGGTTTTCCTCTGGGGGCCAACGCGAGCGACATAAAGGTAGCCGAGGCGAAACTGGCGGTCTCGCAGGGCGCGAGAGAAGTGGACGTCGTCGTCAATATCGGAAAGGCAAAAGAAGGCGACTGGTCTACTGTGAAGGAAGACATCGCCGCGGTGGTCTCCGCCGTTAAGCCTGCGGCCGTCGTAAAAGTAATACTTGAGGCCTGCTACCTCACCGATGGCGAGAAGATCGCGGTGTGCAGAGCGGCTTTGGAAAGCGGCGCCGATTATGTCAAGACAAGCACCGGCTTTGGTCCCGGCGGCGCGACCGTGGATGACGTCAGGCTCATGAAGAGCGTCGTCGGCGACAAGATGAAGACTAAGGCTGCCGGTGGCATTCGGACGCTGGATGACGCGCTGGCCATGCTGGCCGCGGGAGCCGACCGTTTAGGCACATCCAATGGCGTCACGATAATGAATGAGTTCAGGCGCCGTTTCAAACAGTGATTGGCATTATCGAATAGCGCCGCTCCCGGTCACCTTGGTGATCGGGAGCGGCGTCCTATAGTGTAACAGTCTATCTCCGTTGAGAATTATCCTATTTCATCTCGGCGAGCAGCTTTTTGGCGTTCTCGTTGCCCATGGACGCGGCCTTTTCGAGGTCGGCCTTGGCCTGGGCGGGGCGGTTCGTGTCTTTGTAGAGCTGCCCTCGGAAATACCACGCATCGCTGTTGGCATTAGGGGATGAGCCGAAGAGGTTTATGTATTCGTCGAAGAGCTGTTCGGCTTTTTTCCGGTCCTGTCCGGCGATTCCCGGCAGAACCTGCCAGAAACGGCCAAGCGAAAGGATTGGGCCGCCGTTGTCGTAGGTCTTGTCGAATTTGTAAGCATTCTCGAAGCCCATCTGGGTTTTGCCCTTCAGACCTTCGGTCAGAGCCTTGATGACACTGACGCAGTCCGAGTAGGTGCCGACGCAGAGGCCATAATAGTACCACCCTTCAATGCCGGTGGCATTGAGCTTGAAGGCGATTTCGCCATATTTCATGCCTTCTTTGGCGGCGGCGCGCGCCGTGTCCTTCCATCCCGACACTTCGTGGGAGACGAGATAGTCGCCGTATTTGCGCGCCGCTTGGGCCGCTTGCCAGTTGAGGGTGTAGTCCTGGGGCGCGGCCGCGGCGAGTTTCGTGGCGTTGTCGTAGTTCGCTTTGAGTTCGGACTCGTTCTGCGCCATTGCGGGCGCGAGGGCGATGAACAGGATTATTGCGGAGAACAGCAGGATTCGCTTCATACAGGGAGCCTCCTTGATGAGGCAAACGTACCCCGCGCCCGGCTTGCAGTCAAGGGCGGCCAGCCAGACGTCCATTCGGCGGGTGCTCGTCCACTCGCCCACGACCCCTAATCGTGAGCGACAAAGACGAGATGCTCATGCCTCGAAATACCCTTTTTTGACGACTTTTTCGCCCTTGACCGCCACCGCGCCGCGCGCGACGACATCACGGATCGAGAATGAGGCTGGATCGATGACGACAAGATCGGCGTCCATACCAACTCCTATAGCCCCCTTTCTTGTCTCGAGGCCATAGATGCGGGCAGGGGTCGTCGTCAAGGGTTGCAGCGCTTGTTCCAAGGGAACATGTTTCTTGTTGACCAGAAGATTGAGTTCGAACATCAGAGAAGTGGGCATCCCCACGCCCATCCCGACGATGCCGCTGCGGTCTTGATTCCATATCGGCATCGAGCCGCCGGCGTCCGAGCTGAACGACACATGATCGAGGAGACCGTTGTCTTTCGCGATGCAGGCAAAGTCGGAGGCGGTCAGAGGGGAGGAATCCGGTTCGGGCAGCTCCTGGTGACAGGTGGCGTCGACCACAGCCCCTTTTTCGGCGAGCGCGAGCGCCTGATCGGAGAGTTTTCCGCTTTTCCGGTTGATGTGGGTGGGAACGAAGATGCTCGGACGGATTTCGAACTTTTCGATGATTTCCAAGATGAGATCGAGTGCCTGTGTCCTGATGCCGGTGTGCACGGTGATGACCCCCGGCTTGTTGGCCACGAGTGCGGCGACCTGTACGTCGGATGCGAGCGAGGCCAGGTCCTTCGCGTCGATATGTGGCCCCCGGGAGTCGGCGAGCGCGAGCTTCACCCCGATTACTGGCTGAAGGAACACTATGTCCCGGGCGACGGACCCCGTAATTGTGGGCGATGGATGCCAATACGCACCGGTGAGCATGAAGGCGGTCATGCCTTCGGCGTTGAACGCCTGGGTTTTTGCATAGAGATTCTCAACTGAGCGGGTGAGGGAATCGGTACCGAGCAGGCCGACCGCCGTCGTGACTCCATTGCGGAAGTTCATCGACACCGTGAGCTCGGGGACTCGCGTCTGGAAGCCACCTTCTCCGCCGCCTCCCGTAAAATGCTGGTGCCCATCGATAAAGCCGGGGACGAGGAGCATCCCCGATGCGTCGATTTCATCGGTATCGCCCGGAATGGAGGCTGGGTCGATACAGGGTTCCATTGCGAGGACTTTTTCGCCGCCCACGAGAACATCCAGCTTTCCAAAAGGTTTTGGTGCGAATATCTCAGCATTCTTGATCACCAACATTTTCTTACATCCTTTATTGATACCATTTTCACGATGTTTCTTCTCTGTTGCCGATTATGGTGTATCCCTGTTTTTGCATCTCGATGCCGCTGCGGATGTTGTCCCCGCTGTGTTCGCCGGAAAGAAGCAGCATATGGATAAAGACCTGAATCGTGGAAACGAGGCCGACGAAGGAATTTGCCATCAGCAGCGAATTGGTCGAGCATTTTATTGCGACATCTGCATGAGAATATACCGGACAGCTGGCGGAGTCGGTGAAGAGGCAGAGATATCCTCCGCGCTCTTTCGTCACATTCGCAACATGCAGGGTTTCGGCGGAATATGGCGGAAAGGTCATGAGAAACATGATGTCTTCAGAACCAAAGCTCTTCAGCAGAGGAGAGTAGTCGGAGACGGAACCGGCGATGACGAACACATCTTTTTCCTGACTCGTCAAAAAAGTCGTCTGCAGAATCTGGGCGAAATGGCGCGTAATGCCAAAACCGGCTATGAAAATTCTGCGGGCGCTTTTTACGGCGTGGATCATGGTGTCCAGGTCTTTCAGCGTCAAATTGTTCAATGTGCTGCGCAGATTGTTGTATTCGTTTTGCGTGAGCCGCTGAAGCCGCTTTTCTTCAGACAGGGAGCCGAGTTTCGACAGGCTCACTTTTTCGTAGGGTTGAAGCCGGTGCTGAATTTCTTCCTGAAGTTCTTTTTTGAAGCTTTGATACCCGGAATACCCCAGGCTCTTGGCAAATCTGACGAGAGTGGCGGTACTCGTGCCGAGCGCATCGGAAAGTGTATAAATAGAGGTAAAAGCGACTCTGTTGTCATGGTCGAGGATAAACGAGCCGATTTTTCGAAAGTTGGGGGTCATGAGAGGAAGGGCCTCTTTGATTTTAGACGAAACCAGCGCCATGGGACTTCCGCCTTATCAGACGATGCTTCTGCAAAATATTTGTTTCAATATTATTATGTAGTAAAACTTTAGTGTCAAGCATAAAAATAAAAGAATGTAAAATATTTATTCAATACAGGAGTTTATTTACAATTGATGAATCAAGGTATCTATGAAGTTCCATGTTGAGAGGTTGGTTCAATGCTACAAATTCAGACTGAAGAAGTACGCGAGCGTTTTGAGAGCATCCTGCCGGGGCGGGGCGCTCCGGTCGAGCACGCGAAGAAGGTCGCGCTTGAGATGGTGCGCAATTCGCTCGAGGGGACCTATTCGCATGGTATACATCGCTTTCCAAGGCTTGTGAGCGACATCGAGAAAGGTCTTATTCATGGGGGTGCCGGGCCGACCCCGCGCGGTGCCTTCGGCGCGATGGAGAATTATGACGGGGGGCCCGGTTTCGGCATCGTGAACGAGACGCGCGTCCGCAGAGCTCCGAGGTTCATACCGAGTTTCCGGTCGCTGCGGAAAGTTTCAGCGTTCCTGTGGCGTCACTTTGAGGAAGAGCGGCAGACAGGCATCCCATTCATCGAGAATCCGCCCGGCTCTCGGGCTGCCGGTATACGCGTAATGCCGCTCGATTATCGACCGCAGCCGCGCAATGTCCTCCGGACGGGTAACGCCTGCTATATCGATATCGGAATCGTTGCAGCGGGTGTCGAAGAGCTGATCCTCATCGAGCACGTACGCGACACCCCCGGTCATGCCCGCGCCGAAATTGATGCCCGTGCTCCCAAGCACGGCCACGACGCCCTCGGTCATGTACTCGCACGCGTGGTTGCCCGTTCCCTCGACCACCGCGAGGGCCCCCGAATTGCGCACGCAGAATCGCTCGCCGACTTTGCCGTTCAGGAAGGCCTCCCCCGCCGTCGCGCCGTAGAGACAGACGTTCCCCGCGATGACATTCTGTTCGGGCTCATTGCGCGACTCGGGCCTGGGCCGCACGATGATGCGCCCGCCGGACAAGCCTTTGCCGAGATAATCATTTGCTTCTCCCTCCAGCCTGAAGAGAACCCCTTGTACCAGAAAGGCACCGAAACTCTGCCCCGCGGCGCCCGTAAAGTTGACGCGGATGGCATCCGGTTCCAGCTCGAGGCCCGCGCGGATGATTTGTCCGCTCAAGGAAGCTCCCACGGAGCGGTCGGAATTGCGGATGGGAAGCGCCAGATCGAGTTTTGACGGGGCGACTGTCCGCGAGAAGAGCGATTCGCACTTCTGAAGAAGCCGGGATTCGGTATCTGAAATTGAGAAGGACACCTGCGTGCCAGGTCGGAAATTGCGCAGACCGGCGGGAGGCAGGGGGATCGCCGGCACACCAGACTCATCGCCCGCGCTCGTGTCAAAAAGCGGGTAACGCCGCGCGATTTCAAGCGCTTCCCTGATGTGGTCAAAAGAGAGCTTCCTTGCTTTTATTGTTGTTGCCCTTGCCCCGAAATCGAGCAGTTCATAGTTGCCGGCTATATCATCGAGGCTTTTCGCGCCGAGCGATGCGAGTATGGCACGGACATCGTCCGCAAGATATTGGAACAACGCGGCGATATGCTCGGGGCGGCCTTTGAATTTCGCCCTGAATTCAGGGTTTTGCGTCGCGATGCCCGCCGGACACTTGCCAAGATTGCATTGTCCGCAGGCGACGCACCCCATCGAGAGCAGAGAGAGCGTGCCAAACGCGAACTCCCGCGCGCCCAGTATCGCCGCGATGACCACATCGCGCGCGGTCCGCAGTCGCCCGTCAACCTGGATTACGGTATTGATATCGAGCCCATTCATCGCGAGAACCTGCCGGATTTCGGGCAGCGCCTCTTCCCAGTACCCCCCCGCGTAGTCAAGCGACGAGAGCGGTGCGGCGCCTGTCCCTCCATCGCCGGAGGAGACGATAATGCAGTCGGCCCCCGCTTTTGCGACGCCGGCCGCGACGGTTCCGATGCCTGTCTCCGCCGCGAGTTTCACCGCGATCCTGGCGCCTGGGTTGATGCAGCGCAGGTCATGGACAAGCTGAGAGAGATCCTCAATGGAATAGATATCGTGGTGAGGCGGGGGGCTGATCAGGGTTACTCCCGGCTTGGAATGCCGCATCCTTGCTATGTACTCGTTGACTTTGGCGCCGGGAAGCTGCCCGCCCTCTCCGGGTTTGGCGCCCTGCGCGATTTTGATCTGTAGCTCAAGGCCTGTGGCCAGGTATCGGGCGGTCACGCCGAAGCGCCCCGAGGCGATCTGTTTCGACGCGTTTTCGGAAGAGTAGCCCTGTTCTTTATAGGAGCAACGTTCGGCATCTTCTCCCCCCTCGCCTGAGTTGCTCCATGAGCCGATGGCGTTTGCCCCGACGGCGAGCGCTTCGTGTGCTTCTGGGCTCAGGGCGCCCAGCGACATCGCGGCGACGGAGAATCGACGGATAATTTCCTCCGCGGACTGAACCTCTCCGAGGGGGATGGATGTCGTCTGTTTAAAACTGAAGAGATCGCGCAGCGTGAAGGGAGATCTGGCCGAACTGTCCATGCCATCGGCATACGCGCGCCACGCCTCTGCCTCGCCGGACCGGACGGCTCGTGTAAGTTTCGCCGCGAGCATAGAAGGCCATGGCACAGCCGTGGGTTCTCTCTGGGAAAGCGACAGAACGGGGCCTGCCTCGCTGCCCATGTGTTCCGGGGCAAACGCCGCGTGGTGACGACAGAGTATGTCCTGGGCGATATCGTCCAGGTCAATGCCTCCGAATCGGCTTTCGGTGCCCCTGAAATATCGCGCGACAAGTTCCTCGGAGAGCCCGACGGCTTCGAACAGCCGCGATCCTCTATAAGAAGAGACGGTCGAGATCCCCAGCTTCGACATGATCTTCAGGATTCCCTTGTTCAGCGCCTCGATATAGTTGTCCGAGAGAATTTCCGCGCCGTGGTCATCGTTCCACTGGCTGGCGAGAGAAGGAATGAGTTCGAAGGCCATCCATGGATTGACGCCGCTCGCTCCGTAGGCGAGCATGGCCGCTGTTTCGTGGATATCCCAGGCTTCACCCGTCTCGACGATCAATCCCGCGAGATGGCGTTTTTGGGCATCGACGAGATGCGTGTGCGTGGCCGATACCGCGAGGAGGGCGGGGATGGAAGCATGCTCCGCGTCGACGCCCCTGTCGCTCAGGATGATCAGGTTCGCCCCGTCGTCGATCTTCTGCGCGGCCTCCCTGCGGAGAGTCTCCAGAGCTTGTTCCAGATTTATGCGCCCTCCGTGAACCTGAAAAATCATAGAGACGGTGGCGACGTGAAAATCGGGAACTTTTGCGGATCGCAGCGTTTCCACATCGCTGTTGGATAAAACGGGCCTCTGAAGTTTGAGTTGCCGGCAATGCTCGGGATTTTCCTCGAGAAGATTTTTCTGTGTTCCCACATAGTTTTCGAGTGACATCACCACTTTTTCGCGATAGGAGTCGATGGCGGGGTTGGTCACCTGCGCGAAACGCTGACGGAAGTACGCGGAGAGCGGCACCTGGGAGTTCGAGAGAATGGCAGGAGGCTTTTTGGTCGCCATGGCGGAAGTGGCCTCCTGTTTTTGAAGCATCATAGGCCTGAGAATGCGTACCGTCTCTTGTCCATAGAGAAAATATGAAGAGAGGCGCGTCATTTCCTCCGGCGAGCTGGGTTTTCCCATGGGCACATGCAACTTCTGTTCCGCAAACAGACCGCGTAGCCCAATATGATTGGCCTCGAGCCAGCGACGGTATGGACTCTGCCGGCTGATGCGGGTTTTTATTTCCATATCTTTGATGAATCTGCCACTGTCCAAATCGAGCAGAAACATCTGGCCAGGCCTGAGAATGCCACGCTCTTCGACCGCCGACTCATCAAGATCGAGCACGCCGGCCTCACTTGCGCCGAGGAAATATCCGTTTTTGCTGAGTGAGTACCGGAAGGGACGAAGCCCATTCCGGTCGAGCGCAGCGCCAACACGACGCCCATCGGAGAAGCCCATGGCGGCGGGGCCGTCCCAGGTTTCGAGCATTGCCGCATGAAAATCATAGAAAGCTTGTTTATCCTTTGAAATTCCAAGCCTTTCGCTGAAAGGCTCTTGCACCATCATCATGAATACATGTTCCAGGCTCCGGCCCGCGTGGACGAGCAGTTCGAAAATATTGTCAAAAATGGCGCTGTCCGAACCCGCCTCTTCGAGTATTGGCACGTCTTTGAAGAAATCTTTGCCCAGAAGCGGAGAGGCCATTGTCGCCTGCCGCGCTTTCATGGAGTTGATATTTTTGCGCAGCGTGTTGATCTCGCCGTTGTGGGCAATCATCCGGAAGGGCTGCGCGAGCGGCCACGAGGGAAAAGTGTTTGTGCTGTATCGCTGGTGCACAATGGCGAACTGGCTCTCAAAAAGCGGGTCTTCGAGATCAGGGTAGAATGAGGCGAACTGGGACGCGACGAACATGCCTTTGTACACGATCGTGCGCGATGAGAGCGAGGAAATATAGAACTGATCGGGAGAGAACCCCGCGATTTTTGCCTCATTTTCCAAATATTTTCTGAGAAGAAAAAAATCACGTTCAAGAGAGTCCCCAGATGCCGGCGCCTCGTCGCCTTGAGCTTCAGACATATTTGCCCTTGTAACAACAGCTTGGCAAATCCTCGGCAGGCTTGCGATCGCACGTTCGCCGAGGACCTGGGGAACGACTGGGACATCGCGCCACGCGAGCATTTTGAATCCCCGGCGCTCAGCGACGGTCGAAATCAACTCCTGCGCTTTTAGAAAACCGGAATGGCCGGCGGGAAGAAACAGCATGCCCACTCCATAAGGAAGGTCATGCGTCGCTCCCAATGCAGAATCATTCTCTTGTTGAGAAATGTCGGTAAAAAAGCGCGCGAGGCCCCTCTGTTTTTGAAGGAACCTGCGGGGTATTTGACAGAGGATGCCGGCCCCGTCGCCTGTCTTTCCATCTCCGCCGACAGCGCCGCGATGCTCAAGGTTTCGTAGAACCGAGAGTGCATCCACGATCACGCGATGGTTTGCCCCCTCTTTTAGATCAGCGATGATCCCTATACCGCACGCATCGTGCTCGTCTTCAGGCCGATAGAGCCCATTTCTTTGAAGATGTTTTATTGGATTGTCATACGCGCATCCCCTGCTTTTTTGCATAAATATGCCATTCCTTGTATTTCTACCGATAGTAACAGGAGGAAAACATGAAATCAAGTGGAAATTTCTATGTTCTGCAGTATTTACTTTTGGGGATGATCGGGCAGATCTGTGTAATAGTCTCATATCACATGAGTGTCCCCTAAGTAAGGATATATAAACAATTACAGAAATTAGAGGTGTTGACAATATTAGAAAAATGCATTATATAATAAATCATATTAAAGTTTTGGAGGTAGATATGAAAAAGTTGTCAAAGATTGCGAAAGCAATACTCGCCGTCTCGATCGCCGCGCTCTTCGTCATTTCGTGCGCGAATCCCGTATCAAGCGTGAACACCGAGACCACCACAAGCACCAGGTCAGTCACGGTCACGGATACGACTCCGTCTGGCGCGTCTTCATTTAATCTTACCGCGGGACAAACCAATGCGGCCGGCAATGTATACATATGGAAAGACACGGAGAATCTATATGTAAAATATGTTGTCAGCGACAGCTACAGCGCATTGATCTCAGAGGTGCATATAGAAATCCTCAGCGACATTTCAATGATCGATACAAGCAAAATTCTTGCTCCGGGGCAGTTCGATTATAAGGAGACACTGTCTCCCACCGCCAAGATGGCGCTTGTCACAGTCCCGCTTGCCGATCTCTCGTTCAATGCCGACGGATCGATCTATGTCCTCGCGCACGCCGCCCTGACGAACGGGGAAACAGCATGGGGCGGAACGATCACGAAACTCGATAAAGGAAAATGGTACGGCACGATCAAGGTCACTCCTCCGCTCATCACCTCAGCGCCTGTCTACTACTCCGTCTCCGGCTATGTCTATCGCGACCTGAACAATAACGGCACGATGGACAGCGGCGAGACAGGGCTGGCGGGCGTCGTCGTGACACTCTCGACCGGAGCGACCGCGACCACGGATTCAAGCGGGGCCTATTCTTTCTCCGGATTATCCTCAGGCACCTACACGGTGAGTTCGGGCGGTTTGACCGGCTACTATCACACTCCGTATCTGAATCCGGTCTCTTCGGAGTCGGTTACTCTGCCTGAGTCGAAGACGGACGTCAACTTCGGCCTTTCCTATGAGACTATCGCCGGAGTCACCTTCTATGATGTGAACAAGGACGGCGTCTACCAGACTACCGAGCCCGTGCTGGGCAGTGTTTCTCTTCAGCTGAGCTCGGGGGCAAGCGCCACCAGCGCGAGCGACGGAACCTATACCTTTGATCACCTGAAGGGAGCTACGACCTATACGGTTACCGCTGGAAATATTGAGGGCTTTGTCCATAGCGGAAGCGCTTCCCAAACCGTAACACCCAAGGATGGAGTAGCCTCGGAAGCCGACTTTGGCTTTGTGCTCGACTACGGCTGGATAAA
Organism: Spirochaetaceae bacterium UBA5556; assembly: GCA_002425765.1. Taxonomy (GTDB): domain Bacteria; phylum Spirochaetota; class Spirochaetia; order Treponematales; family Rectinemataceae; genus Rectinema. Next base: position 65,570 of record DIMW01000013.1, on the reverse strand, counting down.
TGGCAAGACGGCCAACGGCTACACCATCGGCTTCTGGAAGACGAATATCGACAAGGCAGTCGCGGGCAAGACGAACGGCGTCCAGGTCAGCAAAGCTACGCTGGAGAACTATGTTTCACTTCTTTCAAGCTTCGCGCTTTCGCCGCTCAACGTTACAAGCCTCAAAGACGCTTCGGCCTACCTGAGCGCGACTGGTTCGTCCGCCACGGTATTGCTCTCCAAACAGCTCATGGGCAGCGAGTTCAACTACGCCAATGGCGCCTACATCGCCGGCAACAAGCTCGTCACGTATTTCTTCCTGTATGATGGTGAGTACATGCTTGCCAACCCGGCGTCCTTCACCTCTGCACAGCTACTCGCCCAGAAAGACAAATACGACGCCTATAACAACACCGAAGGCGGTACAAACCCGATTCTGTTCTGATTCTTTTCAATGCTTTCGCAATCAAGAAAGCCCCGGAAGCGAGCCGGGGCTTTCCTTTTTTATGCATTGCATCCCGAAAAAGTAGATATCCGAAGTACGGCAACGCAGAGGAGATTTGAAAGAGTCTTGATAGACGGTATGTCCTTCTTGATATACTGCCATAGTACTTTTATAGCAGGAGTACCTATGGACAATTACGAAGACATTCAGCGTGCGGCGGCCATGTTACGCGGGAATTTTGGTGAGGCTCCCGCGTGTGCGCTCGTACTGGGATCGGGACTGGGGGGCTTCGCGGAGGAGCTTTCACGGCCTGTGACGCTTCCGTATGGCGAAATTCCGGGATTTCCCGCATCTACGGCACCAGGACATGCGGGACGCTGTGTGGCGGGCTTTGTCGATGGAGTAAAAGTGCTCGCGATGCAGGGGCGCTTTCATTGCTATGAGGGCGGGGACGCCTCGCGGATCGCGTTTCCGGTGCGCGTACTGCGCGCGTACGGCATTCAGGCGCTCTTGGTCACCAATGCGGCGGGAGGGGTGAACACGGATTTCAAGCCGGGCGATTTCATGCTTATCAAGGACCACATCAACCTCTCGGGACGAAATCCTCTTGTGGGGCCGAATGACGAGCGTATCGGGCCGCGGTTCCCCGATATGAGTAAGGCGTATGATCCTCAGCTTCGCCAGCTCGCGCGCGAGACCGCAGACGCGCTTGGGATCAGCCTTCGCGAAGGTGTCTATGCCTGGTTTCTCGGGCCGGCCTACGAGACGCCCGCGGAGATCCGCATGGCGCGTGTGCTCGGCGCTGACGCTGTCGGAATGTCCACCGTTCCGGAAGTGATCGCCGCTGTCCACTGCGGGCTCAGGGTTCTCGGTATTTCGTGCATTACGAATATGGCGGCGGGCATACTCGATCAGCCCATTACAAGCGATGAGGTGCTTGAGATTTCGGCGCGCAGGCAGCCCGATTTTTCAGCGCTGATGAGAGCGATTATCGCGAGGATTGCGGCAGGGGAAGGCGAATGATGGCGCGCTCTTTTGGCGTGGCGGAGGTGTCGCGTGCTCTGTTTAGATATCGCTCACGCCGGGCCGCATCGGCACGAACGCCACATCGAGCAGCGCCTCGGTATCGAAATGTTCGCCGCGTCGCGTCACTCGGACCAGCGTCTGCGCCCCTGATGGTCCTACAGGCGCGACGAGCCTGCCGCCATCGGCGAGCTGGCGCAGAATTGTAGCCGGAATATCGAAAGGGGCCGCGCTCAGGATGATCGCGTCGAAGGGCGCCTTTTCGATCCAGCCGAAGAAACCGTCGCCCAGCCGGAGTTCCACATTGTCGATCTTCAGAGACTCAAGCGTGGCGCGCGCCCGTTCCAGAAGAGCGGCTATCCGCTCCACACTGCGGATATTCCCGGCGAGCGTGGAGAGCACCGCCGTCTGATAGCCCGAACCCGTGCCTATTTCGAGCACTCGCTCCTCTCCTTTAAGCAGAAGCGCCTCCGCCATGAAGGCGACGATGTAAGGCTGGGAGATCGTTTGTCCAAAGCCTATGGGCAGGGGATAGTCATCGTAGGCTTCCGCGCCGTAGGACTGCGGCACAAAGAGATGCCGCGGCACTTTCCGCATGGCCTCCAGCACACGCCTGTCCCTGACGCCCCGCGCGGCGATCTGCGAACGAACCATAAAATCGCGCTCATCCTTGCGCTCATCAAAGGCCATTATGTCTTTCCAGTATTTAATTATAGCATACGGGAGAGCTGCATTGCGAAAGGTCGTGGACTGCTTAAATCCGGTATGATTGGTTTTTCATCAGAAAAACAAAATTTGTATTTTTCCCGAATCTGTGTTACATGTTACAATATAAAACTCTGCGGAGGGCTCTATGATATTGCAAGTAATCATGAAGAGAAATTCTGACCCGATCATTGCGGCCGAAAACGCAGTGGGTTATGCGCGCATGGCGGGGATTTATAATGGTGCCGGTTTTGAGGCTTACTTCTCATATGCAAATGAAATAGATGATCTTATTTCTATTGTTTCAGAAAATAAACCTGATTTGGTGCTCTGTGGAATTGACCATTTGCCGGATAAAATAGGAGATGTTGTAGTATCGCATAACGTTCATGGATGGTTTGAATCACATAACGTGAATTATATCGGCTCTGATCCGGAGACGATAGAGCGTGCGCTTTCCAAAGTATCCCTCAAGCGTAGATGGGAAGCGGACGGCATCCGGACGCCCCTGTTCGTGTTCGTGGAAGGCGGTGCGCAGGAGTATGGGCCCGCTCTGGAAAAGCTCGTGTCGCTCGCCGCCTTCCCTTACATAATGAAGCCTGAAAACCTCGGGAACTCCAAGGGTATCGACGAGAACAACATAGTGTGGAAGGCGGATAAGCTTGAATCTACACTCAAGAGAATATGCTCTCAGTATAAAGGAGCAATTCTTGTCGAGCACTATCTCGGCGCGTATCCGGATGTCACCGAGATTACCTGCGCCATGATAAAGGGAACAGAGTCCATGCAGTGCATGCCGGCGCAGATCGGGTTTGCACAGCCAAAGCGCTTTCATCTCATCACCACGGACGACAAAGACGGCCACCGTACGTTCATGAATCCGCTTAAGCCGAAGATGGCGGGCCTCTTTGTGCCTTTTGCGCGGAGGGCCTTTGAGTCGGCAGGCGTGCGCGACTATGCCCGCGGGGATTTCTTCTTCGCGGATGGGAAACTGTGGGCGATTGAGATCAATGGTCAGCCGATGATCCCGGATCGCTGGTTTGAGGGGGCAGTGCGGTTCGCCGGGTTGTCGGAGGCCCAGTATCTTGTGGGCATAGTCGCCGCGGGATATCGGCGGTTCCGGTCGGGGGGGCGCATCGAGGAACCTTTGCCGGAAGGAGCACACGCTCTTCTCAAAGGGACGGCGCTGGAGGGCTTCTGAACACGGCTTTACCATTCAGGAAACCCACGAGGCGGCCGTTCAAAGGAGACTTATGAATGTATAAGGTAGGTCACAATGATGTGGTTGGCCTTGTGAAGCCCGCGATAGACGCGCATACGCTTGGTATTCTTTCGTTTGCCCAGATTTTGCGAGACTGTGGAATTCACGTGGAGATCGCCGACGACGCTGTGGGCGAAGAAATCGACACAATGGCGGAACGCGGCTCTATCGATGCGCTGATTCGGTGGATACGCGCAAAAAATATCGACGTACTCGGGTTTTCGTACCGGCTCGACCCGGAGCGCGGCGTCGAGGTTTTTGCGCGCCTTGTCGGGGTGCTCCAGCAGGCAAAACTCCTCGTCAAGGACGGAGGCCCCTTGAGGGCGCTCTGGTTTGGGGGGCTGCCTCCCGCCTGCGAACGCGTTGTACAGCGCGTGCCCTTTGTTGACGCCGTTTTTCGGGGCGATGAGACATATCAGGAAATTCTGGGGAATCTGGGTCTGCCCGCGCATCTCGTGCCCGAACAGGCGAGCGCCGAACTCGCCTACGACAAGGCGCGCCTCGAATTCGGCGCGGAAATCGTCCGAAACCGCGCCTACCTCGACGTCAGCCCTGTCGACCGGAGCGGCTCGTTCGGCTTCGGTACTCGCGGCGAACGGGTGGCCGACCGCGTCCGTCACGGAATGACTCACAAACTGCCTCCCCTCATGCGCGCCCATGTCGGACCCTATGCCGAGGACCGCGCTCAGGCCGTGGCCCTATTCCTCGACTGGACCGCTCGCCTCGCGAAGGGCGGGCTCCTCGATGTGCTCTCCGTAGGCTCGTCACAGCTGACCCAGAGCAATTTCGGCGAGGACTGGTCGGACCTGCCCAATGGAGGGGGCGTGCCGATCAACAGCGCGGAAGAATATCGGAAAGTATGGCAGGCGGCGCGGCCCATGCTGGTGCGCACCTATGCCGGCACGAAGCGCGTGCCGCGCATGGCGAAGATGCACGAGGAGGCGCTCGACATATGCTGGCACGCGCTCTCGCTCTGGTGGTTCTCGAAGCTCGACGGACGGGGCGAGAACGGTGTCATGCGGAACCTCGAAGAGCATTTTGAGACGCTGCGCCATATCGCCTCGAGCGGCAAACCCATGGAGCCGAACGTGCCGCACCACTTTGCCTTCCGCGGCAGCGACGACATCGGCTACATCGTTTCCGGCTACGTGGCGGCAAAGGCGGCGAGGTCTCAGGGCATCCGCACGCTCATTCTGCAGACCATGCTCAATACGCCGAAGTACACCTGGGGCATACAGGACCTCGCCAAGGCGAGAGCCCTGCGCATGCTGGTGCGCGAGCTGGAAGGGCCCGACTTCGCGGTGATTCTGCAGCCGCGCGGCGGGCTCGATTATTTTTCGCCCGATATGGAGAAGGCTCGGGCCCAGCTCGCCGCGGTGACCATGCTGATGGACGATATCGAACCGGACAGCGAGACGAGCCCGCAGATCATTCACGTGGTGAGCTATTCGGAAGGCGTGCGGCTCGCGGATCCCGAGGTGGTCGAGGAATCGGTGCGGATTACGAGGTATGCCTTGTCGGAGTACCGCCAGCTCAAGAAAAGGGGTGATATGCCTGAATACGGAAAACTTCCCATTGTGGAAGCCAGAACAAAGCATCTCTACGACGAAGCGCGCCGCATGATCGATTTTATCGAAGCGACGATACCGGACACCTATAGTCCGCGGGGGCTCTACGCCATGATGAAGGGAGGTGTTTTCCCGCTTCCATGGCTCAGCGCCTGCAGGGAAGAGTTCGAGGAGGCCGTGAACCAGCCCGTGCTCTTCATGCATGGCGGCGTGCAGACCGTGGACCTGGAGGGGAAGCCACTTTCGGTGCGCCAGCGTTTGTTCACTATAGCGAGAAATCTCGAGCGGATGGGCTTTGCGCCTTCAGGTTATCAGCGTGTAACTTCACCGCGACATGCCCACGAGGGGCATAAGGGGGCAAATAGTGAGAAAGACTGATTGGGGCGGCATCGTCGAATACCTTGACCATGGCGCCGCCAAAGGCAAAGAGATGGTCTGGTGTGTCGCCGGGGCAGGAAATGGCGGGCTGGCGATGGCGGGACATCTTGGTATCTTAGGCTTTCCTGTACAGATGTATAACCGTACCGACGAACATTTAAACGCGATCCGTTGGTACAAGGGGATTGACATCGAGGGGACCGTGAAGGGTTTCGGGGCCGTGCGCCTCGCCAGCTCTCACATTGAGGAAGCGATCAAGGGGGCGGACGTGATCATGATCGTGACTCCTTCGACCGCGCACTATGGGTTTGCCACATTGATGGCGCCGTTTCTCAAGGATGGGCAGATCGTGGTGCTCAATCCCGGCAGAACGGGAGGGGCGCTTGAGTTTCGCGCGGCGCTCGACCGGGAGAACTGCGCCGCAAAAGTGGTGATTGCCGAAGCGCAGACCTTCATCTATGCCTCACGCATGATCACTCGCCACAGGGCTCATATTTTCAGGGTCAAAAACGGGGTGCCGGTGAGCGCGCTGCCTTCGTTTCTCACGCCCGCCGTGCTCAAGGTGCTCGACGTCGCCTTCCCCCAGTTTATTGCGGGAAGCAATGTGCTCGCGACGAGCCTCGAAAACATAGGCGCGGTGTTCCATCCCGCGCTTACACTCATGAATGCGGCATGGATCGAGTCCACGGGAGGAGATTTCGAGTACTATCTTCAGGGTATTTCTCCCTCGGTGGCGAAGGTGCTCCAGGCGATCGATGACGAGCGGCTCGCCCTCGCGCGGGCCTTGGGTATCCGGACGGTTTCCGCGCGGGAATGGCTCTATCTGACCTACGATGCGGTGGGGGCGGACCTCTGCAGCGCGATCCGGGCGACCACGAGTTATGCGGGCATAAAAGCGCCGCGTACGATCGACCACCGCTATATCTGGGAAGACGTTCCCATGAGCCTTGTGCCGATGGCGAGCATAGCGGCGATGTACAATGTTGGAACGCCAGCCATCAATCTTACCATTGATCTCGCGAATCTCATGCATGGACAGGATTACCGCGCCAATGGACGGACGGTCCGCACATTGGGTATTGAGGGTCTGTCGGTGGAGGAACTCCACCGACTCGTCACCGAGGGCTGAATCCGGGAGGATGCTGATGAACGGAATTATAGACAGCGTATGGCGTTGGATCGACGATTTGCCGTCGGCGATCGGCGCAACACTTATTTTGATTGTGGGATGGGGTATCGCGAAACTTCTCAAGATAATTGTGCCCAAATTGCTGGCATGGCTCAAATTTGACGTTTTTGCAGGGAAGATTGGCATCAGTGAGTTTTTGCGCAAGGGACACGTCCAGTATGCGCCATCGAAACTTATCGGCGTATTTCTCTATTGGATTGTGATGATCTATTCGCTCGCGCAGGCCGCGTCAGCACTGGACCAGCGTGTGGCGGAGTCAATCTCGTCGTGGCTGTCTGGCGCCATACCGATGATCCTTGCGGCAGGGATTACCGCGGCGATCGGCGTGCTCATCGTCAATTTCTTTTCGAATTTTGTGCTGACCATCATGAACAATGCCGGCATGGGGTCAGGGGCGCTGGTACAAAAGTTTATTCGAATAGTAGGCTATATCATCGTGGTGGTGATGGTGGTGGAACAACTTGGCGTCGGTCAGTCAATCATGAACACGCTCTTATTGCTTCTGATCGGTTCGGTGGCGCTGGGAATCGCGATCGCGATCGGCCTCGGCTGCAAAGACATGGCCCGCCAATATGTGGAGAACATCATCGCCGCAATCCGGGAGCGCGAACGTGCTTCCCATGGCACGGACCTGGAAGGATAGAAGAGTGCGAGGAAGTCGGCCTTTCTAGCGCACATCCCACGCGAGCACGATGTTGTAGCGCACATTGTCTTCGGATACACCGAGCTTGATGACGCTCGTTGCCGGTACTTTAAGGTCGATGGAGAAACTCTCACCGGAGACGCGTTTGAGGGGCACGAAGATATTATCATATATTATCGATACATATTCTGCCTTTGAATGATACACGAAATGAGCGGTGCTCCCCCTCACAAGCGAACCGACAAGGGGACTTTCCAGAAGTTCGCCTGCGGGGTCATGGTATCGTCCATAGATTTTTGGAAGCGGCGGGGCCGCGGATTTCGTGACAGCGCCGGAGGCTCCGCCAGCGCCGTTTATTTCGAGTTCGAATTGCAGCACGCTGGCAAGCATCCGGGGAGAAGAGCCGGCGCTGTTCGGATTATTTGGGCTGGCGAAGATGCGGGCTTTGAATTTCCCTGCCGTCGGAGAGGCGAAGATAAGCCTCCAGGCGGTCGGACTGATATGGCTCGCCAGAGTACACTGCTCCAGTTCCTTGCCTTTCGCATCGAAGAGCGAGGCATCGACGAGCATTTGTTCTGGGGCTTCTATGTCGAGGCTGAAAAGTCCGCCCGTCTTCTGCAGATACGCGAACGATGCAGGGCTCGCGTCCGGCATCCGCCGCAGCGTCAGCCCTTGCGTGAAGAATGCAGGCAACACAAGCGCCTGGTTTTTGAAACTCTCCCTGCCGACGGGTGAAACACTGAGCTGGTAGAGCGCATTGTCCGGGGAATGCGTGAACCGAAGCTGAAAAGGAGAAGGGAAAAGGTAATCGGTGCTGTAGCGTTTGTGGTATTGTGCGTTGCCGCCACTGCTATCGAAGGCACCGGCGTCGAATGTCGTGTCGACGAAATACCAAAGATCATCGATTCGCACCATGTTCCATGCGTGACTGTTTTGAAAATTGAAAGCGAAATCACCTCCAAGGCTCTTTGTGTAGCCGCTCACTGTCCTCGTCTCAAATCCCGCCAGCCCGGCCATCGTTTCAAAGAGTCTTGCATAGCCTGAACAGACCGCGCGGCGCGAGGCAAGCACACTGGCGAGGTCCTGCCCCGTAACACTGTTTTTCGAAAGCATCGACACATCGTAGGTTATCGTGTCGGCGATCCAGTCGTGGATCAACTTGATGCGCAGAAAGGGATCGTCCTCGCCGGCGAGAAGCGCAGTGACAAGTGCCTTAAGCTTGTGTTCGGGGTCACGGGCGGCATTTGAAAGCTGGGTTTTGGTGATGCGGGAGATCCGCGGATCGATCGTGTCTGTGCGATACTTCGATGTGGGACTCTCGATGGCGGCATAGCGGGCAAGCACCGAATCGAGCTTCATGCGCTCGGAGGCGGTGAAGTGGCGCGCTTCCGGCGTTGCCAGAAGCGCGGCGAGGGCAGGCAAATCAGGAGCGAGCGCCGCCTGGGAGGCAGGAGCCAGCAATATTTCTTGCCGAAGGGCTTCATAGCGCCGCGCGGCTTTTTCGCGGTCGGTATTGCCCAGATTCGCGCCGAGACTTCCCTTGTCCTTTGAGCTGTACGATGCCAGTACGTCGAGGTCGCGTCCGGCGAGGGCGCGCTCGAAATCCGCGCGATTGAACGTGGATGTGGCGACGGGAGGCGAGGGCGGAGGAAGTATGGAGGAACTTGTGCTGCACGCATGCAGGACCGACATTGTCCACGCCGCAAGAAACAGGAGGCGCAGAGAAAGGTCCCTCACCGGATGGCGCCCAATCTGGCCAGCACCGGACTTCGCGGAAGTCCTTTTTTCTTGCGGCAATGTCTTCATGCCTCCAGGGTAAACCATGAACCACGGCGAAGCAACGCTGTCCGGGGGTGGAATCTACGGTGAGTCCCGGCGGCTCCCTCGGATCATTTTGAAAAAGAGCGGGTATGGATCATAAACTGAACGCTGTCTCGAATTCGTCAATACTTGTATAGGTCTTGTTCAATTTGAGCTCGTTGGCATCATTATATACCTTGACAATGATGGTGATTTGGGGCACGAACAGGGCTGCCAGTTCATCCGGGTTGTCCGAGTTCGCTTCTATTGTCGAATAGTCTACGCTGCCGGAGAAGCTCGCATCTTCTTTGATGACGATCTTGCCGCCTTTTCCATCGGCGTTGACGGCGAGTCCGAATCCAAAGCTCTCCGCGTATTCAAGCGTGATCTTGTCGGGCGTATAACTTCCATCGGCGTTCTTTTTCATTGTTACGCTGCCCTTTCCTCCCGCGTTGAGTTTCAATTGAGCATCCTTGATAGCGGAAGAGGCGTCCGCCAGAGCATCGGTAGGATCGATAGCTATCTGCAAGGTCGCCTCGGCGGAGAGGGACTTGAGATTGCTGAGGTCCTCAGAAATGTCGCCACCGTCGCTCGTCGAAGCGGTCGCCGAAAGGCTGGCTTCTCCTTTTGTGAGAACGAGATAGCGCCCAATGTCCTCGCCCGAAAGGCTTATCGTCTCATCGATTTTTTTTGTGGACGGGAAATCCTCGATGCTCTGTTGTACCTCCTCGATCTGACTTGCGAAGCTGCTGCCCAGAGATTTCGCGTAGTTCAATGTTTTCTGTGAAAAGGAGCCTTTCTCTTCGACGGCAGTGACGATATCTTGGAGCAACGGGTCGCTTCCCGCATCTATAGAAGTAAAAACCTCAGCCAAGCCCTCCTCGTCTGAGGGGACATCGCTTGCCCCACTGTCTCCGATGTCCTTTGAACTAAATTCCTCAACTTCGGTAATCTTTGCCGGATTTGGCGAAAAAAGCGAACAGCTTGAGACAATGAGTAAGGAAATTACGATGAGAAAAAGTGCTTTTTTCATAGTTCTTCTCCTTCGGAAGAGATTGGACGACATGAAATGCCGTCTACTACGGTAATTATAACACGCTGAAATAATGAGTGAGGAAAAATCTTAATTTATATAACTGTAACCATTAGAACGGAGTATAAATTATCAATTTGGCGCGATACCGATCTTTGACGTTAGTTTCACATGTTCAATCAATAATTATCTCTTGTTTTCTGTAAGACGGATATTTTTTCTCGTAGAAAGCTCGCTTCTCCGCGATGACGCTGTGGACTATGGCATCGATACCCTTTTTTTCTGATCTTCCAAGATCTATGGTTTCTATAGGGGGACAAAACTCGGCGATTACTCGCTTGTACGGATTGATGTGAAAACTTCCTGGGCGGATGACCTTATCCGTGCCGTAAAGACAGACGGGGACAATAGGTGTCCCCGTGAGCACCGCGGAGAAAATTCCGCCACGGTTGAACGTATCGATGCCTTTCCCCTGATGCATGTGCCCCTCAGGGAAAAGGATCAAACTGCGCCCTTCCCTGAGGCGGCGAGTCATTGCCTTGAACGCCTTCAGCGCGGATTTTGGGTTGCTCTGATCGATGAACACAGAGCCGCTCGCGCGCATCCAGTATGAAATCGCAGGTATCTTTTGGAATATGGCGTTCGCGACAAAGGCCGCGTGCTGGGGTGTCATGGCGAAAAGCAGGGGGATGTCTGCCGGCGAGCGGTGATTTGAGACAAAAAGATAGGTTCGATCCGGCTTCAATAATCCGGCGCCCCGTACATCGATCTTCATTTTGGTTATTTTTAGGACGGCGGTTGACCACTGAGAAATGGTTTGAAATACGTAATGCTCCAGTTCGGACTCTTCTTTAATGAAGAACGTTTTCGGGATACGTCGCATTGTTTTAATGGTCCGGATGAGAATCCGGGGCAGCAAGAGAAGGGAATCCTCTTTCATCGCCACATGCAGGAAACGAAAGAGGGGGATACTGCTCTGCAAGGCTATTTCTGCGTAACGGTTGGCATCCATCTCATGTTCCGGATCATAATCTTCGATATGAGACAATATTGAAGACGAGCTTGCGCGCGCATCATATGGCTCAAGCTTCACCTTTGGCTGATTCTTTTTAAGACTGATATTTTCCTTCTCCGACATAACTGATCACTCACCCTCTCTTTGACCTTATAATTCTTGAATTGCGGGGGAAAAGTCAAGAGTGGAAAATAATTAAATGGAGCGAAGAATTTCACTATCCTCTCACGGAAAGCACTTTTTTTTCATAGCCCTTCACCTCTTCGATCCAGGCTGGACCATAGGGAACGTTCTGGCTTTCGCAGTAATAGCGCCAGACCGCGGAGAACGGCAGCGACCGGGATTCTTCAATCAGCCCGAGTCGTGCGCCGAAATCGCCCCGCTCTTCTTCGGCACGCATCGCTCCGACAGGCTCCAGAAATGCGTAGAGAAGAGCCCGTTGCGTGCTGCGGGTTCCGATAACCCACGCAGAGATGCGATTTACACTGGAATCGAAATAATCGAGGGCGAGATAGACCCTGTCCCAGACATGCATCCGCACGATCTCCCTGCAGACGTCGGTGAGGGCGTCGTTCCAGATGACGATATGATCGGAATCCCAGTGGATGCCGCGGCTGACATGGATGATCAGGTATGGCACGTAGAGAAGGGTGGAGGAAATTTTATCCGCGATACTCTCCGTGGGATGGAAATGTCCCATGTCGTAGCAGAGACCGATGGCTTTCTGTGCCGCGTAGCCAAAATAGAATTCGTGGGAACCAGGAACATAGGATTCCGAACCGATGCCGAAAAGTTTGGACTCGACGCAGTCGAGGACGCGATCATTGGGCATTTTCTCGGCATAGATGGCGTCGAGGGATTCTTTGAGCCTGAGGCGCGGGCCGAGCCGGTCGGCGGGCATGTCCTTGGAGCCGTCCGGGACCCAGAGGTTGTTCACGACAAAGTCTTTCAGCGTGTCGGCGATGGCCTGCGCGATGCGTCTGCTCGCTTTTCCGTGTTCGACCCAGAAAGAACGGATATGGCCGTCGGTGTGGGCGAGGGTCCAACCGCTTGCGGCGAGAGGGTGCGACATGAAGGTAGGATTGAAATCGAGGCCTATCTTCTGCTCCTTGGCCCAGGCGACCCAGTTGTTGAAGTGACGCGGTTCGAGCGAAGAGCGCTCGACTTTTGCCCCGTCCGTCTCCGCGTACATCGCGTGGAGGTTGAAGCGCTTCTTGCCGGGAATCTGGGTGAAGGCGAAGGCGGCATCGGCGCGCAGTTCTTCGGCGTTGCGCGCGCGGCCGGGGTAATTGCCGGTCGCGAGGATGCCGCCGCTCAGGGAAGTGGCCCCGTCGAAGCCGATGACATCGTCACCCTGCCAGCAGTGGATCGAGATGGGTATCGATGAGAGCGTTTTCAGCGCCAGATCGGTATCGATACCGAGTTCAGCATATATTTCACGCGCTGCCTTGTATTCCTGTTCTGCTCTGGACATAAAATTCATCCTCCCTTTCTCGCCCGCCATTATTGCCCTGACGCGGCGATGTTGTTCTTCGATGCTATGGACGATCGGTACTTTTCCACTTCCCAGTTGCGAATAAATTCGATGTCTGCGCTCTCCATGGGATGAGCGCCTCCAAAGGCCTCCGTGTACCACGCGATCTTGGCGGCGTCCGTGAAGAGCAGACAGGCGCGCCCGGCGGCAGCGTCGTCTTTGCCGAGGCCGAAAATGCCGAGATTCTCGACGGCGAGGATTTTGGGGGGTTCGTCATGACGGGCGCGGTAAGCATTGATTTGCTCCGCCAGAGATTCTGGATTCTCCGCCTGGCTCTGGCTGACGAAGAGGGGCCAGGCTCCCGCGTAGACAATATGGTCGGGAGTGAATGGCGCGGCGAGGGGCTTGAAGGCTTCGGGGTTTGTGAGGAAATGGCTCACAATGGAGTTTGACGTAAAGAAAAATCTTACGTTAAATTTCACGGAATTCGCTTCAACCGCCGCGAGCACATTTGCCCGCGAAACCTTTTCCGCGGCGGGGACACGTTTAACCGCCTCGTTCTCCGCAGGCAGTGACCGCACTTTGCTCTTCAGAACGGCAAAAATATGGTCATACAGCGCCTTGATCTCTTCCGTGGTATCCGCCGCGACGAAGACGCCATGGTTCTGTAAAAACAATATTTTATACGGGCGTTGGCCCGAGAGTGTTCGTGTCTCAAAGATTCTGCGGACCACGTCCGCGAGGGTGTAGCCCGGTGTGATATATGGAAGAACCGCTACCTCGCTTCCGAAAAGGGCCTGTGCGGCGCTCAACGCCGCGCGAGAGCAGAGCATTCCATTTATCAGGGCCGGATGCAGGTGCACCACGAATCTGAACGGAAACAGCGCATGCAGGAGCGTCTCCACGCTCGGACGCATGGCCTGCCCCGGCAACCGGGCCGCGAGCATTTTCTCAAGCACGATTTTCTCGCGCTCGTCGGAATTCAAAGGTAATTCAATAGTAAATAAAGCATTAAGCTTCGAAAGAGATAGCTGCACAAAGCCGGCGGCGTCGATAGTCCCGAGCTGGACTCCCGAAGCCTTTATGGCGATGGTGTCGCCTTCCTTCTGTGAGGCGTTGCCGCCTCCTGCCAATACATAGTCAGGATTACCGCCAAAATTGCGCGAAAGCTGAACAATGGGATCGAGGTCCATTTCTGATCACCTTCCTTCGCTCAATCCATATGGAACATTTCGGGGAGGGACCACACTTTGGGAGAATTGTCGGGATTCGTCTCCATGAGGTCTTTCATGGAGTCCCACCACGTGCGCACGACGGGGCTCTGCGGCAGAAGGTCGTTCGTCTCGTCGTCCGCGAGCCGCTGGATGGCGAAGAGACGCAGCGTCTGAGGGTCGAGGTAGATCGAGTAGTCCGATACTCCCGCTTTCCTGAGTTCGGCCTTGAGTTCCGGCCAGATTTCATCGTGGCGGCGCCTGTACTCGGCCTCATTCCCCGGCTTAAGCTGCATCGCGAACGCGTTTCGCTTCATCTTGTGCTCCTTTCTCCGAATGAGAAGGCGCGGGTCGGTGTTGGCTGCCGGCCCGCGCACTTTCAACTCAGTAGACTTTCTTCCAGTCTTCGATATTGCTCTTGTCGAACTTGAACGGGGGCCCGAGCAGGACTTCGGTGCCGCCGTCGGGCGCCTTGGTGATGGTGTAGTTGCCGAGGCGTCCGGCGCTGAACTTGTCGCCGACTTTGCCGGTGATCTTGCCGCTCACAAGCGCGGTGCCGACATACGATCCCAGATATCCGACATCGATCGGGTTCCACAGGAACATATAGGGGCACACGCCGTTGTTGATGTACTCCGCCATTTCGGAGGGCAGGCCGAGGCCGGTCAGGAACACTTTGCCCTTGAGTCCCTTGTCGGTGAGCACTTTGCCCGCCGCAGCGATGCCGACGGTGGTCGGCGCGATGATGACTTTCAGGTTCGGATAGGAGCGGAGGAGCCCTTCGGTCTCGGAGACCGACTTGTCGCGCAGGTCGTCGCCGTAGGCGATTTTGACCAGCTTGAGGTCCTTGTATTCGGGCTTCGCGAGCTCTTTCTTCATGAAGTCGATCCAGATGTTCTGATTGGAAGCTTGGCTTGTCGCCGAAAGAATGGCTATCTCGCCTTTGCCGCCGGCCATGTCGGAAGCCGCCTTGATGAGCGTCTGGCCGATCTTTTCGGAGTCAGCCTGGTTGACGTGAGTCAGGCGCGCCTGCGGATTGACCGAGGAATCGAGGGAGAAAACCTTGATGCCCGCGGAGCTCGCCTTTTTGAGGACGGGCACGAGCGCGTCATAGTCGTTTCCGACGATGCAGATCGCGGCGACCTTCTGGGCGATCAGTTGCTCGATGATCTGAATCTGCGCTTCGGCGGTCGGAAGATCGGGAGCGCGGAGAATGGCCTCGAAGCCCTGTTCCTCGATGCCTACCTTGAAACCTTCCATCTGTTTTTCGCCGTAAGGGTTGCCCGTGTTCTTGAACACGATGGCGTATTTCGCTTTCTCCGCGGCGAATACCGAGGACGGAATGACCAGTGCCAGTGCCAGAAGCACCAGCGCTACCACGGTAATTGTTCTTTTCATGTCAGCCTCCTTGAGCTGAATTTTCATGAATATCTGATCCGTCTCCCGCGTCGGACCGGCGCGTTGGAGCGGATGATTTCTGGGGTGATTTCTGTCTCGGCCTGTCGGTGAAATTCTGGACAAGCACCGACAGAACCAACAGGAAGCCGAGAATTATGAGGAGCACCTGCGCCGAGACATTGCGCAGGCCGAGCCCGTAGTTTAGGAAACCGATGAGGAAAATCGAAATGAGAGGGCCTGTTATCCGGCCTTTGCCGCCGTTTGTGCTGATGCCTCCGAGTACCGTCATGGCGATGGCGTCGAGCTCATAGTTGAGCGCGACGTTCGGCCGCGTGCTGCCCATGCGCGAGGTCAGAAAAAGCGAGGTGAAGCCCGCCATGAGGCCCGCCAGCATGCTCACGCCGAGGATGATGCGGTCGGTGCGGATGCCGGAGTATTCGCAGGCGGTCCTGTTGCTGCCCACCGCGTAGATCATCCGGCCGAAGCGGGTCGTGTGCAGGATCACGGCGAAGACGATCGCCGCCAGCACGAACACGATCAGGATAAAAGGTATCTTTCCGAGGTAACCCCACGCCAGGAAACTGAACCAGGACGGGAACTTCCCGGCCGAGCGGTCCTCGAGAATGACGTAGGCGATGCCGCGGAAGACCGTCATGGTGCTGAGCGTGATGATCGTCGCGGAGAGTTCCTTGAACTTGATCTGGAGAAAACCGTTGATGAACCCGCAGGTCGTGCTGACGAGGAGGGCGAGCACCATCGCGAGCGGCATGGGCAGGCCCGCGTTGTACGACACCGCCATGAGTACCGAGGTGAGGGCGACGATCGAGCCGACCGATACGTCGATGTTCCCGAGAATGATGATCATCGTCATCGGCAGGACGAGGAAGGCCTTGTCGAGAAAGTTCATCGGGGTGCTCACGAAGGTGTCGAGGGTGAGATAGTAGGGGCTCAGGAAGGAGTTGACGACATTCACCGCCAGAAAGAGCACGACGAGGAAGATTTCCCACTGGTACTGATGCAGCCCGCGCGGTTTGTTGATATCGATCGCTGTCTTTTCCATGTTCTCTTCCCTCTCAAATCGCGCGCTTTTTGAGCGCGAGTTTGTCGTTACGGCGCTGCAGGAGCACGTTCGAGATGATGGCTGCCAGAATTACGAGCCCCTGGATGAACTGTTGCCAGAACGGCGAAATATTGATGAGCGGCAGGGCGTTCGCCAGAATGCCGAAGAGGATCGAGCCCAGAAGAATGCCGGAGACCTTGCCCCGTCCTCCCGCGACGCTCACGCCGCCCAGCACTGTCGCGGCGATGACATTCATCTCGTAGCCGACTGCGGTATCGCCCTGAGCCGAGGCGAACTTGCTCACCCAGAGCACGCCGGCCAGTCCCGCGAGGAGGCCCATGAGCGCGTACACGAGGAGGATGATGCGCTGCCGCTTGATGCCGATGAGCTCTGCCGTCTCCGGGCTCGAGCCGACTGCGTAGATGTAGCGGCCCGTCTTCGTCTGGTTGATGAAATAGGTGTAGAGAATGTAAATTACTACGGCAAAAATAATTAAGTTGTTAATTCCGAGCGTGGTGCCCGTGCTCAGATTCTTGAAGCCGGCCGACATCTGGTAGGCACTGACCCATTTGCCTTTGCTGATGAGGTAGGTCATGCCCCTCAGGATATTCATGAGGCCGAGCGTCGCGATTATCGGCAGAATCTTGAAGTACGCGACGAGCACCCCGATCACGAGGCCCGCGGCGAGCCCGATGGCCATCCCCTGCGCCAGCGAAAGGAAGGGCGAAATACCGGGGTGTGCGCTCACGGTGAGCGAGGTGATCATGCCCGAGAGCGCCATCGTGGAGCCGATCGAGAGATCGATGCCGCGCGTGATGATCACCATCATCATGCCGACGGCCAGAATGCTCAGTATCGCGGTGTTGGCGAGAAGGTCCTTGATATTTGCGATGCTCAGGAATTTCGGGTTCCGGATCTGGAAAATGGCCGCGAGCGCGACGATGAAGATGAGAAGGCCCAGTTCGCGGAAAGTTTCGGAATTTCGGGAGATTTTCCTGATGAGGCCCGAGGAGCGGCTGTCCGGCGGGCCCTCGAGATTTTGGGGACGGAGGTTCGCGCCGCCCGTGGAGCCGTCTGCGTTCATTTTAACCTGCGATTGCATGTGCTTCTCTCCCATGGGCGGTCATTGCGGCCTCGAGGATGGTTTCCTGCGTGGCGTCCGGCGTCGCGAACTCGGCGGACTTGCGGCCTTCACGGATGACCACGATGCGGTCGCTCATACCTATGACCTCAGGCATTTCGCTCGAAATCATGATGATGCCGTAACCCTCTTCGGCGAGCTGGTTCATGATGCGGTATATCTCGGTCTTCGCGCCGACATCGACGCCCTTGGTGGGCTCGTCGAGGATGATAAGTTTGAGCTTGGACGTGAGGAGCTTGGCGACGATGAGCTTCTGCTGATTTCCTCCGGAGAGGGTGGACGCCTTTGCGTAGATGTGGGCCGTCTTGACCTTGAGGCTGTCCGTCAGGCGCAGCGCGATGTCTTTTTCCTGGGAAGGCTGCATGAACCCGTTTCGGCAGAAGTTCTTGAGGGACGCGAGAGTGATGTTCCGGATCAGGTCCCAGTCGAGCACGAGGCCCTGCTTCATGCGGTCCTCGGGCAGATACCCTATGCCGTGCGCGAGGGCTTCCGCGGACGTGTGGATCGCGATTTCCTTCCCTTCGAGGAAGAGTCTGCCCGCGTCGCGTGGGGAGATGCCGTAGAGGCTCTCGCAGATTTCGGTCCTGCCGGCGCCCACGAGCCCGGTCAGCGCGACGATTTCGCCGCGCCGCACGGAAAATGAAATGTCCTTGAAGAAGCCCGTCCGCGACAGGCCCTCCACCCGGAAAATTTCCTCGCCTATGGCCGCGTGTCGCGAGGGGAAATACTGAGTGATTTCGCGCCCCACCATGCCCTGCACGAGCCGCGCCTGTTCGAGTCCGGGGACGTCCCACGTGGCGATATAGTGACCGTCGCGGAGCACGGTGACGCGTTCGGCGAGCCGGTACATGTCTTCGATTCTGTGTGAAATGAAGATGATGGAGACACCCTTGTCGCGCAGGCCCTCCGTGATGCGGTAGAGGTCCTCGCACTCGCGGCGGGAGAGAGGGGCGGTGGGCTCGTCCATGATGAGGATTTTGGCGTCGACAGAGAGCGCCTTGGCTATCTCGACGATCTGCTGCTGGGCGATCGAGAGGCTTCCCATCGAGGCCGAAGGGCTGAAGTCGGCGTCGAGGCTCTGGAGAAGGACTTCGGCCTTCTTGCGCAGTTCGCGCCAGTGTATCTTTCGGGTGAGGGAATCGAAGCTCTCGTGTCCGAGGAAAATGTTCTCGAGTACCGAGAGGTCGGGGAAGCACGCGACATGCTGATATACCGCCGCGATTCCGAGTCGTTGCGCGTCGAGCGGGCTTCTGAAATGGACAGGCTGGCCATTGAAGAGAATTTCGCCCTCATCGGGATGGTAGACGCCGGTGATGATTTTGATGAGCGTGGACTTTCCGGCGCCGTTTTCGCCCATGATCGCGTGGATTTCCGCGGGTTTGAGCTGGAAATGCACATCCTTCAGCGCCTGCACGCCGGGGAAAAACTTTGAGATGTGCCGCAGCTCCAGAATATAATCCGCCATTGCACCTTCCTTACATCAGCAAATTCGGCGACATTCTATGTTGAAGAGAGCGGCCGTCTTTTCGATTTCCGCCGCGACGTGGCCCACTCCGATCGCGCAGTGGTGCGCGGGGCCTTCCTTCGACCAGGCCTCTGAAAATTCCCTCGCGGAGAGCGGGAAGCGGTAGCGGCTGTTGGTGTTCCCTATCTGAAGCGTCGGGCCGGGGACCGATTCCCCCTCGGCCGTCAGCAGAAACACTTTCCCGCCCGCGCCCTCGACCACCGAGAGCAGCGTTACCGGCCCGTGCCGCACGCTCATCTGTATGGAGAGGCCCTTGCCGGGCTTGCCGTGGTAGAGCGGCAGAGGAACAAGCTTCACTTTGCCCTCGGCGATGGCGGAGTGCGCCGGGCCGTCGTGTCCCCACAGCACCACATCGTCCTCATAATCGATAAGGTAGAATTCCGAAAATGAGCCGCCCGCACCCAAGAGGTCCAGAATCTTCATCGCGATGGCGTTTTTCACCTCGCATTCGCCCGCGACCGGCACATGGTGCGCGGTGAGCAGAGTGTTGCCCGCGATGACCGAGGTGACGATATCCTGGTGCTTGGTGCCGGCGGTTCCCTCGTAGTAGTAGGCCAGCGCCCCGAGCTTCTTTTCGTTCGCCAGAGCGTCGAGGGCGCAGGAAGTGCGCGCCGCCCGCGCGAGCTCGGCCTCCTCGCACTCGGGCACAACCTCGAATTCGCGGCGGAACTGCGCCACCTTCGCCTCAATCTGGGCGGGGCGGACATTCTTGTGGAGTTGGGCGAGGTGGTCCATCTCAAGGAGATTGAACTGGCTGCCGAAGACTCCCGCCATGCGCGTCACGTCGGTATACACGTCGAGCATGCCCTCGTAATAGTGCCCCAGGATGCCGACATTCGTGCGCCGCAGGGTTTCCGCGACGCGCGCGGCCCGTACCCAGCCCCGAAGTTCCCGCTCGATGAAGGCCTCGCTGCGGAACCCAGTAATCATATGGTAGGGGATGCCGTTTCTGTTGAACACGTTCGCGATCTCGGGCACGCAGCATGACTGGCAGTTGGCGAGCCATTCGCCCGTCATGAGGGCGCGGTCGCCGAGGCCGTTGAACCATTCATACTCTATCTTTTTCGCAGGCTGGACATTGACGACGACGACCGGCACCCCGGCTTCGCGGGCGACCGGCAGGACCGTCTGCGACAGCGCGTAGGTCGTGATGTGCAAGAAAACGAGGGACACCTTGTTTTCGCGGAAGAGAATCCCCGCCGTTCGCGCTTTTTCGACCGTATCGACGAGCCCCGCGTCGATCACGCGGGCCCCGGCTGCCTCAAGAGTCACCCTTGTTTCCGACTGGTATCCCTTCAGCCTCTCCTCGAGGCCGGGGAATTGCGCCCAATAGGTATCGAGACCAATCCCGAACAGCCCGACGGTCGGGTCCAGACCGGAATTCTCTATCATATAAAAACCAGTATAAGGCAGCTTTGTCAGAGCACAATGGATATTATTGTTTTTGTGATAGACATTTCTTGCATAGGCCGGTTCCGCCGGCCCGCTTGTCCGCCCGAAAGAATCTATGTATAACAAAAAAAAGAGACATGGATAATACTGGAGAGCACACATTTTTTCGCTACCTCACGTACTCCGACGAGGACGAACGCTGGGAGATGGTCTGCACCGATGCGGGCTACACCGAGGTGCCGCCCTACACCATTTATCCTCCGAATAAAGAAGATCATCCGCGCATGTTCCAGCGCGTCGCGGTCGGGCGGACTCTCAATGAATACCAGATAATCTATGTCACCAAGGGCGAAGGCGTTTTCGAGGTTTCAGGCACACGCTATGAAGTCAAGCCAGGGTCCGTCATCACGGTGTTCCCGGGAGTTCGTCACTTTTACAAGCCGGTCTATGAAGTCGGCTGGATGGAATATTGGGTGGGCTTCAAGGGTGAACACTTCGAGCTGCTCCGCGAGCGCGGCTTTCTGAATCCTCAGCAGCCTTTTCTTGAGATTGGACTTCAGAACGATATCCTCGATCTGTACAATGAAATCATTGAGGAAGTGCGCAACCAGAAACCGCTCTACCAGATTGTCGCCTCCGCGAAAATTCTTTCGCTCATTTCGGAGATCAACGCGTGCGCGCGCAGGCGGGCACAGACCTGCCACGCTGCCCAGATCGTCGAGTCCGCGAAATTCATTATGGCGGAAAAAATCTACGGTGATATCGACATTTCGAGCATCGCGAGCCAGCTCGGCATCAGCGTCTCAAGATTCAACGACATTTTCAAAACCTATACTTCGATGACGCCGTATCAATACTATATCCACATCAAGATACACGCGGCGAAGAGCCTGCTCGAGCAGGGCGACCTCTCGGTCAAGGAGGTAGCCTACCGGCTCGGATTCGAGGATCAATATCATTTTTCGAGGCTCTTCAAGCAGAAGACCGGTATCGCGCCCTCGCAGTGGCGCGCCTTTATGTATGAGTGAGCGCTTTCCTACAGGACTTCTTTCTCATGCTTCAGACGCAGGCGGCGGCGCGGATTTCGCATACGGCGCTTCGCGGTCCTCAATGTCGGCTTGACCTTCGCGCGGCGCTGTGAAATAGTCCCTATCTGAGAGTACCGTCATGAATACGAACGCTGATCTGAATCCAAGGCCTGTTTCGGCCTCCTTCGTCGAGATGGAAGAAATAGTCCAGCCTTCGGATCTGAATATCTACGGGTCAATCTTCGGCGGCTATCTGATGTCGCTCATGGACAAGGCGGGCGGCATCTCAGCCTTCAAGCACTGCGGCGTCAATGTCGTCACGATATCGGTCGATCAGCTCGTGTTCAAGAATCCGGCTCCCGCCGGCACGGTCCTGTCCATCAAGGCCTCGGTCAACCGGGCGTTCCACACATCGATGGAAGTGGGCATTCTCGTCACCGGCCTGAAACCCGGCGAGCTCAGGGAAACCACGCTCTGTTCCGCGTATATCACGTATGTGGCTGTCGGGGCGGACGGCAGACCTGTGCCCGTACCTCCTTCGCTTCCGGAAACACCCGAACAGATTCGGCGGTTCAGCGAAGCCGAGGTGCGGCGCAGTGCCCGACTCGCGCTTGCCGAACGACTCGCGGCGCAGCAGTGAGACGCGCCGCGATCCGGAGAATGGCCGCGCGATCAAAAAGTGCTAACCATCGGTGTCCGGCGGCAGCAACTGTTTGAGCCGCACGACTTCTTCGTTGATTCTCCTTTCCAGAAAATAGAGTTCCCGGTCGGAGAGCCCCGCCCCGAACGTGAGCGTTCCCGTGCCTGCCTCGATCGCGAGTTCCTTCAGATAATGATTGTTCATCTGCATCGAAGAACGGCGAACCTGCGCCTTTCCAACGTCGGAAATGCGGAATTGCTGCGTGGAGTTCGAGATGAAGCTTGCATTTTTCTTCAGGAGTCCGTCGGG
The DNA here is from genome assembly GCA_002425765.1 of Spirochaetaceae bacterium UBA5556. GTDB lineage: Bacteria > Spirochaetota > Spirochaetia > Treponematales > Rectinemataceae > Rectinema. The sequence goes on along the minus strand of DIMW01000013.1, from coordinate 43,353 downwards.
CGTGATGAATAGCTCGGTATCCGTGAACGAAGGGCTCAGAAAAGATTTCGCCATCGTGATGCCCACGATCCAGAAGGGTATGCTGAACAGAGGGAAGAAAATGGGCGCGCGCATGCGCATCGTCATGGTGGTCCAGAAAAATACGAAGCCCAGAAATACGATCGGGAACACCGTGAAGCCTCTCGACGCGCCGAGGCGACGCCTCGGCAGCTTGATGTAGAGCCCCGGTTCGAGGGTCTGAATCTCGAGCGCGCTGTCTGCGGGCAACTCCGAAGGGTATTCCCGGGATTCCGGACGGTGGGTTGCACTTTTCTGGTTCGACATGCCCGGCGCCGAGGTCGGGGAAGAAGCCGGAGACGCCGATGACGCCGGCGATTCTCCTCTCAGGATCGATGCCGATTTCGTCGCGGACAGGAAGCGCCGATCCGGGTCCGGATCGAGCCAGTTGTCCAGCACATACGAGAGGCGCGGCGACATGTACAGGAGCCCCGACAGGTCGATTTTCAGGTTGCGCACCGGCAGTTCGGCCGGATTCCTCCCCGTGAGCATAAACACCGCCGTGGCGGCGGCGCCGTAGAGGTCCGAACGGTGCGTCGCCCGCCCCGAGACCTGTTCCACGGGAATGTAGCCCGCCGTACCCACAAGCGTCGCGCCCGGATAGAGGGCGGTGCGGATCGCGTCCTGTACGCCCGAGAAGTCGACGAGCGCGATGTGGCCGTCCGGACGGATGATGAGGTTTCGAGGGTTGATGTCGCGGTGCACGATCGGCGGACGCAGAGTCCCTATGTACACCAGAATATCCGCGAGTTCCGCGAGGATATTCTCGATTTGCTCTTCCGTGAATTTTTTACCCGAGGCGATGTACGCCTCGACGGTCTCGCCCTGAATATATTCCATGACGAGGACGAAAAGGAAATCTCCCTCGTGCGCGGCGTCGAAGCTTTCGATATATTTGGGAATTCGCGGGTGGCTGAGTGTGCGCAGGATGTCCGCCTCGCGCCTGAACTGATCGAGAGGTTTCCAGGAGTCGGTCTCGGCGATGTCGAAGATTTTCAGGACGAGGGGTGTCCCCGGGCTGGAATCGGAGTCCGTCTGCGCCCGTCGCGCGAGCCAGGTCGACGCCGTGACGCCCTTGCCGAGCCTCCGTTCGAGGATGTAGGGGCCGATGGTGTCGCCAGCCTTCACTCGTCTTCCTCGCTGTCGGACTTCTCGCCCGTCCTGATCCTCGACGTGCGGAGCTGCTCGAGCGCGTAGGCCCGCTTGTCGGCCATGCCGAGTTCGCCGTAGGTATCGGCCAGGTTGAACCAGGCTTCGCTGAAATCGGCATTCAGGGAGATCGCTTTCTCGAAGAGAGCCTGTGCCTTGTCGTAGTGTTGAGAACGAAATTCGACGACACCGAGATCGTTCCATGCAGGGGCAAAGGCGGGATCGCTGTTGAGCGCCTTTTTATAGAATTCGGTCGCCAAAGAAAAATCGTCCTGCTCGTACGCGAGCAGACCCAAGGCGTGCAGCACTTCGGAGGAGTCGGGGGTCATGTACAGTTCCGAGAGGAGGTCTCTGCGCGCAGCTTCAATGTTGCCGGACAGACGATGCGCCTCGGCTCTGTTGAAGAGGAGGCCGGTCCTCGACGGGTCGAGGGAGAGGGCCTTTGTCAGCAAATCTATCGCTTCCCTGTATCGCCCCGCGTCGATGAGCGAGACGGCGCGATTGTTGAGCCCAGAGACGATTTTATTTTTTTCGGAATCTGCCATTGCAAACGCCTCCAGATGAAAGATAATTGAAATAAGGAGTTTCGTCATCAGCGTCGGGAATGGGGACACGAAATTTGTGGAGAAGATGACATGTCTGAGGGGGTGGGGTACTTGAGCTTTTTTTATCGAAAATGTAGTATGCTTTCGCTATTTATTTATCGATAATGCTATATTTAATTTATTGAATATTTTGAGGAGGGGGCTGCAGGATGGTCGCAGGCGATATCGAATTCTCGGGCGAACTACAGTCGTATATCGACGAGTGGAGTAAAAAGGAAGGCGGGCTCGTGATGATGCTCCACCGTATCCAGAATGAGTTCGGCTATGTACCGAGGGCCGCGGCGGAAAAGCTGTCACTCATCTCGGGTATTCCGCTCGCGAAGATCTATGGCGTCATCACGTTCTACCATTTCTTCAAGACGACGAAGCCCGGCAAGCACAGAATTGCCGTGTGCATGGGAACGGCATGCTATCTCAAAGGCGGGCAGGATCTGCTCGAAGAGACCCGGTCGATTCTTTCGATCGAGCCCGACGAGATGACCGACGACGGGCTTTTCAGCGTCGATGAAGTGCGCTGTCTAGGCTGCTGTGGCCTGGCGCCCGTAATGATGATCGACAATGAAGTGTACGGCAAACTCACCAAGGAACAGCTGCCGGGCATCATCGCGAAATATCGGTCGTTCTGAACGCGATGCATTGTACCGTCGGCGATTTCGTGCTCGATGTGGTGCAGAACTCCGTGGAAGCGGGTTCGGATCTCATCGAAGTCGAGATCGATGAGGCCCCGGATGGTACGCGCGCGTTCATCGCGGATGACGGGTGTGGCATGAGCCCCGAGGAGATCGCGCGTGCGCTCGATCCTTTGCGAAACAGCGGCGCGAAGCACCCGGGGAGGAAGGTCGGGCTCGGCCTTCCATTCATAAAGCAGGCGGTGGAGCTCGCGGACGGCTCCTTCAGGCTGAAATCGGAAAAGGGAAAAGGCACCGAGGTGCGCTTCTTTTTCCCCGCGTCGAATATAGACAGTCCGCCGGTCGGCGACCTCGTGTCGCTCTTTGTGGCGCTGCTCGGTATGGCCGGCCCGTGTGAGATGAAAATACGTAGGACGAGCGCGCGCGACGGTCGCTCGTATGAAGTGAAAAAAAGCGAGCTTGTCGGGGCGGTAGGGGATTTGGCATCCGCCTCGTCGCTGTCGCTCGTGCGGCAATTTCTCGCATCTCAGGAGGAGGGATAGAGAGTATGGCGAAAATGACCCTCGATCAGCTTCGTGCGCTTCGCGCGCAGAAGCAAGGGGAGCTCGAAAAACGGAATGTGGAAGGGAAGGACATTCAGGTGATCGTCGGCATGGGAACCTGCGGTATCGCGGCCGGCGCGAAACAGACTTTCGACGCGATCGTCGCGGCGCTCGAGAAGCACAACATGGCCGGGAGGGTCGTCGTGCGCCAGACCGGATGCATGGGGCTGTGCTATGTCGAGCCCACAGTGGAAGTCGTGATGCCCGATATGCCGCCGGTGATATATGGCAAGATGACGAGCGACGTGGCGGAAGAGCTCGTGGTGAAGCATCTGGTCGAGCACAGCCTGCTCGACAGCCATATTTTTGACAGGCCGGCCATCGATATAGTGAAGCACTGAGACGGGAGGATGATGGTATGGCGTACAAGAATTTTATCTTAGTCTGCGGCGGAACCGGCTGCGAATCTTCCCGGAGCGATGAGATATACAAGAACCTCATCAAGGAAGCCGAGGCGCTGGGCGTAAGCCGCGATGTGCAGGTCGTCAAGACCGGCTGCTTCGGGTTCTGCGAAAAAGGCCCCATCGTCAAAGTGCTTCCGAGCGAATCGTTTTATGTCGAGGTAAAACCTGAGGATGCCCATGAGATCATCGCGGAGCAGGTGATTAAAGGGCGCGAGGTCGCTCGGCTTCTCTATCGGAAAGACAAAAAGAGCGAGACCACGAAGCTCGAGGACATCGAGTTCTACCAGAAGCAGTTCCGCATCGTCCTGCGCAACTGCGGCGTCATAAATCCCGAGAGCATCGATGAATATATCGCCCGTACCGGATATCAGGCCCTTGAGAAGGCGCTCTTCGAGATGACGCCCGAAGAGATAATCGCCGAAGTCAAGGCTTCTGGCTTGCGCGGGCGCGGAGGCGCGGGCTTCCCGACCGGCATGAAGTGGGAAGCGGCGCGCAAATCTCCGGGCGACATCAAGTACATCGTGTGCAACGCCGACGAGGGCGACCCCGGCGCCTACATGGACCGCTCCACGATCGAGGGCGATCCGCACAGCATCCTCGAGGCGATGGTCATCGCGGGCCGCGCGGTAGGCGCGAATTTCGGCTACATCTACATCCGCGCCGAGTACCCGCTCGCGATCGAGCGACTCAAGATCGCCATCCAGCAGGCGAAGGATTATGGTCTTCTCGGTAAGGACATCCTAGGCTCGGGTTTCGATTTCGATATCGAGATAAGACTCGGCGCGGGCGCCTTCGTCTGCGGCGAGGAGACGGCGCTCCTGCAGTCCATCGAGGGCAAGCGCGGCATGCCGCGGCCGAAGCCTCCCTTTCCCGCCATTAAGGGCCTGTGGGGCAAGCCGACGGTGATCAACAACGTCGAGACACTGGCGAACGTACCCGTAGTGCTCACGCGCGGCGCGGCGTGGTTCTCGTCGATCGGAACGGAAAAGTCCAAGGGCACGAAAGTCTTCGCGCTCACCGGCAAGATCAACAACTCGGGCCTCATCGAGGTGCCGATGGGAACAACCCTGCGCGAGATCATCTTCGACATCGGCGGCGGCATCAGGAACGGCAAGAAATTCAAGGGCGTGCAGACGGGCGGTCCTTCCGGCGGCATCATCGTCGAGAAGGATCTCGATTCTCCGATTTCCTACGAATCGCTCACCGCGCTCGGCTCCATGATGGGTTCGGGCGGCATGATCGTCATGGACGAAGATGACTGCGTCGTCGATATCTCGAAATTCTACATGGCGTTCTGCGTCGACGAATCCTGCGGGAAATGCGCGCCCTGCCGCATCGGCACCAAGCAGATGCACGGCCTTCTGGACAAGATTTCGAAGGGACAGGGAGAAGAGGCCGATCTCGCCAAGCTCGAGCAGATAGGCAAGGCCATGACCAAGGCCGCGCTCTGCATGCTGGGCGGCTCGGCGGCGAACCCCACGCTTTCGACGATCAGGCATTTCCGCGATGAGTATCTCGAACACATACATGATAAAAAATGTCGCGCCGGCAAGTGCAAGGACCTCGTGGTCTACGAAATCGACCCGACGAAGTGCATCGGCTGCGGCCTGTGCGCGCGCCGCTGTCCTGTTCCATGCATCACGGGAGAAAAGAAAAAGCCGCACGTGATCGACGGCTCGAAGTGCATCAAATGCGGCGAATGCTTCGCCGCCTGCAAGTTCGGTGCGGTCGTCAAGCGCTAAAGGCAGGGAGAGAATACTATGGTAAACGTAAAGGTCAATGGAATACCCGTTCAGGTCGCCGAGGGCTCGACCATGCTCGAAGCCGCGAAAAAGGCGCATGTCAAAATACCGACCCTCTGCTACAATCCCGATCTTTCGCCCTGGGCGGCCTGCGGCATCTGCGTGGTGAAAATCGAGGGTTCGAATAAGATGCTGCGCTCCTGCTGCACGCCGGTAGCCGAGGGAATGAGCATCATCACGAATGATCCCGATCTCGTGCAGACGCGCAGGACCGTCATCGAGCTCATCCTCTCGACCCATCCGGACGACTGCCTCTTATGCCCCCGCAACCAGTCCTGCGAACTGCAGACACTCGCGCAGGAGTTCGGCATCCGTGAGCAGCCCTACAAGAAGATGGTGCGCGACATTCCCATGGACACTTCGACGAATTCGCTCATCCTCAACCCCTCGAAATGCATCCGCTGCGGGCGCTGCGTCGAGGTCTGCCAGCAGATGCAGGGAGTATGGGCTGTGGAGTTCCTCGGGCGCGGCGAGTCGATCCGCATCGCCCCCGCCGCCGACGTCAAGCTTGGCGACAGCCCCTGCATCAAGTGCGGCCAGTGCTCCGCGCACTGCCCGGTCGGCGCGATCTACGAAAACGACCAGACCAGGCTCGTCTGGGACGCTCTCATGAAGGAGGGCCCCGAGGCAAAGACCTGCGTCGTCCAGATCGCGCCGGCGGTCCGCGTCGCGCTCGCCGANNACCTCACCATCATGGAAGAGGGTACCGAATTCGTGCACAGACTCACCGCGGCGCTCAAAAACGGCATGCAGCAGGCGACGGCCGACCGCAGCCTTCCGCTCATCACCTCATGCTGTCCCGCCTGGGTCGATTACATGGAAAAATATTATTCGGATATGATCCCGAACTTCTCCACCGCGAAGAGCCCGCAGCAGATGATGGGCGCCATGGTCAAGACCTACTGGGCCGCGAAGGCGAAGGTCGATCCGGCAAGGATTTATTCAGTCTCCATCATGCCGTGCACGGCGAAGAAATTCGAGAATGGCCGCGACGAGGCCATGTATTCCTCGGGATATAAGGATGTCGATGTCACGCTCACGACGAGAGAGCTCGCGCGCATGATCAAGCAGGCGGGTATCGACTTCCTCAACCTCCCGGATTCGGAACCGGACAGCCCCCTGGGCCCGTACTCCGGCGCCGGCGTGATATTCGGCGCGACGGGCGGCGTCATGGAGGCCGCGCTCAGGACGGCGTATTTCCTCGTGACGAAAGAAGAGCTCAAAGACGTAAATTTCACCGCAGTACGCGGACTCTCCGGGATCAAGGAAGCCACCGTGCACATCAACGGCATTGAGCTGCGCGTGGCGGCGGCGCACCAGATGGGCAATATCTCCGCCGTGCTCGACGAAGTGCGCAAGGCCCGGGCGGAGGGTAAGGAAACGCCATGGCACTTCATTGAGGTGATGGCGTGCCGCGGCGGCTGCATTGGCGGCGGCGGCCAGCCCTACGGGGCCACCGACGAGGTGCGCAAGCTCCGCATACGCGGCATCTACGACCACGATGAAAAAAGCGAATATCGCTGCTCACACGACAACCCCTACATCAAACAGATTTATGCGGAGTTCCTCGGAGAGCCGGGAAGCCACAAGTCGCACGAGCTTCTGCACACGACGTACAAAGAGAAACCGCTGTATCTGAAATAATCCGGTGGAATCGCGTGGAATCAGGAAGAGAGGCGCCGCCCATGTCGCGGCGCCTCTCTTATATCCGCAGCGCCTTCATGGTGATGTGGATTCGCGTTCCACGTACAATGCCCAGATGCGCGTCGCCGCGCGCTTCCAGCCCGTCGGCTTCAAGGAGGTCGCCGCGCGCAAGCTGGAAAAAGCCGAGCGAACGGACTGTCGGATCGTCCTGGCGCGCCGAGATAGTCCTGAGCATGCCTGCGTCGGTGCAGACAATGTATCGGATGCGACCCGCCTTGTTGCGCATAGGCTCTGAGACGATCCGGCCCCGGAGTCCGCCGGGGAGGGCAGATGTTCCCGGAATATCGTGCGGACTTTTGTCATTGGAGCCGTCCTGGGGTGGTTTTCTGAGCGCGATCCAGGCGGCCTTGAGCGAGCCGCGGTCGAGGCCGGCGGAGCCCGCCAGTTCGCTGACGATCGGAGGGGCGTTCCACTGCCATTCGGAGAAGCAGGGCCTCCCCTCGAGGGTCCGCATCGGACAGGAGTCCGAATGCGGACAGGGACCGACGCATTCGAGCGCCGCCTCTCCTGGAGGCAGGGCCGAGATCAGGCTGTCGCGCAGCGCCAACAGCGGGATGCTCGTATAGTGCGCGGATGGCTCGATGATGAGCAGCATTCCTCCGGCCCGCAGGCTCGGCAGAAGTCGCAGCACAAAGTCGCGCCGCCTTTTAAGCCGGTCGGGCACGTCGTGCCACAACTCATTAAGGCTATGTGAAGCGACGATGAGGTCGAATGTCTCGCCCGAAGGTACATGGAAATCCTCAAGTTCGGCGCGTCGGGTCGTTATTTTGAATTCAGCGTGTTCGCGCCGCGCCGTCTCGGTCATGCCGCGGGCAAGAGCGAGCGCCCTTTCGCTCTTGTCGACGAGGACGGCCCGCTCGGCGCCGAATACATTTGCCGCAAATGAGGCAGGGCCCGGCCCGCTGCCGACATCCAGCACCGAATGAATCTCCGGAAGCCGGTCTCTGGCGTCGAGCTCCGCGAGTATCATCGCCGACTCGAAAAAAGAGACGGCCCAATAGTAGAGAAGGTACGCCTGCAGCGAATCCGCTTCGTCCATGTAGTCGGAGGCTACACGTGTTCTTTCTCCCGTGAGCCCGCGCTGGAGCGCGCGCAGGTTCCCGGCGACGATCCGCAGGTTCTTATGGTCATTGGCGCCAAGTCCCTGGGCCACGCTCGCGTCGTACCAACAGCGGGTCCTCTGGGCAAAAGTGGCACTTGACTGTACTTTTGGCTTCATCTGAGATTACCCATATGTTCAAATTCACTCCTATACACTATACTATGAGCATAGAATGAAAATCGACTCTTCGACCGTAAGGGCACTTTTTGTAGATTCCTCCCTTTCAGTTTTTTTTGCGGAAACCGATCTTTTTTATATCGATTTCCAGGCAAAGACTGCGCGGTCATGCTTTACGCTCCGCTCTCTGGGGTACGAAGACGAAGACCTGCTGGATATCATTCACACCTTTTCCGTCCAGGAAACCGACAAGGAGAGGGCGGATCTGCTCATCCATCGCTTTATGGCCAACGAGACGGATAGCGCCATGGACGCGTTCCGGCTCGCCTCGAAAGACGGCTCGAGCTATCATTGGATTCGATTTTCGACCAAAGTGGTCTCGCGCGATGCTGAAGGGCAGCCGCAAGCCATAATCGGCCATGTGCTCGACGTGGACGATCTGATTACTTCTCAGGAAGAAATTCGCAGCCGCCTCGTCGAAATCGACGCCATGCGGGAACTTATTACCGCCATCAACAAAAGCCTCGATTTTGGGGAGACTTTTTCGCGTATCATTGAGCAGTTGCACCGCATCATTCCTTTTGAGAGAGCCAGCGCACAAGCTCTTGAAAATGATAGGCTTGCCATTGTTGCCGGCTTTGGTTATATGGAGGGAGAGCTGGACGGCTTCACCTTCCCCGCGCACGGCATCGATAATCCGGCCGTCCGGGCGCTCCAGGAGCATAAGATCATCATCTGTAACAATGTCCCGGAAGAGTTCCCAGGATTCATAGGCGCTTCCAGCGACTTTGTCGTATTATCGTGGCTTGGAATTCCTCTCATCTATGAAGACAAGGTCATTGGACTTTTGGCGCTGGACAATAAGGAGCGCAACGCATATAACGATCAGCATGTGAGAATAGTGAGCTCCCTGGCCGACTATATCGCGATCGCGCTGGAGCACGCACGCAAACACCAACTTGTGACCTACCAGGCTATGACCGACAAGCTCACAGGCTTGGCCAACCGCTATGGCCTCGAGACGCACGGCATGGAGATTTTTCAGCGATCGATAGAACAGGATCAGCCGATCGGTGTGCTGATGCTCGATATCGATCATTTCAAGCAGGTGAATGATGCGTATGGACACGCGTATGGCGACCTTGTCCTCAGATCGATTTCGCAGGTTATTCGCGAACAGATTCGGAGCAGAGATTATGCGATCAGGTACGGAGGAGAGGAGTTCGTGGTGCTGCTGCCAGGATTGAGCGCGCGCGAAGCCCTCATTGTGGCGGAGCGATTGCGCATCAAGATTTCACAGACGGTAGTCGAAAAAGAGAGGAAGCTCCCTACAATAAGCATTGGTATTTACGCCGCAGTGCCCGGGACGCTCGATATTCTGCATGAGTTCATCCGCAGGGCGGATTTGGCACTCTATACCGCGAAAGAGGCGGGAAGAAACCGGTCAAGAGTTTGGTCTACAAGTCCCGAATTCTATGTGAATGAATAAAGCGAGCTGCGCCGCCCGTTTATTTGGTGGCTCGTGTCCGCCTGTCTTCCGCCTTGCGCGAAATGCGGTTCCACACCGAACTCAAGCCCATCGCCTTTTTAGCCATCGAAAGAGTGATGTGTGCCTCTTCGCGCATGCGCATGGTGCCCTCGTAGATGATCTCCTCGACAAGACCTTTTTGTGATTCGTAGTACGCGCGGCGCGCGCGGATGGGATCGAGGAAGGCGTTGATCGCGCCGGCGAGCTTCTCCTTCACTTCGACATCGCCGACTGTACCGGCCCGGTAGCGCGCCTTGAGGTCCTCGACTTCGGCTTTGTTCGGGTTGAAGGCATCGTGGTAGATGAAGACGGGGTTGCCTTCGACCGTGCCCGGGATGTCGGCGCGCACGCGCTTGGGGTCGGTGTACATGGACATCACCCGCTTCTGTACGGCTTTTTCGTCGTCGGAGAGAAAGATGGCGTTGCTCAGGCTCTTCGACATCTTCGCGTTGCCGTCCGTCCCCACGAGTGAACCGTATTCCGATATCATCACCTCCGGAACCGGAAAAGTCTCACCATACAGGAAATTGAAACGGCGCGCGATTTCCCGCGTCACTTCGACGTGAGCCTCGTTGTCCTTGCCGACGGGGACGAGATGGGCGCGCGGCAGAAGAATATCCGCGGCCTGAAGCACGGGATACCCCAAAAGTCCGAAGGGCATCTCCTCGATGTGCGCGTTCTGGGCCATCTCCTTGAGGCTCGGCACGCGGGAGAGCCGCGGCACGGTGATGAGGTTCTGGAAGAAGAGAGAGAGCTCGGTCACCTCGGGCACGGCGGACTGAAGGTAGATCACCGATTTTTTAGGGTCGATACCTACAGACAGATAATCGAGCACCGCCGAATGAACATTCTCGGAAAGCTGCTCTATATTCTCTTTTTCGGGTTTTGTGGTGAGGGTGTGAAGATCGGCGACGATAAAGAAGCATTCATATTCATCCTGAAGTCGTACTCGATTTGCGAGCGAGCCGACGTAGTGGCCGAGATGTAGTTTGCCGGTGGGTCTGTCTCCGGTAAGAATGCGTTTTCTCTCCATGATGGAACTCCAGGGGATGAAATGTGCTGCTAGTGTAGCGAATCACGTGAAAAAGGGCAATGAGCGGCACGAGCTTCGGTGCACTGCGGAAGCGCGGGTGAGGCCCCTTCAGCGCACCTGCGTCCCTCGCGCCCGGCTATTTGAACAGTGAGAGCAGCTTGCCGTACCCCCCAAGTTCCATGTCTTCTTTTGGCACGAAGCGGAGGCTTGCCGAGTTGATGCAGTATCGCAGTCCGGTCGGGTTGGGGCCGTCGTCGAACACATGGCCAAGGTGCCCTCCCGATTTTTTGGCTTGGACCTCGATGCGATGCATACCGAGGGAATAGTCGTCGACCAGGATGAGGGCCTTCTCGTCGATGGGCTGCCAGAAGCTCGGCCAGCCTGTGCCTGAATCGAATTTTGTCGTAGAGGAGAAAAGCGGCGTGCCGTCGATTTTATCGACATAGATTCCATCTCGATGATTGTTCCAGTAGGTATTCTCAAAAGGAGGCTCTGTCGCGGCCTCTACGAGTACCGCATATTCTTCCGGGCTCAATTTCGCTTTGAGCTCTTCTGTGGGCTGAATATAGCAAATTGTATTGGCGTCTTTTTCCGAATAGACCATGGGGGGTTCTCCTTGCGGTATTTCAATGGCTTGCGGTGTGGGCGCGGTGGACTCCGGAACGGATGCCGGCACAGATGCTGTGACGGGTGCGCTCGAACCACCCGCGTTGCTGGAGAATGACGTCGAATGAGTCCTAGCGCAGGACATCAGAAGGGCTCCCACGGCCAGCAGTATTATGGTCCCCGCGGCGGGCGGTATGAGTCGTATACGCGCACTGGACACATAGTTGACCATAATTATAATAAATATAGACACGCCGTCGCGCGGCGGCAATATAGCCGTTTTGGGGGAATCATATTCCTGTGCTGCAAAAGCGTCACAAGATGCGCTAAAATAGCCGTATGTGGCTAATAATTGTCTTGTATGCCGGTTTGATTGTCATGCTGGTTGGCATGACCTATAAGCTCATGTTCAGGCTTAAATCCAGAAGTCTTGAATTTACAAAGCAATATTCACTTGAGCATGGAGAGATTGACAGTGCCTTTCTCAATCTCGACTGGAAGGAATGGGCCTTCGACTCACCGCATGGGTATACTTTGAGAGGCCAGTATCTGCGCGGAAAAGAGGATGCTCCGGCGGCGCTCTTTGTGCATGGAATCATCTGGACACGCTACGGCATGGCCAAATATATGCGGCCTTTTATCGAGCAGGGCTGGAATGTCGCGGCCTTCGACCTGGCGGGCCACGGCGAAAGCGCTGCGCCGAGGCGATTTTATCCTTCGTATGGATTTTATGAAAAATTCGATGTGCGGGCGGGTGTCAAGGCGCTCCATTCGCTCTTTCCCGAAGCCCCGCTCTATGGACTCTTCGGCGAGTCGCTGGGGGCCGCTTCGGCGCTGGAGTACGCGCCGCTCGCGGATGACAGGGCGTCCGGGGAAATCGATTTCATCGTGGCCGACTGCCCGTTTTCCTCGGCGTGGGATGAGCTCATGGAGCAGTACAGAATGACGCATGTCCCCAATTTCATCGCCTGGCCCGCGGCGCACGTGTCGCGCTGGCTCGTCCGCCTTCTGCGCGGGTTTGACATCAAGGAGGCTTCGCCGAAAAAGGCGGTGATGGAGACCGATCTGCCGATATTGTTTGCGCATGGTATGGAAGATCGCGAGGTGCCGACCATAATGAGTGTGCACATGGCCAGTGCGCGGATGACGCACAATGGAGGCATGACTGACCTTGTACTCATCCCTGGGGCCACGCACGCGAAAGGCATCGTGAGGGACAAGGCGCGCTGGCTCTCGGGAGTTATGGCATTCATTGACCGCGTCCGCAAGGATAAAAACGCGGAGCGGGGCAGCGGACAGAAAGGAGTCTGAGCATGGAACTTAAAATCGGACTTGTCGCCGAAAAGGAAATTGTTGTTGAGGACAGACATGTGGCCTCGCATTTAGGTTCTGGCGGTGTCCCCGTCTACGCGACGCCGACGATGGTGCTGCACATGGAGGAGACTTCCCGACAGGTGGTCGATCATTTGCTGGGTCCGGACGGCGCGACGGTCGGCGCCTCTATGGCGGTCAAACACCTAGCCCCGACGCCGAAGGGCATGAAAGTGCGAATACGATCGGAATTGGTGAAAGTCGAAGGACGCATGCTCACTTTCAAGGTTGAGGCCTGGGACGAGGTTGAAAAGGTCGGCGAGGCGGAGCATGTGCGCGCGATCATCAGCATGGTGAAGTTCTCCGAGCGGATCGAGAAGAAAAAACGAGCTGCCGCGCAGAAATGAGCGCGACAGCTGCATTTTGAGAAGCGTCTGCGGTGCCCCGTAGAGCCGGGCGCCCGACTTATTCCTCTTACATACTCTTCCAGAATTTATAGAATTTGCGTTCGAGTGTATCCAGATCGAGATAAGGATAGAACTTGCATGGTTTTCCGTTTTCCGCGAATATGAAGCCTTCCTTGAGATATTTATACGAGATGCGATCGATGGGGCAGTCGAGCGAAATGCCCTTCACCACTTTCCCTGGAGTGGTGCGGACCTCTTCGATGGCCGAGACAAGCCGCGCGGGGTGTATGCCTGGCACGTAGCAGCGGATGAGCGGGTTCTCCTCGTATTCTTTCAGGAATTCCTGGGTATCGAACTCGAGGAGCGTGAATGCCATCTTCGGGGCACCCTTTGAATTGCGCGGGTCGGTGATGAACTGTCCGAAATCGTGGCAGTTGAGCTTGGTGAGCACGATGAAGCGCAGGGGACTCACTTCGAGCATAATGCGGAACTCGTCGGTGTCGATGGAAGGTTCATAAGGTTTTGACTCGAGTTCGACGTAATCGCCGAGAGAGTTGCTGATATAGAGTTTACCGAACGCGCTGTAATCCATGTGTTCCATTACCCGGTAGCTCTTGATGAATTTGGTGGCCTTGGGCCTGCCGTCTTCGTGGGGTTTGAGTTCGGCATAGGCGGCGTCGATGTCGAAGAAGGGGTCTCTGAATTCCGGATCAATTTCGGCGAAGATCAGTCTGCCTTCAAAATATCGGGTGGAACCTTGTACATAATGCTTTATGAAATGCTCAGGCTCGAGCTGTGAAGCGATGAGGGAGTGATTGGGGTGAATAATCATGTAGAGGTGTTTTTCGTTCGCCATAGGCAAACCTCCTTAAGCTCATTAGAGCCCAATTATCTTGTAGTAATGTATACATTTTTGAAAGAAAATCTTCAATACCTATTAAGTAAAGTATTGAAAAATCCGGCAAAAAGGGAAGCTGAACTAGCCCCACACCGTCCTGAACAAGGGCGCGAGCACAAGAGAGATGATCGCCATCAATTTGATGAGGATGTTGAGCGAGGGACCGGCGGTGTCTTTGAACGGATCGCCGACTGTGTCGCCGACAACCGCCGCCCGGTGAGCGCCAGAACCCTTGCCCTCTTCGCTGCGCGACTCGATGAGCTTCTTTGCGTTGTCCCAGGCGCCTCCCGCGTTCGACATGAAAATGGCGAGGAGGCCTCCGGACACTGTGGCGCCGACAAGGAGGCCGGTGAGCACCGCGGGGCCGCCGATGAGCCCGGCCAGTATAGGCGCGGCAATCGCGGATACACCCGGAAGAACCATGCTTTTCAGTGCTGTCTGTGTCGAGATGTCGACGCAGCTTCGATAGTCCGGCTCCTCGGTGCCTTCGAGAATGCCCGGTTTGGAGCGGAATTGTCTTCGCACCTCTTCAATCATCGAGAATGCGGCCCGGTAGATGGCGTCCATCGAAAGTGAGCTGAAGAAGAATGGAATCATTCCGCCGATGAACAGGCCGATAAGGATGCCGGGGTTCGCCAGATTCATCGTCTGAACCGAGATGCCCGCGGCGCTCATGAAAGCGACGATGAGAGTGAGCGACGTAAGAAGTGCCGAGCCGATGGCGAAGCCCTTTCCGATGGCCGCGGTGGTGTTGCCGACGGCATCGAGCGAGTCGGTGACTTTTCTGACTTCCGGTTCCATTTCGGACATTTCGGCGAGTCCGCCGGCGTTGTCGGCAATTGGACCGTAGGCATCGACGGAGAGCTGAATGCCGAGTGTCAGCAGCATGCCGAGGCCCGCGATGCCGATGCCGTAGAGCCCGGCGAGACGGTTTGCGAGGCCTATGGCGAGCCCGATGACCAGGATCGGGAACACGGTCGAACTCATGCCGACGCCTAATCCTGAGATGATCGTCGTCGCGGCTCCGGTAGTGCAGGATTTCGCGATTTTTCGGACCGGAGGCGTGTCGGAACCGGTATAATACTCGGTGATGAGGCCGATCGCGGTGCCCGCGACGAGCCCTGTGACGCAGGCGAGGTAGATGCCGAGCCAACCGGCGTCGTAGGTGCCATTCAGGAAACGACCGTTGCCCACGGTGAGCCGGATGACCGGCAGCAGCAGAATGATCGCGATGACCGCGGCGCCGATGGAGCCGGCGTTGAGTGCGCTTTGGGGGCGCTCGGCGCGGCTGAGATGCACGAAGAGCGTGCCGAGAAGCGACGCGATCACTCCCGTCCCCGCGGCGATGAGCGGCAGTATTGTCAGGCGCAACTGCATCTGTGGGCTCGCGAACACGCTGATACCAAGTACCATGCAGCCGATGATCGATCCCGCGTAGGACTCGAAGAGGTCGGCGCCCATGCCCGCCACGTCTCCCACGTTATCGCCCACATTGTCGGCGATGACCGCGGGGTTTCTGTGGTCATCCTCCGGTATGCCGACTTCGACTTTTCCCACAAGGTCGGCGCCGACGTCGGCGGCCTTCGTATAGATGCCACCGCCGACCCGCGCGAAGAGCGCCATCATCGAAGCGCCGAGTGAAAATCCGGACACTATCGGCAATACGGTCTCCGCAAGCATCCTGTCGGCGTTCGGAATAAGGAGGAGCAATCCAAGGATGCCCCCGATGCCCAGCAGCACGAGTCCGACGACCGTCATGCCCATCACGGAGCCGCTTGAAAACGCGACTCTGAGCGCGGACAGGATACCCTTCTGAGCCGCTTCTGCTGTCCGGGCGTTGGCTTTGACGGCGATACTCATCCCGAACCATCCGGCGGACGCCGAGAGCGCCGCGCCGATCAGGAAGGAGATACTCTGCAATTTCAGAATACCGCCATTCAGGGCAAAAAGAAGAAGCGCAACGACAGGAAGAATGATGCTTACTGTCCGGTATTCTCTTGTGAGAAACGCATGGGCCCCCTCCTCGATATATCCAGAGATGCGCGTTACCGTGGGATTGTACAGTGGCATTTTTTTTATGGCCCTGCTCGTAATCAAGGAGTACACAAGCGCCACCAGGGCGGTTGAGACAGCGACGATCACCCCGCTCGATAGCATTGGCGACCTCCTTTTTTAGAAAAGGCTTAATGATATGTGTTTTGATCAGGCCATTATAAGGGGGAGTTTCCAAATCTGGCAATATGAAAAAGGATATGAATAGCGCCTTTTTTATGAAAGGCCAGTGTGCGCCGGTCTCGGCCGCCCGGCCGGCCGCGCCGAGATAAAAATTCATAATTATGCATTTGTAACCTTGACAAAAATGTTGATTTGTATTTTTATTGAGGCACTTTTCTTTTGGGAGGGGCATATGGAATGCTCACTTCTCACCACAATTTCCTCATCATCCTTAGGAACCCTGCGAAGAACGCTCCGGTCTTTCCATTCCCGCCGTGTCCGCCTCTTCTGCCGCCGTCGTTGATTTCCTCTACGCCACGCGCGTGCATTGTGCTGTTCTACTCATTACACTTGTAATTGAAAGGAGATGCCCATGATTCATGTGGGTGTTTTGGGGGCCACCGGCTATGCGGGGCTCGAATTGACCAGAATTCTGCTCCGGCATCCCCGAGTGGGCGGACTGAGTGCCTCTTCCGTGAGTTTTGAGGGGAAATCGCTCGAGGATGTCTATCCTTCGATGGTGAACCGTCAGAACGGCCAGCCGCTCCCCGTGCTTGAAAAGCCGTCCGATGTCATCGCGGCGGCCGATGTCGTCTTCTCGTGCCTGCCCCACGGCCATGCCGAAGAGGCGGGCCATCAGTGTGTGTCGGTCTCTAAGCCATTCATCGATATCTCCGCGGATTTCAGGTTCGGTGCACAGGAGGAGACCTTCAAAGAGTGGTATGGCACCGCCTACAAATATCCCGAACTGCATGCCAAGGCGGTGTATGGGCTTCCCGAGCTGCACCGCGAGGCAATTAAATCCGCGGCGCTCATCGCGAACCCCGGCTGCTATCCGACCTGCGCCGAGCTCGGGCTTTTGCCGGCGCTCCAGGAAGGCGTCGCCGAGCTTTCGAATATTGTAGTTACCGCGATGTCCGGAGTTACGGGCGCGGGCAGGGAGCCGAGCCAGGCGACGCACTACCCCGAGGCGGCGGACGCCGCTTCGCCGTATAAGGTCGGTTCGCACCGGCATCAGCCCGAGATCGACCTATTGCTCTCGGAAATGGCGGGCTCGCCCGTGCGGAGCGTGTTCACCCCGGTGCTGGCGCCCATGAACCGCGGCATCGTCAGCACGATTTGCTTCAGGCTCGCGCGCTCCATGTCGGCGGCGGACCTGCATTCGCTCTATACAAAGCGCTACGCGGGCGAGCCCTTCGTGCGCGTCCTGCCGCTGGGAAGCGCGGCTTCGAGTCGCTTCGTCAAATTTTCGAACTACTGCGACATTTCGGTGCACCTGTCGGCGGACGGCGAGCGGGCCGTCGTCATCTCGACGATAGACAATATGGTGAAAGGCGCGGCCGGTCAGGCCGTGCAGAATATGAATATTCTCCTGGGCTTCGAGGAAACAGAGGGGCTCAGGTTCATTCCACCTGCATTCTAGGAGCAAGGGAGGGTGTGATGAAACAGACCAGGGGCGGCATCACCGCCGCAAAAGGATTTTTGGCTTCCGGCATTCATGTCGGTATTCGCAAAAATAGAGAGAAAAAGGACTTGGCCCTGATATGGTCCGAAGTGCCCTGCGCCGCGGCCGCGGTTTACACGACCAACCGCGTCAAAGGCCAGCCCATCATCGTCACGCAGGAGCACCTCGCGGATGGCCGTGCCCAGGCGATCATCGTCAATTCGGGCAACGCGAACACCTGTACGGGCGAAGAAGGCGAAAGAGCCGCGCGCCGCATGACCGAGCTTGTCGCGCAGCACATGCCGGTCAAGGCCGAGGATGTGATCGTGGCCTCCACGGGCGTCATTGGCCAACAGCTCGATGTCTCCGTCATCGAGGCGGGCATGCCCGAGCTGGTGCAGGCGCTTTCCAAGGGCGGCTCGATCGACGCCCGCGAAGCCATCATGACCACCGACACGATGAAAAAGGAAATATCGGTGGTGGAAGAGATAGGCGGCGTGCCGGTGACCATCGGCGCCATCGCGAAGGGCTCGGGCATGATCCACCCCAACATGGCGACCATGCTCGGCTTCATCACGACCGACTGCGCGATCACCACGCCGATGCTCGACAAGGCGCTCAGGGATGTGGTGCGCAAGAGCTTCAACCGCGTCAGCGTCGATGGGGACACCTCCACGAACGATATGGTCTCCGTGATGGCCAATGGGATGGCGGGCAACCCCCTCATCGAGACTGAAGATATCAATTACGGCGAATTCCGCGACGCGCTCGAGTTTGTCTGCGTCGAGATCGCCAAGATGATCGCGCGCGACGGCGAAGGCGCGACCAGGCTCATCGAGTGCACGGTGAGCGGCTCGGTCTCCGAGGATCAGGCTGAAGCCCTGGCCAAGGGCATCATCACTTCGAGTCTCGTCAAGGCGGCGATGTTCGGGGCCGACGCGAACTGGGGCCGGATTCTCTGCGCCATGGGCTATACGAGGGACGATTTCGACCCGGACAAGGTCGACGTTTCCTTCGAGAGCCCCCGGGGCTACATTGAAGTGTGCAAGGCGGGCGCCCCGCTTCCGTTCAACGAGGAGAAGGCGAAGAAGATTCTCAACAATCAGGAAGTGGAGATCATCGTGGACCTGCACGCGGGCGACGCGGAGGTCACCGCCTGGGGCTGCGACCTCTCCTACGAGTATGTGCGAATCAATGGCGATTATCGGACATAAGAGGCATTATTATGGATGAACATTTCAATGCGGACGTACTGATAGAGGCATTGCCGTACCTGCGCAGATTCAGCGGCAAGGTTATCGTCATCAAATACGGCGGCGCGGCCATGATCAACGAGGGTGTGCGCCAGACCGTCATTCAGGATCTCATTCTCATGCAGCAGGTGGGGATGAAGCCCGTACTGGTGCACGGCGGCGGGCCGGAGATAGACCGCATGCTCAAGAAGCTCAACAAGGAAGCGGTTTTCGTCGAGGGGCTGCGCTACACCGACGACGAGACGATGGAAATCGTGCAGATGGTGCTCGCCGGCAAGGTGAACAAGGACCTCGTCGAGCTGTTTTCGAGGACGGGCGGAAAGGCCGTCGGGCTCTGCGGCAGCGACGGCGGGCTCTTCATGGCCAGGCGCCTGCGCAAGAACGGTCAGGACCTGGGCCTCGTCGGCGACATCCAGACAGTGAACACCGAGATGATCCGCACGCTTCTGGACAACGGCATTCTCCCCGTGGTCGCGAGCATCGCGCTCCGCGGCGACGAGGAGGGTGGATTTTACAACGTGAACGCGGATACCGCGGCGGGCGCTCTCGCGATCGCCCTCAAGGCCGAAAAGCTCATTCTGCTGACGGATGTCCCCGGCGTCATGGAGGACAAGACGGACCTCGGGACGCTGATCCGCGAGATGGATGTGCAGATGGCCAAGACGCTCATGAAGAAGGGCGTCATAAAGGCGGGCATGATTCCCAAGGTCGAAGGATGCCTGCAGGCACTCTCCCAGGGCGTGAGCGCGGCGCACATCGTCGATGGGCGTTCTCCGCATTCTCTTTTGGTGGAATTATTTACCGATACCGGTATGGGGACGATGATACGATGAAAGAACGATTCATGAACACGTATGCGCGGACCGGCCTCGTGCTGGATCATGGGGCGGGCGCGCGGCTTTTCGCGGTGGACGGGACTGAATATATCGATTTTACGGCGGGCATCGGCGTGAACTCGCTGGGGCACGGGCATCCGAAGCTTGTGGCGGCGATCTCCGCCCAGGCGGCGAAGCTGATGCATGTGTCCAACTATTTCATGACGGAGCCTTCGGTGGAACTCGCGGACAGGCTGACCGAGGCGGCGGGCTTCGACACCGTATTCTTCTGCAATTCCGGGGCCGAGGCGAACGAGGGCATGTTCAAGCTGGCGCGCAAGTACGGGTCCTCGAAGAATCCGGGCAAGAACGTCATCGTGACGCTGAAGCAGTCTTTCCACGGGAGGACTATCACCACGGTGACGGCGACCGGGCAGGATAAGTTCCACAGGTTCTTCGGGCCCTTCACTCCGGGCTTCGTCTACGCCGAGCCCGGGGATGTCGGCGAGCTCGACAAACTGCTCGGGCCGAACGTGTGCGCGTTCGCCTTCGAGCCGATACAGGGCGAGGGCGGCGTGCGGATGATTTCCCGCGAGTACCTGCAGGCGGCCGAGAAGATGTGCCGCGAGCGGGATATTCTCTTCTGCGCGGATGAGGTGCAGACGGGCATCGGCAGGACCGGCGCTCTTCTCGCCTGCGAACGGCTGGGGCTGCGGCCGGATGTGACGGCGGTCGCGAAAGGCCTCGCGGGCGGCGTGCCCGTCGGCGCGGTGCTCGCGCGGGGAAAGACGGCGGATGTGTTCCAGCCGGGCGACCATGGGACGACCTTCGGCGGTGGTCCCCTCGCGGCGGCTGCGGCGCTCGTCGTGCTCTCCGAGCTCGGCTCGCCGGGTTTTCTCGACGAGGTCGACAGGAAAGGCCGCCATCTCATGTCGCTTATAGAAAACTTCAAGCATCCCCTCATCAAGGATGTCCGCGGCATGGGCCTCATGGTCGGCATCGGCGTCGTGGTCGACCCGCACGAGGTGGTCGACGCCGCGAGGGCGCACAATCTTCTCGCGCTGACCGCGGGCGACGACACGGTGCGGCTCCTTCCCCCGCTTGTCATCACGATGAAGGACATCGACGAGGGTGCCGCGGCGCTCAAGCTGGCGCTGGACGACGTGGAGAAGGAGCACAGATAGTCGGTTGCGCCGAAGCGATAATCAGGCAGGGGACTGCGTCCGGCACTATTGTCCGGCGCGCGATTTTTTCATGGCGCTGAGGCGCGCCCCCCTTGGACGCGCCTCAGAAATCCGCAACAGAAGTTTATACGAGAGCGGGGCAAAAAAGTCCCGCTTTTTTGTGCCTTCCGTGCGGGGCACTATGAGGACCTGCCCTAGTTCTGCGAACGTACGAATCTTGAGGAAATCAGAGCCCAGAGCGACATCCTGACTCCTGGTCGCTACGCCGGGATGGCGGAAGTCGAAGAGGACGGAGAGCCATTCGAGGAAAAGACGGCACACCTCGCCACGCGGTTGCGCGAACAGCACAGACGGAAATGGTAAAACTGGACGCGGTGATTGCCCAAAATCTGGACTCGCTCGGCCGTCGGGATGTCGGTGTCACTCCCTTCTACTCCCTGATCCTGAAAGCACGATCTCCTTATTGCACCCGCCTTCGGTGTTTTGGGAATTCTAGGTTTGACACATTGAATCGATAGTAGCATAGTAAGACGTAGAGGTTATCGATGACAACAGTCACTATCTCGAGTAAATATCAAGTCGTTATCCCCAAAGAGATTCGCACGACGATTGGCCTTAAGGTCGGGACAAAACTTGAGGTACTCTCCTATGGTTCACGCATTGAGCTTGTCCCCATCTATCCCATGAAAACATTAAAAGGCGCCTTTAAAGGCATCAATACCGAGATTGTCCGTGAAGAAGACAGAGTATGAACATCGTCGATGCTTCTTGTTGGCTAGAATTCTTCACGGGCTCTTCTGTGGGAGATGAAGTCGCGCCGATCATTGAAGATACAAAGAATCTTCTTGTCCCCTCAATCACTATCTATGAAGTATTCAAAAAACTATTCATTGAACTTGATGAAGACAAAGCACTCTTTGCGATTGCGCATATGAAACAAGGCACAGTCATCAATCTCGATACCGACGGAGCTATTTATGCGGCGAAAATAGGGAAAGAGCACAAATTGCCTATGGCCGATAGTATCATCTACGCCGTCACTCAAACGTATGATGCCGTATTATGGACTCAAGATAAGCATTATAGAGATCTCCCCTCTGTACATTATTTCGAGAAAACATAATCAGAACACTCCTGTATGCGCTAAGAGTCGGCTTTCAGACTGACTCCCATCGTATGGTGCAAGAGTCCAACCAGGGCGTTTTACGCGGGGCGGATCGCCCGGCATCCCCGCCATGGCGAATCCGGCCATCGGGGTAATCACCGGCTACGACAAGAAGTGCCCATCTCTCTGGACAGCTCCCCCGTGCCCGCGCGATAATTTCCTGTTCATTTTCGATTCAGATTCACAAGGAGCACGCATGAACAATACCAATACGAAATATTCACGCAGACGCGCCGCGCTCGCGGCAGAGCTTGGCCGGCGTGGACTTGCCGCGGTCATGATTTCCGATTTCGAGCACGGGAGGGATTCTTCGCTCAGATACCTCTGCGGACAGCCATCGGACGCGATGCTGGTGGTGGACACAAAAGGTGTATCAGTACTCATCGCCTGGGATATCAACATGGCAAACCGTATGGGCGATGTGGACCACATTCTTTCCTACACCGATTTTGGGCGCCAGGCGAGCGACGCTCTCCGCGCCGCGCTGAGCCTTCTGGCTGTCCCGCAGGGCGCCAAGATCGCGGTTCCCTCTTCCATGCCGTACCCGGATTACATTGAGCTTGTACAGGTGTTTGAAGCGTTTGACCTTGTCTGCGAGAGGAGCGGCGTCGATGCCTTCATCAAGGAAATGCGTGCCAGAAAGGATGCGGATGAGATCGAGCTATACAGGCGTATCGCTGCGTACACCGATCAGCTCATGGACATGGTGGAAAAAGAAATATCGGCGGGGATGCTTCTGACCGAGCTCGACGCGGCGCTTTTTCTGGAGCGTGAGGCGCGGAAAATGGGCGCCGAGGGGATGGGCTTCGAGACACTCGCCGCGGGTCCCGGACGATCGTTTGGGATTCACGCCTTTCCTCCTTTTACAGGCGGACCTTTTGCGAACGGCGGGTTTTCGATTCTGGATCTCGGAGCGCGCTTCGAAGGCTACACGAGCGATGTCACGATAAGTTTTGTGGGTGATACGCTCTCTCAGGAACAGAAAACGATGATCGATCTCGTGGAGGAGGCGCACAGAATCGCGGTTGAGGCCTGCGGTCCAGGAGTGCCGCTTCTTAAAGTGGCGACTCTCGTCGACGATTTGTTTAAGAACGCTGGCTGGTTCATGCCGCACGCGCTCGGGCATGGTATTGGGCTCGACGCGCATGAGGCGCCGGCGCTCAGCCTGCGCGCGTCTCCAGATGCCCTGCTGCAGCCGGGTCATATCGTGACCGTCGAGCCGGGTCTCTATCACCCTGAATTGGGTGGAGTGCGACTCGAAAATGATGTGCTCATCACGGAGACTGGAGCCGAGGTGCTCACGCATTCGAGGATTGTACGGCTGTGAGCGAAGCACTGCCCAGCGCCGCAAAACGCCGCGAGTAGTGCGCCGGGCAATAACCTTGTCGTCCATCTTCCCGCGGCCCGGCCCGCGGGGCCTGTGCGCTCCGACGCGGCCACGCCTCTAGTTTCGCGCCACGCGCCACTCGAGCGTCCGCCCCGCGCACATGGGCACTACGCCGTCGATGAGCTTCGGCACTTTCCATGGGCCGCGCTCCAGCGTGACCGTACGCGAGGTACGCGGCAGCCCGTAGAAGGCCGCCCCGTGTTCCGTCATGAACGGGATGAGCGAATCAAGACTCCCCAGCGAATCAAAGAGCTCCACGAGCGCGGGCAGGGCGCTCGGCGATGAATAGACGCCCGATGCCGCCGCGCCACATTCTTTTTTCTCGCGCGGATGCGGCGCGGAATCACTGCCAAAGAAAAATTTCCTCGATCCCGAGAGGACCGCGGCGCGCAGCGCGTCCCTGTCGCGGGCGAACTTGAGCACGGGCTTGCAGTACAGATGTGGGTTCATCGAGTTGCCAATCATGTCGTCGATGGTGAACAGAAGGTGATGCGCGGTGATGGTCGCGGCGAGATTTTCCGGCCCCGTTTCGACAAAATGAACGCTCCGCGCGTCGGACAGATGTTCCAGGACCACGCGCAATCGCGGATGCCTCGTGAGCAGCCGTTCTACCCTCGGCAAAAAGGCGCACTCGCGCTCAAGAATCGGGGCTTCCGGATCTTCGCCGTGGATACAGAGCACAAGGCCCTGCGCTTCCATCGCGTTCAAGGCTTCTTCAACCTCGTCGAAGGAATGTGGGCCGTCGGCTGCGTTGGTCGTCGCTCCCGCGGGGTAGTATTTGCCGGCCACGGCGCCTGCCCGCGCAGAAGCTTCGACTTCGGCGCCCCGCATCCCTGGGAGAATCTTGAAAGTGAAGAGCGGCTCGAAGCGCTCCGCCTCGGGCAGGGCGACGAGGGCGCGCGTCACCTCCTCTCTGTACGCCTCGAGGCGCGCCGCGTCGGAGACGGGCGGCAGGGTGTTGGGCATGAGGAGCACGCGGCCGAACTGGCCCGCGTGGCCTCGCACATACGCCGAAAGACCCGCCCCCTGCCTCAGATGGGCGTGGAAATCGTCGGGCATGGGCATAGTAAATCGGTCTTGTATCTGGGACACCTCAGACCCCCTGAATATGAGCTTGCTTGACCCACTGTGCGCCAGCGCATAGAGTACAGCTATGGACAAATATATCATCGAAGGCGGCTATCCCATCAAGGGAACGCTCATGCTTTCTGGCAATAAAAACGCGGCTCTTCCCTGCATTGCCGCTTCAGTGTTGACTGAAGAGCCTGTCACGCTTCGGAATATTCCCGAAATTGAAGATGTCGTCGTGATGTTCGACGTTTTGAGGAATCTCGGAGGGACGGTCGCGCATCCCGACGCGCACACATGGCGCATCGATTCGAGCGGTATATCGAATTATGAGGTTCCCGAGGAGCTTGCGAGGAAGGTGCGCGCTTCAATTTTGTTTGCGGGTCCTCTGACGGCGCGCTTCGGCAAGGCGATCCTTCCGCCCCCAGGAGGCGACACCATCGGCCGCAGGCGCATCGACACCCATGTCCTTGCGCTTCAGGAATTAGGCGCGCGCATCACGCTCGAGGATGCGCTTGTGTTTTCGGCGACGAAACTCGTCGGTGTCCCGGTGTTTTTGGACGAAGCTTCGGTGACCGGCACTGAGAATGCGATTATGGCGGCGGTGCTCGCGGAAGGAACTACGGTGCTCATGAATGCCGCGTGCGAACCGCACGTGCAGGACCTGTGCAGAATGCTCCTCCAGATGGGCGCCGAGATTGAGGGCGTGGGATCGAACCGCCTCACGATCCACGGGAAAAAGTCCCTGCACGGGACCGAGTTCGCCATCAGCGCGGATTACATGGAGCTCGGTTCTTTCATCGGGCTTGCGGCGGTTACAAGTGGCGACATGCGGATCGAGGGCGTGCGGCCAGACGATCTACCGCCGCTTAAGGTAGGTTTTTCCAAGCTCGGCGTCACATGGAAGCTCGAGGGTACAGCCTTGAGGCCAAACACGACGGGCGAGCTCTGTGTCATGCCCGACATTGGTGGTCAGATTCCCAAGATCGACGACGCGCCCTGGCCAGGCTTTCCCGCGGACCTGACCTCGATCATGACTGTCGTCGCGACGCAGGCCGAAGGGGTCGCCCTCATCCACGAGAAGATGTTCGAATCACGCATGTTTTTCGTGGACAAGCTGATTTCGATGGGCGCGCGGATTGTGCTCTGTGATCCGCACCGGGCGATCGTGTACGGGCCGTCGAAGCTTGTGGGGAATATTCTTGTGTCGCCCGATGTGCGGGCCGGTATGGCCATGGTGATCGCGGCGCTCTGCGCCCAAGGGACGAGCATCATCCACAACGTGTATCAGATCGAACGCGGGTACGAAAATCTCGTCGATAGGCTCTCGGCGGTTGGCGCACACATAAAACGCGACAAGGAATAGCCCTGTCTCTGAAAAAGGCCCCGGGCTGAAGGACCTGGGGCCCGTTGATGAAAATTTGAAAGACTACGAATGTCGATTCTACTGCTGGGCGCCGGCTCGTCCCGCGTCCTCGGTGAGCATTTTCTTCTTCAGCTCTTCAAGCATCGCGTCCGCCGCCTGGGGGGACGACTCGAGCTGCGCGAACTGCTTGTCGAGGCTGGCGCCGCTCGACGCTTCGTCGAGTTCCTTCGTCGCCTCGGCACTCGCTTCTATTTCGTCGACTTTGCGCTCCATGCGCTCGAATGTCTCGAAGGCGCTCTTGTTCCCCGACAGCGTCGACATGGTCTGATTGATGCGCTGCTGCGCCTCAGCCCGCTTCGCCCGCGCGACGAGGATGTTCTTTTTGCGGTTGGCCTCTTCGATCTTGGTCTGCAGCTGGCGCAGGGCTTCCTTGAGTTTTTCGACCGACTGCTTCTGAGCTTCCCACTGCTGGGAGAGCTGCGTGGCATATCCCTCGAATTCCTGCTTGCGAAGGAGGGCTTCTTTGGCGAGATCGTCGCGCCCGGCGCGCACGGCAAGCATGGCCTTTTTTTCCCATTCATCGGCTTTAGCCTTATTTTCAAGCATCTCGCGCTCGAGCTTCTTCTCGTCGGCGATTGCCATGGCCACCGCTTTTTTGGATTCGATGAGCTGCTCGCTCATGTCGATGACCATCTGGTTGAGCATCTTCTCGGGGTCTTCCGCTTTTGAGATGAGGGAATTGATATTTGAAGAGATCACTGTTTTAAGGCGCTCGAACATACCCATGATTTATTCCTCCGCTTTATGAATATAGTCCGCGAGCTTCTTGTAGTGCTCCAGCAACGCGAATGATATCGATTCAATAGAAGCCAGAAATTCTTCCTTGTCGAGCGTGGCATACTCAAGCGTGTCGATGACGATGACATCATCGCCGCTGATCGCGTACGCGCCGTGCAGGAGGTCTGTGGCATTGAGCTCCAGCAGCATTCGGAAAAGCCGTTCGGCGTTTTCCTTTGGAACGGGCATGACATCGGCGCTGATGATGACGAGCGGATCGGAAAGACTCACCACCATCTTGGGGTACCCTTTGTTTTCATCCTCGATAAGCCAGGAATTGTTCGAGATATCCTGGTACGAAATACCAAGATCGATGAGGTATTGTTCGATTTTAGACAATGTGGACATCACCACCTCCTTATTCGCCAGCCGATGACCGGCGACTGTACGCTCACCCGAGCGTGATTGCTCCATCAGGAAAGGCCGTAATGACTGCCTCACACGTTTGACATCGGCCCCGGCCAGGATGTTCGATGTCAATAAGAGTATCGCACGCAGGGCACTTGATTGAAAGGGGATATATGCCACCGAAGACATTTTTCAGACCCTGTATCGCGCTTTGAGAGTCAACCGCGGTCGTGAAGTATTCCTCGAGACCGAGCACCCGCTGCATCCTCTCCAGCCGCGGGCGCATGGCACAGAGGATAATGTCGCCATGCCGATCCCTCAGCCTCTGCCGGAGGGCCAGCATGAGGCCGATGCCTGCCGGGCCGATGTCCTCGATAGAGGAAAAATCCACGACAAGATAGTGAATGCTCTCGGATAAAATATCGTCGAACGATTTGGCCACCGCCTCAAGATTGGCGTCGGTGACTGCGCCGACAAAATGGGCCACCGCGCAGTCAGGGAAATCACTGGAGATTTGAGACGAAATGATGGCATCCGCTCCGGGTTGAGGAATTTTCTGGATGCGTGAAAGCAGTCGCGATGGCATGATGTATCAATAATATGGGCTGAGGGGGGAAAAGTCAAATCTCGCTAGGGGGCCACGCCACCGTCCAGGCTCACTATGGCCCCGGAGGCGATGCAGGGTTCGGCATCGATGAGATCGAGGCTTGTGCGGGCGACGTACCCAGGCTGCGCGAGCGAGCCTGTCGGTGTGAGCGAAGCGTGGCGGCGTTTCGTCTCATTGTCGAGATATTCGGTTTCAGTGGGGCCCGGGCAGACCACGACCGCAGCCACGTTGTGCGCCGCACCCTCTGCGGCCACGGACTTTGCCAGTACGCCTAGCCCCGTTTTTGCCGCCGCGTACGCAGCCGTTTTCCTGTAAGCATGAATGCCGTCGGTTCTGGTCCCGCCGAAAAAGAGAAACCTGCCATACCTTTTCTCGATCATCCCCGGTAAAAAGCGGCTCGCCAGCGCTCCCGGGAGCGCCAGATTCGCGAGCGTGAGCAGCTCCCAGTCTTCGGCCGTGTATTTTGCGAGGGGTTTTTCCCGAAATGGACCGAATGCGCAGATGACGATGTCCGGTTCGGCCCCGATTTTATCGAGGCGGGCATCGAGCGCGCGGATAAAGCCGCTTGGATTCGTAAACTCCGCGTCGAATGTCTCGTGGGGCCCGAGGTTCATCCCCGGGGCGCGTTCCGAAGCATGCGTGCCGTGCACGAGAATGCGCGCTCCCCTGCGAGAGAGTTCAATCGATATGGCCCGGCCAATGCCCCCGGAACCTCCTACGACAAGGGCGAATCTTCCATGAAACGTGGATGTATCCGTTGACGGCTTATCAGTGTTCGCTGTATCCATATGTCGATAGTATAATACAAACGCCGTGTTTTTAAGCCTTATGGGGCACAAGCCGGGAGATACCTGTCAAGAATTCAATATCCTCCTCACTGAGTTTTCCCACTGTTCTCCTCGCACATGCCCTCGCGATGACCGACTGCAGTTCGCGGATATTCCCTGGCCATGTATGCGCAGAGAGTTTATTGAGGGCATTATCCTCTATGTCATAAATATCTTTTGAAAACTGAGTACAGAAATGTCTCGCGAGCAGGGGAATATCTTCTGTCCTTTCGCGGAGCGGCGGGATTTCTATGATGAAATCCGCGATACGGAACAGAAGGTCGTTTCGAAACTTTTTCTCAGCTGCCAGATCTATCGGATTCAGACACGAAGCGCTCACGAGCCGAAATTGGGTCGAATGGGACCGAGGGCTGCCGAGCCTGCGATATTCTCCGGTTTCAAGCACGCGGAGCAGGCTTGGTTGGGACGCAGTCGAAAGGCTTCCAAGCTCATCGAGAAAGAGCGTACCATTGTTGGCCTGCGCCAGCGCCCCTCTTCTCGAAGAAGCGTCCGTATACGCTCCCCGTTCGGTGCCAAACATCTCGCTCTCAAAGAGGGTCTCAGGAATGGCGGCGCAGTTCAGCGCGACAAAAGGACTGGCCTTCCTTTTGCTCCATGAGTGCAGAGAACGGGCGGCCAACTCCTTTCCGGTTCCTGTTTCTCCTATGATGAGTACGGGACGGTGTTCGTCGGCGTAGGACCGGATTTGGGAAATCATACGGCAAAATTTTTTGCTTTTGCCTATTATCGGAGAATGTTTATCAGCGAAAAGGCATTTGGAGGGTTGTCTGTAGCCCCGTGTCGCGGGCGCCGTATCGGCACTTTCCACTGTTGAGAGGATGATAGAGGGGATTCTCTTGATTTGAGGTGGCGGATAAATGACGTACACATCACAGGACGGCAGGGATTGCAAGGTTTCCAATCGGGATTTACCCGGTGAGTCCGAAGCCGTTCCATGAATAAACGCATGCTTCCCGAATTCCACCATGATAAATATGGAAAGTCGTGAGCTTGTCGACTGATTTTCAATCTTGGCGCTCAGAATACTTCGATACATGCATTCCAGATGGTGAGCGTTGAATGCATCGTCGTGGGATGCAAAGCCGAGGAGAAGGATAGCCGGATGTTGTGCCTTCATTGTCGTTGTCAATTCGAGCAGATCGCCGGCGATCGACACCTCAAATTGCTCGCTGAGCGCCGTGACCATAGCTCGGATTCTGCTGGAATCCTGATCGTAATAGAGAAATTTTTTCATTATGGGCTTATGTGTAACAGATTCAAGACGATGTTTCAAGAGAACATGTGGCAAGGGGAATTACGTTGGGTTCATCTGCCCGCGAACCAACTCAGGATTGGCCCGTAATAGAAGAAGATTCCGCTTCTCGTTGTACTCATGTGGCGGGATATCCAGCGTTCTCCCGAGGGAATGGGATCCCCCGCGAGGATGAGGCTCGGGTTTCCTTTTTGAATGGCCTGAATGAGCGCGGTTTCCTCCTGAGGAAGATACATGCCGTGCATGCTGCCCACAATGGTTATTCCAGAATACGTCGCGCGTATGTTTTTTCCCGCTTTGACAAGGGTGACCGGACTGCCTCCAAGCAGAAATACCGAGCCGTTTTTTCTTTCGATGGCCGAGAGGAGCAGTGTGAGCACTTTTTGAGGCTTGTAGAATCCGGGCCCCTTCTCCAGGAAAGCAGTATTGCCATCCTCCATTTCCATGGATTCGTACAGCGCATCGAGTAGTATTTGATGGAGAAAGGGCACAGGCCAGGAGTGCACCGCTTGATCGCCATGGGCGCAGGCCCGCTCCGCCAGACTCCGGTCTCTGGGGAGAACGAGATCGGCGCTGGCGATCATCGAACCGTACTCGTCGCGCTTTTTGGCTCTCTGCCACTGGCTCGTGCTTATAAAGCAAATCTGATGGTTCCTTTCATCATCCCAGAGGTATGGCAGGGAGGAGAGCACAGAACGGGAAGGGAAATCGAGCCGCACATCATCGAGGGAGGCGCTTGGTATATTCAAGCTTTCCATATGTCTCTCTCTGAGCCGATGGCCCGGACTGCAGAGACCGCGAAGATCGCGGCGGTTTCCACGCGCAATACAGGTCCCGCCGCGTGGTGTACGGCGAAGCCCATCCGTGAGAATGCCGCGCAGTCTTCCTCGGAGAATCCGCCTTCCGGCCCTATGCCGATGACGATTCGATTCCTGGCTCCCGAAAGAAGCGTGTGAAGAGGCCGCGGCGCTTTCTGCGCTGATTCGTGAAAGAGAATACGGACTGCGTGGTCTCTGTCAAACCCCTTTGAGCTCAACTGCGCGTCCAGCGATTCGAGTCGCTCCGCGGCCACTATCTCGGTGTGCACGGCAGAGCCCGATTGCTGGAGAGCCTCCCGGATGATGCGCCGGCGCCGCTCAAGTTTTAATGCGGTACGGTCTGAAGGATCTATTCCTACACAGTATCGAGTGATGACGGGAACAATGAGTTCGACGCCCAGTTCCACCGCCTGCCTAATGATGAGATCGAATTTCTGGCCCTTGGGAAGCGCCTGGACGAGGGCGATGCGGAGACGGCGTTCGTCGTCGATGCGTTGGGAGTCATGCGCTGGTGGCTCGGGAGAGGAGACCAGAACGAGCGCGAGCTTCGCGCCGCGAGGCTCATCTGAAAGAAGAGTACAAGCAAATCGTGCGCCAGTCTCATCCATAGCCTCGAAGGAATCCCCGACGTGCATCCGCCGGACGCTGACAAGGTAGTGGCTTGTGTTGGCATCGAGCGCGCAGGTTTCTTTGCCGCTCTGGCTGCCAGGAAGCATGATCTGGCGCATAGGGAGACACTCTCTCACTTGGCCGCATCGTGGAGCTGGGCCAGCGTCTTGGTGTTCTCAAGGCTCTTCTCGAAATCCGGTGATTCTATGAGATCGAGCGCTTTCTGGAGCTGTACGTCATACTCGAGGTCGTAGATTCTGGCCGGCTGCGAGCGTTCTGCCTCATCGCGGACGAGCTTTTCGAGAATGAGTTCGGGCACCGCGTATTTCTTTGCGAGCTCGGCGGCGAACTCCTTCCGCTGTTCGACGGTTGGTTGGGGAATGTTCTGTATGTAGCGCGCGATATCGCCGGCATCATAGAGTTTCTGGACCTCTTCAAGCTCTTTGTCGCTCAGTTCGGGCTCGGCGACACTGATATCCGGCTCGATGCCGACTTTGTCGATATTGACGCCGCTCGGGGTATAATAGTGGGCCATCGTAAGTTTGAAGCCCGCGTCGCCGAGAGGGAATATCTGCTGGACGGAGCCCTTCCCGTAGGTCTTTTCCCCCAGCAGGAGCGCGCGCCTCGTGTCTTTCATCGCGCCGGCGAAAATTTCGGAAGCCGAAGCGGAGCCCTGATTGGTCAGGACAATCATGCGGTCGCTCTGGGAAATGACGGTGGCCGGTTTTGCCTTGTATTCGTAATTTTCGGAGATCGTTCGCCCCTTGGTGGAGACAATCACGCCGGAGGACAGGAAAAGGTCGCTGACATCGACGACCGAAGACAGAAGCCCGCCAGGATTGGAGCGTACGTCGAGCACGAACTTGTCGATATTCTTTTTCTTCATGTCCTGCAGCATGGTTTTCATCTGGGGTGCGGTGTTGGGATTCCACTCGATTATGCGGATGTAGCCGACATCGCCCTGAGCCGTTGTGATCACCGCGTTTTTGACCGCGGGAATCTCAATCTTGCTGCGCGTGAAAGTTACATCGAACTCGTAACTGCCTCTCTTGAACGTGAGCACCACGGTCGTTCCCGGTTCGCCCTTAATTTTCGCCGAGGCCTTATCGACACTCAATGGGGCGGTGTCTTCACCGTCGATTTTCGTGATGAGGTCTCCCGTGCGTATGCCCTCTTTCCAGGCGGGAGTGTCTTCAATTGGAGAGACAACTTCAATGTAACGGGGTGTATCTTCTGTCGGAACCGTAACCTGCTTGGAGATATAGAGTCCGACGCCGCCGTAGGTGCCTGTGGTGTCGGACATGAGGTCGGACATCATGTCCTCATCCAGAAAGGTGGAATAAGGATCATTGAGAGAGTCCATCATGCCTTTGATGGCGCCCTGATAGAGCTTGGCAGGATCGGGCTCGTCGACGTAATTCTGCAAAATGAACTGGAAAATATTCTGCAACAGCTGTGAATACTGTTTTGCGTCGGGTGTCTTGGCCTGCTGGGCGTATAATTCCGGTACGGAGACGGTGGCGAATGAGAGCAGAAGGACGACAACAAATGCAAGCAATGAAATCAATCGCTTACGCACTACAGGGGTATCAGTATTTTTCATCGGGACCAGCTCCTTTCCTGGAGTCTCATTATCTAGCTGAAATATTATAATAGCTGAATAATTGTACTTTTGCTACTGTCTTGACTATACGGAGTTGCGCCACTAGACTCCATGTCGTATGCGCCGTTCTCCTCTTTTGTTGATAGTTGGGGTTTTGGCATTTTTCCGCGTTTTTGTGCTCGGCATCGCGGCAGTTTCGCTGGGGATGAGCGATTATGGCGGCGTGTCGTCGGCCTTGCTCCGAATATTTCAGTTATATAATCTTCTGTTTGTCTATATTGTGATTCTTCAGCATTTCAAACCCGAGGCTCGGGTTTTTCTCAAAGTTCCATCGATGCTGGTGGCGAGTGTGTCACCTGTGCTCAGCGTGCTGACTTTGCTTGCCTTTGTGCGTAATTCGAAGGTTTCTTTTCCGGTCGATCTTGTGAAAACCAGCGGCTCGGTACTCATTTTGGTCTTGCTGGATGTATTGATTTTAGGCTTGCTTGCCCTGGATTCGCTCAGGTATCGGCCTTCCCGTGAGGAAAAACCGGCGCTCAGACAAGGGGAAGCCAGCGAAAGGCCGCAAGTTTCGGAACAGGCACACGACGATTCTGAACATGAGGTTCCCTGATGGTGGCAATGCTTGAATTTCCAAAGTGGCTCTCCCCCGAGATCATTCCCGGCCTGCCGTTTAGATGGTACGGTCTTATGTATTTACTCGCATTTGCCGTGACCTGGCTGCTTTTCAGAAAAGAATCGAAGCGGCTCAAGGCGCCGTGGTCTGAAGACGAGGCGGCGAATTTTTTTATTTGGGCGATAGTGGGAATTTTACTCGGCGGCAGGCTCGCGGGTACCCTCATCTACGAACCGACGAACTATTACTGGATAAAGCCTTGGTTCATATTTTCGCCGTTCGACGAGTCGGGGGCCTTTGTGGGCTTCCAGGGCATGTCCTATCATGGCGGTTTTGTCGGGCTCATTGTCGCCACGCTGATCTGGTGTAAGGTCCACAAATGGAACTGGTTCGATTGGGCCGACCTTATCGCGGTCTCCGCGCCTTTGGGATACACCCTTGGCAGGTTGGGCAATTTTATAAACGGCGAACTCTGGGGCAAGGTGAGTACCGCGCCCTGGGCGATGATTTTTCCCAACGCCGAGCGATTCTCGGCGAAAGAGCCCTGGGTCCAGGAAGTCGCGCGCGCGGTGGGCATCCGTCTGGTGTCCATGAACGACATGGTCAATCTGCCCCGGCATCCTTCACAGCTCTACGAGGCCCTCCTGGAAGGCGTCGTCCTGTGGCTCATCCTTTGGTTGTGGGTGCGAAAACACCGTACATACCGGGGCGAGGGTGTCGCGGTGTATGCCCTTGGCTATGGCGTGACGCGCTTCATCGTCGAGTATTTCCGCGAGCCTGATTCGGGCTTGGGCTATATCCTGCCGCTCGGAGACCCGAACGCGCCCACCGCGCGCTTTGTGTCGATTTTCAATTTCTCGATGGGGCAGATTTTGAGTTTCCTGATGATCGTGGGGGCCATCATCTTTATGGTGTATGCGCGCAAGCACTTCAAGATCAATCCTGGCGAGCCTGTCTTTGTCGATGCGTCGAGGGCGGATGTCGGCGTAACGGCAGATGCACACAAGGGTGCACAAGGCGCCTCGCGGCGCGCTTCGAAGTTCGACGCGCCCAAGGCCCGCAAACTGCGAAAAAAGATAAAATAGCGGAGGTTCACCATGAGGGTGTCTCTCGTTCAGCTCAATTCGACTATCGGGGACTTCAAGGGCAATGCCGACCGCATGCTCGCCATCGTTGGCCGAGTCCTCGCCGCATTTTCGGCATCCGAAAAACCCGACCTGATCGTGTTCCCCGAGCAGAGCCTCTGCGGCTATCCTCCCATGGACCTCCTCGACCAGGAGTCGTTTCTGCTCGGCTCGATCGCGGCGCTGCGCCGCCTCCAGAAACTTTTGCCGGAGAACATCGCGGTGGGCGTCGGCTATGTGGACAAGAACCGCGAGCGGGCGGGCAAATCGCTCGTCAACACGTACTCGGTCCTCTACAATGGCAGAGTGATCTTCACGCAGGCGAAAACCCTCCTTCCCACCTACGATGTGTTCGACGAGGCGCGGTATTTCGAGCCAGCCCGTTCACGGCAGGTGTTCGCGCAGGAGTATGGGCGGGTCGGTTTCGCGATCTGCGAGGACTTCTGGTGGGAGGCGCCCGACGCTTCCCAGAAATATACGATCGATCCCGTGAAGGAACTGATGGACGCAGGGGCGGATGTTTTGATCGTCCCCTCGGCCTCGCCCTTCATCGCGGGGAAGTTGAATACGAGGCTCAATCTTGCCGAGAAGGCGGTGCGTGCCGGATCGATTCCCGTGCTGTACTGCAACGCTGTCGGGGCCAATGACTCGCTCGTATTCGACGGGCGTTCCTTTGCGATGGCCGAGGATACCTCGATCCGCGGGGTGTGTGGCTGGGGCGAAGAAGTTCTCACCTATGACACCAAGACCGGCGCGGCGAGCCGGCTTGTGCTCGACAGCCCATCGGGAATGTCTGAAACCGCAGAAAAAGACGTGAATCCTTATGTCAACCGCTACGATGAAATTCGCCGCGCGATAATTGTGGGCATTCAGGATTATCTAAGGAAATCGGGTTTTTCGCGCGTATGCCTTGGACTGTCAGGAGGCATCGATTCGGCGCTCGTGGCCGTCCTCGCCGCCCAGGCTCTCGGCCCTCAGAATGTGACCTGTATCTCCATGCCAAGCCGTTTTTCGAGTTCGGGTTCGCTCGATGATGCCGTTGAGCTCTGCCGTCGCAACAAGCTGCGTCTCGAGCGCATACCTATCGAGGTGCCCTTCACCGCGTATCTCAACGCGCTTGAAGTGCCGTTCGCGGGGCGGCCCTACGATACCACCGAAGAGAACCTGCAGGCGCGCATCCGTGGAACGCTTCTCATGGCGTGGTCGAACAAGTTCAACGCGCTTCTGCTCACGACGGGCAACAAGAGCGAGGTCGCGACGGGCTACTGCACGCTCTACGGCGACATGAACGGCTCGCTCGCCCCCATCGCGGATCTCTACAAGACCGAAGTCTATGGTCTGGCCGCGTACCTCAATGAGATTGCCGCGGCGCAGGGGAGCGAGGAGCCGGTTCCCGAGGCGATCATGAGTAAGGCGCCGAGCGCCGAGCTCCGTCACAATCAGAAAGACCAGGACACCTTGCCAGAGTATGCGGTGCTCGATGGAATTCTGCGATTATATATAGAAGAAAATCGTACGATGGACGAGATTGTCGAAGCGGGCTTCGACCGCGCCACGGTCCGCCGCACGCTCGAAATGACCGCCAAGGCCGAGTACAAGCGCAGACAGGGAGCGCCGGCCATCAAGGTCTCGAAACGGGCGTTCGGCGTTGGCCGGCGGCTTCCGCTCGCCCGCGCGATTCACGAAGTGAAATGATATTGTCGCTATAGCCATACGCCGAGCCGCGCGGGCCTGTTGGCGTCGGACAATATGAAAGCCAGCGGTTCAGCGGCCCAGTGCCGCTTTTACCATATCGGCTTCGTCCGAAATGACGCCCCGTGCCCCGCGCGAGACGAGGACGCGCGCCGTCTCCGGGTCATTGACCGTCCAAGGAATGACGGGCTTGCCGAGCAGCCGCGCGTACAGAGGCAGGCGCGTCGCGAGGCTCGATTCGGGCTTCAGAAAATCCACATTCGCGATCAGCGCGCCCTCTCCATGCCGCAGAAACCAGTACAGCTCGGGAGATTTGCACCATATAATGCCGATGGGCACGGTTGGGTCCGCCTTCCGGAAATGTCTCAGCGCAAATGGATTGAATGAGGAGATGACGCAGCTTTTCTCCAGGCTGTGGGCCCGGATCGCGTCCGCGACTTTTGGGGCGAGGCCTGTGTCCGCGGAGCTGCGGCTCTTCAGTTCAATGTCGTAGTACACACGGCTTCCGAAATGTTCAAAGAGCTCATCCAGGAGCGGAAGTTGTGCCCCGACCGAGAGCGCGCGAAGCTCGGCGAGTGTCGAGTTCTCCAGAGGAATATCCCGCGCCGGCTCGTCCGGGTGCGCGAGTCTTTCAATACGGCCGGTGGTATCATCGTGAAATACGACAAGTTTTCCGTCGCGGGTCAAATGGACATCGAGCTCGATGCCGGGGACACCCGCTTCGAGGGCGGCCTGGAACGAAACGATAGTGTTTTCGAGAAACTTGCGGTTCAAGCCCCGGTGCGCGAACAGGAGCGGGCCGGGAAAATCGGGAAGCGGTGCTGGATGGCGCATGTAATTTCCTTATTTAATGATGGGTGCGTGGTCGGTGCCGCGCGTGCGGCGTCAGAGCAGGCCCATCTTTTTCTTCAGCTCGGCAAGAGCGTCGTCGATGGGCTGGGTTTTCGGAGTGGCTTCGGTTCCTCCCTTGTCGGATGCCGGAGGCGCGCCCGAGGGTTCGGCCGCCTTTTCGGCTTCCGGTTCCGCAGGTTTTTCCCCATCGCCGAGATCGCCGACGATCATCGAAAGCTCGGCCAGAAGCTGATCGGGATCGACCCTGCGCTGCTTTGCCTTGATTATGGGAAGGGCCTCGCGCAACTGTCCTATGTCCCGTCGAAGGCCCTCGAGCTCGAGCGTGAGCTCCTGTGCCTTCGCTTCGAGCTCCACCGCTCTCTGCGAGGCCGCGGCCGAGAGCTCCGGCATCGCGCGGGCCTGCGCCGAGGCGGCCTTGGCGTTCCATTCCTCGGCCTGCGATTTCAGCGAGGCGATCTCTTTTTCATATTTTTTCGCGTCGGTCGCGTAGGCGAGCAGCAGTTCCGACGCGCCTTCATAATCGAGATGTGAGAGTTCTTGGGGTGTCATGGCTCTGTACCTCGAGAGTATTGTACCTGAAGCACCCCGGATGTGCCAGTCTTCAGGATAAACTCCTTGTCTC
This sequence comes from Spirochaetaceae bacterium UBA5556, assembly GCA_002425765.1. Taxonomy (GTDB): domain Bacteria; phylum Spirochaetota; class Spirochaetia; order Treponematales; family Rectinemataceae; genus Rectinema. Next base: position 5,675 of record DIMW01000013.1, on the reverse strand, counting down.
TTATGCCATGGAGGCGCTATCGTACTCGCGTATGTCCCGTACCTATTTTGACCGCGCGGAGCCGATCGCCGCGCTCGCGACGCCTGAAGGGCGTTCCGCGCTCGCGGTGATCCGGACTTCCGGCGAGAAAGCCATCGATATCGTGGCGAGCTGCTTTTCTCAGCCGCAGCGACTTCTCGACGCCCATGGCTATCAGGCGGTCTACGGGTGGATTCTTGATCCCGTTTCCCGGGAACCTCTGGATGAGGTGGTCGCCCTGGTGTTCCGCGCGCCGCATTCATTCACAGGCGAGGATGCGGTCGAGATCATGTGCCACGGATCGCCCGCGGTTGCGCGTCGGGTGCTCGATCTGCTGTATGCTCAGGGCTTTTCTCCCGCCCTCCAGGGTGAATTCTCCTTTCGGGCCTTTGCGGAGGGGAAGACCGATCTGGTGCGCGCTGAGGCCATCAATGAACTCACGTACGCCTCGTGTGAGGCCGCGCGCCACGATGCGCTGCAGAGACTTTCAGGCGCCTTGTCCCGCAAGCTCGAGGAGATACGCAGTCTGATGATCGACGTGCTCGCGGACATCAACGCCAGGCTCGATTATCCCGAGAATGAGGGCCCCGAGGAGACTGGACGCTGGATTCAGTTGATGCGGCGCGCCCAGGACGAGCTCGCCGACCTCATAAAAAGCTATCCGGGAGGGCGGCTTCGCCAGGAAGGGCTTCTGGTAGTGATCGCCGGAAGACCGAACGCGGGCAAGTCGAGCCTGTTCAACCTCCTTGTTCGGGAAGAGCGCGCAATCGTGAGCCCCGAGCCAGGCACTACGCGCGACTGGCTGGAGTCGTGGATTTCAATCGGCGACTTCGCGGTACGACTCGTCGACACGGCCGGGCTTCGGAATTCGGGGAATTCCATTGAGGCAGAAGGCGTGCGTAGGTCCCACTCGCTGTTGTCCCGCGCCGACGTAATTCTCTATCTCGTCGATGGGACTGTCGGGCTCGATGACGAGGACAGAAACTTCGTCGCGCGATATTCCAGGGCGCTTTTTCTGTGGAACAAGGCGGACCTTCCCCTGTGCATGCCCGCGCCTCCAGTATGGACCGCGGTCAGCGCGAAAGATGTCCGTTCGTTTGGGAATTTTGAGGCAATGCTGATGGATGCGCTTCGCTCCTCTGTCCAGGAGGCGCAGGTCGCCGGCAATTATGAGACGCAGGTCCGTGTCGCCAGCGAACGACAGGAGCGCCTTCTGACGCAGGCGCGCGAGGCGCTCTCGCAGGCCATGGAGGCGCATACCGCTGAGGCGGGGCTCGATCTCGTCGCGCTCCATATCCGGGAATCGGCCGAGTGCATTGGCGAGATTACGGGCGACATTACCCCGGATGAGGTGCTCGAGCGCGTCTTCGGCACCTTCTGTCTGGGCAAATGAGGGTGGGTATGGCAGATTTTGAGGCGATTGTCGTCGGGGGGGGGCACGCGGGCATCGAGGCCGCGCTCGCGCTCGCCCGTCTCGGGACGAAAACAGTACTCATCACGCAGAATCCGGACACCATCGCGAAGATGTCCTGCAATCCCGCGATAGGTGGGCTTTCCAAGGGCAATCTCGTACGCGAGGTCGACGCGCTCGGCGGCCAGATGGGCATTCTCGCGGACGCGAGCTCGATCCAGGTGCGGATGCTGAACCAGTCGCGCGGCGCCGCGGTGCAGGCGCCGCGCGCCCAGTCCGACAAGGCGCTGTATTCCGCCCTCGCGCGCCAAGCTCTCGAGGCGCAGCCGAATCTGAGCATTTTTATGGACACTGTCACCGACATTCTCGTCTCGGAAGGAGAAGAGCGGAGAATAGCCGGCGTTCGCACCGAGCGGGGCAACACGATCAGCGCCTCCGTCGTCATCCTCACCACCGGCACTTTTATGGAAGGCAAACTCTTCATCGGCCAATGGACAGGCTCCGGAGGCCGCCTCGGCGAGCCTGCGGCTGTCGGCCTCGGCACCGCGCTCCGCGCGCGGGGCTTCCCCGTGGGACGGATGAAGACGGGCACCCCCGCCCGCATCACGCGCGGCAGCATCGATTTTTCCAAGCTTGAGGCCCAGCACAGCGATCCCCGCGGGATTTTTTTCTCGTTCCTGGAGCATGATTATGGGCGGCCAGATGTGCCCTGTTACATCGTGTACACGAATCAGGCGACGCACGAGGCGATCCGGGGCGGACTCGACCGTTCCCCGCTCTTCTCGGGGGTGATCGTCGGCAAGGGGCCGCGCTACTGCCCGTCGATCGAGGACAAGGTCGTGCGCTTTCCCGACAGGGAGCGCCACCAGGTGTTCATCGAGCCCGAGGGCCTCTCTACCGACGAAGTGTATCTCAATGGACTTTCGAGCTCTCTGCCCGAAGATGTCCAGACGCGCTTCTACCACAGCATTCCGGGACTGGAACGCGCGGAGATCGTCCGGCCCGCCTACGCGGTCGAGTATGATTATATCGATCCTTCCGCGCTCTACGGCTCGCTCGAGTCCAAAATCGTCCGAGGGCTCTTCATCGCGGGACAGACCAACGGGACATCGGGGTACGAAGAAGCCGCAGCACAAGGGCTGATGGCAGGCATCAACGCGCGTCGCAGCCTCGACGGCGAGCCCCCTCTCATACTCGGAAGAAAGGAGGCGTATGTCGGCGTGCTCATCGACGATCTCGTGACGCTCTCGCCGAAGGAGCCGTACCGAATGTTCACGAGCAGAGCCGAGTATCGCCTTGCGCTCCGTCACGACACCGCCGATCTGAGGCTCACGCCCTACGCGATCGAGATCGGGCTCGCCGACGAGCGGCGGCGGGAGTGCTTCGAAAAGCGCCTCCGTACCATCGACGAGGTCAAAGACCTTCTCGCCAACCGCAAGGTGCGGAGAGAGGACTGTGCGCAGACACCGGATCTCGAAAGCCATGTGGGACAGGCGCTCGCGGAGGCGCTCCGCGATCCCAAAATAGGGCCCTTGCTCGATGATGAGACCGCCGCCCTGGCGTTCATTGTCCGGCTTCTGCCTCAGACTGAGACCATGCAGGCTTCGGGCGTGCTCACCGCGCTGCTCGACGAGCGCTACAGGGGGTATCTCGAAAAAGAGGAACGTCTGGCGAGTCGTCTTTCCAAGGCGGAAAAGCTGCTCATCCCCGAAGGATTCAGTTATTCGAAGGTGGTAGGCCTGTCTAAAGAAGCTCAGGAAAAACTGGGCGCCCAGCGTCCCCTCACGCTGGGACAGGCCTCGAGAATTCCGGGAGTCAGGAAATCGGATGTCGCGCTTCTGTATATAGCGCTAGAGAGGCGCGAGAACTAGCGCGCCTCAAATCCGCACAACTGCGACAGTTGCGACTTGGCCTCTTCGAGCGCGCTGGAGTAGTTTTTGCGCATCGCTTCGATATTCTTCCGGTAGAATTCCGCGAATTCCGGATCGGACATCGGGTCGATACGGACATTCTGTCCAAGCTGGGCGGCCATCTGCCGCTCTTTTTCTCTGAGTTTGGGAGCCCACTGGTTGCGGATTGCTTGTTCGACGCGCTTCATTTCTTCTTTGTATTGTCCAAGGAATTGTATGATCTGCTGGACAAGCGAATGCGCTTGCTGCTGGGCCAGTTTTGCCTCGCGCTCGGAGGTGAATTTAGATGAGAGTCCGCAGAGGACCATGATCGCTTTGCCCATCGACTCGAATTTTACAGTTTCGGAGGCAGTGTTGTTCGGCAACTGTATCTGAGCGGTGAGCACCTCGAACGCGGCGCTGAGAAAAGTCTGGCGGTGGGCGGTATCGATGGTCGCGAGAATCTCCTTAAAATCAACGGAATCCGGCGATTCCAGGAACTTGCCCGCGGCCTTGCGCCCTTCAATTTTTGCGCTATTCGCTTTTTGTACCGCTTCATCGACCTGTAGATTCTTCGTTCGCTCGAGCGCAAGTTCCAGCGCGCTTTTTATGATAGCCATTGCACTCCTCCTGGATGATTGAATGCGTGGATCAGGGCGTGGAGGGCTTGCTTTTGAGGGCATCAAAAAAGCTGACTATTTTGTCAAAAATGCCGATCACAATAATAACCGCGACAATCCACTCCGCGATCCGGAATATAAGCAGAGAAGGCGCTTGCACCGCCAACTGGATGATCTCCAGCGTGTACAACACCATTATCGACGCAACGTTCACCTTCCCCATAAAGGTGGAATTCGGCTCGATGCGTTTCTTGACTACGGCAAGAATCGCCATGAGCAGCGCCTGGATGCCAAGCCGCACCAGCACGAGCCTGAAAAACCACCCCGGAATGAGTGAATAATACTGAAAAATAACACTTAGGACAACGAGGAGCGTGTAGTCACTCGCAGAGTCCATCATTCTGCCAACGCGCGTGACCTGGTTGGTTTTGCGTGAGATGCGCCCGTCTAGAAAGTCGGTCAGGAATATAAGCGCCACTAGAATGAGTAGAGGGATTCTTATTCGATATTGTTTTGCGGCCATGACCAGCACGAGCAGGGTCGGCATCGTGCTCACTCTGCTCAGTGTGATTATGTTTGCGAGGTTGATACGGTCGAGTTTTTTGCCGGTCGATTCGATGATAAAATCATCCTGAAAAAGGAGGAGCATGACGAGAACGATTATGTGAAACCCGCCGCTGATGGGAAGGAATATCGACCAGTACTTGGAGTCGAAGCCGGCGTTTACCGAGAAAATCAGAAAGAGCGTGCACTGGGCGATGAAAAATATCGATGTGGTTATCAGGATGCTTCGGCGCAAGCTGGCAATACGTTCTTCCTCTTCCATGGCAACGGCGTCCTCTTGGCGCGGCCTATACCTGTCGCGTCAGAGCGCGGGCCGCAATACAGACTATACTATAACCTTGACATGTTCGCTGTCAAATACATATGCTGGTGGTATGACTGTCGCGGATAAAATAACTCTGAGTCGGATTATCGTCGCACCATTTTTCTTCTTTGTCTTGAAGGCCCAGTTCATTCCACGGCAGCCGGCGATCGTGGCGCTGTGGATTATGTTCTGTTGGATGGAAGTCAGCGATTTGATTGACGGTAAGATCGCCCGGGCGAACGATCAGGTGACTCCATTTGGGAAATTATTCGATCCCTTTGCCGACGTGATTTCTCGTGTCACGTATTTTGTGGCCTTTACGAGCATTGGCATTATGCCTCTCTGGGTTCTCCTTGTCGTACTGTATCGCGAATTCGGCATTCTTTTTTTGCGCATGCTGCTCGGGTTGAAGGGGATCACGATGGGCGCGCGCACTGGCGGCAAACTGAAGGCCGGGATCTATATGGTGGCGGGATTGTTTTCGCTGATACTCTATACCGTGCTGGTCTACGGTGGCGCGGATGTATCGGGCCCGATTTCACTTTCAGGAGCGGGCGGGCTGGCCGATGCCCTGGGCCTGCTCACCCGGATCGCGTATATCCTTGCGGCAGTCGCCACGATTGTGTCCTTCATCGATTACCTTTTTCAGTTCCGGAAATTGTACAGATAGCTTTTTTGCCTAAGTATTGGGCATATTTTTTCGTTTTTCGCGAAAACCCCCTTGACCAATAGAGGCGAGTTCAGATATGTTCTCATTCGCGCCTATCACTTGGCGTTGTACGTTTTGCGAAATTTGCAATAAAAGGCAAACAAATGCGAAATGTACACAAGTTTCGGGGGTCTGAAAAGGCTCTTGACAACGTGTAAGG
>DIMW01000002.1 GCA_002425765.1 Spirochaetaceae bacterium UBA5556 | reverse complement strand
TCGCATATATACAGACTCACCTAAAGTGATCCAGCCTCCTCGCCGCTCTCTAGTCACACCTGGTTTATATACGGTCTCGATTCATTGTGATTCTTAATTTTTCGATTTTTCCTTGCGCACTCCAGGAAAGCGGTTTATAATGTTACTAAAAAGCGTTAGTAACGCAGTCATATTAGGAGGTATTCATGAAAAGAACAGTATTTATCATGTTTTTGACAGCGGCTGCTGTTGGCATCGTTTTCGCAGCCCCGTCAGGGCAAAAGACCATCAACTTCCTGGGCGTCTGGGGTGGGCAGGAAGCTGATGTCTTCAACGCGATGGTAAAGCCATTCGAGGAAAGAACGGGTATTAAAGTTGAACTGGAATCTACCCGCGACCTCGACGCGGTCATCACCACAAGGGTGGAGGCCGGCAATCCTCCGGATATCGCAGCCCTTCCGGGCCCCGGCAAACTTGTCGAACTCGCGCAGAATGGCAACTTGGTAGAACTCTCGAAGATCCTCGACATGAAGGAATTCGACAAGAACTACTCCTCCGGATGGAAGTCCCTTGGAACCGTAAACGGAAAACTCTATGGAGTTTTCATGAAGGCGGCAATAAAAGGGCTTGTCTGGTACGATCCGGTGACTTTTAAAGACAAGGGCTTGACGGTACCTACCAATGACTGGACATGGACCCAGATGATGGACCTCTCAAAACAGGCCATCTCCAAAGGGCTCGCCCCGTGGGCCATCGGCGTTGAGAGCGGCTCGGCTTCGGGCTGGGTCGGAACGGACTGGCTCGAAAATATTTTCCTGCGCGTGAACGGCCCGGACAAATATCGCGATTGGTATGAAGGAAGACTGCCGTGGACAAGTCCCGAGGTGAAAAAAGCGTGGGAAATCTGGGGCCAGATCATCGCCGATCCGAAGATGATCTACGGCGGCTCCGGCTATGTCAACTCCACGAATTTCGGCAATGCGGCGGCACCCCTCTTTTCTCAGCCTCCCCAGGCACTGCTGCATCAACAGGCGAGTTTCATCCAGGGGTTCATCACAAATCAGTTCCCGTCTCTGAAACCTGTGCAGGACTTTGATTTTGTGGCGTTTCCCTCGATCGATCCGAAATATACCAAAGCAGTCGAGGCGGCGGCCGATGTCGTGGGCGTCTTCAAGGATACTCCGGAGATCAGAGAATTTGTAAATTACCTCGCAAGCGCTGAGGCTCAGGCATTCTGGGCCGCAGGCACGGGTGCTCTCGCGACGAACAAGAATGTCTCTCTCGTCTTCTATTCCGACCCGCTCACAAAGCGAGCCGCGGATATTCTGAATAAGAGCGAGATCGTGGTCTTCGACGCTTCGGATATGATGAAACCCGAGATGAACGCGGCGTTCTGGTCCGCGGTCGTCAGCTACATCGATACCCCCAAGAAACTAGATTCAATCCTCGCGGACCTTGAGAAAGTCCGCAAGGAAGCGTACAAGTAAGCGCCATTCTCCGGGGCGCGGGCGAGCTTACCTTGGCCTCCGCCCCGGTTTATGGGCCTTTGTCGAGGACCCTGGGGCAAACGTGGCCCTCGTGAGGGGGAGTAATGCATACCAACTATATTCTGGTGGCGGTTGTCGCTCTTGCGGTGATCCCGATCTTTCTGTGGGCATACCTGATGATCACGGAGCGGATCGTGGCCCGTACCAGCCGGAAAACAGCGGGGGTCCTGCGTCCGTGGTTCTGGATTCTTCCCGCCGTATCCTTGCTCATCATTTTTCTCGTATACCCGGTTGTAAATACTATTGTGCTGAGTTTCATGGATGCGCGCTCAGAGCATTTCGTGGGGCTGAAGAACTACCTGTATATATTCTCCGATTCGGGGATGCTGGTAGTTCTCAAAAACAATCTGCTCTGGCTCGTATTTTTCACCGCTATATGCCTCGTGTTGGGGCTCCTCATCGCGGTCCTTTCGGACAGGGTGAAATACGAGGCGGTCGCGAAGGCTTGCATTTTCCTCCCCATGGCGATTTCATTTGTGGCGGCCGGCGTAATCTGGCGTTTTATGTACGAGTTCAGACCATCCGGGACTCCGCAGATTGGAACACTGAACGCCATACTGACCGCCATATTCCCGAAATTTGAGCCGAAAGCCTGGCTCTTCAACCGTTCGACCAACAATATGGCCCTCATCGTGGTCGGCATCTGGATGTGGACCGGCTTCGCGATGGTCATCCTTTCGGCCGGACTGAAGGGAATAAGCGAGGATGTCTTGGAAGCGGCCAGAATCGACGGCGCCAATGAAGTCACCATATTCTTCAAGATTATTCTGCCTCTCATGCTGCCGACGATTACGGTGGTCGCGACGACCCTCATCATAAATGTCCTGAAGGTCTTCGACATTGTGTACGTGATGACCAACGGCAACTTGGGCACTGAGGTCATCGCCAACAGAATGTACAAGGAGATGTTCAACTATAGGAACTACGGGAGGGCGAGCGCCATCGCGACCTTGCTTCTGCTGGCGATAATCCCTGTCATGGTGATGAATTTGAAGCGCTTTAACGCAGAGGAAAACAATGGCTAACAAATCTGGTTCGGTGAAAACCGGCTGGAAACGAGTACTCAGCGCCATTCCCCTTCACGTGATCCTGATACTCATCTGTGTCGCGTGGATAATTCCTTCGCTGGGGCTGCTGGTAAGTTCATTCCGTCCCAAGAGCATGATCGCGACCAACGGCTGGTGGGAGGCATTCAAGACACCATTTGCCTTTACTCTTGAAAATTACGCTTATGTCCTCACGCGGGGAAACATGGGCAGGAGTTTTCTGAACAGCCTGTTGATCGCCGTACCATCTACCCTGATGCCTATTTTCATCGCGGCCTGCGCCGCTTACGCCTTTGCGTGGATGCGCTTTCCTCTCAGGAAAGCTCTGTATCTGTTGGTTATCGCACTTATAGTCGTCCCTCTTCAGATGACGATGATACCGGTGCTCAGGTTGTTCAATAAGATTGGGCTTACAGGAAACTTTATCGGCATCTGGCTGGCGCATACCGCATACGGTCTTCCGTTCGCGATTTATCTTCTTCGCAACTTCATATCCCAGCTCCCGAGATCGCTGATCGAATCGGCCCAGATAGACGGGGCCTCACATCCTACTATATTCTTGAAGCTCGTTCTGCCCACCTCGATTCCGGCCATATCGTCGCTGGCTATCTTTCAGTTTATGTGGGTCTGGAATGATCTTCTCATCGCGTTGATTTACTTGGGCGGGACGCCCGATGTTGCGCCGATGACGGTGACCATCAGCGGCATGGTCAATTCCTACGGTGGTGGCTGGGAGTATTTGACCGCGGCGGCTTTTATATCGATGGTATTGCCTCTCGTCGTATTTTTCGCGCTTCAGAAGTATTTTGTGAAGGGCGTTCTCGCGGGCTCGGTCAAGGAGTAAATACATCATTTGGGAATAAGAGGTTATGAAAAAACAGTCGGTTTCGGCCTCGGATGTGGCAAAGATGGCAGGTGTTTCTCGGACAACTGTTTCCTTCATCCTCAACAACATCCAGGGGAAGCACATAAGCGAGGCGACACGCCAGCGCGTTCTGCAGGCCGTTGAGGCGCTGAAATATGTCCCGGATGTACATGCCATAAGTCTTGCCAAAAAGACTCATTATTCCGTTGGCTTTTTCATCAGCTATTCCAGCTCTGTGTTCAGCGACGCCTATCTTTTCAGGCTGATAGAAGGAATGGCCGTGGTCCTGAACAAACGCCACTGCAGGCTGGATTTTCAGCCTCTGCGCAAGGCGAAAGTGAATTACCTCGATCTGGCGCGCTCGACGGGGCTCGACGGTGTCATCCTGATGAATACGTACACCGATGATCCCGGGCTGCAGGAACTGGAGAAGGCGAGGATACCGTTGGTGGTGATCGGCTCCATAGAGGGGCTTTCAGTTCCACAGGTGGACATCGACAACATCGTCGCGGCCCGGGAGATGGTCAAGTATCTCGTCTCGCTCGGGCACAGAAAAATCGCGATGATAGCCCATGCGCCGCTCGAATTTTATGCGGCGGCGCACAGGCTGGAGGCGTATAGGCAAATTCTGGCCGAGAAGGGTATCTCACAGATTTCCGAGTACATAGAAGTGGCTGATTTTTCCGAGGAATCAGGGTATCGCGCCATGCAGAAACTGCTCGGCCTGAGCGACAGGCCGACGGCCGTATTCGCGGGCAACGACATGGTCGCGTATGGAGCGATGCAGGCAATCCTCGACGCCGGTCTGTCCATCCCGGAGGACATCTCCATAGCCGGGTTTGACGACGACTACCTTTCGAGGTATCTCAACCCGGCTCTGACGACCGTAGCCCAACCAAGCGTAGGGTTGGGAGAGGCCGCCGCCAGGTTGCTGATCCAGGAGATTACGACTCCGCGTGAACCCAAATCGAGAGGAAATGAGCGCATCATTCTCCCGACAATCCTTGCGAAGAGAGAATCGTGCAGGAGAATTTGAGCGATGCATGATAATGAAGAATGGATAATTGCCGAACCTGGCTATGATATACATCAGATAGAGAAATATGAGACTCTTTTTGCGCTTGGGAACGGGAATCTGGGGCTCCGGGGGGATTTTGAAGAAAAGGCGCCGGCGTTTCACAGGGGCACCTACATCAACGGTTTTTTTGAAAAAGAACCCATCGCGTATGGCGAAACAGCCTATGGCTACGCGGAAAATCACGAAACGATTCTGAATCTCCCCGATGCCAAGATCATTACGATATCTGTCGGTGGCGAGGAGTTTCTTCTTGACAGGGCCCAGCTCCAGTCGTACGAGAGGTATCTCGATCTCCGCAATGGAGTCCTGTTCCGGTCGGTCAGGGCCATGCTCTCCAACCGAGCTCTGATTGAGCTGAGGTCTACCCGACTGGTGAGCCTGGAACGCGAGAGCATCGGCGCGATCCGGTATGAGGCGCGCGTGATCGCCACTCCCGACGGAAAGCCTGTGCCGGTGCGGCTCGAAAGCAGGCTTGAGGGGGTGGCGACCAACAGGGAAGGGGGAAGCGATCCGCGAGTAGGGTCCAAGATAACCAGGGCTGCCTATTCCATAACCAGGCTCGAGCGCTATGAATCGGAAGCCGGACTACTCATCGCGACGAACAACAGCGGCCTCATCGCGACCGCCCAGGTGAGACACGCCTTCCATGGCCCGAAAGCGATGGCGCTTTCCGCCTCGGCGGGCGCGTCGGCGACGGTTCAGCGCTGGGAAGGGACGATGGCGCCCGGCGAGCGGATTGTCTTGATAAAGTACATGGCCTACCGGATGGCGCGCGCGGGAGAGGAAGACGCGTTGTGGACATCCGCTCACGAAGAACTCCTCGGAGCTTCGCGGGATGGATTCGAAGAGCTTCAGCGCGAACAGCGGGAGTTTTTGGCGGATTTCTGGAATTGTGCCGACGTGATACTGGAGAGCGGCTCCAATGTTCAGCAAGCGCTGCGATTCAACCTCTTTCACGTTCTTCAGTCTTCCGGGCGCAACGGAAAGACAAGCATCGCGGCAAAAGGCCTCACGGGGGAAGGATATGAGGGGCATTATTTCTGGGATACGGAGATATATGTCTGTCCTTTTTTCACCTACACCAATCCCGAATTCGCGCGCATGCTGCTCGAATACAGATATTCGCTTCTAGAGAAAGCCCGTCTCCGGGCGAAAGTCATGGCCGAAAAAGGGGCGCTTTTCCCTTGGCGTACGATAGATGGAGAGGAGACCAGCGCCTACTATCCGGCGGGGACGGCCCAATATCATATCGATGCCGACATCGCGTACGCGATGGAAAAGTACTGCGGAGCTACGGGCGATGCGGAATTTCTGTACGGGCCGGCCGCGGAAGTCGCTGTGGAGACGGCGCGTCTGTGGGAATCTCTGGGGCATTATGGCGATGACGGGCGTTTCAGGATCGATGAGGTGACCGGCCCCGACGAGTACACCGCGCTCGTGAACAACAACGCTTATACAAACTTGATGGCGAGGAACAATCTGCGATTCGCCGCGCGAGTTCTGCGGGCGATGCGGGAGGCAAGGCAGGATTCTTTTGAGAGCCTTAGGCGCAAAACAGCGCTCGAAGACGGTGAAATCGAAGAATGGCAGAAGGCGGCCGACTCGATGTATGTCCCCTATGACCCCAAGACAGGTATCTATGCCCAGGACGATTCGTTTATGCGGAAAGAGGTTTGGCCCTTCTCAGAGACACCTCCCGATAAATATCCGCTGCTCCTGCACTTCCACCCGCTCGTCATCTACCGGCATCAGGTCCTCAAACAGCCGGACCTCGTGCTGGCGCAGTTTCTACTGTCGGAACAGTTTACGCTGGCCGAAAAGAAGCGGAACTTCAAATTCTACGAGCCACTGACGACAGGCGACTCTTCACTCTCGCACTGCGTGCAGAGCATCATGGCTTCGGAGACAGGGCACGGCGAGGCGGCGCTCGACTACTTCATGAAGACCGTCCGCATGGATCTGGACAACAGGCACGGGAACAGCAGAGACGGCATTCATACGGCGGCGATGGCGGGAAGCTGGCTCTCGGTCGTCTATGGATTCGCTGGCTTTCGGGACAGAACAGCCGACGAAAGTGGCGCCGGATATTCCTTCAATCCGCGGCTGCCCGCAGGCTGGCGGAGACTGGCGTTCAAGGTGCGTTTTGGTTCTGAAAGGCTGTGCATAGATATTGGGATGAAAGAAGTCAGATATTCTCTTGAAGACATACCGCGGGAGGATATTGTAGCTGATACAAGGGCAGACCGTGGCGTGCGGCTCCCCGCGACTCTCACTTTTCTGCATAAAAAACAGAAGGTCACGCTGAGAGCAGGGGAATCGGTAGTGCTCTCACTGATTCCAACCTTAAAAGCGGCGATCCTGGACCTGGATGGCGTCGTGACCGACACCGCGCGCTACCACTATCTCGCGTGGAAGCGGCTTGCCGACGACAATGGCTGGCATGTCGATGAGAGGCTGAATGAGCGGCTGAAGGGCGTGGCGCGGATGGAGGCCCTCGAAGTCATCCTCGGGCATAATGGCGTCAGTCTCTCCGCCGAAAAGAAGCATGAACTAGCCGAACGTAAAAACGGGTATTATAGGGAACTCCTCACACAGATCTCTCCGGCCGATATTTTGCCGGGGATGAAGTCTTTGCTCATCGGGCTTGGACAGAGAGGCGTAAAACGCATACTCGCTTCGGCCAGCCGCAACGCCCCGACAATAATCGACAGCCTGGGACTGGGGCCGATACCAGGCCAGTTCCTCGACGGCATCGCGGATCCCAATGAGGTGGCGTGCGGCAAACCAGACCCAGAATTGTTCTTGCTGGCCGCGGACATCGCAGGCGCCAGCCCCGAAGAGTGTGTCGGAATCGAGGACTCGCTGGCGGGAATCAGGGCCATCAAGGATTCCGGGATGAAAGCCCTTGGGGTGGGGCCCGGCCTCGAAGACTCGGATTTGAGCGTCGGCTCCACTTCGGAGATAACTATCGACACGCTTGAGAGACTGATTCAAGCTGGAGAATAGCCCGTCCAAGGACCGATATTTGGAATACGGTCAGCCGCCCGGCGGTACGCCTCTCAGAACGAGCGCCAGAATTTCTTTGAGAAAAGCACAAGCACCGTGTACACCTCAAGTCTTCCCACCAGCATCGCGAAAGAGAGCCAGAGCTTCGCCCACCACGGAAAGAAGGCATAATTGAAAACGGGCCCTACCTTCCCTAAACCGGGGCCGATGTTTCCCAGGTTCGCGATCACCGCCGTTACATTGGTCAAAATATCGACGCCTGTAAAACTTATCACTATGACAGACAAAAAGAAGAACGCGAAATAGAGAAACACGAGCGCCGCGATATCGTAGATCACGTTTTTGCGCAAGGCCTTATTCCCAAGAAAAATAGTATAGACACCTCGAGGATTTGCGACATAGCGCATCTCGGTGACCGCCATTTTGAACAGCACCACGACGCGGATAACTTTAATACCGCCGCCCGTTGAGCCCGCGCAGCCTCCTATAAACATGAGGAAGAAAAGTATGGTCTGCGAAACCGCCGGCCATTCTCCGAAATTAGTGGTCGCGAACCCTGTCGTGGTGAGAATGGAGGAAACCTGGAACGAGGAGAATCGCATGGACTCCCCGAAACTCCGATACACTCCCGAATTGAATAGATCGCCCGCAATAATGATTGAAGAGACGGCGAACAGCATGAAATAGACTTTGAATTCGGTGTCTTTCAAAATACTGCGCACATTGCCGCTCAGGAGACGGTAGTGAAGCGTAAAATTTGTGCCCGCGAGAAACATGAAAATCGTGATGACCCAGTGGATGAATCCCGAATCATAATGCGCCAGGCTCGTGTTTTTTGTACTGAACCCCCCGGTCGCCATGGTCGCGAACGCATGGCAGATCGCGTCGAAGAGCGTCATTCCCCCAATAACCAAGAGAAGTATCTCGATTATTGTAAGTCCCAGATAGATCAGCCAGAGTGTCTTTGCCGTGCTCGAAATATGCGGTGTAATACGATCGACCGACGGGCCGGGTGCCTCGGCTTCCATAACACGGATTGCGCTGAATCCAAGCGTGGGTAAGACCGCGACGAGCAATACGACAATCCCCATGCCCCCGAGCCAGTGCGTGGTCGCGCGCCAGAGAAGCAGCGCCCGGGGAAGTGCCTCTATGTTGGCCAGAATACTCGCCCCTGTGGTCGTGAATCCCGACATCGTTTCAAAGAAAGCGTCGATATATGAAGGGATATATCCCGATATCGTAAACGGAAGCGCGCCCAGGGCCGAGGCGAAGACCCAGCTGAGTGAGACGAAAAGAAACCCGTCTTTATTAGTCAGAAAGGGCTTTTCGTCCTTGCGCGAGACAAAGGCCATGGCGAGGAAAAACGCGATGCCTATGACCGCCGGGATGAGAAACGAAAGACTTACCCGCAATGGATTCTTTTCGATGATCGAAAAGAATCCGCAGCCGAATATGAAAAACGAGACTATTAAAAGAATGGTGGAAAGCATTCGCAGGATCGATTTGATGTGCATGTCACGCCCCGAAAATAGTTTCGATCCTGCCGATCTGTTCTTTTTTTATGATGAGACCTACGAGGTCGTTCTCCATGATTCTCGTATTTCCCGTCGGCACATACGTTTTTCCCTCATGGATGACGAAGGTGATGAGGAAGTCTTTCGGAAGATCGAGGTTTCTGATCTCGGCTCCGAGAGACCCAAACGACCTCGATATCTGGATTTCGATGAGCTCATATTCATTGCGGGGGAAATTATAGAGCCGACGGATTTTTGCCTTTCTGACTTGGTCTAGGATCGTGCCGGACATGACTGTTTTTTCGTTGACGACGATGTCGATGTCAAGCGAGTATAAGATCGGGCTGTAGAGGTAGTTGGTAGCAAGGGCGAGGGTTCGCCGCGCCCCGGCGTTTTTGGCGAGAAGCGCGGTGAGTATATTGACGCTCTGGTGCGAAGTGAGCGAGAGCACGATGTCGGCGCTCCCTATGTTTTCTTCCTCCATGAAGTATTCATCATCCAGCTGATGATTTATCGGTTCAATATCGGGAAACGTCGCCGAGAGTGCCTTGAGCAGGTCGCGATTTCCATCGATCACTTTGATCCTCGGGTTCCCGAGCAAGGATAGCAGCCCTTTCCCCCTTGGATATCGGTCTTGAGTCATGATTTGCCCAATGCCCAGCTCTTGCAGGAGGAGAGATGTCAGCGTTTCCGCCCCGAAAATCACCAGGGAATTGAATTTTCTCAACGCGTCCTTAGAGGGACCGAAGAGCTTGTCGAGCATACTGGGCTCGCCCAGGATATATGCCGCGTCATTTTCCTCGAACACAAAATTACCCGTGGGGACGATAAGCGCCCCTCCTCGCAGCACCGCGGGCACCATAAAATCGGGCCCTATCCTGGAGCGTACCTCCGAAAGAGGCGCGCCTACGAACCTCGGTTCTCTCTTGCATAAGAGGCGGCGGAGCTGAATGCCGGCTTCTTTTACATCGATTATCTCGGGGGACATGCCGCGGAAAATAATGCGGGCTATGGCCTCCGCGGTCTCCGCCTCGGGGTTGATGATGTAATCGACACCAAGGATTCTCTTTTCTGATTTCTTGAAAGATGCGAAATAGGGATTCCGTGTACGCGCTATGGTTTGCACGTTCTTGAAAGTCTCCGCGACAATACCACATGAGACTATATTTGTTTCGTCGCTGCCGGTACAGGCTATGAACCAGTCGGCCTCGCCGACACCGGCAGACACAAGCGTGTCGATGCGTTCGCCATCGCCATCTTGAACGATGCAGTCGAGATCGTTCACAAGCGATTTCGCCACATTGGGATTTTTTTCGATGATGACGACATCCCGGTTTTCTGCGAGCAGCTCACGGGCAATAAGAGAACCAAGGAGGCCCGCGCCTAAAATGGCAATCTTCATTGTAAAAAGTATAGGGGAGTCCAGCGCAGCTTACAATGGTCGACGCGCCGGGGCCCGCGGATTGAGACAAACCCGATTGAGCCCCGGACGTTTTTTGTCTACTATTGAGCGCAGGAGTACTGAGTGAACATCCGCATAGGTAAGGACACACTGTCTCTCCTCCTTTATTTTACCGGCCTCATTTTGGTGGGCAGCTTTCTGTTTTCCCTGCCATTCGCCACGCAGCATGGCGGCATGAGGTACATCGACGCACTGTTTACGGCGACGAGCGCGGTGTGTGTCACGGGGCTCACGGTCGTGGACACGCTCTCCCTGACGCGGGCCGGCCAGACGGTGCTTCTCCTGCTCATTCAGCTTGGAGGCCTCGGGATTATCGCGTTTTCCACGCTGTACCTATTCGCCCCGCGCAGAAAGATTTCCATCGTCACCCGGGGCCTTGCGGGAGACTATACCGTGCCTTCATTTGAATTTCGCACAAGAAATATCATTACGCAGATTGTGACATGGACCGCGGCTTTCGAACTGATCGGGGCCCTGATTATGTGGCCAGTGCTTTCAAAGAATGGGTATTCACTCTTCGACTCTGTGTTCCACGCTGTTTCCTCGTTTTGCAACGCGGGTTTCTCGACGCTCCGGTCCGGGATGGAGAGCTTTCGCGACAACGTTTTGATGAATGGTGTGACCATGATCCTGATTGTGGCCGGCGGACTCGGTTTTATAGTGCTGCAGGATATCGCTCGCTTCATCCAGAAAAAAAAGCTGCGTCTGACATATCATTCCTCGATTGTACTCCGGACGAGCGCGTCGCTTATTTTGATCGGCGCGTTGTTGTTCTTCGTGCTTGAATACAACCATGCGTACAGCGGAATGAACACTGCCTCAAAAATGATGGCTTCGCTTTTTCAGTCGGTTACGTCGAGGACCGCAGGTTTCGATACCATCCCGCAGGCGAAATTGACGAGCACGGCTCAGTTTGTGACTATTGTTCTCATGTTTATCGGAGCTTCGCCCGGATCGACCGGCGGTGGTGTCAAAACGACGACATTCTATCTGATGCTTCTGGTGGCGCTCAGGTTCAGGGAGGGTGGCGGTGTCCTGGTTGACCGGAACCGGACCATCATGCCGCACTCGATCTTTAAGGCGGCCGCGGTCGTCGTACGGGCTGTGCTTATCGTGCTCGTCGTCACCGCAACCCTGTTGATTGCCGAGCAGGCTCACGGCAGACCTCTGGGCATCGAGACGGCGGTATTCGAGAGCGTCTCTGCCTTTGGAACGGTAGGGCTGTCCATAGGGATTACGCCGAATCTCTCGGCCATTTCCAAGCTTGCGCTCATCAGCGCGATGTTTATGGGCAGAGTTGGTTTGTTTGCGATGGCCATTCCACATTCAAGGCTTTCGCCGGAGCGTTACGCAATGTCTCCAAAGGCAGATATTCTGTTGTAGAATGACGCAATAAAGAAAAGGATGGTGTGATATGCGGCAGTTTGCGTTTGTGGGGCTTGGTTCCTTTGCGATGTCCATGTTGGAGCGCATCGCTGAAATTACCGATCAAATTATCGCGGTGGACGACGATCCGACCCGGATCGAACATATCAAAGAGATGGTATCGACGGCCTTTACCATGGATCTTCTCGATGAAGACGCGTTCGAGCGCGTCTTCCATGACCCGGTGGACGTGGCCATCGTCGATATTGAATCGAATGGCGCGGCTATTTTGCTCGTGACGTTCAGATTGAAAAAGCTTGGAGTACCTGAAATCATTGTAAAATCGAATTCCGGGGAGTACGAGGAGCTCTTGCGGCTCGTGGGGGCGACCCGCGTGGTGAATTCCGACAAAGAGGCGGCACTGAGGGTTACCCCTCTCGTGCTTTCCTCTTCTCTGACGAATTTTATGCCCATAAGCGGCGATTTGGTGCTGGCCGAGGTGATCGTTCCGGATTCCGTGGTCGGGAAGACCGTCGTCGAGATGGATATGCGGCGCACTCATCATATCAATGTGGTGGCGGTGAAATATGCCTCGGAACGCGCCGCCAACGAATCCGGCGAAGGAGTCTTCCACGACCTGGATACGACATATCGCTTCAAGGCAGGCGATGTTCTCCTCGTGACGGGGAAAGAGGATGATGTCTTTGTGTTCTCGGGCGTTCAGAAAACCGCAGAGCACGAGAAGAAAAAGAACAGTTTCAGCACTCTTTTGAAGAATATGCTGGGACGAAGAAAGCCGGACAGCACAGAAGCATAGCAGAATTTTTCGACACGTTGATTCCTCTTTGTCAAACCATTAGAATAAATATAGCGGTACAGGCCTGATATACAGCCTGTGCGCTCCGGCAGTGTATTTCTGTCCGGCGAACTGCGTAGCAGAGTGAATCTGCGCGTATTGTGGAGGTCCTTATGGACATTTTCCAAAAATGTTTTCAGTTCGACCTGGACAAGCAGGCCATGGAAAAAGGGATTTATCCTTATTTCCAGCCTCTTGACGGGCTCGAGGGAACCGAAGCCATTTTCCATGGCCGCAAGCTGATCATGATAGGCTCCAACAATTATCTTGGTCTGACCATGCATCCAAAAGTCAGGGCGGCGGCACGGAAAGGGCTTGAAGAATTCGGCCCTTCCTGCACGGGGAGCCGGTTTCTGAACGGCACGCTGAAGCTTCACCACGAACTCGAAGAACGTCTCGCTGCTTTTGTGGGAAAAGATGCGGCGCTCGTATTTTCTACCGGCATGCAGACCAACCTCGGCGCAATTTCATCGCTGATCGGGCGTAACGACGTCGTCATCACCGACAAGGAAGATCACGCGTCGATCGTCGATGGATGCAGGCTCGGCATGGGCGAGATGAAGCGCTATGTGCATGCCGACCTCGACCAGCTTGAACGGATTCTGCAGAAGGTGCCACAGGAATCGGGCGCGTTGGTTGTCGTCGACGGTGTATTTTCCATGGGAGGCGATATCGTCGACCTGCCGAGGCTGGTCGATATTTGCGGGCGGTATGGAGCGAGGCTCTATGTCGATGACGCGCACTCTCTCGGCATTCTTGGAGGCGGGCGCGGCACGGCCTGGCATTTTGGTCTTACCGACAAGGTCGATATCATCATGGGCACCTTCTCGAAGAGCTTTGCATCGCTCGGAGGCTTTGTGGCGGGCGACAAAGATGTCATCAACTACATCAAACATACGGCACGCTCTTTCATGTTTTCGGCGTCCCTTCCCGCGCCGAATGCGATGGCGGCCCTCGCCGCGCTCGAGATCATGGAGGCAGAGCCTGAGCATGTAGAGCATCTCTGGGACAACGCCCGCTTCATGATGAAGGGCTTCCGCGAGCTCGGCTTCAACATCGGCAACACACAGACGCCGATCATTCCCGTGATCATTGGCGAGGATGAGACCTGCTTCCGGTTCTGGAAAGAGCTCTTCGATAACGGGCTCTATACAAACCCCGTCATCAGCCCGGCCGTGCCGGAAGGGATGGCGCTCCTGCGCACCTCCTATATGGCGACACACACCAGAGAACAGTTGCAGCGGGCGCTCGACATCTTCGAAGAGGCCGGAAAGAAGTTCGGCATTATCTGATGCAAGGCGCGGGGGTGCGCGTGCGGCGTTGCATATCAAGCGCACCCCTGTGTCACTACCCGTTTTTTGACGCGGCGATAAGTCCATGTTCTACAAAGCTGAAGTACCCTGCTTCCGAAAAAATGAGGTGATCCAGCACAGGGATGCCCAGAATGTCGCCCGACTGCCGTAGCCGCTTTGTGATGTCCAAATCTTCATCAGAAGGTTCGAGATTCCCGCTGGGATGATTGTGGGCGACGATGACGGCGCATGCCCTGTCGGTAATAGGGTCGGCAAAGACCTCTCTGGGGTGCACGACAGTCTTATTGATCAATCCCTTGGTGATCTCCCGGACCGCGTTCACCTCGTGTCCTCCATTTAAAGACATCACAATGAAATGCTCTTGCCGTATATCCGCGAAGTGGACAAGCAGGGGGAAGGCGTCTTTGGGCATGGCGATACGAATGCCCCGTATAGAGAATATGCGCCTTCCCAGCTCGATCGCGGCGGCGACGGCGCAACTTTTAGCCTCGCCCATCCCCGCGATTACCATCAGTTTATCTATATCGAAGGTGTGAGTACTCTGCGTAATTTGGTCCAAGACTTCTTTTGCGAGCCTTCGGACCGGTTTCCCCGGTACCCCGGTGCCCAGGATCGCGACGACGAGATCGAGATTGGATATCGAGCCGCTGCCGAACTTCAACATCCGCTCGCGAATGTCCAGGGACGGGGTGTCGCGTTCGATCTGTAACGCTGTTTTTTCGTATGTCTGCCATTCTGCCATAGTGTCTCCCGCAATGAAGACGCGCAGACACGGCTTTTAAATTCAAGTTTACGTTGTCGGAATTCCCGTGGATGATATTTACGTTTGTTTTCCTCTTGGTATATAATCAAAAAAGAATATAACACCCGGAATGAACAAGGAAGTTTTCAGAGGAGGAAACAATGAAGAGCGTAAAAGGGACAAAGACTGAAGTCAATCTTCTCACCGCGTTTGCAGGAGAATCCCAGGCGCGTAACCGCTACACCTATTTTGCCTCAAAGGCAAAAGATGAAGGCTTAATCCAGATTCAGCTTGTCTTCGAAGAGACGGCCAACCAGGAAAAGGAACACGCGAAACGCCTTTTCAAATTTCTGGAGGGCGGGACCGCCAAAATTTCCGCGGAATTCCCCGCGGGCATCATCGGTACGACCCGGGAGAACTTGGTTGAAGCGGCCGGCGGAGAAAACTACGAGTGGAAGGAAATGTATCCTGGTTTTGCAAAAGTAGCGCGCGAAGAAGGCTTTGAGGCGATTGCGACGGTCTTTGAATCCATCGCGGTGGCGGAGAAACAGCATGCGAAGCGGTATGAGGCTTTTATGGCGAATATTGATGCTGGCCGCGTCTTTAAGCGGGATAAGCCGGTGGTCTGGCGCTGTCTCAATTGCGGCTATCTCTTCGAAGGTACGGAACCGCCGAAAGTGTGCCCCGCGTGTGCACATCCGCAGGCGTATTTTGAACTTCTAGGCGAAAACTGGTAAGGAGGTTTGGTATGACGCAGAAGAAACAGATCTATAAATGCATGAAATGTGGTAATATCGTCGAAGTGCTGCATGCCGGCGACGGCGAGCTTGTGTGCTGCGGCGAGCCCATGAAACTGTTTGTCGAAAACACGACCGATGCCGCGAAGGAGAAGCATGTTCCTGTGCTTGAAAAAACCGCGGATGGATGGTGGGTGAACGTAGGATCCGTACCGCATCCTATGGAAGAAAAGCATTATATCGAGTGGATAGAGCTTATCGCCGATGGCAATTCCTATCGCGCTTTCCTTGCGCCCGGTATGGAACCCAAGGCGTTCTTCCCCGTAAAGGCGGGAAAAGTCAGTGCGAGAGAGTATTGCAATCTTCACGGATTGTGGAAAGCATAGTAAGCTTGTACGAAAAGGAGCGCCCCATGAAGAAGTATGTATGTGATGTTTGTGGCTACATTTATGACCCCGCTGAAGGGGACCCCGATGGCAAGATACCCGCAGGAACCCCATTCGAGAAGTTGCCCGACGATTGGGTATGCCCGATGTGCGGAGCGAGCAAGGATTCGTTCTCGCCGATGGATTGAAAGATTACTTAATCGCGCATAGATACTCAAAGAACGTAGCATGGAAGGGGCGCCCGGCGCCCCTTTTTTCATCATACAGGGAAAGGTCGGGCCCCTTAACTTATTTGGTCTTTCTTTGGTATCTTGTACATACGGAGTATCTATGATTTCTCGCGAGGACTTTATATCCTGCATCGGATATGACGGTGATACCGCGATCGTCGACGGCAGGGCAAAGAAAGAGTTCGGCCGTCTCTCAACCACGGATCTCGCCGGAAAAGGGCTATATCGCGCCGCGTTTGCTTCGGCGCTCTACTCTCAGAAGCCCGAAGAGATGAAGGCGTTCATCGATTTTTTCAATAATAAGGCCGACACACAGTACACCGAATCGAGCCAGTTATCGAGACTCTTTGGTGTCTACCTTGAAGATATCTCGAAGGTGAAAGTGCTGTAAGACGAGCCGTTTTTACGGGCTGGAAGATAGCCGCCCGCCTGCGGGTATCCGGAGTGGCTGGCCGCACCGTTTCCTTGCGCGGGCGCAGCTTCTACCACACCTGTACGATCCTGCATTTCAGATAGCGCGACTCGTCATAACCGACCATGATGGGGTGGTCGAGATCCTGTGCTCGCTCTTCGAGTATGCGCAATCGCCGATTCGAGTCGAACGCGGCGTCCGCGAGCATCGCGTCGAACATTTCCGGAGAAAACGAGTGCGAGCAGGAGAATGTGGCGAGCACGCCGCCCCGTTCCAGGAGATGCATCGCTCGCAGGTTGAGTTCCTTGTAGCCGCGCCGCGCACCCTCCAGCGCTGCGCGATTCTTTGCGAAGGCTGGAGGGTCGAGAATTATGAGATCGAAGCGCTGGCCCATCTTTTCGAGATCGCGGAGGTAGTCAAAGGCGTTGGCCTCGACCACTGAAATGCGGTCGGCGACTTGATTGCGCGCGGCATTTCGCTTGAGGAGCTCGAGCGCTTCGGCGGAACTGTCCACGGAGAGCACCGAAGCCGCGCCGGCTTTCGCCGCGAGGATCGAAAAGCCGCCCTGGTTGCAGAACATATCGAGAACGCGGCGATTTGGGGCGTAGCGCGCGGCGGCGCGGCGGTTCGCCCGCTGATCCAGGAACCAGCCGGTTTTCTGGCCGCCCGCAAGGTCAATCTCAAAAAGCGCGCCATTTTCTTCCATGATGATGCGCTCAGGCACCGAACCCCAAAGGAGCCCCGTCGATTCAGGTAAGCCCTCGAGCGCCCGCACCGGGGCGTCCGAGCGCTCGACGATGCCGTCGGGGGCAAACACCGCGCACAAGGCCTTCACGATGAGCGATTTGCGGACCTCGACGCCGAGGCTCAGAAACTGTACCGAGAGCCAGAGCCCGGGAGGCGATCCGGCTCCCTCCTCCGCGGCGTGCGGCTTGTTGCCGGTGGACAGAGGCACGCCCATGAATCCGTCGACGATGAGCCCAGGCACCGAGTCGGCCTCGCCGTAGGCAAGCCTAAGGCTCATGCCGCGTTCGAGTGCGTCCCTGCCGAAACAGAAGTGGCGCCATTCCTTTGCGGACTCAAAGGCGCGCGCGAAGAATGCCTCATCCGCAGATTTTGCCGTCCGCGAATAGATGCGTGCCCTGATCTTCGAGTTCGGGTTGAAAAACGCGTACCCTACGCGGAAGCCTCGGGCATCCCTGATCTCAACCTCGTCGCCTGGCGACGGTTCGCCCTCGACGCGCGCGATCTCGTTGTCGTATATCCATGGATGTCCGTGCCGGAGACGAATATCTTCCTTGGGCTTGAGCGTAATTGCAGTCATGTCTGTATGGTAATAGCGGGCACGTATTCAATACAAGCCATATTGAACCTGCCCGCGCCCTCATATACCATAAAGGCAGTATGAAAAAGCCTTCGCTCATATACCGTTGTTCCGCGTGCGGCCATGAAGAGCCGAAGTGGCTCGGGCGCTGTCCGGAGTGCGGGCAGTGGAACACCATGGTCGAAGCCAAGACCACGGGGCGTTTTGAAAAAGACAAGACGGCCTTCTCGGTTCCCCTGGAGTCGGTGGACCCGACTTTGGGCGCACGCGTGTCGTCGGGAATTTCCGAGCTGAACAGGGTGCTCGGCGGCGGTTTTATGCGCGGTTCGGCGGTTCTCATCGGCGGCGAGCCCGGCATCGGCAAGAGCACGCTGTTGCTGCAGGCCTGCGCGAAACTTGGGGCGAAGGGCAAGGCCCTCTATGTTTCGGGAGAAGAGTCGGCCGCGCAGATACGGCTTCGGGCCGAGCGCATCGGGGCTCTCTCGAAACAGATCGAGGTGTTCTGCAGCAACGATGTGCATGCCTGCCTGTCGGTGATGGACTCGGTGCATCCTCTGCTCACGGTGGTCGATTCAATACAGACGGTCCACTCGCCGGAAGCCGGCGCGGTGCCGGGGACGCCGAATCAGATAAAATTCTGCACGCAGGAATTCGTCGAATGGGCGAAGAGTCACGATTCGATCGTCGTGCTGGTCGCGCACGTGACAAAGGACGGCATGATCGCCGGGCCGAAAGCGGCCGAGCACCTCGTCGATGCGGTGGTCAGTTTCGAGCAGGCGGAGAACGCGCTCAGGGTACTTCGCACGAGCAAAAACCGCTTCGGTTCTTCGGACGAGCTGGGATTCTTCCTGATGGGGGAAGGCGGGCTTGTCGAACTCGCCGACCCTTCGGGCATCTTCATGGTGCGGCGCGAGGGCCAGTTGCCGGCGGGCATCGCGGTGGCTATCGTCCACGAAGGTTCCCGGATTCTGCTCGCCGAGGTTCAGGCGCTCGCGATTCCCTCGAAATCGGGCATCATGCGCGTGTATTCGGACCGGATCGACCCTCTGCGCGTGTCCAGGATCGCGGCGGTGCTCGAGAAGCAGACGAGGCTCGATTTTTCGAGTCAGGAGATCTATGTGAATGTGGCGGGGGGCTTGCGGCTCACGGAGCCGGCGGTCGATCTTCCCCTCGCCTGCGCGCTCTACTCCGCGAGATCCAGCCAAGCGCTGCCCGAAGGCTCGGCGATGGCGGGCGAGCTCTCGCTTGCCGGGGAAATTCGTCCCGTCCGCTCGATGGAGCGGCGCGCGAAGGCAGCAAGCCAGCTTGGCTTCGCGCGGATTATAGGACCTCGGGCCGCCCTGCCCGGCGAGGAAGTGTCTCGCGCGCACAGCGGGAAAGTGGAGTCTGGAGTCAGCTCAGGCCAATCCGCCTCCCACTGGCTGGGAGTATCTTCTCTCAAAGAATCGCTACGCATTCTATGGAACCAGGAGAGTAGGGCATGAAATTCATCCACGAAAAGAGCCAGATCGCGGGACTCGCGGTGCCGCTTCTTGCCCTCAAGAAGAACAAGAATGCCGCCTGCGGGGTGTTTTCCGATCTGGTGCCCCTTGGCAGACTTGCAAAACAGTGGGGGCTTTCCCTCATTCAACTTCTGCCGCTCAACGATACGGGAAACGGCACTTCTCCCTATGCGGCCCTGAGTGCCTTTGCGCTGCATCCTCTGTATATCTCTCTGTCGGAGACTGTGGATACGATGGCTTCGCTGGGCGTGCCGCTCGAAGACGAGGCCGCAAAAGGGCTTGTTCGGGCAGAGCGTGCCCTGGACCGGAAATACGGGAACCTTGCGCGGGTTCCTTTCGAGAGCGCCCTGGACGCAAAACTCGCCGCCCTTCGCACCGCCTGGATCGCAAGTCGGGATTTTTGTACCCCTCTCGCGGAAACCTTTGCCGCCCGAGAGCGCTGGGCCAAGCCATACGCCTGCTTTATCTCTCTTAAAGAGAAATTTGGCCTCGCCCCCTGGTGGGAGTGGCCCGAATGGAAAAACGTCTCTCCCGAAGATGTAGACGCGCTCTGGTTCAACACCGAATTCGCGGAAGAGGCGCGATTCCGGCTCTGGCTTCAGGTTCTCGCGCGCGGGCAGCTTGAGAAGGCGGCCCGGGCCGTGAGAGATATGGGCGTCGATCTTATGGGCGACATACCCATACTTCTCGCCAAAGATTCCGCGGACGTATGGTTCCGTCGCGATATTTTCATTCTCGACAGACAGGCGGGGGCGCCGCCCGACATGTACTCGCCGCGTGGCCAGAATTGGGGGTTCCCCCTCTACGACTGGGACGCGCTCCGTGCCCGGAATTATGTTTTCTGGCGCCAGCGCCTCGGCTACGCGGACAAGTTCTATACCGCGTACCGCATCGATCATGTCCTCGGATTCTTCCGCATCTGGGCTATCAGCGCGTTCGAGAGCGATGCTTACATTGGAGCCTTCGAACCTTCCGAGCACATGTCTCGTTCCGAGTTGAGCGCTCTCGGCTTTGCGGACGAGCGCATCAGGTGGCTTTCCAAGCCACATATCCCCGAATGGAAGATTCAAAGTGCTGAGAAGACGTGTCTCGACGAATTCGCGGCCATCGCGACTGGGGCGGAGCACAACGCGGGGGCACCGCCAGTGGCGGATCGGAAAGCGGCTTTCGCGAAGTGCCTCGAGGATGCGCGCGGCGCATGCCTTGTGCGCATTAACGATGAACCGCTTTTTCTGTTCAACCCGGGAATTCGGGGTACGGCGGACATCTATGCGCTTTTCTCGGATATGCATCGGGATTTTCCGGAGGTGCGGCACAGTTTGGATGCCTATGTACGCAGCATGAGCGACTGGTGGATCGATCGGGCGATCTATGAGGTTGAGCCCGGGCAGTATGTTTTCCAGTGGAGCTATCACGATACGACGAGCTGGAAGAGCCTCAGTCCTCAGGAACAGGATGCACTGGAGAAAGAAGCCTCCAGACTGACGGCGGCATCGCTCGGTACATGGGAGGCGCGAGGGCGCGAGCTTCTGTCGATGCTCGTGTCGGTCACAGGGATGCAGCCTTTTGCCGAGGACCTCGGCGCGGTACCGCCCTGCGTTCCCAAGGTGCTGCGTGAAATGGATATCCCCGGCCTCAGGGTGCTCCGCTGGGAGCGGAAATGGGAGAAGCCTGATCAGCCCTATGTCCCGCTCGAAACATATGAGCCCCTGTCGGTCGCCTGCACGTCGGTTCATGACTCGACCAATATCCGCCAGTGGTGGGAAGAAGAGGCGGACCGCGCGCAGCTCTGGACGATTTTTACAAAAATGGCGGAGTATGATGCGCTTCTGCGCTCCTTGCTCGAAAGCTGCGCGCGCGAAGAGGCGGAGGAGGGGCTGCCTCCACAGAGTGCGGCCGAGCCTCCCAAGGTGCTCGATACTGCCGCCTCCGCGGCGCTCATCCGGGCGATGGCGCTCTCTTCCTCGATCGCGGCGGTATATCCAGTGCAGGATATCCTCGCCTGTCACGCCGAATGGAGGGAGCCCGATCCGCGCGACGAGAGGATCAATGTCCCCGGCACCACACTTCCTACAAACTGGACATACAAGATGCCTGTCGATCTTCACACGCTCGCAAAAGACAAAGATTTTTCAGCCCTTATCTCGAAGCTGACCGCGCGGGGAGCAACGGCGTGATATTTTCACGGCAGAATCTGACACTCATCGCGCGCACCTGGCTCAAACGAACGCTCGACACTTCGTGGTTCCTTTTAAAAATAATGGTGCCGGTGAGTCTCTTTGTGGCACTCCTCGGCTGGAGCGGGCTGCTTGAGAACATCGCTCTCGCCCTGCGTCCCCTCATGAAAATCCTCGGGCTGCCGGGTGAAGCCGCGCTCGTCTACATTTCGGGCGCGCTCCTCAACAATTACTCGGCGATCGCCGTGATGAGTTCGATGAATCTCACGTTGCACGACGCGATCATCCTCGCCATGATGTGCCTCATCTCGCACAACCTCATCGTCGAAACGGCGGTGATGAAGTCGCTGGGCTCTTCGGCCGCCAAGATGGCGCTGCTGCGCATCGGAGTGGCGATCCTCGCGGGGGTAGCCCTCAACCTCGTGCTTCCTCCTTCGTTTTCCGAAGTGAAGCTCTTTGCTTCGAGCGCCGTGCCTCAGAGCGCTTTCTGGCCAATGCTGGGGGCCTGGGCGATTTCGACTCTGAAGCTCACGGTACGCATCATTGTATATATTTTAGTCCTCATGCTCGCGCAGACGCTCCTCGAGCAATTCAACATGATGGAGTGGCTTTCGCGCTGGCTTGGATGGCTCATGCGCATTTTCGGCCTCGAACCATCGATGAGCTTTTTGTGGATCGTGATCAACATTGTCGGCTACGCCTACGGGGCGGGCATCATCAAGGCCGCGCGCGACGAAGGACGTATGAGCCTCCAGGAGGGAGACCTCTTCAACCATCACGCCGCGATCTCCCATTCCCTCCTCGAGGATACCGTGCTCTACGGAGCGATTTCCCTGCCCGTGCTCTGGCTCCTGGTGCCGCGCCTTGTGCTCTCGCTCATCGTCGTCTGGGCCGAACGTCTGCGCCGCGACCTGTTCCGTCGTTCACTCAGGGCCGGCGTTGTGTAACGTCGGGGATACCCCAGGATATCTTCGGACTACAATCCTCCAAACGTCAGCCAGCCGCCGGTGAGGCGTAGAAGGCTGATGACGCCCGCGAGTTCGAGGATGGCGAGGACAAGAAAGACGGCAGAGGAAACATGGGCTGTCGCTGGCGATTTTTGCGCCCGGGGTGTAGCTTCTCCGGCCCCTGGGACCGCCTTGAGGGCCCTATGGCGCCTTACAATTCTGCGGCCGGAGAGCCACGCGAACAGAAGCCAGAACGCCGCGCCGATGATGTGCGATGGGAGCGGCGAGGAGGCCTCGAAGCCGAGAAGGGCGCCGCCAGTCTGCGCGGCGATGGCCGAGATGCGCGAGACAGACCCGAGGAGCATCATAATTCCAAAGGCTACGAGGAGTATGCCCGAGATGATGCGCACGGCGTTCCCGTGCCTTTTGAGAAAGCCGAGCAGGGGGGAGAGCTGTTCGAGGAAGAGCGCGCTCGCGATGAAGGGAATCGCAAAGCCCGCAGAATATGTGACGAGAAGCAGCGCCGCAGCGCCGACATTCGCGTTTCTCGCCGCCATAAGCAAAATCGAGGCTAAAATCGGCCCTATGCACGGAGACCAGCCCGCCGCGAAGGCCAGGCCCATCAAAAATGCGTTGACCTGTCCCCGTCCTCTGCCGGTGAATTTCTGGATGAGGCGGGCGTCATTATTCAGTATCCTGATAAAATCGAACATGATATTGAGCCCGAGCACGATCACAACGATGCCTGCGATTTTCCCGAAGAGCCGGGAAGTGCCCTCGCCGATAAAGCTCATCCCTCCGGAAAAGATGACCCCAAGAACCGTAAAGGCCATGGTGAAGCCCGCGGAGAACATGAGGCTCGCTCTCAGAAGCTTTGCCTTTTTCTCGTGGCCGGAGAGTTCCTTCACGGTGAGTCCGGAGAGGAGAGAAAGATACGCGGGGAGCAGCGGAAGTACGCAGGGAGAGATGAAGGAGACGAGTCCCGCGGCGAAGGCCGCGATCAGGTCGGGCTGATTCATTTCCGCGCGAGCTCCCTCATTATGCTCACGAATTCAGGATTGTCGTACTCGAAGCTGCCGATGATACCCGCGATGAACTTCCCGTTCTTGTCGAGAATATACGTGGTGGGAATGCCGCGCGAGGCATAGAGGCCTGTGAGACTGCTCTTGGGGTCGATGTAGACAGGATAGGAAATCTTGTTCTGATCAAGGAATGACTTAACGCTTTTCGCCGATTCCCCGAGGTCGACGGCCATGATCTCAAACCGTTCGCCTTTCATAGTCTCATGCAGCGTCTGAATTGCAGGAATTTCCTGTTTGCATGGCGGGCACCAGGTGGCCCAGAAATTGAGAAGGGTGACATTTCCCTTTGTGGAAAGACGGCTCTTCATGCGCCCGTCGACGGAGGCGACATTGAAATTGGGCTGCTCGAAGGGCTGATCGAAGACGTAGAAGCCAAGAGCCTCAAGTCGTGCCGTGTACCAGGGTCTTGACTCGGCGCCGAAGACAGTGCCGCCCGAAACAAAAAGTATAAGAAGGGCAAGAAGAATCAGCGCGGAAGCTTGTAAAGAGAGGCGGTGTAAGGTGATGACTCGTTTTTCCATGATATCTCCTGATATAGAATAATTATAGGCCCTTCGACACGCCCATATCCGCCGCCGGGCGGCACATTACAACATATAAAATCTAATATATAATGAAAAAATGGGCAACGAGGTTGCTGTCGTTGCCGCTTGGCTTTGAAATCATTACTATTCAATCGAATGCCGTAGTACATTTTTAATGTATCGCAAGGAGTGATATACGATGAAATCAGCAGAGCCGCAGACTGCCGAAACCGAAGCCAAACGGCCCGAAGAACCTTTAACCGAACGTTTTCTCAAGACCCGCACCGTGCTTCTCGTCGGCGAAGTCGATAAGGACCTCTCCGAAAAAGTTGTCCGGCAGTTGTTGCTGCTCGACAATATTTCAGACGAGCCCATCACGCTCCTCATCGACTCTCCCGGAGGGGATGTATACGCCGGATTTTCGATATTTGATGTGATCCGCTTTATAAAGGCTCCGGTCCGGATCGTGGGCATTGGCCTCGTGGCCTCCGCGGCGGCCCTCATTTTGATCGCCGTGCCGAAGGAGAGGCGCTTTGGGCTGCCCAATTCTTCGTATTTGATCCATCAGCCACTGTCGGGGATGAATGGCGTCGCGACCGAGATCGAGATTCACGCCCGCGAACTTGAAAAGACACGCGTGCGCATCAATGAGATCATCGCGGAAGCGACAGGACAGCCACTCGAGAAAATCACAAAGGATACCGACAGGGATTTCTGGATGAATGCGCCCGAAGCCTCGCAGTACGGGTTGATTGGGAAGGTCATTTTGTCCAAGAACGAGCTCGTCTGAAAAAGAGCGTTTTCCTGCCCAAATACTGAAGCACGAAGCTTGCCGGATAGCGTCTTCCTTAGGGGAAAGGAGGGAAGGTGCGTCCGGCATTTCTTATTCTTTCGGCGATCGCGATGATGGCGGTGGGGTGCAGGTGTTCGCTCGCGCCCGTGGGTACGGACGAGGAAATTCGCATTGTGTCCTACAATGTCCACAATCTCTTCGACGCGGAAGAGAGTGGAAAGGAATACCCCGAATTCCGGCCGTCGAAGGGCAAGTGGACAAAAGAACTCTACGCGAAGCGACTGGTCAATGTGGTGGAAGCCGTCCGATCCGTGTCTGAAACGGAGGGCGCTGGTTCACGGCGGACCCCGGACCCCGACATTCTGTGCGTGCAGGAAATCGAGAATGAGAAAGTGCTTGCCGACCTCGCGGAGCGCTTCGGCAGGGGGACCTATCGGTATTGGGCCATAGGCGGCCCCGATGAGAGCGTCATTCATACCGGCATATTGTCGCGGTTTCCGATTGCGGAGATGCACACTCATTCGGTGATGGACGCGTGGGGCTTTGGTCCCTTGAGGGACATCTTGGAAGTGGAGCTCGATCTTGGGGGAGATGAGCGGATAGCGGTGTTCGTATGCCATTGGAAATCCAAATTGGGTGGCGAGAGAGAGACTGAGCCAGGACGCCGTGCCGCCGCCGCGCTGTTGGCGCAGAGGATTCGCGAAGTGCAGGCGGAAAGGCCTTCTCTGCCGATTGTAGTCTGCGGCGATTTCAATGAATCGCCCGACGAATACATTCGGATCGGCAGGTGTTATCCGACGGCGATTATGCCCTCCGATGCTGGCGCTCCTCCCTCTGCGGCAGAAGGTGAACCATTAGGGGTCTCCGGCTCGTGGGAAGGGCTTTCGTATACCGAAGAAGCATCATTCTCTGAGAAACACATCTCGGAAGTAAGACTCTACAATCCCTGGAACGAGCTCTCCGATGGTTTTAGCATTGCGTTCCAGGGAAAACGTGAGCAGTTTGACTGTTTTTTCTTGAATGCAAGTCTTCACGATGGAGAAGGCCTTGAATATGAAAACTTTGATGTCGCAGACGATCCACTACTGTTCGACTCAAATGGCATCCCCCTTGAATGGAAGGGAAACGGGGGCTATTCCGACCATCTGCCTGTCGAACTCACCTTGTCGATGGGACGAGGGCGATGATGGCGCCACTCTGCCGATTATCTATATTGTCTGTGAATCCCGTATCGGGTAAATTGGATTTCAGGAGGCATCCATGGTATCAGGCATCGTTGCGTTGCTTCTGCTGCTCTTGGCGGTAATTGTCATCATCGTCCTTACCGGAAGGTTTAAGGTAAACGCTTTTCTTGTGCTGGTAGGCGTCTCTTTCGCCTTCGGTCTTGCGATCGGGCTGCCTGCCTTGGATGTGATTGCGGGCATTAAGAATGGTTTCGGGGGGACACTTGCCAGTATTGGCATTGTCATCGTCGCGGGGACGATCATGGGGACAATCCTTGAGAAAAGCGGCGCCGCGCTCTCGATGACGCAGACCATTCTGAGGCTTGTCGGCAAGTCGCGGGCCCCGCTCGCCATGAATATCGCGGGCTATGTCGTCTCCATCCCCGTTTTTTGCGATTCAGGCTATGTCATCCTGACCCCTCTCAATAAAGCGCTCGCAAAGGAATCGGGCATCTCGATGGCGGTCATGGCGGTGGCGCTTTCCACCGGTCTCTACGCGACCCACACCATGGTGCCGCCGACTCCCGGCCCCATCGCCGCTGCGAGTGCCTTGGGGGCCGATCTCGGCAAGGTGATTCTGCTGGGTCTGATTACGGCCATCCCCGCCTCGCTCGCTGGTCTGTTGTGGGCGACCAAATTCGCCAAAAGATATGAGATTGAGCCGGGAATCCATGAGAGTTATTCCGAGATTGTGAAGAAGTTCGGAAAATTGCCCAGCACCTTTTTTTCGTTCTTGCCGATTGTGCTCCCCATTGTGCTGATTCTTCTGAAGAGCCTTGCGGAGTTCCCCTCAAAACCATTCGGCAACGGTGGTTTCCGTATTTTTCTGTCTTTCATCGGCGACCCGGTAACCGCGCTCATTATTGGCGTGCTGTGCTCTCTGCTGCTTGTTCAGAAAGACGAGTTCAAAAACGCGATCTCGGGATGGATGGGGGAGGGGATCAAAGATTCGGCCATTATCCTGGTCATCACGGGAGCGGGGGGTGCCTTTGGCCAGATAATCAAGGCAAGCCCGATAACCGAGTTTATCAAGACGAACATGGCCGGTATGCAGCTTGGGATATTCCTGCCCTTCATCATCTCCGCGGCGCTCAAGACCGCTCAGGGCTCGTCGACCGTGGCCATCGTGACGACGGCGGGGATCATGGCGCCCCTCATGCAGTCGCTTGGCTTGGATCCGGCCCTCACCACCATCGCGATCGGCGCCGGTTCCATGGTCGTGTCCCACGCGAATGATTCATATTTCTGGGTTGTTTCACAGTTTTCCGGCATGCCCGTGAATACGGCCTACAAGGCATACACTTCGGCGACGGCGGTTGAAGGAGTTGTGGCCTTCGTTGTCATTCTTGTATTGTCCTTGTTTGTCCATTGAGGTACTCTTTGAGGCCGATGAACAAATTTTTTGCGGCAATGTGCGAGCGCTTCGGTCTCAACGCCTACATCGCGGGCGATTATCAGAAAGCAGAGCGTTGGTTTCGGAAGCTTGAGCAGTCTGAGCCAACATCCATTCGCGTATTGAGAAACCTCGGCGTTATCTTGCTCGCCGAGGGACGATCCGGGGAGGCGGAGCGCTATCTATTAAGAGAAGAGAAATTATATGGCGCGTCCTTTTATCGGCATTCGGCCCTCGCAGACCTCACCTATGCGATCGGGAAAAGGAAAGAGGCGGCTCGCCGTTATCGATTGGCCCTCCAGGAACCGGAATGTGCCGAAGGGGGCGTGGCGTTCCACATGAGGGCTCTTATGGAAAAACGGCTCGCAATGTGCGAAGATGAAAAGAGCTATGCTGGTACAAGGAAGGCGATGGAGCTTTTCAGACAGGCGGAGGAATTGAGAGAGACGGGGGATTACGAGGGGGCTATCCAGTCATTTTTGCAATCTTTTGCCCTGGATGAAACAAATTGGCCGGCCCTCAACAACGCCGCTTCGATTTATATGAATACTCTTAAAGAGCCTGTCGAGGCGGAACCCCTGTTTTCGCAGGCGTTTGACCTGTCGCACAGTATTCAGGTGGCTCGGAATGTGGAGCTTTGCCGGCAGGCGATTAGTCGGGGACAGAAGAAAAAGTAAGGGAAATATGATAGAAGAAAAAAGTATGTTGTCTTTACGCGTGGACGCCGAAACGATTTTCCGTGCCGCAGTGGATCGCGTGATGCCCGAGCGGCTTTTTTCATATTGTTTATCACTTGATGGGTCGATACTCAGTGCGTCAGACGGCCGAATGACACAGAAGTATGACCTTTTCAAGTTTGAACATATAGTGATCGCCGCCTTCGGGAAAGCTTCGCTTCCTATGGCCGCAGGTCTTGTTTCGCTTTTGGGCGGGCGGGTTTCACGAGGTCTTGTAGTGACCAAGGCGTCTGAGGATGGACGATCGCTTCAGCTCGCGCCACACGTCGAGAACGTGTTTGAAGCACAATCGATTCACGTCATCGAAGCGGGACATCCCGTGCCCGATCAGCGGTCGGTGCTGGCTGGCAGAGAGATGCTCGCTCTCGCCTCCCAGGTGAGGGAATGGGAGAGCCGTGGCGGCAAGACACTCGTCTGCGTGCTCATTTCGGGGGGCGGAAGCGCGCTCCTGTCGGCGCCGGCCCCGGGGATTTCGCCCGAGGATAACGCGGAAGCGACGCGGCTTTTACTCGCCTGCGGAGCGACGATTCATGAGATCAACACGGTGCGCAAGCATCTCTCCGCGATTAAGGGTGGGTTCCTCGCCCGCGCTTTTTCTCCGGCGAAAATGCTGTCGCTCGTGCTCTCGGATGTTATGGGGGATGATCTTGGCGTGATCGCTTCCGGACCGACGGTTCCCGACAGGGGCACCTGGCAGGATGTCAAAGAGATATTCGACCGCTTCGGGCTTTTCGATGCGCTGCCCGACGCCGTCGCCCGCGCGACTCGGGAAGGGATTTCAGGGCTGCGACCGGATACACCAAAGCCGGGTGATGTGATTTTTGACTCGTGCTCGACGATGCTCGTGGGCACAAATTTTCATGCGATTCTCGAGGCCGGGAACAAGAGCAAGGCCTTGGGCTACAACACCCTCGTTCTCGGAACCCGCATGTCGGGCGAGGCGCGCGAGATCGGCAAGATTTTTTCGGGGATTGCCCAGGATATCATACTGCATGAACTTCCGGTCGCCATTCCTGCCTGCATTATCGCGGGTGGAGAAACCACCGTCACTCTGCGCGGTAAAGGCAAGGGCGGCCGGAATCAGGAGATGGCGCTTTCCGTGCTCAATGAGTTTGAACATTTTCCGGTCGCCTTGCGCGCTGAGCTGAGAAGCGTCGCCTTTCTTTCCGCGGGCACCGATGGCAATGATGGGCCTACCGACGCCGCGGGCGCCTTCGCGGATGCCGAAATCATCGGGCACGCCCGGGCGCTCAATCTCAATCCCTCAAGTTTTTTGGCCGAAAACGATTCTTATGCCTTTTTTGAAAAGGCTGACGGGCTCTTCAAGACTGGCCCGACCGGCACGAATGTATGTGATATCCAGATACTTATCGTGCGATAATATGTTATTAGGAGTTTTTTGATGAAAACCGATCCGCAGCTTAAACTTGCGGTCCTCGTCGATGCAGACAATACGCAGCCGGCTATTATCGACGGCCTGTTGGCGGAAATAGCAAAGTACGGCATTGCAAGCGTCAAGCGTATTTATGGCGATTGGACAAATCCCAATCTGCGCGGCTGGAAGGAGCGCCTGCTCGAGTACGCCATTCAGCCCGTGCAGCAGTTCGCCTACACAACCGGCAAGAATTCCACCGACAGCGCCATGATCATCGACGCGATGGACCTTTTGTACACTGAAAATCTCGACGGCTTCTGCATCGTCTCAAGCGATTCGGATTTTACCAGGCTCGCCGCTCGTCTCCGCGAGGATGGCAAGCTCGTCCTCGGCTTTGGGCAGCGGAAAACGCCAAAGCCTTTCGTGGCCGCCTGCGACAAATTCATTTACACCGAAATTTTGCAGGCCAATGTCGGCGAATCCGACGAAGAGCGAGAGAATCCTCCCGACAAGGAATCGGGGAAAGGTGCCACGCCCCCGACCGACATCAAGAGTGACAAGAGGCTCAAGGCCTTGCTTCTGAGCGCGGCCGAGGAGGCCGCCGACGAATTCGGCTGGGCCTACTTAGGAGAAGTCGGGACATATATCGCGAACCGTCTGCCGGAATTTGATCCCAGAAACTATGGCTTTCACAAGCTTGGTGAGCTCATCAAGGCGATCAACCTGTTCGAGATCGATGAACGGACCAACCCGATGGTCCCGGGCAAGCAGGTGTATCTGCGCGTAAAGCATCGCGGCCGGAGTTAGCGCTGGCGCCGGACGCGGCCGGCCGGATGCGGTCTATATGCCGAGTATCGCGACTCTGTTTTTCCTGCCGATCTGTTCCAGGAGAGAGAGGGTTGCGGAAGGGGTGAGTGGCGCTCCGCGCTTTGTGTCATTGCGCGCCTTTGCATATTCGATCGCGAACTGGTTCATGGAGAAGTGTCGGAAAAGCAGAATCTGCCCTCGCACGGAAGCTGGGGCCCCCGCGCAGTGTGCGCGGAGCTCTTCAGTCCAGGGGCTGAAGATGCCCCTTGGTCTCAGTTCTCCGATGCCGGAGACCCAGAGCGGACATTGAAGACACTCGGCTAATTCGCAGGCGTAACGTGCCATGACTCTCTGGCTTTCCGAGAGCAGCGCGGCGAGTTCGGTGCCGCGCTCATCCGCAAGCTTTATCAAGAGGCGCAGCTCTGCGGTCTTCGGCGTATGGACGGGTGTTTTATTGACGATGATCGTCGCGGACCTGAAATCCATGTCCAGATTTGCGCGGAACCACGACACGGCGAGCTTGCCTGCCTGTCCGACCAGATACCGGTGATTCTTAGTCTTTTGTTCCTGAAGTCCTGGGTTGTCAGCGACGATGATGAAGCGGGGGCTGCTCTCCTCTGTGATCTCGTCCAGCGCAAGGTTGTAGACGATCGGCGTCTCGAGTTCCTCTTCGCGATAGCCTCTGGCCCTGTAAAGTTTCCGCTGCACGGGGAGTATCCATGCATTGTTCCTCAATAGAGAATCGATATAATCGCGCATCCGGGCACGAATTCCGGAGAAGCGCGTGTACTGTGCCGGAGTCATGTGCAGACTCCGGAGGGCTCAGACCTGCGCGCGGCATCGACGGATTCGGGTTTATCAAATATTTGAATCATGATATGTTCTCATTATGCGAGCTTCGTCGTTTATTGCAACCATGCTGTCCCTGATACTCACTGTTGGCGCCGCCTCGTCCTGCGCGGCGCAGAAAAACAAGGGACTCTCGGCGTTGCCGCCGGATATTCGGGCCCAGGCGCAGACCGCCCTCTCTGCGGCCGCCATCGGCGACGCGGACCGTGGCCGCATCATTGAGGAAATCGGCAAGGACGCCTCTGGCTTTGCCGTGCTGTTTCGCGAAGTTCACGATGTGATGAAAAAAGATCCGGACCTCTTGCGCCGCGTGGACAAGAAGGTCGCACTCCCCGCGGATTTCGTGCCGTCCGACCTTGTGAGTCTTGACGGCGCGTTCCCCTATGTGGTTTCAAAAAAAGGAATGCAGTTGCGCGCGCCCGCGCGGGCCGCGCTGGTTCATATGGCGGAAGCCGCGCGAGAAGAGGGTAAGACGCTCGTAGTGTCCTCGGCGTATCGTTCGTACGATTATCAGGTGACCGTGTTTGCGCGGAATGTTCAGGAGATGGGAAAGATCGAGGCCGAACGAGTCTCCGCACCGCCAGGTATGTCTCAGCACCAGCTCGGAACGGCCATCGATTTCGGTTCGATCACCGATGAGTTTGGCGATACCGCCGCGGGGCGCTGGCTCTCCGCGAACGCCGGAAAGTTCGGTTTTTCGCTCTCTTTCCCGAGAGGCAGGGAGGCGATTACCGGCTACCGCTGGGAAAGCTGGCACTATCGCTATATCTCGCCTCAGGCCGCCGCGCTGCAGGAGCGGTTCTTCCTCGGTGTTCAACAGTATCTCATCGAATTTCTCGCTGCGCTGCCTCAGCCGTAAATACAAGGTGTTCGAGAATATCCATCACTGCGTCCTCTTCATTGGTCTTTGCCGACACAAAGCGTGCGACCGCGCGCACTTCTTCCGCGGCATTCGCGGGGGCGCAACCCCAGCCGGCTTTCTGAATCATCTCCAGGTCGTTTCTCGCGTCACCGATTGCCAGAACCGATTCCATGCCGATTCGCAGGCGTTTGGCAAGGCGGTCGAGCGCCGCGCCCTTATTGGCTCCTTTAGGAAGAATCTCGAGGAAATAGGGTTTGGAAGTCACGATTTCGGCATTGTCCCCGATGCCGTCCTTCAACTCCCTGTATACCAGCTCGATGCGTTCGGGCTCTCCACATACCAGTATCTTGGTCTGTTCCTGACTCAGAATGGCATCCATGTCGGATATGACCTCGAGCCGCAGGCCGGACAGTCTTTGATCCATGATCGCCCACTCATTCATGCGGTTGCAGTAGATCGTTCCTTCCATGTACAGCTGCCAAAAGTAGCCCTTCTGCTCAAATTCCCCGATGATGTTCCTGCAAAAGTCAGGGGAGAGCTTGAGATCTTCCAGCAGATTACCCGTACTCGCCTGAATGAGCTGGGCCCCGTTCGAACCCACAAGGTAGTCGCCACGGCGCCGGATGAAGAGCTCTTCCGCGTAGCGACGCATAGAAAAGTAGTTTCTTCCTGAGGCGAGGACGATGTGGATGCCCATGTTTTCCGCCCGCTGCAGGGCGCGCTTGTTTTCTTCAGATATAGAGAGATCCGCGCGCAGCAGCGTGTCGTCAAGATCAAGGGCGATGAGTCTGATCCGCGCCTCTGTTGCCGATTGGTTCATGGTCTCTATTTAATCATGCGGGCGCCGTGCTTTGAAATGGGGGGGCACCATTTGCCGCGCGCCGCCCGCGTGTGCTCTGCCGAAACCCTCACCCCGGGACTTCACCTTCGAGCCGGCTTGAAGTAGGCTAGCCTCAATGACTTCACACAACAAGAAAGACCCGGTTGAACCTGTGGAATTGTCGGGAGAACCTGTCTATCCCGCGGAGGAACCTGTCGAGCTCATGGAGGAATCCTCCAAGATCGCCGCGGACCTCGCGGCCGAAAAGGCTGAGCGTTCCTCCGCAAAAATGGTGCGCAGCGCGGGCCTCCTTTCATTTCTGACCTTGATTTCTCGCGTGCTCGGCCTCATTCGGGAGATGACGAAGGCGCGCTTTCTCGGCACGGGCATCTATTCAGACGCGTTTACGGTCTCGTTCATCATTCCGAATTTCATGCGACGTCTCTTCGCCGAAGGTTCGGTCACGGTCGCGTTCATCCCCACGTACAAAGGCTATCTGCACGCCCAGAACGACAGGGAGACGCGTGACTTTCTCTCAGCGAGCCTTACGGTGCTCACGATCTGTGTCGTGGCCGTGGTGGCGCTGGGCATCGCCCTCGCCCCGCTCATCGTGAAGCTCTTCGGCTCCGACCCTGTCGAGACGACAATCCTTACGCGGATTATGTTTCCTTTCCTCGCGCTCGTCTCGTTCGCGGCGCTTCTGCAGGGGATTCTGAATTCGCACGAGATTTTTGGACCTTCGGGGTTCGCGCCGATTCTCTTCAACCTCTGCTTCATCGTAATCCCGTGGCTTGTGGGCAATCGTCTTGGGAATCCGGCACGCGCGATGGCCGTGGGCGTAGTGGTCGGCGGCCTGGCCCAGGCCTTCGTCCAGTTGCCCGCCGTCATACGGCTCGGCATGCGCTTCGGGTTCATGAATCCCGCGCGCGCCTTCCGCAACCCGGGCATGCGCAAGGTCTTCGCGCTCATCGCCCCGACGATCCTCGGCATGGCGGCCTATCAGGTCAACGATCTCGTGAGCACGGCCTTCGCGTCGCGCGCGGGCACAGGGGTGGCGTCGAGCCTCCAATATTCGCTGCGCCTGCAGGAGTTGATTCTCGGCATCTTTGCGGTGTCGGCGGGGACAGTGCTGCTGCCGCGGCTGGCGGATGCCGTCCGGGAGGGAGCATGGCGCGAGTATTCGGGCACATTGGGGAGCACGATGCGCACTCTGCTTCTGCTCACCGTGCCGGTGGCGGTCTTTTCAATGGCATTCCCCGAGCGCATCGTGACGCTTCTCTTCAAGAGCGGCGACTTTTCGGATCTGTCGGTGCACCTCACGGCGAGCGCCTTCTTCTGGCACCAGACGGGGCTTGTGTTCATCGCGATGAATCGGCTGATCGCGCCGGCCTTCTACGCGCGCAGCGACACGAGGACGCCGACATGGGCAGGAATAGCGAGCTTCGGGGTCAATGTAATACTGGTATTGGCTTTGGCCTTCCGGTTTCAGGGGCCGGGCATCGCCTTCGCGCTCTCCTTCTCGAGCGCGGTGAATACCGGACTCTTGGTGAGAGCGCTCATCAAGGGAAATATCGAAGGCATCCGGAACGAGCTGTGGACGTCGCTCAAGTATATGCTGAAGATGCTGCTCTTTTCGATCATCGCGGTGGTGCCGGCGATTTTTGCGGACAGAGCGGTTTTCGCGAAGGTCGGGACCGCCAACTCAAGGCTTGTGACGGCGGGCGTTCCTCTCGTGGTGGGCACCGCGGTGTTCGCGGCGGTCGGAATCGGCCTCCTCGTGTTGACAAAAGACCCGATTGCTGCTTCAATAGCCAATGCATTCTCGCGGAAGGCTCATGGGAGAGGCGCGTCGTAATCTTGACATATCCCTCAACGAGTGATATATTCGCCACGCTCTATTTGTGCCCCTGTAGCTCAGTTGGCAGAGCATATCCATGGTAAGGATAAGGTCAACGGTTCGATTCCGTTCGGGGGCTCGAATTCATAGTGTGATTATGCCGGCGTGCACGATTGTGGACCGCCGCGAAAGGAAAGGGAGCCATGGCATCCAAGAAAAAGCAGAACGTAGAGATTATCGCCCTTCAGTGCACTGAGTGCAAGCGCCGCAACTATACGACCAAGAAGAATCGCAAGACGAGCCAGGACAAACTTGAGCTCATGAAATATTGCAAGTGGGACCGCAAGCATACCCTGCACAGGGAAACAAAAGTAAAATAAACTGTTTAGGCCAGTAGCTCTAATGGTAGAGCGCCGGTCTCCAAAACCGGATGTTGTGGGTTCGAGTCCTACCTGGCCTGGTCATAAGAAAGCACGCGTGACGTTGCGCCTGTGCGTAGCGTACCGCGAAAGGGGTCCAAGGAGCCGCCATGAAGAAGATCATCCAGTTCTTTAAAGACAGCTACGCAGAGCTCTCCAAAGTTGTGTGGCCGTCTAAAGACGATGTAATCGCCTCCACAAAAATAGTCGTTCTTTCCACGGTTGCGGTAGCCCTTGTGCTCGGCCTCATCGATTTCCTCATTGTTTTGGGAATCGAGGTCATTTTCCGATAAGGCAGAGAAGGGATGTCCTGGTATATTCTTCATGTTTACTCCGGCTATGAGAACAAGATTGAGAAGACTATCCATATGCTCATAGACTCGAATGAGCTCTCGCGCGATATCGTCACCGATGTCAAGGTTCCCGCCGAAGAAGTTTCCGAAGTAAAAGAAGGCAAGAAAAGAACGGTTTCCAAGAAGATTCTGCCTGGCTATATTCTTGTGGAGATGGACCTCCCCGAGAACGGATGGAAGACTACCTGCGCGGTCATCCGCAACATCACCGGTGTTACGGGATTTGTCGGTTCCGCGTCCAATGCGCGGCCTCAACCCATCACCATGGAGGAAGTGAAGCGCATACTTCAGCGTACCGGCGAGCTCAAAGGCGAACGATCGGTTCATTTCCGCCAGACCTTCTCGGTGGGCGAGCAGGTGAAGATAACGGAAGGGCCCTTTGAATCCTTCTCGGGTGTCATCGACGAGGTGAACGCCGAGAAGAGTCGGCTTAAGGTGAGCGTGCAGATATTCGGTAGATCGACGCCGGTCGAAGTCGACATGGCGCAGGTCGAAAAGATTTAAGTGAATGCTCCCACCTGGG
Source organism: Spirochaetaceae bacterium UBA5556 (assembly GCA_002425765.1). Lineage (GTDB taxonomy): Bacteria > Spirochaetota > Spirochaetia > Treponematales > Rectinemataceae > Rectinema. The sequence continues at coordinate 156,502 of DIMW01000002.1, read as the reverse complement.
GCCTTTGCCCCGTGTGGGAGCAAGCCTCCTTGAGAGGCACGGTGATCTTTGTACAGCGGCATACCGGCAGATTGTCGGCATGCTTCTCAGATAAGGGGTTTATCCTCCGATGATGGGAGTTCCTGTGGCGACAGGAACGCTACCCCGGCCGGTGAGTGCCGGGTATACCACGATAGGAGAACGGCTATGGCCAAGAAAAAGATTACTGCAATAGTCAAATTGCAGTGCCCCGCCGGCAAAGCGACGCCAGCTCCTCCCGTAGGACCCGCTCTGGGTCCTCATGGCGTTTCTGCACCCATGTTCTGTCAGCAGTTCAATGAGCGCACGAAAACTATGGAGCCAGGTCTTGTCATTCCGGCGATCATCACTATCTATCAGGATAAGACCTTTACGTTTATCCTGAAAACACCGCCCGCCAGCGTGCTCATCAAGAAAGCCTGCGGCATCGAAAAAGGATCTTCGCTCCCCCAGAAAGACAAGGTGGCAAAGCTCTCCAAGGCAAAACTCGAGGCGATCGCGAAGCAGAAGCTTCCCGATCTCAACGCGAACGATCTTGAGGCCGCGGAGCGTATCATCGCGGGTACCGCCCGTTCCATGGGCGTAGAAGTGGAGTGGTGAGATGAAACACGGCAAGAAATACAACGAAGTAGTGAAGAAAGTCGATGTTTCGCAGGCGTATGATATCGGCGCGGCCTGTACGCTTGTGAGAGAGCTCAAGACCGCCAAATTCGATGAGACCGTCGAGGTGCACATCAGGCTCAACCTCAAGAAAAGCCAGTCCGTGCGCGACACCGTGGTTCTCCCCAATCAGTTCAGGGCGGAGAAGCGCATCCTCGTGTTCTGCAAACCGGAGCGCGTCAAGGAAGCCCTCGATGCCGGCGCGGCCTATGCGGGCAGCGATGAATACATCGAAAAGATCAAGGGTGGCTGGCTCGATTTCGATATCGCGGTCGCCACGCCCGATATGATGAAAGACGTCGGCAAGCTCGGTATGGTGCTCGGACGCCGCGGTCTCATGCCGAACCCCAAGACCGGCACGGTCACCAACGATCTCACCGCGGCCCTCCACGAGCTGCGGAAGGGCCGCACCGAATACCGCACCGACAAATCAGGCATCATCCATCTGCCAGTTGGCAAGGTGTCCATGGATGCCGAAAAGATCGCCGAAAATCTCAGCATACTCATGGAAGAAGTAAATCGGAAACGCCCCGCTGACGCCAAAGGCGACTTTGTCGCTTCTGTGTATCTGACGCCGACCATGGGGCCGAGTGTCAAAGTCGCGCCGAACAAATCGGAGAAGAGGTAAGACTATGGCCATTAAAGCATCGAAAATTCAGCCAAGGAAAGTTGAAGCCATAGGAATGCTCAAAGAGATGATCTCTGGTTCGAACGATTTCATCTTCACTGAGTATCGCGGCCTCACGGTTGAGCAGATCACGGCGCTCAGACATCAGCTTCGCGAGAAGGGTGTCGAGCTCCACGTCGTCAAGAACAACTTCGCGCGCCTGGCGTTCGAGGAACTCGGGTATTCAAATGCGGTTGAGCCGGTCCTCCGTGGGCCGACCGCTGTCGCCTTCGTGAAGGCCGACTCGAATGAGGTCGCCAAGATACTTCTTGATTTCGCGAAAGAGACACCGACCCTTGTCATCAAGGGTGCCATGGTCGACCACCAGTTTATGGATCTCAAACAGGTCGAGACATTCAGCAAGCTGCCTGGCCGGGGCCAGCTCATCGCGATGCTCATGTCCGCCATGCAGGCGCCCGCGCAGAATCTCGTCTATGTCATCAACGCGATTCCCACCAAACTGGTGCGCGTGCTCAAGGCCATCGAGGAGAAGAAGGCTCAGGCCGGCGTCGACTGAGCGGGGCGTGTATCGGCGCTTTTTATAAAGGAAGAATCCGTCAGGCTTCGGATGCTGCCGTTCCTGTCGGAATTCGATAGAAGGCCCGTCCATGGCGGCGGGCTACCATGAAACAAGGAGAAGATAATATGGCAGCACTGACCAAAGAGCAAATCATCGACGCGATTGCCTCGATGACCGTTCTCGAGATTTCCGATCTCGTAAAAGCGATGGAAGAGAAGTTTGGCGTCACCGCGGCCGCCCCCGTGGCCGTTGCTGCGGCCCCCGCAGCTGGCGCCGCAGCCGCGCCCGTCGAAGAGAAGACCGAGTTCACGGTCATTCTCAAAGGCAATGTGCCGGCCGACAAAAAAATCGCTATTATTAAGGAAGTCCGTGCGATCACCGGCCTCGGTCTCAAGGAAGCGAAGGATCTCGTTGAAGCGGGCGACAAGCCCATCAAGGAGAATGTTCCCAAAGAGGAAGCCGAGAAGGTCAAAAAGCAGATCGAAGCTGCTGGTGGCTCCGTCGAGGTGAAGTGAGCGGCGCAGCGGTTCGGGGCGGCCTGGTATTTCCAGGCTGTCTTTGAGCCGAAGCGATTTCGATGTGTGTGCGGGAAGGGACCTTGTGGTCCCTCCGTTTTCAGGAGGCATTCAGCGCGGTTCTTTGCGGGAGTGCCTCCTGATGACGGAAATAGTAAAGGCGTTGAATCCCATTGGCTTCAGCGCATGGACCTTTGACCCGCGTGCCCGGGCGCGCATGGAGGGGTAACGGATGGCGTATACCGAACAGAAGATTAAGCGTACATACATAGGAAAAGATTATCGCGACGTTATGGATATTCCCGATCTGATCGATATTCAGCTTTCTTCGTATGAACGCTTTCTCCAGAGAGACAAGCTCCGAAAGGGCGAACCGCTCGACGGAATTGGTCTTGAGGAAGTATTTCGGACCACATTTCCTATCGAAAGTCCGTCTGGCGATCTCGTGATTGAGTACGAGCGCTATTCGCTGGACGAGAAAGCGATAAAATACTCGGAACTCGAGTGCAAACAGAAAGGTCTCACGTATTCCGTCCCTCTCAAGGCTGTCATCAATCTCGTGTTCAAGAAGACTGGAGAGATCCGCCAGAAAGAGATCTATCTGGGCGACATTCCGCTCATGACCGATCGCGGCACCTTCATCATCAACGGCGCCGAGCGCGTCATCGTTTCGCAGATACATCGTTCGCCAGGCGTCGTATTCAGCCATGAAAAAGGTGTGTTCTCTTCTCGTATAATCCCTTATCGTGGGAGTTGGCTTGAGTTCGAGATCGACCAGAAGCACGATCTGATCCACGCCAAGATCGACCGCAAGCGGAAGATTCTCGGCACTATGTTCCTGCGCGCGATCGGCTTTCTGTCCCGCGAGGAGATCATCGCGGCGTTCTATACCACGAAGGAGGTCGGCCTCTCCGAGGAGCAGGCCGAAAAGGACGCCCTTGTCGGCAAAATTCTCGCGAAGGCCGTCTACATCGAGCTCGACGGCGAACAGAAGCGCCTCTTCCGGGCGGGAGATAAGATTCATCTCCACGAAATCGACGAGCTCATCAACCTGGGTATCGACGCCATCGAGGTCATCGACTTCGAGGACGAGAAATCGCTCCACAACGAGATGATCCTCAACTGCTTCGAGCGTGAGGATGTCAAGCTCGTCAAGGGAGCACCCGATCAGGACGAGCCTGCCAAGGAGGACGCGATCTCCGCTGTGTACTCGGTGCTGCGTCCCGGCGAACCCATATCCATGGAGAACGCCGAACGCGATCTGCACAACATGTTCTTCACGGCCAGGCAGTACGACCTCGGTGCGGTGGGCCGCTACAAGCTCAACAAAAAGTTCGACTTCGACATGAAGACGAACACCCTCACCAAGGAAGACATCGTGGCGACGATGAAGCACCTCATCAATGTCTACTACGGCGAGGCGAACATCGACGATATCGACCATCTCGGCAACCGCCGTGTGCGCGCGGTGGGCGAGCTTCTCTCCAATGTCATGAAGGTCGCTTTCAGCCGCATGGAGCGCACCGCGAAGGACCGCATGACCGGCAAGGACCTCGAGACCGCCAAGCCTCAGGACCTCATCACCATCAAACCGATTGTCGCCGCGATCAAGGAATTCTTCGGCACGTCGCAGCTCTCGCAGTTCATGGACCAGGTCAATCCGCTCGCGGAGCTCACGCACAAGCGCCGACTCAACGCGCTCGGCCCTGGCGGCCTCAACCGCGACCGCGCGGGCTTCGAGGTGCGCGACGTCCACTATACGCACTACGGGCGCATGTGCCCCATCGAGACGCCGGAAGGTCCGAATATCGGCCTCATCGTGTCGCTCGCGACCTACACGACCGTCAATGACTACGGTTTCCTCGAGACGCCGTACCGCAAGGTCAAGGACGGCATGGTGACCGACGAGATCGAATATCTCTCCGCCATCGATGAGGACAAGTACTACATCGCCCAGGCGTCGGCGCGCATCGACCAGCAGGGCAAGTTTCTCGATCAGACCATCTCCTGCCGCCATCAGGGTGACTACACCATGCGGACGCCGGGCGATATCCAGTACATGGATGTCTCTCCCAAACAGATCATCTCGGTTTCGGCGGCGCTGATTCCCTTCCTGGAGCACGACGACGCCAACCGCGCGCTCATGGGGTCGAACATGCAGCGCCAGGCGGTGCCGCTCGTCTTCACCGAATCCCCGCGCATCGGCACGGGCATGGAGTGGAAGACCGCCTACGATTCGGGAGTCCTCCTCAAGGCGAAGCGTTCGGGCTCGGTGGAATATGTGGACGCCAACCGTGTCATCATCCGCCCGGACAAGCCCGAAACACCAGACGATACCGATGTCTATCAGCTCATCAAATATCAGCGCACGAACCAGGATACTTGTTTCAACCACAGACCTATCGTCAAGCGCGGCGAGAAGATACTGAAAGGGCAGGTTATCGCCGACGGCCCGGCCACCAGTCAGGGCGAACTCGCGCTCGGACGCAACATTCTCGCGGGTTTTGTACCCTGGAACGGCTACAACTACGAGGACGCGATCCTCATTTCCGAGCGGGTGGTCAAGGAGGATCTCTTCACCTCGATCCACATCAAGGAATTCATCCTCGAAGTGCGCGACACCAAGCTCGGTCCGGAACGCATCACGCGCGACATCCCCAACACGAGCGAGAAGATGCTCGACAATCTCGACGGCGAGGGCGTGGTGCGCATCGGTGCCAAGGTGAAGAGCGGTGATATCCTCGTCGGCAAGGTCACGCCCAAGAGCGACTCCGACACGACGCCCGAATTCAAACTTTTGAACTCCATATTCGGCGAGAAGGCGAAAGACGTCCGCGATTCGTCGCTCCACGTGCCTCATGGCATCGAGGGGACGGTCATCGACGTCCAGAGCATGTCCCGCGCCAACAACGACGATCTCGCGCCGGGCGTCGAGGAGACGGTCAAGGTGCTCGTCGCGGTCAAGCGGAAACTCAAGGAAGGCGACAAGATGGCGGGCCGCCACGGCAACAAGGGTGTTGTGGCGCGAGTTCTGCCGGTTGAGGACATGCCTTATCTGGAAGATGGTACTCCGCTCGACATCTGCCTGAACCCGCTCGGGGTGCCTTCGCGCATGAACATCGGACAGATCATGGAGACCGAGCTCGGCTGGGCCGCCAGCACGCTGAACGAGTGGTACGCCTGCCACGTGTTCCAGTCGCCTTCACAGGAGCAGATCGAGGAGAAACTCCGTCAGGCTAACCTGCCAGTCTCGTCAAAAGTGATGGCCCGCGACGGCAAGTCGGGCGAATTCTTCAAAAACCCTATAACCGTCGGTGTCGTCTACTTCCTCAAGCTGCACCACCTCGTCGATGACAAGATGCACGCGAGGTCGACGGGCCCGTACTCGCTCGTGACGCAGCAGCCTCTCGGCGGCAAGGCCCAGTTCGGCGGTCAGCGCCTCGGCGAGATGGAAGTCTGGGCGCTCGAGGCGTACGGTGCCGCGAATACGCTGCAGGAGCTCCTGACGATCAAGTCCGACGACATGACCGGCCGCTCCAAGGTCTATGAGGCCATCGTCAAGGGAGAGCCGCACACCGCCGCCGGCATTCCCGAGGCGTTCAACGTCATGGTGCAGGAATTGCGCGGCCTCGCGCTCGACATCAAGGTATACGATTCAAAAGGGAAACAGATAGCGCTCACGGAGCGCGACGAAGATATTATCAAGAAGCAGAGTGGCGCATTCTGAGGCGTCACTGAAACATTGCTCCGCGGTATGGGCCGTGGAGCCGACGGCATGATGTATGCCACGGCACTATTTGTGCCGCGTCATCATGTATGACGAAGCCCGAGGGGGTAGCATGAGAGATATCCAGGATTTTGACAACATTTCCATCCATCTCGCCAGCCCGGAGATGATCCGCGCGTGGTCGTATGGAGAGGTCAAGAAGCCTGAGACGATCAATTACAGGACGTTGAGGCCGGAACGAGACGGTCTTTTCTGCGAGCGCATTTTCGGCACGACCAAGGAATGGGAGTGCTACTGCGGCAAATTCAAGTCCATCCGCTACAAAGGCGTCATATGCGACCGTTGCGGCGTCGAAGTGACGAATTCGAAGGTCCGCCGCGAGCGCATGGGGCACATCGAGCTCGCGAGCCCCGTGTCGCACATTTGGTTTTATCGCTCCGTGCCCAGCCGCATGGGCCTTCTGCTCAATCTGCCGATGGCGACGCTCAAGTCCGTACTCTACTACGAAAAATACATCGTCATCGATCCGGGCGAGACCGAGCTCAAGAAGATGCAGCTCCTCACCGATGAGGAGTACCGCGAAGCCATGGATCGCTATGGCGGCGCGTTCACCGCCGGCATGGGCGCCGAGGCCATCCGCTCCCTCCTCGAACAGATCGATCTCGACCGGCTGTCCCAGGAACTCAGACAGAAGATGATCGAGCGCGGCGCCAAGTCCGACAAGCGCCTTTTAAAGCGCATCGAGCTCGTCGAGTCCTTCCGCGTGTCGGGCAACCGGCCCGAGTGGATGATCCTTACGGTTATCCCCGTCATCCCGCCCGAACTCAGACCCATGGTCCAGCTCGACGGCGGACGCTTTGCCACGAGCGACCTCAACGATCTCTACCGCCGCGTCATAAACCGCAACAACCGCCTCAAGAAACTCCTACAGCTCAGCGCGCCCGACATCATCATCTTCAACGAGAAGCGCATGCTCCAGGAGGCCGTCGACGCGCTCTTCGACAACACGCGCCGCCGCCGCGCCGTCAAGGGCGCAGGCAACCGCCCGCTCAAGTCCCTGGCCGACATGCTGAAGGGCAAGCAGGGCCGGTTCCGCCAGAACCTTCTCGGCAAGCGCGTCGATTATTCCGGCCGTTCGGTCATCGTCGTCGGGCCGGAACTCAGGATGTGGCAGTGCGGTCTTCCCACCAAGATGGCGCTCGAGCTCTTCAAGCCCTTCATCATGAAGAAGCTTGTGGAGAAGGATGTCGTCTACAATATCAAGAAGGCCAAGATGCTCGTTGAATCTGAGACGCCCGAGGTCTTCGCGGTGCTCGACGAGGTTGTCAAGGAGCACCCCGTGCTTCTCAACCGCGCGCCGACCCTGCACCGCCTCGGCATCCAGGCCTTCGAGCCCATCCTCGTCGAGGGCAAGGCGATCAAGTTGCACCCGCTGGTCTGTAAGGCCTACAACGCGGACTTCGACGGCGACCAGATGGCCGTCCACGTGCCGCTCACTCACGCGGCCCAGGCGGAGTGCTGGACACTTATGCTCTCGAGCCGCAACCTTCTCGACCCCGCGAGCGGAAAGACCATCGTGTATCCGTCGCAGGATATGGTTCTCGGCATCAACTTCCTGAGCCGCCATAGACCCGGCGTGCTGGGCGAAGGCAAGCGCTATTCGACCGCCGACGAGCTCCTGCTCGCCTGCGAATACGGCTCCTGCGACTATCAGGCGCTCGTCTATGTGCCCGCTTCTAAGGAGCCGGCCTGGGATGGGTATCACAAGCCCACCGTGCTCAGCGGCAAGGGGCTCATCAAGACGACTGCGGGCCGGATCCTCCTCAACGAGGCGATGCCCAAGGAAGTTCCTTACATCAATTATGCCTTGACCGATAAGGATATACGCCTTCTCATCGAGTACGTGTACCGCACGAATGGCCCCTTCATCACCGTCAACATGCTCGACACCATCAAAGAGATGGGCTTCAAGTACGCGACCTTCTTCGGCGCGACCATCGGTATGGACGACATCGTCATTCCTAAAGAGAAGGCCGAGATGATCGAGAAGGCCAACAAGGAAGTAGAGGCCATCCAGCAGCAATACCTCGCCGGCCACATCACTCAGGACGAGCGCTACAACCGCGTCGTCGAGGTGTGGTCCAAGACGAACGAGGAACTCACCGCCGTCATGATGAAAGTTCTCGAGAAGGACCGCGACGGCTTCAACAACATCTACATGATGGCCCACTCCGGCGCGCGCGGCAGCAAGAACCAGATCCGTCAGCTCGCGGGTATGCGGGGCCTTATGGCCAAGCCGTCCGGCGACATCATCGAACTGCCGATCCGCTCGAACTTCCGCGAAGGCCTGTCGGTCATCGAATTCTTCATTTCGACGAACGGCGCCCGCAAAGGTCTCGCCGATACGGCCCTCAAGACGGCCGACGCAGGATACCTCACGCGGCGCCTCGTGGATATCGCCCAGGATGTCGTGGTCAACGACGACGACTGCGGCACGATCAACGGCGCCGTCCACACCGCGATCAAGGATGGCGACGAGATCATCGAGTCACTGCGCGAGCGCATCATCGGCCGCTTCACCCTCGATCCGATTCGCCACCCGATCACGGGTCAGATCATCGTCGGCTCCAATGAGGAGATCACCGAAGAGGTCGCCGACCAGATCGAAGCTGCCGGCATCGAAGAAGTATCGGTGAGAACGGTGCTCACCTGTGAGGCCGAGCACGGCGTATGCCGCAAGTGTTATGGCCGCAACCTCGCGACCGGCAAGACCGTCGACATCGGCGAGGCCGTGGGGATCATCGCGGCCCAGTCCATCGGCCAGCCAGGTACACAGCTCACGATGCGCACCTTCCATATCGGCGGCGCGGCGACGAAGGCCGCGGAAGAGAACCGTATCTCGCTCCATTATCCGGTCTACATCGCAGATATCGAGGGTTCTTACGTCAAGACCGATCCCGGGCACCTGCTGTTCACCCGCCGCGGCTACATCTATGTCAACAGGGTCTTCGGCGCCTTCGATCTGGCGCAGGGCGACGAGCTCCTCGTCGAAGACGGCCAGCGCGTCATGAAGGAGGACCCAGTCGTCAAGAGCGCGGACGGCACCGAGGCCAAGTCGCCCAGTATCTCTTACGCCAAGGTGCTCGAGAGGAAGGTCCTTCTGATCGCCCAAGAGCAGAAAGTGGAGATCCGCAACGGCTCCGACATGGTGGTCGCGCGGGGACAAATTCTCGTCGCCAACGAGACCATCGCCACCTTCGACCCCTTCAACGACCCGATCATCTCCGAGCATGACGGCATCGTCCGCTATGAGGACATCGTCCCGGGATCGACGCTCAAGGAAGAGATCAACGCCGAGACCGGCAACGTCGAAAAGATCATCACCGATGTCGGCAGCGAACGCGACACGAAAGAGCCGCGCATCATCATCACCGACGAAGTCGGCAACGACATCGAGACCTACTATCTGCCCGAGGGCGCGTACGTCAACGTCGAGGACGGCGAAAATGTGCGCGCGGGCAAGATCCTGGCAAAGATACTGAAGGAGAGCGCCAAGGCGATGGACATCACCGGCGGCCTGCCGCGCGTCGGCGAGCTCTTCGAGGCCCGCAAGCCCAAGACACCCGCAGTCCTCGCGATGGTCTCCGGCACCGTCACCTTCGGCGGCTCGCTCAAGGGCAAGCGCGTCATCAATATCCGTGACTCCTTCGGCAAGACCTACAAGCACCTTGTGGCGAAGAACCGCCGGCTCCTCGTGCGTAACGGAGACAAAGTCGTCGCCGGCGAGTTGCTCTGCGACGGCAGCAAGAACCCGCACGACATCCTCGCGATTCTCGGCGAGCAGGCCTGTCAGCGCTATCTCATGGATGAGGTGCAGCAGGTCTACCGCGCCCAGGGCGTCACCATCAACGACAAGCACATCGGCGTCATCATCCGCCAGATGATGAAGAAAGTCGAAATCGTCAATCCGGGCGACACGGTCTTCATCTACGGACAGCAGGTCGACAAGCACAAATTCCATGAAGAGAATCGGAGGGTCATGGAAGAAGGCGGTCAGGCGGCGGTCGCGCGGCCGATCCTCCTCGGCATCACGCGGGCCTCGCTCAAGATCGACTCCTTCTTCGCGGCGGCTTCCTTCCAGGAGACCACGAGAGTGCTCACCGACGCGGCGATCAAGGGCGAGATCGACCAACTGCGCGGCCTCAAGGAGAACGTCATCATCGGCCATCTCATCCCCGCGGGCACCGGCATGAAGCAGTACCGCCAGGTGAAGCTCTTCGACGCGGAAAACGATGATCTCAATGCCCTCGTGGACGAGGTGCTCGAAAAACGCAAGCAGGAGCGCGAACTGGCGCCGCCGGCGATTCTGCAGGATCGCACTTCCACCGAGGTGAGTTTTGATGAGCCGTCCGTGTTCGACAACGATGAGGGATTCAGCGAGGACGCCGAGCCTTCGGAGGAATGATTGAGAGGAGCTGCGGCGCGACTGTGGCGACCGCAGCCCTTGACATATATTGCGCGAGAAAGGTATTCTGCAAAGCCGCGAAAACAGTCACCGCAGTTTTTCGCGGCCTGGAATATATTTTTTAGACAATGCTCTGCGCGTGATGCTGACACGGGCGGGCAAAAAAGGGAGTCTGGAGCTCATATGCCGACTATTAACCAGCTTATCCGTAACGGAAGAAAGCAGAATCAGTGGAAGACGAAGTCGCCCGCGCTCATGGGGTGTCCCCAACGCCGCGGCGTCTGCACGCGCGTCATGACCGTAACGCCGAAGAAGCCGAACTCGGCTCTCCGCAAAGTCGCACGTGTGCGCCTCACCAACGGTATTGAAGTGACTGCGTATATTCCGGGTATCGGACACAATCTACAGGAGCACTCCGCAGTGCTCGTCCGCGGTGGCCGTGTAAAGGACCTTCCAGGTGTACGTTATCACATCATTCGCGGTACAAAGGACGCGCTTGGCGTCGAAGACCGCAAACAGGGCCGCTCCAAGTACGGCGCCAAAAAGCCTAAAGCCTGAGTGAGGTGATACATGGGCAGAAAAAAGAAATCGATCGACAGGGGACACGCCCCTGATGTCAAGTACAATTCGACCACCATTTCACGTTTTATTTGCCGGATGATGTGGCAGGGCAAGAAATCGATCTGCACGGGCATCATGTACGATGCGCTCGATATTCTGCAGCAGAAGTCCGGTCAGCCGGCGCTCGACGCCTTCAACAAGGCGCTCGAAAACGTGAAACCCTCCATCGAGGTAAAGTCGCGCCGCGTCGGTGGTGCCACCTACCAGGTGCCTATCGAGATCCGCGAGTCGCGCCGTGAGGCGCTCGCGATGCGCTGGATTATCGGCGCCGCGCGTGCCCGCACCGGCAAGCCGATGTCCGCGTGCCTCGCCGACGAACTCTTCGACGCGTTCAACAACACCGGCACCGCCATCAAGAAGAAAGACGATATGCACAAGATGGCTGAGGCCAATAAGGCTTTCGCACATTACAGATGGTAATGTGCGAAAGCAGGCTCTAGGGCCGACGCAGTCGGACCATTTAGCCAACAAGGCGTTCGCGCATTCAAAGCCGCCCGGCGTGGGCGGCTTTTTTATTTGCCTCTCACGAAGTATACTGATACTGCGATGAATTCAGCGCACGTTTCCGATTCAAAGCCGTCGCTTCGTATTAGGAACATCGGCATTCTCGCCCATATCGATGCAGGCAAGACATCGATTACCGAGCGTGTGCTCCATGTCGCGGGCGTGCGTGAACATGCCGGAAATGTCGACGAAGGCACCACCGCGACAGATTACCTCAATGTGGAGCGCCAGCACGGTATCACCATCAAGACCGCTGCCGTGCGTTTTTTGCACAAAGGTGTTCATTTTCATCTGCTGGACACCCCTGGCCACGTGGATTTCAGCGCGGAAGTCGACCGTGTGCTGCGCGTGCTCGACGGTGCCGTCATCGTGCTCTGCGCCGTGTCGGGAGTGCAGGTGCGTACGGGATTCATCGCGAGCGGCTGCAGGGCGCACCATATTCCTCGCATTTATTTCATCAACAAAATGGACCGTCGCGGGGCGAATTTTTTTGATGCATTGCGGGAGATCGCCGGCGAGCTTGGAGAGCCCGTGCTTCCTCTGCAGATTCCAACATTCGAAGAGTATCGCTGGAACGGCATCGTCGATCTCGTGGAGATGCACTGGTATCCAGCATCGCTTGACAGACCTGATGCAGGAAGTGTCGCTGAACCCGATATCCCCGCCGTGCTTCCCGTCGAAAAGGCGCCTCTGACCGAAGAATCGCGGCGTCTCGTCGCCGAGTACCGCGAGAAACTCCTCGACCGGGCCAGCATATACGATGACAATCTGATGGAAAAGATTGTGAACGGGGAAAACATCTCTCCTGACGAGATTCGGGCCGCTCTCCGTGGGCCGATTTACAGACAAGAAATAACGCCAGCTCTCTGCGGATCATCGTTTTCCGACATTTCGAGCGCGCTTTTGCTGGATGCGACGATCGACTATCTCCCGGATCCACGTGCGCGGGGCTGCCCCGTCGCGAGAGATGTTAAAAATGCTCAGGAAGTGAAATTGGCGGCTGAACCTGGCGCTCCTTTTTCAGCATACATTTTTAAGACAGTGCTCAGCGCCGACCTCGACGCCCTCGCGTGGATCCGCGTATGGTCCGGGACGATTCGGGAAGACATGAAGGTCATGGCCATGCCCGCCAGAAAGCTCGCCCGTATTCAGCATCTCTATGGCATACATGGTGCGGACATCGAACCTGTTCAAGTCGCCGCCGCCGGAGAAATAGTTGGGGCCCGTCTTTCCTATATGGAGGTGGGTGGCACCCTCTGCGCGCCGGGGCTCCAAATACTCTATGAATCGTTCAAGAATCCCGAACCCCTCGTCTCCATTGCGGTTGAGCCGGCCTTGCAGCAGGAACTTCCAAAGTTGCGCGAGGCTCTGCGGCGCTTCAGCCTTGAAGATGTCTCACTCTTGATAAATGAAGAAAAAGAGACCGGGCGGATTACCATATCGGGGCAGGGAGAACTGCACCTCGATATCGTTCTTGAGCGTCTGCAGAAGGAGTATGGTCTCCGTGTGCGCGCGGGGAATCCTCAAGTGCCGAAAGTGGAACGCCTGAAAAAGCCCCTCTGTTTTGAAGATGAGTTTGTCGGCGATTTTGGCGGCGAAAAATTATCCGTGGCTCTTGGTGTTTCTCTCGAGAATCAAAAGGACAAAGACGAAAATACCCTTCTCCTTGCGAACGGCGTCAGAATATCCTCAAGTTATGAGACCAGCATACGACAGGCGATGGAAACAGTGTTTGCCGTCGGTCCGGCCGGAGGCTGGCCAGTGGTTGGGGCAAAAGTGGTCATCGAAAATTTTGTCCCCCCAGGGCGCGGCGATAAGCGCGCTGAAACGGCGGTGGAGGCGGCGGCCTCTTCGGTGTTGCGCAGGGCGGTGAACCTGGCGGGGAGCATTGTGCTCGTCCCCATTGTTCAAATTTCGGTCGAAGTGCCGGACACATGGTTTGGCGCGGCCCTTGCCACGCTGCAGACACGTGGTGCTCGGATAGAATCCGTCGAGGATGCCGGAGGAACGAAGTCCATCGTGGCCTACGCCCCCATGGAGAATCTCTTTGGGTATGCGACTTCGTTGCGCTCACTCACCGAGGGGCGCGGGATTTATCAGGCGAAGTTCGACCATTATGGCAGTGAGAATGAATATTAACCCCATGCCTGACAAATACGATTTTTTCTGATATTCTTGACCTGTATCGCTTGCGAAAAACGAAAAATCGCTTTTGTTTTATCTGGGCTATTGCGCAATCTTGATTCTTTGCTTATAATCCGAAAGCCCAAACGAGTAAATTATGGCGTAGCATCCGGCGGCATCGATGCCGCCGGACGGTCTTTGCGGTTTTTTCATGTGGTGAAACGCTGCGGAGTGCCGTTGACGAAGCCAAGGAGGAGATTTATATGGCCAAAGAAAAATTCGAGCGTACCAAACCTCATATGAACGTTGGTACCATCGGACACATCGACCATGGCAAGACGACGCTTAGCGCGGCCATCACCATGTACTGCGGGCGCAAGTTCGGCGACAAGGTGCTCAAGTACGAAGACATCGACAACGCACCGGAAGAGAAGGCACGTGGTATCACCATCAACACAAGGCACCTCGAGTATCAGTCCACCAAGCGGCACTATGCGCACATCGACTGCCCGGGCCACGCCGACTATATCAAGAACATGATCACCGGCGCCGCACAGATGGATGGCGCGATCCTCGTCGTGTCGGCGCCTGACTCTGTCATGCCGCAGACCCGTGAGCACGTGCTTCTTGCCCGTCAGGTCGGCGTCCCCGCGATTCTCGTCTACCTCAACAAGGTTGACCTCGTCGACGATCCCGAGCTTCTCGACATTGTCGAGGAGGAAGTGCGCGATCTCTTGAACTTCTATGGATTCCCCGGCGACAAGACACCGATTATCCGCGGTTCCGCCTTCAAGGCGATGACCGAGCCGGATAATCCCGAAGCGACCAAATCCATTCAGGAGCTTCTTGATGCGATGGACAGCTTCTTCCCGGATCCCGTGCGCGCGATCGATAAGCCCTTCCTTATGCCCATCGAGGACGTGTTCTCGATCTCCGGGCGTGGCACCGTCGTTACCGGCCGTGTCGAGCGCGGCGTCATCCATGTCAACGATTCGGTCGAGATCGTCGGTATCAAGCCGACCAAGACCACTGTCGTTACCGGCGTCGAAATGTTCAACAAACTGCTCGATGAAGGTCAGGCGGGCGATAATATCGGCACCCTCCTTCGCGGTATCGACAAGAAGGAAGTCGAGCGCGGGCAGGTGCTTGCAAAGCCTGGTACTATTACTCCGCATACCAAATTCCGTGGTCAGATCTACGTTTTGTCCAAAGAGGAAGGTGGCCGTCACAGCCCGTTCTTCACGGGCTATCGTCCCCAGTTCTACTTCAGGACCACGGATATCACCGGCGCGGTCAAGCTCCCTGAGGGCAAAGACATGGTCATGCCTGGCGACAACACCGAGATCGAAGTCGAACTCATCTACCCGATCGCCATGGAGAAAGGGCTCAAGTTCGCTATCCGCGAGGGCGGCCACACCGTCGCTTCCGGGCAGGTAATTGAGGTTATCGCGTAACAGTTTCATGGTCGGCTGTTGAGGAATCTTTTTGGAGGGCCCGACCACTGGACAAATATTATAACAGGTGCTACTATGGCGTGCCCCTGATTGGCAGGGGCACGTTTTTGTGTGAATTGGCGACTTGCCGCCATGGACGGATTCCCCAATCCGTCGGCACTCGGTGGTTGTCGGCGCGCCTGCCTGGGTACGGCCGACGATTCGAGCGCAAGAGATCTTTGGAGGAACGATGAAAGACAGAATCCGAGTCAGGCTTAGGGGCTTTGATGTGCGCCTTGTCGATGACAGCGCGAAGAGTATCATCAGGACCGTGCAGGACGCGGGGTCGAAGGTTTCCGGTCCGGTGCCTCTTCCCACGCGCATCAACAAGTTTACCGTCCTGCGGTCGCCGCATGTGCACAAGAAAAGCCGGGAACAGTTCGAGATGAGGACGCACAAGCGCCTCATCGACATCATCGAGCCGACACCCGAAGTGATGGACGCGCTCATGAAACTCGAGCTTCCCTCCGGGATCGATGTCGAAATCAAGCAATAAACCTTTGTCCGTCGCGACAAAGTCTTTAATGCCGTAACGCCCGGCTCCGTGCCGGAAGCGTTCAACGCAGGAGTACCGAATGATCGGTGTCATTGGAAAGAAAATTGGGATGACCCAAGTGTTCGATGAGATAGGCCGTGTCGTGCCCGTCACCGTCGTTCAGGTCGTTCCCAACACGGTGGTAGGCGTGAAGACCGCCGAGAAGGACGGATACAACGCCGTCCTCGTCGGTATCTACGAGAAAAAGAAGTCCCGAATCACGAAGCCGTATGCCGGCCAGTTCCCTGAGGGCGTCGCGCCCACGAGAATTCTCCGTGAGTTCAGGGATTTTGAGAAGGAAGTCGCGGTCGGTCAGGCCATCGATGCCTCAGTGCTCGATGGAGTGCGGTTCGTCGACGTCATGGCCCGCTCGAAGGGCAAAGGCTTCCAGGGCGTTGTGAAACGCTGGGGTTTTGAGGGCGGCCGTGCGACGCATGGTTCCAAGTTCCATCGCGAACCCGGTTCGACCGGCAACAGCACATATCCGCATCACACCTTCAAGAATGTGAAAATGCCCGGCCATATGGGCAGCGAGCGGGTAACCGTGCAGAACCTCAAGGTCGTGAGGGTGGATGTCGAAAAGGGCGTGGTGCTCATTCGCGGCGCACTTCCTGGACCGCGGAATTGTGATGTCGTGATACGCAAGTCGGTCAAGAAGAGCTGAAGGCGGAGGACTGTATGGAAGGCAAAGTAATTTCCCTGAGCGGGAAAGAGCTCAGAAAAGTTGAGCTGTCCGATGCCGTCTTCGGATTGCCAATCAATGAGGATGTCATCTGGTATGCGGTGAACAACGAGCTCGCGAACGCGCGTGTCGGCACCGCGTCGACGAAGGATCGCGGCGAGGTACACGGGACCAACCGCAAACCCTTCGCGCAGAAGGGCGGCGGCCGTTCCCGTCACGGCGATTTGAAGTCAAACATCTATGTCGGCGGCGGCATTTCTTTCGGCCCAAAGCCCAGAGATTATTCCTATTCGATTCCGCGCAAAGAGAAGCAGCTTTCGCTCAAGACCATTTTGAGCCTGAAGGTTCAGGACGGCCTCGTTTCCATCATCGAGGATTTTACCGTCGAGTCCGGAAAGACAAAGGACCTCCTGAATGTGCTCTCGAATGTGGTCGATCTGAAGAAACCCGAGCGGACGGTCCTCATTCTCAAGGATGACGATCCCATGGTGAAGCGCGCGGCCCGGAATATTCCCTGGTTGAGCTACCTCACCTACAACCGCCTGCGCGCGCACGATCTTTTCTATGCCCGCAAGGTCGTCATGATGGAAGGCGCTTCGGCGAAGCTCAATGAGTTCTACGCCGGTGTTACGAAGGAGAGCTGAGTATGGAATATGATGCGATTCTTATTGAGCCGGTGCTCTCCGAGAAGAGCAACATCATGCGCGAATTAGGACAGTACATCTTCAAGGTGGACCCGAGGGCGACGAAGCCGATGATCATGGACGCCGTCGCCAAGACCTTCAATGTGCATCCGGTGAGCTGCAAGGTGATCAATGTCACCTCGAAGCCGAAGCGGCTGCGCGGAAGGGCGGGACGCACCGCTGAGTGGAAAAAGGCGATTGTCAGGCTCCAGAAGGGCGAGACGATCAGAGTGTTCGAAGGCGCATGAGAAGGATGTGAGGAAGAACTATGGCGATTAGAACATTTAGACCTGTAACGCCCGGGCTCCGTCATCGTGTACAGGTGGTCAACGGAGAGCTGACGAGCAATGAAAGCAATCCCGTCAAGTCGCTCACTAAGGGCAAGAGCAGCACGGGCGGCAGGGCCTCGAACGGCCGTATTTCCGTGCGGCACCATGGTGGCGGCCACAAGAGAAAATACAGAGCTATCGACTTTAAGAGAGATAAATTCGGTGTCCCTGGCAAAGTGTCCAGCATCGAGTACGATCCGAACCGCAGCGCGAACATCGCCCTCATCACGTATGTAGATGGCGAGAAGCGCTACATTCTCAGCCCGAAGGGGCTTCAGGTCGGCCAGACGATCCTGTCCGGTCCCGACGCCACGCCGGACGTTGGCAATGCTCTTCCCCTGGAGAAGATTCCGGTTGGTTTTACCGTGCACAATGTCGAGCTCACGCTCGGGCGGGGCGGCCAGCTCGCGCGCTCCGCGGGCGTCAGCGCGCTCATCGCGGCTCAGGAAGGCGACTATGTCGTGCTCAGACTGCCTTCCGGCGAACAGCGCATGGTGTTCAGAAAATGCATGGCGACGGTCGGCCAGGTTGGCAACGACGAGCACATGAACGAGCGGATTGGTAAGGCGGGACGTACACGCTGGCTCGGCATCAGGCCGACCGTACGTGGTACTGTCATGAACCCGGTAGACCATCCGCATGGTGGTGGAGAAGGGCGAGGCAAGGGATACAAACAGCCTGTATCTCCATGGGGTCAGCCGGCGAAGGGCTATAAGACTCGCGATACGCACAAGCCTTCGAGCCGCTTTATTGTAAAGCGGCGCAAGTGAGATAGAGGAGTAAACCCGTGTCCAGGTCCGTAAAAAAAGGGCCCTTCATCGAGAAGAGCCTGTACAAAAAGGTAACCGAGATGAGCAGGGCGGGGGAGAAGAAGCTTGTAAAAACTTACTCCCGCACATCGACGATCATTCCTGAAATGGTCGGCCAGACAATCTCTGTATATAACGGCAAAACGTGGGTTCCGGTCTATGTGACGGAGAACCTCGTTGGCCACAAGCTCGGTGAATTCGCCGCCACCCGCATCTTCCGCGGGCATGCCGGCAGCGACAAGAAAGCCGAGAAGAAGTAGGGGTGCTGAAAATGGCGAATACAAAAACTGGCTATAGGGCCACATCGAAATGGCTGATCGCCTCGCCGTTCAAGGTGCGCCCGGTCGCCGATCTCGTTCGAGCCAAGCCATACACCGAGGCAATGGCCATTCTTGAAAACATGCCGCACAAGGGTGCCGGGTTGATTCGCAAAGTGGTCTCCTCCGCGGCCGCGAACGCGTTGAACAAGAACCGCAAGCTCGGTGAGGACATGCTCTACATCAAAGAGCTGCGCATCGATGAAGGCCCGAGGCTCAAGAGAATTTGGTTTCGTGCCCGAGGAAGGGCGGATATGCAGCTGAGGCGCATGTGCCACATCTCGTGCATCGTCGACGAAATCGGCAAGAAGACGGAGGCGTAAGGTGGGTCAGAAAGTAAGTCCTATCGGATTAAGAATCGGTATCAACAAGGACTGGAGTTCGCACTGGTATGTCGAGCCCCGTGAATATGCGAAAACCCTTCATGAAGATCTTGCGATCCGTCGCCGTCTCCTTGAGCTGCCGGAAACCAAGGGCGCCGATATCTCCGAGATCGAGATTATCCGCCATCCGCAGCGCGTCACCATCGTGATTCACAGCGCACGCCCCGGAGTCCTTATCGGGACCAAGGGAGCGAATATCGACAAGATCGGCGCCGAAATCCAGAAGATGACGCAGAAAAAACTGCAGATCAAGATCAAAGAGGTCAAGAAGGTCGACACCAATTCGCAGATCGTCGCACAGAACATCGCCCGTCAGCTTGAAAACAGACAGTCTTTCCGCAGGTCGATGAAGTCCGCGATTCAAAACGCCTTGAAGTCGGGAGCCCAGGGCTGCAAAGTGAGACTCTCGGGCCGGCTCGGCGGCGCCGACATGTCGCGCACCGAAGAGCTCAAGGAAGGCCGGATTCCCCTTCATACTC
The DNA here is from genome assembly GCA_002425765.1 of Spirochaetaceae bacterium UBA5556. Taxonomy (GTDB): domain Bacteria; phylum Spirochaetota; class Spirochaetia; order Treponematales; family Rectinemataceae; genus Rectinema. The sequence goes on along the minus strand of DIMW01000002.1, from coordinate 136,971 downwards.
TCCGCGCCGATATCGACTACGGTTTTGCCGAGGCGAACACCACCTTCGGGAAGATCGGTGTGAAGGTTTGGATTTACCAGGGTATGGTGTATGCCCAGGATAAGAACGAAGATGCCGGCCAGCTCGCGAAGAGATCACGGAGAGAACCCTCGGGGGAGCCTCGTGGAGAGCGCAGGGAAGGCGGTCAGGAGCGACGTGAACGCCGCGAGCGCGGAGAGCGCAGCGAGCGCCGGGGAAATCCCAGGCCTGGAGCAAACCGGGCGGAAGGTGAGGCAAGGAGCTAATCTATGCTGTTACCGAAAAGAGTAAAACACAGAAAGCAGCAGCGCGGCCGGATCCACGGGGACGCTCACTCTGGCAATGCCATCGCGTTTGGAGATTATGGCCTTGTGAGCGTGGAACCACACTGGATTACAAACCGCCAGATCGAGGCTGCCCGTATCGCGCTCAACCGCTATATCAAGCGTGGTGGCAAAATGTGGATACGCATTTTCCCGGACAAGCCGTATTCCAAGAAGCCGGCTGAAACCCGCATGGGTCGTGGAAAGCCGGGTCCCGAATACTGGGTCGCGGTGGTCAAGCCGGGCACGGTGCTGTTCGAGCTTTCCGGCGTCGAGCCGAAAGTCGCAGAGGAGGCCATGCGCCTTGCTGGTTCCAAGCTCCCCGTGAAGACGAAGTTCGCGGTGCGCGGGGAAATGGAGTGATCACCATGAAAAATTCGTTCAAGGATATGAAGCTGGATGAAATGCTCGTCAAGCGCGACGAGCTGAGAAAAAAATATTTTGACCTTCGGTTCCAGATGGTGGTCGGGCACGTCGAGAACCCGCTCGAGAAGAGAAATCTTCGCCGCCAAATCGCACGGATCGAAACGAGGATCGCCGAGGCCCAGCGCAGCGACGCCGAGAAGAAGGCATAATTCTTCAGGAGAAGGAACGTGGATACAAATATCCAAAAAATGACTGAGGGCAAGCTTGTTCTTCAAGGCATCGTAGTTTCGGACAAGAACGATAAGACCATCGTTGTCGAAATTATCATGCGCAAGCTCCATCCCCTCTACAGGAAGTACGTAAATAGGACGAAGCGCGTAAAAGCCCACGACGAGCACAACGAAGCGCATGTCGGCGATACCGTTTCGGTGGTCGAATGCAGACCGATGTCGCGAGAGAAGCGGTGGCGGCTTGTCGAAATCGTCGCGCGGGCGAAATAACGAGCGGGAGTAAGCTATGATTCAGGTAGAAAGCATGCTGAATGTCGCCGACAACTCAGGTGCGAAGACCGTTCAGTGCATCAAGGTTCTTGGCGGTACGAGGCGGCGATACGCGAGCGTCGGCGACATCATCGTCGTCGCCGTAAAGACTGCGCTGCCCAATTCGGCGATCAGGAAAGGATCGGTCGAAAAGGCGGTCGTCGTCCGGACGCACAAGGAATACAAGCGGCCCGACGGCACCTATATCAGGTTCGATGACAACGCGTGCGTGATCATCGATGCGAACAAGAACCCGAAAGGCAAGCGTATCTTCGGGCCGGTAGCGCGTGAGCTGCGCGAGAAGGATTATATGAAAATTGTCTCTCTCGCCCCTGAGGTCCTGTGAGGAGTTTGAATATGGCAGACGCAAAAAGCAAGCTTCGAAGAGAAGACCTTGTACAGATTACCGCCGGGAAGGATCGGGGGAAACAGGGGAAGATCCTCAAGATCGACCATGAAAAGGGTCGGGTTATCGTGTCGGGAATCAACATGGTGAAGAAGGCCATGAAGAAAAAATCCCAGACTGATCGGGGCGGCATCGTGGAAATCGAAGCACCGGTTCACATCTCGAATATGATGATCGTGTGCAAAAAATGCAATAAACCCGTCCGTGCTGGCTATAAAATTATCGATGGCCAGAAGAAGAGGGTTTGCAGAAAATGCGGGGAGGTTCTCTGATGGCTCAGGCGAAAGTATACATTCCCCGACTGAAGAAGCTTTATCGCGAAAAAGTGGCCCCGGAACTCTTCACCGAGCTTGGGTACAGCTCCAAGATGCAGGCGCCCCGCCTGGTGAAGGCCATCGTCTCGATGGGTGTCGGCGAGGCGCGCGAGAACAAGAAGATGCTCGACGCCGCGATCACCGACATCGAGACCATCACCGGCCAGCACGCGGTCAAGACAAAGGCGAAGAAATCCATCGCGAATTTCAAGATCCGTAAGGGGCAGGAGATCGGCGCCCGCGTCACGCTCAGGGGAGACCAGATGTGGGAGTTCCTCGACAGACTGATGAACGTGGCGCTGCCACGCGTCAAGGATTTTCGTGGTGTCAATCCGAACGGGTTCGACGGTCACGGCAATTATACTCTTGGTCTTACCGAGCAGATCATTTTCCCGGAAATTGATTTCGACAAGATCGAGAAAGTTATGGGGCTTAGCGTCTCGATTGTGACAACAGCCGAGACTGACACGGAGGCGAAGAGCCTTCTTGCCAAGCTGGGCATGCCCTTCAGGAAATAAGGAAGGCGTACATGGCTCGCAAAGCAATGATTTTAAAGGCGTTGAAGACGCCGAAATACTCCACTCGTCTGGTTCGTCGGTGCAAGATTTGCGGAAGATCCCGCGGGTACATGAGAAAGTTCGATATGTGCCGCATTTGCTTCCGGAAGCTCGCTTCCGAGGGCAAGCTTCCTGGCGTGACAAAATCGAGCTGGTAGGAGGGTGCAATGAGCGTATCTGATCCCATTGCGGACATGCTGACCAAAATCCGGAACGCAAATGTGGCCCGGCACGAGAAAGTCGACATCCCGACTTCCAAGCTCAAGCTTGAGATCGTGAAGATTCTCAAGACCGAGGGCTATATCAAGAATTTCAAGAAGATTCAGACCGATGGGCAGAACTTCATCCGGATTTTCCTCAAGTATGACGAGGAAAACAATCCCATCATTCATGGACTGAGCAAGGTTTCCAAGCCGGGGAGGCGCGTCTATACCGGGTATCGCGAGATGCCGCGCATTCTCAACGGGTACGGAATCATGATCATCTCGACTTCCGATGGCGTCATCACCGGCAGAAAAGCCGTGGAAAAGCAGGTCGGCGGCGAGCTCCTCTGCACGGTCTGGTGAGGCGAGGTACTAGTATGTCGAGAATTGGAATGCGGCCTGTGGCGATCCCGCAAGGCGTGAAGGTGACCGTCGAGCCGGCGGTCTTTCATGTCGAGGGACCGAAAGGCAGGCTTTCTCAGGAATACCGCCCCGACGTTACAATCACCGTCAAAGACGGCGCCGCGGTCGTGGAGCGCAAGAACGATTCCAAGCAGGCGAAAGCGTGCCATGGCCTTTATCGCAGTTTGCTCGATAATATGGTTACTGGTGTGAGCCAGGGCTTTAAGCGCGCGCTTGTGGTGAGCGGCGTCGGCTATCGCGCCGAGGTCCAGGGCAATTTCCTGGTGCTCAGCATCGGATACTCCACCGATGTCGTCGCGGTGATCCCCGAAGGTCTCAAGGTTTCCGTCGAACAGAATGGACAAAAGATTGTCATCGAGGGCATCGATTATGCCAAGATCGGAAAATTTGCCAGTGAAGTGCGGTCTCTCCGCGAACCCGAACCCTATAAGGGCAAGGGAATCCGCTACGAAGAAGAGAGAATCCGCAGGAAAGTCGGCAAGACCGGTGTGAAGTGAGGCAGAGAGCATGAGCGTAAGAGAACTATCAGATAAGATCCGCAAGCGCGAGAAACGCAGAACCCATGTGCGGAAGGCCATCACGGGCGCCGCGGATAGACCGCGCATGTCCGTGTTCCGGTCGAACCTGCACCTCTACGTGCAGGTGATCGATGACACAGCGGGGAATACGATCGCGAGCGTTTCGACCATGGAACAGCAGTTCCGCAGCCTTAGACCCACCATCCAGACCGGCGGCGCGATCGGCGAGGAACTTGGGAAACGGCTCCTGGAAAAAGGCATTACCCAGGCAGTGTTCGACAGAAACGGCTACAAGTACCATGGCGTCGTGAAAGCGATCGCCGACGGCGTCCGGAAAGCCGGCGTAAAATTCTAGGGGGCGGTTGTGGAACGAACAAGAAGAGATGATTCCGGTGTGCAGGACGGCTACACCGAAAAACTGATTCAATTGAACAGGACCGCCAAAGTCGTAAAGGGCGGCCGCAGGTTTTCCTTCTCCGCGCTGACGGTGATCGGCGACAAGCAGGGCCATGTCGGATTCGGTTTCGGCAAGGCCAACGATGTCACCGAGGCGATCCGCAAGAGTGTCGAGAAGGCGAAGCGCGCCATGGTCGCCGTACCCGTGAAGAAGGGCACCCTGCCTCACGAAGTGACAGGCAGATATAAGGCGACGACCGTGTATATCAAGCCGGCCTGCCCTGGTTCTGGCGTTATCGCCGGCGGCCCCGTGCGCTCCATCATGGAATGTGCGGGTTACGTCGATATTCTCTCCAAGTGTGTTGGCTCGCGAACGTCGGTCAACGTGGTGAGAGCCGTATTCTCCGGTCTTGGCCAGCTGCTCGACGCCCAGGAAGTGGCGAAAAACCGAGGCAAGACCCTCAAAGATATGTGGAGTTGATCATGGCCAGAATTCAGATAACATTGGTTCGCAGCACCATCGGTCAGCAACCGAAGGCGCGTGCGACAGTCCGCTGTCTGGGGCTGCGGAAAATCGGTTCGAGTACCATCCAGGAAGCGAGTCCGCAGATCCTCGGCATGGTGAACAGAGTGCGGCATCTGGTTGAAACCAAGGAGGTGGAGTGATGGCTGATTTCAATCTCCACGCCCCGGAAGGCGCACACAAGAAGAAACGCATCGTCGGCAGAGGTGACAGTTCAGGCTCAGGCGGTACCGCTGGCCGTGGGAATAAGGGCCAGCAGTCCCGTTCGGGCGGGAAGACCTACCCTGGCTTTGAAGGCGGTCAGATGCCTCTGTACAGACGTCTGCCTAGCCGCGGTTTCTCCAATTACACCTTCCGCAAGGAATATCAAATTGTGAATCTCCGCGATATCGAAGGCAAATTTCAGGCCGGCGATACGGTCGACACGGTGAGCCTCTTCATGAAGAGACTCGTGCGAAAGCCTGAGCTGCCCGTCAAGATTCTCGGTGAAGGTCAGATCAGCGTGGCGCTCACTGTGAGCGTCGATGCGGTTTCTTCCAGTGCAAAAGCGAAGATCGAAGCGGCCGGCGGCAAAGTAGAAGTGCCTGCGGCGACTGGTTCTTCGGCAGATGCGTGATAGAAAGGCAGGAGCGAATGGCTGGTACACTCGTTGATATTTTCAGAGTCAAGGAATTGAAGGATAGGATACTCTTTACTCTGTTCTGGCTTGCAATATACCGCTTGGGTGCATTCTTGCCCATCCCCGGGATCAACGCAAGCGCGCTTCAGTCATATTTCGCGAATCAATCCAGCACGGGCACGGGTATCACCGATTACCTCGACTTCTTCGCGGGCGGGGCGTTCAAGAATTTCTCACTCTTCATGATGGGTGTCATGCCCTACATCAGCGCGCAGATCATCATGCAGCTGCTTATCGTCATCTTCCCGAAGCTCAAGAGCGTTGCGGAAGAAGAGGGCGGCCGGCGCAAAATATCGCGCTGGACACGGCTTGGAACCATTGTGATCGCAATTATCCAGAGCTTCTCCGTGACCGTATGGGCGGACCGCATTCCCAATGCGATCGTGATGTCCAACCGCACGCTCTATACGTTTGTCGCCATCATCACCGTCACGACGGGCACGATGTTCCTGGTCTGGATTGGTGAGCAGATTACCAAGCGCGGCATAGGGAACGGTATTTCGCTCTTGATCTTTGCCGGTATTGTGGCACGTTTGCCCAACGCGACCTTCGAGCTCATCAAGAAGATTCAGGTAGGCGAAATCAACGCGATATACGCCATCGTCGTGCTCATCATGTTTGTGGCGGTGGTCGCGCTCGTCGTCCTTGAGCAACAGGGGCAGCGGAAAATACCGGTCAACTATGCCAAGCGCATCGTGGGCAGGCGGATGTACGGCGCGCAGAACACCTACATTCCTTTCAAAATCAATCCATCGGGCGTCATCCCCGTCATCTTCGCGTCGAGCCTTCTGACGTTCCCATTACAGATTGCGCAGAGCTTTGGCGTTCAGGCGAAGTGGCTGAGAGATTTCTCATATTGGCTCAGACCGAGTGGATTCTGGTATAATTTCTTCTACGTGGTGTTCATCATCTTCTTCGCGTACTTCTATACCCAGGTAACCCTGAACCCGCAGGAAATCTCCAAGAATATCCGGGAAAATGGCGGCTCCATCCCGGGCATCCGAAGCGATAAAATGGAAGAGTACCTCACGAGGGTGCTCAACCGAATCATTCTGCCGGGGTCTCTGTACCTTGGCCTCATCGCGCTTATCCCGACCCTGGTGCAGAGGCTGTTCAATTTCCCGAGCCAGATGGCGTATTTGCTGGGCGGCACTTCCTTGCTCATTCTGGTCGGTGTCGACCTCGACACCATGGCACAGGTGGAGGCGCTTCTCAAAATGCACCATCACGATGGCCTCGTGCGAAAAGGCCATATCAGGTCGAGGAACCTATAGAAACTTTTGCACAAATGGTATTTAATTGCGTGTTTGCGAATAGGGGGAACCCATGAAGGTCAGAACGAGCGTCAAGAAAATCTGCGATAAATGCAAGGTAATACGGCGCAACGGTGTGGTCAGGATTGTCTGCGACAATCCTAAACACAAACAGAAACAAGGCTGAGAGCAGGAGGAAGCTCATGGCGCGTATCGCGGGAGTCGACCTCCCTAACAAGCATGTTGATATCGCCCTCACCTATATTTATGGAATCGGGCGATCCAGCGCACTTCGGATTTGCGAAACTACCGGCATCGATCCGAACAAAAGAATCAACGATCTTTCCAATGAGGAGATCAACGAGCTTCGCAAAGTCATCGAGAACGACTACAAAGTCGAAGGCCGCTTGAGAACCGAGATTGCGTTGAATATCAAGCGACTTATGGATATTGGCTGCTATCGCGGCCTACGCCACCGCAGAGGTCTTCCCGTTCGCGGACAGCGGACGAGAACGAATGCGCGCACGCGCAAAGGTAAGAGAAAGACCGTTGCGAATAAAAAGAAAGCCGTCTAACGGAGGGGCATACACGTGGCTGCGAGTACGACAAAGACAAAGAAAAGAAAAGAGAAAAAGAGCGTATATGAAGGGAATGTCTACATCCAGGCGACCTTCAACAATACGATTGTGACCGTGACCGACCTCAATGGGAACGCGATTTCATGGTCGAGTTCCGGAAGCCATGAGTTCCGCGGCGCAAAAAAATCCACACCATTCGCCGCTCAGACAGTGACCGAGGCTGCGGTGCAGAAAGCGATGCAGGCCGGCCTGCGTGAGGCGCATGTGTTCGTGAAAGGGCCCGGCATCGGCCGCGAGTCCGCGATCCGACAGCTCGGCGTAATGGGGCTTAAAGTCAAGTCGATCAACGATGTGACACCGATTCCCCATAATGGCTGCAGGCCCCGGAAGGCCCGCCGCATTTAAGAGGGGGTTATAAGAATGGCTAGATATACTGGACCTGTGTGCAGACTCTGCCGCGCAGAGGGCAGGAAGCTCTTTTTGAAGGGCGAGCGCTGTCGGAGCGACAAGTGCCCGATCAATAAAAAACGCCTTCCCCCGGGGAAGGCTCCAAAGACCCGCATCGGAAAGAAGTCCGAATATGCGGTGCAGCTCCGTGAGAAACAGGCGCTCAAGCGCAACTATGGCCTCATGGAGCGTCAGTTCCGCAATACCTTCGAGAGGGCTCTTGGTCTGCCCGGCAAGACTGGCGACAATCTCATCATCCTTCTCGAGCGCAGATTGGACAATGTCGTGTACCGGCTGCACTTCGCGACGTCGCGGGCGCAGGCGCGCCAGCTTGTAAACCATGGTCACATCGCCGTCAACGGGAAACGCGTGAACATCGCCTCTTCCCTCGTGAAGGCCGGCGATGTGGTCTCCGTGATCGGGGCGGCCAAAAAGATGGATACGATCCGCCAGGCACTCGAAGAGACGCAGAAATCTGGCGTTATGCCGTGGCTTGAGGTCAATGCAGATGAAATGACCGGCCGTTACGTCACCAATCCGCAGCGCCAGGACGTTACGGACACTGTGGATATCAAAGAACAGCTGGTCGTCGAGTTATACTCGAAATAAGGAGCGGAAATGGCGCGCAAAAGCCTACTTAAAGGTTTCAAGAGGCCGAAGGGCATCACCTACGAACAGAGCGAATCGACTGACACCTATGGCAAGTTCGTGGCGTATCCTTTTGAGCCGGGCTATGGAACTACCGTCGGGAATACCCTGCGCCGCATCCTGTTGTCCTCCATTCAGGGGTATGCGATCACCGCCGTCCGCATCACTCGGTACGATGACGAAGGTGTACCGCACGTAATTACGAGCGAGTTCGAGACCATCCCAGGCGTGGTGGAAGATACGATCGAAGTTCTGAACAATCTGAAAAAGCTGCGCTTGCGGCTTCCAAACGACAAAGAGGAGCTCACGCTCGACTACGAGATCAAAGGCATCGAGGAACTGCGCGGCAATTTCTTTGCCGATCAGGGATCCCTCGTCGTGCTCAATCCCGATCTCAAGATCGCGAGCTTTGAGCCGACAGTCCACCTCGGCTTGGAGCTCCAGGTGAATCTGGGTCGCGGCTATGTGCCGAGCGAAGTGAACGAGAAGTACATCGATGTCGTGGGCACCATCCCGATGGACGCGATCTTCACGCCAGTGACGAGAGTGAAATACGCCATTGAGCCGACACGGGTTGGCCAGCGCTCCGACTACGACAAACTCGTGCTCGAGATATGGACCGATGGCACTATTCGTCCGGAAGACGCCCTCGGCGAAGCGGGAAAAATCGCGAAGGATCACTTCTCGATCTTCGTGAATTTCGACGAGAATGAAGCCGGCGGCGAGGAGACGAGCGACGAGATCGAAGAACGCGTTCGCCAGATTCTCAATATGCCCGTCGAAGAGCTTGAGCTCTCCGTACGTTCGTTCAACTGTCTCAAGAATGCGAGCATCAGGACCATCGGCGACCTCACCAAGAAGACTGAGGAAGAAATCACCAAGACGCGCAACTTCGGTAAAAAGTCTCTTCAGGAAATCAAGACAAAGCTTGCCGAATGGAATCTGACCCTCGGTATGTCGGATTATTCCGCGCTGAGAAATCACATCAAACTCAATATGAAGAAGGAAGAGAGCGATGAATCATAAGATCGGCTATAACAAACTGAACCGAGTCGCCGCTCACCGCAAGGCTCTTATTCGCAATATGGTTACCGTGCTGCTCAAAGAGGAGAAGATCGTAACCACAAAGGCGAAGGCGATCGAGGCGAGGCGCGCGGCTGAAAAGCTCATCACCAGGGCAAAGGTTGATTCGGTCCATAATCGCAGAATCGCGTCCGCCAGATTATACGGCGAGGATGCGGTAGCCAAGCTGTTCACCGAAATCGGCCCGCGCTTCAAGGAGCGCAACGGCGGGTATACCCGCATTCTCAAACTCGGTGATCGCGCGAACGACGCCGCCAGCCTTGTCGTGCTTGAGCTGGTCGATCAGAAGGCCGACGAAAAGAGGGCCGAGCGCGAGAAACGCAAGGCCGCGCGCAAGGCAAAGAAGCAGCAGGCCTAAGGGTTCACAGGGAGGAAGCTGAAATGTCCAAAGCACATAGAGGAAAAGGCCTAAGAGAAGTTGCCGCGAGTGGCCGCGGGACATGTCCCGTGTGCGGGCGCACCGGTGTCAAGGTGGTATACGAGCAGGAGATCGATGGCAAGAAGACCAAGATATGCAAAGTATGCAAAGCCCACCTCGCTAATGCGAAGTGAGACCTCGCGAATGCGAGGTGAAATGAATGTTGCATGAGTAAAAAGGCCGTCCCCCGCAGGGGCGGCTTTTTGTTTAGAGAAAAGGAAAAGAGACCATTATGGCCGCACGATTCACCAGGAAACAAGGATTTTTGGCCGCCTTTCTCGCATATGGCATGTGGGGCGTTCTGCCTGTCTATTGGAGACTCCTGTCGGGAGTAAATTCTCTTCAGATTTTGGCGCACCGAATCATATGGGCGGCCGTATTCTGTGTGGCGCTCCTGTTGAGTACGAAAGAGATGAAGAGTCTGAAAGAGGCCTTGAGCACGAGAAAAAACGTACTGCTCGTCATTGGTGCCGCCCTGATCGTGACCGTGAATTGGGGGCTCTATATCTATGCGGTGACATCAAATCATGTCCTCGAGTCGGCGCTTGGGTACTACATCAATCCGCTTCTTTCTGTCGTTCTGGGAGCTCTGTTTTTTCACGAAGAGATAGACGGATGGACCCGTCTCGCGCTTGGCATCGCCACAGCCGGCATTGTCGCCGCGGCGGTCCTTTATGGAAAAGTGCCATGGATATCCCTTCTTTTGGCGCTCACGTTTGCGCTGTATGGGGCGGCCAAGAAAGAACTCAATCTGCCCCCAATCACCAGCCTGGCGCTCGAAACGTTCACCGTTACTCCTCTCATGCTCATCTTCCTTTTGGTGGTGCACGCCAGGGGAGCCGGGGCCTTTGGCAACGAAGGTTTGGGAGTGAGCGTTCTTCTCATTATGGCGGGCGTCGTGACAGCCATACCGCTTTTGCTGTTTGGAGTCGCTGCGACAAGTATCAGCCTGCAGACATTGGGGTTCATTCAGTATTTTTCACCCACAATACAGCTTTTTCTCGGTCTCTTTCTGTTTGGTGAAAAACCCAGCAGGGCTATTGTCGTGGCCTTTGTGGTGGTGCTGACGGCCGTGGGGATCTATGTGGCATCGCGTATGAGGAAAGCTTCTGCCGCGAAGGGCTAGTGCACAATATTCATCTCAGGTATTCTACCGTTTTGCCAGACCGGAATGCCGTCTTTAAACACGGTGTGTACGAGGTTCATCCCCGCGTGATAGGCGAGATGTGCGGGCGATGGCGCGTCCAGCAGCAGAAAATCCGCGTCTTTGCCGGGTTCAAGAGTACCGGTGTGCGGCGCGAGTTCGAGCGCCGCGGCCCCATTCAAAGTAAGCGCGGTGAGCGTCTCTTCGATCGACATGTCCATATACAGCACCGCCAGGGCGAAAATGAGGGGAATGGACTGACTGTAGCAGGAGCCGGGGTTCAAGTCGCTCGCCAGGGCAACGGCGCAGCCGGCATCGATGAAGCGGCGGCCGCTGGCGCAGGGCTCGCGGAGGTTGAAGGCGGTGAGGGGGAGAAGACAGGCGACCGTGCCCGAGGCGGCGATCTTGGCTATGTGGTCGCCGGAGGCTTTGAGGAGATGGTCCGCGCTGACGGCGCCGAGTTCGGCGGCGAGGGCGGTGCCCCCGAGGGGGGAGACTTCATCGGCATGGAGTTTGAGCGCGAAGCCGGCTGCGCGTGCGCGCTCAAGATACCAGCGTGAATCCTCCAGGCCGAAGACACCTTCCTCGCAGAAAATATCGACGAAGTGAGCCAATTTCTCGCTCTTTACAAGTGGAAGCAGTTTTCTTGTCAAAAATGAGAGGTAGGCGCGCGGTTCGCCTTTAAACTCGAGAGGAACCGAGTGCGCTCCCAAAAATGTCGGGACGATATCGGGCCCGCCGGTGCGAGACAACTCACGCATCGCGAGAAGTTGGCGGAGTTCTGTCTCCTCATCGAGGCCATAGCCGGATTTGCCTTCGACCGTGGTTATCCCCAGAGAGAGCATCGTATCGAGGCGTTTTCGGCCGAGAAGAATCAAGTCATCCAGAGACGCGCTGCGGGTGGCCAGCACGCTGTTCTGGATGCCTCCACCCCGCCTGTGGAGCTCCATATAGGGCAGCCCTTGGGCGCGCGAGAAGAATTCATCCTCGCGCCAGCCGGCAAAGATAAAATGTGTATGGCTGTCGACAAAACCAGGGACGCAGGAGAGACCCTCGGCATTATATGGTGTCGCTCCGAGTGCTTCGTGGGAGAAGGCCGAATCGACGGCGCGCAACCGCGCCTCTTCTCCGACCCACGCGATATGGCCGTCTTTGACGTATATGCAGGCGCCGTGTATTTTTTTTATCTTTTGCATCGCCGCGCCCCGGGCCGCGATTTTTCCCTCGGGTGTCCAGAGCTCACCGATATTGTAAATGAGACGGGGAGCCGTGTTTTGTCCATGCATGCCTAAGGATGGCACAGACAGGGGCTTTGACGCAACCGAGGCCTGGGCAGGGAATCACGTGGCCGCGCCGTCGGCCAAGACCGATCGTTCGGGCTTTGGGACCCTACAGAATTCCGGCGAGCGTCAAGCCGGCGGCTACTGTTGCCGTCAGCATGAGCGTGGTGATTCTTCCCATATGGCGGTGAGTCTTTTTGAGGTTCGCGATGGCCTTTTTGTCTTTCGTCTTGAAAATAGCCGACCCCAGAAACGGCATGACGACGAGCAACACCAGCGTCACGGCGCCGATCGCCGCGTGCGGGACGCGGATATGCGGCCCTCCGGTCGAACTCACCATGAGCAATGCGAACACGAGTCCCACGACCGCAAACATGACGGCACCAATATTCAGTACCCTATGCGCCTTGAGCCACCATTTTTTCGTCTTGAAATACCGCGCTATGACGATCGCACTGATCATCGCAAGGAAAGCGAGCCCCATACTCACCGCATGGAAAGGAAGAAGGCTCATTTTTGTCCTTCCATTTGAATCGTAGCGCTGCCCGCTTTTTTGTGTTTTGCAGTCATGTCCAATGACGGGCCATAGGCCCAGATGATTTTAAATTTGCCCGAGGTCGGAATCACCTTGTCGAATTTGTCGCCGGTATTCAAAAGACGGGAGAATTCAAATACGACCGTATCGCCGGTCCGTGTTCCTGCAAACGAGAGGATGTCAGACGTGCCCCCCTGATCGACGTCGGGCGAATGGGGTCCGAATATACCGGAGGACCATTCATCGATAGCCTGGACATTGTTTTGATCCTTGACAAGTCCGAGGACCATGTCGGCGTTGGCCATGACCGTCGAGGGATTGAATCCGATTGCAACCCAACCTTGCGTCTTTGCGACGATCGCCATGAACACTTTGTCGCCCTCGAATTCCCAAAGAAGCTGAAAATTTCCTTTGTCGAAGACTGCCTGTTTGGAATATTCGCCGCTGGAAATTGAGCCATCCACATTGACCGCAAATACTGCCGGCACCGAGGCCACAAATAGAAGCACCAGCGCCATAGACAAAGCTTTCATTTTCATGATTCAAAATGATATATCAATCCGATTCCGATGTCAACTTGAAGCGCGGGGCGCAGTTCTGGAAGCCGCAAATCCGAGAGGACGCGCCCTCCGCACAGGCCTGAGCTTTCTACCTTTCTACCTTCACCTCTCCCTTGTACAGAGGATCGAGCCCAATCGAGCCCCATATTCTTTTGGGGTAATTAGGGGCCATGAGCTGCTCAAGCCGGCTGTGGGCGCTTGAGAGTTCGGCCTGCACTCTGCGCTCGGTCAGACTATTGGGCTCGGCTCGCTCCGCGAGGAATTTGCGCAGGTAGGAGATCGACGACTCGATATAGGCGATTTCATGTTCTCGGTAATGCTCGAGTCGCGCTTTGTACCAGTCCGAGGCGAGCACGCACTCACGGTCGAAAAGCATGCGCACTTCCGGATCCTGGATGCTTTTGCCCTCATAGTTGCCGTACGCCATGACGGAGAGCACCGCTTTGAGCGGTGGTATCGCGGCTTCGTACGATCCGTCTTCAAAGTAGGCTTTGGCGGATTTTTCCATCGCCGCGGCGATATTCTCGATACCATCGACGAATTCCTCAAGAGACTGGAGCTCGGGCCTCAGCATGTCATCGGGGAATACCACAGAAGGCGTGTCGAACAGCCTTCCCAGATATGATGCGGCAAAGAGAGGTGTTATGCGCCACCCAAGCCTCGAGGCGGGGATTAGTTTTCCCTTATATTTAAAATCTTCGACTTTTTCGAGGTAGCCATGGCCCTTCAGAAATTCCGGATCGCGTTCCTCGGGACCCAGGCGCGCCCACAGCTCGGGCATCATGAGAGATATATCGTGATCCATTTTATACTTGTGCCCAATATGCCCGGCCGCCGTAGTGAAGCCCGAATATCCGGTCAGAATGAAGCCGAGAAGGGCGTTGTTGAGATCGCTGGTGGGCACAAGGGCATTGAAGGGCCCTTTTGTGAGCGCGCCCTCGCTGCCGGCGCCGGTGGTCGACGGGCTCTTTCCTGTGAGGGAGCACACGAAGTCCATAAAGAGTTCGGGCAGTTCCTGATAGTGAATCGGTCCATAGACGGCGAGTGGTCGTATGCCCGTTTTAGGATCGGGAGGATTGTTGCGTCTGCCGGGCAGCACCGCGCCGACGGGCTGGGGAAGCGGCTTGTCCGCGGGTATCCGGCGATAGAGCCGTGGCCCAAGCTCGGCGAGATATCGCGCCTGCGGATTGACATAGGTAGGATCGAGCTGGAGGTAGCGCGGGTTTTTGGAGGGAGCACCATCGACAAGCCTGAAGCGGTTGGAAGCCACAAAATATTCGTAATTGGGGTCTTTTTCAGTCTCCTCGATGAACTTCCGCATGGGATCAGTGTATTCGTAGAAATGAACCGTGTTTTCGATGATGTGCGCGGCGTCGGAGCGAGTGAGAGGCTCGAAGTTCGAGATATAATTGTCCTGGCGCGACAGGTCTTTTTCTGTCTGCTTGTCGTAGCCGCGGATGATGGCGTCGTCGGGGCGCTGGAAGAAGCGTGCCTCGCAGTTCTTCGCGAATTTGAGACTTACGTGATTCGAAGCCCACTCGGGCAGGTCCTCGAGCTGGTCCACAGGAACGATGATCGACGCCGAAATGTCGTCTTCCCACTGGAGCTTGAACGCGGGCATGAAATCCTGCCTCAGCTTGAAGAACCGGTTCATGCCATTTTCGTTTTTACCCACACGGAGGTAGGAACCCATGATCGGCCGCCCTTCGAACTTGAGGATATTGCCCGTTGTGCCGTTGACCGCGTCGACCGAGAAATGCGAAGCCCAGCTGTCCCCCCAGTCCGGCTGGTAGAAGCGCTTGACCAGGAAAACGAGGCTCTTTATGCGTTCGGGAATCGAGCGAAGCCACTCGTTGTATTCGTCGTTGTAGGCGGGCGATGGGGAAAGAAGCTTGATCACCGATCCGAGCGAGCGTTTCGGAGAGAGCACCGGCCGCGCGTCTTTCCCGTGATTTTCCGCTTCGTCGCGGAAGCGGTTGCCGTAATCGTTTTCGATGATCCCTTTTACGGCCTTCATGTCTTTTTCGAAGTCGGCGATGATGATGGGCATGTAAGTGATCGCGTCGTTGATCGACTTCGCGATTTCGGACTTGCCGCCGCCGGACACGGTGCAGGGCTTGTGGCAGAGCAATCCCTCGGCCGAAGTGCCGATGAGGCGCCAGGCACCGGACGCGGGGTGGCGCTCCATGTGCACGCGATAGCCCGTCGGATGCACATAGATGTATCCCGGAAGGATGAGCAGGGATTCTTCTCTGCCATCGCTCACCCAGTGCGCTTTCTGGTCTTCAAGCGATATATAGGCATCTTCGGGCAGATAGATGATGTTGGGGAACGTGAGGTCGCCTGCGTAGCCTTCCTCTCTCATCTCAATGCGGCCGCGCATGATGGTATAGACATCGTGCAGACTGTGCCCCTTGGATTTGAGGTTTGTGTCGGGCACGAAGCGTGTGCCAAGGTTATAGGATGGGAAGACGAGGGCGCCACCGGAGTGCTCTTCCTCGACGAGGCCGAGGAGGTTGGCGGAGTAGGAGATATGGGATTTGATCTCCTTTTTTGAGTACCCGAAGTAGTTGTCGGCGATGACGGTGATGATGATACCGGATTCATCGCGCGCGGTGAGCTTGAAAGCCCGACCGTCGTTGTATTTTTCGGTGGGCTCGCGCCAGCACATGCCGTCGCGGCGCTGACGCTCGGTCGCATGGTCCCAGTGCGGCAGCCCGACTTCCTTTTTGGTGATCTCCGTGAGGTGGGTAGCGAGGATGATGCAGCCGGTGGTACCTGTCCAGTGCACAGGGTCGATCGAGGCGTCATTTTCGGGGATGAAGGGGTCGCCGGAGTTGCCGAAAATGCTTTCGACGAAGTCGACATTCGCCACGAGCGAACCGGGCGCGAAGAAGCGCACTTCCATGGAGCGCTCCTCGCAGTAGCCGGGGATCTCCGGGCGCACGATCGGGCGCATCAAGACCGAGACAAAGGCGTGAGCCTTGTCATTCTCGCCTGCTGTGAAGGGGATTTCGAGCAATTCCATAGGAGGGTTCAGCGCCGCTTCAAGTATCTTCGCAAAGGTGAGTTTCGGAACCGCTTTTTTATCGGGCGGGATAGGGAGGCCGCCTTCGGTGATGTGGAAGACTCCTTCGGTGGTCCTTCGGTCATTTTTGGGATTGTGCAGCACACCGTTCCGCACACGGTATGAGGTGAGTGTGGGAGAGACGTGCTTGTGTCCGTCGGGAGGCAGGGAGAGCTCCCGTGCCATGCCGTAGCGGTCGAGCACCAGCGTGTTGGCGGGAATCTGCGGCACTCGCGCGAGGCCGAGGTCCGCCAAGTACTTGTCGATGAAGTTTTGAATCCGCTGGTCCGCGGGAGGAAGAATTCTGGGAAGTAACCTGTCCTTCTGTCTGAAGCTCTCGAGCATATCGGCAGCGAGCTGCACAAAGCCCGTTCCCTCTTTTGAATATACCGGCAGGCCGAGGCTCTGCAGCTTGATGTTGATATAGGAAATAAGCCTGGATCGTTCCTGCGGGGAAGTTCTGTCAAGATGTATGCCATGATCGCGCTTGGTTACCATTTGGGATGCTCCTGATACAAGGTTGATACAATAGTAGACTTAATCTTCGCAAGGGACAACGGGTTCGGGATTCCAGCTCCAATGCTCTATGCTCTGGGGCAGCGTATCATCATGCAGGAGTGTCACTGCCGCGTCGATATCCGGATACATCGTGCGATCCCGCTCGGCGAACTTGACCGCCGCCCGTACCGTTCGGTACGCCGGAACTGTCGCGGGCGACAGTGAATTTTCAATCGTCGGGAGCCCGAGCTGAATCGCCCGCAGATCGAGTGCCTGACAGGCCGCGAGTGTCTCCATCGCGACAACCCGTCCGGCGTTGTCGATGATCTGTCTGGCTTTGCGCGCGGCGATGGTTCCCATGGATACGTGGTCTTCCTGATTTGCGCTCGACGGGATTGAATCCACGCTCGCGGGGTGCGCGAGCACTTTGTTTTCAGACACAAGGCTTGCGGCGCTGTACTGGACGATCATGAAGCCTGAATTGAGTCCGCCGTTGATGGTGAGAAAGGCCGGCAAGCCTTCGGACAGGGCCGGATTGACCATTCTCTCAAGCCGGCGCTCCGAGAGGTTCGCCAGTTCCGATGCCGCGATTCCCAGATAGTCGAGCGCGAGCGCCAGAGGCTCGCCGTGGAAGTTTCCTCCCGAGAGGATATCGCCTCCCTCGCGGAGCACGTGCGGGAAAATGAGCGGGTTGTCCGTGACCGCGTTCAGTTCCGCGGCGATCACGTCCCATACATGCTCAATGGCGGCGAGGCAGGCGCCGTGGACCTGGGGAATACAGCGGAGGGCATACGCATCCTGCACCCGCATCCCCGAAGGTTTGGTTGTCAGGAGCGAGTCTTCGAGCAGACGCCGCAGGTCCTGTGCCGCTTCAATCTGAGATTTTTGTCTTCTCAGCTCATGGATGCGCGGGTCGAGGGCCTCGGTAATCCCCCGGAGCGCTTGAAACGTCATGGCGGACGCGATGGTCGCGCTCCGGTAGAGCATGAGGGCATCGTAGACAGCCAGCGCGCCGATCGCCGTCATCGCCTGCGTCCCGTTGATGAGCGCGAGCCCCTCTTTCGGTTCGAGCACGAGCGGCGGAATGTGCGCCTCGGCGAGGGCGAGCGCACCGGCCATGCGGTCCCCCCCGTACTCCGCCTCGCCCATCCCGATCAGCACCAGGGCGATGTGCGCGAGCGGCGCCAAATCGCCCGAGGCGCCAAGCGATCCTTTCTCAGGGACAACCGGCACCACACCGGCGTTGACGAGCTGTAGAATATGCCGCACGACAAGCGGTCGTACACCGCTATTTCCCACCGCCAGCGCGTTCGCTCTCAGTACCATCATCGCCCGGACGATTTCCGCCGCCAAAGGTTCGCCCTGGCCGCACGCGTGGCTCATTATCAGGTTCTTCTGGAGCAGCGCATTGTCTTCTTCCGAAATAAGGACATCGCAGAATTTTCCGAATCCGGTCGTAATGCCGTATTTTACCTGTTTTTTTCTGACCGCGAGCTCGACGACCTTTCTCGAAGCGAGCATGCGCTCCTCGGCATCGGGGTCAAGCCGGACCGGTACTCTGTGGCGGGCCACCGCGACAAGCATTGCGATTGAGAGCGAACAGCCGTCGATGATCACTTCATCCATGCCTTCGAGTATACCATAAGAAGGGCCTATGGACAGGCGTAAATTCTCTCATTAGCATGGGGCATCATGAAACAAAGGCAAGGCGCCGCGACACTCTTCGGTGTCGTAGTCGCGGTCATCTGGGGTATGACCTTTCTCTCCATCAAGGTGGCGCTCCGCGAATTCGGGCCGATGAGCCTTTCGCTCTTCCGCTTTGTCATCGCTTCGATTCTGCTCGCGCTCGTCATGGTGATAACGCGGGTCGAATTTCGGGTCGCCTGGCGCGATGTTCCCCTGCTTTCCCTGAGCGGCCTCGTCGGTGTCACACTCTATTTTTACTTTGAGAATAACGGCATTTTACGTCTCACCGCGTCGGAATCATCGCTCATCGTCGGCGCGATTCCGGTCGTGACTCTCCTTTGCGAGATACCGTTGTATCGAGCGCGGCCGCCCAGGTTGGTTGTCCTGGGCATCCTGCTCTCCTTCGCGGGAGTCACACTCATAGTGCTGCGTTCCGAGAGCGCGACATCCTCCCCGATTGGCTATCTTTTTATGGTAGGGGCCGTGCTTTCGTGGGTGGCCTACGGATTTATCACAAAACCGCTTTCGGGGCGCTATCCGATGCTGACCATTACATTTTGGCAGATGATCATCGGTGCCATAGGGTGCATTCCTTTTGCGCTCGTGGAGCGGCAGGTGTGGACCGGGCTTTCCGCGACCGCTCTTCTGAATGCCGCGTTCCTCGGCATTTTCGGCTCTGCCATCGGCTACTGGCTCTATGTCATCGTGCTCGAGCGCCTCGGCCCAGGGAGGTCGAGCGTGTTCATCAACCTGATCCCAGTGGTTTCGGTGGCGGCCTCGTATGTGATTTTAAGAGAAAGGCTCAGTCTGTTGCAGATTATAGGAGCCGTCATTGCCATCGCCGGCGTGTATCTGGCAAGCAGCAGAAATTAGCGCGGGTTCCCATCACTGGCTGCTCTAGTCCAGGTCTCTTCTCTGTCCGGCATTGGTTAGAGCGAGTAGACAGGCTCCCGCCGTCGCGTCCGCCTGTGGCGAAACTATTCGGTGGCGCGGCAATACGGAGAGAATCCGCGCTTCGGTATCGTGCCATAACCGCTCATTGTTGGCAAGGAAACCACCCGCAAAGGCGATGCGCCCACCGGATTGCGTCTCTCCGAGCCGAGTCGCGACAGAGATGGCGAGCAGCGCCAGTTCTTCGGCGGCATTCTTGAAAATCTGTTCCGCGACCTCATCGCCCCGATCGCGCTCTTCCGCCACGATGCGTGCGAACGCCGCTATTTTTGCCTTGTCAAAAGGCTCATAGACCGCAGGGATGAGCGAAAAAGGCTCTTTTTCGCCGAAATAGGCCAGCGCTCTCCCCAGAAGATCGGTCTGCGGGCTCCGCCTGTCGTGAAAGCGTGCCGCGGCATTGAGCGCGCGCAGTCCGACCCAGTATGCCGATCCCTCATCGCCGAGTATGTGCCCCCAGCCTCCGGAGCGAATGATGCGTCCCGCCCCGTCCGCTCCCACCGCGATGGAACCCGTCCCCGCGATCAGCAGAATGCCGCGTAGTTCACCGAAGGCGCCCGCGAGCGCCGGAATCGAATCGTTTCGCACTTCCACATTGGTGTCCGGGCCGAGTTTCCCAGCGTCGCGGATGATGCCACGCATAGTCCCCGTGTCTTCGCTTCTGTCGATGCCAGCCACACCGGCAAAGCCCGCCATGCAATTGTCCGAATCCAGGCCAGTCGCCGCGTACATCGCCGAAAAGAGCCCCTCAAGCGTCTTGCGGGAACCGTTCCAACCTACCGAACGCGGGTTGAGGCTTGGCCCTTCCGCCTGATATAAAAACTCTCTTTTTAAGCTCTCGACCCTCAGCCGGGTCGACGTTCCTCCGCCATCGATGCCAAAAATCCACTGCTGATTCATAGGGGCTCCTGCATGGTGAATTATAGTGCGGAAATATTTTAATTGCACATCTTCATGCATTCAATGAGCGCGCGTGGAATATGGAACATTCCCTTCCATTTTCCCCCTTTCTGAAGCAGCGAGGGAGTGCCGTCCCTGTGGAGATAGCCGAACCACTCTCCAAACTCAGGATCTCTGAAGTGATCCCAAGTCCAGGTCTTAATTATTTCGAACCAGTCGGAGAATTTCTTGTTCCCTGTCGTTTTGTAGGCCAGAAGGAATGCGCAGAGAGCCTCTGCGTGAACCCACCAGAGCTTCATATCCCACTCCAGCTTTTCCGGAGGAAAGCCCTCATAGTCAAGATAATAGTAGATGCCGCCGTAGCTGGAGTCCCAGCCCCTCTCTATGGTCCAGAGCATGGCCTCCGTGAGCAGCGAGCTGGCCTCTTCCACACCGAAGTTTGTCAGGGAGAGGGCGTCATCTCCATATGTATTGATGGCATTGAGCGTAAACCATAGCGTCTCGAGAGCGTGCCCAGGCGAAAGCAGTCTTCCTTCCATTCCCTGGGGATGGCTTCCATCAGGCAGCATTCTTTCGAAGACCACTTTTTTCTGCCGGTCTATGTGCAGTGTGAGTATCGATCGTACACTCCCGGCGACAATGGGAATCAGCGCGTTGGCCTGGATGAGCCCATCGAACACCTGGCTGAGCCAGAGCTGGATCATGGGCAGCGCCATGGCGCGGACGGGCCTGTTCTCGCCTATCTGTTTCGTCCAGACCCCCTTGGGGTTCGACTTACGCTCCTGAATCCGGCGCCACGTTTCGAGAGAGCTCTCGATGGCCCATGAAGCCCCCGATATCCTGCCATATTCCGCGAGCCCCGCGGCGCAGAAACAGTCGGAGAAGATGTTGTAGGGCTGAACGAGCGGCACCCCCCGCCTGTCAAGGGAGAAATAATAATCGCCGTTGGGCGCCTTGCCGAACTTGCGGACAAATTCGGCGCCCCGCGCGGCCATCTCCAGCCACTGCGTTTTCCGGTCTGTCGTCCGATACAGATGCGACCAGCACCACAGCTCGCGCCCCTGCATCCACAGGAACTTGTCGGTGTCGAATATGGTTCCGTCTCTGCCGAGACAGGAGAAATAACCGCCGGCCTCTCCGTCGATGCTGAATTTTTCCCAGAATGGGACGATATTGTCCAGGAGCTCTTTTTCAAACTCCCGGGAAATCGAGTTTTTTTCAACCTCGGTCATATTATTCTCCTGGCATATGAAAGCGATATGGATGGCATTGCTACTCCGGACGTGGAGTCCGGCGCGGTTACTTTACCGCCCCCGCCGTCATGCCCTTGATGAAATTCTTCGCCATGAAGATGTACAGAATCAGGACTGGCAGTATGGCGATGGTCAGGGCCGTAAAGAGAAGGCTCCAGTCCGTGCTGTACTGTCCGAAAAAATTGGTTAGCCCCAGCGGTAGCGGTTTGTATTTCGGATTCTGCAGGAAGACAAGCGGAAAGAAAAAGTCGTTCCAGATCGGGACCGCGTTGTAGATTGTCACGAGCGCGATGGCCGGTGCGATGACCGGCATGATCACCTTGCGATAGATCATCCAGTCATTGCAGCCATCGATGCGGGCGGCGTACTCAAGGTCCTTGGGAATCGTCTTCATGAATCCCGACAGTATGAATATGGTCGAGGGCAGACCCATCGCGATGAAGATCAGAATGACGGAGATCGGCTTGTCCACGAACCCCAGTTTTTTCATGAGCATGAAGAGCGGGATGATGGCGGCCTTCAACGGAAGCATGATTCCGGAGAGAAAAAGCATGTATACGGCGGTCCTCATCCGGTATACGTAGCGCGAGACGCCGTATGCGGCCATAGATCCGAACAGCAGCACGAAAATCATGGACACTGTGGTCATCCACACGCTGTTGAAAAAGAACCGTCCGAATCCTCTGTCCACCCAGACGGTTTTATAGCTTGAGAAGTCGAGCTTCTGGGGAAGCGCGAAGGGGAATCGCAGGATGTCCCTGGTCGACTTGAATGAGGACATTATCATGTTGAAAAGCGGGTAGAAGATGATGAGAGAATAGCATATAAACGCGACCTGGACGAAAATGATAAGTATCTTTTTGCCGGGAGTGGCATTTTTGAGTCTGAGATCGGAGATCATAGCTCGACCTCCTTCTTCCCGAGCCCCACAATCGAAGCGACCGAGGCCAGGAAGGTCAGCAGGTATATGATGACGCCTATCGCCGAGCCGATGCCGATCTCGGGGTTGCCCGAGTCGACCGAACCGAATGCCGTTCTGTAGAAAAGCGTCCCTATGGTGTCGGTCGAGAAATTCGGAGCACCGTCGAGCCCGGCCATCGTGTAGATCTGCTCGAATACATTGAGGCTCCCGATAATGGTCAGCACGGTAATGATCAGAATGGACGGCACGATGAGCGGCAGAATGACCTTGAAGAACACCCTCCGGTCGGTGGCGCCGTCCAGCCACGCGGCTTCCAGGCAATCCATGGGCACATTGTCGATCGCGGCGAGGAAGACCAGGCTGGGGAAGCCGATCCATCTCCATATGTTGACGAATATGATGGAGAAGGTGGCTATGCTCTCGTCGCCCAGCCATGCCCGCGTCAGTTGTGGCAATCCGACAATCTTCAGGAATCCGTTGACAAGCCCGTTGGGCCTCAGGTAGAGGCTCCACAGAAATCCCACGGCGACAATCGAAAAAAGGACGGGGATGAATATTACTCTTTTATAGAATTCGTGGGCCCATACCCTGCGGGAGAGGAAATAGCCGATGAGAAGCCCGCCGACATTCTGAATAAGCATCGTGATAATGAACCAGAGTCCGTTATTTTTAAGGGCGTTGAAGAATCTTGTTTTGTAAGGCTCTGTAAAGAACACCTTCCGGAAATTCTCGAGGCCGATGAAATCCTGCCGTATCAGCTGTTTCCAGGAAAAAAGGCTGTTGAACAGCGACATGAAGAGAGGTAAAAGGATGATGACGAAGACGACGGCGAGCGCCGGAGAGATAAAAAAGAGAATCCATCGTCTTTCCGCGGTTCTTTTGTTCATCGGAACATCCACCTGCTTAATGATAGTCCAACTCTCGGCATAAAACTCGGGCACCCCGCTCGACGAAAGGCCGGGGTGCCCGAAATGGTCCAGTCAATTATTTTTTCTTGAACGGTTCGTAATATGTGGCGATTCCTTCCTGAACCTGCTTGCACACTTCCGCTGCATCGATCTTGCCGGCCAGGAATCCCTGCAGGGCAGCCTGTATGAGCGTCGAGCCCGTCGGCTGATTATACCTGAAACCTACGAGGAAGATATAGGGCGTGCTGTATTTCTGGAACGAAAGGACCTTCGTGATATACGGCGACGCGCTCGTGTCGGCGCCGGGGACCGCTGAGACCTGCTGGAGCTCGCGGATGAAGAAATCTCCCGTCTCCTTACCCGCGAAGAACTTGAGCAGTTTCGCGGCGGTTTCCTTCTGCTTGGAGGCCGCGTTCATACTGAAATTCCCGTCGGCATAGATCGAAACATAGTGAGGATCGCCCTTTTTGGCGGTTGGCCCTGGGAACACATCGAAGTCCAGCTTGGGATTCTGCGACGCGAAATAGCCGGCCTCGAAGGAACCTCCGATAAAGTGGGCCGCCGTCTCGTTGATGAACGCCGACTGCATATCCGTATAGCTTACGCCCATGTACAGGTCGGGCATATAAGGGGTGAGCTCCTTGAGCTTCGCGATCGCGGAGACGAAGCGCGGGTCCTGGAAAGTCGTCTTGCCCGCGACGACAGCGTCGTAAAAATCGTTCGCCCCGTAGAAGTTCGGGCACAGCGATCCCATCATCACTTCCAGCGTCCAGCCTTCCTTACCGCCGTTCGCCAGAGGCTGATAGCCCGCTTTCTTGACCGCCGCACAATTCGCGAGGAACTCGTCCCAAGTCTCCGGAACCTTCAGGCCCAGTTCTTTATATATCTGCTTATTGTAGAACACGAAAAGAGTCTGGGACGCAAATGGAACGCCGTAGACCTTGCCGTCTTTGACTGACGTCGCGCCCCTCAATACGTCCTTGTTGAAGTTCTTCAGCTCGGGCACCC
Source organism: Spirochaetaceae bacterium UBA5556 (assembly GCA_002425765.1). Lineage (GTDB taxonomy): Bacteria > Spirochaetota > Spirochaetia > Treponematales > Rectinemataceae > Rectinema. The sequence goes on along the minus strand of DIMW01000002.1, from coordinate 112,570 downwards.
ATTTTTCAAGGCTTTCCATATAGCCGGACTGTGCGAAGGTCTCAAGCCCGCCGTAGGCCCTGCTCTGGAACACATCGGGGCCGGAGCCGCCCGAAAGCGCCGCGGACAAAATGGTATTATATTCGGTATTCTTGAAAGCGCTTATCTTGACCGTAATGCCAGGATTCTGCTTTTCGAAAGTTGCGAGAAGCTTCTCGTATTTCTCCGTATCTTCAGGCCGCCAGGTCCAGAACGTGAGTTCGGTTTTCTGAGCCGCGAGGGGAAGTGCCATCAATACCGCAATGGCAAGAGCAAAGAGCCATTTCGCTTTTTTCATACAACCTCCTAAAAAATAGCTCGAGTAGTAAAAGATATTTTCATTTTATAGGGTATTTTTTAGATGTCAATAACAAAAATGGAATAAGATTGAAAAAAAATTTCACCCCATGCTTTATTTTGGAATCCGGGCATGATATATTGATAAAAAAGGGCCTTTGACAATCCACAGGCTGCTGCGGGATTGCGAGAATGGCGCGAAAGAGGAGGATGTCTTGCCTATTTCCCCGTCCGGGCCGGGAACGCATAGAATTTTATGTTACGGAGACTCAAATACATGGGGATATAATCCGAAAAACGGTTTTCGGTATCCCCCGGAAAGCCGATGGCCCGCCGTCATGAAAGACAATCTTCCCGAGAGCTGGATTGTCATTGAGGAAGGGCTACCGGGAAGAACGACGGTTTTCGACGATCCGATAACCGCCTTCAGAAAAGGCGCAGGTTTCCTGTCCGCGCTGCTTGAGACGCATATTCCGCTCGACCTGCTTATTATCATGCTGGGGACCAATGACGCGAAATGTCGCTTCTCCGCGCCCGCCTATGATATAGGCCTGGGGCTGGGCGTGCTTGTCGATGAAGTCAGGGGATTTCCGTTTGGGCAGAGGGGGGAATATGCGCCTGGCATCCTGATAGTCGCTCCCCCACCCATACTTTCCGTCCAAGGTACTCCCGAGAGTTTCATCGGCGCTCCCGAAAAGTCGAAGAACTTTGCGGAAGTATTCCGGAAGGTTGCCGAAGAAAAAGACTGTCTGTTCTTTGACTCTGGTCAGATCATCTCAAGCAGCCCCATAGACGGATTGCATTTTTCCGCCGAGTCCCACAGGGACCTTGGCCGGGCCCTCGCGCGTTATCTTGCCCCAATTCTGAAGGAAAGGACCACACATGGACATTCATTCGATCGATGATTCCCTGGAGCACGCGACCACGGAATCGCGCAACGCGCGTTCCGCGAATATCGACGCTCTCCCGGTGATGGATATCCTGCGCATAATAAATGAGGAAGACAAGGGCGTGCCGTTCGCGATAGAAAAGGCGTTGCCGAATATCGCGGCTCTGGTCGAAGATATTGTCCATGCATTTACCAGTGACGGAAGGCTCGTATATATTGGTGCCGGGACATCTGGAAGGCTAGGCGTCCTCGATGCGTCCGAGTGCCCGCCGACATTTGGTGTTCAGCCAGGAATGGTCGTAGGCCTCATCGCGGGGGGGGACTCCGCCCTGCGCAGCTCGATTGAAAGGGCTGAGGATGAGCCAGAGGGGGGAGTGCAGGCGCTACGCGATATCAATTTTTCCGCAAAAGACGTGCTTGTGGGCATCACCGCCTCCGGTTCCGCGCCCTACGTGCTTGGCGCGATGCGATATGCGAAGGATTTGGGGGCTAGCGTTGGCGCAATATCCTGTAATCGCGAATCGAAGACCTTCGGCATCGCCCAGCACAAAATACTCATTGAAGTGGGGCCGGAAGTCATTACGGGTTCCACCCGCATGAAAGCGGGCACGGCGCAGAAGCTTGTGCTCAATATGCTCACTACCACGAGCATGATTCGCATAGGCAAAGTTTATGGTAATCTCATGGTGGATTTGATGCCCGTCAACCGGAAACTCGTGGAGCGTTCGAAGCGTCTTATTCGCCAGGCGACGGGCTGTACAAAGGATGAGGCCGAGGCGGTGTTTTTGGCCTCGGGGGGTAAGCCGAAGATCGCGATTCTCATGATCGCGCTTGGCATCGGCGCCATGGAGGCCGGCGTCCTTCTCCAACGTGGGCAGGGACGCCTCTCCGAGGCAATGCGGATGTATTCCACGGAGAAGAAATCAAAATGACTCAGGGCGCGCTTGATACCATTGTTGCGGCAATGCCGGATCTCGCGGAGAAAGAACGCAAGATCGCGGCATTTATACAAGTGTCTCCGCAAAAGGTGCTGCACCTCAATATAAGCGAATTGGCCCGTCAGGCGGGAACAAGTCCTGCCGCGGTCGTTCGGTTTTGCAAGCACATAGGCGCGGGGAAATATGCCGATTTTAAGATATGGCTTGCAAAGGATGTGTATCAGGGTTGGGGAGAAAAATATCTGCCCGATTTGGAGCTTGAATCCCAGACGCCGGGTGCCCGTGCGCTGCATGATATGACCGAAGCCGTACGGCGCACGATGGGCGCTCTCGCGCAGACGCTTGACCCCAAGGTCGTGGAAGAAGCGGCCGAACGGATCCGGACAGCTGGCATGGTTGCAATTTTCGGCATTGGCGCTTCGGGGCTTGTGGCCTTGGACTTGCATCAAAAACTGACGCGGATCGGCATACCCAGCTCATATCTCTTCGATACTCATGCGCAGATCGCGGCCGCATGTTCTCTTCGCCCGCAAGATATCGCCTTTATCATTTCATATTCAGGTGAGACGAATGAGATGATAGAAGTCGCGGCACAGGCAAAAGCGCGGGGGACCTTTCTCATCGCGATGACCATGACCGGCCCAAACCGGCTGCGCGATCATTCAGATCTTATCTTTGAAATTCCTTCTGTAGAAAGAATTTATCGAAGCGCTGCGGAACTGTCTAGGATCAGTCAGCTCGCGGCCATCGATATTCTTTTCAACGTACTCATTTCACACGATCTCGACAGTGCAATCGCCGCGCTGGAGCGCTCGATGCAGGCGACGCACAGATTTTAAAAAAACCATAGAAGTATGTGCATATTTATTGCTGCGGCGACACTGGCATGTTCCCGATTCTTACCCTACAATAGAGATGGAACAGAGTGACATGAGCATAGACACCCTCAGAATAATCCTTTATACGGCGAGCGCCGTGATTGGCCTGCTTGTAATCTATTCCATGATACGCCAAAAAAGCCATTTGGCGCGTTACTTCTTTTGCGTGGCACTCTGCTCATTTATCTACATTTTGGGCTATGCTTCAGAGTTAGGGGCTCGCTCTTTGGCCGATATCCGTTTTTGGCTCAGTTTTGAATATTTTGGGCTGGCCTTCATCTCGTCATTTTGGTTTCTGCTCTCTTGGAAATTATGGTATAACCACAACCCTCGATTCAGAATGATTGTTTTTGTTTTTGTTATACCGACAATTACGCTTTTTCTAGTCGCCACTCAGGAATATCAGGGTTATTTTTATAGATCGCTGAGCTTATCTGCAGCCTCCGGGCATTGTTTTGTAATCATTGAGAAGGGGCCCTGGTATTGGGTTCAGAATATCTATCAATTCTTACTTATTATTATAAGCTTTATCCTTCAGTTGCGTTCATGGCAAAGATCTGGGGGTTCTTATTCCACCGATAGTTTTTGGATACTTTTGGGGACTGTGAATCTTGTGCCGTGGATCCTCATATATCAGCTTGGACTTTCGCCTCATAATATTGATCTTGGGTCGTTCGGCATCGCTTTTACCACGCTCTTTATTGCGATTGCGGTATTTCGTTTTGGAGCGTTGAGCTCCGAAGAGGTCTTGTTGTATTCAATTTTTACCAGTATCGACGACGGGGTTTTGGTTTTGGACCAAGATAACAAAATTTCGGAATTTAATACCGCGGCGCAGAAAATTTTCCCATGGCTCGATGTGAGCAGCATCGGCAAGCCTATATCCAATCCCAGCGATGCTGCATTATTCAACCTTGCCCAGAATCAAAAAATCGAAAAGATGATCGAATTATCAGGCGCTAAACGATATTACCAAGGTAAATTTACTCAGATTTACGAGGGGCGCTCAGAATTGGGGCGGATTTATTTGTTTAGGGACATGACCGAAAGCAAACTGCTCATGAAACGTCTGCGAAGATATGCGAATTTTGATGTACTCACCGGCCTTTATAACAGGCGCCATTTTATGGAGCGCGCGGAAAAAGCCCTTTGCCAGGGACAGAAAGCTCAAAAAGATATGGCGATGCTCATGATAGATGTAGATCACTTTAAAAATGTCAATGACCGTTTTGGCCATATTGTCGGCGATAAAGTGCTGTCGGCGGTTGGTCGTGTCATTAAGATAAGAAGTAAAAAATTTGGTATTGCAGGCCGTTATGGCGGCGAGGAATTTGTCGTGTTGCTGCAGCACGCGCAGAGAGAAGAGGCGATGGAAGTCGCCGAGGGAATTCGCAAGAGCATTGAAGGCATAGCGATTGAAAAGCGCATGATTCCAGTCAAGGTAACAGTATCGATTGGCGTATCCATCTGTAAGGCGGGGGAATCAACATATAATATCGATGAGCTCTTGAGGGTCGCGGACAGCTCGCTGTACCAGGCCAAGAACAGAGGGCGCAACAGAATTGAGGTGTAATAATGAAAATTGGTGCTTCCGACTTTATAGAGAATTCGCAAGAGCATTGAAGACATAGCGATTGAAAAGCGCATGATTCCAGTGAGAGTCACTATATCCGTTTTAGTGTATTCATCTGTAAGGCAGATAACTGATATCTACGCATTGATGAGCAAAAATAGAAATGCAATTTCAAAGAATGAAATAATTTTTATTAATTTTGCATAAACATATATAATTCTTTAGTAAAAGAGTTGACATTTATAACCCCATGACATACTATCGCTCCTTAATATTCAAAGGAGATAGGTATACGCATGCGGGAGGTACAGGGACGGCAAGCCCCAGACGACATCCTCATATTCGATAATTATTCAGCGGGATATCTGGATGACGATGGGCATATCATCAATCTTCTCGACTCGCTCAGCTTCTCGGTGAAGGAAGGGCGTGCTTTAGGCATTGTGGGCGAATCGGGATGCGGCAAGAGCATAACAGGCCTTTCCGCCATTCGGCTGCTGTCGAAGCAGCTGGTGGTGCAGGGTGGCGCGATTTTCCTGGGCAATGAGAATCTTCTTGAAAAGACCGAGCGGGAGATGCAGGACATCAGGGGCGGCAAAATAGCGATGATATTCCAGGAACCGATGACATCCCTGAACCCCGTGCTCTCCGTGGGTTTTCAAATCGAGGAAGTGCTTGCCCGTCACCGGCCCGAACTGTCCCCGGATGATCGCAGGTCCTCGGCGATCGAACTACTGCGGGAAGTCGGCATCTCCGCCCCCGAAAAAAGAGTTGAGGATTATCCGCATCAGTTCTCCGGAGGGATGAGGCAGAGGGTCATGATCGCGATGGCGATCGCCTGTCATCCTCTGCTGCTCATCGCCGACGAACCTACGACGGCGCTCGACGTGACGATTCAGGCGCAGGTGCTTGCGCTGATGAAGCGGCTCAAGGGCAGAGGCTCGCTTATGCTCATTACCCACAACCTGGGCATCATCGCGGACCTCTGCGAAGAAGTCCTCGTCATGTACGCGGGGCGCATCGTCGAAAAAGCGGATGTCGAGACAATCTTGAAGAAGCCGATCCATCCCTATACACAGGGGCTTATCGCCTCCATCCCCACGTTGAGGGGAGAAAGGCAGAAATTTCTGTACTCCATCCCCGGCATGGTGCCGGCGGCGAAGAATTTCCCCTCAGGGTGCCGTTTTCACCCGCGATGTGATCGCTGCATGGATCTGTGCAGGGTCGAGGCGCCGCCGCTCACGAAGATCAGGGACGGCCATTCCGTACGCTGTCATCTCTATTCCGGAGCGCTGTCATGAGCACGAAACAGGAACAGCCCTTTCTTGAGGCGAAGGGCCTCACGAAACACTTCAATGTCTCCCACAAGCTGTTCTCCAAGCCTGTCTGGATACACGCAGTCGATGACGTCTCCTTCGCGGTGCAGAGAGGCGAGACGCTTGGCATCGTCGGAGAGTCCGGTTCCGGGAAATCCACTCTGGCGCGGCTCCTTCTGAACCTGATCGAGCCGAACGCCGGTTCGGTGAGATTCAAAGGCGTCGACCTGTTCTCGATGACGAAGTCGAAGGAGAGCACTTTCAGGCGCGAAATGCAGATGGTCTTTCAGGACCCCTATGCGTCGCTGAATCCGAGGATCAAAATCGGCGAAGCGATAGCGGAGCCGATTCGCGCGAACAGGGTGATGGACGGGAAGAGCCGCATTGAGGCGAGGGTCGCCGAACTGCTTGAGATGGTGGGATTGTCGGCGGATGTGGCGCACAGCTATCCCCATGAGTTCTCGGGGGGACAGCGGCAGCGCATAGGCATAGCCCGGGCCCTTGGGGTATCCCCCGAATTCTTGGTGTGCGACGAAGTCGTCTCGGCGCTGGACGTCTCCATTCAGTCCCAGATTTTGAATCTTTTCGCCGAACTGAAGGAGAAGCTGGGCCTTACCTATATCTTTATCAGCCACGATTTTTCGGTGATACGGCACGTGAGCGACCACATTCTGGTCATGTATCTCGGCGAGGCCGTCGAAATTGCCCCGGTCGACGAGCTGTTCCAGAATCCGGCGCACCCCTATACCAGGGCCCTGATATCGGCGATTCCCGAGCCGGACCTCGATGTCGCGTCCGAAAAAATAATTCTTGAGGGAGACATCCCCAGCGCGGAGGCGCCGCCCCGCGGATGCAGGTTCAGCACGAGATGCTATATGGCACGGGAAGAGTGCGGCATCCGCCATGCCGAGATGGCTTCCATCGGGGAAAATCATCTCGTGAGATGTTCCTTTGCTTTGGGCTGATGGAGAAATCGATATGGCAGAGTACATTTTCAGGCGTCTGATGAAGAGCCTTCTTACCGTTTTCATATCGATCATGCTCACGTTTCTCATAATCCGCCTCATGCCCGCCGATCCGGTGAGCCTGATGGTGGACCCCAAGCTGAGCCCCGAAGTGCAGGAGCAGATGAGGAAGAATTTCGGCCTGGACAAGCCGATTTACACTCAGTTCGGCATCTATCTCCTGAATCTCCTGAAAGGAGACCTCGGCTATTCCTTTAAGACGAGGGAACCCGTCATCACGGTCCTGATGCAGCGTCTGCCCTGGACCATCCTGCTCATGTTCACGACGCTGATCATGTCGCTGGCCATCGGCCTGCCCGTCGGGATCACCGCCGCGAAACGCAGGAACAAGCTCTTCGACAGAGTCGTGAACGTTCTGATTACGCTCGCGATTTCCATATTCATCCCCTTCATTTCCTTCGCCTTTCTTTATCTTTTCGGATACAGACTGGGGCTTCTGCCGACCGGAGGCGCCTACACTCCGCCTCCGACTCAGGGCTTCGCGTACGTCTTGGATGTGGCGCGGCACTCCGTGCTTCCGACCATAACGCTGTTCCTGGGGAATTCGGCGACGGTAATCCTCTACTCGCGGAACAGCATGATCGATGTGCTGAAGGAGGATTACATCCGCACCGCGTTCGCCAAGGGCTGGGATGACCGATACGTGACCCGGAAGCACGCACTCAAGAACGCCCTGATTCCGACGGTGACGGTGACCGGCCTGATGATAGGCTCCATGATGGGCGGCGCGATCATGACCGAGACCATCTACGCGTGGCCGGGAGTCGGACGGCTGATTTACGACTCCGTCAACGCGATGGATTATCCCGTGCTCCAGGGCGCGTTCCTGATGCTTTCGATAACGGTCGTGGCGATGAACTTCATCACCGACCTCGTGGTGGCGAAAATCGATCCGAGGATACGGCTGTCGGGAGGCAGGGCATGAATCAGCGCAGCTTTGCCTCAGCATTCCGGAAGAACAGACTTGGGCTCGTCGGTCTGGCCGGTGTCGCCATCTTCCTGCTGGTGGGACTCATCGCCCCGATCTTTGTGCCCTATCCCAAGGGATACGGCACCGAAATCATGGTGAGCCCTTCCTTGACGCACATTTTCGGCACGGACGGGCTCGGGCTCGACATCCTGTCCGAAATCATATGGGGCGCGAGGACGTCCATCTATGTGTCGTCCATAGCGGTGCTGCTGGCGTTCGCCATCGGCGTTCCCGCGGGGCTCGTCTCCGGGTATTTCCGCGGTGTCCCCGGTTCCATCATCGATACGCTCATCGATGTGTTCCTCACTCTGCCCGTGCTGCCCCTCATCATCGTCATCGCGGCGGTCGTCGGCTCGTCGATCACCAATGTCGCGGTCGTGATCGGCCTGTTCTCCTGGCCTTCGCTCGCGCGGGTGACGAGGAACGCCACCCTGAGAGTCACGGAAATGCAGTTCATCGAAGCGGCGCGGTGCTTGGGCATCAAGCAGAGAGTCATTCTCTTCAAGCATATCCTCATCGTCATCGCCGGGCCGATTCTGGTGAACCTGACGCTCATCATGGCCACTTCAGTGCTCTCCGAGGCCGGTCTGAGCTTTTTGGGGCTCGGCGACCCGAGCACATGGTCCTGGGGGACCATCATCAAGAAAGCCTGGGATGCGGGGGCGATCATCGATACTCCCAATCCGTACTGGTGGTGGTTCACGCCCAGCATCTCGATAATTCTTTACGTTGTATGCTTTAACCTTTTGGGGAACGCGATAAACGATGCCCTCAATCCCAAGAGCAGGGACTGAGCCGGGGAAAAAGAAGGAGGTACGGACAATGTATGATGTCATCATCAGGAACGGCGTGGTCGTCGACGGTACGGGTTCTCCCGCCTTTTCCGCGGACCTGGCGGTCGCGGACGGGAAGGTCGCCCGTATAGGCAAGAATATCGCCGGACCTGCGGCCCGGGTCATCGACGCGTCCGGCAGGATAGTGATGCCCGGCTTCATCGATCCGCACGTGCACGAGGAATGGGTCTGTTTTGTCGACGGAAATTATGAGCATTTCCTCCGGCAGGGGGTCACGACGGTCATAAACGGCAACTGCGGCCATTCGATAACGCCGGGGCCCACCGCCAATATGCTCGAATATTACTGGGGGAACGGCCTTCTCAGCACAGGGCAGAAGGAAGCGTACGCCGACCGCTTCCCCGCGTGGTCGGACTTCGCCTCATACATGGCGGCGGCACGGAAGGCGGGCACGAACATAAACATGGGCACGCTCCTCGGCCACGGGACACTGCGGTGGTCCGCCATGCACGGCGCCCACGACAGGCCTCCCTCAAGAGAAGAAGCCGCGGAAATCGAACAATGGATACGAGCGGGCATGGAACAGGGGGCCATGGGTATTTCTTTCGGACTGGACTACGTGCCCTCCCGCTACGCGAAACTGGAGGAATTGGTCGAGGTCGCGAAGATCGTCCGGGAATACGATGGCGTCGCGGCGGCCCATCTGAGGCACGCGATCGGCATCAAAGAAGCGACGGAAGAGTTCGTGAATGTGGGCCGCCTCTCCGGAGTAAAAATCCAGGTAAGCCACTTGAAGTCGACCTGCCCCGAGGCCTTTGACGTGGCTCTCCGGGCGGTGGAGGAAGAAGGGCTGCCAGTAAGGGTCGACACGATTCCGCGCTCTACCGGGCACTGTACGTCGAAATCGAGGCTCATCCTCTTCGTCATGGCTCTCTCCGACGAGCTCTTCGCCTCGGGACCGGAGGGCGTCAGACGGGCGCTCCAGACTCCGGAGGGCAGAGAAGTCATCAAAAAGGACGCGTCGATTTTCTCGGGCGACAAGTCCGACCTGTTTGTCGTGCGCTCCGAAGATCCGGCGCTTGAGGCCAGATCGGTCAAGGGCATCGCCCTCGAACGGGGAGTGCCGGCCGACGAGTGCATGCTCGACCTGCTCGCCGACGAGAAGGACTACACATTCTGGCTCGGCGGGCCGTCCCGAAAGGACTTTCCTCTCTCCGGCCATGTCGACTCCATCGTCCGGAATCCCTACGTGTCGGTCGGAACCGACGAAATCATGGGCGACCCGGAACAGCCTTTCGACTGGTACGAGCTCCAGAGGCGGGGAGGCTTCCCCATATTTTTCGGAATGTACAGGGACAAAGGCGTTCCGGTGGAAGAGATCGTGCGCAGGAACACCACCATGGTGGCCGAACACTTCGGCCTCGCGGGACGTGGCAGGCTCGCCGAGGGGTACGCCGCGGACCTCGCGGTGATCGACGCGGACGCCTATTCGTTCCCCGCGCCTGACATGGAAAGCTACAAGCACCCCCTTACGATGGCGCGCGGCGTCTCCCATGTCCTCGTGAACGGCAAAATCGCGCTGGATGATGGTGCCGTGAAAGCCGCCCGCTCGGGAATGATGCTCCGGCGGGGTCTGCGGTGATTTCCGAAAATTTTGTTGAAGAAAGAGCGTCCGTTGGTCGCGAAAAAAATTTCAGGAGGTATCAGATGAGTAAGAACAGGATCGTAACGTTCGTATCGTTACTCTTGCTCGCAGCGGCGTTGCAGCCGCTGGTTGCACAGAAGGTCGGCGGCGATCTCGTCGTCGGGATCACGGGAGATCCCTACAATCTGGCGACATGGATTTCCAACGATTTGAATTCCTCGCTGGTGATGAATATTGCGCTTCCATCCATGATGAGCATCGACGAGTCCGGGAATAAAGTGCCTTATATAATTAAGGATTACAAGATCAGTTCCGACGCGAAGGTCTTCACCATCACGCTGCATGATCTCAAGTGGCACGACGGCGTGCCCCTTACAAGCGAAGACCTGGCCTTCACCAGCGACTATCTGGTGAAGTACAAACTCGGATACGGCGCGGACATGTTCTCCAACGTCGATCACTATGAGATCAAGGATGCCCACACCATCGCCTTCTATTTGAAGAAGCCCCAGGTAAACTTCCTCTCCCAGGTCGGATTCTGGATCGACATAGTGCCGAAGCACATCTACGAGAAGGTCACCGACCCCAACACTTTTGCGTACAACGGCGTCGGCTACGGCCCCTATAAACTGAAGAGCTACAAGAAGGGCGAGTACTACCAGTTCGAGCGCGTCAGCAACTGGTCGCTGGCGAGCAGCGGGAAAGGCCCCTATCTCGACACCATCACTTTCCGCGTGTATCCGGACCCCAACGCTCTCGTGCTGGCGATGAAGTCCGGCGAAGTACAGGTATCCGGTTCTCCGCTCCCCGTAGCCGCCCAGAAACAGCTCCTGGCCGACCCGAACAAGTTTGGCGTGGGGAAGGTCACTTCCCTGGGATTTGGCTATTTCGGTTTCAGCTACAAGAATGCGATGCTCAAAGATCCCGTGGTGAGAAAGGCGATCGCCTATACGGTCGACAGGGACGCGATCGTGAACGTGGCGAAGCAGGGCGGGGCGATCAAGATGGACACACCGGTCTCGCCGGTCTACAAAGACCTGGTGAAGTCCCAGATCAAGTATCCTCCCTTTGATATCGCCGCCGCGGGCAAGCTGCTTGAGGATGCGGGATATAAGCTGGATTCGAAGACGGGCCTCAGGTCCAAGAACGGCGAGCCGCTCGAATTCGAACTGATCTACCGCACCACGACGGTCAATATCGATGCGATCGTCAACATCTTCAAGGCCAACGCCGAAAAAGCGGGGATCAAGATCAACCTCAAGCCGGTCGATCCCGCGACCTATACGGATCGCGTCGTGAAGCAGCGCAACTTCGACATCAACTGCATCGAATGGGGCGTCATCGACGATGCCGACTCCTCGCTCGGCACGATCTACCGCTCGGACGCGTCGCTCAACTTCATGGACTACAAGAACGCGACGATCGACCAGCTCCTGGATCAGTCCCTCACGGAGCCCGACTACAACAAGCGAGTCGCCATCATCAACAAGTTCCAGGAAGAGTTCGTCAAAGAACTCCCCGTCATCAACGCATGGGTTTCGATCAACGCCTACGGCTATTCGAAGAGTTACGAAGGCTGGGATCTGACGCCCGGTCTGTACGGATTCCTCGACGTTAAGGATATCGTGAACGTCTACAAGAAATAGTGAGGATTTTATGGGGATCAAAAAGGCCTATAAAGGCTACAAGGCATATTCCTATCTCGAGCCGGATGTCGATTATCCCTCGTACGAATTTGCCGACTGGAACTGGACGGGAGGGTATCTCATCCCCCTCGACGAGGCGCAGGAAAGCCGACTGAAAAAGCTCATGGAGGAGAATGTCTTCATTTCGCTCCATGAGCACCCCACCTACTTTCCGAAGAGGATTGAGGAGACGAAGACTTACAATCGCGACGGCAGAGAATTCTGCGCTTACGACGCGCTCGCCGAGTCCTACATCGACTGCGTGTTTGACAACATGATGGACGGCACCTGCCAGATCACCTCGAAGAACGGATGGAAATGGACGGATGTCCTGCACGATCTGGGCATGCGCCTCTGCGATCTGGCGCACCAGGATTTTCTCATCCAGTGCAAGACCGTCGCCGACATCGAGAGGGCGCACCGAGAAGGCAAGATAGCCTGGGTGCCATGCATGGAAGGCGCCGCGCCCATCGAGAATGAGCTCGACAGGATAGACATCCTCTATGGCCTGGGCGTCCGCCTCCTCGGAGTTACGTACTCTGAATCCAACGCGCTGGGCAACGGCATGAAAGAAGACCAAGACGGCGGTCTCACTAAGTTCGGCAAGGAAGCCGTTCGGAGGATGAATAAGGTGGGAATGCTCATCGACTGTTCCCACGCGGGTCCCAAAACGGCTCTCGACACCATTCTCTGGTCGGAGAAGCCCATCGTGCTGAGCCATGTCGGCGCGCGCGCCCTCTGGGATTCAAAGAGGCTTTTCTGCGACAATGTGCTGCGCGCGGTCGCCGAAAAAGGCGGCGTAATCGGCATTGAGTCGGCGCCCCACACCACGATGACCCACACCAATCTCACGCACGACATCGAATCGGTCATGGAACACTTCGAGTATGTGGCCAATCTGGTCGGCATCGATCACGTGACCTTCGGCATCGACTCTCTGTATGGGGATCACGTCGGCCTCCACCATGTATTCGCCGCCAGCCTCTCGAAGAAGGACACAAGCAACAACGCCGTGGAATACAAGGAAGTTCCCTTTGTCAAAGGTCTCGAGAACCCGACGGAGGCCTCCCTCAATATTCCCAGGTGGCTCGTCGCGCACGGGTATTCCGATGCGGACATCGCGAAAGCGATAGGCGGCAACGTCCTGAATGTGCTGAAGAAGGTGTGGGCCTAAGCTCCACGCTCTTGAAGAGACCTCGTATTCCGGTCAAAAAGATGCATTGAAAAAGTCAGCCAGCTTCCCGCGCCGTCGGGGAGCTGGCTTTTTTGAGTGTGGGGATTTTTTGCAACCATTTCTCGTCAGGAAGCGACTCCATAATGCATGCGTATCTTTATTCAACCGTCCGCGTGCGCAAAGGAGTTTGAAGTGAAAAGGAATATACTGGCATCGGCAATCATACTTGGATTCGTGGCTGTCCTGGGTATCTCTGCCCAGGGGACGCTCCCCCTCTATGGGAATTCGGCGGCATCCTCGGACCATGCGCTCACGATCGAATCGATGCTCACCTACGCGGTTCAGGATGAATATCTGGCGCGCGCGGAATATGTGGCGATAATGACAAAATTCGGTCAGATACCACCGTATTCGAACATTAAACAGGCCGAAGAGCAGCATATCGCGTGGCTCAAGGACATGTTTGCGAGCCTTAAATTGGCGCTTCCTGTGGATGTGGCGGCGAAGTATATTCATGTACCTTCGACTTTGAAGGAAGCGGCGCAGGCAGGGGTTCAGGCTGAAATAAACAACATCGCGATGTACAACCGATTTCTGGCTCAGCCCGTGCTGCGCGATCCGCGCTATGCGGCCGTCGCCGACCTTTTCACCCGTCTGCGCGACGCCTCGTCCAATCACCTCGCGGCGTTCCGGAAGCAGCTGGAAAAGTATTGAAAACATATCTGCCGGTGCCCGGGGGACGACCATTCCAAATTGTCCATTTGTCCCTTGGGTCAGCAGGCCCTATCTGAGCCAAAACTGTTGAGTTTCATTATCGCCCGCACCTCATTATTACAAGACTTGAGACGTATCATAAAGTTACTTTCTTGAGTCATGTAGTGCCCTATTACTTCACAAAATTCATCGACTTTCCATGGAAAGAGGATCGCTCCACTATTTTGTTATTTTTAAGGCTTTATTAGATAAAGTCCCATGATATGCTTAAAAAGAGCAAATAACTCATTGTAAAATAAAAAACAACGCCCAAGGGAAACCACTAGTGTTTTTTACTAGAAGTAACAGCTCGTTCATCTGCTGGTATTCTGGGTACAAATTTTAATCCTACTGTTCTCTTTTATCGCAAAATTCGTCAAATAATTGCATTTTATCTAGCCCAAGATGCAACTGAAATATTCAATGGTAAGACAAAAATCAATGAAAGCTACGTTGGTGGAGTTTGTAAAGGTACGAGTGGCCGAGGTGCTGTGGGGAAAGTAGCTGTTTTCGGTATGCTAAAGCGCCAAGGCAAGGTTTTTACTATCATCATCGAATCAATCACTCAGATTCAATGATGGATGGAACACCTAAAGAGCAATTAAATATCCTATAACTCTATGATATCCAATTTTTCTATTTTTCCTTGAAAACAGAATTACATCTGCTATAATTAGAAGGAAGTCTTTGCGTTCCGCAAAGCTTGAGCTTGAAGGAGGCAAAATTTGAAAAGGCGCAATTGGATACTGTGCTGCAGTCTCTTAATTCTGACATTATTGGTGTCGTGTGACTTACTGACTCCGAATGGTTCGGTGTCAGTATCTACCACGAATCCATGGCTACCAACGATCACGTTCAGCGGCCAAAAATCGCAGCTAGAAAAAGATCAGAATATGACAGTGAGCGCAACGGTCACTCCGACGCCGGATACGTACGCGTGGTACCTGGATGGGAGAGCGATATCTGGAGCGACATCGAGTTCGCTCACTATCGGCGCGAGTCTCGATCTGGGAACGCATATCATTACACTCATCGTGGGAAAGGGAGATTACCGGTCTTCCGAGGAATTTTCTGTGGAAATCATCCCTGTCGCTGTTGCCGCAACGCTCTCGATCGATCCGGCTTCCGTGACGAATGGTACCACGAACACAACGTATACATTCACGCTCACCGCCGGTAGCTTGCCATCGAATCAAACATCCATCAATTTCAACTGGAACTTCGGCGATGGCACCACAGACAGCAAGGTGGTATCGGTCTCCAATCAAGCGGCGACGACAACAATTTCGCACGCGTATACGGCGAATGGCGCCTATGGTCTGGTTGTCACGATCGATGATGGCACCAACACTCCCAACACTCTCGCGACTGCCTATGCGAGCGTGCTGATAGGGACCGCGAACGCCGGAACCGATTACGATTTGACTGTTCTTGATTCTTGGAAAGCCGCGAACTCAGGCGGTTATGGTATCACGGTGGATACATGGGACATCAGCAGCCTGCCGACAGGATGCGTGTTTGATCTACAGTTTGATGCCTACAGCATGCCGGACAAGTACATCGTCGAATATCCTGACGGAACGTTCGTCTACGATTCTGGATGGCGCGGCGATGCTTCTTACGAAGGGAATGCGGCGTATCCAGGAGGTATAGCGGGCACAGGATATGGTGAGAAACTCGCCATGTTCGCGAAGGGAACGCAGCAGCACTTCAAGATTACCATCATCGGAGGCGAATCCGGAACGGCGTGGACATACAGTATTAGGGCGCGGAACCCATGAGCGGCGGAAGCGATAACAAGAGGAGAAGCAAGATTATGAAACGAAAAACGAATAGCATTTGCATTTCATTGCTGATTCTTGCCATTGCCGGGCTGCTGTTTGGGTGCATGCAGCCTCTTGGCCAGAACATAAAGGAAGGCGATGTCTCGATCTCAATCGAGAAAGGTGTGGCGAAGACCATTCAGCCTAGCGATGCTGAAATACAGATAACCAGCTACATCCTCTCCGGCACCGGCCCCAACAACGCGACACTTCCAGATAAGGCATTTACCACGAGTCCACACACGGAGAGCAAACTCGCTGAAGGAGCCTGGACATTCACCGTCAAAGGATTGAATGCGGCAGGATCTATCGTGGCATCTGGCACGAGTACGGCCACGGTCGTGGCAAATGACACGGTGAATGTCGCTGTGGTGCTGACGCCGGTGAAGGACGGAAGTGGCGTGGGGACCTTTTCATTGAGTGGTACCATACCTTCTACTGTCACACTCAGCACGTTCACAGGTGTCATCGCTCCTTCCACCGGTGGCACGAATACGAATTTCACGGTGACGGTCAGTGGTACGAGTTTCTCATACTCGAACGACACCTTGCCGGTAGGGTCGTATGTGCTCACACTCGTCGCGTCACAGGCGGCTGGAGCATGGAGAAGTGTGTATGCTCTGAGAATCTATCAAGGGAAGACATCCTCGCTGTCGCTTACACTGACCACGGATGACTTCACAGGTTCCACAATCAATGGCACCGCGAAGTACTACGATAAATCGGCGAACAACTACGCGGGAATTTCTGTCAGCATCACATCGACGACATCGACGGATTTTGTGCCGACTTCAATGACAACTGCCAACTCCGGAAGCTTCAGTTTTACTGGGCTCGAGTCTGGCACCTACATCGTAGAGGCATCGGATCCGAACAAGGTGTACCAGCCCACGAGCACCACAGTGACCATCGGGGCCAATGAGACCGTGACCGTCCCCGATCTCGTGCTGATCAAGGCGGGCAACCATGTAGTGATATTCAGGGATACGGGATCAGAATGGTTTGAGACCTCTTCGATTGGCGATATCCTTGCCGACGACGCCGGGCTCACCCAGGGCACCGGCCAGAATCAGTACGAGTACAAGACAAGCTCGGACATGGCATCCTACACACCGACAGTGGGCGATGTCATCATCATCGGCGGCGACCAGTCTACGGCATTCTATACTGCATATACCACTAATAAATCGAAGTTCGACAATTTTGTATACAACGGTGGTACAATGTACTGGATCGCCTGCGATGGAGGCTGGCTGAATGGCAACTTCACATCGAGCCTGCCGGGCGGTGTGACATGGGCGGACAGCTACGAGAATTACAACGATATTGTGTACTTCCAGCATCCGATCACGAAGAATTTCCCGACCCAGCTGTATGGCAATTATGCGAGCCACGGCGGTTTCGACAACCTCGACGACGCGAATATCACTGGCCTCATGGTGTATGTCAAAGAGGACACGGGAGGTCTGGCGACCTACATCGAATATCGCTACGGAACGGGCAAAGTGCTCGCCACCACCGCACCGCTCGAGTACTATGTCACCAATGGTCCGACAACGATGCCAACCGGATTCAACACGACCTACAAGGATCTGTTCAAGCTGATGCTGGTGCGCTCGATCAAGTACATTATGGGACAGACGGTCAGTGACACGATTCCTGCCTCGGCGGCGGGGGCGACACAGAAGTCGCTGAAGTCCGTGAGGAGTTCGCATTGATGCTTTGATCATTGAAGACGTCATGCACCGAAGAGATGCGAGGGAGGCTGCCCTTTTTCGGGCGGCCTCCCTTTTTACTCGTGCGCGATTTTAATTAATTACTGACGGAACGAAATCTCAAGGTAATATGTCCCTTGAAATGTCGCGGGGACCGTATACGCAAGATGTGTTGTGCTGTTCTCCGGTGTGCTTTCGGCGACTTGCGCTCCTTCGGCATTGAGCAGGTGAAGGTTCAAATTTCCCTTCTCTTTAGAATATTCTAGTGTCGCATCGATGGTGCCCGGTGCGACTTGTATTCTCCATTTTTCCAGCGCTCCTGACTTCGGAAGAATGGCTGAAGTGATGATATCGTGAATGATATACCCGGGGATGCCGAGCGCTTTGGCCGCGTCGATGAGACCCCACCCGTATGTTGTATCGTACCCTGCCAAACCAAGATCGGTTGCTGATTCTTCGATGATCGAGACAATATCAGCAACGCTGAGTGAAGGATTTTTTGATTTTAAGAGGGCCGCAAGTCCGGTAACATGAGGCGCAGCCATCGAAGTTCCCTCGAGGTACCAATAGCCAATCTCGCCATCATATCTAGTTTGCTGGAGAATCCCGGCCGGGTAATCATCGCCGTACTCCTGATTATGGAGCGTTCGGTTCAGGTCTCCCCCTGGAGCTACAATATCAAGTCCCATTCCATAATTGGAGTATGGAGCCTTTACATTCGCGTCATTCGTGGCACCGACAGACATGACTCCCGGAAGTGCCGCCGGGTAATTCAGCGTGGGAGCCGCTTCATTCCCAGCCGCGGCAATGATGAGAACTCCTTGATCTGTCGCATATTTTATGGATGCGTCGATAGCGATCGAATATTCACCACCAAAAGACAAATTAATAATCGAAGCCCCATTGTTGGTCGCAAAATAAATACCTGCGGCGATATCAGAATCTAGACCATATCCATCGGATGCCAACACTTTAACTGGCATGATGCTTATGTTGGGAGCCATCCCGGCGACTCCTATCTCATTGTTAGTAGACTCCGCGATACTCCCAATGACATGAGTTCCATGACCGTTGTCATCGAGTGGTGTCGTGGTATCATGAACAAAGTCATAGCCCCGCACAAATTTTGTCTGAGCAAAATCATCGAGCTGAAAATAGACTCCGGTATCAAGGACCGCGACGATCACAGAGCTTTCTCCCAAGGTATAATCCCAGGCAGCGGGCATACCGATCCTGCTCAGATTCCATTGATATGAATAAAACGCATCATCTGGAACAAGGAGTGTTTTTGAGAGATGGTCTTCTTCTGCCCATTCCACATCTGGCAGCGATCTGTAATAGTCCACAATTGAATCAATTTCGGCGGATTTCTTCTGATCTATGATGATACGCTGAAATGGCGCCGAGGAATTCAATTTTTTATCATTCTCGCCGAAGGAGTTCAGTTCTCGCGACAACGAAGGATTTTCGCCATCACGCAATTTTACCAGGATTGCCCTGTCGCGACGCACGGGGGCCTGGTTCATATCGTAATAATGTACCGTTCTGAAATTCGAAATATCCTTGCGACCGACCGCCTTCGAGACGGTGCCGGTATTCGCGAAATGATCGGACTTGTCGAAAGATGCCCAGCTTCCTTCGAGAGCGTATGCGATGGCTGATTGAGGATCGACAGCAAAATGAGCCTCGATCGTGAGATCTTGGGTTATCGTGAATGTGAGCGGATTTTGTGAAGAGTTGATATCCCCGCTCCACGATTCGAACACATAGCCTGAATTTGGAATGGCTGTGAGTACGACGCTATCATTTTTTTTAATGTTCGATGAATCAGGGGCTATTTTAACAGCGCCTTCAGAAGCGTCAAAGACTACTTGTAGTTTCAAATACACTGGGTTTTGCTGGCAACCAGAGACAATCATGCCCACCAGTGCACATATGAGTAAGAGAGCTCTCTGCACATATGTACTGTAAATAATCGCTCTCTGATTTTCAATCATTGCCATCATGTTCGTCTATCAATATTCTTTTTTCGTGCAATCATTCTGAATGATGTATCGACATACTAGACGCCCATTCAAGTCTGGAGGGCAAAAAGGGTAAAGAAACGGCATTAGGGAATCTGGTAGGATGTGATTATCACACACACGTCCACAAGGAGTCATCAACGCCATACCGGCATTTTATCCATGAGGCACGAGATCAGCTACGGGTTCTGTATGGCCTTTGGAGGAAAGCTCAACCGACAGAATCGATGAGTCATGTTCGCCGACCTGATCTCTTGAAATGAAGCGCAGAGGGAGCCAGAGGTGCTCCTTGGTACGCTTCATGAACACATTCCTCGAGGCTATGAAAAACCGAGAAACTATCGAAAGAGTTCATACGAAACCGTTCGAAGCCGTATGTGTGGCCGTTCAAAGAGAGTAAAAAGAATAGAAGGAGATTCTTCTTGAGATGGTCAGAAAACTACTTGTAGCGTAAATATGGCAGTTAAGAATTGCGTGAAACTAAAAAAGCGATTTTTCATGAACCCCATAATAGCGGTAATATTAACAAGAGCGAAGGGATATATACAGAAAGATATTCACATATGTGCATTTTTTGCCTATACTAGCTTCTAAATGATTCGAAATTCAAAAAATTGGGTCTTGCTCTTCTTTGCGTGGATGATATTTGTCTGTCCGATGGTTTTCGCGGAGGAACAGACTCCCTCTATTATAGATATCAAGCAGATAGGCGATTATTACTTCAATGCGGATCCGGCGCTCGGGATCGGTGAGGTGAGCTCCCCAGAGTTCTCCGCGCATTTTTCCCCGGTGGGAGAAAGACCTGTCTGGACAGGTCAACATGCCCCCGCCTCATGGCTCAGGTTTACGATTCCCCTCGATAGGCTGGGGCCGGGCTATGGGGTAGGGAGCAATGCGGAGGATAGGGAAGATCAATGGCTTTTAGTCGTTAAACCGAGTTTTTCTATTATTCTTGATAATATCGAGCTCTATGTGCCGCGTTCCGATGGGGGCTTCGACCGCTTCGTCTTAGGAGCCCGGGTAAAGTCAAATCCTGGCGAACTGCATTCCCGCTATTATTTCTTTTTTCTTCCTGCCGGGGCATTCAAAGGGAAACCTTGCTATCTCCGCGTATCGAGTGACACCGATGTGCTCATGAGTGTTGAGCTTGCCACTTCCTCTTCTTTTGCAAAGAGCGAGGCACAGAGCTATCTTGGATATGGTTTGATATTCGGAATAATAATCGCGATGATTTTTTATAGTGCTTTTCTCCTTCTGTCTTTTTATTATCATTCATATATTTACTTTGTTTTTTATAATATTTCAGTCGGACTCTGGATTTTCTATGTGCAAGGCTTTGCGAAAGTGCTCTTTGGGGTGGTGCCGGGCCTTGATCAGGCAATGCTTTGGGTGTGGGCAGGGCAGTTTATCACCTGGGGTACGATTTTTACTATTTCATTTTTGGAGTTGCGGAAGAAAAGCAAGGGTTTCTTTTATGTTTTGGCAAGCGCCGCGGCGCTTGGGGGCGTAGTCTCATTTGCTGGAATCGTCGGTGCGGATCGAGTTTCATTTGTGATATCGCATTATCTTGGCATCTTTGTTCCTTTAATTGTGATAATTGCAGCAGCCTTGCGGGTTAAACAGGGAGACCGCCCCGCACGGTATTTCCTCATTGGATGGTGCCTGCTGGCATTAGGGGGCTTGATGTTCTCTCTCATGGGCCTGAAAGTGTTGTCTGTGAATGCGCTGACAGTAAATGCAATGCCGATCGGCATTGCCCTCGAGTCTATTTTCCTCGCGATGGCCCTCGCTGACCGCTTCAAGTATCTGGAAATTGAAAAAAAGAAGCTCGAGGAGGCTCAGGCACATTTCCGCGAGCTGAGCCTGACGGACACACTGACGGGGCTCAGGAACAGGCGCTATTTGATGATGGAGCTGGGACGGGCGATGAAAGAGGCATCCCACATAAAGGAGCCCCTCTCGCTCATCATGCTCGATATCGATAACTTCAAAGTAATCAATGATCGATTCGGGCACGAGGTGGGCGATGACATGCTCGTCTCCCTCGCCCACTCGATCAGGGCCTGCACCAGGGAGAACGACAGCGCATGTCTCTACGGTGGCGACGAGCTCGTCATATTTATGCCCAAGGTCTCGAGACAGGACGCGCTCCGCATCGCCGAACGCATCCGCACGCATTTTGAGACTGAAAGCCTGAGAGTGATCGACGGTAAAAGTCTGGGGGCGACCATAAGCCTCGGTATCGCCGAACTCGAGGACGGGGATACTATCGACACCTTCCTGTCGCGCGCCGATGCCGCCATGTATAAGGCGAAAGGCCGCGGCAAAAACTGCAGCGTAGCCCTCTGATCGTGCTCGGCGCGCCTCTTCTCCTTCTTCAATGTCTGTCGTGGCTCACAGTTCCAGAATCCCTGCGGCTTCCTCACGTGTTTTTGCGCGCAGAAGCTTTTCACGCACGATGTCGGATCCGAGAGTCGCGCCGAGGCTTGTGAGTATCTGCATGTGCGGCGCCGGATCGCCCTCCGAACTGGCGATGAGCGCGATGATATGGGCCGGCGTCCCGTCGATGGTCTGAAAGTCGATGCCCTGTGTGTGGATACCGATAGCCAGGACCGGTTTTTCGACGCCGAAAGTACGGGCATGGGGAATGGCGATACCGTTCTGCATGCCCGTAGACATGATTTTTTCACGCTCGAGCACGTCGGCAAGCACTTTGTCCTTATCCTTCAGAAGATGAGCACTGTCCAAAAGACCAATGAGTTCCACAATTGCCTCTTCCTTCGTCGCCGCTTTCATGTTGATCTGGATGCATCGCTGATCGAGAATTCTGCGGAAGGTCGTGTCCTTGCGGCTTCCTGAAATGTTGGCGACTTGCTGGCGCATCTTGGTGGGATCGTAGGTCTCTTTGAGCTTATCGAGGTTTGCATCGAGCTTGACCATGGTCTCGTATACCAGGGTCTGAACGAACGGGATATCTTCCGATGCGGCCTCCAGGATGAGTCTGTGCTCCGCAATTTTCATCGATATGGAGACATCGCCTTTGCGGATGTGGGAAATATCGTCGCTTATGCTCATGAGTTGGACATAGAAGCCTTCACGCTGGAGGTCTTCAAGGAGGTACACGGACACAAGGCTGGCGAGATCATTGTTGGGCAAGTCGACGACAAATTCTTCGGAAGTGGTGGTTTTGGCCTCTTTTATAGTTCCGCGGCCACCGCGGTCCAGGACGAGGTTGAGAAGGATCGGCGCGGTGATGGTGGTCAGGATAGTCATAAGTATGGACGCGCCGAAATATTCTTGAGACACGATTTTCGAGGAAAGCCCGATGCCAGCGATTATGAGGGCGACCTCGCCTCTGGGGATCATGCCGATGCCAATCCGTAAAGCTCCGATTTTATTGAAGCCGAGGAACAGAGAGGGCAGGCCGCAGCCCAGCACCTTGGCGAGCATGGCGACGACAGTAAACGCAAGCCCGAATATCAAAACCGAAGGTTCCAGTATTTTCGAGATCTGAACCTGCATGCCCATGACGACGAAGAAAAGTGGCACGAACAGCTCGAAGAGGACTTTTGTTTTGTCCTGGACAATGAAGGATATTTCGGTTTTGGAGAGGCTCAGGCCCACGATGTAGGCACCGATGATCATCGAAAGTCCCTGCATCTCGAATATCCCTGCGATAAAGAACGCGAGTCCGAGCGCGAGGATGTTGAAGTGTCCCTCACCGCCGATTTTCTTCAGGAAGGCCGAAATTTTTCTGGAGAAAATGAGCCCCAGCGCGGTGAAAGAGAGCCACAGGCCGAATGCCTTGAGGCTGATGCCGATAATTGCGCCCGCGGAAAGGTTGCCCGATTTGCTCCCTTCCAGAACCGCGACGATTCCAAGCACGACGGCGAGGAAAATGATGCCGAGCACATCATCGAATACCGCCGCGGCAAGAATGGTGACACCTTCGGGCGAATCCATTTTCTTGCGGTCCGAAAGGATGCGCGCGGTGATGCCCACCGAGGTCGCGGTGCTCATGATGCCGATAAACAGATTTACAGGAGCAAAAAGAGCCTGATGAGTAAAAAATGCCCCGAACACAATGCCGAACCCAAAAGAAAATATGACACCGCCCAAGCCCACGATGCTTCCGGCCACCGAGTATTTCATGAGCATATCGAGGTCGGTCTGAAGCCCGCTGGAGAAGAGCAGTATAATTGCGGCGACATTGGAGAATGCCTGTAGTATCAAGGAGATAGGTTCCCCTCCGTTTATGGAGAATAAACCGGAAGGAAAACCCGGGAGAGGAATGGCCCCTAATGCAAAAGGACCGATGATGATGCCCACGATGAGTTCCCCGAGGACGGAAGGCTGGGAAAGAGCCTCCGCGGCCATGCCGCCGAGTCTTGCCGCGAATATGATGACGGCGAGCTGGAAGATGAATTGGGTGATCTGGGCGGTAGGGTCTGTCGACGTACTCTGGGCGAAGACAGGAAGGGCAAGCACGAAAAGGATTATGCCGGCAATGAGCCATTTTTTCCGGGTCATAGTGATCTCCGACTGAATTCTAATTCACTCTTATACCTTGTTCAATAGCATTAGATGCGAGATTTGCAATCATACAGTATTTCGCGATAGTAAATGCAGGATTTGGCAAAACGAGGCCGCATACTGTGAAGTTCTCCGGAACTGTCTTTTTTTTACCTGTGGAATTCTGCTATTATACAGAGATGATTCCCCTCTTGCTGGAGAATGACGAAATTATCGTTGTCGATAAACCAGCCGGGCTGGCGGCGCAGCCAGGGGAAGGTGTGCGCGATGATGTCGTCGCGCTGCTCGAACGGCAGCTGGGGTACAGACCTTTCCCCGTGAACAGGCTCGATAAGGAGACCGCCGGCTGCATGATCCTGGCGAAAGACGGCCGGGCGGCGGGCCGGTGGTCGGGGCTCATCGCTACGCGGGATGTAAAAAAGCGCTATTACGCGTGGGCCTCGGGACAGCCCCGGAGAGAAAAGGGCGACATCGACGACGTGCTCGATGGCGGCAAGGGGGCACAGGAGGCGCGTACCCTCTGGAGTCTCAAGGAGACCTGGGAGTTTGCCGCGGAAGAGCCGGAAACTTTCGCGGATCGGCAGTTTGCTGAGGCCAGGGGGGACCTCGTCACCGTCTCGCTTCTGGAGCTTGAGTTGAAAACTGGGCGCATGCATCAGATCCGGCGCCACCTGGCCGGCATTGGGCTTCCTGTTTTGGGCGACGACCGCCACGGCGATTTTTCGCTCAACAGAATCTTGCGGCACGTGGGTGTAAAACGACTCATGCTGTGGGCGCGCGAACTTATGCTGCCGGCGCAGCCAGGCTTGCCAGGCGGCGCCTCCATTCTGTCGGGTGAACCGCCCCATTTTGCGGCTTTCAGAGCGTTTTTGATGCGCAGCGGAACGCCTCGGCGCGCTCCGCGATCCGGCCGTCCCGAGATGGGCGCACTTTAGAAGTGGCGGTGAACCCATGAGAAGACCATTCGAAATTTCGACAGGCGCCTGGTGGATCGTCCCTGACGGGCGCACCATCGCTGTTTCCTCCTTCCATGAGAGCTGGCTCTCCTCGCACCCCACGATCGCCGGCGGAGCCCTCCACACCGTCGATTTCGTGCAGAAAAGCGGCTGGCTCTCCGTCACCCTGTATTCCGAGGGCATGCTCGAGGTCATCAGTCGCGACATGCTGGATCCGCGCCAGCGCGAGGCTCTGCGTAAGCTCCTCGAGGTGAATGGCGGAGAGATAAAGAAACTCGTCGTATTCGTTCCCGTGATCGACGGCTGTCTCACCGCGGAAGCGCCTCTCGTCGCGGACTGGGAGCGACTCTCAAAAAGTCTCGACGACTTTGCCGGCAAGGGCGCGTGACCGGCGCCAGGCCGGGCGGTTCAGGTCTGTTGCTCCGCGAGGATCGACTGCAGGAGGGCCGCGTTTTTAGGCGCGTTCCCGCACGCGTGGTTGTTGAAGGCGACGAAGATGGTTTTTGCCTGATTAGACATGGCGCGTACCAGCCGGGCCCGGTCTTTGATTTCCTGTTCTGAGTAACAGTATTCGTAGCGGCTTGTCGCGTCGCCGGACCACCACAGATCCGCGTTGCGCCCATGCAACCGGTAATAGCAGATATCTGAAGTGATTATCGCGGATTCGGGCGGCAGGCCGGGCAAATCCGGCCTGTCGATAGTCACGAGACCGATGTTTCGCTCACGGAGGGTGTTGAACACTCGTTCCTGGTACCATGTCGCGTTTCTGAACTCGACGACGAGCGGAAAATCCGAAAGTGTCGCCAGGAGATTCGCGAGATACTTGCGATTTTCTAAAGTATAAGAAAATCGGTACGGCAACTGTACCAGGACACATCCTAAACGCCCGCTCGACGCGAGCGCGGAGACCGCGGTGCGGAATTCGGCCGCGTGCGCCTGCCAATGTTCGTCGATCTCGTGAGTGAGGCTGCGGTGCACCTTGAGCGAGAACCGGAAATCGCTCGGCGTAAGAAGCGCCATGCGCTCAAGTTGAGCGGGATTAGGTATGCGGTACCAGGTGTTGTCCAGTTCCACGAATGAAAAGACGAGCGAATAATAGCGAAGCATCTCGTGCGAGGGAAGATCTGCGGGGTAGAACGCGCCCTTCCATTCTTCATAAGAGAATCCGCATGTGCCAATGTGAACATTGCCTATGTGCATCGATTTCAGTATAGTAAATATCGGTTGTCAAATAAAGAACTGATGTGCGGAGGATAATTCATGATACTTACGACTCTTGCCCGAATTGTGAGCGGAGTGGTCTCGGTGTATATGCTTTTGTGCATAGTGCGTGTGTTTTTCTCGTGGGTGCCTTCGCTTGTCAATACGAAAGGGGGCAGGTTGATTGCCAGGTTTACGGATCCCTACCTCGACTTGTTTCATGGAATTGAGTTGTTTCGTACGCCCAACGTCGACTTCAGCCCGATTGTCGCGCTCGCCGTGCTCTCGGTCGTCAACAATCTCTTCATGACGCTCTCGTACGCGGTGCGCATCACATTCGGTTTTATCCTGAGTCTGATACTGGACGCGGGCTGGTCGGCGATCTCGTTTCTGCTGGGATTTTTCCTTGTCATCGTCCTCGTGCGGACCATTGGATTCATTGCGCGGATCGCGACGCTTCACCCGCTTTGGCAGATTTTGGACGGCATCATCAATCCTCTTCTTTTCAAGGTGAACAGGCTGATATATCGCGGGAGGGCGGTGGATTATCTTCAGGGGCTCATAACGGGCTTTGTCGTGGTGCTCCTGGCGCGAGGGCTCGGTGGCTGGATCGTTCGCATGCTTACTTCGTTTTTAATGTCCCTGCCATTCTGAGAAGGAGAAAACCGTATGCTCTCTTCGAAACAGAGGAGCCTGTTGACCTCCCTCGCGTCGCGGGATTGTGTCGTGCAGACGCTGGGAAAGCACGGGGTCACCGAGGCGTTTCTCTCGCAGATTGAGGGGCTCCTCGCCCACCACGAGCTCATAAAGGTCAAATTCCTCGATTTCAAGGATGAAAAACGCGGGATTTCGGAGGAGATCGCTTCCAGGACCCGCGCGGAGCTTGTCCGGCTGATCGGCAACAACGCCATTCTCTACAGACCGAATCCCGACCCGGAAAAGCGTCGCGTCGCGCTTCAGTAGTCCTTCAGATTCTCGATATGGATCGCGACATACGCGCAGAGGTAGTTGAAGCCGGGATAATCGAGTTGCGGGTCCAGCAGCGCGTCGCTGAGGATGAGAAGCGAACTCGTTATCTTTGAGCTGCTCAACAGGAGCCGGGCGAGCGGCGTCGTGTCCGGGCTTGGGGCGAAGAGCAGGTCTACGGCCGCGAGCCATGCGTTGACGCGCTCTTTTCCGAGCGGCAGGTCATGCGCGTGCGCGGTCAGCTGTGCCACCCCCGAACGGTTGTCAGCGATGAATTCCGAGTACAGAAGGTAGAATTCTTTGTCGATGCCCAGAATGCCCGATATGGTGAGTACGAGCTCGTCGGACACGTTGGCTGGCCTGTCCTCCGCTTTCAGACACGAGATGAGCGTGGGAATTGACTCTATGGACCCGAAGAGCTCGAGGGAGTAGGCGCCCGAGATGCGCACCCGCGGATTTTCGGTCGAGCGTATGACCTCTTCTATTGTGGTGATAGTCTCGCGGGCACCGAGGCGCGCCAGAGCGACCATGGAAGTGCTCTGGAGCATGTAATCAGGCTCCTTGAGTGAATCCGTCAGCGCCGAGATGGCGACATCCGAGCGCTGCTTTCCGAGTATGCGCGCCGCAACATAGGCTGTGGAATAGACATTGGTCTTCACTTCCCGTATCAGCGCGCCGATCGTCTCGCTGTCGAGCTCCGGAATGGATTCGAGGGCAAGCAAGGCCTCCGATCTCACCTCGAAGCGTGGGGAATGCAGATATTCCACAAGCTCCTTCTGCGTGAGCTTCGATTCGGATTTGCCGAGCTCCTGGAGAATCCGCACTTCTTCGTGCGCGCTTGCGCTCTGGTCGAGCCTTGTCAAGAGATCGAAGGCTCTCAGTTCGCGGGGGGAGAACAAAATCGAGAGCGACTGACCGACCGATTTCGCGCCCATGTGCGGAAGGTTGCGCATGCTGTATATCACCACCACGAGGATGACGCTTATCACCGCGTAATAGAGCCTGAAGGCCCCTTGGGTCGAAATGCCGAGATTGCCGAACACTTCGAGTATGCCGCCTCCTAAAAACGACCCAAGAGAACCTCCGATTCCATACGCCAGATTGTAGATCACGGCCAGATCGAGCATTTTCTCTTTCGGCACAAGACCGAAGTAGTACACCTGTGCGGCGTTTTCCTCGCCAGCGAACCCGAAGGAGGAGAGAAAATGGACGACGGAGAGAAAGAGTCCGATCATCGCGGGGGCGCCCATCATCGCGCCTGAGCTCGGGATGATGGCGATGGGCAAGAAGGAGATAAAGCCGATCGCGCTGTAGATGATGAAGAGCGGCTTGGAGCCCAAACGGTCGACCACAAGCCGGGTAATGAGGCCCATCGCGATGGAGCCCAGCCCCGCGACGATAGAATACGCCATTATGGCGTCATCGCCCTGAGCAAATATCTGTTTCGCATAGACAGGGAGAAATGACCGCCCCATGCCCGAAAGAAAGGACAGCAGCATGAAGGTAAAGATGAACGCGCGAAAATCGGGTTTGAGGAGGGCTTGTTTCGTCACGTCCCACAGCGAGAGCTCGTCCTTGCTGGAGAAGGCGTCGGGTTCCGGCACCTTGAAAATGAGAATGCAGCCGATGAGGCCGGTGATGATGCCTATCCCGATCGCGATGGCGTAGGTCCACAGGGATGCCTGCTGGCCGAGCAAAAAGGCGAGCACGATGTTTGCCAGAATGGCGGCGACCGAGTTCACCACGGAGACGTTGATAAGGTAGCGACCCTGATCGCTTCGGGGCTTGTCCCCGCCTCCGGTAGAGAGCAAGCCGAGCACAGGGTTGTTGCCGATCATCGCCACGCCGCGCGAAATATGGAAGCCTGCGGTCCCGAGAATGAGGACGAGGATGGCGAGACCCATCTGGCCCTTCGACGCAAACAAGGGGGCAAACAGAACAGGTACAAGCGCTATGTAGCGTATGACCCAGCCCCAGCCGAATACTTTTATAATCGAAGAGTGCCGCACCATGCGCTTCCCCAGCGGCAGCATGAAGAAGGTGATGTATACGAGGGCGTTCAATAATCCTATGATGCTGTTTGACGCACCCATCCTGAGAGCGAAAAGAGTTATGATCGAGCCCGAAACGAAGACGAAGGAAAATGAGTTGAAAAGGTTGAAAATATTGAATGTCTGGCGCGCGCGCGCCAATTTCTGTGCTGAAAGAGGAACAGCCATATTCTAGAATATATCCTATTGAGAAGTGCCGCGCTACTCGACTTCCTCAGCATGAGGGGGGCGCCGCACCAAAACCTTCGTTTTCCATTTGCCGGTTCTGTAATACCATGTCGTGAAGACAAATCCGACAAGCCAACCTGCGGGGATCGACCACCATATCCCCTCGCTTCCCATGCCGAATACTTTGGTGAACAATAGCGCGCTCGGAATTCTTACAAGCCACAGCGCCAGCAGCGAGCTGATCATCGGGATGAATACATCGCCCGCTCCGCGCATGACGCCATTGTTGATGAACATCACGCCGAACACGAGGTAGAATAATCCTACAATCAGAAGGTACCGGGATCCGATATGGATTACGACCTCGTCGGTCGTGAACAGTCCCATGAGCCATTTGCCCGCAAGCGTGACGAGGAGAGTGGTGCTGAGAGAAATGACAATGTTCATGACGATTGCGGCGCGATGCCCCTTCCGCACGCGCTCCGTCTTGCCGGCCCCCATGTTCTGGCCGGTGAATGTCATGAGTGCCTGGCCTAAATTCATCGCGGGCATTGAAGCGAAGGAATCGATGCGCGAGGCGGCGGCGTAGGCAGCCATCGTGGCCGTCCCGAATTCATTGACAATTCGGGTGAGCATCATCATCCCGAGCGACACGAGCGTCTGCTGAAGACCGGTCGGCAGGCCGATTCTGATCATGTTCCCAAAAATCTCTTTATCCCAAGACAACGTGTTCAGTTCAAACTTCATTTGGGATTCGGTACGGTTGAAGATCACCATCGCCATGATGAAGGAGAATGCCTGGGAAATCAGCGTGGCCCACGCGGCGCCAGCCACTCCCCAGTGGAACACGATGACGAAGACCAGGTCGAGCACCACATTCATGAGTGATGCCGCGATCAGAAGATACAGGGGTGTCTTTGAGTCGCCCACGCCTCGCAGCATCGCCGACACGCCATTATACCCAAAAGTGATGAGCATTCCGCCAAGGATGATGCTCATGTAGGATTTTGCCTGGGCATAGATATCTTGAGGCACTGCGAGGATGTTCAGGATGAGGGGTACGGCCAGGAAACCGAGCACCGACATGAGAATCCCCGCCACGAAGAGAAATATGTAGCTGGTGCCGATCGTGTGCGCAAGCCGTCTCTCGTCTTTTGCGCCAAAGAATTGGCTGATGAGGACAGACGAGCCCATGGTGATTCCCATGATGAGCGCGACGAGGAGGAATATCACCGGAAACGAGACGCCGACCGCCGCAAGCGCGTTTGTCCCGACAAAACGGCCGACGACAAAGCTGTCGACCATGTTGTAAAACTGCTGGAATATGTTTCCCAGAAGCATCGGGAGTGCAAAGGTGATCAAGGTGCCCGCTTCGTCGCCCCGCGTGAGATCCTTCACGAGCGCTCCTCTCGTTTTGCCTCATTCCAGAATGCGTCCATCTGCTCCAGATGTTCGGAAGACATCGTAAGATGGTTCTGTTTCATCCGCGCTTCGACGTGGCGGAAGCGTCGGGAGAATTTTTCGTTGGCGCGGTGGAGCGCGATCGATGGGTCGATGCCATAGAGACGTGCCGCATTGATCACGGTGAAGAGAAGATCGCCGAATTCTTCCTCGAGAGAATCGCCCCCGCTATCGGGGGCGTCCGCTCCCGAAGCCCGCCGGGCGCGGTGCAGCTCAGCCAGCTCCTCCTCGATCTTGTTCCAGATGTCCGGGCTGTTTTTCCAGTCGAATCCGGCTTTCGCCGCCTTTTTCTGGAGTTTGTAGGCTTTTTCCAGGGGTGGCAGATGACGATGCACTTCGTCGAGGAGCGAATCCTTTTTGCGCCGGCCCTCGACGCGCTCTTTTATCTCGTTCCACTGCCGCACGACCTGGTCGGGACTGCGCACATCCGACTCGCCAAAGACATGCGGATGACGGCGGATCAGTTTACGCGCCCCTTCGTAGAGAGAGTCAGCCACGGTATAGCGGCCCTCCTGCTGGCTCATGTACGCGACCATCGTCGCGAGAAGATAGAGATCTCCGGTTTCTTCCTCGATGTGGGGATTGTCGTCCTCAGTGATGGCCTCAGCGAGCTCGTAGGCCTCTTCAATGATATTCCCCCGGATGCTCGAAGGTGTCTGCTCGAGGTCCCAGGGGCAGCCATCGGATGCGCGGAGGCGTGCGACCACGGTATAGAACAATCTGAATGCCTCGGCGGTCTTGTCTGCGTCGGGCAAGATTTGATCAGACGTTTGTCCCGCGATCGTTTTCAGTGAATTTGAATCGAAATCCATAGTTCCCTCAAAGTTTGCAATCCAAGAGTATAATTTAGTCAATAATATCAAAATCCGCGAACTGTGACAAAAGGCTCGCCCTGTCGGTGACTCCGAATTTGTGATAAATATGCGCGAAAGTGTTGCGGACGGTGGATTCGCTTACATGGTGGCGAGTCGCGATCTCCTTAAAAGTCGCGCCATCCAGACAGTCCCTGAGGAAGTCAGTCTCCCTCTCCGAGAGGTTCAGGTCCTTATACCGTATTTTTTGGCGGGAACGGAGGATGCTTATCTGCCGCTTGCCCTGGAAGATCGGCAGCAAAAACAGGAAAGACAGAAGAATGAAGAGGATGGGTATGATGATCTCGATGACGGACACGGAAAGCGTGATACCGACAAGGGCGATGCTTGACCCGTAATATACAAACATCATTACGATTTTGAACAACCCGGCCCGTTTGAAGAAATCCATGCGGTAGAGCTCCACGGTCGCGATGAGGAAGGCGCACAGGCTGTACATCGACGCGATATGGCTCGAAAGATGGAAGGGCACAAGAGCCAGGAGCAGCGCAGGCCCCATCCATGCCAGACTTTGCTGTACGGTGGCGAGGAGGAATCCGAGAGCAAAGAGTCCCTGGATACACAGTATCGCGGGGGAGTCGTGGAGCGACGAAGGTCTGTCGGGTATGAGTAGGGCCAGAATGACATTCAGCACAATGGAGAGGCTGACGATCAGAAAAAAGAAGAAGCTTGCCTTTTGCAGCAGAGGCAGTGTGGACTCATCGATACCCGAATTAGATGTGGCGGTATGCCGGTCTTTATAATTCTTCACAAATACTCCGCGTAAAATCGGTTTTTAGACAAGTGTCTATGATCCCCGACACGGGTATGGTGCTATTATAAGCCATGTTTAAAAAACATATATAAAAATGTTTGGGCCCCGGTTCACCGGGGCCTATTTATTTTTGTGGCTATGCGAGGGAGTGTGCGCGATGGCCGCGAGCTTCATGATCAGCAGTGCCGCCCCGATGCCAATCATGTCCGCGCCGAAATCCTTCATGTCGAAATGGCGTGTCTTGGTCGCGAGCTGGCTCGCCTCGGTGAGAAACGCGAACGTTCCGATCACGATGAGGCTGATGAAGAAAGGCGGGGTCTTCTTTTTCCAGGCGCGGTACTCCGCGCAGAAGACGGCCGTCACCGCCCCAAAGAGAATGGCATGCACTACTTTATCGAGTTCGATTATGCCGTGGGGCGTTTTGGGAAAAACCTGGGACGGCAGAAGCAGCAGCACGAGCACCGAAACTGCACTCGCGATGGTCCACTTATATAGTTTTACTACATTCATGAAGTGGCATCACTTTAAAAGAAAAATACAGAAAAGGTCAAGGTTGCGTCATGTCATCTGTCAATATAGCCAGAGTTTGGAAAAAAGGCCGCCTGGTCGGGCGGCCTTGCGATTCACGCGATAGTGAACAGGTTCAGAATGGTCTGTCCGCGATATAGCGGTATTCTTTGTAGCGGCGCTCAAGCAGACCACGCTGTTTCTCGAGGAGCGTCTTTGCGCGCTCGGGATTGGCCTGGACAAGGCTCTTGAAACGCACTTCCGCGTACATGTACTGCTCGAGCAGAGAGTAGTCGGGCTCCTTCGAATCGAGCTGGAAGGGGTTCTTGCCCTCCGCCTTGAGACGGGGATCGTATCGGTACAGCGGCCACACGCCGCTCTGGACCGCGATCTTTTGCTGATTCATGCCCTTCATCATGTCGATCCCGTGATTGATGCAGTGCGAGTAGGCGATGATGACGGATGGGCCGTTGTAGCTCTCGGCTTCGCGTATCGCCCTGATCGTCTGGCTCATGTTCGCGCCGAGCGCGATCTGGGCGGTGTAGACGTACCCGTAGCTCATCGCGATCATGCCGAGGTCTTTCTTGAAAATTTCCTTCCCCGCGGTCGCGAATCGGGCGATGGCCCCGATCGGCGTCGCCTTGGAAGCCTGGCCGCCGGTATTGGAGTAGACTTCGGTGTCGAGCACGAGCAGGTTCACGTTTTTGCCGGAGGCGATGACGTGATCGAGGCCGCCGAAGCCGATGTCGTATGCCCAGCCGTCGCCGCCGAGAATCCACACGGAGCGGCGGATGAGGGCGTCGGCGACATTGTCGAGTTCCTTCGCCCATTCTTCTTTCGTGCCGGCGAGGGCCTTGCGGAGCGCGGCGACATCCGCGCGCTCCGCCTCGATCTGCTCGTCGTTTTCCTGGGCATTGCCAAGGAGTCTGCCGGCGAGATCGGCGGCGACGCCTTGGCCCTTCGCGGCCTCGAGAAGCTCGCGGGCATATTCATTCTGTTTGTCCGCGGTGAGGCGCATGCCGTAGCCGAATTCCGCGGCGTCCTCGAAGAGGCTGTTGGACCATGCCGGACCGCGGCCATCGGCGCGCTGGGCGTAGGGCGTGGTCGGCAGGTTGCCGCCATAGATCGAAGAGCAACCGGTCGCGTTCCCCATCACCGCGCGGTCGCCGAAGAGCTGGCTGACGAGCTTGACGTAGGGAGTCTCGCCGCAGCCCGCGCATGCGCCGGAGAACTCGAAGAGCGGGCGTTTCATCGCGATGCCCTTCGGAATGGAGAGGTTGAGGACCTTGCTGTCGGTCTCGGGGATGGAGAGGAAGAAGTCCCAGTTCTCTTTTTCGGTATCGCGGAGTTCGATCTGCGGCCCGAAGTTGATGGCCTTTCTGCCGGGGCTGGCCTTGTCGAGCGCCGGGCAGATGTTGATGCACGCGCCGCAGCCGGTGCAGTCCTCGGGGGCGACCTGCACGGTCACCTTGAGACCGGTGAGTTCCTTGCCCTTGCCGTCGGCGCTCTTGAACGTCGCGGGAGCCTTGGCGAGGAGAGCCGGGTCATAGGCTTTCATGCGGATGACCGCGTGAGGGCATACCATGGTGCAGTTGCCGCACTGTATACAGATCGAGGGTTCCCACACCGGGATCTTTTCGGCGATGTTGCGCTTCTCGTACTGTGTGGTCGCGGTGGGGAAGGTCCCGTCGAGAGGAATCTTCGAGACGGGAACTTTCTCGCCGCGCTGGGCGATGAGTTCGCCGAGGGTCTCGCGCACGAAGGCCGGGGCGGTTTCGGGCACGGGCGGCAGCATATGCTTCACGCTGGTAGCCTGGCCGACTTTGACTTCCTGGGTGGCGTTGAGGGCCATGTCGATGGCGGTGAGGTTCTTCTGGACGACATCCGAGCCTTTGCGCATGTAGGTTTTCTTCGTGTATTTCTTGATGAGTCCGACGGCTTCGCCCTCGGGTAAGACGCCGGAAATCTTGAAGAACGCCGTCTGCATGATGGTGTTGATGCGCGTGCCCATGCCCGCCTTGTCGGCGATACTCATCGCGTCGATGACATAGAAGCGGAGCTTCTTGCTGAGGATCTGTTTCTGCACTTCGACCGGCAGGTTATCCCAGACTTCCTCTGCGGAGAAAGGGCTGTTGAGGAGGAAAGTCCCCTCATCCTTGAGGTTGGAGAGCATATCGATCTTCTCGATGAAGCTGAATTTGTGGCAGGCGAGGAAGTCGGCCTTGCCGATGAGATAGGGCTTCTTGATCAGCTTCGGACCAAAGCGGAGGTGACTGATGGTGTAGGTGCCGGCCTTCTTGGAGTCGTACACGAAGTAGCCCTGCGCGGAGTTATCGGTCTCGTCGCCGATGATCTTGATCGAGTTTTTGTTCGCGCCGACGGTGCCGTCTGAGCCGAGACCATAGAAGAGGCACTGCACGACGCCATCACCAGGGAGGTGGAAGTGTTCATCATAGGGAAGGCTCGCGAAGCTCACGTCGTCGTTGATGCCGACCGTGAAGTGGTTCTTCGGCTGGGCTGCCTTGAGATTGTCGAACACCGACTTGACCATCGCCGGCGTAAATTCGTAGGAGCCGAGGCCATAGCGACCGCCAACCACGGTTGGCCAGTTCTTGAAGGGAGCGGTCCCATTCCCCATTGTCTCACCGATCGCGGTGCGGACGTCCTCATAGAGCGGTTCGCCGATGGCGCCGGGCTCTTTGGTCCTGTCGAGCACGGCGATCGACCTGACCGTCGCGGGAATCGCCTTGATGAAGTGCTGGAGAGAGAAGGGGCGGAAGAGGCGTACTTTGATCACGCCGACTTTTTCGCCCTGCTTGGCGAGATATTCCGCGGTCTCCTCGGCAGTGTCTGCGCCGGAGCCCATGAGGATAACGACGCGTTCGGCGTCTGGCGCGCCGGCATAATCGAAGAGGCCGTAGCTGCGGCCAGTGAGCTCGGAGAATTGTCTCATCGTCTCTTCGACAATGCCAGGGACCGCTTCGTAGAGCTTGTTGGTGGCTTCCCGGCCCTGGAAGTAGACGTCGGGGTTCTGACTGGTGCCGCGGACCTGTGGATGTTCGGGGTTGAGCCCTCGCGCGCGGTGTTCCCGGACCTTGTCCTCGGGGATCATTGTCCGCATGACATCGTAGGGGAACTCCTCGATCTTGGAGACTTCGTGCGAGGTGCGGAAACCATCGAAGAAGTGGAGGAACGGAACGCGCGCCTTGAGCGTCGCCGCGTGGGCGATGAGCGCCAGATCCATGACCTCCTGTACATTGTTGGAGGAGATGAGGGCCCACCCGGTCTGGCGGGTGGCCATCACGTCCTGATGATCGCCGAAAATCGAGAGCGCATGGGCCGCGACCGCGCGGGCCGCGATGTGGAATACTGTAGGGGTCGCTTCGCCGGCGATCTTGTACATATTGGGGATCATGAGCAGAAGGCCCTGTGAAGCGGTAAAAGTAGTGGAGAGTGCGCCAGTCGTGAGCGCGCCATGGACTGCGCCGGCGGCACCGGCTTCAGACTGCATTTCGACTACCTGGGGTATGGTTCCCCAGATATTTTTCCTTTCCATCGAGGAGAATTCGTCGGCGAGTTCTCCCATGGGAGAAGAAGGTGTAATGGGATAAATCGCGATAACATCAGAACATGCGTGCGCGACATGAGCCGCGGCGGCATTACCGTCGATCATTACCATTTTTTTGGTATTTGTCATTGTGGCGTTCCTCTGGAAAACAGGAATAGTGAGAATGGCCTTGGAATGAGACCGTCCCAATCCTACAACCATTTTCCAGATATTTCAATAGCGGTACGGAAAAGGGAGAGGTAAATTCGATTTTTATTCATTGCCAGGTAGCATATTGATACATGCCTATTGGCGTGGCGGGCCGGCTTTGATTGAAAAACGGTATACAGCGATGCTGAAAGCGCTTGACCGGTGAGTCACACGCGGGCATCATTCAAACATGAAACTTCTTGTGCTCGCCGCCGGCATTGGATCGCGATTCGGCGGCGCAAAACAGGTCATGGAAGTGGGAACGCATGGCGAGACACTGCTTGAATATTCGCTCTTCGACGCCCTCCGCGCAGGGTTCAACCACATTGTGTTCTTGATTCGTCCGGAAATTGAAGAAGATTTCAGGCTAAATATCCTCGCGCGCCTTCCTGCGTCGATACCGTATTCGCTCGCGTACCAGACGCCTGTCTCGCTTTTGAATGAAGCGGCGCGGACAAAGCCCTGGGGAACGGGGCACGCGCTCCTCTGCGCCAGGGAACAGCTCGAGTCGAGTGGGCCTTTTGCGGCGATCAACGCGGACGATTACTATGGTCCTCTGGGATTCGAGAAGATCGGCGCGCATCTCTCCGCGAACCCCGGCGAGTTCTGTTTCGCGGGATATCGGCTCGACGATGTCATTCCGGAGAAGGGGCTCGTATCGCGGGCGATATGCGGCATAGACGCGCGGGGCTATCTCGTGGAGATCATCGAACACAGTAGAGTGTGGCGCGAGGATGGCCATATTCTTTCTCGGCGGGAGGGGGGCGTCGTCGAGCTTTCGCCCGAATCGATCGTTTCGATGAACCTCTGGGGCTTCAATCCCTCGATATTCGGTTATGCCGGGCGCCTTTGGAAAAATTTTCTCTCCGAGCCCGCCAATTTGGGGTCCAGGGAGTTCTTTCTGCCGGACATCGTGCAGGCCATGATGAGAGAGAACGCCATACGCGTGAGAATGGTTCCCGCCAGCGCGCGGAGTTTCGGTCTCACCAATCCGGACGACCTGCGGGAAGCCCGCCGTCGCGTTGCCGGTCTCGTGCTGCACGGAGTATATCCGTCGCCCCTGTGGGAGAAGCCATGAACTCCGAAGAGAAGAGTGCCTCAGTAGAATCGTGGAGTTGGCCATCCGGGCGTTTTCCCGCTCTATGGGATTCCGGCCGCAGCGAATTTCGCGGACTTTTCGAAAGAGCCGAATTCCCCTGGGATGTGCTGAAATTCCTGGATGTATACCTAAACTCGAAGCTTGAATCCATATCGGGGCCTGAAATTCGCTCCTCTGTCCCGGATGGCGTTCATATTGAGGGCGATGTGTTTATCGATGAGGGATGCGTGATTGAGGAAGGCTCCTATATCCGTGGTCCGGCGTGGATCGGGGCACACTGTGAGATCCGGAGCGGCTGCTATATCCGCGGGGCGGTACTCGCGGGGGAAGGCGCCGTGCTCGGGCATTCGAGCGAATTCAAGCACTGTGTGCTGCTTGGGCTCGCGCAGGCGCCTCATTTCAATTATGTGGGCGATTCGGTCATGGGCTATCACGCCCACATCGGGGCCGGGGTCATCCTCTCGAATTTCAGGCTCGACGGGAAAGCCGTCCCCGTGCGGGCCTTGGACTCGAAGGAGCGAATCGACTCGGGCCTGCCCAAATTCGGGGCGCTGATCGGCGACGGGTGCGAGATCGGCTGCAATACGGTGCTCAATCCGGGCACGATTGTGGGAGAGAAGAGCATTGTGATGCCTCTTTCCCTGGTGTCGGGCACTTGGCCTCGCGAAAGTCGCATCGAGAATCAGGCGCTGCGGCGGCCAAACTGAGAGAGCGTTCTTGCGCGCGCCGGTCGCAATGGCGAGCCCCGGGACCGGCGTGTTATTGGAGGGCGCGCACCGCGCACGAAAACAGCGTTTCGAGTCCCTGTACCGTCGGCTCCGCGTGGAAGTCGGGCCTCCATTCCAGATAGGCCAACGTGTCCGATACCGAAAAACACGACGCGATCCGCGCGCCCCGGTATTGTGCCACCGCGAACAGAGCCGCGGCCTCCATCTCCACGACGAGCGCTCCCCGCTCGCGAAAATGCTTCACCTCCAGGGGGGTTTCCCGGTAGATCGCATCGGTGGTCCACGTCGGCCCTTTCGCGTACGACAGCCTCGCGTCTTTAAGCGCGTCTTCAAGCCGGCCGGTGAGCGTCTCGTCGGGACAGACCTGCGCATCCTCCTCAATATAGTGATGAGAGGTCCCCTCATCGCGGAAGGCTCCGTCGCACACGACGAGCGATCCCGGGGGCAGAGCTTCGCTCAGTGAACCGGCCAGCCCCATCGAGACAAAGTCCTTGACCCCCCACGCGATGAGCTCTTCGAGCATGACCGCCGCAGCCGGAGCGCCGACGCCGAAGTCCGCGGCGATCGCGATGGCCCGGGGGCTGTCCGGCAGGTCCACGTAGTGTATGAACCGGCCGAAATACCCTCTCGCGCGCTCGCAGGGATATGTTTCGAGCACATGCCCGAAAAGACTCTTTTGGTAGCTCAGGATGACGGCGTCGGGCGCCGGCCTCTGCGACGCGGCAACCCCGACTCGTCCGAGATACGCCAGAAAATCAGCGGGCCGAAACAGCGCCTCACTGTGGATTTTTTTAGGCACATTAGGTATGGGCATTCAGACTCCCTCTCTATTGTGCTATTTTCTCCTTAAGCTGCGGCATTGTATAGCCATACTGACTGCCCATTTCACGCAATGGCGTATCGAGCGGGATATCCGCTGGCAAGCCCAATTTTTCGATGACCTGCGCAGGTGTCGCGTTGAGCGCTTTCGCCACATCCTGGATGGTCATGGTGCCTTCGAGCGCAAATCCTTCAGGAATTTTCAGGCTCGATGCTGAAGGGGCCGCCGGCGGTGTGCCTGATTCTGCGGCTGTTGTGTGTGCCGGGACGTCTGAAGTGGCGGCGGGAGCAGCATTTTCAGTTGGAGCGACCCCCTCACCTTCATAGGGGATGCCGAGCAGCTTGGCTACGGCGACTCTTGCCTGGTCGGTTTCGAAATCCTCGATTCCCGCCAGTTTGCCGGTATCCTTGATCATGGAGGTCGTGGGCACCTTTGCCTTGTCTATGCCAAGCTCTCTGTAGAGTTGATCGAGATCGACGCCGAACGCACCCGCGAGCTCCTCATAGGTGCTCGACCCTTTGATATCCGCGACGTTGAGCGCGCCTTTGTCCGAGAGCTCGTT
Organism: Spirochaetaceae bacterium UBA5556; assembly: GCA_002425765.1. Lineage (GTDB taxonomy): Bacteria > Spirochaetota > Spirochaetia > Treponematales > Rectinemataceae > Rectinema. The sequence continues at coordinate 72,619 of DIMW01000002.1, read as the reverse complement.
CAGGGTAGGAGCCGTAAATCTCAGCATTCCCGCGGCCTGGCCGACCAGAGCGGCGCCGGCGTAAATCGCAAATCCGATGATCACCACGGTCCAGAGCTTGATTTTCTTTCCTCCAATCGTGGGGACAAGAGTGTCTTTTTTCGTGGGACAGGCGGTGACGCACTCAAGGCAGTTGATGCATTCAGCCGATTTGATTGTTTCCGCGTGCGACACATCGACGTTCATCGGGCAGACGCGATCGCACTTCGAGCAGGAGATGCATGTGGGCTTGTCGCGCTTGATCCTGAAAAGCGGAACCCGGCTGAGTATTGCGTTGACCGCTCCCAGCGGACATGCGTATTTGCAGAAGGCCCGCTCATAGAACATCGAGAGGACCATGAAGAGGATGAGGAGTATGAAGCCCACCTTGAACTCCGTCCACACTGCGGTCAATCCCGCCGGCAGGTGGCCGTACGCGGCGAAGGGATCATAGGGCCGAATGACGAGCTCTCCGGTTTTCCACGTGAAATAAATGATCACCACGAGGATGACATACTTCGCCCATCGCAGAATGCGGTCCAATTTCTTCGGAACTTCGAAACGCCGCTTGAACAGCTTTTTCCCGATCCATCCAAACACGCCCTGGAGTGCGCCGAACGCGCACAGCCACCCGCAGAAAAAACGCGAAAGCACGATTCCAAGCGCCACGATCGCGCCTAAAAGAACAATGTTCCCCGGTTCGATCTTTTTTATGAAGATACCACCCGCGAGCCATTTGAACAGCGTCTCCAGGCCGCCAAACGGATCGAGGGCGTCGATCGCAGGAATCCCCTGCATTTTTTGGTGCAGAAATGTGAGCACGGTGAGACCGACGAGCAGCACCCCTAATACAACTCTTCTGAACACTTGGATCTTGGGCATTTTCCTTGCCATTACGCAGCCTCCTTCCTTAAAATTGCGCGCAAAAATGACGAGACAAGCTTTTTGCGAGTCTATTATATATTTATATGTATATAAGATTTTGATTTTGGTTGCAAACAATCGGCGATAATTTGCGGATGTTCCGCGAAGATGCGTTTTATTTGCCCAAAAACACTTCTTTTTGTGGACAAGAATCTAAAAACACCGCTACAATACGTCCGGAGTCAAAAATGCACGGTACACACACAATAGTCTATAAACATCAGTTATCGGAAGAAGTGTTTCGCATAGACGTGGAGGCGCCGCTCGTGGCCCGGGAACGCAAGGCGGGACAATTTGTCATCGTGATGTACGATGAGAATTTTTCGGAGCGCATTCCGCTCACCATCGCTGATGCCGATCCGGTTCGTGGAACAGTCACACTCATCTTCCAGACCGTCGGGGCGAGCACGCACAGGCTTGCGCTCAAAAACCCTGGCGACAGTGTTGTTCTTCTTGGGCCTCTGGGCAATCCTACGCATATCGAGCGCTATGGATGGGCGGTCTGCGTCGGCGGCGGCATAGGTCTCGCGCCGTTGCACCCCATCGCGAAGGCCCTCAAAGAGGCGGGGAACAGAGTGACGGTCATATCGGGCGCGCGCACGAAGGACCTCCTTATCATGCAGGATGAGCTCGCGGCGATAGCCGATGAGCACATCGTCGTGACCGACGATGGCTCATTCGGTCGAAAGGCGCTGGTGACCGAGCCGTTGGGCGAGCTGTGCGGGAGATCGCCCCCGCCCGATATCATAGTCACGATAGGTCCTCCCATCATGATGAAATTCTGCGCGGAGACCACCCGTCCCTTTGGGATAAAGACGCTCGCCTCTCTCAATACGATCATGATCGATGGCACGGGCATGTGCGGCGGCTGCCGCGTTTCGGTTGGCGGCAAGACGAAGTTTGTCTGCGTGGATGGCCCGGAATTCGACGCCCACCTCGTCGATTGGAACGGGATGTTGATGCGCCTCGGCACCTATAAAGAGATCGAAAAGGAGGCTCACGATCGCTGCCATCTGGAGATGCAGATCGAGAGCCTCGAAGCACGGGACGAGGGCGCCCGCGCGCCGGAAAAGGAGCCCGCAAAATGAGCCACAGGGAAGAATACACCATGGACAACGCGGAAATTGACCTCGCGCGGCTTCGCTCGGCGCCGATCACCCCCAAAGTGAGAATGCAGATACCTCCCCAGGATATGCCCGCCCAGGACCCCTCGGTACGGCGCAACAATATGGACGAAGTCGCGCTCGGCTACACGCCTGCCCAGGCGATGCTCGAGGCGGAGCGATGCCTCCAGTGCAAGAACGCTCCCTGCATCGCTGGATGCCCCGTGCGCATCGATATCTCAGGATTTATCGGCAAGATCAAGGAAGGCGATTTCCTGGGCGCGGGCAAAATCATAAAAAAGACAAATTTGCTGCCTTCGATCTGCGGACGGGTCTGTCCTCAGGAGACGCAATGTCAGGCACCCTGCACCGTAGGGAAGGCCCTTCACGGCGTCGAAAAGGCGGTCCAGATCGGCAGGCTCGAGCGCTTTGTGGCGGATTATGAGCGAACGCATGGTGCGGTCGAGGTGCCGAATGTCGCTTCCCCAACCGGCAAAAAAGTGGCGATTGTCGGGGGGGGGCCGGCGGGACTCACCTGCGCCGCCGATGTGCGCCGCGAAGGTCACGAGGTCACCATCTTCGAGGCTTTCCACAAGTCGGGCGGCGTCATGGTCTACGGCATCCCCGAATTCAGACTTCCAAAAGTCCTCGTGCAGTCCGAGGCCGAGGTGCTTGAATCGATGGGCGTCGATTTCGAGCTCAATTTTTTGGTGGGCCGCACACGCCCTCTGCTCTCTCTTCTGCGCGAGGACGGCTACGACGCCGCCTTCATCGGCACGGGAGCGGGCCTGCCCAAATTTATGGACATCCCCGGCGAGAACTTTGTGGGCGTATTCAGCGCGAACGAATATCTGACGCGCGCGAATCTCCTGAAGGCGTATATGAAGGGGAAGGCGGGCACGCCGATCTATCCGTCCCGCCGAGTGGCGGTTCTCGGCGGCGGCAACGTGGCGATGGACTCGGCGCGAATGGCGCTCAGGCTAGGGGCCGATGAAGTTCGCGTACTCTATCGCAGGACTCGCGAAGAGATGCCCGCCCGCGCCGAAGAAGTGGGACATGCCATCGAAGAGGGCATAATCTTCGATTTTCTCAAGAGTCCGACGCGCGTGCTCGGCGATGACAAAGGGAAAGTCGCGGCGCTCGAAGTGTTGTCTTACGAGCTTGGTGAGCCTGATGATTCGGGCCGTCGTCGGCCGGTTCCCGTCCGTGGGAGCGAAGAGATCGTGCCCTTCGATACGGTGATCGTGGCCATCGGTAACGAATCCAACCCCCTCATTTCCCAGACGACACCAGAGTTGCAAGTTGACCGGCACGGGCATATTATTGTAAATGAGCGGCAGAAAACGAGCATCGACCGCGTGTATGCCGGCGGCGACATTGTGTTGGGGTCGGCGACGGTGATCCTCGCGATGGGCGAAGGCAGGCTGGCCGCACAGGCGATCAACGAAATTTTACAATAATTTAAAAGGAGGCGGGCAGAGTGTCCCGGAGCAGACGACATCCCCTTCTGGCAAAGACTTTTGTATTATTTCTTGCGCTTGGATGGGCAACGGGCACGCTCCATTCGGCCAGGGCGGAAGACAGCTACAATACTGCGCTTTCGCTTTTTTGGGATGGACGCCGGCTCGAGATGGCCGAAACACGCCAAACCGAGAGCCAGCTTGCTTTCCAGCGCTCGCTCGCCATGGCAGAGCGCCTGCTCGCCGCCGACCCCGTCGACCCTGATCTTCAGACTCTCAAGACCTGGGATCTCTTCCGTCTCCACCGATACATCGATACCGTCGTGTATGCCCAGTCCGTGCTCAACACGAGACAGGACTACCGCATCATTGAGACAATGGCGGAGGCTCTCTATTTTCTTGATAAGAATGAAGAGGCGCTTGTCGCTTTCAGTCGCTATTTCATCCTTTCGCCCGACAGCGACGATCGCCGTTCGAGCGCCTATTATTATGTGGGGGAAGTATATTTCAGAATAAAGAAATACGAGCATGCGGACATTGCGTTTTCCACGGCGGTCGCGCTCGAAAAAAATATGTATTATTGGTGGTATCGTCTTGGCCTTGTCAAGGAAATACTGGGCCAGTACCGCCGGGCCTATGAGGCGTTCGATGCTTCACTCGTCCTCAGCTCGAATTTTCAGCCCGCGCTCGACGCAAAAGAGAGGGTCAAGGCCAAATCATCGTTTTAATTCACCAGAGATACAGAATGTAAGTATGAAGAAGGCCGAACATTCGGTCTTCTTTTAGGAAAAAATATCATTATAAGGAATGGCCATGTATAGAGCGGTGATTTTCGACTTTGGCAATGTGCTCTGTGGCGTCGACAGAGGGAGTTTTGTGCGTAAAGCGACCCGCTATTCAAGGACCATGAACGCCGAAGAGCTTTTGAGTGCGCTCTGGGGGACGGAGCTCGAGTATAAATTCGAGACGGGAAAATTTGACTCGCATGAGTATTTTAGACGATTGCAAGCAATTGCGGACTTCGATCCCATTTATTCCTATGAGCAGTTTGTGAAAGACTACCAGACCATCATTGTTCCCAACCCCGACGGAGAGGAGGGGCTCAAGACCGCTGCCGGCCTTGGCGCCCGTACTTTCGTACTCTCGAACACCTCGTTTTTGCACGCATCCGCGATGTTCGACAATGAAATACTAGGGACGTATCCTGAACTCTACCTGTTGTCCTACAAAGTTGGAGCTATGAAGCCCGATCCGCGTATCTGGAAAAGGCTGCTCGAGTATACCCGTCTCGAGCCCAAGGACTGTCTGTATATCGACGACATCGAGGAGTACTGCGAGGTCGCTCGCGGTCTTGGGATGAGCGCGTTTTGTTATGATTTTCGCACACAAAACCTCTCCCGGGAATTGAAAACTATGTTAAAATAATAAATGTACGAATAACGTTGGAACCGGCGGGGATCGACCGTATCGGCGCAGCCGCCGGAACAGGAGGTTCTATGAAACGAGTTGTTGTCGCGATTGCGTGGCTGCTCATTGCCGCGTCCGCATGGGCCGCGGGCGGTAAGGTGGTGGTCTACACGGCGCACGAGGAAACCATCATCAATGCGCTTGTCCCGATGTTTGAAAAAGATACCGGCATCAAAGTCGAGTATGTCAAAATGGCCTCTGGCGATGTCATTAACAGGGCCAAGGCCGAATCCGCGAGGCCGCAGGCCGACGTCATCTGGAGTATCGGCGGCGAACAGCTTGAGGCGGAGAATGCCATTCTTGCCCCCTATACCCCGAAGGAGTGGGACAAGATCAACCCCGTCTATAAAGTCGGCACGAACTGGCTTCCCTACACCGGCATCATGAATGTGTTCATCGTCAACACCAAGATGCTCACACCCGACAAATATCCCAAAACCTGGACCGATCTCACTGACGCGCGCTTCAAAAAGCTCATCTCTTCCGCCCGCGCGGACAAATCGGGCTCGTCCTATATGCAGCTCTGCAATGTCGTCTCAATCTATGGCGATAAGGGCTGGGACATCTACAAGGGGATCATGAAAAACATGGTTATCTCCGCCTCTTCCGGCGCGGTGCCCAAGTTCGTCAATGACGGTGAGCAGGCTGTAGGTATCACCCTCGAAGACAATGCCTTCAGGTATGTCTCGGGCGGTGGCCCGGTGGCGATCGTGTACCCGACGGACGGCACGGTAGCCGCCCCGGACGGTATTGCGCTTCTCAAGGGCGCGCCCAACCTCGAAAACGCGAAGATTTTCATCGATTGGTGTCTCTCCAAGCCAGTCCAGGAATACCTCGTCGACGCGATGGCCAGACGCCCCGTCAGGACCGATTGCAAGGACCCGAAGGGGCTCGCCCCTCTTTCTACCATCAAGACCATTCCCTACGATTTTGGTTGGGCAGCGAAGAATAAGACTGCGTTCATCGCGAAATTCACCGATATCGCGATGGATCTTGGTCTGTAATTCAATGTCGCTATAATGCAAAGGCCGTCGGCGGGCTCCGCTGGCGGCCTTTTTAGCCAATGTGGAGCTATGGGGCACGCCGTGCAGGCCGACCGCGCATTGATAATACGCGAGCGATTTAATACAATTTCTGTTTATGACTGTGAGGGGGAAGCATGGCTTCGATACAAATAGTCGATCTGGAAAAACATTTTGGAGAGGTCCGGGCGCTCTCCGGTATCAATCTCGAGATTGAGAAAGGCGAATTTTTTACCCTGCTCGGCCCCTCTGGCTGTGGCAAGACGACGCTCTTGAGAACTATTGCTGGCTTTTATCATCAGGACAAAGGCGACGTCTACATCGATGGCGAGCTCATCAACAATGTGCCGGCCTATCAGCGCAATACCGGCATGGTCTTTCAGAACTATGCCGTGTTTCCCCACATGACCGTGTTTGAAAACGTCGCCTATGGTCTGCGTGTGCGAAAATTATCAAGAGATGAAGTCTCAACTAAAGTTGCGGCCGCGCTCAAGAGCGTTCACCTTGAGGGCTACGAGCAACGGACTCCGGACAAACTCTCGGGTGGCCAGCAGCAGCGCGTCGGTCTCGCCCGCGCCATGGCTATCCAGCCGCGCGTTCTGCTCTTCGATGAGCCGCTTTCGAATCTCGACGCGAAACTGCGCATCGAGATGCGCGAAGAAATCCGGGCCGTGCAAAAATCCCTTGGAATTACCTCGATCTATGTCACTCACGACCAGGAAGAGGCTCTTGTCATCTCCGACCGCATCGCGGTCATGAATCAGGGAGTGATTCAGCAGATTGGAAAGCCATGGGAAATCTATACCAATCCTCAGAACACTTTTGTCGCCTATTTTGTGGGCAAGATCAACATGCTGACGATGCAACTCGGTGAAGGCGCCGGTCAAGGGTTGCGCCACGCGACGCTCGGCAACCTTGCTTTCATTATCCCCGCTGAGGGGACGGAGAATATCCCTGAAGTGATCGTCGCTTTCCGTCCCGAGGATGTCATCGAGGCGGCGAGGGAAGGCAGCCAGAATGAAATCGTCGGTACCTTGAAAACCGTGAGTTTTATGGGTTCGCTCGCCCGGTTCGAGCTCGATGTGGAGGGCCAAGAAATAACGATTGACCGCCATAGGCCTCGGGAAACCGACATGCCTCAAAGAGGCGCCGCAGTGTCGTTCGCAGTACCGACACGTTCGATGTTGCTCTTCGATCCAAAGACAGGCCACAGGATCGGCAAAGGAGCCAAATGATGAGCACCGAGGTAGGGACTCTCAGACTCCGTGGCCGCCGGACTGACGTATGGTCGCTCGTCATTTTTGCGGGATTTGCCATCGTTGTGGTGTTTCTGATTTACCCTCTATTCGATATTTTTCGCTACAGCTTTCTCGACAAAGTGACAGCCACTTTCTCATTGTCGAACTGGAAAACCTTTTTCTCCAAGGCTTATTACTTGCGCGCTTTCTGGCATTCGATACTCATAGCGCTTTTGACTACCTTCTTTTCCATGGTGCTTGGCATTCCTCTCGCTTTCTTTACGACGCGCTATCGCATTCGGGGAACGAATCTCCTCACTACCCTCTCTGTTCTGGCGCTACTTTCGCCCACATTTATTGGGGCCTATTCATGGATCACAATGCTTGGGAGAAATGGTTTTTTGCGGCTTTTGTTTCAGTCGATCGGCATCAATCTGCCGCCGATCTACGGAGCGTTCGGCATCGTCCTTGCGGATTCGCTTCAATACTATCCTTTTATTTCACTCATGACGGCGGGCGCGCTCATGACGATCGACCGCTCGCTCGAGGAGGCATCCGAGAACCTCGGCGCGCGCTCGGTGAAGACATTCTTCAGTGTGACATTGCCGATGGTTCTGCCCTCGTTGACGGGCGGCGCGCTCATTGTGTTCATGATGTCCCTCTCGAATTTCGGCACACCCATGATCATCGGCGGCAATTATCTCGTGCTGCCGACACTCGCCTACAATCTCTATACGAGCGAAATCAGCCAGACGCCGGGCATGGCGTCCACAGTATCGATCATCCTCATGCTCTGTGCCTCGGTGGTCATTGTGCTGCAACAGTGGCTCTCCTCCCGGCGCAAGTATGCCAGCATGCTGGTGAACAGGCCGGTCGTAAAACGGCTCAAGGGCGTTAAATCGTTCCTGGCACACCTGCTGTGCTACTTCATCGTGTTTTTTTCGACCCTGCCGCTCGCGGTAATCGTCTATTACAGTTTCCGCAAGACTTCGGGGCCCGTGTTCAAGCCTGGATTCAGTCTCGACAGCTATCGTCAGATTTTCTTCGATGTCCCCAAGACGGTGATGAACAGCTTCCTGTACTCGGTTATCGCGGTGATTCTCATCGCGTTTGTGGGGACGCTGCTGGGATTTGTCATTGCCAGAAAGCGAAATGCCGCCGTCAGAGTACTCGATCCTCTGCTCATGATCCCCTATATGGTGCCGGGCACTGTTCTCGGCATCGGGTTCATCGTGGCGTTCAACAGGCCTCCTTTGATTCTTTCGGGAACGGCGATAATCATCATTTTGACGTATTTTATCCGGCGCCTGCCGTATTCGGTGCGGTCGGCTGCCTCGATCCTCAAACAGATTGATCCCGCCCTAGAAGAGGCTGGCATCAATCTGGGTTCGCCGCCTGGGCGCACGTTCAGGACCATCACCTTGCCGCTCATGCGAGGAGGAATAATTTCAGGTGCCATAATGAGCTGGGTGACATCGATGAACGAGCTGTCAGCCTCGATTCTCTTATATGTCGGGAAGACGATGACTATGCCCATCAAGATATATCTGTCGGTCGCCGATGGATACTTCGGCACCGCGAGCGCGATGTCCACGATCCTGCTCGTGGTAACGGGCGTGGCCATGTTCATAGTCAACAAATATTTCAATCGGGGCAGCGAGACATTTATCGCGGCGTGACCGCCCATTGTCCGCTTTGGAGAAATTTTCTATAGTGCTGGTATCATGTACCCCCGATTTGAACCTGAGAACACCCTCGATCCCGACCTGATCGAGGAGCTTCAACGTGAACAGGCCGACGGCGCGTTCTTTTCCGCTCTAGACCATGACATGAGCGTGTTCATCCTCCGTCACGGGCAGAGCGAGGGCAACGCGCGCAACACGTACCAGGGCCGACTCGATTTTCCTCTTTCGGCGCACGGAGAGAAACAAGCGGCGGCGGCCGGAGAATGGCTCCGTCAGTTCAGTCCCGACCATATAATCGCAAGCCCGATGCGGCGGGCCAGGCGGTCGGCGGAGATTGTGGCCGAGCGTGTGCACATCGATCATATCGAATTCAACGATGTGCTCATCGAGGTGGATACGGGCATTTTTTCGGGGATCGATCCGGATACTGCGGCCCGCGAGCATCCATCGCTCTGGGAGGATTTCTGCGTAAAGAGTTGGGATGCCATTCCCGATGCGGAGCCGTCCCAGTCCATGTATGGGCGGGCGATCCTCACGTGGAAGCGCGTCCGGGAATTGGGAGAACAGGGCGCTTCGCGGATTGTCTGCATGACGCACGGCGGTCTTGTACAATGGCTCATGAAATCTAGCTTGGGCGTACATCAGTGGCTGCCGCTTTTCCCTATGTCAAACTGTGGTATCTCTCAATATGAAATAGAAATAATAAAAAAAGGCGGTCCCGCGTTTGTGCAGTGGACGAGGATCAATTTTCATCCGCCGTTGGCGCCCGAAGGGCCAAAGCCAGTTTTTTAGGCAAAACGCTGAGATTTGAAGCATTCCCCTCGTTCTGTGCGTCTACACAGTGAGGAGGTGCTTTATGCGCACTAACACTGCAATATTCATCGCTGTATGCCTGCTCGTTGGAGCGGCGCTGCAGCCCTTCGCCCTCGAACAGAAGAGCGAAGCGTTCGACCCCGCCCTCTGGTCTTTTATGCCTGGCAAACCCCTCTGCCGGGACGAATGCGCCGCCGTGGTGGGAGGAGATGTGCGTATGTCGCTGAATCAGGATCGAACAAAACTCACGGTAAATGTCATCGACAACGAATATGAAGCACGCCTGGGACGAATCCCGCCAAAGCAAGTTCTGGAGCTCGATGTACACAACAGAATAGTCAACACGACTCAGGCGCCTTTCATGCCAGCTTCGGCAGATGGCAGGATGCTCGCTGCTTTCGCGTCGGTAACGACGAAACCCTCACAGTTCCCCGAAGGCTATTGGACAATCACCGCGGTAAAGCCACGCGACGACAAATACGGACCATACATGCTCTCGACCAATGCGGTGGGACGCGTTGAAGTCTATGTCAACGATGGGCTGGACGGCTACATGCCTGTCGGTATGTACAGTGATCTTGGGTATGCCCTTCATTCAAACACGAACCCTTTCAGCGTATCAAAAACCTATGGATGTCTTATTCTGAAGCAGGATGATGTGGCGATGCTCGCCGGGATTCTCCGGCAAGACAGGGCAGAGAATGCCGGGGCGGTACAGAAAATACTGGTTCGGTCGCCGGGGCGAATATTTGATAGATAAAAATTTTCGGGATATGAATTTTAACTAGAGAATTTCATTGGTCGCCTTCTTTCTGCCGGAGGGGTTTAAAGCGGGAAGGAAGGCGGCTTTGTAGTGGGTCTTGCCGTGTAAATCCGCGTGCGGATTCTTTAAAAGACCGATGAAATCGCGTATAGTGAACATTGAGGAGGCGCTGTATGAAAAAGAATCGATTTCGTTTTGGATTTGCCATATTGCTCTTTGGGATGATGGCGATCTTCATGCTCGCATCCTGTAAGCAGGCAAAGGTGGTTGAGAAGCCCATTGAGACAGTATCCGCGCAGACAAATGTGGAACAGAAAACTCCCCTTGCCCCGGGCCCCCATCCCGAGGCCGCGATGGGAGTGCCGGAAGTGTCAAAGCAGAATGAAAATATTCTGCTTGTCTATCGTCATACCGGTTCCGGGTATGCGGAAGCGTACGGTTTCGATACATATATTTTCCGTCTCCTCGCGGATGGTTCCGGGCAGATTACCGGAGGGATCGCGTATCAGCGCACCATCGGCGGCGAGCTTGAAGCTGTTCGCTATAATACAAGCCTTTCAGGCGATGAGATGTCACTCACCACTTCCGTTCCTGGTCAGAAGTCTTGGACCGATACTCTGAAAGTCAAGGAGAATCGAATCGATGTTTCGGGTGCGCACAAGATGACTGTCATACTGGATAAGGCCCTCGCGTTTTCATCCTCTGACGGGAGTTATCGTGAAAGCTATTCGGTGGACCCTGCGCAAAAAGACCTTCCTGCCGAAATCAAAAAAGGCAACTCAGTGATGGAGAAGGGAGCTTGGTCATATCCGGAAAGCGGAAAGGCTGTCTATGTGCAGACGAAACCCGAGGATACACAGAATGCCGAAGGATTCCAAATTTCGTTATGGTACCAGGATAAAGGCGACTTTCGATTTGCGACAGAGGGGCCGGAGCCCGTCAATGAGGTATATGCCGCCGGCCTCGCAAGCGTGCTGGCCGGAGATCATGCGCTTGTCAACGTGGTGCTTTTGGACTTGATGCTGGGAGAATCCAGATATATGCGACCTGTGTATGCCTTTGGCATTTCGAGGCGCGGCACGGGGAAGTGAGCATAGATACCTCTGGGGTGAAAGTTTAGAAACAGGGATTGTAATTTGAGGACTTTTTGTGATTGAATGATCATATCTTTCTGACAGGATAAGGATACGATTGATGAGCATTCATATTGCAGCACAAAAAAGTCAAATTGCCGATAAGATTCTTCTCCCCGGAGATCCGCTCCGGGCAAAGTTTGTCGCCGAAACCTATCTCGAAAATCCTATATGCTTCAACCAGGTCCGCAATATGTTTGGCTATACAGGTACGTATAAAGGCGAGCCTGTATCGGTGATGGGTACTGGCATGGGCATGCCGAGCCTCTCCATCTATGTCAATGAGCTGATCCGCGAATATGGGGTGAAGCGGCTTATTCGTATCGGGACCTGCGGCGGCATGCGCGAGTCTGTGAAGATACGAGATATCGTGCTCGCGATGAGCGCCAGCACCGATTCTGCGGTGAATCGGGTGCGCTTTGGTGGCATGGATTATGCTCCGACCGCTTCATTTTCCCTCCTTAAGGCCGCCTGGGATGCCGCCATGGCGCGCAAACTGCGGGTATTCGCCGGGCCGGTGCTGAGTTCAGACATGTTCTACACCGAAGATCCCGATCAATGGAAACTTTGGGCGAAATTCGGTGTCGTCGCGGTGGAGATGGAGACGGCCGAGCTCTATACGCTGGCGGCGAAATATGACTGCGAGGCGCTTTCGGTGCTCACCATATCCGACGATTTGATCACTGGTGAGGAGACGACTTCGGAAGAGCGCCAGCATTCCTTCCGCGCCATGATGGAGGTCGCGCTTGACGCGATATTTGCCTGATTTTCAGATGTTCTTGAAAGCCTCTATATCGCGCTCGATTTTTTGAGCCTGGGTATAGAGGCTATCTCTTATGCGCTTGAGTTCCGCATTCACCTCCTGGGCAAGGCGGGCCTCTTCGGTTTTACGCTGTTCGAGCGCGTCCTGGGAGACTTTTCGCATTTTTCCATCCATGGAGGATAGCCAGCTGTCAATCTGTTCGTCCATGGCCGCCTTACGGGAGCCCAGGCTCTGCGCGACATCTTGTTCAAAGGTATCGAGGGCTTTCGAAATATTGCCTTCGGCGACGGTTTTGAGATCCTTAGTGCTGGTCTGAGCTTCCTCAAGCGTGGCGCGCAAGGTCGATATTTCCTCCAAAAATTCTTTTTCAAAGGAAGCGCGGTGCGCTTCGAAGGCTTGACCGAACCGGGCAAACTGCTCCTCAAGAGAATCGCGTTCGGCCTTGAATTTTTCCGAAAGAGTGGCGGCGGTCTCGGCGGTCTCTTTCTGAATGCGCGCCATGTCGTTCGTCATCGCGTTGAGTGCGGCCTTGGCCTCGGAAAGCCTGCGGTCGGTGTCCGAAACTTGCGACGAAGTCGCCGCGGCGAGGGTACCGAGTTTGGCCTCGGCGGTTTGGGTAAAGGTGTCGAGACTTTGAGAAAGCGCGGCGATACGCTCGTCGGTCTGCCGGGAGAGCTCGTCGAAATTGGCGGCAATATGGGTGCGGAGTGAGGTGTACGCGGAATCTTCAATGTCGTGGGCACGGGATGCCGCGGCTTCGAGCGCGGCCTCTGTCATGCGGTCGATCTGTTCCTTGAGAGAAGAAGCCTGAGCGACTGCCGACTGTGCGTCGGCCTTGGAGCTTTCGAACATGGTTACAATTTCGGTGAGCCGTTCGTGCAGCTGGTCGAGAATGTCGTCACGGAAGCCATCGAGAATCTGCTGCGCATCGTGGGAGAACCGCTCTTTGACCTTTGGCATTTCCGTTTCGATGGTGTTCATCTTTTTGTCGGCGTTTTCGACACGGCGATCGAGCTCTTCGATAAAAGCATTCTTTTCAGCGAGATGCGCGATATTCTGATCGACACGCTTGGTCATATCCATAAGCTGAGTAAGGATGTCGTCATATTCTTTAAACCGGTTGGCAATTTCGGTGACAGAATCGGATTTTTCGTCGATTGTCGTCTGGGCTTCTTGTATTTTTTCGAGCACAACCTTCGCCGCCTTCTGCTGAACATCCAGATCAATGCCGTAATGTTTTATTTCTTCGCCCTTTGATTCAACGTAGGACCCGAGTTCGTCCTTGAGCTTGTCGCCTAAACGTTTTAATTTTTCCAGCGAACGATTATCCGCAGTCAATAAATGGTAGGCGCCAAACATCGCGACTACAATGACAAGCGTTACCAGATTGCCGACTGAAAAAAACATGCGGTGCTCCTTTCTGGAAGTATAGCGCCCAATATCGATTTACAAAAGTGCTGTGGCGACGAACGCCGGAGCCTCAAAAAACAAAAAATGCTTGACAATAAAGTCTAAGTACTTGACAAAATATTTCCTTCAGTTACAATGCACTCCGCGCATTAAAGGGAGGTGAGGATTATTCATCAGATCACAGTCGAGGATAATGAGCCCCTCGAGAAGGCACTGAAACGCTTTAAAAGAATGGTCGAAAAGGAAGGCATCATCCGCGAATGGAAAAGTCGCGAATATTTCGAGAAGCCATCAGCTATTCGTAACAGAGAGAAAAAAGCGCTCGAACGGAAGCTCATGAAAAAAACCCGCAAAGCGCAGGAAGGCAAATACTGATTCCGGGGCGGTCCAGACCGTCCGCAGCAAAAGCCGCTTTTTTGAGCGGCTTTTTTCTTTTTTGAGGGAATTATGTGTAAACGATATATTTCTATATTGCGAATAATTATAGCAGGCTTGTTGGTTCTCGTTTTTTTTGCGGCCTGCGGGCAAAAGGGGAGCGGCCAAGATATTGATAGGCCGAACCCAAAGCTGAAGACGGTGAGGCTGTCAATCGGTACAGCTACCGTAAAGGCTGAGGTCGCCCTCACCGAAATAGAACGAAATCGCGGTCTCATGTACCGGACCACTGTGCGCGATGGGGAGGGGATGCTTTTTGTGTTCGACCGAGACCAACAGGTTTCGTTCTGGATGAAGAATACGAAGTTGCCACTTTCACTGGCCTACATTCTCTCCGATGGCACTATCGTCCAGATACTCGATCTCGTACCTTTTTCTGAAGAACCGCGCCCGTCTGTCCGAAGTATTCGCTATGCGCTCGAAGTGCCTCAGGCTTGGTTTTCGAGGGTCGGCATACAAGTCGGCGATAAAGTGCAAATTCCGTCATTGAAATAGAAAAGCAAGGGCCCTGTGCGTAGCGCGATCGTGCGTGATGCCGTCAGGCGCGTTCCCTCTGTGCTCCCCATTCGTGTGTCGGTCATCCCCAGCGACAATTGCCAAAACAATCTTCACGCGGTAATTTATAGCTCAGAATAGTGTAATTTGCATTTAAAAGGAATTGATATGCTCAATATTGTACTGTACGGCGAGCCCATTCTTATTCAGAAAGCCCAAAAGGTCAAGGAATTCGACCAGAATCTTGAACGGCTAACTCTCGATATGTACGAAGCGATGAAACACGATAATGGCATCGGGCTGGCCGCCCCACAGGTCGGCATTTCAGCGCGGCTTTTTGTGGTGGGCCTCGAGAATGAACCTCCGAGGATATTCATAAATCCCCGCATTGTCGCCATGAGCGAGGAAAGCAGCGAATATGAAGAGGGTTGTCTCTCGTTTCCGGGTTTGTATTTCACCGTCGCGCGGCCTTCCGCCGTCGATATCGAGGCCGTCGATATCCGTGGCAGGCCATTCCGTCTCAGCGCCGATGGGCTTCTTGCCCGCGTTATTCAGCACGAATATGACCACCTCGACGGCATTCTCTTTATAGACCGCGTTTCACCCGCAAAACGCAGGCGCGCGCTCGCCCATTACAGCCGCATGCTGAACATGTAGAGGTGTGCCTGGTGCGCGTAGTATTTGCCGGAAGTCCTGATATTGCCGTGCCGTCCCTGGAAGCCCTTGTCGCTTCTTCGCATACTGTGGCCGGTGTTCTGACAAACCCTGAATCGAAGGTCGGGCGCGGCCTAAAGATGAGCGGCACTCCGGTCGCTCAGGCCGCGGCGCGACTTTTGGGCGACGGCGTCCCAATTTTTACTTTTGAAACGCTGAGGGAAGAGGCGCGCGAAGCCGTCGCCGCATGCCACCCCGATATTCTTGTCTCTTTTGCGTACGGGCGTATTTTCGGGCCAAAATTCATGGCGCTTTTCCCGAAAGGCGGCATAAATGTACATCCGAGCCTTTTACCCAGGTGGCGCGGCAGTTCTCCTGTTCAGCACGCCATCCTGGCGATGGATGAGGAGACGGGCATTTCAATTCAGACAATTGCTCCCGAAATGGATACGGGCGATCTTCTGCTCGTGCAGAAGTTCCCGCTGTCCGGAAAGGAAAAGGCCGGCACTCTTTCCGAGTCTTGTGCGCGTCTGGCGGCGCCGATGGTAGTGGAGGCTCTGGACGCAATCGATCAGGGGAAAGCCCGGCCTCGTCCGCAGATTGGAGAACCCACGTACTGCGGTAAAATCTCGAAGGAAGATGGCCGCATCGATTGGGGTAGGCCTTCGCGTGAACTGGATGCCCGGATGCGCGCGTTCGATCCGTGGCCGGGTTCATATACTACTTTTCGCGGCCAGCGTCTCTCCATCCTCGAAGTGGAAGCATTCGACGAATTTGTGCCGTCAAACGCGGACGGGCATGTGACAAATTCCGCGCCGGGGACTATAATCGCAGTAGTCGCCCGGAAAGGCATAGTTGTAACGGCAGGGCAGGGGTATCTTGCGGTGAAGCGTCTGCAGCTTGCCACGCGGAAGGCGGTGGATTCCCGTGAGTTCGCAAATGGTGTGCGCGGCCTGGTGGGTGCGGTGTTTTTTTGAATATGAAGGAATAACAAGGCATGGCAAAGAAAGAGAGCAAGGATTTTTCCCAGACAATCAAAGAAAGTGCCTCGAAAGCCCCCGAAAAAGTGTCGGCGGCCGTAAAGACGGTCGCCGAGACCGCAAGCGAACAACACAAGCGCATCTCGGAGTGGACCAGGCCCCAGAGGCGCACCTTTGTGCTGTTTGCGATTCTCATGTTTTTAGTGATGATTCTGGTCGCGGTGCTGGTTTTTTTCGCCACATTGAAAGGCGAGGAGCGCACAATGGTTCCTGATGTGCGCCGTATGGACCTCGCGGATGCGCTGGTGAAAATGCAACAACGTGAACTCTATCCGCGTCTCACCCTGAGATTTACCGATAATCCCCTCGATCGCAATCTTGTCCTGGACCAGTCGCCTCCTCCGGGAAGTATCGTCAAGGCGGGCAGGCGCATCAACCTCGTGGTAAGCCGTGGCGCCGTGCTGGATAAAGTCGAAGACTATTCGGGCCGCAATATCGACGACCTCAAGCTCTATCTGCAAGGTCTTTCCACGACGACCAAAGGACTCGTCAGCATCCGCGAGCCGCCTCTGTATAGTTTTGACAATTCGGCTCCAGGGACCATTCTCGATCAGACACCGAAGCCGGGGACCGAGATCTCCGGCACGACCGTCCTTGACCTCGTGGTCAGCAAGGGTCCCGAAGCCAAAGATATAAGCATGCCTTCCCTCATTGGGCTGTCGCTGCGCGAAATGGCGTCGAAGGCCGCGACAACCCCGCTTGTCTTCACTTATAAGCTTCGTTCGGCCCGCGACAAGGAAAGTCCTGGTACTGTCGTCGAGCAGTCGGTGGAGGCTGATACGACGCTTACGCAGCTGGACACGGTACAGATCACCATTGCTTCGTCCTCCGCGCGCAAAGGCTATTCTTCCGGAATATTTGAGTATACGCTGCCCGAATATCCCTATGTCGTGCCGGTGGAGCTCGATGTGATCGCTCCCGACAGCACGAGAAAATCGATATATTCAGTCAAATATCCCGGTGGCGCATTCAGCGCTCCCTTCTCTGTGCAGAGCGGATCGGTACTGGTGCTCATGGTCAGTGGTGCGGAGGTGACGCGCAAGGAGGTAAAATGATGAACGGGCAAGGTGAAATTCCTGTTGAGATCGTTCACCTCTATACCTATGATATCGGACGGGCGGTAGATCTCAAAAAAGTGGCTTCGCTTGTGCCTGCGCACCACGATATCGAATTTGCGAAGCGCCGCGATACTCCTGTCTCTCTTACCCTGCCCAAGCCTCTCGTGCTGTCCATCAGCACTGACGAATGCGATTCGAAGTGCTTCGAGAAGATTTCAGCGCAGGCAAAGATCTATGAGGATGGCGCCGTCACGCTGATCGTGCGGTACCGGACTATGTCGCGGTTTGAAGACCTCCCCCAAAAAGCCGACATCCCCATCCGCGACATAAGCAGCGCCGCGTCCATAGAACAGTTTGCCGAATCCTCGTTCAAAATGGTCCACGAAGCCTTGCGGAGCGCCGTTTCAGGGTACAAAGAGCTCAGCAAGAACGATCGCGAGGCGTATACCGCTTTCTGCCTGCTTGAATGCCCGGGCGGCGACCCGCGGGCCTTCATCGAGGCTAACAAGGACATCGCCGCGAGTCTCCTTTCCGGCGAGCCCGTCGGAACGCTCCATTTGAGCCAGATTGAACAGGTACTCAACAAACCTTTCAGCTATCGCAAGGATGATATCGCGATTTTTGACCTTGAACGCTGTCTCATCATCGATCCCTCCGCGGATTACGACGATGTCATCATGATGGCGGAGCACGCGAACTACCGGCTCATCGAGCTGCGGGAGCTGGACTTCCTGCTCGATAAGTGGCTGGGAGAGGCCGAGCAGGACATCCGTCGCCTGTATCTCTCCGGCACGCGCAGGAGGTCCGGCGACCGGGCGCTCAGGCTCAAACTCGCACAGATACAGGGCTTGCGCTTCGACGCGCTTTTCACCCTCGAGAATCTTGACAATTCTTCTAAGATTATCGGTGATTATTTCCTCGGCTCGATTTACCACAGGCTCTGCGAAATCTTCAACACCGATGAGTGGAAATTCTCGATTGAGCGGCGTCTCGATGCCTTGCAGAACATCTATGAGCTTTTGAAAAATGATACGACCGAACAGCGCATGATGACCCTGGAGCTGGTATTCATCGCCGTATGTATCATCTTCCCGATTCTGCAGATTCTGCAGGTTATGCTGGTGAAGTGACGATGGAGCGCGCATGGAATGCCAGGTGGTGGTTCAGACCGGGGCCCGCGGAAGATGCGTTTTTAAGCGCTGACTGGCGCGGGCCCGAGGCCGAGATCCATGCCGATATTTCCTCGGTACATGCCAAGACCGAAGAAGCGTGGGCCGCCTGGACGCCGGTGCATCTGCCGCACGATATGATTGGCGCGCCGCTCAATGCTTTTGATGAAAGAACTTTCTCCCGCAAGGGCTGTTATGCGAAGGCCCTCAGAGAAGTGGACATTGGGGCGTTCGCAGGGACGGCGCAGGATGAACGGACCGCGACGTGCCGGAGTGATGCCGCAGGGGCGTCACTCCCCTCCACAGCCCTCTTCCTGCGCTTGGAGGGTGTGAGTGTTTCGTGTCGCGTCTGGGTGAATGGCAAGGGCGCGGGCGGCCACAGGGGACCGTACACTCCTTTTGAAGTGCGCATCGATCCTTTTCTGCCGCCTCGGGAGGTTTGGGACGCGGCAGGCACCGTTGGGGCGCAGAGAGGCCGGGGGGCCTCTGTCCCCCTGGCATGGATTCTCGTGGAAGTCGACAGCGCGGAGGATGCGGGCATCCCCCCCTTTGGGGGTGTCGTGGATTATCTGGCATTCGGGGGCATCTACCGGGGAGTGAGCCTCTGCGCGCGAACGGGCGCATGGCTTGATGCCGTGTACGGGGCGCCGCGGCCGCGGGGGGATTCACTCGATGGAAGCTGGCGCCTCGAGATTCGCGCCGAGGCCAGGAGCTTCCCAGCGCAGATGATAGAGGGCTGCTCTCTTCATTCACGCCTGTTCCGGAGCGGAAGTCTTGTGGCTGAGGATGGCGTCCCTTTCCCGGAAGCGTCTCTTTCCGGGCCTCAGCCGGCCCAAGCCCCTGATGACACTGTCTCTCTTACCGCGGATTTTTCGCTGAGCATCGAGAAACCACGCCTCTGGGATATCGATGATCCTTTTTTGTACGACCTTGAGGTATCGCTGTGCGACCAGACAGGCCGCAGTCTCGATATGAAGACCATTCGTGTCGGTTTCCGCACCGCTGAGTTTGGCCCTTCCGGCTTTTATCTCAATCACCGGCGCGTTTTTTTGCGCGGCCTGAATCGTCATCAAGAGTATCCTTACGCCGGGTATGCCATGGGCCCCGATGCTCAGCGGCGCGACGCTGAGATGCTCAAGCATGAACTCGGCTGCGTCGTCGTCCGCACGAGCCACTATCCCCAGTCGCCCCATTTCCTCGACGCGTGCGACGAGCTCGGCCTTCTCGTCTTCGAAGAACTTCCGGGCTGGCAGCATATCGGAGATGCGGCATGGCAGGAACAGGCGATGACCGACCTTCGCGACATGATTCTCCGGGACCGGAATCATACGAGCATCGTGCTCTGGGGCGTGCGCATCAATGAATCTCAGGACAATCACGAATTCTATGCCCGCACGAACGAACTTTCGCGGAGGCTCGATCCCTGTCGCCAGACTGCGGGCGTCCGCTATATCGCGCGCAGCGAGCTTCTCGAAGATGTCTATACCTTCAATGACTTTACTTACGATGGCGAAGGCGCCCTGTTCATCTCTGAGCCGACAAAAGTGCTCGCAAAGCATCACAGAGGAGCGCCCTACCTCATCACCGAACATACGGGCCACATGTTTCCCACAAAGCGCTTCGATCAGGAAGAGCGCCTTGTCGCTCACGCCCTCCGTCATGCACACATTCTCGATGTCGCGATGGCGAATGCGCGCGTGGCGGGATGTATCGGCTGGTGCGCCTTCGATTATCACACGCACAAGGATTTCGGTTCAGGCGACCGCGTCTGCTATCACGGCGTGGCCGACATGTTCCGCATTCCGAAGTATGCCGCCTTCGTCTATGGAAGCCAGGTGGCGCCTTCCGAACGCATCGTCCTTGAACCTGCCTCGAGTTTTGCCAAAGGCGAGCGCGATGCCGCCCGCGTGCTTCCTATACATGTGTTCACCAACTGCGACGCCGTCGATCTGTATCATGGACGAGCATTCATCGCGCGCTTCTTTCCCGACAGAGCGCATTTCGCGAATTTGCCGCATGCGCCTGTCGTCATCGATGATCTGATCGGCGAGCGAATTGCGGCCGAGGGATGGCCACGGCGGGACGCGGCACTGTTCCGCAGGCTTGCGGGCAAGGCGATGGCTGTCGGGGCAGCCCGTCTCACCATAGGGGAAAGGCTTGGCATGGGCCTTTTTATGCTGAGGCACAAGCTCAGCATGCACAAGCTCGAGGAGCTTGTGATGCGCTATGGCATGGGCTGGGATTCTTCGGATGACAGGATTCGTCTTGTGGGTATCCTCGACGGCAAAGAAGTCGCCGAGCGCAGTTTCGGTGTCGATAGAGTGGCGCGAAAGATGGTCGCCGAAGCCGATACGATCAGGCTCGACGCAAGGGGCGAGGAAGAATGGGCAAGCACGCGCGTTGTTGTCAAGGCGCTTGACCAGTATGACAATATCGTGCCTTTTGTATTCGAGCCATATACAATTGAAGTTGAAGGGCCGGCGCGGTTGATCGGACCACCGCAGAGAGCGCTTGTCGGGGGCGCCGGCGCATTTTGGGTCGCGGGCGGGCCAGAAAGGGGGAGCGTCCGCATTTCGGTCTCTTCTCCGCGCTTTGAAGAGCCTGCCGTGCTCGAACTTGAAGTCGAATGATGGGTGGCGTAGAGCATATGAATACTGAAAGCGCGCCGGAGTCTCCCGGCCAGTCCCGGCAGTTACTGGACAATCTTCTGTTGATCGAAGACTTTCTCCGCTATGGCGTTCGGAGTGGCCGCCGGATCGAGGCCGAAGATGGAGCCTTAGGTTTCGGCGATTCTTCCGGTAATAAAGGCAATTCCGCTGAGGGAGATCGCCAGACCCGCCTCGATGCCATCGAGGCGCGTGTTCGCCAGTGCACCGCCTGTGTCCTCTCACAATCCCGTTCGCATACAGTCTTCGGCGAGGGTGTCACCAGTCCCCAGGTCCTTGTGATCGGAGAGGGCCCTGGGGCTGAAGAAGACCGCCAGGGGCTTCCTTTTGTGGGTGCCTCGGGCAACCTTCTCGATAAGATGCTCGCGGCCATCGGCCTTTCGCGCAGAACCAACTGCTATATAGGGAACATCGTCAAATGCCGGCCCCCCAACAATCGCGAGCCAACGCCAACCGAGCGTGACGCCTGCATCGGATACCTCCGCGTTCAGATCGAAATTCTCAAGCCAAGATTGATCCTCTGCGTCGGCCGCACCGCCGCGCACAGCCTTCTTGAAGTGAATGACGCGATTTCGCGGCTGCGGGGCCGCACGTTTGCTTTTGAAGGCATACCGGTCAGAGTGACTTTTCATCCTTCGGCGCTTTTGCGCGACGAAAGCCTCAAGCGCCCCGCATGGGAAGATTTGAAGCAGTTCCGTACCCTCATGGACAGCCTGACAGACAGCCCACTTCAGCCTTCACGGAACGAGGAGTAGCGGGATGCCAGCGTCGTTCGTCCGCGTGGCCTATCCGATCCCTCTCGAAGAGAGCTTCTGGTACCGGAATTCCACTTCAACCCGAGTTGAAATAGGCATGCGCGTAGAGGCTCCCCTTGGAAGAAGACCGAAAGCCACCGGCTATGTGATCGAAGTAGCCGAAGCTCCTTCTACCGAAAACGAGCCTGTGAGCGCCCTTCCTTTGGACCTTACGTGCCTCGACCCGGACAAAATCCGCGATATTCTGCGGGTTGTCGATACGGAACCTCTGTTCGACCCCGAGACGCTTGAACTCGGCAAATGGCTCGCCGCGATGTACCACTGCTCCCTCGGTGAAGCACTTTCCGCCATGTTGCCCTCCGCCCGCCGCGAACCCAAGGAGCTTGCCGAAGAATTCGACGAGGTTGAGATGAGCCGTACGCCGCTTGTTCTCACTCCCGGCCAGAATGCTGCCCTCGAGGGCATTCTCGCCGAGCCGGATGGAATGTTCTATCTCTACGGGCCGACCGGCACCGGCAAGACCGAAGTGTTCCTTCAGCTCGCCGAAGCCACGCTCGCCCAAGGCCGAGGCGTGCTCTATCTTGTACCTGAAATAGCCCTCACACGCCAGGTCGAACAGGATGTGCGCGCCCGCTTCGGCGCCCGATGCGCCATAATTCACTCGCGCCTCACGCCTTCGCGCAAACTCGCAGAGTGGCGCCGCATCGCGAAGAGCGATGCGCGCATCGTCGTCGGCGCGCGCAGTGCCGTCTTCGCGCCCATCTCCGGCCTCGGCCTCATCATCATCGACGAAGAGCACGACGCAGGCTATAAGAGCGGCACCACTCCCCGCTACCACGCCCGCCAGGTCGCCATGCATCGCGCCCGCCTCACCAAAGCGCGCATCGTCATGGGGAGCGCCACCCCTTCCCCTGAGGCCTGGCAAGCCTGCGAGGAAGACCACATGCGCCGTTTCAACCTCACGAATCGTCCGGCGAGCGGTTCCTTCCCAAGCATTCGCGTTATCGACATGCGCGGACGCCAGGGGCTCATCTCCGAAGAACTCGCCCAGGCTCTCCGCGACGCGAAGAGCGCGGGCCGGCAATCCATCCTCTTCCTGAACCGCCGCGGTTTCGCGCGCACGCTCATATGCCAGACCTGCGGCGCCGAAGTCCTCTGTAGGCACTGCTCCGTGCCGCTCACCTACCACAAGGCGAGCGGCCGGCTCGTCTGTCATTACTGCGGATACAGCGAACCTAGGCCGGAAGCCTGCCCCGACTGCGGTTCGCTCGACCTCGTTTGGGCGAGCTACGGCACCGAGCGCATCGAGGAAGAACTGTATGAGCATTTTCCGGGCATGAGCCACGCTCGCCTCGATACCGACACGGCGAGCACAAAGGGCAAGCTTGAAGATACGCTCCGCGCATTCAGACGCGGTGAAATCGACCTCCTTGTCGGCACGCAGATGGTCGCCAAAGGCCTCAATTTTCCCGGCGTGCGCGTGGTCGGCATCCTGATGGCGGATCAGGGGCTCTCGATGCCCGATTTTCGCGCGGCGGAGCGGGTTTTCTCGCTGATCGTGCAAGTCGCGGGGAGGGCGGGGCGCCATCGGCCCGACGGGCTTGTCTTTGTTCAGACGCGCAAACCCGAAAGCCCCATCATTCGTCTGGCGGCGGCGGGCGATGTCCCCGGCTTTCTGGAACGCGAGCTCGAAGCGCGCCGGCAGCTCGAATTTCCTCCGGCGACCCGCCTGTGTCGCATTGTATTCCGCTCTCGCTCATTCCGCTATGCGCGGGATGAAGCATCAAAATGCGGGGCCATCGCCCGCCGCGTCGCCCAGAATCCCCCATTCGCGGGCCTCGAAGTGCTCGGTCCTTCCGAATGCCCTCTCGCCATTGTCGCGGACAATCACCGCTACCAGCTCATTTTCCGTGCCCGCCGTTTTTCGGTGTTGCAGCACTTCGTAAAAGTGTTCGGGCACAGCATCGATCCACTTTCTTCAGTCTATCTCGAAATCGACATCGACCCCGTGCAGATGATGTAAAAGGCGCAAAGGCGGACAGGGGGCGGCGCGGAGGGGGTCTTTCGCTGGCCGCGGCCAATTTCTTGCGCGCACTTTTGTTCGGTGCTACAATAACCAAAATATTTTTTCGCCAGGAGTCTTGAAATGGTCATTTTAACCCTCAACTGCGGCTCGTCGTCCGTAAAGTACCAGGTGTACGACTGGGATAAGAAGGATGTGCTCGCAAATGGAATCGTCGAACGCGTCACTATCGGCGGTTCATTCATAACCCACAAGGTGCGCGGACGC
Organism: Spirochaetaceae bacterium UBA5556; assembly: GCA_002425765.1. Lineage (GTDB taxonomy): Bacteria > Spirochaetota > Spirochaetia > Treponematales > Rectinemataceae > Rectinema. Next base: position 48,258 of record DIMW01000002.1, on the reverse strand, counting down.
CCCGACTATGAAGTCGAGCATGAGTGTCCCAATCATGTGGTCGCCATCGAGCTCATCCTGAAAGCCCTCGTCGACCCCGAAGTCGGCGTCATCCCCGATCTGTCGATGATCAAAGCAGTGGGGCACCGGATGGTCCATGGCGGATCGAAATTCGCGAAATCTTCTATTATCAATAAAGAATTCCTTGAAACCTTCAGATCGCTCAACGACCTGGCCCCACTGCACAACCCCGCCAATCTCATGGGCGTCGAGGCGGCCACGAGCATCCTCCCCAATGTTCCGCACTGCGCTATCATGGACACCGCCTGGCATCAGACCATGCCGGCCTCGAGCTACATGTATGCCATCCCTCGCGAGTGGTATGAAAAACACATGGTTCGCCGCTACGGTTTCCACGGGACAAGCTTTCTCTATAACGCGAAACGCGCGGCGGTGCTGCTCGGCAGAGATCCGTTTGAGACGAACCTCATCATCGCCCATATCGGCAACGGCTCATCCATCAACGCGGTCAAAAATGGCTGCTCTTTCGATACTTCCATGGGATTGACCCCGCTTGAGGGCCTCGTGATGGGCACAAGGAGCGGCGATATCGACGCGGGCATCATTTTCCATGTCATGCGCAAAACCGGCATGGCCGCCGCCGAGATCGAAAAAAAGCTCAATAAGGAATCGGGAGTCCTCGGGCTTACGACAAAGTGGGCCGACCGCCGCGACGTCGAGAATGCCGCGGAAAAAGGAGACCCCATCGCGCTGCTTACTCAGCAAGTAGAAGGTTATCGTATAAAGAAATATATTGGTGCCTACTACGCGGCCCTCGGCCATGTCGACGCCCTCGTCTTCACGGCAGGCGTCGGTGAAATGGGCCCGGAAATTCGCAAGCTCGCGACCCAGGGGCTCGGAGAGCTCGGTATCGTCGTCGATGAGAAGAAGAACGCGCTTGCCAAGTGCCGCAACGCCGAACTCGACATCACCGGCCCCGGCTCGAAGGTCAAGGTCTTCGTCATTCCGACCGATGAAGAGCTCGTCATGACCGAAGACACGGTGGCGCTCATCAACGGAACCTACGATGTGCACACGAATTATCACTATTCCTTCGAGAATCGGGATTATTCGAATAAAGCCCGTGCCGAAGGGCTACAACGCGATCTCGAAAAAAAACCCTGGCTCAATGATATAATCGCGCGTATCCCGTAAGAAAGAGTGAGGAAGTACTTTACTTTGGCTTGTTTAGTGCCGATAATAGGGTTACAATATAAAGGTACATCAGCGAAGGAGGTGATACAGCGGTTTTTTCAAGCACAATCGGTTGTGGGAGCGAAGAATTCTCCCGAATGCCGGAAAACAGGGGCCAAATATGAATATATATTTTGGCTATAGCGTACATTTTGTATACGTACGCCATCCGGCATGAAACAATCTGAATATTTTATGAAAAAAACTTGAATCAAATGTGCTTGACAGTACAAAAAGTGCCGATATATACTTCTGAACGAACTTAGAGAGGGGACAACCGAGCCGTTGGCAAGGCCCTAATCTACTTTTCAAGGAGGATTAGACATGAAGAAGCTAATCGTTTTGCTTCTCGCATTGGCGATGGTCGGCGCGGTGTTCGCTGACGATCAGAAAGCCGTTGCGACGTTTGGTGCTTACCTGGATTCTAGCGGTGATTTCATGGCTGGTGTGGGCCCGGCTCTCTATGCAGAGACCTATTACAACTATTCGTCCGGCGGCGTGGGATTCTCGGCGACCGCGATTGGTGGTACCGGTAAGTATCTTGTAGATGCAGTAGATAGCGATAGCGATGGATTTTTGGATACGGCTGTCTACAAAACCACCGAAGACATTTTTGGCCTTCTGCGGAACTACTCTGTGTCCTATCAAGTCCTGCCCGAGCTCAAAGTGCTCGGTGGTAGACTCCGCGAGACCGGTGGCGCGCGTCTCACTTCCTATATTGATGGAAACGGCTTCTCCACCCGCATGGCGAATGTCCAGAATGGTATGATGGGTCAGGTTTCTTACATGGGAGCGGGCGTCGCAGTATTTAATGATCTTACCGCCTTTGCGAATACCAACGTTGGCGTCTCCTACACCGTGAAAGACGTGGCCAAGCTCGTCGGCGGCTATCTCGGCACGAGCGGTGAGTTCTGGGCCGGTGCTGATGTCCTCGCCGTTAAGGGAGTAACTGCCCGCCTCGGCTTCCGCCACACCACGGCCAAAAACTACATCTATGCGACTGCTGGTTCTTCGTCTCTCGTCGACAAACTCGATCTCGGTCTCGATACCGATGTGGTGCTCTCTCCATTTGCCGTCGGCGCTCAGGTAAAAGCTCAGTATGCTCTGACCGACAAGTACTCCGCGGGCGCCAAAGTCTGGTTCGACAATGGCGATGCCTGGTACACCAACAATGGCCTCGCTGCGAAAGCATATGGCGTTGTAAACTTTGCCCAGGGCGACATGGTTGTTGGTCTTATGTATGATGTCGCTTCCAGCACCTTCTCCATTCCGTTCGATTTCGAGGTTTGGTTCTAATCTGAACGTTTCAGATTCATAACCGAATGATAGATGCAGGCACATAGCTTTGGCTATGTGCCTTTTTTATTTTGCGTGCCCGGCCCGCCGTAGACAGTGCTTTCTCTGGGATATAAAATAGAATATACAATTTGGATTCTCGCTGAGGATTATATGATGCGTAGTACAAGGCAAGTGGAGAGACTCGTTTTGTTCGTCGTTTTGGGCGGAACTCTGTTCGGCCTTCTTCTGGGCTCGTGTGCGACAACTCAGGGCTATGATGCAGGCATCCCCAACGTCTCAATGTCGCATGTTCAGGGATCAGATTTGTCAAAATATGGTGCGAGTTTTGTTGAAAATCCCTTCAAAGAGCCGAACATCATATTTGCCGGAAAACTTTACGAATTTTATATTGTAAAGATATCGCTCAACCTAGAAGAAAAAACACAGATCAGGATCGAAGCTGATTCAAAGGCGTCATCGGCTGCGGACGCCCCTGTTCCCTATAATCAGGCGGAATTTATTCATTTTTGGGATATTGTGTCAAATCAAGGCGGTCCTAACCCTGCTCAGTATGAGAGACGGAAGAGAACAATCGAAGACACGGTGATCCCCGATTTTGAATTCACCGAAAATCCCGGCCAGCACAGCTATTTTCTGGTTTTCATCGGCAAGCGCCCGATTAAGAGGCCTCTTAGCTATGATGTGAGAGTTGTCCTCGAGAATGGAGAGTCCTTCTTGTTTTCGGAGACTTTAGAATAACATACCATGCAGACGTCGCTGGATGGGCTTGTCACGGAGTATGATCCCTGGTACCTCGCCGACCCTATAGACATGCCGAATGCGCTTGGCCAGCTTGTGCGCGCATTGCCCCTGCCGAAGAGTCTTGATAAGAATGCCCTCCTGGACGCTCTTCTTGGGCGCGAAGAGGTGATGAGTACGGCCATCGGCAATGGAATCGCGATTCCCCATGTGCGACAGTTCGGGAGCGAGAGCCTTCAGGAAGATATTGTCGTGGTGGCGTACCTCTTTGAGCCTGTGGACTGGAAAGCGCCGGATGGTCAGCCGGTGCATACGCTCTTTTTGGTGCTCGCGGCGGAGGAGACAAGGCACCTGCAGATTTTGGCCGAGATTGCGCAGTTTGCGTCCGATGAGGACTTCGTGGCCTTTTTGAAGACGATGCCGGACCGCGCGGCGCTCGTGGAGCGCATGCGGCAGATGAAATGAGCGGATCAACGGGATTTTGCAGGATGCACTGGATAAAGGCCTTTTTTGGAGGAGAAGATTGGCTGAAGGCTATTCTTTCTTATCTCATTAAAAAATCCCGTAAGTTCTTATTTTATCTATCCGTTATCCTGTCGAAGAGTTTTTCCCCACGAAACGGATGCGATGCGCGATTTCCATAAAGAACTCGCGCGACCAGAGGGAGAGCTGATCTTTGTCTCGTACGAAGGGGTAGACTTCATTTCTTGCCGACTCAATGTCGAGCTGGGATATTCTTCGTTCGAGTAGTCTCGACACTTCTTGGGCTGTGAGCTGAACATCCGGATTATAACCAAATTGCAGGGATTTTTCGTGATTAACCTTGAGTTTCGAGGAGAGATAGTCGAGTTGAACAGATATGTCTTTGCGGATGAAAAATACAAGGTCGTACCAGTCTCGACCTTTTACCCTCTGCGTCCAATCTCTTTCTAGGAGCGCGTGAAATTTACCCGTGAAGAGGCTCTCGGCCGTCAGCACTTTTACACTGAAGGGTATTGGCTCAAGTGAGAGTCTATTCTCTGTGGTGAATGCGGTCGGCGGGTCGATATCCGCCTCAAATTTTACTTTGATGAGGCGATTCGATGGAATGGAGGCGGACGATTTCCCTGCTAACCCAATAGTGAGTAAAGCCTTTTTCGTATTTGTCTTCAAAAACGCGGATTGAACTGTATTTACCTTGTCCTTACTCTCTATTTCGATTTCCAGGCCTTGTGCGCCTAATTCCTTTTTTATGAATTCAAACCAGAGATCGAAGCGAAAGCCGGGATTAGGCGATAAAAGAGTAAAATCGAGATCTTCAGAAAAACGATCAAGTCCATAGAAAAGGCGTAGAGCGGTACCACCATAGAATGCCGCCTCATTGAAAAACGCGCCACGCCACAAAGCGAGCAGCATGAATTCCTGGATGACTTCGCGCAGGGCTTGGTCGTACTCCTCTAAGCTTGTAGGGTGGCGCTTTTCGACAAGAAACGCGAGAGTATCAGCCATGATTTGCCTTCTTCGCTATGAATTTTCGGAGCGAGATGATAGAGCGACGAGCGCAGGAATCCAGCAATGACCGGATATTGGTAAAATTCAAATGGTAAAAATCGCTTTCGTCGATGCGCATGTTTTCAAAGAGATGGGCCTCGATTTCAGAATAGCCAAGGTCCGGATACCGCAGATACAGCATATCGAAAATCGCTTTTTCCGGACTTGCGATCATATAGCCGCGCGTTTCGTCAATCGCACAATATTCCGCCCCCGGAACAAAAAATCGCTGCGGCATGTGGGCATAATCGAAGTCGCCGACAGGTGTCCGGTAACGCTTTCTCCGACCCGTCGTGACGGAGGTCACCACACGGACGGCTTCCGGGATGAGGGTGTGGTGCCGCAGCGCGTATTCCAGCGAAACATACGACGGGCCGTACATGAGATTCGCGAGGATTTCTTTCGAATACGGATATTGTGAATGTGGATCGATATAGATACCCTTCTTGATCCGGATAAGGTCACCCGCCGCGAGGAGCTTTGTGACCCTGTCACGCGGAAACGCGTAATCCTTCAAGCTCTGTTGAAGCTGGAGAGAATCGATCTCGGGATACTCAAACGATATTTGCTTCATCTGTTACCCCAAAATTTGATCAGAATGTCGATATTTTATCGACATTCTGATCAAAAATCAATAGAATGTTGGGAAGAGTACGATAGGATGGAAGTCTTGAGGGGAAGAAAGCAGAAAAGAGGGCCCCTGAGGCGCGGTGGCCTCTTTTCTTAAAAAATCCCGTAACTCCGTGTTTTATCTATGAGGTATCCTGTCGAAGTCTCTTATCCCGTCAATCCTGTCGATTAAACTCCGTCGCCACGAGGTATGTCTCGAACGACTCGGAGCGGCAGGCTTCCGGCTTGAAGGCGCGCGCCTGCGCGAAGCGCGCGCGGAGTTCGGAGAGGAGGCGGCGTTCCTCGCCGCCCTGAAATATTTTCATTACTAGCGCGCCACCTGGCGCCAGGACTTCCATGGCCAGGCCCATCACCGCTTCCACGAGCTCCTCGGAGCGCGACTGGTCGACGAGCCGGTTTCCGCTCGTCGCCGGCGCGGCGTCCGAAACGACGAGGTGAAACGGCCCCTCATCGCGCAAGGCGGCGCGCACCGTTTCGTCCAGAATGCTTCCTTTCAAAAAAGAAAAATTTGCGTCGACCGCGACGATACCGAGGTCCTGAATGTCGACCGCGACGAGCCTACCCGTACCCTTCATCTGTCGTAAAAGCCAGAGGCTCCAAGAGCCTGGCGCGGCGCCGACATCGAGGATCGCGGGGGGGCTCCCCTTTGATGAAACGCGCCCACTTAGCCCCTTCAGGAGGCCGAATTTACGCGCTATCTCTTCGAGCTTGTAGACCGAGCGAGCGGGATAGCCTTCCTTTTTGGCGCGGAGGGACCAGTAGTCGGGGCGCTCATAGCCAGGCATGCGCGAATTCCTCAGTTTGCCTTGGCTAGAAGCCTGTTGAGCCTCTCGGCAAAATCCTGTGGTACCTCGAAATGTTCACCCTCAGCTAGCATCGCCTCATAGAAAAGAACGTAGACGAGGTCCTCGAGTTCCTGGACGACGGCGAGGTCGCCGCCGCTCAATTCCTTGCGTGTATCGAGCGCGACGAGCCGTTCGACGAGCGCGTGTTCGGCGTTGATCTCGAGAATCGGCTTGGTTTCGGGCGCGGGTTCATTGGTGAGCCGCTCGATGAGTTTTTTGTAGGCGGGCGTGGGCTCATCTTTGTCCACGACGACGCAGGACGGACTCTTGCCAAGCCGCTTCGACAGCCGTACGTCCTTTACGCGTTCGCCGAGCAGGCTCTTGATGATTTTAACGGCTTTTTCGCCGCGGTCCTGATGTTCGCTCGTGGATGTGCCGAGCTCGTCCTCCGCGTCGAGCTGCTGGACACTTTTGAACTGCATGCCTTCGAATTCGCCGATGCCACTGAAGGCGAGCTCGTCTATCTCATCGGTGCCGAGAAGCACTTCGATGCCCTTCTCCTTAAACGCTTCGAGAAGGGGAGAGGCGCGCAGGCGGGCCTCATTCTCACCGGTGAGGTAATAGATCGCCTTGCGCTCTTCGCCCGCCCGCGCCTTGTAGTCCGCGAGACTTGTCCAGTCCTCGGTCATCGTACTTTTGAAGCGGACGATCTTCAAAAGCGACTCACGGTTCGTCCAGTCGGAGAGAAGGCCCTCTTTGATCTGGACATTGAAGAGCGAAATAAAGGTTTTGAACTTTTCGGCATTGGTGGTCGCGAGCTGTTCCAGTTCTCCGAAGAGTTTTTTGAGCGCGGCCTGCTGGATGGTCATCATCACGCGATTGTGCTGCAACATCTCGCGGCTCACGTTGAGCGGGAGGTCGTCCGAGTCGATCACGCCGCGCACAAAGCGGAAGTAAGGCGGCAGAATCTGCAATTCTTTGTCGGTGATGAATACGCGCTTCACATACAGCTTGATGCCCTGTTCGTGCGTCGGGATGTAGAGGTCCGAGGGCAGATGCGAGGGGATGTAGAGGAGCGAGCTATACTCGATGGTGCCTTCGGCCTTTGTGTGGATCCACAAGAGAGGGGTCTTTTCGTCGCCGGTCAGGGATTTGTAGAAATCGATGTAGTCCTTGTCGGTGAGTTCGGATTTCGGCCGGCGCCAGAGCGCGCTCGCGCTGTTGACCTGCTCGTCGACGGTCTTCGATTCCGCTTTAGCCGGATCCTTGGCGTAGGTTTTCTCCTTGGAGATGAGGTGGATGGGCCAGGCGATGTGGTTCGAATAGCGCTTCAGGAGTTCCTCGATGCTCCAGCGCGAGAGATATTCCGAGCCCTCGTCGTTCATGTGGAGAATGACGTCGGTGCCGAATCCGGCGCGTACGCCCGGCTCGATATCGAAGCCCGACTTGCCGTCGCTTTTCCAGACAAACGCCTTGTCCGTGCCGGCCTTGAGGCTCACGACTTCGATCTGATCCGCGACCATGAACGCGGAATAGAATCCGACACCGAATTGGCCGATGAGGTTCGATGCCTTGCGCTCGTTTTCGCCCAGGCGCTCGAGGAAGGCACGAGTCCCGGAGCGCGCGATCGTGCCGAGGTTTTCGGAGAGCTCCTGTTCGTCCATCCCTATGCCGTTGTCGGACACGGTGATGGTTTTGGCGTCCTCGTCGATGCTCACCGTGATGCGCGGCTCAAAACTGAGAGTCTTGAACGCGTCGTCCGAAACGGTGAGGTATTTGAGCTTGTCGATCGCATCGGAGGCGTTGGAGATGAGCTCCCTCAGAAACACTTCTTTGTGTGAATAGAGCGAATGCGTGATGAGATTGAGAAGCTGGTTCACTTCGGTTTTAAAGCTGTAATTGGGCATGTAGAATACTCCTGAAAAGCTGATGTTGAAGAAGAAACCGATTGTCCGGTTATTCGTTTCTAATATAGCGAAATTCGGTCCAAAAGTGAATGTGCAATCAGGCATGGTGGACGCAGGCCACGGATCGCGCGATCCCGTCGGTTTGACAGTTTGTGCCGGAGAATGCTACATTTACTGGCTGAAGCTCTTTCAAAAGTAACCGACTTTTGAAATTGGCTCGGCTGAATTAGCAATAATCGGGCGTACATCGTCGAGGAGAGAGAGCAAGGTGCCGGAAGGCTTACGCAGTTTAAAAGAGACAGAAAAACGCTGGTATGGACGCTTGGTGCAGGGACTGACAAGCGGGGTCGATGTAGTACGCGTGGCGATCCGGCGATTTTTTGCCTGGGGGCGGACTCGTTTTGTCCTGGCCGTTATTCCTCAGAGTGAAAAGCCAGCGCGAAGGTTCGAGATCAGTCGGTTTTCTCTCATCGCGATAGGGATCGCCGTGGTTCTCTTTGTGAGTCTGGCGGTATTTTCTCTGTCGGCATATGGAGCGACGGCATTGAGAGCGGCTTCACTCGACAACCAGCTGACGAAGGCCCATCAGAGTATCGACCAGATGCGCGAATCCACGGAAAATTTGCTCTCGGGGACGGCCAAATTTCAGGAAAAACTCGATCAGGTCGTAACCATCGCGCAGAGCAAGGGCAAGCCTGATGTCCAGCAGGATACGGGCGATATTCTCAAGGCTGCGGGGCTCTCCGATCTCATTTCCGGGCAATTGTCGGACGACCCGGTGAGTCGCGATGTGCTCAGATTGAATGGGGTCGCGGGGGCGCTCGACAAGAGCCTGCCTGCACTCGACGATATCGCAAATACGCTTGCGAGCCAGAAAGATATCATGACCGAAGTGCCGAACATATGGCCTGTGAAAGGGAACCTTGGCCATATCACGATGTACTTCGGCCAGAATGAGAATCCTTTTGCGACGGGGCAGTGGTATCTCCACACAGGCATCGATATTTCGACAAACCGGGTGGGCGACCCCATCCTGGCGACCGCCGATGGTAAGGTGATCGACGTTCACTACGACGCGAGCCTCGGTAATTCCGTCACGATTCAGCACAGTCATGGTTTCACTACGCGCTATGGGCACCTGCGCAGTTTCGCGGTGAAGAAGGGCCAGCGTGTCTCGCAGGGCGATGTGATCGGCTCTCTTGGGAATACAGGGAAGACGACGGGGCCACACCTTCACTATGAAGTGTATCTGGGAACGAGCCTCATCGACCCCCTGCGCTTTTTGAGCATTCGCAAGGAATATCATGAATAAGAGAGATTTTTCCGACTGCGTGATCGGCGAAGGCGTCGTGGCTGAGGGAAAAATCGACGCTCCGGGAATGGTGCGCATCGACGGGACTTTTTCGGGTGATATAATAAGCGGCGCTTCTGTGATAATCTCAGAAGACGCGGTAGTGCATGCACATATCCATGCCCGTGACCTTGTGGTTGCGGGCACGTTCGGCGGCACCGCGGTTGTACAGCATGAAGTGCGTTATACCGGCACCGCGCGCGTTCAGGCTGACTGCACGGGCGATTTCCTTGTGATGGAATCCGGGGCTCTTGTGAAGGGGAGATTCTCGCGCAACAACCGGGTGCAATAACGTAGGAGAATACAATGTCCGATGAATATAATGATCAAGCTCTGCCGGAGGATATGCTCGACATACTCCACGAAGAGGAATTCGAGGCGCCCCGGTCGGCGAAACCGCTTGGCGCACACGCCGAGGAGCTGCCTCATCCCATCTATAGGCTTAAGACACTGCATTCGAGCGAGACTTTTCACGCGTACTATGTGCCATCGGATGAAAGCGCACATTTTATGAGGCAGTGCGATCTTGAAGAAGCGCTCGCCGGTCCGCGCCCGGCGAACCCGCACTCGGCGCCCAACGGAGAGCGGTGCGGGCGGAGCGAGGCGGCGGCCCCGGATTCTTCGGAAGCGGCGACCGCAGTCGGGGACTTTGTCATCTCCACTCGGTCTTTGGCCATCGCGCCCACAAAATATGGGCGGGATCTCGTAGAGGTGCTGGGTGTAATACAGGAGCTCTCCGCGGTGAACGCGGACGAACTTGTGCTCATCGAGCGGCCCGCCACGGTCGATGATTATCGCCGTTACCTCGACAACCTCGAACGCGAAAAAGAGGCCTTCATCAAGTGCCGTGAGCGCATCGAGGCGCACAATCTGCCGATGAAACTCATCTCGGCGCATTGCCTGCTCGATGACAGCAAGATTCTGTTCTTCTTTACCGCTGAGAGCCGCGTCGACTTCCGGGAGCTGGTCAAGGACCTGGTCAGTGTGTTCCACGCGCGTATCGAGCTCCGACAGATCGGCGTGCGCGATGAGGCGCGCGTCACGGGCGGCTGCGGAGTGTGCGGGCGCATTCTCTGCTGTCACGGGCTCTCTGACAAGCTCAACCCCGTCTCGATTAAAATGGCGAAAGACCAGAACCTTTCACTCAATTCTCTCAAGATTTCGGGGCCGTGCGGCAGGCTCCTCTGTTGTCTGAGCTATGAACACCAATTTTACCGCGACGCGCGCAGAGAACTTCCGAACGAGGGCACGCGCTTTAATTACGACGGCAGCCTGTTCAAAGTGATCGAAGTCAACGTGCTTTCGAACAGAATACGGATTGCCGGGGAGGATGGCCGACTCCTCGACATGGACGCGGCGCGGCTCAAATATTCCGACGGACGCTGGACGGTAATCGAGGAAGAGAGCTGAACAGCTAGGCTCATGCGTAGCTGTGTCACGCATAGCTGTGAAGCCCCTTCAGCAGGAAATTTACGCCGAAGAACGTGAACATCGCGACCGCAAACCCCACAATGACGAGGGTCGGCACCAGTCTGCTCGTGCTTTTTCGTACAAGTCTGAGATGCAGATATGCCGTATAGGTGAGCCAGGTGATGAGCGCCCATGTCTCTTTGGGGTCCCAGCTCCACCACACGCCCCAGGCCTTCTCTGCCCAGATCGCGCCGAAGATGAGGGCGCCCGCGGTGAATATGGGATAGCCGACCGCAATGCTCGTGTAGGTCACACGGTCGTAGCTCTGGCGCTTCTCTTCGTTTTTTGTGACAAGCTGAAGAATTGCGCTGACAAATCCGACAGTGAAGAATACTTCGCCGATAAAGGTGAATGAAACATGCAGCACGAGCCAGCCCGACTGAAGCGCGGGCACGGGCGGCTTTATTTCGGAAGGAGCGAGGGGGGAACTCGCCAACGCGAGGAAGATCAGCGCTATGATCGTGGCGCCGAAAGGTATGACTCTGTTCCCCTTCGCCGATTTGAAATACCGGAGCGCGAAGATGAGAAGCGCCAGAAAACAGGCCAGGAAAATCAGCGATTCGAACATACCGGTGAGGGCGACGAAGCGAATCGCGATGCTGCGCCGCACGATTTCCACCAGCAGGAGAATTCCCGCCGAAAGCGAAATCCAGGGCGAGACGCGGTCCTGCCCTCCATTTTTTTTGAAGAGATACACGATCTGAATGATGAGACTTACGATCAGTAACCCAAATGCAATGGTCGCGATCATGCAAGCATTCCTTTCAATTTTCGAATATAGGTGATGAAGATGCCAAGAATGACCAGAATGAAGCCGGCCTCGACGAAGGGGTAGCCCCTGTCGCTCACGACGGCGAGGCCGGAGATACTCTGGTCGATATAGCCATCAAAGATGAAGGGACCGATGCCCTGGCCCGGGGCCACTTTTACCACCGTGCGCTTGCCATGCTCTTCGAGGAGAAAAACGGCGCTCTGCGGAAGAGTGTCGGATGTAGCGGCCGCTGTGGTCAGGGAGGGATTGTCCAGCGCCATGAACAGGACAAACCCGTCTTTCGTCGCCTCGCGCATGCCTGGTTCCAGGGCGAAACTCATTCCCATCGCATCCTTGAGCACGACCTGCTTCTCAGTATGCCAACTCTGCTGATATATCGAATATCCTTTACGCCGCAGCGGAGCGTTGACTTTGACATGATACCGGGGAAGGCCGCCGGACGTGGCGGCCGGAGCACCCTGGGCGGCGACACCCTTGTGGATTGCCACGGTGGACTCCCATGATTTAGGCCTTCCGTCGGGATACTGTTCGTAATTCAGATCGACGAGCACAATCTTCGCGCCATCGGGGAGGTCCGCCGACTCTCCCTTGCGAAGATTGATGAGGGTTTCGGTGCGTGTCCGCGCGGTGAGGATGCCGCCGAACATCAGAATGATGAGACCAAGGTGGAGAATGTCCGGTCCATGCCGCCTTTTCCCGCGCGGTTTGGAGAATTCACCCGTGAGCCTGTGGAAGGTACATACGGTCAGGTTGACCGCGAAGATCGCCGCCACAAGCAGGAACAAGAGGCTGGAAAACACATGATCGAGACCGAGTGCCAGAATGATGCCCGATCCCGCACCGGGAAAATGAAGCTGATAGAAATCCGCCGTCTTCCCCTGCGGGAGAATGCCCCCCGCGACCGCAAAGAGCGCAAGCAGGACGAGCAGTACCGACGCGAGCTTTATCGACCGCAGCGCGTCGTAGATTTTATCGAAGGAAGATTTCATGATGCCTCATTGAAAAAATGAGCGGGGCCGCTACCCCGCTCGTGGTTTGACGTTCTAAGATCAATACTCGATCAGTGAGGCTCGTGGCACGAAGTGCAGGCCATCTTGCCGATTTGATCGGAACCGTGACATGAGAGACAGCCCGCGGTTTCCTCGCTGACCTTGAAGGTCGCCACGAAAGTTCCCGTTTTCCACTCGTTCAGCATCGCGACCGCCTTGGCGGCTACGTCCCCACAGAGGCGCGCGCAGCGCTCGGCGCGTTCCGGAGCGGATGCCGCGAATCCGGACTTGTTGATCCAGTTGGTCACGGAGGCGTGGCAGAGAGGCGAGTTGGACACGCTCGTGGGCAGCGCCACGGCGATATAGTCTTTGGCGTCGTACTTATAGCCTTTCGCGGCGGCCACATCATCGGATTCCTGCGAGGGGAATGGGGTGATGGTGTACCAGCCGATGAGCTCGCCGAGGATCTTGTTCACGTCGGCATCGGGGGCGACGAGATTGATCGCCGCGCCGGCACCGTTCAGCGTTCCGCACAGTGTCCCCCAGCTCGCCGCGCCGCCGCGGCCGTATCCCAGCATCCGGAGGGGGATATGGTTGTAGGGACCGCCCACGTTATCGCGCAGCATTGAAACGATTGCGTAGAAAGTGGCGTAGGCACAGCCCGACCTGAAATAGGCGGCGTGCGCACGAAGTCTGGCTTCTTCCGGATCGAGATCGACATAGGGGAGCGGAGCCTCGGCGACAATTCCTCCCTGGGTCTGTGCACCGGCGACCCCTGTCCCGAACATGAGGGCACCCGCAGCCACACCGAGCCCAATGCCGGTAGTCTTTAGAAAACTCCTACGGGAAACATCTTTTTTAAGTACTTCTTCGACTTCTGCCATAAACCCCTCCTCAAAGATTGATACCGCGTATTATTATAACAGAACTTTGACAGGATGCAATATATAATTCTATTTTTATATTTACATTATTATTTATATAATATTATTTATATACTATATAGTAAAAAACCTGAAAGTGAGGATCGCCCCTCGTGGAGGCATACACTTTGGGATGCGAGCGCGCGGAATCGAATGACGGGCATACACGGCGCCCGGGGCGCGGCACCGTTCATGCTCTATCGTCAATCTTTTTCAATGTGAATGTGCAGTTCCTTGAGCTGGCGCTCGTCGACATCGTTCGGGCACTGGTCCATGGGGCTCACGGCGAAGGAATTCTTCGGGAAGGCGATGACTTCCTTGATCGAGGTGTCGCCGGCCATGAGCATGACGAGGCGGTCGAATCCGGGCGCGATGCCGCCATGGGGCGGCGGGCCGTACTTGAAGGCCTCGAGGAGGAATCCGAACTTGCGCTGGGCCTCCTCGTCGGTCATGCCGACGATGCGGAAGATTCGCTTCTGCAGTTCGGGGTCGTGGATACGGATGGAGCCCGAGGCGATTTCGTAGCCGTTCAGCACGAGGTCGTAGAGGTCGCCCTTGACCGCGCCGGGGTCGGCTTCGAGGCTGTCGTGGTACTGGGCCTGGGGCATGGTGAACATGTGGTGGGCGGCTTCCCAGCGGTTCTCTTCTTCGTTGAACTCGAAGAGGGGGAAGTCGACGATCCAGGCGAAGGCGAACACGGCGGGGTCGCAGAGGCCGAGGTCTTTGCCGAGCTGGGAGCGCACGGCGCCGAGGGCGGTGCAGGCTACCTTTTTCTTCTTGTCCGCGACGATGAGGATGAGGTCGCCCGGCTTCGCGCCCAAGCCCTGAATTATGCGCCCGGGGTCGGAGAAGAACTTGGAGGCGCCGCCTTCGAGCGCGCCGGCCTGGTTCACCTTCATCCAGGCGAGGCCGTGGGCCTTGTACACTTTTGTCTTGGCTTCGAGCTCCTCGATCTGACGGCGCGAGTAGTCGGCCTTGCCGGGCACCACGAGGGCCTTGACCGCGCCTCCTTCAGCGACCGCGTCGTGGAAGGCCTGGAATGTGCAGACGCCGTCCACATAGGGCGCAAAGTCCAGAAGCTCCATGCCGAAGCGCAGGTCCGGTTTGTCGGAGCCGAACCGGTCCATCGCGTCGTCGTAGGGAATGCGCACAAACTGCGGGGGCAGCTCGACGCCGAGGGTTTTCTTGAACAGGTGTCCCATCAGGCCTTCGACGAGCGTCAGCACGTCCTCGCGGGTGATAAAGCTCATCTCGATATCGATCTGGGTGAACTCCGGCTGTCGGTCGCCGCGCGAGTCCTCGTCGCGGTAGCAGCGGGCGAGCTGGAAGTATTTGTCGAATCCTGACACCATGAGGAGCTGCTTGTAGAGCTGGGGCGACTGGGGCAGGGCGTAGAACTTGCCCGGATAGAGCCGCGACGGCACGAGATAGTCGCGCGCGCCCTCCGGCGTCGAGCGGATGAAGGTCGGAGTCTCGATTTCGTAGAAGCCCTTGCCGACGAGATATTCGCGCACGGCGAAGGCGGCCTCGTGGCGCAGGCGTATCTTCTTCTGCATGGAGAACGAACGCAGGTCGAGGTAGCGGTAGGTGAGGCGCATATCCTCCTTCGCGTCGGTCTGCTCGTCGATCATGAAGGGGAGGGGCACACAGCGCGAGAGAACCTGGATTTTCTCGGCCTTGACCTCGATTTCGCCCGTCGGCATCGCGGGGTTGATCATGGTGTCGGGGCGCGGCCGGACCGTGCCGCGGATTGAGAGGCAGTATTCCATCTTGAGCTCTGCGGCCGTGTCGAGAAGCTCCCGCGCGGAGTCCGCGTCGACAACGACCTGCGTGACGCCGTAGCGGTCGCGGATATTGACGAAGGTGATGCCGCCGTGATCGCGTTTGCGGTGCACCCAGCCGTTGAGAACCACTGATTTTCCGATGTCGGCGGCGCGAAGCTCGCCACAGGTGACTGTTCGTTGTTCGAATAGCATAATGCGCTTATTTTATAGGCAGATAGGAAAATCGGCAAGGATGCGGGAAGGGTAAGCGCGCGGAATTTTGCGCACGGTGTGGCTTCTCGCTATATTAAAAGTAGAAGAACATGCAAGAAAGGAGCGAGGCTATGATTCAGGAAGGTGAACGAGCGCCGGATTTCGCGCTCAAGGACGCGGATGGCAAGACCTGGACGCTTTCGGACTTTCGCGGCAAGACATTCGTGCTGTACTTTTACCCCAAGGACAACACCCCCGGCTGCACGACCGAGGCCTGCAATTTCCGCGACCGCTACGAGGAGTTCAAAAGGCGGGGCGTGGAAGTCGTGGGGGTGAGCGCGGATTCGGGAAAATCGCACAAGTCTTTTGCGGAGAAGAAAAATCTGCCCTTCATTCTCCTATCCGACCCTGAGAAAAAAGTGATCGAAGCGTATGGCGCGCTGGGCGAGAAGAAGTTGTATGGCAGGGCTTTTCTCGGCATCATCAGGAGCACCTTCATCATCGATGGAGAGGGAATCGTGAAAAAAGTCTTTCCCAAGGTAAATCCGGCGGACCATGCCAAAGAGATTCTCGATATCCTGTAAATGACGTGGGGGCGGTTCAGCGGTCGATTGGCTATCGATCGACGTTTCATCAGCCTTCGGAAGGGGGATTTCGTCTGTTTTGCTTTGTCAAACTCCGGTTTTTCTTGGTGGCGATTTTTCTTTCCTTTGAGGCCTTTGTCGGCTTTGTGGGAATGCGAGGCGCCTCCCTCTTCGCGGCGCGCGCTACAAGACTGATGAGCTTTTCAATCGCCTTTTCGCGGTTTATACGCTGACTTCGTTCTTCCTGAACCTGAGCGACAAGCTCGCCTTCGGTGGTGATCCGGTTCGAGAGCCGCGTGCGCACGAGTTCCAGCTCGGACGGACTCAGGCCTTCAATCGCCGCAATTCTGACGCGGGCAGTGACTTTTGTATTGACTTTGTTGACATTCTGGCCACCCGGGCCGCTCGATCTTGAAAAGTCGGTTTCGGCACTGGCAGTGACTGAGGCTCTCAGCAATTCGATATCCATACCATAGAAGTGTATTGTATCATGGTCCGATGTGAAAGCAGGGATTTGACTCGGCAGAGTATTGGAGACCGGCAGCGCTATTTGTAAAGACAGGGGATGCTGCTCAGCAAGCGCTTGTTCTCTCCTCTGTGCACAGTCGCGCGTTTCCTGCTAATCTACGGTTGCCGGGAGGAGAACATGCCTGATTTTACTATCGAGACGCTTGGAAATTGTGCCGTGGGTTCACCTCTGGGGCTTGCAGACGAGCCGGGCAAGAATACACCGGTCTTTGTCCGTGAAAATCAATATATTTGCTACGACATCGAGCGTGATCTGAGGGCGTCCACCGAAGAGCGGCCGGCAGATCAAGGGCCATTGACCCGCGATCAGTTGCTCGAAGTCGCAGGTCCCCGCCAGAAAATCTATTTCAGCCCGTCGCATGTCCACGCGGGCATTGTCACCTGCGGAGGTCTCTGTCCGGGATTGAACGATGTGATCCGCTCGATCGTCAGAAGTCTCTGGCACCTGTACGGCGTGCGGAGAATATCCGGCATCCAGTACGGGTATAAAGGCTTCCTGCCCGATTACGGTCTTGAGGTTGTACCGCTCGATCCGGATATCGTCGATGATATCCACAAGATCGGAGGCACGATTCTTGGCACTTCGCGCGGGGGAGGCGACCGGACTCCGGAGATCGTCGACACCATAGAGCAGCTCAACCTCAATGTGCTCTTCGCGATCGGGGGCGACGGCACGCAGAAGGGGGCGCTCGCCATCGCTGAGGAGATTGATCGGCGCAAGCTCAAGATCGCGGTGGTCGGCATCCCGAAGACCGTCGACAACGATATCGAATTCGTCGAAAAAACATTCGGCTTCGACACCGCCGTGGTGAAGGCCTCCGAGGCGGTCGCGGCCGCGCATATGGAAGCGCATTCCCAGATCAACGGCATCGGCCTCGTCAAGCTCATGGGGAGGGATTCGGGCTTTATCGCGGTGCAGACCGTGCTCGCGGTCCACGAGGCCAATTTCGTGCTGATTCCCGAAGTTCCTTTCGATCTCGAAGGACCGCAGGGATTTCTCACCATGCTTGAGAGGCGGCTCGCGCGGCGCGGACACGCGGTCATTGTCGTCGCGGAAGGCGCGGGGCAGCATTTCTTCAATCAGACGGTCGCCTACGACGCTTCGGGCAACAGGAAGCTCGGCGATATTGGTCTCTATCTCAAAGAACAGATTCAAGTCTATTTTGACGCGAAGCATATGAACATCAATTTAAAATACATCGACCCCAGCTACATGATCCGCTCGGCCATCGCCGAGCCCATCGATTCGATGTACTGCGAGCGGCTGGGCAACAACGCGGTGCACGCCGCGATGGCAGGCAAGACGAAAATGCTGATCGGGCTCGTCAACAACGAATTCGTCCATATCCCGATTCAGGCGGCGACGTCGAAGCGCAAGCAGGTCAATCCCGAAGGGAGTCTGTGGCGCGACGCGATCGAGGCGACGCAGCAGCCGGCGCAGATGGTGAATCAGCAATAGAACGATTTTTCCTCCGCGTTTAGGTCGAGCTCTTGCTCGTTTTTCAAATTGTGATATAATAGGATATTAATATCCTATTATTGAGGACAGTGTGGACAGAATTATCGCGATTTCGGATACGGTCAACGCAGGCATTCATTCGCTCGTCCTGGCCGAAATGAACGGTGGAAACGTCTCTGCCCGTCAGGTGGCAGAGCGCCTCGGCGTGTCGCCGACATATCTCGCCAAGATTATGCAGAAGTTGGCGGCGCGGGGGCTGCTGGTGCCAAGCCGGGGGCTGGGAGGTGGCTATGCCCTCGTACGTTCCGCCACGGAAATTTCCTGTCTCGATGTCCTCGACGCTTTGGAAGGTGGTCTTCCGAAACGAGAGTGCCTCTTTACCAGATCGGTCTGCCGCACACAGACCTGTGCGCTGCGCGCGTTCTGCGAAGAGACGGACACGCGTCTGCGCCGCGTCCTTGCTGCGACCACGATAGCCGCCGTTGCGCGGAGTTTCTAATACGGCGACGGTAGTCGGTGACCGTCGCGTGCTCTGAGGGAGGACCACGATGTTTTGCAATCAGTGTCAAGAGACCATGAAGAATACCGCGTGCAATCTCGCGAGAGGCGTATGCGGTAAACCCGCCGAAACCGCCAGTCTCCAGGACCTTCTGCTCCACGTATGCAAGGGGATCGGCTTCTGGGCGGACAGGGCGCTGCCCCTCGGCGTCTATTCCGAGGACGACGCCATATTCGTCACGAAAATGCTCTTCGCGACCATCACCAACGCGAATTTTTCGGTGCCGGACTTCGAGCGGTGGATCGTCGAGGGCTTGGCGCGCCGGGAAGCACTGCGGCTCACCTATGTCGCTGCGGGCGGCGAGATCGGTTTTACCCCACCTGACGCCGCGACTTGGAATGCCGCCGACGAAGGCGCGATTCGTGCGGCCGCCATGAGCGGAAAAGGCGCGCTCACCGAGATCGCCGACGAGGATATACGCTCGCTCAAGGCTCTCGTGCTCTACGGGCTCAAGGGCATGGCAGCCTATGTCGAGCATGCCTACGCGATCGGCCTCTCCTCGCGGCCTGTCTTTGAGTTTATGTTCGGCGCGCTGGCGAAGCTCGCCGATGGCATCGGCAAGGACGCGCTGATTCAGCTCGTGCTCGATACCGGCAAGGTTGGCGTCGACGCGATGGCGCTGCTCGACAGGGCCAACTCCGGCACCTACGGCAGCCCTCGGGTCACGAAGGTACGGACCGGCGTGCGCCATCGTCCCGGCATCCTCATTTCGGGGCACGACCTGCGCGATCTGCATGACCTTCTCGAGCAGACCAGAGGCACGGGTGTCGATGTCTACACGCACGGCGAGATGCTCCCCGCCCACTATTACCCCTTCTTCGAAAAGTACGACAATCTGTACGGCAACTACGGCAATGCCTGGTGGAAACAGGATACCGAGATCGAAAAGTTCCATGGCCCCGCGCTCTTTACGAGCAACTGCCTTGTCCCTCCCAAGGAGAGCTACAAGCATCGCGTCTTCACGACGGGCATCGTGGGCTTCGAGGACTGCCCGCACATCCCCGACCGCCAGCCCGGCAAGATGAAAGATTTTTCCGCCGTCATCGAAATGGCCAAGACCTGTCAGCCTCCCGAGGCGCTGGAGGACGGCGAGATCGTGGGAGGATTCGCCCACGATCAGGTCTTCGCGCTGGCGGACACAGTGGTAGGGGCGGTCAAGAGCGGCGCCATAAAGCGCTTCGTCGTCATGGCGGGCTGCGACGGACGCCAGCCGAAGCGCTCGTACTACACGGATGTCGCCCAGAAGCTTCCCAAGGACACGGTCATTCTCACCGCGGGCTGCGCGAAGTATCGCTACAACAAGCTCAATCTTGGTGACATCGGCGGCATTCCCCGCGTCCTCGACGCCGGACAGTGCAACGATTCCTACTCGCTCGCGCTCGTGGCGCTCAAGCTTAAGGAAATATTCGGGCTCGACGACGTGAACAAGCTGCCGATCTCCTTCGACATTGCGTGGTATGAGCAGAAGGCGGTGCTCGTGCTGCTGGCGCTCCTGTATCTCGGTTTCAGGAACATTCGCCTCGGCCCGACGCTTCCGGGCTTCCTGTCGTCGCGCGTGGCGTCGCTCCTTGTCGAGAATTTCGGCATAAAGGGCATCGCCTCCGCCGAGGAGGATGTCGCGGCCATGGTCGCGGGACTCTGAACGCGCCTCCCGGGATGGGAGAAATGGTGATGGCAAACTTGCGCGAATATGAATTCGCATGCAAAATACAAATATCCATTACCTTTTTCAGACTCGGGGAGGAAGAATAATGAGCGAATTCCACGCAAAGCTGTACGAAGCGCGAGGCCAGAAAGTGGTCGCCGCCCTTAAGAAAAATGGCTTCGATGCCCTGTATGTACCCACCGCCGCTCTCGCCGCGGGAAAAGTGCTCGAGTTCGTGCAGACCGGCGCGAAAGTCGGGTTTGGCGGTTCCTTTACGGTAAAGTCTATGAATATACAGGACCTGGCAGCTTCAAAAGGCGCGATCATACTCGACCACAACAAGCCCGGCCTCGGCGCCGAAGAAAAGACGGAAATCCTTCGCGCCCAGCTCACCTGCGACCTTTTCATCTCGAGCGCGAATGCCGTTACGATGGAAGGATTCTTGTTCAATGTCGATGGCAACGGCAATCGCGTCGCGGCGCTCAGCTTCGGCCCGAAGAAAAACGTAGTAGTCGCCGGCGTCAATAAGGTCGTCACGAACCTCGACGAGGCCTATGAGCGGCTGAAAGCGTACGCGGCCCCTATCAATAATATCAGGCTCCAGAAACCGAATCCCTGTGTGACCTCGGGCTATTGCGCCGACTGTGCGCTCCCCACGCGAATTTGCAGAATTTATCACATTCTCAAGCGCAAACCCTCACTCAGCGATTTTACCGTGATCATTGTAGGAGAAGAGCTCGGCTTCTAAGCTTTGGTGGCGCCGCGCACGCCGGACGGACGACAAGGCGAGCCTCAATACCTTATCGTTGCACTTTGCCTCGACTCTCCTGTTTCGCTGCGGAAGGTCAGCGCCAGGCGCCCGGGAAGCACATCGACATCGAGCCACCCATAGCCCCCCACCTCGATCCATGTTGAATATGGAGACTGGTGACTCGGCTCGGGATCGGGGATTCCCCCCATCGACCCGACGATGGCATAGGTCACGCCATTGTGTGAAAGCAATTCCTGGTAGTGATTGTGCCCCGAGATGACAAGATCGACTCCGTATTTTTCGAAGAGCGGCACGAGCGCCGGAATATTCTGATAATGATCATACCAGGGCGTGCCGAAACCCGGATCGTCGTAGCCTGATGCGTAAAAATAGCTGTGCGAGAGCACGATGAGCGGCCTGCGGGGATCGGCCGCGGCGAGCGTCTTTTCGAGCCATGCCTTCTGCCGCGCGCCGAACATCTCGGTGCCCCAGGGGAGATCGACCGCGACAATCGTCGCCGGTCCCGTATTGATGCTCCAATAGTAAGGCGAGCCTGAGTCACTCGAAAAGCCTTTGGGGTAGAAGGCCTTGCGATAGAGATACTGGCCTCCAAACAGCGCGTCGTGGTTTCCCAGGAGCAGACGCAGAGGAACATTGGGGATGAGCGCCTCGAGGTCGGAGAGCGCGAAGTTCCACTGGGTCACGCTGTTGCCGGTCTCCACGGTATCGCCGAGCATGAAGAAGGCATCCGGTTTGCTTGCGGCGATTCCCTGAAGGATCTCTGTTCGGGCGGTTGCGTTCGACGTATCGGCCCCCCAGTGCGAATCGGAGGAGAATGAAAGGCGCAGAAGCGGGCGGTCGAGTGGCGAAAGAGCCTCCGGCGCGGCCTCCGCCTCCGGACTTTGAGTGGCGCTGTCTTTTGTTCCGCCCACGCTGAATGCCGCTTTCGCCTGCGCAGGCTGGGCCACGATGCCCTGCGACGGATTGATGAGGTTGAGCCGCGCCGGCTCAAGAGAACCCAGCCTTGGGACAATGATGAGAAAAGCCAGCACCACGATTGAAGTCAGGCCTACAAGTATCGAGCCTATAAAAGAGAGCCAGCGCATCACGCGCATGGCCAGTTTCTTTGCCAGCTTTTCGAGCGGCAAGGCAACAATCGCGAACGAAATTGGTCCAAGTCCCATGAAGAGCAATATTCTCAGTGCCAGAATAGGATGCCATACATATAGCCCGCGGGCACCCTCGAGACTGTAGAAATACCCATTCATAATGATGGACAGCACGAGTGCTGCTAGGGCGGATACCAACACAGTCCGTCTGGAGAGCTCCCGCGAACTCTTTTTTATTTGCTGCGTCATGATATTTGACTATATCAGTGAATCAATAAAAAGACAAATGGGAAAAATAGGGACAATGACAAAAAAGCCAAGCCCGAAAATTCGAGCCTGGCCCTGCGCCAGCGGGCAAAGCCGCCGAGAGGCAGTCACCTTTGCCTGCAATGCATGAATGTTATTTCACTTCTTCGGAGCGATAATCCCATCCCTTCTTTTCAAGGTCCTGTAGAATGCTCACCGCGGTGTCGACCAGGACTTTCCGCATCGTCCTGCCTTTTTCGGCCGAGCCTTTCGTGGGGTCTCCGGAAGCGCCGGTATTGGTGAGCTCCGAGAAACGCCATTTGATGTCCACATAAGGCGGCAGTTTGGGCGTGACCCCTTTCGCGTACTGCATCTCGCAGAGATCGGGGAACAATTCGAGACAAATGGATGTCTCACCTTCGCCGCCGTGTCCCAGCCCATTCCATACCTCAAAGAAACCCTTCGGGACCAGGCTGCCGACGAGCACCCACCACGCATCGAGAGAAACAATTTTAAAATCCGGGTGCGCTACCTTCGCGCCGCGCGATGCCACTTCGATAGGAGAAATATTCCCGTCGTGGCCGTTCATAATGAATACCTTGCGTATGCCTTCGCGGTAGACGGATTCAAGCACGTCGCGGATCAGCGCTATTTCCGTCTCGAACTGGAGCGAGATGCAGAAGGGGAACTCTTTGTAGTGTTCACTCACTCCGAACGGCATAGCCGGTAGGACGGCGGTTCCGGGGACCTTCGCGGCGATATCGAGGGCAATCATATGGGCCGTTATGGCATCGGTGCCAAAGGGTAAATGCCCGCCGTGACTTTCGAGTGACCCCAGAGGCAGGATGACCTTGTCGAACGGCGCGGCTTTATAATCGCTTGTCGTGAGATGCTGGATTTCAAGCGGATTTTTTTTCATTGCCTTCATACCTCCTCATGCTCATCAGGGAGCGGGGACTTTCTCTGGGACTACCTGCGCCGCGAGTTTCATGGCATCATCCTGAATTTCGATGATCGCTACGCCCTTCTGAGGAATTGGGCTGCCGGGCGCGAAGGTGATAGAACCGGTGACGCCGGGCAGGTCCTTGGTCGTCTGCAGAGCCTCGCGGATCTTTTTGGGATCGGCGGAATTCGCCCGCTTCATTGCGTCGACGAGAAGGTATACGGTGTCGTACCCAAGGCCGGCGAACGCGTTCTCGGGGGGAGTTTTGTATTCGGCCTCGTAGGCGGCGATGAATTTCTGCACTTCGGGGGAACCTGCGGTCTTGTCCATCAAGGAATGTGTCGTGTAATAGACGTTGTTGGCGCCCTTGCCCGCGATCTGCATGAGAAGCGGCGTATCGTATCCATCACCACCGAAGATCGGGCCTGTTATTCCGGCGTCGCGCACCTGTTTTACGATTGTCCCGATATCGTCCGGTCCCGAAGAGATGAACAGCATATCGGGCGCCGGCTTCAGGGCTTTCAGCTTGGTGATCTGCGCGGAGAAATCTTTGTCGCCAGTCTGGTAGGTGTCTTCGAGTACGACAGAGCCCCCCAGCTCAGTGAACCGCTCTTTGAAGTACTTGCCGAGCAAAAGCGTATACTCCATACCCTTATCTATGAGCAGATAGGCGGATTTCGCTTGCAGCGTGTTCCAGGAATACTCGGCGGCGGCGGCGGCCTGCACGTTATCCCCGAAGCACGACAGGAACAGATAATCGGGCACCTGAGAAGGAAGTTTGGGCGATGTCGCGCCGGAAGTGATGAACACGATTTTGGCCTTTGCGGCGATGGGAGCGGCGGCCATGACCATATCGCTGTCGCTGAACCCGAACATGGCGACGACCTTGTCCTTTTCGACAAGCTGCGCCGCGGCTTTCCCGATCGTCTCCGCGTCGCTCTTTCCGTCATACGAGACCAGCTCCAGCTGCTTTCCGAGGACGCCACCGGCCGCGTTGATCTCCTTCGCGGCGAGTTTCGCTCCATTGGCGGAAGGTCCGTCGAGAGAGGCTTGGGAACCTGTCATGTTGTACAGCATTCCCAGTTTGATAGTCTTGCCTCCCGAACTTCCGCAAGAAATGAGAAAAATGACAAGAATTGCCGACAAAAACAACACTGTCTTTTTCATCCTGCTACCTCCTTTTCTCTCTTGAAAAATTTCCTTACATCGAGTTCGGCGTCGCCGAGAAGACCCCGCGGCCGAAACACGATAAATAGCACAAACAGAATCGCCATGATCACCTGGCTTGCGCCATATACCTCGGGGATCACGAGTGGGCCTATGGCGAACCCACGCTCCGCGTTTCGCAGTATTTCCGATAATAGCGTGATGAGCATGACGCCGACGACCGAGCCGCTCAAGGAACCCAGCCCGCCGACAACAAGCATTGTCACCACCGAGAATGTCTGCGAAAAATAGAATGACTTCGGCGAAAAAGCGGTGATGAAGTGCGCCCACAGCGCTCCTGCCACGCCAGTGAAGAACGCGCTGAGACAGAACGCCAGAAGTCTCGAAGCCACAACGTTTATGCCCAGAGATCGAGCCGCGATCTCGTTGTCGCGGGCCGCCATCATCTTTCTCCCAAAAGAAGAAAATTTTATCCGCCACACGATATACAGCACGAGCATGGCCCAGATCCATACATTCCACACATTGGTATACTCGGGGACGCCCGCGAACGTTCTCGCCCCCCGCGTCATCGAATCCCAGTTTGTGAGGACTACTTGTACGATCACAAGAAAACCCATCGTGGCCACGGAAATATAAGGGCCGGTTAGTCTCATGAGCGAGAGGCCGATCAAGAAGGCCACGAGCATCGCTATCAGGCCGCCGATGAGCACCGCAGGCAAAAACGCCATCTGGGTTCTCGCAAGGAATGAGGGCAGGTCGGGCAGATTCGTCGATTTCAAAGAGAGCGGAAGAGTGAGAATGGCTGAAGCGTATGCGCCGATCGCCATGAAACCGATATGGCCCAGGGAAAAGAGCCCCGTGAATCCGTTTGCGAGGTTGAGGCTTATCACCAGGATCAAATTGATGCCAACGCCGATGACAATACGCTCAATATAATATCCTCCGAAGGCGTGAAGCAGCCACAGCGCGAGAAAAGCGAGACCTATGCCCGCAAGAGAGACAATAGTCGTCGACCGGTCTTGCTTCATATTTTTTCCTTCTCGGCGCTGCCCAGAATACCGTTTGGCCGGAACAGCAGCAGTAGGATAAGAATCAGGAATACAAGCGCGTCGCGGAATGGCGCTATATTGGCCGGCAGAAGCCCCTGCAGCAGAATTTCCAGCGCGCCAAGGATATAGCCGCCAAGCACGGCGCTCGGTATGCTCCCCAGCCCGCCGATGACC
The DNA here is from genome assembly GCA_002425765.1 of Spirochaetaceae bacterium UBA5556. Classification (GTDB taxonomy): domain Bacteria; phylum Spirochaetota; class Spirochaetia; order Treponematales; family Rectinemataceae; genus Rectinema. The sequence continues at coordinate 22,438 of DIMW01000002.1, read as the reverse complement.
GAGGCGACGAAGGCTTTGAGCACAGGGCTGAATCCCATGAGTGGATCGACCTTCCCAACTTTGGCGCTCCACAGTATACCCACCACTCCAGCCATGAATGATCCTATCGCAAAAGCCGCGGCTATGACCCTGTTGACATTGATTCCCATGAGTCGCGCCGCGACCAAATCCTGCGAGGCCGCGCGCATGGAGATCCCTGTTTCCGTGTTCGTGACGAAAAGGGTGAGCAGGAACAGCAGAATGATGGTGAAGAGTATCGATATTATGTTGAGGCTGGCGATCTGAAGGTTGCCGAAGCTCACCACGGTGTTGAGGAGCGCCGGTACGGGGAATGCGCGCGATGTGGCTTTGAAGAGGATGATAGCCAAATTTTCGAGGAAGATGGTCACCGCGAATGAGGTGAGCAGCATGGCCACATCCGGCGCGCCGCGAATGGGGCGGTATGCGAATCGTTCCATTAACAGGCCGGCCACCGTGCTGGCGGCTATTCCGGCGAGCGAGGCCCATACAAAGGGAGTTCCGCCAAGCAACAAAAGCAGCGTGGTGTAGCTTCCCACCATGATGAGGTCCCCATGAGCGAAATTGATAAGTCTCAGAATGCCAAAGACCATCGACAATCCAATGGCCATCAGGGCGTACAAACTTCCGATGCTGACCGCGTTGAGAATCTGCTGCAGAAGGTATTCGCCCGCGCTCATAGGTTTTCCTCCGGCACCTCGCTCAAATAGCTGCGCTCTACATCGGGATTGGAGCGGAGGCTCGCGCCCGAGCCTTCCAGAACAATGCGGCCTTTCTCGAGCACGTACGCATAGTCTGCGATCTCAAGCGCGAGGTGGGCATTTTGCTCGACAAGGAGGATGGTCACGCCTTCTCGTTTTAATCTCTGGATCACCTCGAATATTGTGTCGACGATGATGGGGGCGAGGCCAAGGGAGGGTTCGTCGAGTAGCAAAAGCTGGGGCTCGGCCATCAGCGCTCTTCCCATGGCCAACATCTGCTGCTCGCCTCCACTCAGCGTGGCTCCGGCTTGCGATATTCTATCTTTCAACAGAGGAAAAATTTCGAACACACGGGCGAAGGCCTGATCCAGATGGCGTTTGTCTTTTCGGCGAATCGCCCCCATTCTGAGATTTTCCTTTACGCTCAGATTGCCGAAAATCCTTCTCCCCTCCGGGCATTGGATGATCCCCAGGTCGACAATTTTCCTCGTGTCTAGTTGTGTTAGATCTTTGTTTTGAAACAGAATTTTTCCCGAAGATGGTTTCAGAATCCCCGAGATGGACATGAGCGTGGTCGTTTTACCTGCGCCGTTGGCCCCGAGCAGCGCCACGAGGGAGCTTCCCCGCACTTCCAGGCTGATACCGCTGAGCGCTTCCACCTGTCCGTATTTTGTATGTACCTGCAGAAGTTGAAGCATGTCAGCCCGCCCTCCCCAGGTAAGATTCTATGACGCGCGGATCGTTCCTGACCTTCTCAGGTGTGCCTTCGGCAATGATTTCACCGTAATTCAACACCTGTATTCTGGAGCAGACCTTCATGACAAGCGGCATGTTGTGTTCAATGATGATAATCGTGAGCGTGTAATCGTCGTGTATGCGCTTTATCAGGCGGATGACCTCCGCGGACTCGTGGGGATTCATGCCGGCGGTGGGCTCGTCGAGCAAAAGGAGTCGGGGGTTGAGGGCGAGCGCTCTCACGATTTCCAGGCGCCGCTGGTCGCCGTACGACAGCGATAGAGCGGGGGCGTTTACCTGTTCCTGAAGATTGAACAGCGCAAGGAGCGCGAGCGCCTGCGACTCAAGCCTTTTCTCTTGTTCTCGAAAACGGGAGAGATTCAATACCGCCTCGAGAAGATTCTGTCGTTCTTTCATCTGTAGCGCGGCGATGACATTGCCAAGGCAGGACATGCTTCCGAACAACCGGATGTTCTGGAAGGTCCGGCCGATGCCGAGGCTGGCTATTTCTTCCGGGGGAGCGTTCGTAATGTCGATATTTCTGAATTCGATACTTCCGTCTGTCGGACGGAGATGGCCCGTAAACAGATTGAACACCGTGGATTTACCTGCGCCGTTGGGGCCTATAATACCGAGAATTTCACCCTCGACCAATCGCACATGATAGTTCTGTACCGCCATAAGCCCGCGAAAGGATTTTGAGAGGTTTTTTACCTCAAGAAGGACATGATTGGTTTGCGTGGTGGCAGTGGGCATTCCGCTTTCTTCCTTTCGTTCCATGAACCAAAACTTAATGTATAAATATACTTTATAATAACACTAATATGCAATGATATCGATATTGATTTTTGCTGGTTCCCTTTTTGTGGAGACGCGTTCGAACCTTAAAGCCTACCGAGAGAATAATTTTCTCTTTTTGCTTGTGTGGTGATAGAGAGAGGGATATAATATCGTTGTTTCAAAAAGCATCTTTTGATTAAGGAGGTTTGCGATGTTAAAGAGAGTAGGGAAATTTGCCGTACTTGTGGCGGCGATTTTCACGCTGGCGTTCACCGGTACACTTTCGGCGCAGGCGAGTTTACCGGGCAATGTCACGCTCACCTTTGCGCATACGAATGATACCCACGGCCGAATCGTCGAGAGCAAGGATGTCATCGGTTATTCGAGGATATATACGGCGGTGCAGGATCTCAAGGCAAAAAATCCAAACACGCTGCTCATCGATGTCGGCGATACGTTCCATGGTTTACCCGTAGTGAACGTCGATCAGGGAGCGACCGCGGTCAAACTCATGAACGAGCTCGGCTACGCCTACATGACTACCGGCAACCACGACTACAACTATGGCTTCAATCGCCTCATGGAGCTCTCCAAGATGGCGCAGTTCAAAATCCTCGCGGCCAATGTGTACAAGGATGGTCAGAGGGTCTTCCCCGCCTATGATATCAGGGATATAGGAGGCGTGCGCGTGGCGTTCTTTGGCCTCGCGACTCCGGAAACCGCGTATAAGACCGATCCGAAAGGCATCGAGGGAGTGACCTTCGGGGACCCGATCGTCGAGGCGAAGCTCGTAGTGGCGGAACTGGCGGGAAAGTATGATGTGCTCGTCTGCCTCTCGCACCTCGGCATCGATGATTCGAGCGACCCCACCTCGATCACTTTGGCGAAATTCGTGCCACAGATCGACGTCATCATTGACGGCCACAGCCACAGCACGCTCGCCGACATCGAGAAGAAGAATACCACCAGTACCCTCATCGCGAGCACAGGCGCCTATGGCGCGGGACTCGGGGTGATAGATGTCGTCGTCGGACCGGACCGCAAGATCCTCTCCAAGACGGCCCGAACGATAACCCCGCAGAATTCTCCTGACCTGAAGGGCGATCCTCGTATCACGGCGATGCTGAACGATCTCGTCAAGGCGCAGGACGCGGTACTCTCGCAAGTCGTGGGCAAGACCGCCGTAAAACTTGAAGGCACGAGGGAGATCGTCCGTACGCAGCAGTCTAATCTCGGAACGCTCATCGCCAACGGCATGCTCTATGTGACCGGCGCGGACATCGCCCTCATGAACGGCGGCGGCATCCGCGACTCCATCCCCGCCGGGGACATCACGATGAAGCAGGTCTACACCGTTATGCCCTTTGGCAATTACATCCAGACCGGCACGTTCAAAGGCTCCGAGCTGAAGGCCATCATCGAGAACGGTGTCGGCAAGCTGCCCGCGCCCGATGGACGCTACCCGCATCTCGCCGGGATGACCTACACGCTCGACGCCTCGAAGCCCGCCGGCGACAGAGTGTCGGATATCATGGTGAACGGGCAGCCGGTGGATCCCGACAAGGATTATGTCTTCACGACGCTGAACTTCGAGTTCAACGGCGGCGACGGCTACACGATGCTCGTGGGCAAGGCCCAGAACGACTTCCCGTCCGATGCGGAAGTATTCCTCGCATACCTCAAACATATCGGCACCGTGACGGACGACAACATGGTGTTCACAAAATAAGGGACAACCGCACGGACCTTGGTGCGCGAGCGCGTAAAAGGCCTCGCGCGTCCATCACCCGTGACGAAAGGAGGGCGGCTTCCGCGAAGGTTGCCGCCCTCCTTTTTGCATGCTCCAGCGACGTGATCCCTTACCTCATGAAATCGGACATTGGTTCCAGCGGACAGCGTCTTGCTTAGACTCGGCGCGCAGTCCGAATATGCCCTGACTTATTCCTGCTTATTATTCTGCTTGAGTGGCAAAACGCCCGCGAGATCCCCGATCACATTGACGAGCTCGCCGTTTGTCGGCAGCACAATTTTGGAGTTGTTTTTAAGAGATTCCTCGACCGTCTGCAGCCGTCTCAGGAGTTGGGCGTTGCCGACGAAGTACTGGTTGGCCGCCTCGTTGACAAGACGAATCGCCTGCGCTTCGCCCTCGGCCTTGAGTATTTCGGCCTGTCTGGTTCCCTCGGCCTTCTTTATCTCGGCCCGCTTCTGGCCGTCCGCCATCGTTTCGGTGGCCGTCGCGAAATCGATCGCGGCGATTTTTTCGTTTTCAGCCTTGACGACTTTGTTCATCGTCTCCTGGACATCCTTGGGCGGATCAATTTCCTTCAGCTCGGTGCGGACCACGGAGATGCCCCAGTTTTCGGTCTCTTTCAGGAGAGTCTGCAGGAGTTCGGTATTGATTTTCGACCTCTCGCTGTTGGCGCTCTTGAGTGTCATCGTGCCGATGATGTTCCTCAAAGTCGTCCGCGCGAGGCTCACGATCTGCAGCTGGTAATTGTTCACATTGTACTGGGAAGCCTTGACGCTTTTCTCGTCGGGCAACACGCGGAAATAGACCTGCGCGTCGACACTGGCGTTCAGGTTGTCGTTCGTAATTATTTCCTGAGGTTCGGCGTTGACCATCTGCTCGGTCGTATTGACCAGAAACATTCTGGTTATGACTGGGAATATCCAGTGAAAACCCGGTTCCGCGAAACGGCGGTATTTGCCGAACACTTCAATCAGCCCCCGGTGGGTCGGGCGGACAATGCGTACTCCCGCCAGGAAGAACAGAACAAGGATAGCGGCGATTAAAATAAAAACAGTCATACACGCTCCTTCTGCCGAATGGCAGCGATACAGAGAATATACTAATATATCGCCATGCAATGTACTGTCCGGGCTGGTAATTCCATCCTCCGGGAACTCACGGCCCTTATCTGCCGTAGCGCTCCCGCAGCGCGAATTCGACATCTTCGCGAGTCCCGGAAAATGGCCCCAGGGCCTCCATTTTAAGGCTTGTCAGAGCCGCCGACCAGAAGGTCGCCTTCTCCGGGGTCATGCTTATTCGGGCGGCCAGATATGATGCCAGACAGGTGTCGCCCCGGCCGCTCCTTCCCACAAGGCTCTTGGGCTTGAATGGAGCCTCGAAGAACGAGCCGTCGGCATAGACGAGTACGCCATCCCCATGTGTGAGCACAAACTCGGGAACGCCGTATTGCGCGAGGATTTTTGCGGCCTTGTGCAGATCGCGCGTCCCGGTGAGAATTTCCGCCTCGACGACATCGGCCTTGAATACATCGACGTGCCGGAGCACCTCGGCCTTTTCCGGCCACTCGGTGTCGTAGGCGAGCTGGCCGTTGCGCACGACGCGCACGAAGCCCTGGGCATCCAGTCCGATTCGCGCCCCCTTCGCCTTGATGGCTTGGAGCACGGGAAGACTGACTTCTCCTCGGATCGAGGCGCCGACAGACCAGACGGGCGCGGAGATCGATTCCACGTCGGCGGGCTCGAAGGGCTCCGCCACCGAGGTGACTGAGAGAATGCGTTCGTCGGGGTTGTCGGAAGGATAAAGCAGCTGAAGGCAGGTCGATTGCTGCGTGGAAATCGCCCTGACCAGTACTCCCCGCTCCAGCAGCGGGCGAAAACTCGAAAAATCCTCCGGGGCGAGCCTCGTCAGCGCGGCGACCTTGAGACCCATCGAGGCGGCGGCCGCCGAGCCGTAGAAATACGCGCCGCCGTCGACGACGCGCGAACCATCTTGTATAACGATAGTATCCTTGGTGTACTGGCCCAAAAAGGCGATGTCGTACTGCTGTGTATCGTTCATGAGATTATTCCTGTTCTTCGGCCGGCAAAAGCCTGGCCGACTCGAAATCGATGATGACGCCGACTTCTGTCCCTTCTTCGAATATGAATGAAGCTTCGGGATTGTAACTCTCGATCAGAAGCGGCGCGTTCTCCGTGGAGACCTCGTAGCGCGCAATATTGCCGAAATAGGTGAATCTGTCAATACGCCCTTTGAGCGCGGCGCGCTCCTGTTCCGAACCGAGAGGTACGGGTCTGAGCGCCTCGGGCCGCACGACGAGGAGCGCCGGCCCAGCCACGGGGCCGGCTTTTCCGGCCCTCGGCACGGTAAACTGCGCACCTTCGATTTCGACGCGGGCCGATTCGCCCTCGATGCCAAGCACCCTCACTCTGACGAAATTCGCTTTGCCCATAAAGTCGGCCACAAACTTCGACTGCGGGAAGGCGTAGATCTCACGCGGCGTCCCAACCTGCCGAATCCAGCCTTCTTTCATAATCACCACCCGGTCGGAGATGGCCATCGCCTCGCTCTGGTCATGAGTGACGTAGAGGCTCGTGATGCCGAGCCGTCTCTGCAGTTTGCGCAGCTCGTCGCGCATGTATTCCCGAAGCTTGGCGTCAAGGTTCGAGAGCGGCTCGTCGAACAGAAGGACGCTCGGCTCGATCACGATCGCGCGCGCCAGGGCGATCCTCTGTTGCTGCCCGCCCGAAACCTGGCTCGGATACCGCTTCGCCATCGATGTCAGCTGCATGAGATCGAGCGCGCGCTGCGTGCGCTCCCCGATCTCGGCGGCCGGCAGCTTCTGCACCCGAAGGCCGTAGGCCACGTTCTCGTAGATCGTCAGGTGCGGGAAGAGCGCGTAGCTCTGAAACACCATGGAGAGCCCGCGCTTGTTCGGAGGAACCATGGCCACATCCTGGCCACCGATCAGGATCGAACCCGATGTGGGATATTCAAAACCCGCGATCATGCGGAGTGTCGTCGTCTTGCCACAGCCCGACGGCCCCAGGATCGTCACCAGCTCGCCGGCCCGAATCTCCAGGTTGACGTCGTTGACGGCCGTCACCTCTCCCGAACCGTCGAGGCTCCGGAATCTTTTTGTCAGATGAAGTAAAGAGACGTTTGAACTTCTCGCACTGAAATCACGCTCGCTCACTGCTGCCTCCACTCGCTACCGTGCCGCTGTTGCCCAAGAACCCGACCAATAGATTCAGGCCGCCGATCGCGACGACGATGATCGCGATCATCACCACGATATACGCGGCGGCGTCCGAATACTTGCTCGACTCGAAGAGCGAAAAAATGCTGATCGTCGCCAGATTCCAACGGGGCGAAATAAGAAAAATCACCGCGCTCACCGCGGTCATCGCCCGCACAAATGAATACACGAGCCCTGAGAGAAATGCCTGTTTGAGCATCGGCAGACTGATGCGGCGGAATGTCACCGCGCTCGTCGCGCCGAGAATTGTGGAGGCCTCTTCGATCGACCGGTCTATCTGAATGAGGGTTGAGGTGCCCGATTCGATGCCCACCGGCATGTTCCGGAACGTGAACGCCATGATCAGAAGGAAGGCCGAGCCAGTCCACATGAAGGGTTTGCCGTTGAACGCGAGGATGTATCCGATACCGACCACCGTTCCCGGCACCGCGAAGGTCAGCATGGAGACGAATTCCATCGCCCTCTTGCCGGGGAATTCCTTGCGCACCACCAGAAAGGCGATGAGCATCCCGAGAAGTCCGGCGACCGGCGTCGAGGCCAGTGCCAGGATGACAGAATTGCGCAAGGGGATCCACCCGAGCGTCATCACATATTTGAAGTGGGCCCAGGTGAAGCTGAAATTGATGCCCCATATCTTCACGAAGGCGCCGACGAGCACCGTCCCGTAGAAGAGGATGATCGTGAGCGCCACCAGCATACAGAAGGCGAAGAGCGGCCACACCAGCTTCGGGTCCCGGCTCTGCTGGCGCGACGTGGTGGGCTTGCCCGTCACCGTGACGAAGGACTTGCCCGAAAGCCAGTACTTCTGCAGCACGAAGGCCAGGAGCGTCGGGGCGAGCAGCATGAGCGCCATCAGGGAACCGCCCCGCATGTCGTACATGCCCGTGATAGTCCTATATGCTTCGACCGCGAGGGTCGAGAAATTGCCGGAGATGACCGCCGGGTTGCTGAAATCTTCCATCGACTGGATGAAGACGAGAAGGAACGAGCTCAGGATGCCCGGCACCGAGAGCGGCAGAGTGACGGTACGGAAAATTCGCGACCTCGACGCTCCAAGGTTGAGCGCGGCGTCCTCCACGGCGGGATTGAGCTTCGCGAGCGTTCCCGTCAGCGTGAGGTACGCGATCGGAAAAAACGAGATTGTCTGCACGACGACAAGGCTGTGCATGCCGTAGACATTCGAGTCTTCGAAGCCGAACAGCCTGTTGGTGATGAGACCATTGCGCCCGAACAGGAAGATCATCGAGAGGGATAGGATGAAAGGCGGTGAAATGATGGGGATCGTCGCGATTGCCTTGAAAAAGCGCTTGAGCGGCATGTCGACCCGCGTCAGCGCGTAGGCGAACACATATCCGATGATCGTCGCGAGGACACCCGTCGTCAGTCCCAGGAGCATGGAGTTTTTCAGAGGTTGCAGATAGGCGCTGGAGCGAAGAATGTCCCACGCCGCCTGAAGGCTTAGCTTTCCTTCATTTGTCGTTATGCTATAAGAAAATATCTTATATAGTGGCAGGATGATGAAGAGAATGAGCCCCGTAAATACAAGCAGTACCAGGAAGAGCAGTACGGGATCGCGCACGAGGTGTGCCACTGAAAGACGAGTATTTTCTCTCATGGATATGCCAGATTCCTTTACAATTTTTGGTTTGAGGCACATGCGCGTCTAAACGCGGCGCGCATGTACTTTTGGCGTGTTCTACATGTCAGGCGCGCCCGCAAGCCAGAATCACGGGCGCCATGTCCGTGGCTCCGGCGGCTTTCAGGTTGTGCCAGCGAGCGCGCAACGATCAGGTTTGCATCCGCTTCTGTTGCGTTACTTCAAATTGTTTGCCGCAGCGACCACCTTATTGAATTGCTCGACAAGGCGAGTCCTGTTTTCGCCCGCCCAGACGGGGTCATAGTTGATCACTTTGAGGCTGTCGACAGAGATCGCGCCCTTGGGCGGAGTCGCCTGTGTGTTCACGGGAATCCTGAAGGATTTCGAGGTCTCGAACAGGTTTTGGCCACGCTTCGAGAGCATCCAGTCGATGAAACGCTTGCCGTTGGCCACTTCTTTCGCGGGGCCGTTCTTGATGAGCGCCATGCAGCCGATCTCATAGCCGGTTCCGTCTTTGGGGAAAGACATGGCGACAGGGTATCCCTCGAATGCGGGTTTGAGCCCGTCGTGCGAGAAGGTGATGCCGATCGCCGCCTCGCCGAGGCCGACGTCCATCGGTGGGGTAGTGCCGGATTTCGTGTATTGCCGGATGTTCTGATTGAGCGCGCCGAAGTACTTCATAGCACCGTCTTCGCCCTTCATCTGTACGACAGTCGCGAGAATAGTGTAGGACGTTCCCGAAGTGCTCGGGTGCGCCATTGATATCTGGCCCTTGAATTCGGGCTTTAGGAGATCATCCCAGGAAGTCGGATAGGACAGACCTTTTTTCTTGAACCAGTCGGTGTTGCACGCGAAGCCGATCGCGCCGACATAAAAGGGATTCGCGTAGCCCATCGCGTCCTGATAGACTTTGGGGATATTCGCGAGCTCTGGCGACTGATAGGCTTCGAGGAGCCCATCTTTGGCCGCCGGGACGAAGTTGTCATACGAGCCGCCGAACCAGACGGTCGCCTGCGGATTGGCCTTTTCCGCCCTCACGCGGGCGAGCAGTTCCCCTGCGGACAGACGCACATACTGAATCTTGATGCCCGTGTCTTTTTCGAATTCGCTGAAATACGTTGGAAGTTCGGACTCAGGCAGGGCGGTGTATACGGTCAGGGTCTTGTACTCCGCCGTTCCCTGCGCGCCCGCCGAGATCAGTGGCAGCATGCAGAAAAGCACCAACATCGACAGAAGAATCTTTCTCATAGATTGCCTCCTTTCTATACGTCGTCTATTATAAAATAAGTTGGGAAGAATGCAACTGAAATCGTTTGCAGGTAGTTAAAAACGTTTTCATATAACTGCTATACATGCGTAAAGGAGATTTATATGCGCTTCGACATCATCATGCTCGGCCACCTTTCGAAGGATATCATCATCGATGAAAAAGGACGGGAAACGAGGCTTTTCGGGGGAGCGCTCCTGTATTCCTCAATGTCTGCGGCGCGGGCGGGCGCCCGTGTGCTCGCCGTCACGAAAGCGGCGCCCGAAGATTTTTATGCCCTGGATGCGGCGAAGCTGCAAAAGGGCATTGAGCTTGTCACGCATGCGAGCCCATCGACGACCTCGATACGGAATGTGTTTCTCTCGAGCGATCATGAACGGCGAGAGACAAGCCTTTTGTCCAGGGCGGAGCCGTTCTCGGCGGCGGATATCCCCGAGGGCGCCAGCGCCAAGATAATCGATCTGGCCGGCCTGTTCGTGGGCGAGCTGCCGGATTCTCTCATCGAGGAACTCTCCGGAAAGGCGGCCATAGCGGTCGACGCGCAGGGGCTCCTGCGCGAAGCCCAACCTGATGGCAGAATGCTGTTCCGGGACTGGAAAAACAAGTACCGCTATATGCCTTCTGTGCGCTACTTCAAGGCCGACGCCGCCGAGGCCGAGATTCTTACCGGGCTCAGCGATCGGGAGAAAGCCGCGCGGACAATCGCCGCATGGGGGAGGAATGCGGACGGCCGTGAGCCCGAGGTCATGATCACGCACAACACCGAGGTGATGGCGCTGGTGAATGGTACAATGTATCGGGCACCCTTTACTCCTTCCAATCTCTCCGGACGCACGGGGCGCGGCGACACGACCTTCGCGGCCTATCTCGCGTGGCGACTCGCGCATGATCCGCAGGAATCCCTGCGCTTCGCGGCGGCCCTCTGCTCGATCAAGATGGAGAAGCCTGGACCATTCTCAGGAACGCTTGAGGATGTGTTCGCGCGCATGGAGCGCGACGCGAGGCGGTAAATTCTCCGCCTCTTGTTTACCCTGCGGAAGACAGGCGGTCGCATTTACGGGCGGCATCTCTGCCTGGGTGCAACTCTTTTCCCTATGACTGGCAGGCAGCCCGCTGGCGGTCTGTCTGCCCATCCTGTTGTTGGCGGCTTGCCGTCGGCCGGGCCTGCTGAAGTTCGGCTTGCGTTCGATATTCAAAAAACAGTATTGTTTAGACAGAATGCGAGAAGATGTCATCGACGGTCCCTCGATGGGCAAGGCTCTTATGGCGGGCGCACGTTCTCTGCTCGACAAAGCCGCCCAGCTCAACAGAATCAATGTGTTTCCCGTCCCTGACGGAGATACGGGGACCAACATGGCCTGCACCATGGAAGTCGTCATCACTAATATTCCGGAGCCCCTTCCCTCCGAGGTGGGGAAAGTCCTCGATATCGCCGCTCGTTCGATGCTCGGCTCTTCGCGGGGCAATTCCGGCGCGATCCTCGCGCAGTTCATGCTCGGACTCGCCGCCGAGCTCAGGGGAGAGACCGCCGTCACCGCGATGCGTTTTTCGCGGGCGGCCGTGAGCGCCGCACAGAAGGCGAAACACGCCCTCCGCGAGCCAAAGGAAGGCACTATTCTCACGGTGCTCGAAGACTGGGCACGCGCATTTCATCAGAAAGCGCAGGACACACAGAATTTTCTCACGTCCTTCCTGCATGCGGGCAATGTCGCGCGGGCTTCCTGCGCGCGAACGATCGCTATTCTGCCCGAGATGAGGAAAGCGCATGTCGTCGACGCCGGCGCGAAAGGCTTTGTCCACATCATCGAGGGGATCGAGCAATTTCTGCGGACAGGGAAGTTTTCGCGCGAGCTCGGCGCGGGCACGGCGGTCGCTTCGAGCGCGGCTCTGCATCTCGGTGGACCTGTGGGCCAATTCCGCTACTGCACCGAAGCTTTACTTGCCAAGCCCACCATCGGTCTCGACGCCCTGAGGGATGCGGCCGGCGAATTCGGCGACTCGATAGTCGTGGCCGGAGACGCTTCGCTCTGTAGGATACATATACACACCTCAAGGCCGGGAGAGTTTTTCGATTACCTCGATACGCTCGGCGAGGCCTCCGGCCACAAGGTGGACGACATGCTCCTCCAGGAACGGATCGTGGCTCGCGCCATGCGCAGATGCGCGATCGTCGCCGACAGCGCCTGCGATCTGCCCGAAGGAGAACTGTTGAAATACGGCATTGTGCGCGTGCCGCTCATCCTTTTCACCAATGGCAGGGCTCGCTCCGACGGGGCAGGCTTCGACCTCGCGCGCCTTCACGCCCGCATGGCGAACGATCCGGCGCTGACGATCTCGACGAGCCAGCCAACGCACGCCGCGTTCGAGCGTTCCTTCAGCATCGCGCTTTCGACGGCCGAGCAGGTGCTCTACATCGGATTCGCGTCGGTGCTTTCCGGCACCTTCGAGGCGGGCCGGCGAGCAGCGGAGCGCTTCGGCAACCTCGTGCGCTGCGTGGATGGGCGCGAAATAACGGCGGGCTATGGGCTCCTTGTGCGAAAGGCCGCGGAGCTCGCGGAAAGAGGAGCCGACGCCGAAACTATCGTGGAAGCGATCGAGATCTGGCGCAAAAAGCTTCTCCTGTATGTCGCGGTGCCGAATCTGACAAGCCTCATCCGGACAGGCAGGCTGAGCGGTGTGAAGGGACTCGTGCTGACGAAACTTGGGATTCGGCCGATCATCGCGCCGAGCGATGAGGGCAGGGCTGTCTCCGGCGGCATGTACGTCGGCGAAAAAAACGGAGTGCGAAAGCTTCTCTCTAACATAAAGAAGAAAGTGCGGAGAGGCGTGCGCGCTTCAATTCTCATAAGCCACGTGAACGCCCCAGGGGAAGCGGCGCGCCTGAGAGAAGCCGTGCTCGGGTATCTTAGACCAGTGAGCCGGGTCGACATTGTGCAGATGGGGCCACTTTTGGCGTCGCTGGCCTGGCTTGGGGCGGTCGGAATCGCGGTGCTGCCTGAGGAGTGAGAAATGGGTTTGATTTTAGGTGTTTTGCTTGCCTATCTCACTGGTTCGTTTCCGACGGGATTGATCGTCGGAAAGTCGCTCTTTGGTAAAGACCCACGCGAACATGGTTCCAATGCCACCGGCGCGACGAATATCTTCAGGGTGTTCGGCGCTAGGGTGGCCATCCCCGTCATGCTTTTCGATGTCGGCAAGGGGGCGCTGGCGGTCGTTCTGGCCGCGTGGGCGGGGAGGAATGCCGGTCTGCCCCGGGAGGCTCTCCAGGTGATGGGTGCCGTCGCGGCGATGCTCGGCCACGTGTTTCCGATATTCGCGGGCTTCCGGGGAGGGAAGGGGGTGGCGACAGGGGCCGGGGCGCTCATTGTGATGGCGCCGACAGCCGCGATTTTTTGCGCGGTCGGATTTCTGCTCGTGGTCGGCTTGACGGGCGTCGTGTCGGCGGCTTCGATGACGGCGGCGATCATTCTTCCTTTGGCGATCGCGCTGGGGGCGCAGGGAAGGCCCGCGAACCCTTGGTATCTGGGGCTCGGCGTCGCGGTGGCGCTCTTCATCGTGTTCACGCATCGCGCGAACATAAGGCGAATATTGAAGGGGCAGGAGCAGGCTTTCGAAAAGTTCCGGTTCCTGCGCAGGAAGAACAGACAAAAGGGCGCTTGATTGGCCTGAGGGCACTCCCTTCTTATTTCCCCATGGATTCCCTATGGAGCGTCTTGTGGGGGCTTGGGCGAGGGCGTCTCGTGGCCGCTGTTTATCCCTGAATAGTCCGTCGGAGCCACAGTGTCGCTCATGCTTTGGGCTGCCGCCATGGTTCGACTCGTCCGGCCGCCTTGCTTTCTGACACAAGATGTAATATTGTAAATTTCAATGAAGATTTCCTACCTCGACGGACCACGGCTCAGACTCGCCCTGACGGCTGGCTCCCATTCGCTCATGCAGAACATCGCGAGCCTCAACGCGATCAATGTATTTCCCGTACCCGACGGCGACACCGGCACGAACATGGCGAGCACGGCGCGCGCCATATCCGCCTCTCTCGCCACTTTTCGGCCACGGAATGCGGGAAGCGTGCTCAAAAGAGTGGCGCAGTCCGCTCTCGCCGCGGCGAAGGGCAATTCAGGCGCGATTCTGGCTCAATTTTTTTCGGCGCTCGCGGAAGAGCTGGGGCATGAGGCGCGCATAAGCGCGAAGCGGTTTGCGAACGCCGCGGTTCTCGCCGCCGAAAAGACGCGCCGGGCACTCTCGGTTCCAAAGGAAGGCACGATTCTCACCGTACTCCACGACTGGGCGCACGCCCTGCGCGAGAAGGCCCAGCAATCCGACGATATTCTCCACGTGTTCATCGCCGCGTATGAATCGGCAAAGACTTCGCTCGCAAAGACGAGGGACGTGCTGCCCGAGATGAGGCGTGCGGGAGTCGTCGATGCCGGGGCAAAGGGCTTTGTCCACATGCTCGAGGGTATCGCTCAGTTCATCAGATCAGGTTCTCTGAGGGAGACGCTTCGGGCAGACCGGGGGCGTGCGGCTTCGGGAGCCTCAGCGCTCGAAGTCTTCGCCGAAGCTCAGCTTGACACAGAGGCTCAGCCTGAATTCGAAATCCTCGCGGATGCGGACAGTGCCACTTTCCGCTACTGCACCGAGGCTCTCGTGCACGGCGAAAAGCTCGATCTCGACGCGATAAAAGCCGAACTGGCGGCTTTTGGGGATTCCATAGTCGTCGCGGGCACGCAGAGCCTCGCCAAGGTCCATGTCCACACCAATTCTCCGAGCGATGTCTTCGACATGCTCGACTCGCGGGGAGTCGTCGAGGCGCACAAAGTCGACGACATGAGGCTGCAGACAAGGCTCGCGCATCGGACGAGAACCGCGCAGAGCGTCCGGGGCTGCGCCGTCGTCACCGATACCGGCTGCGATCTTCCCGAGGCTTTCCTCCTCGAACACGGCGTGCTCAAGGTACCGGCACTCATCACCATCGACGGCAAAGCTCGCCCCGATGGCCCCGCGCTCGCTCTCCAGAAAATTCATCGTCTCATGAAAGAGCGACCAGGCTTCGCGATGTCCACAAGCCAGCCGACCGACGCCGCGTTCTCCAGAGCATTCGCGCTCGTCTCGGCACATTCGAAAGAGATTCTCTATATTGGACTGACTTCCGCGCTTTCCGGCACCTTCCAGACCGGCGTACGCGCGGCGCTTCCTTTCGGCAACAGGGTCGTCGCCTTCGATTCAAGAACCGTCACCTCGGCGCAGGGCCTGCTCGTGCGGCGCGCCGTCGAGATGGCGGAGCAGGGGCGTGGCGCTCGGGAAATCGCCGCCAAACTCGAAGACCTGCAAAAGAGACTCGTGTTCTTCGTGGCCGTGTGCGATCTTTCGAGCCTCATTCGTTCGGGGCGACTCCATGGCCTGAAAAGCCTCGTCCTGAGGAAATTCGGACTGAGGCCGCTACTCGCCACCGATCAGGAAGGCAGGGCGCGGACCGCGGGAATATACGCGGGAGAGCGCAATACCGTGTCAGCGCTTTTTTCAAGGATAAAGAAAGCCTTTCCCGCGGATTCGCGGGTGGAACTGCACATTTCTCATGTCGATGCGGTCGATGAAGCCCTGCGCCTCTCGGACCTCTGCGCGGCGAATTTTCACTCTGATTCAAACATCGTGATTTCCGAGATGGGGCCCGTGCTCGCCTCCCTCGCGTGGCGCGGGGCCATCGGCGTCGCAGGGCTTCCGCTCGAAGCATAAGAAGACTGGCCCCGGCCGCATCGCGCATAACTCTGACAGTAGATGCTGAAGGAACGCGGTCCTTTCAGGCGATCCGCGGATTCAGTCCACGCGCCCGGCGGGCGATTTTCTCCACAGTTCGAGCATCTTGAGGGCGCGGTCGGCGGTGCGGAACACCACGATGCCGCGTCTTTCAAGCTCCTGGCACAAGGGGTCGTAGAGGGGCCCCGTGTCGACGACCGCGACAAAAGGCTTATCGGTCTCGCCTATCAGTTCGCCGTACCGCACCCCGAGTGAATCTTCCCGCGTGATGTCTTCGCCGTGGACGGACGAATCGGCCGGGAGCGAATTCATCATCCCCGTGAGCGGCACGATGCCCACAATGCCCAGGTCGGACCCGGGATCGAACATGGCCGCGCGGAAGGCGCCGTCGTAGGCGTCGTCGCCGGCCATCGGTGTCAGGTCGACGGGATTGTGGATGTCGACGATATCCGCGATGCGCGCGTTTTTGAAGATTTCGCCGAGGGTGGATCTGGTGGCTTCGCCAAATGAGGAGAGCGCCATGCCCCCAAGGTTGTCCGCGATCGCCACGCATTCAAAGCCGGCGTTGGAGACGGCGGCCAGCTTATTCCCTCTGGCCTTGCGCCCGTCAAGCAGGGTGAAGAGCGTGACCGCGTCGTCGAACTCGTCGAGACTGTCGCAGACGATTCCCCCGGCCTGGGAGAGAAGCTGTTTTGTCACCGGATAATCGCCCGCGATGCTCGCCGTGTGGCTCGCCGCCGCTCCCGCTCCCGCCTGGGTTCTGCCCGCGCGGTAGAAGATGACGCTCCGTCCCGAATCCGAGATGCGCCTGCACGCGCGGAGCGTCTTTTCCCCGTCGAGGGGTTTGAACCCTTCGACGTAGACCGCGAAGACGTGCAGCTCGGGGTCCTTGGCCAGATAGTCGAGATAGTCGCCCACGGTGAGATCCATCTGGTTGCCGAGCGTGAGGGCGTACTTCGGGTTGATGTTCTGATGCTTCGAGAGGCGCGTGACGGCAAAGGCTCCGGACTGGGAGATCAGCGCGAGCGGTTCGACCCTGCCCTTGGGCATGGGGAGTTTGTATTCAGGGATGAAGAGTGTGTTGTACTTACCGGGCACGGAGCGGATGCCGAGGCAGTTGCCCCCGTTGATGAGAGGTCCTTTTCCCTGAGCGCGGGCCTCGGCGAGAGCTTTGCGCATCTCGGCGACAATCTCGCCGGAGCCCGCTTTTTCCTCCAGCCCGCCCGGAATGACGATGATGGTCCAGGCCTTGTCGTGCCGCGCGATGTCCGCGAGGGTGGGGGGCGTGGCCGCCGCCGGGATAACCAGCACGAAGAGATCCACTTTTTCGGGCAGCGAGGCGACGTCCGGCACGCAGCGGCAGCCGTCGATCGAATCGATTCCCGCTTTCACCACGTAGAGGCGGGAAGTGTCGAAGCCGTTCTGGATGAGGTTCCGGAGGATGATGCGGCCGTTGTTGATGCTCTTCTCGGAGACGCCGATGATCGCGGCGCTGACCGGCTTGAGTATCCGACCGATCTCCCGCACGGGGCGCGTACGCTGCGCCATGTTGATGGGCAAGCCCTCTTCGTCTTGGGCGAGGCCCATCGAGGAGAAATCCTTGAGCGTGACGAGGCAGTCCAGCGCGACGAGCTCACCGGCGCGCGAGAGCACCATCGGGTTCACCTCGAATTCGCCTATGCCGGCCGCCGAGAGCGCGTCCGCCGCGTCAAGGAAGCGCTGGATCGCGTCCCGGAGGACGTCGGGGTCGAGCTCGGGCTCCGTGTTTCTAAGCCCCGCGCAGAGAAGCCCGTAGACGACGTTCTCTTTGAGGAGCGTTTCGAGTGTCTTTTGATCCGAAACGCAGGGCGAGAGAATGAGGTTCGCCGCTCCCGCCCTGAATTTCGACGCGAGGTATTCGGTGTAGATGCCTCCCGGGCCGAAGCTCACGATCGGCCCGAAATCCGGCGCGAAGCGGTAGCCGAAGATCATCTCGTGCCCGAGTTTCGGCTCAAACGCGACGAATTCGTTCACCGTGAAGCCATCGCGCGGCACACCCCCGAAGCGCGATTCCATGCGGCGCAGCGCGGCCGCGATGGCCTCTGCGCCGTTTTCGACGATTTCGACGCCCTGCACCTCGGTCTTGTGGAGAATCTGAGGGCTGATGATCTTGACCACGGCCTTGGCGCCNNATCTTGTTTCCGGAGGCTGCCTTGGGAGCGCCGTCAGCAGTCGCCTTGTCGCCGGGAATTGCCTGGGCAGAGTCCCGGGCCCTTTCGAGAAATTCGTCCGCGGATTGGACAAGCCAAGACTTCGGCGTCCGTATGCCCATCGCCGACAGAAGCGCTATCCCCTCGAGCTCCGTGAGGGCGTTCCGGCCCTCGGATTTCGCCCGCTTTGCGATGCGCAGGGCCTCGTCGCGAAGCAATTTTCCGTCAGAACTTAATTTATTCCCATGCAAATAAGTATCATGCATGCTGGATATTTCTCCCTAATTCGAACGCTCTGAGATTTGCCTTAACCACCGCCTCTCCCTTTCTGGAGAAGAGGACCGCAATTTCTTTCTCTATAGCTTGTGGCGGCACGGGAAGCAAGTCCGCGGCGGCGCCGACCAGGACGAGGTTGGCGCTCCGCGTGTTGCCCGCCTCCTTCGCGAGGGCGTCGGCATCGATGAGCCTGGCGCGCGGAATTTTACGAATTTCGCTGAGCACACTGTCAAGGTCGGGGTAATTCGGAATATTGAGAATCGGCGTCGTCGCCGTCACGATAGTCCCACGCTCCACGGAGAGCCAGGAAAGATGGCGGAGCGCCTCGAGGGGCTCGAAGGCGAAGATGATGTCCGCCTTTCCCTTCGGGATCGTCGGGCTGAAAATCTCCCTGTCGGAGATGCGGAGGTGGGCGAGAACTTCCCCGCCGCGCTGAGACATCCCGTGAATTTCGGACTGCTTTACCTGAAAACCGACGGCCATGGCCGCCCGCGCGATGACCACCGAGACCGAAAGGCCCCCCTGGCCGCCCACGCCGCAGAGAATGATATCGCAGGTCATGATTTCCTCACTTTTTTGAGCCATTCGATGCATTCTCTGACCATCACGATGACCGAGACACCGTCGTAGGCGAGCTCTTCGCGGATAGCAGCGACGTCGGCGTCGATAGCGCGGCGGTGCGCCTCGAGCACGCGGATATGCTCTTTTTCGACGCCGAGCCCCTCGAGCAGTGTGGGCAGCTGGGAAGTCGCGCTGATGGTCGGCTGAGCTCCCGTCATGCCCGTCGTCCCGTTGTCGAGGATGAGGAGCGTCATCGGAGAGTGGTACCGGACGGCGTCGAGCAGATTCGTCATGCCCGAGTGATAGAATGTCGAATCGCCGATCACGCCGATCGAGCGTTTCTGCCCGACCGAAGCCGCGCCGCGGGCCATGCCGACCGAAGCTCCCATGTCGACGCAGGATTCTACGGCGCTCCATGGCGGCTGCGCGGCGAGCGCGTAGCAGCCGATGTCGGAGGCCGAAAAGAATTCGGCCTCGCCCTCGAGGGCCTTTTTCAGCGCGGTGAAAGAGTCGGCGTGCGGGCAGCCCTGACAGAACTGGGGCGGCCTGCCCGGCACTTCGATCGCCGCCGCGGCGACGCCTTCGCGGCGCGGCAGCCCCAACGCCGCGCGCACCGAATCGGCGCTCAGCTCGCCCGCGGGCGGAATTTCGCCCGTCATCTTGCCCGCGACGGGCAGGGGCGCGCCGAACATCCCCCGAAGGTCGCGCTCGATATACGGATATCCCTCCTCGATCACGAGGACACGCTTCACATGCGAGGCCAGCGTCCGGATTTTTCCCGTGCCCGCGGGGTAGCGGCCGATGTGCAAGTGCGTGGGCCGCTCGCCGCCATGAGCCCGGGCCCAGTCCTCCTCATTTTCCATGTAGTAGGCCCGCCCCAGCCCGCAAGTTATGACGCCGAGTTCCTTCGACCCCGGCTCCAGCCGGCTCGCGGCGTCCGCGTCCGTCCTGAACGCAGCCTGTTTCGCGAGGAGGCTGGCCCACTGTTTTCGCGCCATCGCCGGCATCAGAATCCACGTGTAGGGATCATCGGTTTTTCCCAAACCTGAGATGGCCCTGACCGGGGCGGTCGTCACGAGCGCCCGCGCGTGCGCCAGCCTCGTGGTGATCCGCAGGAGCACCGGCACCTCGTGCGCCTCCGAATAATCGAAGGCGGAGCGCGTCATGTCGTATGCTTCCTGCTGATCCGAAGGCTCGAAGCAGGGCATGCGCGCGAAATCCGCCAGAAGCCGAGAATCCTGCTCATTCTGGCTCGAGTGCATGCTTGGATCGTCGGCCACCACAGCCACGAGCCCGCCATGTATCCGCACGAGCGCCGAATTCACGAAGGGATCCATCGCCACATTGAGCCCGACATGTTTCATCGACACCATCGCGCGCCTGCCGACAAAAGAGACGCCCAGGGCCGACTCGTAGGAAGTCTTTTCGTTCGAGCACCACTGAGCCACCCTTATGACCCCGTTAGGGCCTTGCGCCACAGCACCGGCGGCCCCTGCCGTGTCCCCGACGTGCTCCTGCAGATATTCCATGATCTCGGTCGAGGGCGTTCCGGGGTACGCAAAAGCTCCCACGACCCCCGCGTCGAGCGCGGCTTGAGCCACCGCTTCGTCGCCCGACAGAACCATCTGTGTCATGCCATCGCTCCTTCAAAAAAATGGCGCGGGTAAAACCCGCGCCGAGAATCTGTTATTTCAATCAAAGTAGAGCTCATACTCCTGGGGTACAGGAGCGTTGTACACGTAGGAGGCCTCTTTTTCCTTGCGGGCGATCCACGTCTCGATCAGTTCGGCAGAGAATACCGGCGCGAGATAATCATTGTCTCGCTCGAGCCCGCCAAGTACATGATACAGACCCACGGGGAATATATGCTTTTTGGAAAGGTTGTCTTTCGCAAACCCGAGAGCGACTGGGTCGAGGTACTTCTTTATCCCGTCCAGGCCCGCGAGCAGCATCGCCGCGAGGAAATAGTACACATTCGCCGTGGCGTCGCCCGTGCGGAACTCGATGCGCGATTCCCCCTTGCCGAGATAGCCGGGAATCCGCACCGCGGCGGCTCTCGACCCCTGGGCGAAGGTCGCGCTGACCGGAGCCTCATAGCCGGGCACGAGCCGCCGATAGGAGTTCGTGGACGGGTTCGAGAAGGCCAGGAGAGAGCCTGTCAGCGCGTGACTCAAGAGACCGGCGGTATACGCGAGCCCTCTCTTCGAAAGGCCATACAGCCCTTCGCCTGGAAAGATCGAGGCGCCATCCTTCAGAATGAACTGATGCACATGCATGCCGCTTCCCGCGACACCATACATGGGCTTGGGCATAAAGGTGACCTTGAGCCCAAGCTCATCCGCCTCATTGCGGAGAATCCATTTCGCGAGCGAGACAGCGTCCGCGGCCCTCGTCATCGAGACAAAGTCGAGCTCGATCTCGAGCTGCGCCGCGCCTACCTCATGGTGATGATACTTCACGGGAATCCCGACATCGATCATCGTCTTGACCGCGCGGTTGCGCAGGAGCTGATACCGGTCCTCGGGAGCCATGCGGTGATACCCCTGCGACATGCCGACCCGCGGCGTGTCGCTGTACTCATCCCCAATTCCCTCGGAGCTTTCGACAAAGTAATACGAATGATGCGACGTGGTTGCGTAGCGCACATCCTCGAACACGTAGAATTCGAGCTCTACCAGCATTCTCGCGTCATCGCCGATGTCCGAACCTACGAGAACCTGATGCGCGGCCCGTATCACGGTGCGCGGATATTGCTCAAAAAATCCTCCCCCCATCATGCGTACATCGCAGAAGACATGAAGAATACCGAACCCGTCTTTCTGTTCGACGAACCCCGTCTCCATGTCGGGCACCGCGAGCATATCCGACGCTTGCACCTTCGCGTACCCGAAATTCGAGGCGTCGAAGCCGATGCCCCTTTTGAGCACCGCTTCGCTCGCGTACGAAGAAGGCAGGCTGACCGCCCTCATCCGTCCGTCTATATCGATCACGATGAATGAAACATAATCGATGCCGGCAAAATCGCCATTCCATTCGGATAGCTTCATACAATACTCCTCGAAAGGAAACGCATGCCGGCAGTTCCTCGCCGCATTGCGCCCGACTATTATAACTCCACTTTCCCCATCGAGCAAGTTGTGAAACATCAGTATCAGAATTTGAAACAATCGTGCTGATCGGCGCGACGCCGTTCGCGTGGGGGCCCTGGTACGTCGCCACCTTCTACATGGCCCCTTCATTCTTGACATCTATCCATTGCCCGCGCTATAAATACACCCGCATTCAAAGAGCGCACATATCTCTGGCAGTGGCGCTCCCGTGGATGTAGCGCCCAGATGGTGGAATTGGCAGACACGCTAGATTCAGGTTCTAGTGGGAAACCATGGGGGTTCAAGTCCCCCTCTGGGCATTTGGGAAACAGTGGCCGCCTCGAAAGGGGCGGCTTTTTTGGGATCGGAATATACCATCTTCATGAATCTATAATTATAGAAAATGTCGATCTGATTGAAAAAGGAATCGAGGTAATAGGTAGCCTAGGTTCAAGAATGAAGTGC
>DIMW01000001.1 GCA_002425765.1 Spirochaetaceae bacterium UBA5556 | reverse complement strand
CCTTACACGTTGTCAAGAGCCTGAATGCTTTTTTCTTCATTTTTTTGGGCAATCTTACCACTTTGGCAAATCCCGCCCCATTTCATCAAGAAAAAAACTCGGGGCGAAGAGGACGATACAGAAAACTCTCGCGAATGTCAACTGGAAAATCGTACAGAATGACTGTTTTCAGCATGTTTTTCCGGCTCGATATGCACCGTCGTATCGGCGTTCAGTTCTCTACGAAGTTCCTGCTCCAGTTTTGTTGAGAAATTGTGGGCATCAAGGATATTCGTACTCCCGTCCATCCTCGCATGAAGAGTGATCTCCAGATGATCTCCGTACCGATGCAGGTGAATATGATGGATATCCTTGAGCTCTGGGCTCTCCTCGCCTGCGATCTTCCTTATCTGTTCTGACAAGGCAGGACTTGCCTTTTCTCCCATAAGCGCATTAAAAGCGGCTTTTGCAATGTCGTACGCAGCGTATACGATCAGGACAGACACACCTATGCCGAGCACACCGTCAATCCACCACACATACTTGCCCGCGATCGCCCCGACCACGATCATGAGGGAAGCGAGCGCATCGCTGCGGTGATGCCACCCATCGGCGACGAGTGACTGGCTGCTGGCCTTCTTTCCCGCCCATAAAGAAAAGCGGGCAAGCCCTTCCTTAACTACTGCCGAAACGGCAAATACCACAAGGCTCAGTGTAGTGAAATTGGCGTTCTTGCGGACAATGAGCTGATGTACCGAATCTTTGAAAAATGTCATTCCGACGACGGCCAAAAGCGTCGCGATCACCACCGAGGCGATGACCTCCGCCCTTCCGTGGCCGAAGGGGTGTTCCTCATCCTTTGGGCGACTCGATATCCAGAAGCCGAGGATGACAACGACCGAGGTGAGCGTGTCGGAAAGGGTATGCCATGCGTCCGCCATCATCGCGACGCTCGCAGCGGCGGAGCCGACCCAGATTTTCATTCCAAAGAGAAGCGTATTGACGATTATTGAGACTATTCCTTCGGTATAACCGAGTTTTTTGGACGATTCCTGCATTATGGGCCTCCCTGCATCAGATTTTTCGAAAGCCCCCTCCTATTGAAGGAGCGCTTTCTCCGGTCCCGCAAGAGAATTGCCTCTCGCTGCAGAAAAGCCCGGCTATTCCTTTTCCGACAGGACAGCCTGATCCACATGAAGAATCTGTATATGCCATTTGAAGGACCGCGTCAAGTAAAAAACATAAAATATCTAAATGATTCTATTGACAGTAACATTAGTTTCGGATAATGTGATTCTACACAAAGAAACGACAGGGTTGCACACCATATACCCTGGTCAGGAGGATGTATGCGAGCAAAAGTAGGATTGAAGGACACCCAGCTTCCGCGGCAATGGTATAATCTCGCGGCCGACCTGCCCGGCGGCCTCTTGCCGCCCCGAACGCCAGATGGCAACATTCTGAAACCAGAACAGCTATCTGCGCTATTCCCCGAACCGCTCATCGAGCAGGAGATATCTCAGCAGCGATGGATCGATATTCCCGAAGAAGTGCTTGAGATTCTCGCGCGCTGGCGTCCGACACCGCTCGTACGGGCGCGCAAGCTCGAACGAGCGCTCAACACACCCGCCCGCATATACTACAAAAATGAAAGCGTTTCGCCAGCGGGCAGCCACAAACCCAACACCGCCGTGCCGCAGGCGTATTACAACAAACTAGTCGGGACAAAGAGACTCACCACGGAGACCGGCGCCGGGCAGTGGGGTTCGGCGCTTTCCTTCGCCTCCGCACAATTCGGCCTCGAGTGCCAGGTCTTTATGGTCAGGTCGAGCTATGAGAAAAAGCCCTACCGAAAAGTGATGATGCAAACCTGGGGGGCATCCTGCACGCCAAGCCCGAGTCCTCTGACCCGCGCGGGCCGGGCGATTCTCTCCGAACATCCTGATTCCCCAGGTTCTCTCGGCATCGCGATAAGTGAGGCGGTCGAGGCCGCGCTCGCGGACGCGAGCGGGCAAACCCACTACGCCCTGGGGAGTGTCCTCAACCACGTCATGCTTCACCAGACGATCATAGGGCTTGAGGCGAAGCGCCAGCTCATGCAGTTCGGAGAAAAGACCCCCGATACGATCATCGCCTGTGTCGGCGGGGGATCGAACTTCGCCGGGCTCTCTTTCCCTTTCATCAAAGAAAAAATCGAAGGCGCGAATATCGATATCGTGCCCGTAGAGCCGGCATCCTGCCCGAGCATCACGAGAGGGCTTTTCGCGTACGACTTCGGCGACACGGCGGGAATGACGCCACTCTTGGCCATGTATACGCTGGGCCATACGTTCATGCCTTCCCCAAGCCACGCGGGGGGACTGCGATACCACGGGATGGCTCCTCTTGTGTCTGAGGCCACACGGCGGGGACTTCTGCGACCCGAAGCGATATCTCAGGTGGAGTGCTTCTCGGCGGCCGTGCAGTTCGCGCGCACGGAAGGTATCATCGTCGCCCCTGAGACAAGCCACGCGGTCGCCCAAGTTATCCGTGAAGCAATCCGCGCGAAGGAAGAAAAGAGAGAGAAGGTGATACTCTTCGGGCTTTCGGGACATGGGCTTCTCGACCTGCAGGGATATGCCGAATACTTCGCCGGCGAAATCAAGAATCTTTCGCTCCAGGAAGATGAGCTAAAGCAGTCCCTGGCGTCACTTCCCAATGCGGGGCCGGCGCTCTGATCCGGGCCACGGGAAAAAGAGTTAGCCCTTCACCGCCCCCATGGTGAGCCCTTTGACCACGTACTTCTGGAATATCATGGTGAGGACGATGGCGGCAGCCATCACTGCGCCCCAATCCACCTCGGCGCAGGACACGAAGTTGTATATCGCGACAGGAAGTGTCTTCGTTTTCTCCATGCTCAAGACTTGAGAAAACATGAAGTTGTTCCACGAAAAAATGAACGACAGTGTAACCGACGTTACAATTCCCGGGGCGGCGATGGGCAAAACCACCGACATGAAGGCCCGTTGCCGCGTCGCTCGATCGAATACGCGGCAGGCAGGCCCATGACGAGCGAGAAGGTGACCGCATCCAGCGCGTTCTTTGGATACTCGGAGAAATCGTAGTTGGTCAACGGCTCGTTCCATCCGTTTTTATAGAACATCTTCGCTTCCTGAAGCGGTCTTGTCATGAACACATCGACCGTGGAAGAGCGCGTCGCGAACTCAGTGATGAGTTTCATGCTGAGCTGACTCTCCTGAAGACTCTCGACATTGACTTTGACGCCTGTCGCTTTTTCATATTCGGGGATCGTTGCCTTGAGCGGGTTACCATAGGGGTTGGTTGGCGAGTAAGACCCGAATTTCCTTCTGCTGCGCGCTCACCGAGAACAGCGCGAGCACTACCAGGATGACAAGCATGAATTTGCTTTTCATCTTAGCCTCCCTGAATAGCATTGACGATGATTTTCATACAGAACGCCATGAATTCAGAAATCCGCTTCAAGGCGCCCCCTGTATTGTCCTACTATGGAACCATGAGGGCTCGTTTCGCCGACAGATGAAAATAATTTTCTTTCAGATGAATGAAAATTTCTATCAGGACTTGTACAAATTCAATAATTTATTATAAAATCGGAATCGTCGCCGTTGGAGTATAAAAATGGAAAAACTCTCTTCCTCCAGTTGTCTCTATCTCATCCATTCGCTCATGGATACACTGAGCGAGCGGGAAAGACGCATCGCGGAGCACATTCTCAAGGATCCCGCGAGCGCCGTACATCCGAGCATCGAAGAGCTGTCGGAATCCGCGGGCGTCTCCGTGTCCACCCTCGTGCGATTTGTCAAGAAGCTCGGTTTTAAAGGATATCAGCAGTTCAGGATCGCCCTTGCCTCGGAAGCCCTCGCCCCGGAAGCCAAGATCTATGAGACATTTGTGGACAGGGGGGAAGATCCCGTCTTCGTCGCCTTCAACTCCGCCCAAAAGGCCCTTGAGATCACCGCGTCCATGATCGATAGAGGCGCGCTGGCCGAGCTTGCCGGACGTATCATACAGTCAAACTGCATCTATCTCTTTGGCCTTGGCGGCTCCGCGATTGTCGCCAAGGACGCGATGCACAAGCTCATACGAACGGGAATTCGATGTATCGGCACGGAGGATTACCACATGCAGCTGATGATCGCCTCCCAGATGAAAAAGGGAGATACCGCGATTGTCATATCGCACACGGGCGTCAACAAGGATACCCTCAGAATCGCCGAAATAGCGAAAAATGCCGGAGCTTTTCTCTGCGTCATCACGACATATCCGCGCTCCGCGCTCGCCAGGATAGGGGACATGAGCTTCGTCTCGGCATCTTCCGGGTCTCCGGTTGTCTCGGAGGCCTTTTCCGCCAGAATCGCGCAGCTCGCGCTGATAGATTCGCTCTACATCACCATCATGGAGCAGCTCGGAGAACGGGGTATCGAAAGTATTGAGAAAATGCGGGCGGCCATCGCGAAACGCCGCATGTAGTTATAGAGAAAAACGGGAGTACGCTATGAAAGCCGACATCGGGTTGATTGGCCTTGCGGTCATGGGTGAAAATCTTGTGCTCAATATGGAAAGCCACGGTTTCACGGTCGCGGTATACAATCGCACCGTTGAAAAGATTGACGCCTTCGTGACGGGGCGCGGTTCCGGCAAACGCATTCTCGGGGCGCACTCCCCCAAAGAGTTTGTGGCGATGCTCAAAAAACCAAGGATCGTCATGATGATGGTCCGGGCGGGCTCGGCGGTCGATGACACGATCGCGCAGATCGAGCCTCTGCTCGAACCCGGCGACATCATCATCGACGGGGGCAACTCGAACTATCAGGATACCATGCGGAGGCTCTCCGGCCTCGAGCCCAAAGGTCTTCTGTATGTGGGTACGGGGGTCTCGGGCGGCGAGGAAGGCGCCCTCAACGGCCCATCGATAATGCCAGGAGGCTCTGAGGCCGCGTGGCAGCACATAAGGCCGATCTTCCAAGCGATCGCCGCGAAAGTCGACGACGGCAGCCCTTGCTGTGACTGGGTCGGTCCTGGCGGCGCGGGACATTTCGTAAAAATGGTGCACAACGGCATCGAATACGGCGACATGCAGCTTATATCCGAGGTGTACCATTTAATGAGGAATCAGCTCGGCATGACTGCCGACGAGATGGCGGATGTGTTCGACACATGGAACAAGGGTGAGCTCGACAGCTACCTCGTCTCCATTACAAGGGACATCCTCCGGTACAAGGATGAGGACGGCTCTCCCCTCATCGACAAGATACTGGACGCTGCCGGCCAGAAAGGCACGGGAAAATGGACCGGCATCACCGCGCTCGATTTCAGCGTGCCCGTGACGCTGATCGTCGAAGCCGTGTTCGCTCGCTGCCTTTCGGCCATGAAGGATGAACGCGTCAGTGCCGTGAAACTTCTGGGCAGGCCCTCTGGCGCCTCCTTCGACGGAGAGAGGGCTGTGTTCATCGACGATCTCGGCAGGGCTCTCTACGCCGCGAAAATAATTTCTTACGCGCAGGGGTTCATGCTTCTGCGCGAAGCCGCCTCGGAATATGGATGGAAGCTGAACTACGGCTCCATCGCGCTGATGTGGAGGGGCGGCTGCATTATCCGTTCCAGGTTTCTCGGAAGGATAAAGGAAGCCTTCGATGCCGATCCCACCCTCCCCAATCTAGTCTTCGCGCCTTTCTTCGCGAAGCAGGTCCTCGAGAACGAAAAAGCGCTGAGGAACGTCGTGGGCGAGGCCGTGGCCGCGGGCATTCCGGTGCCGGCGCTCTCTTCCGCCCTGGAATGGTTCGACGGGCTGAGAACGGAGAATCTTCCCGCGAATCTGCTGCAGGCGCAGCGCGACTACTTCGGGGCCCACACCTACGAAAGGACCGACAAGCCGAGAGGCCAGTTCTTCCACACCAACTGGACGGGCCACGGCGGCTCCACGTCCGCGAGCACCTACGTCGTGTGACGGCGGGCGTCTCTGGGCGGGGCATAGCGCGGGCTTACACGAATCTTGAATAATTTTGTTTGAGGGAGGTCGGATACATGGGCGCTCTAAAAATCATTCCTGCGGACAAGGCGAACCTGGACTTTTTGTCGCTCGGCGGACTCGTCCTGCGCATGGACCCAGGAATCGTGCCCTTCGCCTTTGCCAATAACTATGAGGTGCACGTCTCGGGCGGAGAGTACAATGTCGCCGCCAATCTGGCACGCTGCTTCGGTAAGAAGACAGCGATCGCGAGCGCCATGGTGGACTATCCTCTCGGCGAGAGGGTCGAGGCCGCAGTGCGCGAAATGAAGGTTCAGGGTATCTACAAGCACTTCAAATATGACGGCGTGCGCGGGCCGAACATCGCCCTTGTCTGGTCGGATCGAGGCCAGGGAGTACGTCCCCCCGTCGTGTTCTACAACCGCGCGAACGAGGCCGCGGCTCTTCTGAAGCACGGAGATTTCGACTTTGAAAAAATATTCGGTGAAGGAGTCAGATGGTTTCACTCAGGCGGCATTTTTTCGGCCTTGTCCGCCACGACTCCCGAGCTCATCATCGAGGCCATGAAGACGGCCCGCGCCCACGGCGCGGTCGTCTCTTTCGACCTCAACTACCGCGCGAAGCTCTGGGCCGCGGCCAACACCGGCAAAAAGCCGTCCGAGGTGCTCGGCGAGATCGTCAGGCACGCCGATGTCATTCTGGGGAACGAAGAGGACCTTCAGATGGGTCTCGGGCTGCCAGGCCCCGACATCCACGGCGTCTCAAAGCTCGATCCCGCCTCGTTCCTCAAGACCATCGAACAGGTACACGCGCAGTGGCCGAACATCAAGGTAGTCGCGACCACCCTGCGCGACGTGAAGTCCACGAACCACCATCTATGGGGCGCGGTGTTGTGGATCGAAGGAGAGCACTGGCTCGCGCCGACCATGGAACTCGATGTCTACGACCGCGTGGGCGGCGGCGACGGCTTTGCGGCGGGGCTCGTATACGGCCTCCTAGAGGGGCTCGCTCCCGAAGAAGCCCTCCGCATGGGTTGGGCCCATGGCGCGCTCCTCACCACCTACCCGGGAGATACGACGATGGCGAGTCTCGAGCAGGTCAAGACGCTCGCCCAGGGCGGCTCGGCGCGCATCCAGCGCTGATGGGTACCGCTCCCAAGCGGAGTCCCGAAACAGCGTCGAAGAGATGGTCAAAGAAGATGGGGTTGACGCCGTGGTGATCACAACCCCTCACCCGCGACACTATTCAGACGCGATGGAGTCCCTCGGTGCGGGCTGCCACGTCCTTGTCGAAAAGCCCCTCGCGCTCTCGGTTTCGGAGACAGAGGCAATGATCGGAGAATCGCAGGAGCGCGATCGCCGATGGCCTGTTGGGGTCTCCAGCCCTCGACCGCCTGACGATTCTAGGCTGGCGCGACGGTCCGCTTCAAGTCAGGCGGACTGGTCTCCATTTTCATATCGAACTCGCAGAAGCCCGGTATCTACGCGAAGGTGCACATCCACGGCACATCGGGCGCCTCCGCCGGCGTGCAGACCGACGGCGGAGCTATGTTCGTCGCGGGCCAAACCGGGGCGATCGAACCACCCTACAACGACATTTGGACGATTCCGGGGCAGGAGAAGCTGCGCGCGAAGTGGCAGGAAGAGGACACCGCGTTCTTTGCGGGCATCGACGCGACCTGGTATTTTTTTGCCCTACAGGAAGAGGATTTCGCCAGAGCGATCCTGGAGGGAGGGAAACCCGCCGTGACGGGTTACGATGGCCTGCAGGTCGCCCGCATCATCGAAGGAATCTATAAAGCAAACAAGGATAACAGCCCTATCCAATATTGGGGGTGCATCACCTCTCTATCTTTGAAAACCTACAATGGCTGGCTTCCGAAATCACTCTGCCGATTACGGCATCGATGAAGTCGCCAAAAATGGTGAAAGACGCGATCCCCATGCCCTCAAACCATTCTTCCTTCGCCATCCGGCAGGCTTCGGTGAAAGGAATTTGTCCAAAAAGCTCATTGCAGACTGCATATCGCATCGGGGTTTCCTTTACGTATTACTCTCAGAGAGACCACATTGAGCTGTCAATTCATGATGGATAATGCGGCGGCGGGCGGCGCGACGCGGACAAAATGTCCAGATGCTGCTATTTCTTAATTATTTCATACTTTACGTTACTGATCATTGTCTTTCCGCGTTTGCTGTTGCCCTTTGTCTCCGCCCCCCGGTCTTCTACAGTTATCGTCTTGCCCTTTTCTATTATCGCTCTATACCGTACTTCACTCGGGTCCTTTTCATTCCCGTCGAAGGTCCCTTCAAGCACCAACACGTATTTCCCATCAGCCACAACCTTGCCGGCATCATCGGCAAAATCCCAAAAATATCTCTGTAAACCTGTTTTCGGTGTCGCACCGCTGATTGTGTCCACCCTTCCCTTTCCCATTCTGCTTATATTCGATTTCTTTACCCATGTAGGAATTGCTTCTGGTCTTGTCTTCCAGCCTTTTGTCGCGGTGAATCTTGTTACATATACTGTCCTTACATATTCTCCGCTTGCGCTCTCAACCCATATGGCATACTGATTGCTGCTGAATCCTGGGACTTTCGCGTACTGAAACGAAATTTGAACGGCTTTTGTCTCATTGGCACTCTGAGCATAGATAAAAGAAGAATTCATAAAAAGCGCCGCGGCGATTAGAACGACACTACATCTTTTCCGGTTACCCATTATTCGCATGCTGTTCTCCCTTCTGGCGGTTCCAAGCATAGTAGATTCTATCCATTCCCTCAATAAAGGTCGCCGGACAATTATATCGGCCACACCGCGTCGCCTTCGCCGAACTGGCGATATCCCATGGCCTCTTCGATTGCGGATTCTCCGATCTCCGCGCAGTCGTCAAGGTCGGCGATAGTGCGGGCGATCTTGAGGATGCTATGCCCCGCCCTTGCGGAAAGTCCATAGCTGACCATTCCTGAGAGGAATAACCTTTCTGCGGCCCCTGTTACAGCACAGAAATCCGAAATCCGAGCAGGCGGTATCCTGGCATTCGTGCGAAGATTATCCAACGCTGTACACGCATTTTTCAGTCGGGACCTCTGGCGCGACCGGGCGGTGAGCACCTTCTCGCGAAAGACGCCGGGAGATGTCCTCGGCGAGCCTATAAGCCTCGAGGGAGCAGGCGGACTGACGGCAATGCGCATGTCGATTCTGTCCAAGAGAGGCCCTCCTAGCTTTTTCCAGTACCTCCTGATCTCTTCGGGTGAACAGAGACAGGTCTTGCCCGCCATTCCCAAATTTCCGCAGGGGCATGGATTTGCGGCCATTATGAGCTGAAAATCCGATGGAAAGCGGATGATCCTTCCGGCTCTGACGATGTCGACGTAGCCATGCTCAACCGGCTCGCGGAGGGCTTGGAGCACATCCCTCCGAAACTCGGGGCACTCATCGAGAAAGAGCACACCATGGTGTGCCAGGCTCACCTCTCCTGGCCTCAGCGGCTTCGAACCTCCGAGCATGCCCTCGAGGCTCGCCGAATGATGCGGCGCGCGGAAGGGCGGTCTCTGTATAAGCTCTGCCTGCGTCTTTCCCCACAGGGAATAGAGCGATGCGGTGTCTAGGGCTTCGTCCATATCGAGCTCGGGAAGAATTGAGGGGAAGCGGTGCGCGGCCATTGTTTTACCGGCCCCGGGAGGGCCCGCGAGGAACATATTGTGTCCCCCCGCGGCCGCGACCATGAGGGCGCGCATCAACGTTTCATCTCCGCGAAAATCGCTGAAATCCTGGATTTGATCGAGTGTGCCGGTGATCGGGGCACTCGTTCTTCTTCCCGGAACCACTCTTTTCCCGAGGGCCATAAGGACTCGTCCTGCTTCGGACAAATTGCGCAGGGGCCAGACTCGCACCGATGAAACGAGGTTTGCCTCTTCAAAATTCTCTTGTGGCAGAATACAGGTGTGAATGTTGTGAGCCACGGCCGCACGAACGGCGGGCAGAACTCCCCGTACGGGGCGCAGATTCCCCTCAAGCGTCAACTCCCCCATCGCGAGAATCCGCAACGGCACATCCTCAACCTGGCCCGATTTTGTAAGTATTTTCAAGGCGATGGGGAGATCATAGGCCGATCCTTCTTTCGGAAGATCGGCCGGCGAAAGGTTTACGAGGATACGGTCTTGGGGAAACTCAAACCCCGCGTTGCGTATGGCGATTCTTGCCCGCTCGCGGGCCTCCCGGACTGAGGTGGAGGCGAGCCCCACGATCTCCACCGCGGGTATACCCGTGCGTATGTCCGCCTCGACATGCACGAGAATTCCATCGAACCCGAGAGGTTCATGCGCGTAGATGTCCATGCCGCCTCCTGGCCTTGCGTCCCACTACAGAGGCGCTCCGCAAAAGGGGCCTTGATTCAATAGTTGACCTTCAATCTTCCAGCAGCATCTCGAGATCGAGCTCCCCGGCGGCGCAGGGCATCATTACGCCGAAAGCCTCGAGCACCGAAGGGTGCAATTCGCCAAAGATGCCCACCCGCGCGCCATCTACCAGCACGTCCACCTGGCGGCCCGGCACAAAACGGGAGTCAGAGGATTCGCGTACAGTGTACTCTTTGCCTAGAAGATACATGAACGCCGCGACATGGGAGGCGATCTCGTTGTAGTCGGCCTGCGCGTGACTCGTCAGAAATCCAATGTACTGGCGCGTCACGATGCCATAATTGGCTTCGGAATCCTTGAGGGCGACCTTGCCGACCTCAAATGTCCGATGAGGGTACGAAGCTTTCGCTGAGACGCTTTCGGTCTGCATGAGCCCCGGGAGCGGAGAGTTCCGCACGTACTCGTAGTTCTCCGTCATCGGGTTGGCGATCTTCACGAGGCCTTCCGCGGAAATCTGCATCTTTTCCGCATAATCCTTTCCCGAACCGAGATAGTTGTAGATCATCTCCTGATAGCCGAGCCCCACCACGATGCTCTTCGCTTTGCGCGAGAACCTCTCGATCGGCGTGAGCCGCCCGATCGTGAAATCCGTGGGGCGCAGGGGCGCAAATTTTTCCATACCCACGCCGATCATGATGTCTTCCACGATGTCGAAAGGGTGCAGAAAATCATTGCGGTACTCAGGTGGCGCCACATGGATCAGCGCCCCGTCCGTGGAATACGCGCAGAGCCCCATGCGGGTGAGGGCCTCAAGTGCACCGGCCATCTCCAGCGAACTGCCAAGCAGGCGATTCGCATCATCGAGCGGGACCGAAACTTCTTCCTGGAAATAATAGGGAAACACTACTGAAGACCCGAACGGCGTGTCATACTCGTAGTCGACCTGGACATTCTCTATTTCAAAGCCCATATCCGCGAGGTCGCAGGCCATGATGGCGCTCGAGAGAGCCACCGAAGGGTAGTCGCTGCCGGTCACTTCGATAAAGATTTCGGCGTCGCCGACCTGCACCGCCCCAAGGTCCGCGCTGTTGATGATCGGCGGGTACGACAGCACTCTGCCCTTTGCATCGGTCAGCAGAGGATGGACCGGCCGGCCTTTGAGAATGGAGGCGTACTCGATGCCCTTCGGGTGCTGCTCGAGTATCTGGTTCAGGGTCATCGTCCGCGTCTCCTGCAGGGGGACAAAGGAGACCTTGTCGGGGTCCACGCCGCGATAATGTACGGGCCACTCGATCAGCGCGATGCGGTAGATGCCGATGGAGACGCCCTTCCGCTTGCGCCCGAAGTTCCAGGCGAGCTTCTCCTGAGTCTGGATCATATCGCGCAGAAGGGCATCGCTGATTGGCTTGCCTTTCGCCACAAAACCTGCAAGCCATGGGCGTACTCCCTTGACCGATTTTTCGACCATAACCCGGTACGGCGCTTTGAGGGCCTTCTTCCGCGAGGCAAAGAATGGATACGAAGGGATGCTGCGCGTCCGATACATTCTCAGCTGACGGGCGAGCCCCGCCGTCGACCAGAGGTCCGGGCGATTCGTGTCGTTGAGTTCGATTTTAATGGTTCTCTCCCTGTCGGCAGAAAGTGAGGTGTCCCACTCGTCGAGCTCGGCCTTCGCGACGGTCAGGTCTTCCTCAAATTCTTCTTTATCGGACCATGTCTTTCCGGCAAGACCAAAGAAAAGTTCTTCGTTCACTTCGATTTTCGGCATAGATGTTCTCCAGGCTCACTGAATTTTGTACTGGGAACGGCGCATGCGCACGCTCTCGAGGTCCGCGCTGAACAGCTCCCGCAGATCGTTGAGCCCAAGCGCCATGAGCGCCATGCGGTCGATGCCGATTCCCCACGCGAGCACCGGTACATCGACCCCCAGGGAGCGCGCCACCTCGGGGCGGAAAATGCCGGAGCCGCCGAGCTCAAACCACCCGAGCACCGGATGTTTGATGTGCACCTCGATCGATGGTTCGGTGAAGGGGAAATAGCCGGGCACGTACTTCACTTCCTTCGCGCCGGCGACTTCCACCGCGAACATTTCGAGAAAGCCGAGGAGGGTCCTCAGATTCACATCCTCGCCGAGCACAATGCCCTCGGTTTGGTAGAAGTCCGAAAGGTGCGTCGCGTCGACGCGGTCATAGCGGAAGCAGCGTACGATGCCGAAATACTTGCCCGGCACCTTGGCCTTCGGGAGCTGGCGCGCCGAGAGCACCGTCCCCTGGCTCCGCAGGATGAGCCTGCGCGTAAAATCGCGGTCGAACTGATACTGCCAGCCGCGACTCCCCGTATTGCCGCCATGTTCATGCGCGGCGGCGACCCGCGACAGATATGGCTCCTCAATGAATTTGGCGTGGGTCGGCTCTTCGATATAATAGACATCGTGAATGTCGCGCGCGGAGTGAAACTGTGGCATGAAGAGCGCGTCCGAATTCCAGAACTCGGTCTCCACCATATTGCCGTCGAACTCCTCGAACCCGAGGGACACAAGCTTGTCCTTGACACTGTCGAGAAATTCGACGTAGGGATTGCGGCGGCCGGGGATCACGCGCGCGGGGGGTATCTGGAGGTTGTAGGGGCGGAAGCTCCCCTGCTTCCAGGTCCCCTTTTCGAGCATCTCGGGCGTGATGGCTCCCAGCTCTTCGCCGGTCATCCCGAGGGCGGTGACGGCCTCGCGGTACTCCGAGGCGAGCGGCGTGAGCCGGAAGAGCACTTTCGCGCGCTCGGCGATCCTGAAGGGCGCGTCCTGAGCGCCGCGCTTTTTGGCGTACTGGGCCATGAGGGCTTTCTGTTGCGGTGTAAGCGACGTTTCGGGCAGCGAGCCGTCGTGGGCCGCGGCCGCATCGAGAAGCGCCTCGGTGTCCAGGAGAGGCTGGGGCAGCTCAGGTCTGGCGAGCACGGCGCGGCGCGGCGCGTCCATCGCGCACACGCCTTCTTTTGACAGGGCGCCGAAGGCCGAGCCGACGGTCTTCTGATCAAACCCAAGTTTCTGGGCGATGTCGGGCAGGCTTAAGGGGCCGGATTCCCGCAGAAGCGAAAAAATCCGCATGACGGGTGTGCCCTCGTCATGCCACTCCTGGCCAAGGGGGGTGAGTTCATAAAAAACTTCCGTCTGCCTGTCCGCTTCTTCCAGCACACCCTTTGCCACGAGCCAGGAGAAAGCCTGCTGATCCTGGCCTTCTTTAAAACCCAATTTTTCCCGAACACGGGCGCTGTCGATTATGTCTCCCGAGCTAAATGCCAAAATAATCTTCACTTCGAGAGGATGAAGTGCACGTGCCGCGCTTTGATCAATCATCTTCGCCTGCCTTGTCGTTTGGATGAGTATTGCCGGAAATGGCCACGATGGTCAACGGCTGGACCGACTTGGATGCGCCCCAAAGACGTCGCCTGAAGGCTCGCCAGAGGGCGCAGCCAAAGGCTTAAGGATCGCCCCGACTCCGCTCCGCCCGTCGAAACGCAGGTCCATCGGTGACTCGAACACGGTGAGGGCGCAATGTTTAGTCTGAATGCGGGACGGCATTCTGTAGAGCCAGCCCCAGTCTATGAAATCCTCCGCCTCGTCGTGGCTCACTTTCATGTATTTTATGCGCATGGTCGTCAGG
The DNA here is from genome assembly GCA_002425765.1 of Spirochaetaceae bacterium UBA5556. Classification (GTDB taxonomy): domain Bacteria; phylum Spirochaetota; class Spirochaetia; order Treponematales; family Rectinemataceae; genus Rectinema. The sequence continues at coordinate 286,378 of DIMW01000001.1, read as the reverse complement.
TTGTGGAAGAAATGCGAGCCCTGGGAACTCTCGACGACAAATTCGGGCAGATCCACTTCCGCGATCGCCTTCGCGCGCGATATCTGGGAAAAAGACACGGGCACGCCAAGCCAACGGTCGCGGGTTCCCCATCTGCCGGGCCCGATGAGCAGATAATTGAAGTTCTCTTCCCGCGCGATGCCGTCGAGCTCCTCTATCTCCGCCGCAATCTCAAGCGTCGCGCTCCGCTCGAACTTCCGGGGGTCCACCCACACGATGGCATGGATGTCATAGTCCCTGCCGTTGCCCATGCAGCCGCGCGACAGCATGAAGCACTGCTCTTTCTGGATCGAGCTCGGGTCTATCTCGACGCGGTCGTCGATATGGATGAGCGGCTTCAGCTGCAAGAGGTATAAAGTCGGCTCTTCTCTGTCGGCGTCAAAATTGAGGGCGTACTCGATTTCGACGGGCGTTCCCATGGAGCGGGCCGCGATGTCGAGTACCATGTCTATGGCCTTCGCGAAAGGATAGGCATCGTATTTCAGCATGTTGGCGAAGTCGATCACCCTGTGGCCCCTTATCGTGATGCCAGGCACGAAGCGCTGGTCGGCGGCATCCCAGGTCGAGGCGAGCATAGGGAAATAGCGGTCTTTTTCCGCCGCGCTCACCGGTGGCTCGGCCAGGCTGGCCATCTCGCCCTGGAGCAGATCCGGCTTCTGATTTTCGAGCGAGAGCGCGTGGAAATAGCGCTGAGTGCTCTCGAGCGCGTGCTCCGGCGAAAGTACGTCGAGCTTCGGGTATTTGGGACAGAAGCGAAAGGCCGCCCCACCGCCGACGACGTAGGTGCCCAAGCCGAGGGCCGCCACGCAGAGTCCGTCGTCGGGCTTCACGTACGAGACCGGATAATAGTTGTAGGATTGGGCGACGCCCGCCGCGTTGGGGTAAAAATAGGTCCCGTGCTGGGAGCCGATCAGTTCCTGAATGACGACGGCCATCCTCTCCTCTTCGAGGTTGTAGTTCACTGTCTCGAAGTAGGCGCGGGACTCTTTTGAGAAGAGGCTCGCGTAGATCAGCTTGATGGCGTCGCCGAGCTGTTGCAGCCGTACCTCGAGGTCGGGATGATTGTTCGGCAGGATATAGGTGTCGTAGACACCCGAGAAGGGCACCATGAGCATGTCCTCGAAGAGGCCGCTCGAACGCACCGCGAGCGGTTTCTTGCTGAGGGACAGGAATTGTCTCAGCCTCTCCATGAGCTTGGGAGAGAGAGACTGCTGCACGAAGACCTGCGGCACATCATGGGCGCTGTCGCCATAGTATGCCCAGGACCAGAGACTGTTCGATTCCAGAAAATGCTCGAATTCGTCGATGCCGACAAAAACGGTATTCGGCATCGAGATTCGCATCTCCTGGATGTACTGAGAGAAATCGATGTTCTCGAGGAGAGAGTGGATGAAGATGAGCCCCCTACCCTTGCCGCCCACCGAACCATCGGTGATCTTGCACAGATATCGTGAATATTTGGCCATCTCTGGATCGAAGTACGGCACCATGCCTCTCGAACTGGTCGAGCGGATCTGGTCTATCATGCGGACGATGAACTGCCGAAGCTCGGCCGGCGTGCTGAAATCCGTGATTCGGTACGGCCTCAATATCTTCGCGACATGGATTTCGCCGCGCGCCATCAGCCACGCGGAAAAGTGGTTGTGCTCGGCGTGGTAGAGAAGGCTCTCAATGGGAATCTCATTCAACTTTTTCACAAATTCAGCCATGTTGTGCGCGCGGGCTATCTCATCGCCGTCAGGGGTGCGGAACACAAAATTGCCGAAACCAAGGTTTGCCTGAAGGAACGCCGCCAGCTCCATCTCGAGCGACTCGGAATTCTTGTCGATGAACGAGGCTCCGATGGCGAAGGCCTTCTCCCTTACGTTCGGTTCGCTCGACTGCACAAGCATGGGCAGGTCGGGCAGCTCGCGCTTCGCGAACTGGAGAAAATCGTACCCGGCATTCTCGTCGGCGACACCCTTGCGGTTGAAGCGGATATCGGTGATGACCGTCAGAAGATACGGTTTGTAGGTCTCGAAGATCTCGCAGGCCTCTTCGTAGGTGCTCGCGAGGAGGATCTTGGGCCTGGCCCTGATGCTCATGAGCTTGTAGGTCTCGGTGATGTGCTCTTCCTCGACGAGAGCCTGCGCCTGGCGCAGCACGACCTTGTACAGAACCGGCAAATAGCGGGAGTAATAGCGTACGGAATCCTCGATCATCAGGATGACCCTGACTTCGCCGGTCCTCGTGTCGGCCCCGACGTTCCGCCAGTCTTCGATGTATTTGATCATACCGACGAAGAGCTTCGAGTAGCCGTTCCACACGAAGACCCTGTTGAAGGCCGCGAGCTCGGGCCGACTCATGTCGAGCATCGCGAGGCTTGAATTGTTCGTCACCATGAGCAGGATGGGGATGTCGGGCCATATGTGGCGCATCGAGGCCGCAAGCCTGAGCGGCATGTCGAAGTCCAGACTCGCCATGATGATGATGAGGTCGAATCTGCCTTCCCGGAACAGATCGAGCGCCGAGCCTTCCGTATATGCACAGGTGACGCGGGGGATGGTGTTCAAATTGAGTTTGAAATACTCTCCATATATCTGCTCGGTGAGGACACCATCGGACTCGACCACAAAGGAGTCGTAGAGGCTCCCGACGAGAAGCACCTCTTTCACGCGATCCCGCATGAGATCGTGATAGATGTTGCGCTCACGGCGCTGGCGATCGTAGGCTGAAACGAGTTCATTGAAATACATGGTTGCATAATATTCCGTTTTGTAACAAAAATGAATATTCATGAACCTTGACCGTGTTTCTACGCATAGCTATGATTGCCAGAACCTGCACAACATTCGTTTGAAGGCACTGTGCACCTTAAGGAGACTGCCGTGATCAGAAATATTAAACTCGCGGCGCGCGCACCAGGACAGAATACGACCATCATCGATGTGAACGGCATAAAAGTGGGCCAGGGCCTTGTCATAATCGCGGGGCCCTGTTCGGTGGAGACAGAGAGCCAGACTATCGAGACGGCCATCGCCGTGAAGAAGGCCGGAGCGCACATGCTGCGCGGTGGCGCGTTTAAGCCGAGAACTTCTCCCTACGCGTTCCAGGGGCTCGGCCTCAAGGGCCTGAAGATTCTCGACAAGGCCCGCAAGGAGACCGGTCTGCCCGTCGTCACCGAAGTCGTTGACACGCGGGATGTTTCCTGGGTCGGGGAATACGCCGATGTTCTTCAGATAGGGGCGCGCAATATGCAGAACTTCTCGCTCCTGCGCGAGGCCGGCAAGTCTGGCAAACCGATCCTCCTCAAGCGGGGCATGTATTCGACTCTTGAAGAGTGGCTCAACTGCGCGGAGTATATTCTGGCGGAGGGGAACCCCAACGTCATTCTCTGCGAGCGCGGCATCCGCACCTTTGAGACATACACGCGGAATACGCTCGATCTGTCGATGATCCCCGCGGTGCGGCGCGAAAGCCACCTTCCCGTCCTCGTCGACCCCTCCCACGGGACGGGGCTCCTTCCCCTAATCGCGCCGATGAGTCTGGCGGCGGTCGCCGCCGGCACCGATGGCCTCGAGATCGAGGTGCACATCGATCCCCAGTCCGCGCTCAGCGACAAGGAGCAGCAGCTCACGATCCCGATGTTCGAATCGCTCATGGAGAAGCTCCGAAAGCTCAGGGCCTTCTTTGATGAATCGGAAATACAGGCTGAGGAAAGAGCTCAGTGTGGCACAAGCGCGCCGGAGACACAGTTCACTCTGCCCAGCGCGTTCTCTGAGGCGGTCGACTAGGAGCCCGCCATGCAGACCACACACAACAGCACCATACGTTTTGGATCGATCTCTGGATCCTTGAAGCTTCTGCCTTCGGAGAGGATCGTCTTTATCACCAGCTCCGCTCTCCGAGAAAAAGCCTCGGAGAAACTTCCTCTGGAAATCGGAAGCGGCCGGTGGATCGAAGTGCCGGACGGCGAGTCTTGCAAGACATTCTCCGTCCTGGAATCGGTCTACTATGCCCTCCTCAACTTCGATGCGGGCTCCGACACGGTGCTCGTCGCCATCGGCGGCGGTTCGGTGAGCGATCTGGCGGGGTTCGCCGCTCACACCTGGAAGCGGGGCATCGAGCTCATTCTTGTGCCAACCACGCTGCTCGCCATGATCGACGCGTCGATCGGCGGAAAAAATGCGATCGACATCGGCTGCGCGAAAAACGTGGTAGGCAGCTTTCATCTTCCCAAAGACATCATCTGCGACGTGAGCTGGTTGCGCAGTCTGTCCGAGAGGGACCTGTCCTCGGGTATGGCCGAGGCGGTCAAACACGCGGTGCTGGACGGCGAGGAACATGTTCGATTTTTCGAGCAGATCGCCGAGGCGCACAGCCCGCTGACGGAGCTGGACGGCAGGACCTTTGAGGAGCTGGTCCGGCTCTCCCAGGAAGTAAAGTTGCGCTACGTAAAGGCCGACCCCTACGATTCGAAGGCACGGCACGTGCTCAACTACGGCCACACTTTCGGACACGCGATCGAGCTGCTCACCGGGCTCCCGCACGGTTTCGCGGTGGCGGCGGGCATGGGCGCGGCGAATACCCTGGCCGTGTCGCGCGGGGCGCTCGACCCTGTGACGCAGGGCCGCATCGCCTCCCTGCTCCGGCGCTTCGGGCTTCCTGCGGGCATTCAGGAGGCATTTGGGATGGTGGATCGGGCGCTGGATCGGAGAGCCCTGCTCGAGCTCATCCGCGCGGACAAGAAGCGCCGTGGGAATAAGGTGGACTTCGTAGTGCCGCACGGAATCGGCGACGTCCGCGTTGAGGCCATTCCTCTGGACGAGCTCGCGGAAGCTCTGAGGGTTTGAGCCGTTCGGTTGAAAAGCGAGGAAGAAAATGAATACCGGAGGCAGACTGTTTCGTATTTCTCTCTATGGGGAATCGCACGGGCCGGCGGTAGGCGCCGTCATCGACGGGTGCCCCGCGGGAATCCCTCTCTCGGAAGAGGACTTCGCGGTCGACCTTGCGCGACGGAAATCGGGAGCCGAGGGCACCACGCCGCGGATAGAGCCTGACAGACCCGCGATTCTTTCGGGCGTGTTCAACGGCCACACGTCCGGCGCGCCAATCCACATCGAATTTCGCAATGAAAACACAAAATCGGGGGACTACGCCGACTTTACGTCGATACCGAGGCCCGGGCACGCCGACTTCAGCGCGATGGCGAAGTACTCGGGCTGGCAGGACCCTCGTGGGTCGGGCCACTTTTCGGGCCGCATCACGATTGGACTGGTCGCCGCCGGGGTCGTCGCGAAGAAAATTCTCAACCATTTTACGCCAATCGTATTCGAAACAAAGCTGCTCGAGGCCGGCGGCTCAAAAAACGTCGCCGAGGCCGTCCGCGCGGCGAAGGAAGCAGAGGACTCGGTCGGCGCCCTCGTCGAAATACGGGTCGGCGGCGTCTCCGCCGGCTGGGGAGAGCCCTTCTTCGACGCGGCGGAGAGCGTGATCGCCCACTACCTCTTCGCCGTCCCCGCAGTCAGAGGCGTCGAGTTTGGTGACGGCTTCGCGGCGGCGGCGATGAGAGGCTCTGCCCACAACGACCCCTTTGTCGGCACAGACGGCAGAACGGCACGCAACGGCGCCGGCGGTATCAACGGAGGAATCACCAACGGCAATGAAATCGTGCTCCGTGTCGCCGTAAAGCCCGCCTCATCCATCTCGGCCGCGCAGCACACCCTCGATTTCTCGCGAGATGAGATGGCCGACCTTGAAATACAAGGCAGGCACGATGCCTGCATAGCCCTCCGGAGCGCTGTGGCTCTGGAAGCGGCCACCGCCTGCGCCCTCGCGGACCTCGCCCTCGCCGCGCGCGCGGAGAGCCCCTGGGAATCCAATATACCGTGGAGGAAGCCATGAATCTCGAGGATATCCGGACCGACATCGACCGCATCGACGCAAAAATCCTCTCTCTTCTGAATGAACGGATGGAGAAGGCGCTCCTCACAAGGCGCTTCAAATCGACCTCCCTCGATCCCGCCCGCGAACAGGCTGTTCTCGACAAGGTCCGCCACTCGAGCCAGTGTCTGCTCGATCCGCAGTTTTCGGTCCAAATCTACGAGCAGCTGATGGCGGAGAGCCGACGGGTCCAGGATGCGGGGCTTCAGACCGTCGCCTTTCAGGGCGAACACGGAGCGTACTCGGAAGTGGCTCTGAGGGTACTCAAGCCGAATGCGGCGACCATACCCTGCCGCGAATTCTCCGATGTCTTCGAAGGCGTCGAGAAGGGTATCTACGACTACGGCATCGTCCCGGTGGAAAATACCCTGGGGGGAATCGTCGGGCCCGTCAACTCGATCCTCATTTACACCACTCTGAAAATTGTCGCCGCCATCGATATGCCTGTCCGCCACTGTCTCCTCACGATCCCCGGCGCCGATCACCGCGAACTCAGAACCGCGTGGTCGCACACCCAGGCGCTCGCCCAGTGCCGCAATTTTTTGCAGAGGAATCATCTGGATGCAGAACCCTACTACGATACCGCAGGCGCGGCAAAAGCGCTCTCGGAGATCCGTCCCAAGGGTATCGCCGCCGTGGCGAGTAAATTCGCCGGTGAGCTCTATGGGCTCGAGACGATCAAGGAGGATATCCAGGACGCGTCCCACAACCGCACCCGCTTCTTCCTCATTTCGGCGCGGGGAAATGGGAACGAGGGGGACAAGTGTTCGGCCGTCTTCACCGCAGGGAACAAAGCGGGCTCCCTCTTCGCCGTCCTCAAGGTGTTCGCGGAGGAGAAAATCAACCTCACCAGGATCGAATCGGTTCCGGACACGCCGGGCAAATACGCGATTTTCATCGATTTCGAGGGCGCAGTCTCCTCGGACGCGGTGCAGCGCGCCGTGGAAAAGGTCTCAAAGATGGCCGAAGACTTCAAAATTCTGGGCTGCTATCGCGAAATGAGGGTAGAAGAATGAAGATTGCCATACTGGGCGCCGGACACATGGGAGCGTGGCTTACCGAAGAACTCTGCTGGCATCATGAGGTGATGGTACACGATAGCGATCTGCTCAAGATGAAATACTTCATCAAGGTGCACCGCGCGCTGTCCATCGATGAGTTCGCCAAATTCGAGCCTGAACTCTTTATCAACTGCGTACCGCTCGGCTACACGCTCGAGGCATTCGATGCAGTGCTTCCCCTCCTCCCCAAGACCTGTATCATCAGCGACATCGCGAGCGTAAAGACGGGTTTCAAGGAATACTATGGGCAATCCGGCCGCCCCTTCGTGTCGAGCCATCCCATGTTCGGCCCCACCCTCGCCAATATCCGCGATCTGAAAGAAGAGAGTGCCATCATCATCTCGGAATCGAGCAAGGAGGGCGCGTCGTTCTTCCGGAATTTCTATTCAAGCCTGAACATACGCATCTTCGAGTACAGTTTCGAGGAGCACGACAAGACGGTCGCCTACTCTCTCGCGACACCTTTCGCCTCGACCATGGTCTTCGCCGCGTGCATGAAAAAACAGGACGCCCCGGGCACGAACTTCAAGCGGCACCTGACGATCGCCAAAGGGCTTTTGTCCGAGGACGACAGGCTCCTCACCGAGATCATGTTCAACCCGCACACGATCCGTCAGCTCGAACTCATCAATTCCAAGCTCGCCTACCTCACGCACATAATCCGCCAGCGGGATTACGAAGAGATGAAAAAGTTTCTGGACAGTCTGAGGGCCAATATAGGAGAATGAATCCGTACATGGAATTATCTTGAGCCCCGGCTGTTATCATCATAAAAAGGAGCGCACCATGAGCACAGGGAACCACCAACCCAACTCTTCTCCGCAGAGTGCCATAAAAATCGGCAAAAAGGCTTTTTTGCTCTCTGCGGGCATCATTTTATTCCTCATGCTGATATCGGGCATTCTGACAATCGTCCTGCCCCCGGGGGAATATCAGAGGATTGTTCAGGATGGCAAAACGCTTGTAGTGAATGGAACATATCACTCTGTTCCCAGGCCCGATTACCCCGCATGGCGATGGTTGACCGCTCCTATTGAGGTTCTGTTTTCCCAGGACAACCTGACGCTCATTACGATTATCATTTTCATCTTCTGCGTGGGCGGCTCGATCGCCATCCTTGAGGGCGCGGGCGTCATGGAAGAACTCATCCATAAGCTTGTCCGGCGTTTTTCGAGACGCAAGTACTTCCTCATCGCCCTCGTCATTCTCTTTTTTATGGCGATATCAAGCTTTATCGGCGTGTACGAAGGTATGGTGCCCATGATCATCTTCATTGTTCCCCTCGCGATATCGCTGGGCTGGGACTCGCTCACAGGCCTCGGTATGAGTCTGTTGCCCCTCGCCTTCGGGTTTGCCTCGGCGGTCACCAACCCCTTTACGATTGCGGTGGCACAGAGGATCGCCGACCTCCCGCTGTTCTCGGGCGCATGGTTCAGAATCATATTTTTCATTGTAGTGTATTTAATTGTTACTATGTTCGTCATCCTTCACGCAAAAAGAGTTGAGCGGGACCCCACCTCTTCCCCCACATTCAAGGAAGACGAGGCCATCCGGGCTTCATTGAGCAAAAAACAGAGCGCCACGGTACAGGCTGCTGCTGAGAGTGGAGCCGGAAGTCTGGCGAGCCCGGAGGACAGCCTATCGAAAGCCAAGACAAAGGGACTCATCTGGTTCGCCGTCTGCATCGGAATCGCGATGATCATCGTCCTCGTGACCGCACGCATGCCTGGCCTCTCCGATCTGGCCTTCCCCATCATGGCGCTGTTGTTCCTGATCGGGGGCATTGGGGGAGGTCTTTTTGCGCAGATGAAGATGGGCAGCATAGTGAAAACTTTTCTTCAGGGTGCCGCCAACCTCGCGCCTGGCATCGTGCTCATCCTCATGGCATACAGTGTCAAGCACATCATCATCTCCGGCAAAATCATGGACACCATCCTCCACGGCGCGGCGACGCTCATCGCCCAGGCACCTCCGCTCTCGGCCGCGTTCCTCGTCTATGCCACAACCTTGGTGATGAATTTCTTCATCGGATCGGCGAGCGCAAAAGCCTTCCTGATGATGCCCCTGCTCACGCCGCTTGCGGACCTTGTCGGCATTACGCGCCAGACGGCCGTGCTCGCGTTCGATTTTGGCGATGGGTTTTCCAATATGATCTTTCCGACAAACGCCTTGCTCCTGATTGCGCTGTCGTTCACGGTGGTGAGTTATCCGCAATGGATGCGCTGGACGTGGAAGCTGCAGGCGATAATGCTCCTCGTCACTTCGATCTTTCTGGGAATCGCCGTCGCGATTCACTTCGGACCGTTCTGATGGCCTAGTGTGGGAGAATCGACGCGAGGTCTTCGAAAAAGCCCGGCCAGGATTTGGACACACACTCTGTGTCCTCGATGTGAACTTCGCTCTCTGCGGCGAGGGCGGCGACCGCGGCCGCCATCGCGATGCGGTGATCTTTCCAGGAAGAGACAGTGCCTCCACGCAGGTGTCCGCCGCTCACCTGCATCTCGTCGCCTTCAATAGAGACTTCGACACCGAGAGTGCCGAATGTCGTCCGCAAAGCCGACGCCCGGTCACTTTCTTTTGAGGCGAGGCGATGCACGCCCCTGATGCGTGATATCCCGCGGATCGCGCACGCAAGCGCCACCAGAGGCGGAAAGATGTCCGGGCAATCGGTCGCGTCGAAGCTGAAGGGAACGAGTTTCCCCGGTTTTACGATGAGGTCGGAGCCTTCAAAGCGGAGGTCCGCGCCGGCCACGGAGAGGACCTCCGCGATTGCCCTGTCTGGCTGCTTCGAACCCCAAGACAGGCCTCGTATGCGGAGTCCCTCCTCTCTGCCCGCTATCGCCGCGGCGACCGCGAGGAAGGCCCCTCCGCTCCAGTCGTCCTCGACATGAATATCGGAGGCCCTGTACGACTGCCCTCCCTTTATAAAAAAAGTGGCGCCATCTTCTTCCTTTTCGACATGAACACCAAAGTGTGCACACATTTCCAGAGTCAAATCGAGATAACCCGCGCTCACGAGGTTTTCGACCTCGATTTCGGAATCGCCGGGCAAGAGCGGCAGCGAGATGAGGAGTCCCGTTATGAGCTGGGAACTATCCTTCGCGTCAATCGTGGCCCGCTTTGAACGGAGGGGTCCACGGATGGTCAGCGGGGGCATGCCGCCGTTCGAAGCGCAGCGGACGCCGAATATGCCCAGGGAGCTCTCGATCATCTGCATGGGGCGCCTCATGAGAGAGCCCTCCCCCGTCAGCCGCACCTCATCCCCCAAAAGGGCGGCGACCGGCGAGAACATTCTCATGCAGAGGCCCGATTCGCCGCAGGAGACTTCTAGAGGCCGCTCCGGAGACCTGCGATCCTCGCTCCTTCCGGACACTCCGCCCCTGAAAAGAGGCGAGCCGTCGATCTCTATGGCGCTCCCGCGCTCGCGCACCTCCGCCCCGAGCCCCTGAGCGATGCCCAGCGCCGCCCGGGAGTCGGCGCAGACCGGCGTCCCCACGATCCTGCTTGTGCCTCGCCCCAGCGTCGCACACGCGATCGCGCGCTGCATGGCGCTCTTCGAGGCGGGCGCGCGCACGCTGCCCGCCACCGCGGCCGGACGCACTATCCGTGTTTCCATGCTGTATCCCTCGTCGCTACAGGTTATATCATATCGGCGCCCGCCTCGTCCCCTGAAGGCCGGCCCTCCGCAAAAAAACGGCCTTCTTTCGAAGGCCGCCGCTTCATTCAACCAAAATTCGGGAATCGCATCACACGAGGCCCTGGGCGATCATCGCGTCCGCCACCTTCTTGAAGCCCGCGATGTTCGCGCCGACGACATAGTTGCCCTCGAAGCCGTACTTGGCCGATGTCTCGACGCAGGCCCTGTGTATGTTGATCATGATCTCGTGCAGGCGGTGGTCGACCTCCTCGGCGCTCCATGCCAGCCGCATCGAATTCTGGCTCATCTCGAGACCGCTCGTCGCGACGCCGCCCGCATTCGCCGCCTTGCCCGGCGCAAACGGTATTTTCTTTTCTATAAAGAGTTTCCATGCTTCGGGAGTGCAGCCCATATTCGACACTTCAACGACGATCTTTACGCCATTTTCGATGAGCGCCTTCGCGTCCTCGCCGTTGAGTTCGTTCTGGATGGCGCAGGGCATGGCGATGTCGACTTTCTGCTCCCAGGGCTTCTTACCTTTGTAGAACACGGCCTTCGGGAATTTCTTGACGTATGTCTCGACCTTGTTGCGGTCGATGATGAGCATCTCCTCGAGATAGTCCCACTTCTCCTGCGTGCCCACGCCCTCGGGATCGTAGACATAGCCGTCGGGACCGGAGATGGTGACGACCTTCGCTCCGAGCTGGCTCGCCTTGATGCAGGCACCCCAGGCGACGTTGCCGAATCCCGATACCGAGACCGTCTTGCCCTTGAGCGAATCGTTCTTGAGCTTGAGCATCTCCTCGGCGAAATAGACCGCGCCGAATCCCGTGGCCTCGGGCCTGATGAGCGAGCCACCGAAGGACAAACCCTTGCCGGTGAAGACGCCCGTGAATTCATTCGCCAGCCGCTTGTATTGGCCGAACATGTAGCCCACCTCGCGCCCGCCGACGCCGATATCGCCCGCCGGGACATCGGTATCCGGACCGATATGGCGATAGAGCTCGGTGATAAAACTCTGGCAGAAACGCATGATCTCATTGTCGCTCTTGCCGTTCGGGTCGAAGTCCGAACCGCCCTTTCCGCCACCCATCGGCAGACCCGTGAGGGAATTCTTGAATATCTGCTCGAATGCAAGAAACTTGAGCGTGGAAAGAGTAACTTTTGGATGAAAACGGATGCCGCCCTTGTAAGGCCCGATAGCCGAGTTGAACTGTACACGGTAGCCGCGATGGATATGGTATTCGCCCTTGTCGTCGACCCAAGGCACGCGGAACATCACGACGCGTTCCGGTTCGATGATTCGCTCGAGGATTTTCTGCTGACGATATTTCGGCTCCGCCTCGATGAGCGGCGTGATGGATTCCAACACTTCCTCAGAGGCTTGAAGGAATTCGCTTTCCCACGGATAACGAGCGCGGAGTCCATCCAGCACTTCTTTTATGTAGGAATTCATGTCTCCCTCCTTTTAGGGATTGTTCATAGTTATTTTGCTGACAGCATGCCAACAGAATTGATTCTATACCTACTTATCGAATTCTGCAAGCAAAACTGATATTTGAAACGTCGTTTTGATTTATAAAACAGGCAAGGACTCTACGCGCTCATCGCTTTCTGCGACATCGACTCGATCAATGCGAATCGTAATGAGGCGGTGGCCCTCCATAGCCTCGACGGTGAACCGCAGGTCGCCTTCCGTAACCTGCTCTCCCGCCGAAGGAATGCGTTCGAAGAGGTCGAAGACATATCCCGCAAGACTGTCGTATTCACCCGAAGGAAGCCGGGAATCGATTGTCTCGTTGAGCTCCTCGAGGTGAATGCGCGCGTCGCAGCGCCACGCGTTGTCAGCGATCTTTACAATCTGTTCGGCCTCTTCGTCGAATTCATCCTGAATTTCGCCCACAATCTCTTCAATTATGTCTTCAAGACTTATGATGCCCGCAGTTCCGCCATATTCGTCGACGGCTATGGCGATGTGCACGTGGCGCCGCCGGAATTCCTTCAAGAGAGCATCGATACGCTTTGTCTCCGGCACAAAATACGCGGGGCGCATGAGCGTCTTCAGCACGAGAGGCTCTTTCCTCACAAGCGCGGCGAGCACATCCTTCGCGTAGAGTATTCCGACTATGTTATCGATGGTATCCGAATATACGGGGATGCGGGAATGTCCGGATTCTACCAATATTTCAAGCGTTTCATCGATCGGAGTCGTGTCCTCCACACACACCGTATCGGTGCGGGGAACCATGACGTCCCGGACTATCTTCTCCGGAAGATGCTCTACACCCTCGATCATCTCACGCTGTTCTTCAACGGTTTCATCCTCTGGTGGAATTGTTTTCGTGTGAGCGCCGAAAAGTTGTGAAAGGAGACTCATAGAATGGCGTTTCCTCCCAATTGGCGTAAAAGTCTTTCCTGTTCTTCCAGCATGGGTTGATCGGAAGCATTATCTTCATGGTCCATACCGGACAAGTGCAGAATGCCATGAATGATGAGGCGACGCAATTCTTCATCCTCCGTGACTTCGAACTCCGCGGCGTTGCGCCGAAGCGCGGGAATGCTTATGACGACATCACCGGCAATATAAATATCTTCTCCCTGTTCCAACGGCTCGTATTCTCCCAGCGCGAACGAAAGTACATCCGTTGGCGAGTCCAAATGACGATAGTCCCGATTGAGTGCCTGTATGGTAGTATCGTCGCAGAGCGTCAGAGAAACCTGCCAATCGCGCTTTTCAAGGATATCGAGGACTGAAATCGCGAAATCTGCGGCACTCTGGGCCCATGTCGGCTCTTCTATGCCAATGATCGAATAGAACACTTCGTTTCCATTCATTCTTTTTCCTGCCCCGGATACTCGATGCGGGTGTGCATCTGCGACTGCAAAATCCGCAAGAAGGCCTTTTCTGCAATATCGATGTCGCGCAATGTGAGCTCGCTCTCCTCGAGCTGTCCATTCGTTATCTTATGCAGGACAAGCTGGTGTACAAGCTGCTCTAGCTTGGTGGCGTTCGGATTTTTAAGAGAGCGCGAGGCGGCCTCTATGGTGTCGGCGAGCATGACCACCGCCGCCTCTTTGCTCCTCGGCCGCTCTCCTTGATAGCTGTAGGACTGCAGGTCGGTTTCATTCTGCGAATCCTTCGCCTTGTTGATAATGGCCTCCATCACGGAGTTGCCATGGTGCTGGCTGATGATATCGATGACCTCCTTAGGAAGGCCGATCTCCCTGGCCCGCTCCACGCCATCCTTTACATGACGGCGGATGATGCTCGCCGAGAGTGTCGGGTTGATCTCATCGTGCCGATTGATGCCTTTCTGGTTTTCGGTAAAGTATTCCGGATGGTCGATCTTGCCGATATCGTGATAATAGGCCCCGATACGAGCCAGGAGAGGATTCGCGCCGACATCCTTCGCCGCCGCCTCCGCCAGGTGGGCGACATTCATCGAGTGCGCATAGGTGCCGGGAGCATTCGAGAGCATCTCCTTCAGCACGGGCGCGTTGATATCGGCCAGTTCCATGAGCCTGAACTGTGTCGCCTTATCGAGGATGCGCTCGAAGAGTGGCAACAGAAGCAGAATAAAAGAACCGCCCGCAAAACCGTTCAGCGCTCCTAGCCCCATGGCCTGGAAGGTTTCTGCCGGCGTAGGCTTCTGATTGAACAGGAGTATCACCGCCAGAAATGCCTGTACAATCGCTTGGAGCACCGCCGCCCGCGCCAGCATGATCCTGGTCCGCGCCGTACGCATCGTGAGCGTCGCGGAGACCCCCGCCAACAGGATACCGATCATGAACTGTGCGTTGAGGTTCGTCGCGGCGCCCGTCAGGAAAAACGAAATTAAACTGAAAAAGATGCCAGTCCGAGGTCCATACAGCAGTGAGACGAGGCCCGCAAACAGCGACGCGGGGACGTAGAGGGCACCGCGCGACAGGTCCTTTGTATCGAGCACATTCTGGATTATCAATATCCAGTAAAACAGTATGAGCAGCGAGAGAAGCAAGAATATAAGTGATGACCGGTCGGTGGGAAAATCGGACAAATCCCGCATGCGCGCGAGGAGAAATCCTAGAAGCGAAGCGATGAGCAGAAGTCCAAAATCAGTGAGAAGGACACCCACATCGGAGACGAGGATTGCGGATCGAATCGTCTTTATCTGCTGATACATCTCAGGCGTGACGAGCTCGCCCTTTCGCACGAGGATTTCGTTGCGGCTTACAAAGCGCGTCGTGGGCTCTACGCTGGCGCGCGCCGAAGCGATACGCTTCTCTGAGAGATTCTGATCAAAAAAGGTGTTCTCTTTCAGCAGGGCCTTGGCAAGGAGACGAACATATTGTTTCTGTGATTCGGGTATGCGCCGCGCGGCCATCTCATCTTCAAGGTGATTGCCGAGATTGGCAAGCGTGACCATGCCGCTCATGGCGAGCCGTTCGCTCTCTTCTCTGTCGTTCAGCGTTCTGACAAGCTCATAGTAGTTTGGATTGAACCGGTCGAACACACCGTCCGGCACCGAAACGATTCCCTTGCCCAAAAGACTCTCGACTATGTCGCTCACGTAGATGAAGGTCTGCGAATTCAGCTTCGCCCGGACGATGGCAGTATACTGCTCGGGCTGCAAAAAATCCGGAAAACGGCTCCTCAGGAGAAGCCCGACGGCGTCCGCCCCGCCCGACTCTCCGTTGATGAGCTGCAGATAATAGGAACTGAAGGATTCCGTTTTTTCCCGAACGAGCGAAGTGATCTTGTCATCCACGACAAATACCGCGAGAACAAGCCGCTCCTCGGCAAGGATCTTACGCTGGGTAGCGTCCTTGTCCACATACACCGTGTCTTTGCCCGCGTAGATGTCCGTCTCTGCAACTTTGCCAGCCTCAATAGATTTAAGAGAGTTGCTCTTGCCTATTGAGGAGGGGCCCAAGAAAAAGAGCCCAACCACAGCTATCACTATGGCGCCAAAGAAAAACCACATCGACGGCTTTATCGAGGCGAGCCATCGGGCCAACCCGCGCAAAAACGTCTCGTCCTTATTCTTTTTCATACGCTTCTATGATCTTCCGCACCAAAGAGCTGCGAACCACATCGCGGGCATCGAGCCTCGACACAAAAACCTCATCGATATGCTCGAGCAGGGTCACTGCGTGAACAAGGCCCGATTCAGTCTTCTTGGGGAGGTCTATCTGAGTGATGTCTCCCGTGACGATCGCCTTTGTGCGTTCGCCAAGGCGTGTCAGGAACATCTTCATCTGCTCTTTTGTCGTATTCTGCCCCTCATCCAGGATGACGACGCAGTTTGTGAGGCTCCGCCCTCGCATATAGGCGAGCGGCGCGACTTCGATGGCCCTGCTCTCTTCCAGACGATGGATGGTCTCATAAGGAACCAGGGCCTCCATCGCATCATAGAGAGGCCGAAGGTATGGATTTATCTTCTGTTCCAAGTCGCCCGGCAGATAGCCAAGACTCTCGCCGGCCTCCACGACGGGACGAGTCAAAACCAATTTCCGCCTCGCGCGCGTGAGAAGTTCGCGCAGCGCGTACGCCATCGCAAGATATGTCTTGCCCGTTCCGGCGGGGCCTATTGCAAACACGAGGTCATGACGTGCGATGCCCTGAAGGTAGAGGCTCTGCCCGCTGGAACGCGGAAACACCTTGCCGAAGCCGTTCGGGATCTGAATACAGGTATCGAGAAATTTGGAGACTTCGCTCTGGCCCTCTTCCACAACATTATCCGGGCCTTTGGGGCCATTCTTGCCGCCTTCGGGAGTGAGTTCTCCATGCAGTGCGATGATGAGTTCCGGGGTGGCGGGGACCCCGTCTTCTATCGAGGTTCCGATGGCGCTGACGAGGCGTGGAAAAAGATCGAGGGCGTTTTTGTCTTCACTTTCGATAAACAGCTCGTTTCCTCTCGTGAGGACGCGGGCACCTAAAAGGCTGCCGATCACGGAGAGGTTGTAATCATTCGCCCCGCAAAGTTCAGCGAGTAACTGTGTGTCTTCAAGAACAATATGAGAAGGACTCAATCGCACTCCCAATGTATAGATAATTCCTCTATACCTTAAATATACTATGATATACGATGTCTTTCCAGCCTTTCCCCATCTGTCCGGAGCACTCCTCGCGACGAATGAGTGCACCGGACTCAGCCTACTGACTGAAAGCTCCGTCCGAATACGAAATAGAGCTCTTTATCGCGGAGATGTCCTTCCAGGTCACCGCAAGAGTAAACGATACATCCATCTCGTAATATGGCCTCCCTGAAGCGGGTGTGACAAGAGTCGGCCCCGCGTCCACGCTCGCCGAGAGCAGCCAGTCGTGGGCGTCGACGGACAATTCCAGCGACAGCTTTTGCAGTTTGAACAGAGTGCTCTGGAGGCTGCTCGTATCCCATATCGACAGAGAATCCCAGAGGTCCGTAAAAAAATTCCGGGCATAGGCTTGGGGGTCGAGGTCTCCCGAGGTGGGGAGAAGAGAGGTATAATATCTCCAGAACGATGTATTTATCGACGATAGCGTAAAACTGAGCGAAAGCCCCGCAGAATTCTTGACAATAAAACTAAAGTCGGCACTAAACGTCGAATTTGTATACTTTATAAGGTTTTGGGTCAGCGAAAATGCCTCATCCGTCTCAAAATACCATACAACTTTATCCGCCGAGGGCGTCTTGGGATTGAAACGGAGCACGGGTTTCCAACTCATAGATAAGCTGGAAGGCCTGAAATACTGCGTTCCGTCCTGCACCCACGAGCCGCTCTCGAAAGTGTACCCATCCGCCTCTTGGGCAAGAAAACGCGCATAGAAGGACCATGCTGTCACATCCGCGCTGAGGCTCAATGGGGTTTGAGTGTCAAAATCCCAGGATGCACTTGTGGAAAAGCGGAGATTCTTCATGGGCTTTAGCGCCACATTGCCTGTCAATGATGTCGACTCCAGATCCGCCGTTGTGCTGGCGCGAGAGATGACATAGGCCGCGCCGAAGCTCACTATACTCGCTGACGTCGAGGCCCTCAGCGTATAGCTCTCAAGGAGGGGCGGCAGGGCGACCTTGAAACTCAAGTGGTCGGAAGTAGAGCCAAGCTTCGCGGCCAAATCCGCAAGCACGAAATGATCGGTGATCATGTCGGTATCCCACGACAGCCAATACAGGTCATAGACAGGATTTGCGTCGGTGCCGCTCCCGTCGAGCCCCGTGTAGTCCACCTTGGCGATTTTCCCCGCGAGTGAATACTTCACACTCGAAGCGGAAAAGATATCCGAATTCTTGAACGGGGACCATGAGACATCCGTCTCGGCGTTCCAATACGCGGTGTTGTATGCATAATCGGCAAGCCTGAAGGGATGCACCGTCGTCGGAGAGGTTCGTTCATCGTAGAGATGGGGACGATATTGCGCCTGCCCCAGTACTCCCGTGGATACCTGGAACAGCAGCCCGGCGCTGTCGACGGAAAAAGAGGAGTCGAGGGTGGCACTACTCCGCCCTCCGAGCAACCAATACCAGCTCTGAAAATCGACATCCTCCGGGCTTGTCCATGCCGCGTTGTAGAATCGATCCTCGACGTAGGCGGTATTCGTGTTTTTCCAAGTGAGCGAGGCGACCCTGTCCTGGAAAATCGTGCCTGAAAGAGAAAAACTCGAGTCGAGGGGGCGCGCGTTGTAGGGATAGAAAAAATATCTCTGGGGATCGACAGCAAAAAGCCTCAGCCCTGTGCTGGTCATGCCGCTCGTAGAGGCGTATTTGCTTTTCCAGTCCAGCGTTGAAGAGAGATTGCTGAGCGAGAACGAAACACCATTCACTGAAGAAGTGGCGGGACGCCATGACCACGAGAGGTTGGCCTTGTCTGTAAAAGATGAGCGCTGACTTACGTCCGATGTCGAACTGCTTCCGATGATCGAGAAAAAATCGTAGGATTCGCTGCGGTCCAGAAAATCCTGCTCGATAAATGGATCCGAATAGAAGGGAAGACTCACCTGCCATTTAAGTCCCGAAACATTCTTCTTCGATGAGGCCTCGAGGTCTGCCACGATTCTTGTTGGCAAGTCGATCGATCCCAGATACCATCGATTCCATACCGAGGCATAATCCCCGGCAGCGTCAAATGGCGAATAATAGCCTGTCGATTCAAGAAAAATCGAACGCGACACGCCGGCACCGAGGAGCCACGAAAGGTTGATGGGAGAGCTGTCCGCCGCTTTTCCACGGAACCCCGCGAATATACCCAATGATGAATAGATGTCGGCCAAAACCGCAATCGATGGCTGTTCGCTGTTTTCCTGTGAGGGCTGGGTCCTCGAAATATACGTGCCGAATGACCCCAGACTTCCCTGCGTTATCGACAGGGCAGAAGATTTCTGCACATCAGTGCCTTGTTTTCCGGAAAGATAGGTGGTTGTCTGGACAAAGCCTCCGGTGCGGGATCGATACCCCACCACCGGATGAAACATCGAGGCCTTCGACGGATAATAGAAGAAGGGAAGCCACATCACGGGCATTTTCCCAACATAGAGTGTCGCATTGGAGACGGCCCAATCGCCGGAACCAAAAAGCCAGAGTTTTTTTGCCTTCAGAATATAGTGGGGATCGATCGCGTCACACGCGGTGAGAGAGCCATCGGCCAATGTCAGTATGTCTTCCGATCGTGAAATGAGAGACCCAAAGTGAACGATCAACGTGCGACTCTCTGTACTGGTCGGCTCCATATTGAACGAACCGTCGACAAAAACGCCTGAATAATCGTCGAGGTTGACGGCGATGGATTGGCCTTTATACGTATCGGTCTTCGATGCGGACTCTCGAGTATATTCCACGTCCCCAGTGGCCTTGATTTCCTTTGTATCTCTATTATAGACAACATACTGGGCTTTAATTCTGTGCACCGTACCCTGTGAGTCCACGAAGCGGATCTCAAGGGGACCCTGCAGACGAATTTCCTTTGTTCCGTTCTCAAGCGTGAAGTACTCCGCATTGGCCGCCTGCTCTATGCTCATGGACACATCGCCGCTGGTTTTCGGGACAGGATCAAAGCCGAAATGTTCATAGAGGCGCGTTCTCAGTTCCTCTGCACCGCCCTCGGCCGACAGTCCATACTCTGTGGCCAAATCGCGCAGTTCATAGAAGGTCGCAGACGCGATCCTGAAGCGGAGTGTTTTGCTCGCCAGATCATCGGCCGACATGCTCGCCGAGCCGGCCGCACCCTCTTGCGCTAATACGGGCACAAGGAGCACATGGAGCAACATCAGAATGCCGAGTATGCGCCTCATCGCTTAGTATCGTATATGGAAGAGTGAAGAATTGGCAAGAATCCCCTCAAAAATTTCAGATATGGAGCATCGGCCGCAAATACTGACCAGTGTAAGAGTCCTTGCAGGCGGCTATTTCCTCCGGCGTACCCTCTGCCACAATCATACCACCCCTATCCCCCCCTTCCGGCCCCAGGTCGATAACCCAATCGGCCTGCTTGATGATGTCGAGGTTGTGCTCGATCATCACGACGGTGTTGCCGCTGTCGACGAGGCGATGGATGACCTCCAGGAGCTGGCGCACATCGGCAAAATGCAGGCCCGTCGTGGGTTCGTCCAGGAAATAGAGCGTGCGACCCGTAGCGCGCCGCGCGAGTTCGAGCGACAGTTTGACCCTCTGCGCCTCCCCTCCGGAGAGCGTGAGCGCGGACTGTCCGAGGCGAATGTAGCCTAAGCCCACATCGAGCATAGTCCGAAGCTTGTGCGCGATGGACGGAATGTGCGCGAAGAACTCGCTTCCCTCCTCGACGGTCATATTGAGCACCTCGGCGATATTCTTGCCCTTGAAGCGCACATCGAGCGTATCGGCGTTGAAACGCTTGCCGTGGCAGACTTCGCAGGTTATGTAGACGTCCGGGAGGAAATTCATCTCGATCTTGATCGTGCCGTCGCCCTGGCAGTGCTCGCAGCGGCCGCCCTTGACGTTGAAGCTGAAGCGCCCTGGCTTCCAGCCCCGGGCCTTCGATTCGGGGAGGCTGGCGAAAAGCTCTCGGATAGGCGTAAAGACGCCCACGTAGGTCGCGGGATTCGAGCGTGGCGTCCGGCCGATGGGGCTCTGGTCGATGTTGATGATCTTGTCGATGTGTTCGAGGCCCAGTATCTTTTCGTACTCGCCCTCACGGAGCGAAGAGCGCATAATGCGATTGGAGATGGCCGGATAGAGCACGTCCGACAACAGCGTGCTCTTGCCAGACCCCGACACTCCCGTGATGCACACGAATTTACCAAGAGGAATTTTGACATCGATATTCTTGAGGTTGTGTTGACGCGCACCTTTCAGCGCAACAAAGGCCCCGTTCCCCTTGCGCCGGACTTTGGGCACTTCAATTTTGAGCGTTCCGGCAAGGTATTGCCCGGTGAGGCTTTCAGAGTTCGCGGTCACTTCCGGCACGGTGCCGTGGGCTACCACATACCCTCCATGCTCTCCCGCGCCTGGTCCAAGGTCGACAAGGTAATCCGCGGTGCGCAGCGTCTGCTCGTCGTGTTCGACGACGATCAGCGTGTTCCCGAGGTCTCGGAGATAGGTGAGCGTATCGATGAGCCTCTGGTTGTCGCGCTGGTGCAGGCCTATGGAGGGCTCGTCGAGGATGTAGAGCACCCCGACGAGCGAACTTCCGATCTGCGTGGCAAGCCGGATCCTCTGCGCCTCGCCGCCTGAAAGCGTCGAGGCTTTGCGTTCGAGCGTCAGATAGTCGAGGCCGACATTGCGCAAAAATCCCAGGCGGGCGATGATTTCCTTCAGAATCAGCTTCGAGATCTGGGCTTCGGTTTCGGAGAGTCTGAGCGATTCGAAAAACCTCACCGATTCTCCGACCGGCATACAGGCGAGCTCGTAGATGCTTCTTCCCCCGACAGTGACGGCGAGCGCCTCAGGCCTAAGCCGCTTGCCGTGGCAGACTTCACACTCTTTTTCGACCATGAAGGATTCGAGCCAGTCCTTGATCTCGTCGCTCGACGACTCCATATAGCGGCGGCGCAAATCCGCCAGAATTCCGGGAAATTTTGACTGATACTCGAAATGGCCCGTTTTGTCCCTGTTGTCGTAGCGGACGTGAATGTCGTCGTCACTGCCGTAGAGTATGGCCTGCATCACCTTCTCGGGGAGTTCTTCGAACGGAGTGTCCAGACTGAAGTGAAAGTGGTGCGCCAGGGCCTCGAAGCGGGAGCGGTTCCAGGCGGACTGGGGGTTGTAGGGCACGCAGCCGCCCTCGTCGAATGACAGACTCCTATCGGGAATGATGAGGTCCGGGTCGAACTCCATGTTCATCCCTAGCCCGCCGCACGCAGGACAGGCCCCCTGCGGCGCATTGAACGAAAAAAGCCTCGGCTCCATCTCCGGCAGAGAAATGCCGCACACCGGGCAGGCCCCTTTTTGGCTGAAAAATTCCTCTTTCTGCTGTTCGTCGGTCTCCCGGATCACCGTCACGATGCCGTCAGCGATACCGAGCGCGGCCTCGACGGCCTCCGCGACCCTGCGCCTGCTCTCCTCCGAGAGCCGGATGCGGTCAACGATAAGCTCGATGGTGTGCTTTTTCTGTTTTTCAAGCGCGGGCGGCGTCTCAAGTTCGATGAATTCCCCATCGACCCGCGCGCGCAGAAAACCCTGCTTCAGGGCATCCTCGAGCACCTTCCGGTGCTCTCCCTTCTGTGCCCTTATCACGGGGGCGAGCACCTGTAGTTTCGTGCCGCTCGGCCAGGACAAAATGACATCGAGAATCTGGTCGACGCTCTGTTCGCGTATCTCGCGCCCGCAGGACGGGCAGTGCGGCACTCCGATGCGCGCGAACAACAGGCGCAGATAATCGTAAATCTCCGTGACGGTTCCCACGGTGGATCGGGGATTGCGCGTCGTGGTCTTCTGTTCGATCGAAATCGCGGGGGAAAGCCCTTCAATATAATCGACGTCGGGCTTGTCCATGCGCCCGAGAAACTGCCTGGCATAGGCCGAGAGCGACTCCACGTAGCGCCGCTGTCCCTCCGCAAAAATCGTATCGAACGCGAGAGAACTCTTTCCCGAGCCCGAAAGCCCCGAGATGACGATGAGCTTGTTCCTGGGCAATTCAAGATCGATATTCTTCAGATTATGTTCCCGGGCACCTTTGATGATGAGCTTATCCATTGCGCGGGAATCATACCGCAAGCGTAAGGGCCTGGGCAAGTATGCTTGACAGATGTATAGCAATTTTATAGAGAAATGCCGGCACTAATAGAAAAATCTTTGCCAAAGAGTCCATTTGTCTTCGATGGTCCTGTAATGGAGGGTAGGCACCGGGCTCGTTGAGGGCAGTCGGTAAATCGCACGCGTTTTACCCGCGACGGCGAGCACGACGCGGCCGCCCACGCCCGAGAGCGCCTCTCTTGCCTGGCGAAAATCGCAGCCATATACGACATGCTTGAGAAAAAGCTCTGACGCCCGCGTTCCATTGAGTCCGATTCGCTCAATCTCCGGATGAACCTGCAGTAAAGCGGCGATGTCGTTGAGCGCGACAATCTCCAGGGCATCATCTGCGCTCGTCGTCCGGCGACAGGACTTCACCATGTCCCAAAGTATCACCTGAAGACGCGCCGCGATGCCGATTTTTTCTTCATAGGCGCTCACGGCCGCGAGGGAAGCCCCCGCGTGCCACATCGATTGGCCGGGTTCCGCCCGAAATGGCAGAAGTCCCCGCTCCTGGGCGAACGAAAACAGGATGGGCCAGAAGTGATTGCGCTCGTGACCATAGTATTCTTGCCTACTCTGGGAACGTATCGAGGGGAAAGCCCCGAGCACAAGGAAGCGTGCTGGCCCGCCCGCCGCGCCTGCGGGAGGAAATCCTTCCTCTTCGGAAGCGAGGTTAGACATTGAACTTGAAGAACATGATATCGCCTTCATGGACCACATATTCGCGTCCTTCCTGGCGCATTTTGCCTGCCGCGCGGACAGCGGCCTCCGAGCCGTACTGGAGGAGGTCATCATAATGATAGACTTCGGCCTTGATAAAGCCCTTTTCAAAATCGGTGTGGATGACACCGGCGGCCGTCGGCGCCTTATCGCCTGCACGAATTGTCCACGCGCGACACTCATCTTCGCCCGCAGTAAAGAAAGTGCGCAGTCCAAGAAGCCTGTAGGCCGCGTGCGCGAGCGAGGCGAGTCCGGGCTCGTCGAGTCCTATGCCCTGCAAAAATTCCGCCCGTTCACTTGCATCTTCGATATCGGCGAGCTCAGCCTCGAACTTGCCGCAGATGACGACGGCCTCCGAACCTTGTTTTTCAGCAATTGACTTTACTATATCGACATATTTATTGCCGTGAACTCCCGATTCATCGACATTGCACACAAAAAGCTCTTTTTTGAGCGTCATGAGGAAACTGCGCCGCGCCAATTCACTTTCTTCAGGCTCGAGGCCCACCGTAAACGCCGGCCTACCTTCCTCGAGCGCGGGCCGAATCTTCTGCAGCACCGCCATTTCCTTTTCGCTGTCTTTTTTGAGATTCGGGTCCTGCACTTTGAGCTGACGGCCGAGCTTGTCGAGCCGCCGGTCGAGGCTGTCCAGATCGGCGAGGGCGAGCTCGGTGTGAATCACCTCTATGTCGTCGGCGGGGTCAACCTTCCCCGCGACGTGGATGACGTCGGGGTCGTCGAAGCAGCGTACGACGTGCGCGATCATGCCCACTTCGCGGATATGCGAAAGGAACTGGTTGCCGAGGCCTTCTCCCTTCGACGCCCCCCTCACAAGCCCCGCGATATCCACGAACTCGACGACGGCCGGCACTCTCCTCTTGGGCTTAAAAATCTCGCAGAGGCGGTCGAGGCGCCTGTCCGGAAGCGGCACAATGCCGACATTCGGATCGATGGTGCAAAAAGGATAATTCGCCACTTCGGCCTTCGCCGCCGTGAGGGCCGAAAAGATGGTCGATTTCCCTACATTGGGCAACCCCACTATTCCGCAATTCAATGGCATATGGATAACCCTTTACGAATGTTTGTTGTTGTGAATCGTCTTACACAGTATACTACTCCCGGGAATGCGACAAGGGCGATACAACTTATTTCATATATTGAAATAGGCTTATTTAATTTTGAAATCGCATATTTACGAATTGTTAAAGTTAGGGTACGATATCAATCACCCCAACAAGGAGGATCGATCGATGCAGGACCTCTCTGCGTATCTATCAGCCAATGCCCACACCATGAAAAAATCCGTCATCCGCGAGTTGCTCAAACTCACGAATCAGCCTGACATCATTTCCTTCGCCGGCGGGCTCCCCGCCCCCGAGACTTTTCCGGTCGAAGAGCTTCGGCAAGCGAGCGACCACGTCTTCAGGCAGTATGGCGACAAGATACTCCAATACGGCACCACCGAAGGTGACGATGATCTAAAGGCACAGCTCGTCGCGTACGAATCCGCACAGGGGCTCTCTCTCGGCATACAGAACCTTCTTATAACGTCTGCGAGCCAACAGGCGCTCGACATGGTGCCGAAGATCTTTCTCGATCCCGGCGACTATGTGATCGCTGGACGCCCCACATATCTTGGCGCAATTCAAGCCATTCAGTCCTATCAGGGCAAAGTGCTCGGTATTCCCTTCAGCACCGCGAACGATGGATTCGACATGGTCGAGCTGGAAAAACGCTATTCGCGCGCGATAAGCCAAAAAAAACGCATAAAATATATCTATGTCATTCCGGACTTCCAAAATCCGTCTGGCATCTGCTGGAGCCTGGAAAAACGAAGAGCCCTCATCGAGTTCGCGTACCGGGAGGAACTCTTCATCGTGGAAGACGCGCCCTACCGCGAAATTCGGTTCCTAGGAGAATCTGTGACTTCTATTTATAGGCTAGAACAGCAGATGCAGAACCGCGGCATTGTCATCAACCTGAAGACATTTTCCAAGATTCTTGCACCGGGGGTCCGTATCGGATGGGTTATCGCACGCGAAGATGTCATTCAGAAGATGGTGGTCGCCAAGCAGGCCATGGATCTGTGCACGAGTGTGCTCACCCAGAAAATGATCGCGGAGTTCATGGCCACCGGAAAACTGAAGGGCATTGTCGCCCGCACATGCGGCATCTACCGCGAAAAGCGCAATTTCATGCTGGAGAAATTCGACTCCTATATGCCGAAGCGTTTCGATCTCACATGGACAAAACCCGAGGGTGGACTCTTTCTGTGGCTCTCTCTGCCGCATTACATCGACACGGACAAAATGTTCTACAAGGCCATAGAGAGAAAAGTCGCGTATGTCGTAGGCAGCGCCTTTTACTTCGATGAAGCCGAAACGAACTCGATGCGCATCAACTTTTCCTATTCGACCTTTGAGCAAATCGATGAAGGAGCAAGGCGCCTCGCAGCTACAATAGAGGAAGAAATCGAGGCGCATGAGGCCGGGCCGCGGGGTCAGACGCTCTCTGAAGACATGTGAAACAGGCAGAAGCGACTCATTAAACTAAACGCATCGGAAACACACGCTTCGATGCGAAAGGCAGATACGCAATTTTTTTAAATTGTTAATATTAATTAAATATCATCTTTTGTTTGCAATGTGTATTGCCGCGTCTTGCGGAAATTGCTATTTTCTCAACGGGATCCTTTAATTCTGAGTTGGGAGCACCAGCATGCCTATTATTCAGTTACGCAATGTAAAAAAAGACTACTTCCTTGGAAAAGTAATTGTCCCGGCAGTCAAAGGCGTCTCTTTCTCCATTGAGCGCGGCGATTTCGTCTCAATAGCCGGCCCTTCGGGCTCGGGGAAATCGACCATACTCAACATGATAGGACTGATAGACATTCCCACATCGGGTGAAGTGATCATCGACGGAAAAAACACAAACGGCTTATCCGACCAAGAGCTCACCCGCTTTCGGCATGAAGTTCTCGGCTTTATTTTCCAGTCCTTCAACCTCATCCCCGTACTGAATGTATGGGAAAACATTGAGTTTCCCTTATTGCTCGGCAATACTCGCCTCCCAAAGAACGAATGGAAGAACTGGATCGATTTTCTCATCGGCGAAGTGGGGCTGGGCGAGTGGCGCACACATAAACCGAACGAGCTGTCCGGCGGTCAGCGCCAGCGGGTTGCCATCGCGCGCGCCCTTGTGACCAAGCCTTCGATCGTGCTCGCCGATGAACCCACCGCAAACCTCGACTCCGCGACCGGCGAGCAGATAATCGACCTTATGAAAAAAATCAACCGCGAAATCCAGACGACCTTCATCTTCTCCACGCACGACGCTAAAATCGTGAACATAGCGGATCACATCATTCGCCTCCGTGACGGGGCCATCATCGAAAACAGGCGGAATGGCGAGGATATCATCGATGAAGGTGCCATTGTCGCATCAGTGGAGGATTGACCATGTCCGTCATCCTCAGAATGGCTGTCCGCAATATCAGGGAACACCGGTCAAAAAGCCTCATCATCGGCATTCTGCTTGCCGTGGGAACCCTGACGCTAGTGGTGGGGACAGCTTTTATCAATGCCTCGGAAGTGGGGATCCGTTCGACATTCTCGGATGTCTACACGGGCGATATATTTATTTCCGGCACTTCCAGTGACGGCTCCGTGTCGCTATTTGGCGTGACATCCCCAGGTGGCATGGCCCAGACTCCGACCATTCCCGATTACGAAAAGGTGATATCCATCGTCAAATCGACGCCACACCTCGCCAAGACATCGTCGCTCGCAACGGGCTTCGCTCAGGTCACGCGCGAAGATTCGGCCACTTCCGAAAAAGCATCACAGGGCAAGATACAGCCCCAGGACCGATTCTTGTTCTTGTTCGGAGTGGACTCCGCCTCGTACTGGGACCTTTTCGACGCGATCGATATCGTTTCAGGGAAAAAACTACAGCCCGGCCAGCCAGGACTCATGATCAGCGAGGGCCAGATGGCCAAGTTTTCCGAGTGGCTGGGCAAGCCTCTTTCAATCGGTGATACAATCCTCATTCAAGGTTTTTCTACGATTGGCTTCAGGCTGAGAGAACTTCCGATTGTCGGCGTTTTCCGTCTCAAGGAGCAAGGCGCGTCTCCAGAACAGCTCGCCTACATCGACATAGAATCTCTGCGCGTTATGAGTGGCATGACCGTTGGCGCGAATGAGCCGATACAACTAAAGCCCGAAGAGACAAACATGCTCTCGACGGACAATCCCGATGCGCTCTTCGGTGAGGATCTGCTCGTCACTTCCGAAACATCAAAAAGTCTTGATGTCAACGCCATCGCGGCGGAGATATCCAAGCCCGGCGCGGTGAACCCTCTCCAGGCCGACGAAGGCGCCTGGCAGTTCATCGTGGGAAAGGTGGATTCCCCGAGGAATATCAGCCGCACCATCGTATCGCTCAACCAGAGCTTCGCGAAAGAAGGAATCCAGGCAGTCGCCGGAAACTGGCAGACAGCGTCCGGCCCTTACGGGCAGTCCGTCGATGTCGTCAGGATCGTCTTCGCGGTCGCCATAATTATTCTTTCGATTGTCGCGATCATCATCATAATGAATACATTCCTTATTTCGGTGATAGAGAGGACCAGCGAAATAGGCACGATGCGCGCTATCGGCGCGGGCAAGGGCTTTGTGCGCAGCATGTTCGCGGCCGAGGCGACGGTCCTTGCCGCGGTATCGGCATCGATTGGGGCCGCCCTTGGGCTTCTGTTGACTGCGGTGCTCAGAGCCTTGCATATCGAGGCGACGAACCAGTTTTTCCTCATCTTGTTTGGCGGCAGATATATGAATCCCGTTGCCTCGGCAGGAAATGTGCTTATGGCGATTCTGGTGATGATCCTGGTAGGTTTTATCGCCCACCTCTATCCCGTTTCGTTGGCGTTGAAGATACAGCCAGTCAAAGCGATGCAGGAAGAATAGGAGGAAGAGCATGAACACTGTATTACCACGCATCGCTGCACGAAATCTGTTGAGACAAAAAAAGCGGACTGTTCTTCTCGCCGGGGCAATCGCCTTCGGGATCATGATCGTCACCCTGATCAACGGGTTCGCCGGCTCCTTTATAAAGAATGTCTCCGAGAACTTCGCCTATCTCATGGGGGGACATGTTTTTGTAAGCGGATCGGAGTATACTGCATCCGGCAAGCGCATATCGGTCATACGCGACGATTCTGTGATCATGCAGGCCCTTTCAGATTCAGGGGAGAAATGGTCCAGCCTCCAAAAGACAAGCGAGACCTCGGCAACCTTGATTTTTGAAAGCAAAAGCATCCGCCAGAACCTCACTGGCGTCGACCTTGCCCACTCCGCGATGCTCAAAGAGCGTCTCGCCCTCATCAAGGGGAGCTGGGACAATCTCGCGTGGCCAAACGCCATCATCATCTCCCAGAGCGTCGCGAAAAAGTTAAATGTTCTGCCCGGCGACACCGTCGTCGCGCAGTTCCAGACCATCACGGGTCAGAACAATGTAGGCGAGTTCCGTGTCGCGGCAATCACTGTCGATTCGAGTTTCGTCGGCGCCATGATGACGTATGTGCAGCTCGACTACCTCAACAGCCTCATCGGCCTTGGCAAAAACGAATACATGTCGCTGGGAATCATGCTGGAGAAGCTCGACAGATCCGGAGCCTTTGCCAATTCTCTGTACACTTCCATGAAAGGCATGGGGCTTCAGCTTTTCGACAGGTCGACAAAACAACAAGAGAGCGGCTCAACAACACCCTTCCAGTCCATGATCCGCGAACAGAACAACGAGACATGGACAGGGACAAAATATCGTGTATACACCATAGATGACGTGCTTGCACAGGCAAAGCAGATTGTCGTCGCGCTCGATACCGCGAGCGTCGCGATCCTAATCGTCCTCTTTGCGATCGTGATGATCGGCATATCCAATACGTTCCGGA
The DNA here is from genome assembly GCA_002425765.1 of Spirochaetaceae bacterium UBA5556. GTDB lineage: Bacteria > Spirochaetota > Spirochaetia > Treponematales > Rectinemataceae > Rectinema. Next base: position 256,888 of record DIMW01000001.1, on the reverse strand, counting down.
TGGCTATGTATGAGCGCATCCGTGAAATTGGAACCATGCGCGCGGTAGGTGTCCAGCGAACGGAAATTCGATCGATGTTCCTCTATGAAGCGCTCTTTCTCGCGCTCGCAGGTGCTGTGGCTGGAATAATCCTCGCCCTCATAGCCATGACGATAGCCAGTCTCATCAATTTCGATGCACAGTCGCCGGTATTCCTGATACTCAAGGCTGGCCACCTTTCATTCTATCTTCCGCCACTGCGGGCGCTCGGCAACATTTTAATCATTGCAGTTTTGACGCTCGTTGCGGTCTATGCTCCCGCCAACGCTGCAGCGAAGATGCCTCCCGCGGAGGCTCTCAGAACCGTGAAGTAAAAAGGGGTATTCTGCATGCAAATTATTTCAACAAAAAAAGAGGGGCGCCACGATCGAAGTATTGTTTTGCTCCTCGCACTTGCCCTCAGCACTGCGCTCGGCGTGCATTCAGTCTCGGCCCAGACCAGGCCGGAGCCTAAAGCGCTCCTCCAGCAGGTCGACAGCCTGAGCGATTTTACGGGCAAAGATTTCTCCGCCGTCTTCACTATCGTGACTCAGAAGCCGGGCGAGAAAGACAGTGTGACGCAGGCCCGGGTCTTCAGGCGCGACATGAAAAAACAGTTTCTCATTCTCATCCTGCTGCCCGAAGTGAATAAGGGCCAGGGCTACCTCCGCGAAGACGACAACGTATGGTTCTACGACCCCACGAGTCGCAAATTTTCACACTCTTCAGTCAAAGAGAATCTGCAGAACACCAAGGCGAAAAACTCTGACTTTACACTCAGTTCCTTTGCGGAAGACTACACGGTGACCGGCATGAACGAAGGCATGGTTGGCAAATTCCCGGTCTGGGTGCTCGACCTGAAGGCAAACACGAATGAAGTCGCCTACGACCGCGTCGTGCTCTATATCCGGAAAGACCCGACGATGCTCTTAAAGCGCGAAGATTATTCGGTGAATGGTCGGCTCATGCGAACAACCGCCTACCCTAAATATGTCGAGATCGAGGGTAAATTGCTGCCTTCACAGATACTGATACTGGACGAAATCAACAAGGGCGAAAAGAGCCAGATTACCATGACCGAGCAGTCAGTCACGCCATTGCCAGATAAAGTCTTCACCAAAGCATTCCTCGAGCAGGTGAGCCGGTAGGATCGCATGAGGGAGGCATGAGTATGAAACATTTTCGGGACATCACATTCGCAAGTATTTTCGTCTTTATTTTGGTGTCCGCCTTCAATGTGGGAGCTCAGGAGAGTGGAAGCGACGTCGATTCACTCTTTGGAGACGAGGTGGTAGTCCAGCCCAACGGGGATCAGTCGTCCCAGGGAGCCGCGCAGGGCTCCGGCACACAGGGAGGCACAGCCCAGAATCCGGCGGCCACATCCGCAGCCAATCCCCTTCAGGGACTCCTGAAGACCGAAGCGGTCAAGATCGGCGGCAGCCTGACCGGAAAAATCGGCGCCACGTGGACATGGAACGATCCGTGGAACAGTGGCTTCGATCTTTTCAATCCGGACTCGCATAAACTGAGCCCCGTCCTCCAGAGCCTCCTCTACTTCGACGCGCGGCCCGAAGAGGCCTTCCGCGTGCACGGTTCGGTGAAGACATCCTGGCCTTTTTCCAGTACCAGCAGTTTTTTGAACTCGGCGACCTTAATAACCACCACAACGCCAAACATCTTGTCCACCACTTCCTCTTCCATCACCGTCCCCGATGCCCGCATCTTCGAACTTTTCTCCGACTTTCAGCTGGGCGACTCGGTGTATTTCCGCTTCGGCAAGGCGACGGTCAAATGGGGCGTCGGCTACTTTTTCAGCCCGGCCGACATCATCAACCTCGAACAGATCGACATATTCGATCCCACGGTCCAGAGGGAAGGGCCGCTGCAATTCCGGGTCTTCATACCCTACGGAAAAAGCCAGAACACATTGAGCTTCTATGCGATCTTTGACGACAGCGCGACGCCCGACTTTTCCAACACCGCCCTCGCCGGCAAGGCAGAATTTGTGCTGGGCAACTACGAGCTCGGCGTAAGCGGGTATTACCGCAATGACACCACCGAGCGGGCGGCCGTCACCTTGACGGGCCCCTTGGGCAACTTCGATGTATTCGCGGAAGGGGTCATCGCCAGGGGCAGCCCTACCACATTCTATACTACCTTCATGTCGGTCGCGCCATATTATGAGCAGGTGAGTGCCGATGATGTCCGAGCGACATTCTATCCTTCTGGCACCGCGGGCTTTACCTACAACGATCAGGACAACAATATCACCGCGATAGCTCAATATTATTACAATGGGGAAGGGTATTCGGACAGCGACAGGACGGCACTTTTCAATTCTTATGAGGCTTCATCGGCAAAAGCTGCGATACTTTATGCGATCGCGAATGGGAACATCAAGAATTTCCCCTTGTTTTCCGGGCGACATTATGCGGCGGCCAACCTCTCCTTCTCCGAAATCGGAGGAAGCGATTTCTCGGCCTCCACGACGGGCATCATGAATATCTCCGACCTCTCAGGTCTCGTACAGCCCAGCGTCAGCTGGCAGATCGCCGACTACCTCAAGCTCACGTTTTCCACGACCTTTGTATTCGGAGCCGACGACACGGAATATGGCCTCTTGTTCCAGGGCCGTCCCGTCACCCTCGGCTTGTCACTTTCTGCCGGAACGGGCAATTTCTGAGTGCCTCGCCTCTCGCTCCGCTAGTGGCGAAGAAAAGGCTCATCGAGTATAGTGTGTACAGATTCATGGTGGCGAGGCCTGCATATGTCGAATTATATGCAGCCCATTTTTATTGAAGGCAGTTTCTAAGAGAAAGGATACACTATGAAGGTACACCCGATTACTGACCGCATTTACGCGCTTCATGCCGATATACGGAGCGATGATCTCTTTGAGGGCATCTGGCCTATTCCCTATGGAGTCTCTCTCAACTCATACCTCGTCAGAGGTGAAAAAACAGCCCTCATCGATCTGGTCCGGGACTGGGTGGGAGCGCCCATTGAGATCAAAAATCAGCTCGCCTCTATCGGAGTAAAACTTGAGGATATCGATTATCTCATCCTCAATCACCTCGAACCGGATCATACCGGCTGGCTCGCGGAGTTTCTCGAAATCAACAAGAAAGCCCGCGTGATCGCCACCAAGAAGGGAATCGATCTCGTCAAAAGCTTCTATTTCGAACACGAGCGCGTGCGCGCCATCGAGGACGGCGAAACCCTGGACCTCGGCGCGGGGCAAATTCTGCGATTCTTTGAGACGCCGAACGTGCATTGGCCTGAAACCATGATGACCTGGGCCGCCGAAGGCGGTGTGCTGTTCTCCTGCGACGGATTCGGGGCCTTCGGAGCTCTCGGCGACCGTGTGTTCGATGACGAGATAAGCCCCGACGAGCACGAATTCTTTGAGGCCGAATCGCTGCGGTATTACGCAGATATCGTGGCGAGCTTCGGCACTTTCGTTAAACGCGCCATAGACAAACTCTCGGGTCTCTCTATCAAGGTCGTGGCTCCCAGCCACGGCATCATCTGGCGGGCGCATCCCAAAACTATCATCGAACGATATCTGCGCTATGCCGCCTATTTAGATGGTCCACGTGAAAAAGAGATCGCCATCGTCTGGGGCTCCATGTACGGCAACACCGAGCGAGGCTTGAAATATGTCATCGAGGGCATCGAAGAGGAGAAAGTCCCTTGCACCATCCACCGCGTGCCCAACGAAGACGTCTCATTCGTGCTCGCCGATGCCTACAAGAGCGAAGGCATCGTTATCGCCATGCCCACCTACGAATACAGGATGTTCCCACCCATGGCCTATGTACTCGACATTCTTGAACGCAAGCATGTATTTCAGCGGAAAGCGCTCCGCATCGGCAGTTACGGCTGGGTGGGAGGCGCAAAAAAAGAATATGAAGCGAAAATCGCGGCCCTCAAGTGGGACACCCTCGACTCTGTAGAGTGGGCGGGAGCCGCGAGCGATGAAACGATACAGCTCCTTCGCCAGCGAGGCCGTGAGCTCGCCCGTCGCGTGAAGGGAGTACGGTGAGTCCGCAGAGCGCTAATCTTTGTTAAAGCGGTCAGCGGCCGCAATCATTATAAAAAAGAAGGCCAGCGTCGCAAAAACGCCAACAAAGCCTCCGACCGAAACTCCAATCGCCTGCACGGTGGAATTCGCGCTCCGAAGGGTCTCTATAAGTCCATCCATGGCTGACTCCTACTTCACCAGTAGAGGCACGAGGGCAAGCACCAAACCACCCGCGATGATCGAACCAAGCTGGCCCGACACGTTCGCACCTATAGCCTGCATCAGAATGATGTTGCCACGCTCTTCCTCGCTCGCCATTTTCTGAACGACGCGGGCAGACATCGGAAAAGCCGAAATGCCACAGGCCCCGATCATCGGATTGATCTTTCGCTCACGGGGCAAAAAGAGATTCACCAGCTTGGCGAACAGAACTCCGCCCGCCGTGTCAAATATAAAGGCGACGAGCCCCATCGCCATGATGAGAATCGTGTTCCAGTTCAAGAACTTTTCCGCCGACATAGACCCACCGATCGTGATCCCCAAGAGCAAAGTGACAAGATACGCGAGCTCGTTCTGGGCGATTTGGGAGAGGCGCTCCACCACTCCCGATTCCCGGATCAGGTTCCCGAACATCAGCGAGCCCACGAGCGGTACGGAGATCGGCGCGACAATGCCAGCGGTCACCGTGACCACAATGGGAAAAAGTATCCTGAGCCACTGCGGCGATTGTTTTTCGTGCAGCGGCATGTGGATGCGCCGCTCTTCCTTGGTTGTCAGAAGCCGTATCACCGGCGGCTGAATGATGGGGACAAGAGACATGTAGGAATAGGCGGCCACCGATATCGGCGCCAAATAATCTCTCGCGAACTTGTTGGCGACATAGATCGCGGTGGGGCCGTCCGCCGCGCCGATAATGCCGATCGACGCGGCGGTCTTAAGGTCGAATCCCAAAAGCGTCGCGACAATCATTGTCGCGAAAATGCCAAACTGGGCCGCCGCCCCGAAAAAAATCATGAGCGGATTGCGAAACAGGGGACCAAAATCGATCATCGCCCCCACCGCGATAAAGATGAGCAACGGAAACAGCTCATTCGCGATGCCCGCGTCGTACAGAATGCGGAGGAAACCGGGCACGCCCTCATGTTCCCACGCGATCGCGAGAGGCAGATTGACGAGGATAGCCCCGAAACCGATGGGAAGGAGGAGCATGGGCTCATACTGCTTTTTTATCGCGAGCCAGATAAGAACGCCCCCGATGCCGTACATGACGAGCATCTTCCACGTAATCGAAGTAAACCCGATGAATACATCTTGCATGGCCTAAATGTATCCTGTGATGGCCAGACAAGACAAGGAGAAGGGAGAAGCCCCGGAGAGCGCCGCCCCGCCCTCTCTATCGAGCTGGATTAAATCTTTCATCTATAGTAAAGTACGCCACTTATGAATGAGAACATCACCGTCGCGATCGGCCTTTCGGGCGGCGTGGATTCTTCGCTTGCCGCGTACCTCCTCAAAGAGAAGGGGTACAAGGTCATTGGGTTGACCATGAAGATATGGAAAGGGGCCTACAATATCCAGGAGGATATGAAGCACGCCTGCTTCGGCCCCGGCGAAGAAGAGGATATCGCGGCGTGCGAGAGGCTGTGCAGGAATATCGGCATTCCTTACCACGTCATCGATCTCTCTGAAGAATACGAGCGCCACGTCATCGAATATTTCCGAAAGGAATATCTCGCCGGCCGCACTCCCAATCCCTGTATCATCTGCAATCGCGAACTGAAGTTCGGTTTCCTGATCGACCGCGCGAAGCAGGTGGGACTCGAGTTCGACCTTTTCGCCACAGGGCACTATGTGCGGACCTCTTCCGTCGAGGGCACAACCTACCTCAAGACGGCCCGGGACGTGGCCAAGGATCAGAGCTACTTCCTGTACGGTCTCGATTCATCGCGCCTTTCCCGCATTCTCTTTCCCCTTGGCGAAATGACGAAGGAAGAGACGCGTTCAGATGCCCGGGCCCATGGCATTGAAGTCGCCGAGAAGCCCGAAAGCCAGGACTTCGTCGGCGGGGGTGACTATGCCCCCCTATTCGAGCATGACAGACCTGAGCCGGGCGACATCGTCGATGTCCATGGCAATGTGCTGGGCCGTCACAGGGGCCTGCCCTTCTACACCATCGGCCAGCGGCGCGGCCTCGGGATATCCATCGGAACAGAACCGCTCTACGTCCTTGCGCTGGACGCGCGGGAAAATCAAGTCATTGTAGGAAAAGGGAAAGGCCTCTTCTCTTCCGGCCTCCTCTCTCACTCCTTCAGGCTGCAGAACTCGCAGGCCTATGGACAAACCTTTGCCTGTAGAGTGAAAATCCGCCAGAACCACAAGCCGGCGCCAGCGATCGTGCTCGTGAACGGCAAAGGCGAGGCGCGCATCGATTTCGAAATCCCTCAGCGGGCCGTCGCGCCAGGCCAGTCCGCGGTCCTCTATTCGGAAGACGGCCTCGTGCTCGGCGGAGGAATCATCGATGCGGCAATACCGGATGCCGGAAACGAGGGTGCAAGTCCCTCGGGCAACGCTTGATCTTTCAACGCGTTTTGCGTATCTTCTAATAGCTATCCATGGGGGTGCACTGGTTTCGACCTGTGCGGTTCGTGGTGTGCGCTGCAGGTGGAGTGGCTACCCTCCTCAAAGTGGCAAAACCTTTAAGTGCCAACAACAACGGCGCTCTCGCCCTCGCTGCGTAAGTAGCAGGCGACGGACACCATGGCGGGCCGTCTCCGACGCTGTGGAGGTCTGTGACATCCGGAGGCTTACCTTGAGGCCAGTCCGGGGGTCTTGGGGGACATCAAACCGGAATACGGAACCGGTCGCTCGCCAGTCAGCTCCCCGGTTCCCGACAATATATCGACCGGCTATACCTGTAGACGCGTGCATTGCACGCCCGGGGACGGGGGTTCAATTCCCCCCACCTCCAGTTTCCGCTATCGATACAGAGGAACGACAATCACCGCATTGCATGTATCGCCACCCCATGACTATTTGAACATTACGGCACCTTTCATATAGCCATCTTTCCGTTCCAGCGCGGTGGTAAAAATCTCCTTGGCCCGTTCGACCGGCGCCCAATGCGTGATGAGTTTTTCATTTGAAAATGTACCGTTGAGCATGAGGTCGATCGTCCGTGGGAAAAGATCTCCAAAATGCGAATTTACCCCTGGCTGAATGTTGAGAATTCGCCAGGCATTTGTGTGCCACGCGTCCAGATCGAACTCGTGCATATGGTGGTGCCACGCGAAATTTTCGATAACCGCTCCGGATTTTGCCAGTGAGAGCGCCATTTCTATCGATGAAGGCTTTCCGCCTGTCTCTATAATCACATCAAAATAGCGCCTGAATTCTTCCGGAATAGCATTGCCCTCGATTTTTACGATTCGGCTTGCGCCGAATTCTTTTGCGAGCGCGAGCCTTTTTTCATCAATATCGAATGCGACAACCTCTTTTGCAAGGGTCTTCGCGAGGCCCTGCACAAAAATGAGTCCCATATATCCTGCGCCAATAAGCGCTATGGAATCACCGGGCTGTATCCCGGCGTATACAAGGCCATTGACAATACATACCACTGGCTCAACGACCCAATATTTCAAAGGAATAGCATTTTCCGGAATAACAGTAACCTTTTGCTCAGTACGTATTGCATGGCGCGCCATGAGGGCGCCGCCGGGCGTGCCGATGGGAACCTCATGGCAGGCGACACGTTGCCCGACCTTGACCGACGACACATTGTCGCCGACCTTGATCACGCGCCCCACCCCCTCGTGTCCCGCAACAAACGGATATGGATGGAATTTCCCAAATTTTCCGGCGAACGAGAGTAGATCCCAACTGCACATTCCACACATTTCTATTTCCACGAGAACCTCGTGAGCCCTGGGTTCCGGAATCTCTACCTCTCTCAGTTCAATCGAGCGCTCTCCTAAATACCAAAGGACCTCAGTTTTCATGGCATGCCTCCTTACTCTTCTTTTGCTCTGAGCTGATCGAGCCATACCGCTCCGATAATGATCAGTCCCTTTACCACTTGCTGGAAATACGGAGAAATACCGAGCAGATTCATGCCATTGTTGATGACACCGATGAGCAAAGCCCCAATAAATGTGCCCCAGACACTTCCGCGCCCACCGCTGAGGCTCGCTCCTCCGATGACAACCGCAGCGATAACGTCGAGCTCATAGCCAGTTCCTGCGACGGGTTCCGCCGAATTCAGCCGGGATGTCAAAATGAGCGCGCTGAGCGCTGCCGTAGAGCCGGAAATGACATAGACAAGCGTTTTAAAAAAATCCGAATTGATGCCCGACAACCTCACAGTCTCTTCATTGCCGCCTATTGCATAGGTATAACGCCCGAGTTTTGTCTGCATAAGCACAATATAGGCGATGATCACTACAACTAAAAATATAATTATGGGGATTGGTATTCCGAGTATATAACCGCCGCCTATTAGCCGGAACGTTGGAGAAAATCCTGAGATAGGATAGCCACGAGTGTAGATAAGCGCCAGCCCGCGGGCAATACTCATCATGCCGAGTGTAACGACAAATGGCGTAATTCTTGCCTTTGTAACAAATAATCCAGTCACGAGACCACATCCGACACCTACCCCCAACGTCGCCAGTAGTACGAGAATAATTGGATTCCCGGCCTTGAGCATTCCCGCACAGATAGCACCCGATACTGCCAGCACGGAACCGACCGAAAGGTCGATGCCACCCGTCAGAATTACAAATGTCATCCCTACCGCCATGATCCCGTAAATCGAAGTCTGCCTGATAACATTGATGATATTATTCAGCGTGAAAAATACGGGAGAGAGGATTGAAAGTCCTACGCAAATAAGGAGAAAAGCGAGAATAATGCCATAACTTTTTAGTGTTTCGACAAATTTTACTTTCATGTTTCAGCTCCTGCAGCCCGAGGTTCTTGTTGGCTTTCATGTTCATGAAGGCCAAGGGCATATTCCATTACCTTTTCACTGTCAGCCTCTTCCCTCTGAAATTCCTTGACAATGCTGCCACTAAAGACGACTTCGATCCTGTCACTCATCTTGAGTATCTCGGGCAACTCTGAAGAAACCATAATAACGCCCGCCCCTTCTTTTGCCAGGTTTTGCATGAGTTTATAAATCTCTACTTTTGCACCGACATCGATACCGCGCGTTGGCTCATCGAAAATGTACACTTTGCAATGACGTAAGAACCATTTGGCAAGTATGATTTTCTGCTGATTGCCGCCGGAGAGGTAGCGCACAAGCTGTTTGGTAGACGGTGTTTTGATCTCCATAAGCTCGACCAGCTTTTTGACAGATATATCGAGCTTTTTTTTCTTTAAAAAACCCAATACCGATTCTTTATCGAGAATGGTCATGGCCATATTGTCGAAAACCGAGAGGCCGAGCACCAAACCCTGATGTTTCCGCTCCTCGGGAATGAGCCCGATACCCTTTTTTACGGCATCGCAGGTGCTATGAATCTGCACCTCTTGGCCATCGATATAGATGCTGCCGCTGTCTTTTTTCATCCGGCCATAAATTGTCTGCATGATTTCCGTACGGCCCGCGCCGACAAGGCCAGTAAATCCGACAATTTCCCCGCGTCTGACACTAAAAGAAACATCTTTGCAGTATCCTTTTTTCGTCAGATTTTCGACATGCAGGATCTCCTTGCCCAGCGGAACAGAAATTTTGGGATATTGCTCGGTAAGAGTGCGGCCAACCATATGTCTGATGATTTCCGCAGTCGTGAGTTCTCCCAAGGGCCTCGTCAGAATTTTTTCGCCATCTCTTAAAACAGTGACGCGATCCGCAATCTGGGGGATCTCTTCAAGTCTATGCGATATATAGATAATCGAGACACCACTGTTTCTGAGGTTGCGAATGATTTCAAAAAGCTTTTCCACCTCATTGCCGGTAAGCGGTGCGGTTGGCTCATCCATAACAAGAATATCAGAGTTGAGCGAGAGGGCTTTCGCAATTTCCACCACCTGCTGATACGCAGGGCTCAGCATGTATATTTTCGTCTTGGGATTGATATCCACATTGAAGGGTTCCAGAATCCTTTGAACGTCAAGATACATCTTTTTCCAGTCAATCAGACCGCTATACCGCATTGGCTCTCTGCCAATAAAAATGTTTTCAGCGACCGAAAGCTGGCGCATGAGATTGAGTTCCTGATATATAACCGAGACGCCGGCATCGATCATTGCCTTTATGCCACGAGAGCTGAGCTTCCTGCCCCTGAGCCAGATTTCGCCTTCGTCAGCTTTATACAGCCCGGAGAGTATTTTCATCAGGGTCGATTTCCCCGCACCATTTTCACCAACAAGTGCGTGGACCTCCCCTCTCGCCAGATCAAAATCCACGGATTTGAGGGCTTGCACACCAGGGAAAGATTTGCGTATGCCCTTCATCCAAAGCACTCTATCATCCATTTTTTCTTTCCTAGCATTTTACGCCAAAATTTAGAAAAGGGGCCGGCTGAAGAAGCCGGCCCCACAGAGAGGCTCACTTTCCCTTATATGAGACGCCTCCCGATTCGCTGCTCCCACTTCAACGACATCAAAATCTACTTTGTGACAGGGAGAGGACTGATATAGACAACTTTCTGCGCCGGATTCACATTACTGCGAATCTTGTTGGCAAGGGCTTCAAGAGCCATGGCGGCCTGTTTGCCGGGGAACTGGTCGATCGTCGCATTCAGCTTGCCTTCTTTCATATACGTAAAAGCATCCGTTGTTGCATCGAACCCGATCGTCACCTTGCTCGCAGGATTTACGCCAGCAGCGAGCATGGCTTCAATTGCCCCAATAATCATCTCATCATTCGCACCAAAGACTGCATCGAACTTCGGATAGACCTGCATGAGGTTTTCCATGACAGACTGGGCTTTTGAGCGGGTAAAATCCGCACTCTGCGAAACAAGGAGTTTCACGTTCGAGGTCTTGATGATTTCATCAAAGCCTTTCTTACGGTCAATGGCCGCCGAAGCACCGGGGGTCCCTTCCAGTTCGATGACAGTGCCCTTATTGCCCAGCTTTTCAATGATGAACCTGGCCGCCGCGCGTCCTCCTTCGACATTGTCCGCGCCAACATGGAGAAGCACTTTATCCGTGTTGGCCTTCCGATCCACTGTTGCGACAGGAATGCCCGCTTTGACGGCAGCTTCGATAGCTGGCACGAGTGAATCTTCTGTCATCGGAGAAATGAGGATTCCATCGACTTTCTGTGACACAAAGGTCTCGATGGCAGCCATCTGTTTATCCGAAGCATTTTGGGCATCAATGAAGTTTATCTTTACTCCCAGCTTTGCGGCCGCAGCCTCAGCTTCCTGCTTCATCGTAACGAAGAACGGGAACTGGAGTCCGGGTACAGTCATGCCGATTACGATTTGCTTCTGCGCAAACACCGCCGCCGGCATCAAAGCGATGACCACCAATGCGACAAGAACAACCTTTTTCATCGTAGCCTCCTATTTAGAAAAGGTTTGCATTCTGCATTATTATTAGGCGCTTCAGTGGAATTGTCAACAAAAATGTGTGAAATTCTGGATGAAATCATTTGTGCAATCGATTGCAGAGACTTATTAGATACATACGAAACAGAATATAAATATAAATTTTATCTATATATAATATATGTAATAATATTTAAATACTAAAAATATTGACAACAGATTGAATTTGAGATATCGTTTGTGCAATCGATATCACGAATAGAGGCTGATCATTATGCCATCATTGAAAGACGTTGCCAGGCTCGCTGGTGTTTCGACATCGACTGTCTCACGTGCCATAAACGGGAATATCCCGGTATCGGAAGAAACCCTGCGCCGGGTTGAAAAGGCTGTCCGTGATATCAACTACAAACCAAATCTTGTCGCGCGCGGACTCAGAATCAAGAGCACGAAGCTTCTCGGTCTCGTCGTGCCGGAAATGCAGAACGAGACCTTCGTTTCTTTCATGCGGTTCACTGAAGAAGCCGCTGAGGCCAAAGGGTATAACCTCATCATTGGCTCTACTAACTCCGACCCCGATCGCGAGGAGCGATTTATCGAAAATCTTATTCGCCGCAATATCGATGGCATTATTTTTTCTCGAGTTTCAGACAAGAGCCATGTTTTGAAGATTCTCGACAAGACCAAGATCCCGGTGGCTATCATCGATAGAACGCTGGAAAGGGAAGATATACCCTCAGTCGTCATGGACAACTACGCGAGCGGGAAAATAGCGGCCGAGCATCTGCTTTCATTGGGACATGAGCGTTTTGCATGTATTACGGGTCCGCTCGATATTGCGATCAATCGTGACAGGCTTGCGGGTTTCACGGAAACGGTCCACAAGGCAGGGGCTGTTCTCGAAGACAAGTGCCTCTATGAAGGGAATTTCAAATTCGAATCGGGGAAAAAGGGGATCGCCTATTTTCTGGATACCGGAGCGCAGTTTACCGCGCTGTGGGCCCAAAATGATTACATGGCAATGGGTGTTCTCAATTATCTCTCGAAACATTCCATACCTGTGCCAGAAGCAGTCTCCGTCATCGGTCTCGACAACATCCAGCAGTCCTGGATGATGCAGCCTGCGCTTACCACCATTGCCCAGCCTTTCTGTGATATGTGCAGACACGCTGTCGATATCATCATCGACCATGCGGCAAACAAAGAAGATAAAACGGGAAAAATCCAGATAATGCTTCAGCCTGAACTCATCGTGCGCGAAACAACGGCAGAACCGCCGGAGAAATGCATTACAGTGAATTGAATATATGCCCAGTGTAAAGGAGGGTTGAAATGGCCCAAGAAAAGCAAATGATTGAAAAGGCCCTGAACGAAGGAAAAGGAATTTTAAGGCTGGAACCGGCATGGGTTCCGCGCTCATTCTGCATCCCCGGCAGGCGTCTCAAGCTCCACCCCAACGATTACTACGCCTATGGCGCGAATCGTGGTGGCATCGATGAACGGTGGTTCGCCTCGACCACCATGGCTGATAATGGTCCTCTGACGACAGCTTTTGAAGGTCTTTCGTTTGTCTGGGCGGATGAAAAACATCATGTACTCCTGAAAGATGCTATTGAAATTGCAGGGCGCGAAATTCTCGGTGATGCTGTCATGAATACTTATGGCGGCTGGCGCGCGTATTCAAAATTTTTCGACAACCAGGAGCCCCTGCCTCACCATGTTCATCATACGGACAAGATGGCCGCAAACATAGGTCAAATGGGCAAGCCTGAAGCTTACTACTTCCCAAAACAGCTCAATAACCACGGTGGATGGTTTCCCTATACTTTCTTTGGCCTCAACCCCGGAACCACGAAAGAGCAGCTCAAGCAATGTCTCGCCGACTGGGATAAAAGAGACAACAATATTCTTGCGCTTTCTCGTGCGTATATGCTACAGCCCGGCACCGGATGGGACGTGCCTCCCGGAATCCTCCATGCGCCCGGATCGCTCCTGACCTATGAACCGCAGCGTGCGTCCGATGTGTTCTCGATGTTCCAGAATATCGTATGGAATGCCTATACGCCCAAGGAACTATTGCAGAAAGATATTCCGGAAGACAGGAAAGACGATCTCGATTACTATGTCGATCTTCTCGATTGGGATCTGAACACCGATCCTCTCTTCTATGAACATCGTTTCATGTCGCCAAAGCCTGTCAAGCCCATAGAAGAAATGCACGCGGAAGGGTATGAGGAATACCAGATCGTCTATAAAACCCAGTATTTCTCGGCAAAAGAGCTCACGATTCTGCCCGGCCGCTCCGCCCTCGTCAGGGACAAGGGACCATATGGCGCAATCGTGGTCCAGGGCCACGGGAAGATGGGTTCACTCGACATCGAGTCGCCCGCCATGATCCGCTTCGGACAGATGACGCAGGATGAAGTCTTTGTCACCGAAAGGGCGGCTCGGGAAGGAATCCTGATCACCAATTCAAGTACGACGGATAATCTGGTCATGCTCAAGCATTTTGGACCGGAAGTCTAAAAATAGTCGGTGTTTTTTCTTTGGCCAGAGGGAAACGTATGATAACGACAAGTGCAGAGCATATACGCTATTTTGGCCGCAATTCGATTGTGCTGAGCAATGAAAAAGTACGGGCGGTCATCGATGACCTTGGGGGCATGGTACCGGAATTCAGCTTGAGAAAAGGCAGGGGTGCCATAAATGCACACTGGATCCCCGATTTTCGGGGGAATTCCGGTCAGCCGTGGAACCCGGCGACCCATGCACTGTACTGGAAAGGCAAAATCCTCTATATCCTGGCGGGCGATTTCCCCTGCAGCCCCAATTTTGGCCCTGATTGTACTATGGATGGCACAAAACTGCCTGCGCATGGATGGACCGCAAATGAACGCTGGAACATATCCTCATCGGGTGTCCTGACGGATGAAAACGCAGCATATGCGATATTCTCATTACAGAGTCCTGACAGATCCATGCCGCTATCATACAAAAAATATGATGTGGTCCAAAAAAACCATCCGGCTCATTACTCAGTTATCTCGATAAGGAATCATGGCGGTTCGCCCATCGCAATACATATTGCCCATCACAATACAACAGGGGCCCCCTTCCTCCAGGCAGGCTGTCGCATTTACACGAGCGCCCGCAGCTTTATGGCCGCGCCGGCTGGCACCGAGTTCGACGATACGGGAAGGCTGATCCAAGGCGTACAGTTCGAGAACCTTTCGCGGGCGCCATGCCACGACGGCACGAATGCGGATTTGAGTTTCGTCCCCGGCATGATCGGATATACCGATTTTGTCACCGGGGCGGTTCCGAAAGATGCTCGGTTGGGGTGGAGCTGCGTGATCAATCCAGTGCTCAAGCTCGCATATATCACGTTCTTTCCAGGTCAAAAAAACCTGCCTGAAAAAGAGATCGCGCTCGGCTTCAACGACCTCTGGATGCAATATGGCGGACGCACTTTCACGCCTTGGGCGCTCAGCGAAGGAGGCGCGGATCGCACCTTCTGCCTGGGCACGGAAAACGCAGTCGGCGCCTTCGCGAACGGACTTGAATATTCCCGTGCACACCCAAAACTTCTAGACACTCCTACCACCGTCACAGTCGCGGCGAATGGCGAACGTCTTCTTCTCTATGGTACCACGCTTGTGGAGCTGGACGACTCGATCGTCGCGGACCCGATCACCGGCATCGAGGCGGAAGAAGAGGCGATCGTCATAAAAACCACAAAAGCCCATCAGCGCGTAACACTGGATGGTTCATTCTCCTCCCTGAGAGCATTGGTGCATACTCTTGGCAAGAAATGACCAATGAAAAGATGCGCGAAACATTCTCACTAGGTATCTATGAAAAGGCCATTCCACCATGGCTAGCTCTACGGGAGAAACTACAGGCTGCCGCACGGTATGGCTATAGTGCAATGGAACTGAGCATTGACGAGAGCGATGAAAGGCTTGCCCGTTTAGAGGCGCCTCAGACCTGGAGGCGCGAAGTACTCGAGATAATTCGCGACACAGGGATCGCTCTCCCTACCCTCTGTCTCTCCGGCCACAGAAAATATCCGATCGGCAGCGCTGATCCCACAGTACGCTCGCGGGGCATGGAGATCATGAGAAAGGCGATAGAGTTGGCGTCCTCGCTCGGTGTCAGAATCATCCAGATCGCTGGCTACGATGTCTACTATGAACCCTCAACGCCCGCAACGAGGGCACTTTTCGCGGAAAATCTCGCCAAAAGCGTCGAATATGCCGCGCGTTACGGTGTGTGTCTCGCATTCGAGACAATGGAAACGCCTTTCATGAACACAGTCGAAAAAGCACTTGAATTCGTGAAGTCGATAAATTCCCCTTATTTGCAGCTGTATCCTGATGTCGGTAATGTCACCAATGCGTTTCAGGGAGACGTACGGAGGATCGTGCAGGACCTGCGATGCGGGGAAGGGCATACTGTGGCCGTCCACCTGAAAGAGACGAAGCCCGGTGTCTTTCGTGAGGTATCATACGGACAGGGGCGCGTCGACTTCGATTCGTGTATCGCCGAGATGGCAAAACAGGGCGTGCGTATATTCACTTCGGAATTCTGGTTCTCCCCATCATCTGACTGGGAGGCAGAAATCGAAAACGCACACTCCTTCCTCTTTAAAAAGCTCGAGCGGATATTCACAGGAGATTGACCATGAGACAGTATTTCCTCGGTCTGGATAATGGTGGCACTGTGGCTAAGGCGGCCATCTTCGACGGAGCAGGCACAGAGATAGGCGTCGCTTCCGCAAATGTCCCATTCCACACTCCCCAGCCAGGATTCGCTGAGCGCGATATGCTTGGGATGTGGAAGTCCAACTGCGACATCATTCGGGAAGTGCTCAGGCAAACGGGCACCGATCCAAGCTCTATCGCCGGCGTAGGCTGCACAGGCCACGGCAAGGGTCTCTATCTCTGGGGAAAGGACCATAGCCCCGCATATCAGGGCATTGTCTCGACCGATACGCGCGCATGGGAATACCCTCTCCGGTGGCAAAATGACGGGACCGCTTCGCGGGTCTTTTCCAAAACATTTCAGAAAATACTCGCCTGCCAGCCCGTCTCACTTCTGGCATGGTTCAGGGACCACAACCCCGACGTACTTAAAAAAGTGCGCTGGGTATTCGAGGCGAAAGACTACATTCGCTTCATGCTGACGGGAGAGGCCGGAGCCGAGATCACCGATTACTCCGGCTCGGGACTCATGAATATCCGTGACCGGTGCTTCGATCGCGAGCTCTTGAATGAATATGGCCTCGGTGATTTTTTCGATGCGCTGCCTCCACCGCTGCGCTCGACGGACATGGCGGGAAAGATCAGCGCCAAAGCGGCCGAGACGACAGGTCTCATCGAAGGGACGCCTGTCGCAGGAGGCATGTTCGACATCGACGCATGCGCGATAGCATCCGGCATTGTCGATCCGGGAAACATTTGTGTCGTCGCCGGCACATGGAGCATCAATGAGTACGTCTCGCCACAGCCTGTCATCGACGGCAGCGTGATGATGAATTCTCTTTTCTGCCTGCCTGAATACTATCTTATCGAAGAATCGAGCCCGACTTCTGCGGGCAACTATGAGTGGTTTCTCAACTGTTTTCTCGAGAAAGAAACGTTCAAGGCAAAGGCCGACAGCGCATCAGTATACGAAGAGGCCGAGCAGATGGCCTCCGCCATACTCCCTAACCAGTGTGACCTTGTATTTTTACCGTTTCTCTTCGGCTCAAACTACAACCCCGAGGCACGCGCGTCCTTTGTTGGCTTTTCTGTGACGCACACGAAAGCGCACATGATCCGTGCCGTCCTCGAGGGTATCGCCTTTAGCCACAAGACCCATCTCGAGAAGCTACTGACTCAGTTCAGAAAGAATCGGACAGATGATCCCGTGATCCGCCTCAGCGGTGGCGCCACGAAATCCAAACTCTGGACGCAGATCATGGCCGATATTTTCGGACTGCCGATAGAGACCGTCACGGTGTCTGAACCGGGAGCTCTAGGCGCGGCTATGTCAGCCGCCGTGGCAAGCGGCTACTACCAAGACGCGCGCGAGGCGGTCCGGCACATGGTACACCTGACGGACCAGCTCAGCCCAAATCTGGAAAACGTACGGATATACGAGCGCAAATATCTTCTATACCAGGATATTGCGGCCTCTCTCGACCACGTGTGGTCCGAATTCAGATATTGAACTCCTTCGTGAGGGCCTTGATCATGGCAGGACGGGGCGCGTCGAGCCCTGTCCACAGCTTGAAGCCTATGACGCCCTGATTCACTAGCATTCCGAGCCCGTCGATCGTCCTCGCTCCGCGCGCTTCGGCTCGCCTTAAAAAGAGCGATCTTGGTGGATTGGGAATGACGTCGCAGACGATGGTTCCGTTTCGGATCGAGTCGTAGTCGATATTGGGCGCCGCGTCGATGTTGGGGAAAAGGCCGACCGACGTCGCGTTCACGAGAATCTGAGCACTCTCCGGGATCTTGAGCGCGCCCTCCCACGACAGATATCGGGCCCGACACTTCGTCCGGGCATTCAGCGTGGCGACAAGGGCTTCACCTTTCGCCCTGCTTCTGTTCACGATAGTAGCCTCGGCGGCACCGGCAAGCGCCAACTCAACGGCGATCGCACGCGCGGCCCCGCCCGCGCCGAGCAAACATACGCGGGATCCCTCCATCACGTTTCCGAATTCATCCTTCAGCGACCGGACAAAACCCTTACCGTCGGTGTTCTCTCCCCGAAGCCGCCCACCATCGTTGACTACCGTATTCACGGCTCCAATGAGACGCGCATCCTCGGCAATCTCATGAAGGTAACGCATCACCTCAATTTTATGGGGAATAGTGAGGTTGATGCCCCTCATGTTGAAGGCCTTCATCCCCTTCACCGCATCTGCCAGATCCTCTGGCTTCACCTCGATAGTCAGATAACGCCAATCGATGCCCAGATGGCGGAAAGCCGCTTCCATCATGACCACTGTCGGGTTTTCGGCGACTGGACAACCAAACACGCCCACCAGTTCAGGCTTATAATTCCGAGTCATCATGATTCCTCCATATACAGTATATGCCATACTATACAGTATACGACATTCCCATTTTATCCCCACA
This sequence comes from Spirochaetaceae bacterium UBA5556, assembly GCA_002425765.1. GTDB lineage: Bacteria > Spirochaetota > Spirochaetia > Treponematales > Rectinemataceae > Rectinema. The sequence goes on along the minus strand of DIMW01000001.1, from coordinate 238,220 downwards.
TTGCCATCCTGGCAAAAGCAGGTTACTCTCCAGATGGAAGAACCACACAGATCAACTCGGCGCGGGAGTCTATGCCATGAAAACGAGCGACACCGAAAATTCTCTCTTTGACAGGATGCGGAGCTATGGGACCCGCAAGGATCATGTACTCATAGGCGTCATGTCCGGAACATCTTTTGATGGCGTGGACGCGGTCGCCGTTCGGATTTCCACGGAGAGCGACGGCCGCATCGGCCAAATCCATTACCTCGATCACGCGTCGGTGCCTTATTCCCCGGAAGCAAAAGAGATTCTCCTGCCTTTGTGCTCTCTTCGGGAAGCAACAATCGATACTCTTGTATATGCGCATTTTATGCTCGGTGAATGGTACACACAGGCCGTCCAGGACCTGCTTGAGACGTCCTGTCTCGGTGCGGATTCAATAGAGGCGATATGCCTCCATGGACAGACGGTATGGCATGCCCCAGTCATACGACAGATGCCGGGCCCGCAGGGCCCTGTCGGCGTGCACGGCACGCTGCAGATCGGCTGCGCCGCCGTGGTAAAAGAGCGGACAGGGATACCTGTCATATATGATTTTCGGGCGGCCGACATGGCGGCGGGCGGGGAGGGCGCGCCTCTGGCGCCCTATGTAGATTCTCTGCTTTTTGGGCATCCGACGCGCGGGCGTATTGTCCAGAATATAGGAGGAATCGGCAACGCGACGGCCATTCCCGCCGGAGCCTCGCAAGAGAGGGTGTTTGCCTTCGATACGGGACCAGGCAACATGATCATCGATGAACTGGTCAGGCGAATGAGCCGTGGATCCCGACAGTATGACGAAGATGGCGCGACAGCCCGTTCGGGCGAAGTCTCTGCCCCTCTGCTCGAAGTCTTGCTCGATGACGCTTTCTTCTCCATGTCTCCCCCAAAAAGTACGGGAAGAGAGGTATACGGGGCATCCTATGTCGATCGATTGGAATCACTGGGCAAAAAAGAAGGGCTTTCTTATGAAGACATGATCGCGACGGCAACGGCTCTGACGGCCGAGACGATCGTACGCGCGTACAAAGACCATATCATGCCCAAGATGGCGGTCGACGACGTGATAATAGGCGGAGGCGGAGCGCTTAATTCCACTCTTTTATCGATGATACAGGAGAGACTGCCCCCCGCCGTCTCGCTGGAAACCACAATGCATTTTGGGATACCCATATTTGCGCGAGAACCTTTGGCCTTCGCGGTGCTGGGGCATGAAGCGCTCATGGGACATCCGGGGAACCTCCCGGCAACTACAGGCGCAAAAAAACCGGTCATTCTGGGAAGCATTACGCTTTAGGCATAGGCTCTTCGCGCCCTGTCGCTTCCAGCAGCCTCTGGCTTTTGCAACAACGCCTTACAAAATATACATATAGGATTCACTTAAGAGATATGCCGTCGTATTATGAAATTTTTTTTCAGTTTTTTCGCGATCTAATGGCATTGACATCTAAAAAATATCCTTTACAATGAAAATATATTTTATGACATGAGTCATTATGTACAAGGAGGAAGCCATGAAAAAAATCTTGCACGTAACCATCGCATTCGTGCTGGTTGCGCTCGCAATGCCATTAGGAGCCCAGGAAAAGACCCTTATTATTGGTGTTGATCAGGAGGCCATTGGCCTTGATCCCCACATCGTCACATCTTTTTCATCGCATCGGCGCGTCGATCTGCTGTACAACAAGCTGGTACGTCACGATGAGAACCTGAAAATCGTCCCTGACCTCGCCGAATCCTGGGACGTCCCCGACAATACCACGTATATTTTCAATCTACGGAAAGGGGTAAAATTTCACAACGGCAAGGAAATGACCTCGGAAGACGTGGTCTTCTCGCTCAACAGAATCCTCGATCCCAAGACCGCGGCTCCCGGACGCTCGTACATCGCCTCCATCAAATCGATAGAGGCTCTCAGCCCATACAGAGTAAAGGTCACGCTCTCCGCGCCCCTGGCATCCTTCCTCGAGGGGCTTACCTCCAACAACTGCGCCATCGTCTCAAAAGCCGCAGTGGAGCAGAATGGCAACCTCCAGAAAGTTGAGGCGGGAACCGGTCCTTTCATGCTGAAGGAATGGATTCCCGACAACTCCATGACACTGGTAAAGAACCCCGACTATTTCGAGAAGGACTTGCCTTATCTGGATAAAGTGATTTTCAGGGTGATCCCGGAGCAGGCATCGTTGCTCGCGGGTGTCAAAGCTGGCACTATCGACATCGCCCAGATCAACGACGGCAGTACGGTTCTCCTCGCGAAACGGGATTCGAACCTCGTCGTCATGCAGAAACCAGGCATCAACGTGAGGACTTTCGGATTCAACGTCACACGCAAGCCATTCGATGATGTCCGTGTCCGAGATGCCCTTTCGCTCGCAATTGACAGGAACGAGATCATCGCCGCCGCCGAATTCGGCATGGCTCAGCCTACCGGCCCGATTCCCGTCGGAGCGACACAGTGGGCACTGCCGCTGAATAAACTGCCCTACTACACCCCCGATCTCGCCAAGGCAAAATCGCTGCTGGCGCAGGCTGGTTTCCCGAACGGCTTCTCCTTCAAAATCGTATGCTCGAATTCCTTTGAAGGCGGGCTTTCTGTTGCCCAGGTCGTCCAGAACCAGCTCAAGAAAATCGGCGTCAACGCTGACCTGGAAGTCGTGGAATGGGGCAACTATATCGACCGCTGGGTCAAACGCGACTTTGACTCGATGGTCGAGCTGCGCGGCGGCTCGGGAGAGCCGGACCGTTTCCTCTACAGGACCCTTTATTCCACGGGCGGCGTCAACAACTTCCTGTTCAAGGATGCGGATGTTGACAAACTCCTCGACAAAGGACGCGAACTCACAACTTTTGCTGAGCGCAAACCGGTGTACGACAGCCTGCAGATCGCGCTCGCCGAGAAAGCCCCTGTCATCTTCCTCTACTGTCCTTTCGAGACACACGTCATGAACAAGACGATAAAGGGATTCAAGCAGATTGGCGATGGCAGTCTGTATTTCATCACAGAAATCCAAAAGTGATCCGGTCCAGCAATACTGCAGCGTAAATCTGCTGGACCTTGATTTGCCAGACTGGAAGAATCGCCGGCCATCTCCGGCGATTCTTCGTTTGAATTCGATATCATTGAAGTAGCAGGACAATATTCGCACTCTGGCACACGATGGGCGGCCAGAGTACACGTTCAACCTAATAAGAGATAAAAGGCTTGAATCGATGGCAAGATATATCTTTCGCAGACTCATGTCTCTGATACCCGTCCTTCTGGGCGTTTCCGTGATTGTCTTTTTCCTCGTCCGCCTTATCCCCGGGTCAGCGCTCCAGATGTACCTGGGGACGCAGGTTGAAGCGACGCCGGCACAGATGGAAGAACTGAAACGTATTTTCGGCGAGGACAAACCAGTCCCCGTGCTATATGTTGAATGGCTGGGGAGACTCCTTCATGGAGATTTTGGATACTCTTTGCGGACAGGCCGCGAGGTATTGCCCGACATACTCCAGCGTCTCCCTCTCAGCTTCGAGCTTACGATTCTCGCGCTCGCCATGTCGCTCCTGATAGGCATCCCTCTGGGCATCGCGGGAGCGGTGAAGAGGAACCCTGTTCTGGATGTCCTTATCCGAATCACCGGTCTTCTCGGACTTTCCCTGCCGCAGTTCTGGCTCGCGTCGCTCATGGTCATCGCTTTTTCGGGATTAAAAGGATTTATTCCGATGGGCAACTACGTCCCATTTTTTCAAGCTCCGCTTGAAAACCTCCGGATGATGCTGTTCCCTGCGCTGGCAATAGGAATCGGGCTCGCGGCGGTCATCATGCGCTACATGCGCAACAGCATGTTGGAGGTCATGCAGATGGACTACATCCGGACTGCGGAGGCCAAAGGACTCAAGCGCAAAGTCGTCATTGTCCGTCACGCGCTGAAAAACGCCATACTTCCCGTCATTACCGTGGCCGGCTTCAATACGGGATATCTGCTGGGCGGCGCTATTGTGATCGAAGAAGTGTTCGCCCTCCCGGGCATGGGGCGGCTCGCGCTCTATGCGATCTATCAACGGGATTATTCGCTCATACAGGGCATCGTGCTCATCGTCGCTACGATGTTCGTGCTTATCAACCTGCTCACCGATCTCGTCTACGCAACAATCGATCCGAGAATCCGGCTCGACGTGAAGAAGGAGTGAGACAATGTCGAGAATTTTCAAAAATCCGATCGCTGTGGTGGGTCTTGGTCTCATACTCCTCTATGTCGCCGTGATCATCATCTCCCAATTCTGGCTGCCATTCGATCCTCTACAGATGGACACCGCGAACATGCTTCAGCCGCCTTCGCTAAAAACCGGGCATGTGCTGGGGACCGATGAATTCGGCCGCGACATTCTCTCCCGAATCATGCAGGGGGCTGGGATTTCACTGCTTATTTCGGTTTCCGCAACCGCCATGGGAGCCGTGATCGGCACATTCATGGGCATATGGTCCGGCTTTTTGGGCGGCGCATGGGATCAGTGGATAATGCGCCTCGCCGATATTCTGTTCGCGTTTCCTTCTCTCCTGCTCGCGATCTTTGTGATGGCGATCCTCGGAGAGCACACCTATAACGTCATCTTTGCCATAGGCATTGTATATATTCCCCAATTCGCGAGGATCGCGAGGGGAGCCGTCCTGTCCGTCAAGAACAATGAATTCATACGCGCCTCATTCTCAAGCGGCGCGAACAAATCATATGTCCTCGTCCGCCACCTTCTGCCCAACATAATGATGCCGATCATCGTCCAGAGTTCCCTTTCCCTCAGCGTGGCGATTCTACTCGAATCGGCGCTCAGTTTCCTGGGAATGGGCGTACAGCCTCCATACCCGTCCTGGGGAAACATGTTGAGCAGCGCGCGCAAAGTGATGATGCTGGCGCCATGGACCGCAATCTATCCGGGGCTCGCAATCATGCTGCTCGTACTCGGCTTCAACCTTCTGGGAGACGGGCTGCGCGACATCATGGATCCGAGGCTTCGCAATGTACAATAGGGGATATCATGCCGAAATCAGATAATATCATTCTTCAGATAGAGAATCTAAAAACTTGGTTTAAGACGACGCAGGGGCTCGTAAAAGCCGTCGATGGCGTGTCGTTCAATGTGTATGAAGGAGAGATATTCGGTATCGTCGGCGAGTCGGGATCGGGGAAAAGCGTCACGAATCTCTCCGTACTCCGCCTGGTCCCCGTCCCTCCAGGCATTCGGGCGGAAGGCAGAGCCGTATTCAGAGGCAAGGACCTCCTCACTATCAGCGAAGAAGAGATACGCGCCGTGCGGGGCGGCTCCATTTCGATGATATTCCAGGACCCTCTCACCTCGCTCAATCCTCTGTTGAAAATCTCGCTTCAGATTGAAGAGGCTCTGCAGCAGCATCATTCTCTTACAAAAACACAGGCCCGCGAAAAGGCCCTGGAGCTTCTGAAGGCCGTGGGCATACCAGACGCGGAGCGCAGAATCAACGATTATCCTCATCAGTTTTCGGGGGGGATGCGCCAGAGGGTCATGATAGCGATGGCCATCGGCTGCAACCCGGACCTTCTCATCGCGGACGAACCTACGACGGCTCTTGACGTCACCATTCAGGCACAGATTCTCGATCTGATCAAAAACCTCTCCGACCGCAGAACGATGGCGGTGATTCTGGTCACCCATGATCTGGGCGTGGTCGCGGGCATGTGCGATACGGTATGTGTCATGTATGCGGGGCGCATTGTGGAACAGTCCTCCGTCGACGAACTTTTTGCCAATCCGCTCCATCCGTATACGAAAGGGTTACTCGCCTCTGTTCCCCGGATCGATGAGGCGAAAAAGAGACTGTATTCCATCGCCGGATCACCGCCGAACCTCATCGGCATGACAGAAGGTTGCGCCTTCGCCCCTCGCTGTGAACAGGCCGGGCCAGCTTGCTTTCGGAACTACCCATCGGAAACCGTGATTCAGAATCGCGTACAATCCCCTTCCTCTTTTTCCACCAGTCATCTGGTGCGTTGCTGGCTCTACTCTCCGCTTGACGATCAACAAAAAGGAGCCATCGATGAATGATGCCGTACCTCTTTTGAAAGTAAAAAACCTGTCGGTTCATTTCCCCGTGGAAAAAGGCATTCTTTTTAGAAAAACCATAGGCTGGCTCAAGGCGGTCGACGATGTCAGCTTCGAGATATGGCCGGGGGAATCTGTCGGACTCGTCGGAGAATCAGGCTGTGGCAAGTCTACGACGGCCCTCGCGATTGCGCGCCTTCAGTCGGTCAAGAAAGGGAAGATTCTTTTCCAAGGGAAAAATCTGCTTGCGCTGCCCAATTCCGAACTCTATGCGGCCCGCCAGAATTTCCAGATGGTCTTTCAGGACCCCTATTCCTCGCTTGACCCCCGCATGACGGCGTTTGAATGCATTGCAGAGCCTCTGAGAATCCAGGTAAAACACGGGCGGATTTCAGCGAGCGAAAAAGAAATAGGGTCGCGCGTCTTCGAACTTATGGACAAGGTAGGTCTGTCGCGCCAGTTTGCGTACCGCTATCCGCATGAGTTCTCCGGAGGACAGCGACAGCGCATAGGAATCGCGAGGGCCCTCGCCCTGTCCCCAAAGCTGGTGATTGCGGACGAGCCTGTCAGCGCGCTCGATGTCTCCATTCAATCCCAGATACTCAACCTCATGAAGGATCTCCAGCATGAGTTCGGTCTCACATATCTGTTTATAGCCCACAATCTCGCCGTCGTCTCATACTTCAGCGACCGCATCATCGTCATGTATCTCGGCACTATTGTGGAGATATCCTCCGCAGGCGAGCTCTACAGAGAGCCGCTCCATCCCTATACCAAGGCTCTGTTGTCCGCCGTACCCATTCCGGATCCTCCCCGTGAACGGGCCCGCTCGCGCATTCTGTTAAGAGGAGATGTTCCGTCCCCCATAGACGCAAGGCCGGGGTGTCCTTTCGTGGATCGCTGCCCGGAAGTCATGGATATCTGCGCGGAAAAAAGACCGCATCTCTCTGCCGTGGCCGGCCCAGACCATGAGGTTGCCTGCCATCTTTATCAGGCAGTGGAGGATGTATCTTAAAATATACAAGAAATTTGAGGATAGCAGATATGGCAGACATCGTTGAGAAGAAATTTTCTGTCACTGACGGTGGCAGAGAAGATATCCCGCAATGCGCCGCGATCGCATGCCATTCGGAGATAGGCCGACGGTATGGATTCCGCGTCGCGGATATCGAAGAGAAAATGGCGGCGAGCATCGACCGGACCAGCCTGTTGCTGGTCGCGCGCGCACTGTGCGATGAAGGCACAACCGCAGCGGCTTCAACAGTGGCGGGGTTCGCCTGGATTGAGCCAAGGGGAGCCTTTGGTCAGGCCCCCTATCTCAAACTTATCGCCGTGGACGAGAAGAGCAGAAGTTCCGGTGTAGGGGCTTTATTGCTCGCCGAGTTCGAACGGCGCACCATCTCAACCGGAACCGCATGGCTCCTGCTGGTCTCCGATTTTAATCGGAGGGCGGTGTCGTTTTATGAGCGGCACGGCTATGCGCAAGCCGGGAGGCTCCCCTCTTTTGCCAAAGAGGACATCGATGAAATCATTATGTACAAGCGCCATTGGTAGGCGGCAGGAAGTCTGGATGTTGGAAGACTATCGGATTGGGCCGAAACGCGAAATCATAGCGGAGCTTTATTCACATGATCGATGAATCCCTTCAAAGAAGACTCACTGAAATTTGCGGATATTTTCTGGAGAAAGAATATTTTGCTGGAGCCGTCCTGCGGATCGAGCGAGAGGCGGAACCTATCGCCGAATGCGCGGTCGGCTGCTCCCTGTGCGACGGAGAAAAAAAAGAGCCGATGTCGGCAGAGACGGTATTCGATATAGCGTCGCTTACAAAGCTGTTCACCACTTCTGCTATCTTGAGATTTGCCACACTGGGTCTCATCGATATCGACAAACCATTTTCATCTCAGACATGGGCACAGCCCTTTCTGATCGCCGCCCAAGCTCATCCCGAAATTCTCGCGCTATACGACAGGCTGACTCCAGCGGCACTGCTGACTCACTCGAGCGGCCTCCCCGCGTGGCATCCATTCTACGCCGCAAGGGAACACCTGTCGCCTGAGAAAACAGACGCTTTGGGGAATGTCATCCCCTCTGATTTCACACACATTCTGCATCAAGTTCTGAGAACGTCTCTCCCACAGAAAAAAACCGTGTATTCCGACATCAATTTCATGCTACTCGGCTTGGCGGCGGCGTGCGTTGGAGGAGGGAGGCTGGATGATGTCATCTCTTCGTACCTCGCCCACCCCCTCCACCTCCACACTGTCACCTACTCTCCGACTATAATCGAGACCGCCGCCACGGAGTTCGGCAACCGCATAGAAATGCAGATGACGGCAGATCATGGCCTCTCTTTCTCCAGATGGAGGCCTCTCGATCGTCCCATACGTGGAGAGGCGAATGACGGCAACGCCTTTTATTACTTTTCCGGGATATCGGGGCATGCCGGCCTGTTCTCCACCGCTCGGGATCTGTGCAGGCTGGGCAATCTTTATCTGCCTGAACATGCCATGGGAGAAGAACTCCGGGATTTTATTGCCCAGCCGTTGCTCAGGAGGGCAACTTCCGATTCAGGAGAAGGCAGGGGGCTAGGCTTTGAATTCTCCCAACGGTATCCGCGTGGTTTTGGTCATACTGGATTCACGGGCACGATGGTCTACCTGTCTCCTGGGAGAATGCTCTCGGCCGCCATCCTGACAAACCGTCTGCATGTCCCCGTCCCACGCGACATTGAAGCCTTCAGAAGGGCCGTTGCAGAAACCATCGACAGCTCTGAGCTTACCTGAAATTGAAAATCCATGGACGAAAAAGCTCTCTCATAATTGTCACATTGTTCAAAGCAGGCTACTCTTCATCTGGAAGGAAACACCATGTCCCAGTTGAATGCAAAGACGCCTCCCGAGAGTATACCCGAAAAGCCACTGAAGATCTGCGTATTTTGTGGTTCTTCCATGGGCAATCGCCAGGCGTATGCCGAAACCGCCGTGAAGCTGGGAAGGACATTGGCCAAGCGAGGCATGGTGCTCGTATACGGCGGGGGAAATGTCGGTCTGATGGGGACCGTGGCCGAAGCGGCGATGAGGGCTGGCGGAAAAGTCATCGGTATCATCCCTCAGCGCCTCTTCGAGCTCGTGGATCAGCAGGAACTCACCGAACTCCTTATCGTCAAGGACATGCATGAGCGCAAGGCCCTCATGCAGAAAAAGGCGGACGCCTTCATTTCCCTTCCGGGAGGCATCGGCACGATGGAGGAACTCTTCGAGGTGTGGAGCTGGAGATACATCGGCTATCACCAAAAACCGGTCGCGATTCTCAATATCGAACACTATTATGACAGCTTGCTCGAGATGCTCCGTCACATGGTCGACGAAGGATTCCTGCACAGAGAAATCTACGATGATCTCATCGTCAGCGACGATATGGACACCGCGCTGAGCGCCATCCGCAAAAAGGCCGGCGATTCCGGCGCCCTACCGTTTCTGAAAAAGCCCGAACGCCGAGGCTGAGCGCCCCGTTCCGGATTTCACCCCTGCCCCTGCGACAGTTTCTGCTTAAAAAATGCGTTGATGAGGGATACTTTGAGGTCGAAAAGCCTGTCCGTGATGGAGACCTTGTAGATGTGGGGATTGAGCAACCTCAGGTAGGTTGAGTCAAAGACTTGGATACGCTCCTTCATGAATGCCTGGATATGGCCGATGTCCGGCATCTCCCGGATGCGGGCCCCCCGCTCCATCACTTTGAAGAGCAGAGGCTCGACGCGCGATGGCACGATTTTGAGCTGCCGCCAGTCTGCGCTCGAATGGTGTACAAGGTATTCGAGCCCCTCTTGGATTTCTTCCTCGTTGCATGAAATAAGATCGAGTCGCGCCGCGCCTCTCTGATCGTAAAGCCGCCAAAGATTCTTGACGCCGGGATTCGTCGATTTCTCCGGGTTGTCAGAGAACTTCATGACGGGCCTCGCCTGCCCTTCCGGGTCGATGGCAGACAGTTTATAGACCCCCGCAAATGCCGCGTCGTTGCCGCCCGTCACAAGATTCGTCCCGACGCCCCAGATATCGATCGGCGCTTTATCGTCGACGAGGCTCTCAATGATTTCCTCGTTGAGCTCGTTGGAAACGACGATTTTGACATCAGGGAGTCCCGCCTCATCGAGCCGCCCCCGAATCATTCGGGACAGATAGTCGATGTCGCCCGAATCGAGGCGCACCCCAAAGCCATAGCCCTTTTCCACCAACTTTTTCCCTGCTGTTATAGCATTGATAATGCCGGATTCAAGAGAATTATAGGTGTCGATGAGAAATACGGTGTTTTTCGGATATATCTCCGCATACGCGTCAAAGGCTTCAAGTTCGCTCGGGTAGGACATGACCCAGGAGTGTGCCATCGTCCCCAACACAGGAATGCCGAACTCCTTGCCCGCGAGAGTATTGGACGTGCCGACCGCCCCTCCGATAAAGGCCGCGCGGCTCGCCGAAAGCGCGCCATCCGCGCCCTGCGCCCTTCGCAGCCCGAATTCCATGATCGCTCCGCGTCCCGAAGCATTCCATATCCGCGCGGTCTTCGTCGCGATAAGGCTTTGGAAGTTGAGCACATTGAGCACGAGTCCCTCGACGATCTGGGCGGAGATCAAGTCAGCCTCCACGCGGACCAGTGGTTCTTGCGGAAACACGATTTCGCCTTCGCGCGCAGCATAGACGGTTCCCCTGAATTTGAATGAAGACAGATAGTCAAGAAAACCATCTTCGAAGAGGCCCAATGTCGAAAGGTACTTCAAGTCCTCTTTTGAAAAAGAAAAGTCCTCAAGCACCTCGATGAGCGTCGCAAGGCCGGCGAACACCGAATATCCCCCGCCAAAGGGATGCTTGCGAAAAAAATAATCAAAGACGACCGGCATCGTCATCTGACGCTTCCAGTAGCCCTGCGCCATAGTCAGTTCATAGAAATCAGTGAAAAGAGCCGTTTGATAATTGCAGTTCATGATATTCCTTTCAGTTTCCAGAACAAATTACGCCTTCGCCAACAATTCACTCGTTTGAACAAAGGTGCAGCCTTGTGCGCGCATTTCTTCTTTCGCCTTCGCGATATCGCCGGGGTTCGCATCGATCCCCTTGGTCGCGTCTTCAATCACTACGACATCGAACCCCTCTCGCCTGGCATCCAGGGCCGTCGCCTTCACGCAATAATCGGTCGCGAGTCCGCAGACTAGAACTCGCGGCACTCCGATCGAAGATAAAAGGCCCGCAAGTCCTGTCGGCGTAACCGCATCGTTCTCGAAAAATGCCGAATAGCTGTCGAGTATTTGCTGTGTCCCCTTGCGCAATATGAACCTTGCCCTCCAGGTCTGAAGCGCCGGATGAAAATCGGCCCCTCGGCTGCCCGCGACACAATGATCCGGCCACAGAATGGAGGGGGGTGTCACGCTTCTATCAAGCGAAAAAGGTGGAAGCGATTTTGTAGAGGCGAAAGAACAATGCATGAGAGGATGCCAGTCTTGAGTCAAGATGCCGAGAGGATATAAGGCAAGCAGCGCATTTACCTTCGACACGATAAGATCTCCTCCCGGCACCGCGAGGACGCCGCCCGGGCAAAAATCATTTTGAACATCGACCACGATTAAAGCGCTGTCCACTTCCTTTCCTCCGTCAGAATTATTTCTATGAAATGGTATCGCACTGGAGAAGATTTGAAAACCACCCGGGAAACATGTAAAACAAATGTATTATAGAGGAATCTTGACATAGAGGAGTGCGGAGACAATTGAAAATTGCTTTTCGGTCATTTCAAAATCGCCGGTCCCCGAGGCCTCCAGAAAGAAATGAGCCATTTTTATAGATCCACTCATTTTTATCCGCAATGCATTGGAATCCGAGTATTGGAGGGGAATATCGACCGACATCCGGCAGGACAAAGAACCAGAGGCAAGGCGCAAGGCTACGAGCGCACGATCGAGAATCAATGTGCCTGCCGTATTCTGAGCCACGGCCGCTGTATCGTCAGATTCTTCATATTCAGAAATATCGGAGAAAGTCCCATCGGAATCTTCGGAAATACTGTCCTGATCGGAACATGAGGTCTGGAGCGCGAAACCAAGGCCCAGTTGTGATCCGCCCGGTTTTGTATTCCGTACATTCAGGTCGAGGCCGATTTTTCCGGACCATTCGTACGGTTTTTTGACCAAGGTGCCGGAAAAGGATGAACCCAAACCAAGGGGCGCCCTGAACACACATGCCCTCACTTCTTTATTCTCTATGCTGAAATGGCCTTCGCCGCCGTCTGGCCAATATTTCAACGCAAAAGAATCGGGGTATGCGCCGAATGAAGGAGTGCCGCTAAGCGGCGGCTCGACTGCCCCCTGCTTCGAAAACCCGGAGAGGCTCAGTTTAAAATCTTTGACAAGGGGAATAATGGAAATATCGGCTTCATAGTCGACCTGGGCAACGGCATCGTGGCTGGCTACTTTCCCCGTGGCCGATATAAAATCCCCGGTTTCCGCGTACAGGAATCCCTTGATGTTTTGTCCGGAAGCCTTCCACGACATGTCGAGTCTGCAGGCTGCCGCCTTCAGCCATGAAAAGTCAAAGGGATCATCATGACCGGCTCCAAAGTCGGGGTATACATGGAATCTTGCCAAAAAGGACATATCGGGCCTGTAATATCCACCCCCTAATGCAAGCCATGGCTTTATGCGGTCCCAGAGTGATCCCTGATCTCCCTCATCCAAAAGCGTCCCCACACCGATCGCCACACGGGTAGGTATATCGAGAAGTACATACTGCAGTGCTCCACATCCGTAGAGCTCTCCTTGAGTCAGAAAAAGCGACAGCCGTGAAAAGCTGGCAGCAATACCCAGAGGATCGCTCGCGCTTCCAAGATTGCCGGAGTACAGAAGCGAGCCGCCCTGGCCGGAAACGAGCTCCGGCCGTGCCAGAAAGCTGGCAGCATCGCTGATTTTGAGCTTCCCTGCAGCCAAATCAAACCCGCCAAACTTTCCTTTCGCAGTGAACGAAGACGAGCTCAGGGCCTCCGAATCGAGAGAGAGGGGCATCGCGGCATGTATGAGAATATTGAATGGCACCGTGAGGGACAAATAGGCCTTCGTCCCTGTCGGGGAAGCACTGAGAGAAATATTCCCCGATACCGATCTCGCCGATGTCCCAAGTCCCCCCGCGGCAGCAGCCGACAGCAGGATACACATTGCCGTACACCATAATATCTTCTTTTCCACATGAACAAGATGCAAGTTTTTGCGGGTGTCACTTCAAATTTTTTCGTCGGGACTTTTTTCACGGAATCACTCTTGACCTATAACTTCATATATAGTATTTTCTATATAAATAAAATCACCCTGAGAAATAATAAGAATTGGGAGGATATATGTCGGTCACTATCTATACCACCCCTAACTGCGGCTATTGCCGGATGGCAAAAGACTGGTTCCGTCAAAACGGTATTTCCTTTACAGAATACAACGTCGCCGCAGACATGCGCCGCGCCGAGGAGATGATGCACAAGTCGGGACAGATGGGCGTGCCTGTCATCGATGTAAATGGCCGGGTCATCATCGGATTCAACAAGTCTGAAATCGAGAGGGCTCTCCACCGCTGATTCCTCTCTCCATTGCGCGTCCATATCCTATCCGTTAGTATGGGCCTCAGCATTCACCAGGAGAGCCAGCAATGAATCAGGACAAGGTCCGCGAAATTCTGGAAGCCATCGAGTCCTCACCCGCGCCTTTCACTCTCGTATTCTCGGGCAAGACAAACAAGAAAGTTAACGGGCTCTACAAACCCGCAAAATCCGAGATTGTCATCCACAACCGCAATTTCGACTCGGACAGTCAGCTCATCTATACCGCGATCCACGAATATGCCCACCACATACTCTTCACCAGGCACGGCGGCCTTCCCATGCCGAAGCCCCACACTCAGGAGTTCTGGGCGCTTTTTCACGAACTTCTGGAAAAAGCGGAGAGCCTCGGACTCTATGAGAACGTCTTCGATACCGTGCCGGAATTCGCCACCCTCACGGCGGAGATAAAAAACCGCTGTCTCTCGGAAAATGGTTCCCTCCTCCTTGAGCTTGGGAGGCTCCTCGTCCAGGCGGAAGAGCTCTGCCGAGTCCACCACGCCCGCTTTGAAGACTATGTCGAGAGAGTGCTCGGCCTGCCCAAGAGGACCGCTTCCACCGCGATTCAGGCCCAGAACCTCAATCTCGATCCATCGCTGGGCTGGGACGGACTGTCGCTCGTCGCTTCAATCCGGGATCCGGAAGCACGGGCGAAGGCCGCCGAGGCCCTTTCCAAAGGAGCGACTCCTCTCATCGCGAAACGTACCGCGATGCCGCCCGAGGATGAGGGCGACGATCCGATCGATACCCTCATCGCCGAGCATAAAAAACTCGAACGCAGCATCGCGTCGATGACGGAACGCCTGCACCGCATCGAGGAAAAGCTCCACTCAATGGGAATCTCCGAGGATGATATCGCCTTATAGCCTCACAACTTCATAAAGAGCGGCACCAGTACCGGCACGAGGGCGGACAGCAGGGCCCCCGAAATAAAACTCAAGGGGACAGCCTCGGGTCCCAGCGTCTGCTCTATGAGGGGAAGAGACACGTCCATCGATGTGGCCCCGGCCACGCTGATGGCCATGACGGGGACGCGCGTCTGCCCGAGCACGGGGATGAGGATGAGTCCCAGACTTTCGCGGATCATGTTCGCAAGAAAGGCGGAAGAACCGAGCAGAGGATCGCCGAGATTCGAGATGAGCACGCCCGAGAGGCTGTACCACCCGAAGCCGCTCGCCAGCGCCAGAGCCCGCGTGAGGGGCAGCGAAAAGAGAGGGGCGAGCAATATTCCGCCGAGGAGGCTGCCCGCAGCGGTCGCGAGCGGCAGCGCCACAACGGCCGGGGATTTCAGCATGGCCGCGAGAGGGATGTTCGACTGGCGGAACTGCATGCCGATGAGGAAGAGCAAGGCGTTCAGCGTCCACTCCGTGATGATGCCCGGATCAAAGCCCAGTTCTGGGAGCAGAATCCCCGCGACAAAACCCGCGAGCACCACGGCCAGCAGAATCGCCGGCGGCTTCAGCCGCAGCAGCAGCGAAGCCGCCGGCCTTCCTCCTTTACCGTCACCCGGCTCCATGGAAACGAAAGACGCCGCGACGGCGGATTGCTGCTTCCTGAACGAGCCCGCCCGCGGCAGCAGACGGCTCAGGAGCCAGACGACAAGGCAGCTTCCCGCTATGGTGCAGGCGGCGGCGACAAGGCCAAGAAGTCCGATTGTGCCTATGGAGCGGACAAGTTCCGGATTATTGCCGATACGGAAACCCATGCTGAACAGGAGCAGCCAGAGCGCCACAGTGATCGAAATCTCCACGATCCTCGGCTTGGGGGCCAGCCTCAGGGACACCGCCAGAGCCCCAGCGAGCAAAAACGCGAGCAGTATCAGTATCTGGATCATTTGCAGCATAGTATCAAAATGCGCGTTGTTTTGATAGAATCCCAGACCAGGTGGATTCTATGCGACAATTCAACGCGCCAGTACTCCTCAACGAACCGATTGCGCCGAATTGGATGCACCTGGCGTTCGAATGGCCCCCGGGCCTGTCTGACCCTACACCGGGGCAATTCTTTACGGTGCTTCCCGCGTTGGTCGAGACCGGCGCCGGCTCCATTCTGAGGCGCCCGCTGGCGTTCGCGGGATTTGAGCCCGCAGAACGGAAAACCCGCGCTTCGGCCGCAACAGGCAGCGCTTTCGCCCATTCCATCTATCAGGTACGCGGCCCCGGCACGAGGGCGCTGGCGCTCCAAAAGCCAGGCAGCCTCATCGATGTCATCGCCTCGCTGGGAAACAGCTTCCCTTCGCCGCAGCAGGGCCAGAGGCCCATCATCGCCGGAGGCGGGATCGGGATCGGTCCCCTGCTCTTCCTCGCCGACTCACTGTCGCGCGCACAGACTGCGCCGGAAGACGCCGGATACAGACTCGTCCTGGGTTTCCGCAGCGCATCGCTCATCCCGCTGCGCGCCGGTTCCTTAGATGGCAGCCCGATGGCCTCTCTCTGGAAGGAACTGCTCTCGCGGGCGTTCTTCGCCACCGACGATGGCTCGGAAGGCTTCCGTGGGACGGTGGTGGACGCCCTCGCCTCTCTGAAAAGCGAGGAAAGTTCAGGGAGGGCCTGGCACCTCTATGGGTGCGGTCCCGGCCCCATGCTGGCCTCCCTCGCGAAATTTGTCGGGGCTCACCACATCGATGCCCACTGCTCCGCCGAGCAGTGGATGGCCTGCGGAGTCGGCGCCTGCCAGGGCTGCGTGCTTCCCTCCACCTCGGGAGACTTTCTGCGCGTCTGCGCCGATGGTCCCGTCTTCGAGGCAGGTCAAATCGATTGGGAGGCGAGCCTGAAATGAGCGAGACAGAACAGAGAGCGGCTCCGCCCGCCGGCCTCGACCTCTCCGTCCGCATCGGCTCCCTTCTTATGTCCAATCCCGTGGGCGTCGCTTCCGGCACCTTCGGATACGGCGAGGAGTACGACGAACTCGTCCACATCGACGCGCTGGGAGCCCTCTACACCAAGGCCGTGACTCTGGAGCCGCGGAAAGGCAACCCCGCGCCCCGTCTCGTGGAGACGCCGATGGGGCTCATCAACTCGATAGGCCTCGCGAATCCCGGCGTCGAACAATTCCTGGAGAAAAAACTTCCCCTCCTGAGCCGCCGCCGTTGCGCGATCATCGTCAATGTCGCCGGTTCAACCGAGGACGACTACGCCGCGGTCATCGGGCGCATAGAAGAGCGTCTTGCCTCGGCCGCTCCCGGGTCTGAAGGGCGCTCTGGGGTGGACGGCTATGAGATCAACGTCTCGTGCCCGAATGTGCACAGGGGAGGCATGTCTTTCGGCACCGACCCCGCGCTGATCGAGCGGCTGACGCGCGCTCTCAAGAAGCGTACGGCGCGCCCGCTCGTCCTCAAGCTGAGCCCGAACGTGACCGACATCGCGGATGTCGCGCGCGCCGCGGAAGCGGGAGGCGCGGACGCGATCTCCTGCATCAACACGGTCGTCGGAATGGTCATAGACACGGAAAGGCTGAGGCCAGCCATCGCGCGGGGCACGGGCGGCCTCTCCGGACCGGCGATACGCCCCGTCGGGGTTGCCGCGACCTACAAAGTGAGCCGAGCCGTCGGAATTCCCGTGATCGGCCTTGGGGGAATCTCCCGGGCGGACGATGCGATTCAGTATCTTCTCGCCGGCGCCCAGGCCGTTCAGATCGGGACCTCGCTCTTTTCAAACCCCGGCGCCCCGCAGGAAGTGCTCGAGGGCATCGCCGCCTGGATGGGCCGCCACTCCGTAAAGAGCGTGGGCGACATCAGGCTGATGCTGCGGGAGCCCGCATGACGGCCTTGGGTCAAATTCACCCAAAGTTAATTTTTCGGCCGCCGAATTCATATGATTTAACCATTTTTTAACAATTTGCTCACATTGCACTGATGCGGAAAGAATAAGGTTTAGGTGCATGATGCAGGAAGCCACGACCCAATTCTCCTTTATTCTCGAGACCAAGGACCTCAGCATCGTCTACGGCGATGGCCATCAGGGCGTAAAACACGTCTCCATGGGCTTTCAGGAGCGCAATGTCACCGCCATCATCGGGCCTTCTGGCTGCGGAAAGAGCACGCTGCTCAGGGCCCTCAACCGGATGAACGAGCTGATACCGGGCACGCGCACTCTCGGGGAGGTCTGGTACAACGATAAAAACATCTATGAGCCCTCCATCGACCCCGTGGTGATAAGGCGGCACATCGGCATGGTGTTCCAGAAACCGAACCCCTTTCCGAAGAGCGTCTACCAGAATATATCCTGGGCAGCGAAGGTTCACGGCTATTCGGGCGGCATGGACGAACTCGTCGAGCAGAGCCTCCGAAAAGCGGCGCTGTGGGACGAAGTCAAGGACAAGCTGAAAAAGAGCGCCCTCGCGCTCTCGGGCGGACAGCAGCAGCGGCTCTGCATCGCCCGGGCGATCGCGCTTCAGCCTGACGTGATTCTCATGGATGAGCCGACGAGCGCCCTCGACCCCATCGCCGCCTCCTACATAGAGGATTTGATTTCCGAATTGCGCAAGGAATATACTATAATTATAGTGACGCATAACATGCAGCAGGCGGGCCGCATCTCGGACAACACCGCATTTATGCTCTTGGGGGATCTCATCGAAGTCGGGCCTACGAAGAAATTATTCATCTCTCCGGAAGATGAACGGACCGAGCGCTATCTCACTGGCCGCTTCGGTTGATGGGAAGGCGGAGGTAAAGTATGCCACGGGAAGCATTTGAGCGCTCGATTGAAGAGATCAACGCGCGAATCACCGCGATGGGTGCGGCGACCGTCGACGCGCTTCAGAAAGCCATGTTCGCGTTCCGAGAACGCGACCTCGACTCGGCCAAGAAGATAAAAAAGGCCGACGCCCATATCGATATTCAACAGCTTGAGATCGACGACCTCGTCGCGACGACTATGGCGACCCAGCAGCCCGTCGCCAAAGATCTGCGTCTTCTTCTCTGCGCCATTCAGATGGCCTCCGACCTCGAGCGCGGCGCGGATTACGCCGCACACCTTGCCAAGGCGACGAAGTTCTTCGTGCAGGAACCCCAGTGGCGTCAGACCGAGATGCTCGAGCAGATGGCGAACATCGGCGCCTCGATGATCGCGGGCACAGTCAACGCCTTCATCGCGCGGGACACCGTGGTTGCCCGCCAGACTTCGCTCATGGACGATCAGATCGATCATCTCCACAAAAGTGTGATAAAGGAGATGGTCGTTCTGCTCAGCGCGCGCCCCGACGACGCGGAGAAAATGGCAAAATTCATTCAGGTCTCAGGCTATCTGGAAAGACTCGGCGACCACATGACCAACGCATGTGAATCCATATTGTATATGGTCGAGGGAGTCCATGTGGAACTGAACCCCTAAGGTAAAAAAATGGAAACCATACTGGTCGTGGAAGATGACCGCGATATTGCCCAGATGATTGCGACGAGTCTGGGCAAAGTCGGTTACCGCACTATCATACAACAGGACGCCGAACACGCGCATTCATTCCTGAAAAATGGCGCCGTGTCCGCGATCCTCCTCGATCTCATGCTGCCGGGCATGGACGGTTTCGCCTTCATACGCAAACTCAAAAAAGACCCCGCGTTTTCCGCAATTCCCATCATCATAGCCTCGGCGAAGGACGACGACGCCGACGTGGTGGCGGGCCTCGAGCTCGGCGCGGAGGACTACATCGTCAAGCCTTTCAGCCTGAAAGTGCTGGAGGCCAGGTTGCGCGCGGTGCTTCGGCGCCATGATTCCAGCGTCCAACCCGAAGACAGCAACACACGCCTTCAAAAAATGGGAATTTTACTCGACAGCGGCCGGCACGAGGTCCGAAATGAACACGGAATCGTCGACCTTTCCGCGACAGAATTTGCGATTCTTGAGCTGTTGATGAAAAATCCCGGACGGGTCTTTTCCAGAGAGAGGCTGATCGTGGAAATACGCGGCGGTGATGTCGCGGTGACAGAGCGCTCTATCGATGTCCACATACTCGCGATTCGCCGCAAGCTTGGTGAAAAGGGCATTCTCATCGAAACAGTGAGGGGAGTCGGATACCGATTCAGAGACGAATGAAAGTTATCAATACCCACATTCCAATGAGTGCGAAGCGTCTGCTCTTCTGGGGGTTGTGCGGGCTTCTCTGTTCTGCGTCAGTATCTTTTTTAATTGCAAGTAATTATGATGTCATGATTGCATTCGCCGTTTTCTTGGCGCTGGACATTGTACTTTTTTTCGTCCTTTTCCGTATGCAGAATACAATATATCAGAAACCTCTCACCGCACTCGAGACAAAGATCGATGCCATCACTCGGTATCTATCAAAAAAGATCACAGACAAGGGGCTCCAGCAAATTCCCGTTGCCGAACAGCGCTCTCCTTCCGAGTCGCCCACATCTTCCGATCAGTCACTGGATATCCCTGATGCATTTGCCCAAATCGAGAAAAATCTCGATCTTGTCGCCGAAAGCCTGAGCGCACAGTCACGCGAAGTCATGGAGCTTGCAGAGCGGCTCCAGTCCATTTTCGATGCAACGGAGGAAGCCATCATCGCCATCCGTGCGCCAAACGCACTTCTGGCCGCGAATACGGCGGCATACCGGCTCTTTGAGCTTCCTAAGGCTCCGGCTCAAACCGCAGAATCCTTCTTTTTCAAGGCGCCTCCGATTATAGGGCTCATAGAGGAATCCATCAGAGAAGGCCACGCCCTCGTCGAACAGTTTTCGATGTTAAAAGAGAAAAAAGAGATTATTCTTACCGCGAGGGCACGGCGGTTCCGGGTCGGGGACTCCGAGGGAGTCGTTGTCGTACTCAATGATGTCACCTCTCTCAAGAAAATGGAACTTCTCAAGAAGAATTTCGTGGCGAATGTATCCCATGAGCTCCGCACGCCCGTCCAAATTGTGAAGGGGTATGCCGAGTTGCTCGACGGAGCGGAGATCGCCGAAGAATATCGGAGTTGGGCGGAAGTGATAGAACACCAGGCGGCGCGCATGGAGCGCATCGTCGCTGACCTGCTCATGCTGGCCAAGCTGGAACAGGACCCGGCCTCCTGGATTGTCAAAGAAACGTTCTTCCTCAAGTCGGTACTGGCGGAGGCTGCCCGTACGGTGCGGCTTCAATATGCCGACTCGGGGGCCACCGAACTCGATTGCCCGGACGATCTGGAAGTATATGCCAATCCCGGTCTGATAGAGCAGGCGGCATTCAACCTCATGGCCAACGCGGTCCAGCATTCCGGCTCTCATGAGAAAATTCTTGTGGGTGCGGTGAGGGAGGAGAATACTGTTGTGATACGCGTGAGAGATTACGGAGCCGGCATCCCTCCCAAAGATCTCGCGCATATCTTCGAACGCTTCTATAGAGCCGACAAGGCCCGCAGCAGCGCGAGCGGAGAAGGGGCGTCACGAATTACCTCGAGCGGCGGTTCGGGGCTCGGTCTCGCGATCGTGAAACACATCGCGCTGGCGCACGGGGGAACTGTCCGCGCCGAGAGCTGGGCCGGCGAGGGGTCGCTCTTCGAGTTCAGATTTCCAAAAGCTACAGAAGATGCATCTGCCGCAGATCGGCCAGAAGGCCCGTCCTCAATTCCGCCAGCATCCCCCTCACCGGTTCCGACGCCCAATCAGGGTAGGTCCACGGAAGTGCCCTGAATTCACCGTGTTCGAACATCAGTGTCAGCTCGGCGTAAATACCGTCCGCAAGAGGAATGCGGTGAGAACGATCCTTTGTGGTGGCGAGGCAGAATCGCGCAGTGCCGAGCAGGCCCGGATCGAGGTTGACCTTTCTGCAGCCATTCTCGGCGAGTTTCTGCTCGGTGGTATCGGTGGCGTGTTTGACCGCGGCCAGTCTGGAAGGATCAATGAGCCGTTCAAAAGCCCAGTAGGACCTCAAGATTCCATCCCCCATTTCGGGGCAATAATATTTTGTCCACAAAAACGGCTCTTTCGCGGATCGAAAGCACAGGGGGCCATAGAGCTCGATCATCGCGTCGAGCGCGGCATTCTCCGCACGTTCATCAGAAGAGAGCACTCCGACCACGAGTCGCTCGAGTGTAAATGCTTTTTCAAGCCCCATGTTTATTGCCTTCCGGCCTATTTTATCGCATACTTGTAGCCATGAACTCAAGACTTTCGCTGGCTATCCTCGCCATGGCCATAACCTTCGCGCCGCTCGCGGCGCAGGAACAGGCAACGGAATTTGTCACGGTGTACGGCGCCCAACTGCCGGAGCTGGACCCCCAAAGAGCGCTTTTTTCCAATGAAGCCCAAATTCATACCGCGCTCTATGAGGGTCTGTTCACCTATGATCCTCAATCACTCGAACCGGTGCGCGCGCTCGCGCAATCCTGGGAGCGCTCGACCGACAAGAAGGTCTACCGCTTTACCATCCGGGATGGCGCCCGCTGGTCCGACGGCACGGAGATCACCGCGGAGGACTTCGCGCGTTCATGGTTCAGGATGCTCGATCTGAACGCCGAATACGCGACGTTCTTCGACATTATCACTGGCGCGAAAGAATACCGTATGGGCACGGACCGAAATCCGGAGCACGTAGGCATCAGGACCTTGGATTCCCGGACACTCGAGGTGACCCTCGTGCGCCCTGTCGCCTATTTTACGAGGCTTCTCTGTCATCAATCCTTCTCTCTTGTTCACCCTTCGATGATGAAGGTGAAGGACTGGAACGCCGCGGTGCCCTACCCGGTCAATGGCCCCTACAAGCCGGTTTCCATGACGGACAAAGAGCTCGTGCTTGAAAAAAACGATCAATACTGGGATGCGGACAATGTGAGTATCCCCACGCTGCGCATGATGTTCACCGATGACGATGCTCTTGCAACCTCGCTGTTCAACACTGGCCATGTGCATTGGCTCGACGGCCCCGGTACATATGAACAGGTGCTGCTGCAGACAGCAATCCAGATCTTCCCTATCTACTCCACGCATTACTGGTTTTTCAACTGCCGGTCCGCGCCCTGGAACGACCAGAGAGTGCGGAGAGCGCTTGCCTTACTCCTCCCTTGGGACAGCATCCGGAGCAGCGATCTCTACAGACTGCCCGCCACGACACTCGTTCTGCCCCTCCCCGGTTACTCGAAGACAAGGGGGATAGAAAAGGCCGACCGTGAGGAGGCGATGCAACTTCTTTCGGAGGCGGGCTATCCGAATGGAGAGGGCCTTCCGGAGATTGTCATCGCATTTGCCGATTATGAGCGCCCGCGCTCGATAGCCACGACGTTCAAAAACGAATGGGAAAAAGCGCTCGGGCTAAAAGTGACGCTGAAGCCTATGCTCCCTTCTTCGTACTATGATGTTATCGGGAACCGCGCCGAAACTGCGTCCTTTACGATCGCACACGAGACATGGATCGGGGACTTTGCGGATCCCGAAGCCTTCCTGCAGATGTGGACAAGCGGGGCGCCGCTCAACATCGCGGGCTATGACGATCCAGTCTACATGGATTACATACATCAATCCTATAACGCGGGTGATGACGCGCGCATGGCTCTCCTCGCGAAGGCTGAGACCGAACTCCTGCAGAGCGCGGCATGCCTTCCCGTCTATCACAACTTCGCCGCGTCGATCATCGATACCGACTATATCCAGGGCTGGTATCAAAATGCCCTCGATGTACATCCCTATAAATATCTACGTTTTGGGACTCCGAGCGTCAATCCGAACGTTGTGCGGGCAGGCACGGCCTCAGCCGTCGGCGCACTGGCATGCGCCGCAGAGGCATCTTCTTCAAGATAGGCCGCAGCGACAGGAATAACCATGCAAAACAACGAAGAGACGGGAGAATTTCTCAAAAGCCTGGGCTTCCCTCAGCTCAATATTCATTCGATGAGCCGCCACCATGATTTTATCTCCGCGGGCAAGCGTATCCTCGTCATCGGTCCCATGGGCTCAGGCAAGACCGAGTTCTCGGCACGCGTCTGGCGCGACAGCCGTGTCGCCCTCAAGAAGAAGGGCGCTGCGGCGCGCCTTACGAGCTCCGGCAATGTCGATCGCAGGGATGTCTTTGTCGTTCGCTCTGCCCTCGATAAGAGCCGCTTTCCGGATTATCCCGACGACGCGCTCGCGTACCGCGGCGGCTACGAGCGCTGCGGGGACAGAATAAGCTCGGCAAAGGATTCCTTCAGCCTCGAAGTGCTCATCACCGAGAACCCCGGGGTCGGCACATGGGTTATCGACGAGGCCGCATTTTTTGACGAGCGCATCGCGTATCTCATGAAGGACGAGGCCGATTCGAGGGGACTCTGCTTCATATATCCCACCCTCGTCCTCAATTTCCGCAGGGAAATTTTCAATCAGACCGCGAGGCTGCTTCTGGAGACAGCGACCGACATCATCCCATTCACGGCATACTGCGAGCACGAAGAGTGTCTCAAAGACTCGCTCTACACCTACCGTTACTACCTGGTGGACGGCCAAGAGTGCCCCGCCCTGTATTTCGATCCACTCATCATAATAGGAGGAGACCGCACGAAGCACGACGGACGCGAGCCGAACTATTGCACACGCTGCGACGAACACCACTATCTGCCGGGAAAGGAATACACCTTCTTTACGCTCAAGCCATTGGGCGAGCTGGCCGCGCGCGGCAACATCGCCCCTCTGCTCGCCGAACTGAGCGCCCTGCAGGGAAACATCAAAGAGTCGCGGCTCTACGCCTCGATAGAGACCCGCTGTACGGAAGGGCCGGAACAGGAAGTTCAGATGAACGCGCTCAAGGTGCCGCTCATCGCGGAGCGGGCGCTGGTATATCTCTACGCTGAACAGAACTTATTGTCCGAAGAGCAGATGCGGTTCTTTATTTTGGAACTCAATCTCGACAAGGATTATCTGAGCCAGAGGCTCGCGGACAACAGGCGGCCCCTGACGCTTTAGGGGCGTCCTGTTTCCAGTACTTTTTTCGCGTAGGTTGCAAAGAGAGTCGCCGTGTCTGGCGACGAAAAACCAGCGCTGAAGAAGGTCGGGCTTCCTCCCCCCTTGCCGCCCAGCGCGGCCATCTTCTCTTTCAGGAGTTCAGCCAGAGACGGAGAGCCGGCGTTCTGGACAACCTGCACCACGACAGTGGAATCGGAGAGGGAGAGCGCGACGGCAGCCCTTCCGAGCGCGGCCGCGGCTTTGACAAGCCCCGTTCCCCTCTCCGCGTCTTCATCCTCGGGCCTGAATTCGAGCACGGCGTCTGGTGCCGCCTGTGAGAAAGCCAGCTTCGCCTCCGCCTCGGCGAGCCGCTGCGCGCATCGCTTTGCCCTTCTTTCAAAGAGCGTGACCTTTCCAATGTTATCCTGGAGGCGCGACATAATATCCTCCACTCCCACGCCGAGCAGGAGAGCGGCCCGCTTCGTCTCCTCGTACGTCTTCCGCAATAGTTCGAGCGCATGGGTGCCAGAGGCAAAATACACGCGCACACTGCCCTTGTATCGCTCGAGCGAGAGTATCTTGAGCGCACGCAGCTGACCTGTCCGCTCGACATGCGTGCCGCCGCAGGGCGACCAGTCGTACCCATCGATCTCGACGACCCTGATGACGGCTTCGTCCGCAGGCGGCCTCTTTCTCAGCCTGAAGGAAGACAGATCCTCAGGAGGACAATAATGTATCCTCACCGGGACATCGCGCGTGATCCACTCGTCGATCTTAGCTTCGATCTCTTCAAGCGGCAGGTCCGCCGGATTCTTGGCCGAAACATCGATGGTGCAGTACTCGGTGCCAAGGTGGAAAGAGAGGGTATGGATGCCGTAGTCCCGCTCAAGCACCGCCGACAAGAGGTGCTGCCCTGTATGCTGTTGCATGTGGTAGAGGCGGCGCCGCCAATCGATCCGAAGGTGCACAGAGTCCCCCGCGCGAAGGCCTTCCGTGGCGAGCTTTTCCATATCGCCTTCAGCCTCCGCCGGAATTTCTACGAAGTGCCAAATTTGTCCCTCGATTTCCTGTACATCGACGACGCGCGCTTTCTCAATGAACCCCACATCAGGCGGTTGTCCGCCTCCCTCGGGATAAAAAATCGTCGTGTCGAGCAAGACGCGGACCTGCCCTGACTTCGCCGAATCATCCCGCTCTATCGTCACGACGACGGCCTCTGCCTCAGAACGCCATGGATCTCTGTAGAAAAGCCTCTCATCGAGTGCGCGTGCGTTCATCGAAGTATCCTTAAAAATGCAAAGTTCATGCCACCCTGCAATGGCTAGGCTCTCGTAACCGTCATGCCGCCCTTGTCGTCGAGCTGGCGCCCGTCCTCGTAATCGACCTCTTCTTCCTCGAATGGCTGATCGCGGACATAGACGGGGCGCATGACGCCATTCTCATTCTGAACCCGAATGGCAATCGTCTTCGTGACGCCCGATTCCTCCATCGTGACCCCGAGCAGCGTGTCGGCACAGGCGACCGTCTTCTTGTTGTGCGTGATCACGATGAACTGGCTCGTGGTGCCGAATTCCCTCAGGAGGTTGACCAGCTGAATGATATTGCCCTCATCCAGCGCGGCGTCGATCTCGTCCAGGAAGCAGAACGGCGAGGGTTTGACCGTGTATGTCGCAAACAGAAGCGCGATCGCGGTGAGCGTCCGCTCGCCGCCCGACAAAAGCGATATATTCTCAAGCTTTTTCCCGGGCGGCTGGGCGTATATCTCGATGCCGCTCTCCAGTACATGGTCGGCATCAAGGAGGCGCAGTTCGGCTCTTCCCCCACCAAAGAGCCTGCGGAACATATTGTGGAAATTCTTTTTGATTCTGTTGTAGGTGTCGACAAAAAGCAGGGCGCTCTCGGTGCGTATTTCGTCGGTGATGCGCACCAGGTCCGTGCGCGCCTTCAGCAGATCCTCGTATTGGCCATTCAAAAATTCATAGCGCTGCCGCACTTCTTCAAATTCTTCCGGGGCCATGAGATTGACAGAGCCGAGCGACGATAACGACGATTTCAGCGATGTAAGCTCTTCCCGAATCTCCGAAAGAGGTCTTCGGATTTCGTACATCCTGCCCTCGTACGCGGAGAGGTCCCGCGAATAGAGTTCCGTAAAAGTGCCCTTAAGATTCCGAATCTCGGTTTCGCTCTGGGCCACCGCCATGTGCAGATCTTCAAGTTCTTGCTGCATCTCCTGCAATTTCTGCTCGAGTTCCGACGCCTCCTTGCGCTTCTCCGCGAGGTCGGCGGTGCGCTGGCTGATGGAGTTCTCAAGCTCCGTCATCTCCTCCGAAAGGCGGCGGCCTCTTTGTTCAATTTCGGCGAGCTCCTCTTCGAGCGTCACAATCTCCTCATCGAGCTCGTCGAGGCGCCTCTGTTCACCCGCAAGCTCGTTGGCTATCTCCCTACGGTAGGCCTCCTGCCCCGAAATCTCCCGCCTCAACACCGAAAGGGCATCCTGGGCGGCCTCCATCTGAGCCTGTATCTTGGTCTTTTCAAGCCGCGCCTCTTCGAGCGTCTTACGATAGGCTTCAATTTTTTTCGCGAGATCACCATTCCGCGCCGAGAGCGCCTGATTTTCGGCCTCGATCTCTTTCATGCGATCCGCATGAGAAGAAATAGCCGCGTCGATGCGCCGCTTCTGTGTCATAACCCCTTCAGGCGCGACAAGTTCATTGAGAAAACTCGGAGCGATGGCGATATACCGCAAAAAATCGTCTTCCAGCGACTTGGACTGCGAAGAGAGTGCGCGCAGGTCGGCACTCAGTCTCTCGATTTCCTGCGCGCGCTCCTGAGGGCTCAGAGTCATCGCGATTCGCGCATAGTCCTGAAGCCTGTCTGCCCGCGAGGCAGTCGAAAGCGCGATTTCGGCGATTCTCTGACGGATTTGAGCCTCGAGCTTCTGCCGCTGTTCAATGTGGGCTTCGGATTGGCGCAGGCGCTCATCGACAAGCTGGGCGATCCTCTCCGTGATCGTATCGAGCTCCTGGCGGAGCTGTGCGGTCTTCTGGCCGATTTCCTTTGACTCTTCGGCGTTGTGCCTGATGGTCCCCTCGTTGGCCTTCACCGAGAGAGCCGCGGCAGAGATGTTCTCATCGAAGGTGCGGATATTGGCCTCAACCTCACGAATCCGCGCCCTGTAGCCCGCATGTTCGGCCTCTTTTTCGCCCTCTTCATCCTGAAGGGATTCGATCTTCGCGGCGATGGCACGATCCCGCCCCTGCAGCTGCTCGATCTTCGCCCGCAGCTCGCGGCCTCGTTCCGCGAGGAGCGCCTTCTGTTTCTCCTTGCCGTTCTTCTCAACCGCAAGCCCGTACAGCAGCTTCTGCATCTCGACGAGCCTGGCTTCAAGCTCGTTGACGAGGTCGAGCCCCTTCGACATCGATTCGCTCATACTGTCGATGCGCTGAACGAGGGCCTCGCGCTCCTTTTTCTTCTGGTCGAACAGCGCGCTGCTGCGGTCGCGCTCGCGGACATATTGCCGCAGCCGGACGAGGTAGAGATCGAGCTCGGTTTCAAATATCTTATCTTTTAATTGTCGGTACCGTATGGTCTTTTCGGCCTGAGCCCTCAGGCTCTCGTAGGAGTGCTTGACTTCCCGGACGATGCCCTCGATCTGGCGCATATTCTCTTCGGTTTTTGCGAGCTTGAGCTCGGCCTCGCGGGCACGGACTTTGTGTTTCGTGATGCCCGCGGCCTCCTCGAAGAGATAGCGCCTGTCCTCGGGCTTGGACGACAGGACCTGGTCGATGCGCCCTTGCTCCATCACCGAATAGGCCGACTTGCCGATCCCCGTGTCCCAAAAGAGCTCCCGCACCTCCTTCAGTTTCGACTGTTTGCCGTTGATGAAATATTCGTTCTCGCCGGAGCGGTAGAGCCGCCGTTTCACCTCGATCTCGGGCACATCGAGAGGAAGGGCTTCCCCCTCGTTGCCGATGGTGATCGCCACCTCCGCGACCGACAGAGGCCGCCTGTTCTCCGTGCCGTTGAAGATGATGTCCTCCATCGAATCGGCGCGCAGGCTCTTCGCCGACTGCTCCCCGACGACCCACTTTATGGCATCGACAATGTTGGACTTGCCGCAGCCGTTCGGCCCGAGCAGGGCCGAAATTCCCTGAGAAAACTCGATGCGCACCCTGTCCGCAAACGATTTGAATCCGAATATTTCAAGGCTTTTCAAATACACAAAGCATGTCCTTTCAAATCAAATAAAAAGCACCCGCAGAAACGCGCTGGCGCACTGCAGGTGCTCTCATCAGAGCGAGGCGGCTCTATTGATCCTGCTGAATCAACAGCTCGTATGCCTCATTCGCCGTTTTGCAGTTCAGAAGCCCATCCCGGAGTTCCACCACCTTGAGCCGCGCAGAGAAAAATGAAAGCGTCTGCAGGTAATACGCATGCTGATTATACGCCGCGGCAATCATGAATAAAAGCCGCACGGGCACATCGTCGAGGGTCTGGAAGTCGCCGATATCGCACTTCGAGATGCCAATGGAGATCACCAGGTCCGTCACGGAGTTCAGACGAACGTGGGGAATCGCGATGCCTTTCCCGATCGCGGTGCTCATGAGCTCTTCGCGGCGCAGAATTTCCGAGATCAATTCCTGCTTATTCTTGATCTGGGGCGCCGTCGAAAGATTTTCGGCGAGTGCGATAAGCGCGTCGCGCTTCGAGGGATAATTGAGAAACAGAATTCGGTCAGGCGAGATGATGTTCTGAATTTTTACGCTGCTGATGAGCGCTACCGGCCGATTTGAAGAAAGACGCTCGTTGACCCATCGCTCAATTTCGCTCTTCTTAAAGCGCCAGACAGTGCCAATCTTTCCTGAAGGTATTTCACCTTTTTGTGCCCAATCGTACACTGTTCGTTCGGATACCCGCAAATACTTCGCTACTTCTTCAATGGTCAGGATATCGTCATCCATCCGATACTCCCCTCCGACTTGAAATTTATGACATATTATTGAATCTTGTTGTAAGGTCTGTCAAGTATTGGAAAATAGTATTTTCAATTTTTGTCATTTTGCTCCACTTCCCAAGACTCCAGGTATTTTTCAACCGCCTTTGGGGGGAATCCCTCATCCTTCAGATAGGCGCGGAGGAGCGAACGTCGTTCGGCAAAGGACATGCCGCGCGGCTCCGCGTCGGGATCATCCCCGGGCGCCCATGAAAAATTACCAGGCCGGCGCAGGCTTCGGATGAATCCGCGGCCGAGTCTCCGACCGTCGCTGGGAAGATTCTGAGTGCGCCTCAGAATCTTGGCGCAACTCCTTCGGATCGCGTCCTGCATGCCATCTTCTTCGAGCGCCGCGAAGCCATCGGCAAGTATACTCTTGGAATTTTCCAAGAGGCCAATACGGGACCACGCTATCGCTTTTACGCGATCCGGCCCCTGCCCTCTTCTCACTACATGAGATTGCAGAAGCAGTTTGACATAACGGCGATCGTCGACATAGCGCTCAGCACACATCCACAGGATGCATGTGCGGGCAATGTCGGTCGCATATCCCTTTTTCAGCAACTTTTCATACAACTGCTTCGAGGCCTGTTCGGCGCACGAAACGATCGACAGTGCGTCCTTGCGGGCTCTGTGGAGGTTGTTCAAGCGGCCAAGCGCGGTAGCGGCGCCTTCATCACAAAATTCGTTCGGCATGAGAGACATCGTACTCCCATCCACAGCGACGAGTACGCGATCCCCGCAGTCGAATGAGTAGCCCAGAAGCTGGGCATCTTTCGCATCGAAATTAAACAGAAGGCCTCCGGAGACCGCCACTTCGAGCGTTCCGGAGGCCCTTTCGCGAACGGATTCGATCCGCATCGCCATATGTCGTCAGCGCTTGGAGAACTGGAATCTCCGGCGTGCGCCGCGCTGGCCGTATTTCTTGCGCTCGACCATGCGGGGGTCGCGGGTTAAGAGCCCATTCGCCTTGAGCGATACATGGTTTGCCGGGTCAATCTGTGCGAGGGCGCGCGCAAGCCCGTGGGTACATGCGCCAGCCTGACCGGTGGGGCCACCGCCGATTACGGTGATATATGCATCGAACTTATTCTCGCTGGCAGTGACGAGGAACGGTTTCCGCACCTGTGCGACGAGACCCTCAGCCGGGAAATATTCCTTGAGGTCCTTCTGGTTGATGACTATTTTGCCGGAGCCTTCCCGAAGAAAGACCCTCGCGATTGCGCACTTACGGCGTCCCGTGCCGATACCAAGGTTGATATTCTTAACCATCTTGTCTTCCTTCCCCTTAAAGATCGATTGCGGTCGGCATCTGGGCCGCATGCGGGTGATCCGGACCGGAATATACCTTCACATTCCTGAACAATTTGCGGCCAAGGGGCCCCTTGGGCAACATGCCGCGGATAGCGATCTCCATCGGGGAAACAGGGTTGCGTCCGATGAGCTCATTGAAATTGAAATCCTTGATGCCACCCGGGAATCCGGTGTGGTAGTAGTACATCTTGTTCTGACGCTTTCGCCCCGTCACCACGACCTTATCGGCATTGATTATAATGACATAATCACCGGTTTCCTGGCTTGGAGTAAACGTCGGCTTATTCTTGCCTCTCAACATCGATGCGACCTTGGCCGCAACGCGCCCAAGGGGCTTGCCCGCGGCATCGATAATATACCATTTGCGCTCAGCTGTCGCGGCAGTTACAAATACGGTCTTCATGTATGTATACCTTCACCCTATTGTGGAGTATTCAAAAAATGCGGGTGCATATTCCCACAGATTGAGAAATCTGTCAAGCATCTATAAGTGATATATGCAGATTAGTCCTTTTTCTCTTCGCTTTCTCCCTGTTCGTTTTCGGATTTTTCTTTCTCTTCTTCTTTCTTCTCTTCAATCTTGTCTTTTATATCCGCAATGCCAATGAATACCGCCAGAGCACCGATGAAGGCAGCAAGGACGGGAAGCGCGCCGCGAAGAAAAGCAAGGACATCACTCCCCCAGCCTAAAATTCCGGGAAGTACCATGAGCACCGCGACTACGACAAGTCCAATACCAACCAGCAACGCAGTCATTCTACTCTCCTTCTTCATTTGTGTCAGTTTTTAATGCACTCATCTTCAACAGACTGAATCATTCTTCTAATGCATGAAAATATACCATAAGCTCTTCAGCTTCGCAATGGAGCTGATGTCTATTGTATATCGACATCTTTGAAGCTATAAACAAGACATGCTCCCGCTTCACTCGTTGGTCATGTACAAGACAAAACCAGCCATGGTGATCTCTGGCGATGCTGACCGGATTCTGATCCACACCATCGATGGAGAAGAACGGCGCATCCGGGTCAAGGATGTCGCGCTCCTTCATAACGGCCCCATCAATTCCTTTCCGGAGAAGCAGCGTTCTCGCGAAGCCGAGGATGCTCTCGAACTGCTTCAGGAAGAGCATCCAGAAGGACTCGCGCTCATCAGCTGGAAAGAGTTCGCGGACCTCGCGTGGGGCGATGCAAAACCTGAACACATTGTTGTGGCGTGGCAGTCGCTCCTAAAGAATCCGGCGGTGGAGCTTCTCGAAGGCGGCATCCACATCCGCAGCGCTGAAGAGTGTCAAAAATTGCTCGATAAAGAGAAAAAAAAGAAGGAAATAGCCGAGACCAAAGCGACATTTGTCGAATCATTCCGTCGCGCATGGAGGAAGCGCGACCCTGCGCTTATCGAAAAAAACCCGCTATTTCAGCAATTCTTCGATGACTTGAGCAGAGGTGCGCGTGCTGTTAGCGTCGAAAGTCCTCTGGCGCGGGAACTCGGAATCAAGATGACTCCACAGGCCATTCACGAGGCCCTTCTGGCGACGGGATATTGGGATGCGGCCTTCAATCCATGGCCCGAGCGCACTGGGTGCATCCTTTCCTTGCCTCCCGAGCCGGATGTCATCGAGGAGAGGACCGACCTCGCCCTGGGGAGGCTCGATTTGAGGCACCTTCATTCCTATGCCATCGACAATGCATGGTCGAATGACCCCGACGACGCAATCTCCATCGAGGGAGATAGAATTTGGATACACGTCGCCGATCCAGCCTCGATAATTTCGCCGACGTCCAAATTCGACTCCGAGGCCATGGCGAGAGGATCAACCCTCTACTTGCCGGAAAAAATAGTTCCGATGCTGGGGGCCTCGCTGGTAAGGGCGCTCGGTCTTGGCCTTGCTCCCGAGTCCAGAGCCCTGTCGTTCGGCATCACGCTGCGGGAAGACGGCAGAATCGCCCAGACGATGATTGTGCCGAGCGTCGTGAAGGTCGAACGTCTCACGTATGAACAGGCTGATACTCTGCTTGAAAGCACTCACTCATTGCAGAAACTTCAGGCTTTGGCGGAGACCCGAGCCGCGCTGCGGCGGAGCCAGAATGCGGTCGACATCGAGTTTCCCGAAGTCGCTATCAAGGTAAGCGGTGGGAAGCCGTCGTTCCTGCCCATACCGCAGACGCGTTCCGCCCGAATGGTGCAGGAACTCATGATACTCGCCGGGGAAGCGGCCGCGCGCTGGGCCTATGAACGAAACATCCCTTTCCCCTTCGCGACGCAGGAACCGCCGGTGTCTGCGAGCCTTGCGGGCTGTGGAACGGGGCCATCACGGAGCCTCGCAGAAAATTATGGTCGCCGTCGCGCCATGAGGGCGGCCCTCGTAAACTCCACGTGCTCCGCGCATGCGGGCCTGGGCTTATCCTTCTATTCTCAGGTCACGAGCCCTTTGCGCCGGTATCAGGATCTTCTGGCGCATTATCAAATCCATGCGGTACTTGCCAAAGAAAAGAACTCAGAGCTCTCTGCGCCCGCAATCAACGCCCCTGCCCCGCTCGATTTGGAGACTGTGAATGAACGGCTTTACTTCTACAGCCAGCAGGCGGCAAAAAACCGTCAGGCGGAGAGAGATTCGCGTGCCCATTGGACCTTGACGTACCTCAGCCGGCACAGAGACTGGAGAGGACAGGGTATGGTGCTCGACGCTTCAGAAAATGGCCAGATTTTCATCCCGGAATTCGGGTACGAAGTACAGATGCCCATCCCCCGGGGGATCAACGCCGACGAAACGATTTCGCTCACCCTGCGCCGTGCTTCCATTCCCGAACTGTTCGCAAGTTTTGATGTTATCTTAAAAAACGATTAATTTCCGGAGTTCGCCTCCAGTGCACCCTCTATCTCCTTGACCAAGCAAATAGTATCGATATAGGCTACATTTACATGTCATCTGAAGAATTTCGGCTGTGCGCGATAATGCACGCGGAGATTGCGGACCCAGACGCGCTGCTCTCGAGGGGCAAGGAAGAGGCGCTCGCCGCCTTCGCACAATTTCGGGAGGCCGTGCGCTCCGCGAGCGAAGCAAAAGGCGGCCGGTTCCTCGAATCGCTGCGCGGTGAAGCCGTCGCCGTCTTCGACACCTCATCTTCGGCGATCGGCGCGGCCCTCGACGTGCAAAAGCGTATAGCTAAAAATTTCGCCGCCAGAATTGGCATCAATGTCGGCGATATACTCTTCACCTCGGATGGCGCGATCGGAAGCGCCGCCGATATCGCGGAAGAGCTGGTGCGCGCGGTGCCTTCGGGCGGCATCTGTGTGTCGGGCACAGCTTTGCACACATCACCCTCGATTCAGGGCAAGACAATTCCCGTGCAACTTGAACTACCCAACGGAGCAAAGATCGAGGCATTCCGCATAGAAGAGGCGGCCTCGGAGATACCGGGCACAAAAAACACCACTGCGGGTACCCAAGGGAAAGGGAAAGCCGATACCGGCGACGCCCCGGACGACGCTTCTTCTCTCCAGCCCCCATTTGAAGCCATAAGGCGCGAGATATTCGAAGAGATACGGAGAACCGGCAGGCGCCCTTCGGCGGACGAGGCCTGGGCCGATTTCGGCAAGTACGGACAGGATGCCTGGGACGCGATCTCAAAGCTCGTCGAAGCGGGAATCATCCGTGGTTCGAACCACCACAGAAGTCACAGGCATGAAGAGGTCTCCACCCGGATAGAGGAAAAGATCAACAGGAAAATCTCGAAGAGATTCCTCAATGGATTCGCCACCTATAAAGAAGAGCTCGCCAAAACCGCGGACAAGCTCAACGCGTCGGTCGTCCCCTCGATCTTCTCCTTCTTGGGAATAAACGGGATTCTCTGGTACATCAACATCACCTACGCGAATCAGATTCCCTGGGCCATCCCCATCACGGCGATGTGGTTTTTGGGCCTTCTGCGGCGTTTTTTCCGCTCGGCTCAGTCGCGCCGTATGGCCCGAGAGGCCGCCCGCATATCCGCCCTCGATGCGAACCACCTGAAAGAATATAAAGCAATCAATAAAGAGCGAATAAAATTTTTAAGCCGTTTTTTTAGTTTTTTCAGCCTCTCTTCGCTCTTTCTCTTCATCAATCTCTTTTCCGCGCCGCAATCGCTGTGGTTTCTTATTCCGACCGGCGTACTGGCGTTGAGCCTTGTGGTGCACTCCATCGACTACCGCGCCCGGATGCCGGCCCGTATCCGCCGCTTCTTCGAAGGTCTGGGACCGATGTCCGGGACGCCCTCTTCGGCCGCCCCTGGAGCCCCGGATGGTGCATCCCTGGGACCATACGCCGAAACCTATGCGCAGACAGCGAAGGACGCGGAATCCTGTCTCGCGGCGTTCAAAAAAATAAGTCCCGATGAAATGCCGGAGACAGAAAAATCGGTCAAGGCCGGCCTGGACCAGGTTTTTCTTTTGGCCTCCACCCTCAACGAACTGGACGGCCTCATAGCATCCATGCCCCTCAGAGAACTCGAAAAGGACCGTGCCACGATTGAAGCCAAAAAGCAGGGCGCCTCTCCCTCTCTGGCAGTCGAGTATGAAAAGAGCATCGCAGAAATCGATGCCCAGCGTAAAGCGCATGAATCTCTGCTCGAGCGCAAGGAAAGCCTCGAAATCAAACTCCATTCACTCTCGAACCAGTTTAGGCAACTCTCTCTGGACCTCGCCTCCGCGCACGCCGTGGATGCCCAGTCCAAGCTGGGCGAACGACATGCCGCCATCGAAAAACTCAGCAAGAAGGCCGAGGAAATTCGTATTTCAATCGAAGATATGCGGTCGACCAGCGACGACTGGCTCTCGGCCGAAATAGAAAAAGTCTCGCAGAAAAAACTCTCGCAAGATGAGGCATAGCGGCCACAACCCACTGCGGATGAACGGCGCAATGTGCCCGTCCATGCCTATTTTATTGCGCCCGCGACCATTCCTTTCACGATATATTTCTGAGCGAACAGGAAAAAGATGATCACGGGGACCATCGCCATAAGAATTGCGGTTAAAATCAAATCCCACTGTTTTACGAATGCCCCCGCGAAATTCGACACCGCCAGGGGTATGGTCATGACATCGTTGCCCTTGCCGAGCACGAGGAGAGGCAAAAGATAGTCGTTCCAAATCCAGATGCCATTGAGCACGAGGACTGTCGCCTGAATCGGTTTCAAAATCGGGAAAATTATTTTAAAAAATATCTGGTGTTTATGGCATCCGTCGATCGTCGCCGCCTCTTCCAGCTCCAGAGGAATACTCTTTATGAAGCCGTGAAACATAAAGATCGACAGAGGCGCTCCGAAGCCGATATAGCTCAAGATAATCCCCTGATAGGTGCGCAGCAGTCTGATACCCGTCGCCACCGTCACTGTCCGGAACCAGGACAGCAGGGGAAACATCACGATTTGAAAAGGGATTACCATTGAGGCCACAAAGATAAAAAAGATGACTGACGACGTCTTTGTTTTTGTTCTCACCAGCGCCCATCCAGCCATCGCGGAGAACACATTGATCAAAATCAGGGACACGGCCGTGATTATGGTGCTCGACAACAGCGAGCTTGGATAGCGCACCGACTCGCTTGTCCAGATTTTTACGATATTGTCGACGATATTTCCCCAGCGCGTCGGCAACGCGAGCGGATACTGTGTCACTTCGAAGGATGTCTTGGCCGAATTGATGAGCACGAGCAAGAATGGGAACAGGAAAAGAAGAAATATGAGCGCAGTGACGATTTCCGCAACGATCGTGCCGGGTCTTCTTGGCTGAGCGGCTTTCATAGTTCGATCTCCTTTCTCTTGTTCACATACACTTGGATGATCGAAATGATCGCCAGCACCAGGAAAAATACAAATGCTCTGGCCTGGGCCTCGGAAAGCTTGTTGGAAATGAATGCCGTATTGTAAATATTGAGCGCGAGCAACTGCGTACCCAAGATGGGCTGGCCCATCAGCATGGTCGACGGCCCTCCGCTCGTCAGGGAGACATTGACATCGAATTGCTTAAACGAGTTGACGAGCGTCAGGAACATGGTCACGGTAAAGGCCTGCGCACACAGCGGAATAGTGATTGCCCTGAGCCGGATCCACGGCGTCGCGCCATCAATCTTTGCGGCCTCGATCAGCTCCTGAGGAATATTTTCAATCGCCGCGACATAGATCATCATAATATAGCCCGCATACTGCCAGGCGCCGACGATGACCATCGCCGCGAGCGCAGAGGTGTTTTTGCTCAGCATGAGCTTGTCTGGATCGGCCAGAAAGCCGAGGGCTGGTATCAGGCTGCCTAGGGAGGGAATGGCGTTGTTGAAGATAAACTGCCAGATATATCCAAGAATAATCCCACCGATAAGGTTCGGCACGAAAAAGCCCACGCGATAGACATTCTTGAACCTGAGATTGCCCGTCACGAGAAGCGCCAGCGCAAAGGCGACGACATTGATTGCGATCATGTTCAAAATTGTGTATACAAACGTGATCCCGAAAGAATAAAGGAACGAGGGATCTGTCAGGCTGTCAGTAAAATTCTTGAATCCGATAAACCGCAGACCATTATCGACTCTCGCTGAAGACGTCCAGTTCGTGAACGCATAATAGGACCCCAAAAAGAAGGGGATAACCATGACCATGATAAAGGCAAAGAGCACAGGTGCGAGGAAAACCCAGAATACGATCCTAGACTCAGTTTTTTTTGTCATACCCGCTCCTTTTTGCAGTTCTTTCCACTATTTACGATCTCTGGTCCTAAAGGAAAAACAAAAAAACGGAGCCGCTCGCATTTATCTTAGCAATGCAGGCGGCTCCAATCAAGCGGCAATTAGAATCTGGAAAGCCACAAACACACTAATTGCTCAGCGTTGAATTTTATTTTTGTGCGTTGTCCTTGAATGCTTTTGCCATCAAATCGACAAACTGAGCCTTGGTGATGCTGCCTGCCGCAAACTGGTTGTAAATCGGGGTGAGCACTTTGTCCCTGAAGTCGCCAGAGAAATAGTATTGATCCCAACTATACACCTTGCCAGCGGCCGCCCACTGCTGGACCGACTTCGAAAGCTGACCATCGGGATTGAGGCTGATGCCGGAGAACGCGGGGATCATGCCCGCCTCTTTTACCATGTAGTTTGCCCCTTCCGGCGTGGTCACGAGGTCATTCAGGAACTTCTTGGCCAGCGCGACGTTCTTTGACTCTTTGTTGATGGCATAGAAGGAGGGCGCCGAGACAAAGATGCCATCGGTGACTTTCTTCATTGAGCCATGGGGCGCAAAGCCCATCTTGAAGGTGGCGTTCGCCGCTTTCAGGTTGGGGTCCACCCAGTTGCCCTGGTGCAGGAAAACGGTCTTTCCGGTCGCGAAGGCGCCAACCTGTGCGTCATAGTTTCCAGTGAGCAGAATCGATTTGTCGGCGTATTTAAAGAGAAGTTCGACCCAATCCGCATATTCCTGGAGACGCTGCATATCGACTTTGCCCGCGAGCAGATCGTTGACGACAGAGAGATCGCCGTAGGGCAAGCCGTTGGCGAGCAGAGAATTGAAGTTATGGTGCGCGGTGACCCAGCCCATCTCGACCGAGGCGGCCATGGAGACTACCGCGTTGATGCCGAGCTCGCTTTTCATCGAATCGAGTTTTTCAAACGCCTTCTTGTAGGCGTCGTAGCGGGTAAGAGTCTTGGGATCGATACCCGCTTTCGCAAGCAGATCGGCATTGTATGCCATACCCCAGCCTTCTACCGCGACAGGGAAGCCATACACTTTCCCATTATATTTGAATGCGACCGAAGTCTTGGAAACCCAAGGCTCCTTCGAAAGGTCGAGAATGATGCCTTCCCACTCCTTGAAGGACTCAAGTCCGTCGAACGCGAAGATGTCCGGCATATCGCCCGCCGCGTAATCGGCCTTGAGCTGCGGCCCCATGCCGCCAGAGGTGCCGCCGATGGATTTGATGACAACCGTGACGCCGTTCTTCTGGCCCCACGCTGCGGCATACGCCTTGAGCTGCGCGTCGATTTCCGGCTTATTCTGCATGAGGGTGAGTTTTCCTGCGCCAAAGGCCGCCGTGGCTGTCAGCAGCACCATGAACGCCAACGCAATTCGTTTCATACTGTATTCCTCCTTTTCATCTTTCGGATAAGGATAATGCTTAACCGGTTTAATAATGGTACCACAAAATTTCGTATTGTCAAGGACTGAAAAACTCGTAACATTGTGTGCATCTGGAGAATTATCCAACTATACTGACACCAGTCCACAATACATGAGCAAATCTATTTCAATTATGGGGCGCTCGCGACGCGCGACTTGGATATCAATTTTTTCTGGGCCATATACTATGGTAGAATACAGGTTCTGCTTGTATTAGGCAGTTAAAATCTGGCCTTGCCACCTCTCTCTTATTGGCCCAGGCGCGATTCGAACGCGCGACCTACTGCTTAGGAGGCAGTCGCTCTATCCTACTGAGCTACTGGGTCGAAACGGCGAATGGAACATTAGCTGAAAACCGCTCCGTCTGTCAATGCGAATTGCTGAAAGGGCCTTCGATCCGCAATATTGACCTGCCAATGATGCGGCGCTATGCTTTTTGCCACGATGAAACTCTGGCTGAAATATGCGTTCGGCATCATTATGGGCGCGATATTGTACATAGCCCTGCCTCCCAGTATGATCCATGGAACACCGGTGATCTCATTTCTCGCGGAAATTTCTCTTAAAATCGGCGGTTACGCGCTCATTCTGACGCTTGCGGCGGGTATCCCAATCTCCGTGTTCAGGCTTTCCGAATCACGCCGGTTTTCTAAAATAGTCTCATCCGCGCTGATCTTTTTCAGTATAAGCCTGATTGTAGCTGCGGTCCTGGGCCTGGCCGCCGCCCTGATCTTCAAGCCTGCCCCCTTGCCCTTAATATCGGATAGCGGAACCATGCAATCCCTGGATCCTCTCGATTTGATTCGCTCGACATTTCCCACGAACACCTTT
This sequence comes from Spirochaetaceae bacterium UBA5556, assembly GCA_002425765.1. Classification (GTDB taxonomy): domain Bacteria; phylum Spirochaetota; class Spirochaetia; order Treponematales; family Rectinemataceae; genus Rectinema. The sequence goes on along the minus strand of DIMW01000001.1, from coordinate 198,412 downwards.
TCTGTCTTTTCGGGCGCCGCGACATGGTTCGCGCCGCTAGCGCTCTTCATGCTCGCCTTCGGATTGGCGCTCGCCCACGATCCGGTGATGTCACGCCCGCTTCTTCCCGTACTCGACGTGATTTCACGCGCGGCCTATCTCATCAACACCTTTCTCTCGGAAATATTGGGGATACTGCTCATACCTATATCACTGTACCTGTTTCTAAAAATTCGAGATATGGGTCTGCTCTCGGAATACAAGGGGATCCTTGTCTACTCCACCATTTTAACGACGACCTTCATATTGGTGATCTTCCCGATCATATACCGGGCCCTGGGCGGCAAATCCAATCCATACGTTCTGCTATACAGCATGATAGGCCCTTTGCTCGTCGCTGCGGCTTCCGGCAGTATTTCTTTTTCTTCGGCAACAGCTCTCCGGCATGTATCTGAAAGTTTGGGTATAAAACGGGACACAAATGCGGTACTGTTTCCCCTTGCGCTCGTCGGCGGACGGACAGGGAGCGTACTGCTCGTTGCATCCTCTTTCATTGCAATGTTTCTGTCGTATTCCAGGAACAGCCCAAGTGCTGGTCAAATACTCTTATTGCTTGCTATCGTGCCATTTGCCGTCATTGTCGGAGCGGCGGGCATCCGCAGCGACATTCTTGTGATGCTCTCGCTCACCTGCATTCTCTTCGGTCAGGGATTTCAAAACGGGGCCAGCCTGCTTGTGCCCGTCGCCCTTCCTCTTTCGATATGCGCGATACTACTCGATAGCGCGTGGATGATATATTCCATAGCCCTCATCGCGGAGCGTTATGGAGAACGTACTATCAAGAAAGCGCGGAATTTTATATGATTTGCGTAGATTTGCAACGATTGTACACTTGACGGCAAAGTGCCCTCTAATTAGGATATGCGTATGGACCTCAAGAACTTATTGAAACCCGAATTGGTGACGCTGGATCTTAAAGGTAGAAATAAAGAAGAGATTATCAAAGAGCTCGTCGACCTGGCGGCGAAAAGCGGCAAGGTCCTGAATAAAGAAGAGGCGGTCCTCAGTGTCTTTGAGCGAGAAAACCGCATGAGCACCGGCATGAAACATGGGATTGCGATCCCTCATGGTAAAACAACCGCGGTGCGAGAGCTCGTAGCCTGCGTTGGAATATCAAAAGAAGAGGTCAATTTCGATGCACTCGACCGCAAGGGGTGTCGGATTTTTATTATGACGCTCTCTCCCATCGACAAGACCGGTCCCCACCTGCAATTTCTTGCGGAAGTAGGCATGCTGTTCCGCAGTGAGGAAAAACGACAGGCCCTGCTCTCCGCCAAAACCCCGGAGGAAGTCGTGTCGATCTTGCTCGGCAACGCTTGATATTGTCGTGCGACAAAAAAGGCCGCGGCCAAGCCGCAGCCTTCCATGATAGCCAGCGATCCTCTTATGCGATGACAGCGAGAATGTCTGACATTTTTACGATGAGATGCTCCGCACCATCGATCTTGATCTGGGTGCCGGCATACTTATCGTACATCACTTCATCGCCGACCTTGACTTTGATGACGTCGGCATCGGTGCCCACCGAGACGACGACACCTGTCTGTGTCTTCTCCTGGGCTGTCTGGGGGATGATAATCCCGCCCGCGGTCTTGGTTTCGCTTTCCTTGATCTTGACAAGAACTCTGTCCCCTAAGGGCTTTACACTCATAGGTCTCTCCTCCTGAAAAATGTGCGAAGATTGTTTGTTGTAGAGAACCGAATTGAAATATAAAAAAACTAGTCACTATGGTCAAGCACGCCTTGGACATTTCTTGCCTTGAAAAGCGGTATCGGGAATTTGTTTCATCGAAGAGACGGGTTAGCCTCAGTCGGTTAAAATAGTTATATTCTTATATGAATGCGAGTGAGAATATGCAATACTGAGATGAGCTGCAATAATCCATTTTGAGGAGTCAATGATGCCATCTAAAGGCAAGAATAATTGGAACCCGAATCAGCAAAAAAAACCTGACAAAAATTCAGGTGGACCAGATAAAAAGCCGGGGGTGCCTGAGGGGTTTCAGTTCAGATTTTCCCTCGGCTATGTCCTCGTAGCCCTGATCGCTGTCTCTTTTCTCAATTATTTCCTGTTTAAGAATGATACTTCTGTCATCGCCTATTCGACGTTCAAGGAGAAGATCGCGACTGGCGAAATAAAGCGCGTAGAAATTGATAGTAGTTACTATACCGGATACACCGACTCGAAATCCTCCGTGCCATCCTCCCCGCTTCCTGCATCCACAAAACCTGGGGTGGTGTACAAGACCGTCCCCGTCACGGATCCAGAATTTACGACGCTCTTGGATCAGAAAGGTGTGGTCTATTCCGCATCTCCTCGAGAAGGAAGTGCAATACTGTCGCTGCTTCTGAACTGGGTACTGCCTTTTGCAATAATGTTTTTCCTGTGGCGTTCTCTCATGGGCAGATTCATGGGATCCAATTCAAACGTCCTCGCCTTTGGCCAAAACAAGGCGACGGTCGTCGCGGAAGGAGACATAACGACACGGTTCACCGACGTGGCGGGTGTCGATGAGGCCAAGGCAGAACTTGTAGAGGTGGTGGATTTTCTCAAGACTCCTCAGAAATATACGGAAATAGGCGGGAAAATACCCAAGGGGGTGCTCTTGGTGGGGCCCCCTGGCACGGGTAAAACCCTGCTCGCCAGAGCGGTGGCCGGCGAAGCAAATGTGCCTTTCTTCAAAATGAGCGGCGCGGACTTTGTGGAAATGTTTGTCGGTGTCGGAGCCGCCCGCGTACGAGATCTCTTTAAGCAGGCGAGAGAAAAAGCCCCCTGTATCATCTTCATCGACGAAATCGACGCTCTTGGCAAATCGCGCGTCAGCGGCATAGTCGGGGGCAACGACGAGCGCGAACAGACTCTCAACCAGCTGCTCGTCGAAATGGATGGATTCGATTCAACCAGCGGGCTCATACTGGTCGCGGCCACAAACCGGCCCGACGTGCTCGATCCCGCACTCCTGAGAGCCGGACGCTTCGACCGGCAGGTCCTGGTCGACAGGCCTGACATGCTCGGCCGTGAAGAAATTCTCAAGATCCACACAAAACCCATCAAGATGGATCCCTCGGTCGACCTCTCCAAAATCGCACGGAGCACCCCGGGGTTTGTCGGCGCCGACCTCGCCAATGTCGTGAACGAGGCCGCCCTTCTGGCGGTACGCTCGGGCCGTAAAAAAGTTAAAGAAGAAGATTTTCAGGCGGCGATAGAAAAAGTGATCGCCGGTCTTGAGAAAAAAAACCGCATGATCAATCCAAAGGAAAAGAAGATCGTGGCCGTGCACGAGACTGGCCACGCGATTACGGCCGCCTTCACTTCCGGTGCCGACCCCGTACGAAAGATTTCAATCGTTCCCCGCGGATTCGGCGCCCTCGGCTATACCCTCCAGATGCCGCTTGAGGACCGCTATCTCGTCACCGAAGAAGAGCTCCTTGGCCAGATCGATGTCCTTCTGGGAGGACGTGCCGCGGAAGAGCTTGTGTTCCACTCAATCTCGACCGGCGCCTCGAACGATATTGCCCGTTCCACGGAGATCGCCAAGCGGATGATTACGGATTACGGCATGTCCGAAAAGTTCAAGAACGTCGCGCTGACCAAACGCGGCGCGGGACTCCCAGGTTCTCAGCAGATGGTCGATCCCTTTGCCACCAAGGAATATAGTGAAGAGACACAGCGTTACATCGACGAGGAAATTGCCTCGATGGTGAGTCAGCGATATGAACACGTAGTCGGCCTCCTTAAAGAGAAACGTGAGATGCTCGACCGCATCTCGTCGCTTTTGCTCGAAAAAGAGATTATCGAAGAATCCGAATTCGTGTCGCTTGTCGGAGAGGGCCAGGGCGAAAAGGCCATTGCGGGGCCTGCGCCGACCGACGCAGCCTCTTCGGCATCAACAACAACCGGGCTCGCCTCCGAGCCACCGGTATCGAATGTATGAGTACCTTTAACAGATTTATGACATTTTTACTATTGATGTCATATTGACAATGTTTCTCCCCTGTGATTGACTTTTTGCATCTCTGGAAGATAAGGAGAGATGCATATGTCCGTAGTGATCAGGTCGATTTCCGCCTATGTGCCGCCTATCCGAATCACGAATGATGAGCTTGCGGCACGGGTGGAGACCACCGACGAATGGATTCACTCCCACACCGGCATCGGGGCACGGCATATCGCCCCCGACGGCGTACAGACGAGCGACATGGCCGCGAGCGCCGCAAAAGACGCGCTGGAAAAAGCGAAAGTCAGCCCTCATGATATCGACTACATCATCGTCGCGACCGCCACTCCCGATTACTTCGGCTTCCCTGCCACTGCGTGCATTGTGCAGGACAAGCTTGGCGCCTATGGGGCGGCGGCCTTCGATGTGACCGCAGGGTGCACCGGCTTTATCTATGCGCTCAATGTCGCCTCAAGCATGCTTGAGGCATCGCACGGAAGGCACGCGCTTGTCATTGGTGCCGATAGCCTGAGCCGCATTGTGGACTGGAACGACAGATCGACCGCAGTGCTCTTCGGCGATGGGGCGGGAGCCGCGGTCGTGTCCCGGATCGACGAAGCCGGGCGCGGCTGTCTCTCTTTTATTCTCGGAGCGGACGGGGGCGGGGCAAAGGACCTCTACCTTGTCCAGCCGGAACGGACACAAGCCTTCTCGCGCCAGGAGCCGGTCGTGCCCGTGATTTCGATGAACGGCAAAAAAGTATACGATTTCGCGGTAAAATCCATCACGGTTGTCATAGAGCGCCTGCTCCACAAGACGGCCTATCGCCTTGAGGACTTTTCATGGATCGTCCCCCATCAGGCGAACGCGCGCATCGTGCAGGCCGCCGCCAGGCGTTTCTCCATCCCCATGGAGAAAATTTTTATGAACATAGAAGAATACGCGAACACTTCCGCCGCGAGCATCCCCCTTGCGCTCTCCGAAATGGATGAAAAAGGTCTCCTGAAACCCAATGATTTGGTGATGCTCGTAGGCTTCGGCGCGGGGCTCACCTATGGAGCGGCGGTTGTCCGCTGGTGAGAACATGGATATAGAGGCTTTCTTTCGGAAGTCCGAACATATTGTGTCAAAATTCAATGATCTATTTCCGATCCCCAGAAAGGAGATGAGAAACCATGCACGTTGAAGTCGCGGTCACTGGCATTGGAATAGTAAGCCCCATCGGCAGTTCTGTCGATGAATTCTGGAACAACTGTACAGGCGGAGTGAGCGGGGTCGGCCCGATCACGCGCTTCGATCCGTCTCGCGTGGAGAGCAAGATAGCCGCGGAAGTGAAGAATTTCGATCCTTCCCCATGGATTGAAAGAAAAGAGGCGCGGAAAATGGCCCTTTTCTCTCAATTCGCCGTGGCGGCAGCGGTGCAGGCGTGGCGAGACGCGCGCCTTCCGGAATATCTCGAAGCACAGATACCGGAAGAGGGTCCTCATATCGACCCCGACCGCGTCGCGGTCGTCGTGGGGAACGGCATCGGCGGTTTGGAAGTGTTCACTGAATCACACGCCAAGATGCTGCAGGACGGTCCTGACCGCATCCCCCCGATGACCATTCCGCTCATGATCGCGAACGAGGCCAGCGCCAATATTTCCATGCGCCTGGGTGTCCATGGACCGGCCCTCACCCAGGTGACAGCCTGTGCCTCGGGTACCGACGCACTTGGGCAGGCCCTGGACCTCATCCGCGCGGGAAGGGCCGACATCGTCATCGCAGGAGGAGCCGAGGCGGCCATCACCGAGTTCGCGGTTGGAGCCTTCTGCAGGCTCAAGGCTCTCTCGACATCCTACAATGACAAGCCACAGCTCGCCTCGAGACCTTTCGACCGCGACAGGGACGGATTCGTCATGGGCGAGGGCGCGGGCATTCTGATCCTCGAACGGCGCGACCACGCGCTGGCCCGCGACGCAAAAATACGCGCGCTCTTCGCCGGCTATGGATCGAGCTGCGATGCGTATCACTTGACGGCCCCCCAGCCTGAAGGAGTCTTTGGTGCGAAGGCCATAGAACTCGCGCTCAAAGATGCTGGCATGAAGCCGGAGGACATCGACTACTACAATGCGCACGGGACAGGCACGGAACTCAACGATCCCATGGAGAGCAAGATGCTGAAGACCGCCTTCGGTTCCCTGGCCCTAACGTTGAAGATCAGTTCGACAAAGAGCATGACGGGGCACTGCATCGCCGCGGCCGGAGCAATCGAGGCGATTGTGTGCATCAAGGCGATCGAGACGGGCGTACTGCCTCCGACCATTCATCTGGACAATCCCGACACGGAGAGTGGATGCGAGCTGGATTATGTCCCCAATGTGGCTCAGTTTTACCCTGTAAGGGCGGCAATGTCCGCGAGCCTGGGCTTCGGCGGACACAACGGCGTGGTCATCTTCAAGGCTGTCAATACATGAAAGTTGTTGCAAAGTCTGCGGTAGAGTACTAAGATTGTTCTGGTTTTGCATTTTTCGCAGCATCTACTTCGGGAAAGGTGACGGACAATGAACGATATCGAAGCGTATCTTCCACACAGACCTCCATTTCTATTCGTGGACGAGGTATACATCAAAGACGATACGATTTTGGCGGAGCATACGTTCCACTCTGGGGATTGGTTCTTCAAAGGACATTTCCCCGCCTTCCCCATCGTGCCAGGCGTTCTGCTGGTCGAGAGCATGGCCCAGGCGGGCGGCGTCGGGGCAAAACTGATGGGCATCTACCCCAAAAGCCTCTTCATGTTTGCAAAAATTAAAGAGGCCAGGTTCAGACAGCCAGTACACCCCGGCGACACCTTGAAAATGGAAATCACGAATGTCAGGGCGTCCACTGTATACCTCCATCAAAAAGGAATCGGCAAGGTCGGCGACACGACTGTCGCCGAAGCAGAATGGATAAGCATCGCATCAGGAGTACCGGAATGACTCTAAAACCAATGGTTCGGAATAACATCTGTATCAACGCGCACCCCACGGGATGCCGCGCCGAGGTTCGTCTGCAGACAGGTCGAGTAAAAGCGTTCCGTGACAGATTGACAAACTCAGGCAAAAATGGCCATGGCACACCCAGACCTGCGCATGCGCTCGTGATCGGCTGCTCAATGGGGTATGGTCTGGCGTCGAGGCTGGTTGCGGCATTTGGCTACGGCGCCGGTACCGTGGGCTTTTCTTATGAGAAAGAGCCTTCGGCCACCAAACCCGCGACACCCGGCTGGTACTTCAATGAGGAATTCGATGCGCTGGCCACCGAGGCCGGTCTTTTTGCGCGAACCTTTTCCGGGATAGACGCATTTTCAAATGCCGCAAAGAATAAGGCGATCGAGATTGCCCGTGAGCAGGGCTTTCAGTACGATCTCATCATCTATTCGCTCGCAAGCCCGGTCCGTACCGATCCCGACAACGGCACACTCTATCGTTCCGTGATAAAACCAATCGGCAGGCAATACGCCGGGCGCACTCTCGATGTTTTTACGGGTAAAATCGCGGAGGCTACGGTTCAGCCGGCCACGGAGGAAGAGATCGCGCAAACAATAAAAGTCATGGGCGGCGAGGACTGGCAGATGTGGATCGATGCGCTCGACAATGCGGGCGTGCTCGGTCGTGACGCGATAACTCTCGCATATTCCTACATCGGCCCTTCGTTCTCATGGCCCATCTATCGCGACGGCACGATTGGACAGGCAAAACTCCACCTCGAGAAGACCTCTCGGGCACTCAACGAACGTTACCACGCTACAGAAGGCTTGCGTGCCTTTGTCTCCATCAACAAGGCGGTCGTGACGAGGGCGAGCGCGGTGATTCCCGTGATTCCCCTCTATATTTCCACTCTGTTCAAGGTAATGAAAGAGCGAAACATACACGAGGACTGCGTCGATCAGATGATTCGGCTGTTCTCCGAGCGTCTTTACCGAAAAGGCGAGACACAAATTCCCACCGACGCGGAGGGACGGGTCCGCATCGATGATCTGGAGATGGGGTCTTCGGTTCAGAATGAGGTGAGCTCGCGTCTGGCCATGGTCGATGAAGCGAACCTCTATAAACTCGCCGACCCCGATGGCTTTAAAAGCGACTTTTTGAGGGCGCACGGATTCGGGGTGCCCGGCGTGGATTATGAGCAAGAGGTCCTCTCCCTCGAATGAACCTCTGCATTCTCGATTCATCGGATGAGGTGCAGAGCCTCTCCCTTAAGGACCGCAGAACACGACACATACTCGAAGTGCTGAAGAAGAAAGAGGGTGACCGCTTCCGCGCGGGGAGCGCCGATGGCCTTGTCGGCTGGGCTTCGTTGGAGTCGACAACAGAGGAGAAAATCGTACTGCGCTTTGCCGCGGAGCGCCCCGCCCCGCCCCTGCGTCCTGTCCGCGTCTTGCTCGGTACCGCACGGCCGATCCAGGCCGCGCGCATCGTCAAAGAACTCACCATCCTTGGTGTGAGCGGCGTCTCCTTCTTCCCGACAGAACTCGGGGAAAAGTCCTATACTCAATCTGATTTCTATACTCAAAAAGAATATTATATCCATGCGAGGGATGGCGCCGAGCAGGCTGGCAATCCACGAATCCCGGATATTTGCCTTGTGTGGTCCCTCACAAAAGCGCTGGAACAGATCGGGCACCTCGGGGCTTCAAGTGGCCCACGGGCGGAAGGAGGTAGAACCGCTCCCCACGCGACCAAAATTGTATGTCATCCCGATCCTACGGCAGTTCCTCTGAGCCATGTATCACCTTTGGAAACACCTGTTATTTTGGCGATCGGGACCGAGCGGGGGTGGACCGAACGCGAACTCGACCAATTCCAAGAGAGCGGTTTTGAACGCTGCTCTCTTGGCGACCGGATATTAAAGACGGAGACTGCCGCGGCCGTGGCGGTCTCCGTGGTGCTCGCAAGGCTGGGGTATTTCTGATTTCCTCTTTTTATCATTGAGATTTCAAAAGCACTATTGAAAACCGGCAAGGTCAAGCGTACAATGAATTTCACCTCGCACATATAGGTATGATATCCGCGCAAGGAGGAAAATGATGAAGAAAAGCATTCTCGGCCTACTGGCGCTCGCTCTCGTCTTCGCGGTGGCACTTCCGGCAGGAGCACAGACAATCAAACTGCCCGACCTGAAGGGAAGAACTATCATCGCCGTAACAGAAAACGCCTATACCCCCCTTAATTTCATCGATCCGAAGACAGGCAAGGCGATGGGGTGGGAGTATGATGCGGTGAATGAAATCGCCAAAAGACTGAACGCAAAAGTCGTCTGGAAAGTCACGTCCTGGGACACCATGATCCAGGCGGTTCGCGACGGCCAGTTCGACGTCGGCATGGATGGCATAACCATAACCGATGAACGCGCGGAACAGGTGGATTTTTCCGCACCCTACATGGTCAGCCAACAGTTCATGCTGGTACGGGCCGATGAAAAGCGCTTCAGCAACGAGAAGGAGTTCGCCGCCAATCCCAAATTACTCATAGGAGCTCAGGCGGGCACGACCAATTTCTACGTCGCCGTCTACAATGTTCTCGACGGGGATGAAGCCAATCCACGCATCAAGCTCTTCGAGACCTTCGGGGCTTCGGTGCAGGCTCTGCTGTCTGGCGATGTCGACACGGTGCTCATGGATGCTGCGTCCAGCAAGGGATATATCGGCGCCAACCCAAACAAGCTTAAAATTGTCGGCGGCCCCCTTGGTACGGAGGAATTCGGATTCATCTTCAAAAAAGGATCTGACTTGGTCGGCCCCTTCAACGCCGCCATTGCGGCGCTGAAGGCCGAGGGTTTTTTGGACAAATTGAACACGAAGTGGTTCTTTGAATATAAGCCGTAGTGAAAGAGACTGGGGCGTGTTCAACCGGCCCGCCCTGTGACCGCAAGCGCTCTCTGTCTTTGGACGGTATAGGCAATATTCGCTTTCATACCCTTCTCTTTTTTGAAATTACCGTGATAGAGGTGTGCCTGTCTTGACGAAGATGCGCCGATTCGGTTAAAGCGTTCTATTACTATCTGGAGGAACATAGCATGTGCGGCATTTTTACCATCACCGACCTCAAGGGTGATCCTGTCACTCTGCGCAAGCGCGCTCTTTCCCACGTGAAACGGCTCAGACACCGTGGCCCCGACTGGAGCGGTGTCTATTCGGACAAACAGGGCATCATCTGCCACGAGCGTCTGGCGATCGTTGACGTCACCCACGGGGCCCAGCCCCTCATCGATTCCGGCACGGGCCGCGTGCTCTCCGTCAACGGGGAGATATACAATCACCGGGAACTGCGCGCCAAGTTCCTCAAAAAACCGCACGACTTCAAGACCGAGTCCGACTGCGAGCCCCTCCTCTACCTCTATGACGAGATGGGTCCGGAATTCCTCAAGCTCCTGAACGGCATCTTTGCTTTCGTCATCTACGACCCGCGCGACGGGGATTACTTTATCGCGCGCGACCACATCGGCATCAACCCTCTGTACTGGGGCCGCGACGGCGAGGGCAATCTCTACGTCGCCTCGGAGATGAAGGCAATCTTCGACATCTGCCCAAAAGTCGAAATATTTCCGCCCGGCCATTATTACAAGGGCAGTGAGGGTAAGCTGGTAAAGTGGTATGAGCCTACGTGGGCCTCGCCCGGCTACATCCCCACGGGCGACGAGAATCTTGTGCGGCTGCGCGAATCTCTCATCGCGGCAGTCAAGCGTCAGCTTATGTGCGATGTTCCCTATGGCCTTCTCATCTCCGGGGGCGTGGACTCTTCCATTGTCGCGGCCATCGCGGCGCACTTCGCGGAACGCCGCGTTGAGACCGACGGGGCCGAGCAGGCCTGGTGGCCGCGCATCCACTCTTTCTCCGTGGGCCTGCCCGACGCGCCGGACACCAAGTACGCCAAGATGGTCGCCGACTACATCGGAAGCCAGCACCACGAGATCAATTTTACCGTACAGGAGGCCATCGACGCGCTGCCTGACGTGATCTGGTACCTCGAGACCTTCGACGTCACCACGATTCGCGCCGGCACGCCCATGTACCTTATGACGCGCAAGATCAAGGCCATGGGCATAAAGATGATCCTCTCCGGCGAAGGATCGGACGAGATTTTCGGCGGATACCTCTACTTCCATAAGGCGCCGAACCGCGTCGAGTTCCACGAGGAGCTGGTGCGCAAGCTGTCCATGCTCCACCTCTACGACTGTCTCAGGGCGAACAAGGTCACCGCGGCCTGGGGAGTGGAGGCGCGCGTGCCCTTCCTGGACCCCGAGTTCCTCGAGGTAGCGATGAACATCGACCCCGCCCACAAAATGATCCACAAGGCCGAGGGCCGTATGGAGAAGTACATCCTGCGCAAGGCCTTCGAGGGCTGGATTCCCGACGAAATTCTGTGGCGACAGAAAGAACAGTTTTCCGACGGTGTGGGCTACAACTGGATTGACTCCCTGAAGGAATACGCCGAAAAAGAAGTCTCCGACAGCGCCATGGCCAACGCCGCCTACCGTTTTCCGGTCAAGACGCCACCTACCAAAGAGGCCTATCTCTACCGCGCCATCTTCGAAGAGCACTTCAAGAACCCGAGTGCCGTGGATCTCGTGCCCGACGGACCGAGCATCGCGTGTTCGACGCCTACCGCCATCCGCTGGGACGCCGCCTGGGCCAATCAGGCCGATCCATCGGGCCGCGCCGTGCGAGGCGTGCACGACAAGAGCCTGAAGTAAGCTTATAATAAGCACAATATTGGCGCCGCTCATGGCGCAACATTATTTCGGAAAGCCCGGAGGGGAGGTGTCGTCGCATGAAGGAGAGATTCGAGCGTATCCCCTGGTGGCTTGTGGCCATTGTGCTCCTCGGTGGATGGCTGCTGGCCTCGGCCTTCATGTCGGGTGATTACCGCGTCATTCTATCTGCGGTATCGCGCGGCCTGGGCGTAACCATCACCGTATCGCTCGTCGCCTATGGAGCCTCGATCATCCTTGGCCTCTGCCTGGGACTCATGCGTTCCTCGCACGTCCGCGTGGCGCGTGAAATTTCAACATTCTACATAGAACTTGTGCGCGGTCTGCCGATGCTCGTCATTCTGTACTACATCGCGTTTGTCGGGGCGCCCGCGCTCGCCCAGGTGCTCAACACCATTCTTGCCCCACTCATCAATGCGGGAATCATCGGAAAAATCGAGCCCCGCAGCTTCGACTTCGCGACGCGCGCCATCATCGCGCTCACACTCGGCTACGCGGCCTTTATCGCCGAGATTTTCCGCGCCGGCATCGAGAGCATCGACAGAGGGCAGAGAGAGGCGGCCGAGGCATTAGGGATGTCGCACTGGCAAGTCACGTGGCATATCGTGCTGCCCCAGGCCATCCGCAACGTCCTTCCCGCCCTTGGCAATGAATTCGTCGCCATCATCAAGGACTCTTCCCTCGTTTCAGCGCTCGGCGTGCAGGATATAACTCAGCTCGGCAAGGTATACGCGGCATCCACGTTCAAGTTTTTCGAGACCTACAACGCAGTCGCGTTCTTCTACCTGTGCCTTACGGTGAGCCTCTCGCTCCTTGTCCGTCAGTTGGAAAAGCGGTTGAAGCGCGGCAGAAAATGAAAGAAACGACGGCAACCCGACCCCGGCGACCGCCCTGAGCGCAGATCGACCGCGACTATTCCTTATGCAATAGGACAGCGAGCTTCTCCACATCCTCGGCAAAACGCCTGCATGCGGCGCTCACAGGCTCGGGTCTCGACATGTCGACGCCCGCGAGTTTCAGCGACTCGATCGGGAACCTGCTGCCTCCTGATTTCAGAAAGCCCAGGTAGGCATCGCGCTCAGCCTTTCCGCCGTAGAGTACCTTTTCGGAGAGGGCGATACTCGCCGACAGACCCGTCGCGTACTTATAGACATAAAATGCGTTGTAGAAGTGTGGAATACGCAGTCCTTCCAAATCCGAAACACTCTCAAACACCATCTCCGGGCCAAAATATTTCTCCAGGAGCGCACGGTATTCCTTTCTGAGCACATCGACGGTCAGCGCTTCGCCGGATTCAGCGATCTCATGGGCCCGCTTTTCAAATTCCGCGAACATCGTCTGCCTGAAAAGCGTCGCGAGGGTATCGTCGATCCGTGTGGCGACTAAAAACGCCTTCTCCCTGTCGTCGCTGCCGTGGTCATACAGATAGGAAAACACTAACTGCTCATTGAAAGTGCTCGCCACTTCGGCTTCGAAAATCGTGTAGTTGTAGCACATGAAAGGATTACTGCGGGCCGAATGCCAGGAGTGCATCGAATGCCCGCCCTCATGGGCGATGGTAAAGAGGTCGTGCAGGACATCGTCTTTGTAGTTCAAGAGGATGTAAGGATCTCCGATAAATGAGCCCGCCGAGAAGGCCCCGGAGCGTTTGCCCTTGTTCTCGTACCGGTCCACCCATCCGCCGAGGAGCCCTCCCCGCAAAGTGCGGACATAGTCCTCGCCGAGCGGCTTAAGGGCATCGATTACGATATCGACCGCCTCTTCATAGGGGTGCGACGCTTTGACTTCTTTGACGAGAGGAACGTACACATCGTAGTGGCGCAGGCTGTCCAGACCGAGTAGCTCCTTTCTGAGGCTATAATATCGATGCAGAATCGGCAGGTTCTCGTTCACGGTAGAGATCAGATTGTCGTAGACAGCCTCGGGGACATTGTCGGGGAACAGCGCCATCGCGCGGGCACTCGGATACTTTCTGACCTGAGCTTGATACTTGTCGAGCTTGACCGAACCTGCATACAGGGCTCCCAGCGTGTTCTGATGCGCTTCAAAATGAGCGTAGAACTGCAGATAGGCCGCCTTGCGCACAGACCTTTCCTGCATGCGCATAAACGATGCGAAGGTGGACTGAGTGAGCGGTTTGGGGCCCTCGGGTGTCTCCACGCTGCCGAAATTGAGATCGACGTTGGTGAGCACACTGAAGGCTTCCTGCGCCGTCTGGGCCGATTCGGACTGGAGCGCGAGGAGGCGTTCTTCGGCCGCACCCAGCACATGTGGCTTGAATCTGCGCAATTTTGTCAGAAAAACTCTGTAATCGGGGAATTCCTGGCTGGCGAGACATCTGGCCACGAAATTTTCCTCAAGCTCCTGGATCGCCGGGCTGAGCCAGGACCATGCGGCCTGGCCCTGAGAAGACACACCGGCAAACCGGGCGGACATGCCACGGGCCGCACTGTTGCCCTCATCCTCGGTGACTCTCAGCTGCGCGTAGTAGCCAAGTCTCTCCTCAGAGATGAGGTATCGTTCATAAGCTTTCAACGTGTCGAGCAATGCGTTCTCATCCGCGCCGAAGCCGGCCTTCTTCTTTTCAGCTTCCGGCAGCATCGTGCCGAGGATCGCGAAATTTTTTTCCCACTCGGCATCGTCCTTAAAAAGGCTCGAAAGATTCCATTTGTGGTTGGCAGAAATTTCTGAGCGTTCCGGAATGGTATTTGCCATTGTTCCTCCCTCCTGTGTCTATACAATAAAAAGTAACGCAGAATCTCACAACAGCCGTGTCGATTCGCGCACAATGAGTCGATACGGCAACCGGATGTGGCGTCCCGCGGCGCCGTCGAGCATGTACATCACCATGCGCGCCGCCTCTATGCCTTTCTCGCGAGCGGGTTGATGAATGGTCGTCAGCCCCGGGGTAGTTATTCCGCTCTCCGGTATGTCGTCGAAGCCGGCGACCGCCACATCCTCCGGCACCCGCAGGCCGAGTTCTTTCGCCGCAAGCAGCGCGCCTATCGCCGCGATGTCAGACATCGCCACGATCGCGGTGGGTCGACGCTCGTATGCAAGCAGGTGACGGGCACTGTCATACCCCGAATTGATGGAGCCTCTGCAGTTTTGCATATATACCCGGGAGTCGTCCAGCGATAATCCAAATTCTTCAAGCGCCAACTGAAAACCTTCCAGCCGTTTTTGAACGACAATGGAAATATGGCCCGATTCGCTTGGCTTTGTATCCGGTTCAAGGGAGAGTACCGCGATCTGACGGAATCCCTGCTCAAGCACATGCCGCAGTATCTCTCTCGCCGCGCGTTTGTGGTCGATTCCGATATTGATCGTCGACGCGGATTCTTCTCCATCGATAGTGACAAAAGGTATGTGATTCTTTTTCAGAAGGCTGACCACTTCATGGTCGGGGCCGACGCCTATGGTGATGAGCCCATCGACATATGATTTCCGTGCGGCCTCTATTATCTTGCCGCGGATAAGGGGCAGAATGGCGAGTGAAAATTCTTTTTGTTCGCACTCTTCGCCTATTCCGCTGATGACCTGCGCCATATGAGGATTCCCGAATATGTCGCCAATCTTTTGAGGCAGAAGCAGACCGACCGCTCCGAGGCGTTTTGTCGTCAAAGACCTTGCGAAAGGATTGGGCACATAGCCAAGTTCTTCGACAATCGCCATGATTTTATTGTATGTCCCTTTCGAAATTCGATCGGGATAGTTGAGGGCGAATGAAACCGTGGTTTTCGATACGCCCGCGCGCAAGGCGATATCTTTTATAGTCACCTTTGACATAGCGCATGAATTGTACACAAAAGGCATATGCTCGTCAAAGCGCTCCGTCACTCGCGGCGAAACAGTACGCCATTCCGCACACCGGCGGAATCTTCCACCGCCCCTTGCACATGTGCTTTTCATGGTATCTCTTCCCTCGGCGGCCATTAGACTTTATTATATTTTCATAATGGATATGCTCACAATAAAAATAGACGATTTAAACGATATCTCGGTGCCCGCGGGTTTGAACGCTGAAGATATTTTTGAACGCGCGGGCGTATCAAAAGGATCGAGCGAGGGCAAGGGTGCCTTTTCACCTCTCGCCGTCTTTGTAAGCAATGAGCTTGCGGCGCTATCCGCCCCCATAAACGCAAGCTGCAGCCTGTCGCCCGTGTATCCCGATTCTCCGATGGGAGCCGAAGTCTATCGCCATTCACTATGTTTTTTGCTCGCGATGGCGGCCAGGGAGATCGTGCCCAAACGACGTTTGATCGTAAGTATGGCCATCGGGAACGGCTATTATCATTATTTCGATGACAGCGAACCGATCTCGCCACAGCTGCTCGAACTTCTCTCCGCCCGCATGCGCAACTATGTCATCTCCGATCTCCCCATCAGAATCGCCACACATTCCTGGAACGACGCGCTTGAATACTTCGAGCAGTCGAACCAGGCCGATACCGTGGCCCTCATGGAATATATCAATGATCCCTTCGTTCAGCTCAACGAATGCGGCGGATACCGGGACCTGCACATCGCTCCTCTCGTGCCGCGCACGGGCCTCCTCGGAGTGTGGGAGCTCATCCCCTACCGACGCGGCATGCTGCTCCGCTTTCCCCACACGAAAAAGCCCTACGAAATGGATCCTTTCTCCGACATCCCCGTGCTCTACGACATCGCAGAGGAGTACGAAAAAAAGGCGAAAGTGCTGAACGCCGCCTCCATCGGGGCGCTCAACCGCATCAATCAGTCGGGGGATATTCAGGATTTCGTGCTGGTCGCGGAGGCGCTCCAGAACAAGAAGCTCGCGGCGATCGCCGATCACATCGCCGAAAAGTCCGACAAGACAAAGGTAGTTCTCATCGCGGGACCTTCGAGCTCCGGGAAGACCACTTCGGCGAAGAAGTTGTCCGTTCAGCTCAGAGCGCTGGGCTTCAAGCCGATCCACATCGAGCTCGACAACTACTTTGTCGACAGAAGCCGTACGCCGATCGATAAAGACGGCAAGCCGGACTTCGAATGCCTTGAAGCGCTCGACATCGAATTCCTCAACCAGCAGTTGCTGGACTTGTTCGATGGCAAAGAGGTCGAACTCCCCGTCTTCGATTTCAAAAGCGGCACGCGCAAGGCCTCGGGCACCATCATAAGCCTCAAGAATAATGAAATTTTTATCCTTGAAGGCATTCACGGGCTCAATGAGAAGCTTACGTCGCACATCCCCGCAGAAAACAAGCTGAAAATCTATGTCTCCGCGCTCACGCAACTCAATGTCGACGACCACAACCGCGTGCGCACCACCGACTATCGCCTCCTGCGGCGCATAGTCCGAGACTATAACTTCCGCGGGCACGACGCGCGCGCCACACTCGGCATGTGGTCTTCGGTGCAGCGGGGTGAGCGGCTCTACATTTTTCCCTTCCAGGGGTCCGCCGACATAGCCTTCAACTCCGCGCTCGACTATGAGCTTGGGGTTCTCAAGGTGTTCGCCGAGCCGCTTCTACAGGCGGTGAAGCCTTATCACCCCGAGTACTCCGACGCGCGCCGAATTCAGGCATTCATCTCGAGAATATCGCCCATTTCTCCCCAACACGTGCCAAACGATTCGATACTGCGTGAATTCATAGGCTCGAGCGTGTTCAAGTATTGAGGGCGCACTACACAAGGCCGACGATCTTAAAACCTCCCGCCTGTGTCAATTGGCAGTACGCAACTTCTTATATTCGGCCTGGCGCTGCTTTTCCCAGTCCTGGCGATATCTGTCTCTCTCGGCGAGGCTCACGACCTTGGCGCCCACGACGACACCTTTGAATTTGTACTCGTCCGCGCCATAGGCCGCGCGGGGCGCAGTATACGGGATCACGCGGGAAATCTGGAAGGCTCCGCCAAACGACATGTAGGGAAGAATGATCGCCTCGTCGAGCAGTTGCGCCTCTGCGTCGCCCAAAAGCTTGAAGCGCTTGGAATAATCTTTATATTCGGCATTGCCCGCCTCGACTTTCTCTGCGTAATCATAAAGGCCAATGGCGGTCGCCGCCGCCTTGTCGCTGACCGCATCGGCGGCATCCAGGCCAAGTGGCGCTAGCAGCGCGCCTGTCACCGGCTCGAGGGTTTGCAGAAAAGTATACGGATCGCCATAATCGGGAGCCCATCCGGCGGTATTCCCAATATCATAATTGCTCTGTGCGCCGCTTTCGGCGTAGTAGGTCGAGGCGTCGTAGTCGTCGGAGTCCATCTCGACGATATTCACTCTGATGACGTCGGCGCCGAAGAGCTCCTCGAGGCCGGCCTTGAGGGCCCGATTCATCTTCATGCCCTTGGTGTAGGAGACATCGGTTGCGACATCGAGTTCGATGGGGAATCGTACTCCCTGACTGGAGAGTTCAGCCTTAGCCTCCGCCATGTAGGCCCTGGCCTTAGTCGGGTTGTAGTAGGGATCCTGGGAGTCATCGATCTTGAAGCTGGCGGGGAAATCGGCGGGGTCGCGGCTCTTGAGCGCATCCTCGACATATTTCACATAGTCCTTTCCGGTTTTGTCGAAGCAGAGCTCTGGCGAGGTATAGGAGTTGCGAACGTTCGCGAGTCTGCTGACATCCCCATTGCGCTGGGCCAGGATGGCCGGCCTGTCGATGCCAAAGAATATAGCCTTGCGGAAATTGCGGTTGAGAATCGCCTTCTTGGTATCTCCCTTGGCCTGGTCGCTCTTCGGAGATTTCCCCTTGGCGGGATCGGCCGGCGAAGCATAGGCCTGGCGATCGTAGTTGAAGGTATATACAAAAGTAGTGGCGTCCCGACGTGCCCTGAAGATGCAATCTTTGTATTTCGCCTGGGCTCTCGCGAAGAGAGTTTCATTGTCGGTGTAGAGGTAGAGCGGCGCGGCCACATAGACTCCCCCATCAAAATTGTCGAAGAGCGAATTGGGGTCACTGCCGTCAAAATACATATATTTTACGTGCTTGATGTAGACGTGATCCTTGTCCCAATAGCCGGGGTTCGCGTCATATTCGATGACGGACTTGGACGTATACTTAGAAAGCACATACGCGCCGTTGTAAAGAATGCCGTTCTTGTCCACCTTGCCGAAATCCACGCCCTTTGAGCGGAGGAATTCCCCGTTGACCGGGTAATAGGCATTGCAGGTGAGCATGGTGTCAAAATAGGGCGTCGGTTTCTCGAGGGTATACTCGAGCACATAGTCTCCCGCGGCCTTGACGCCGACCTGGGAGAAATCCGTGATCTTGCCCCGCAGATAGGCGCCCGCGTTCTTTACAAATCCGTCAATAAGATGGGTCAGCGTACTCTTGTTGTCGAGCATATATTTCATCGCATCGACCCAGTCCTGAGCCTTCACCTCCGCGTAGGTCTCAAGATCGGAGGTCACCCACTTTACTCCTCGGCGAATATCGAATGTCCATACCGTGAAGTCGTCGCTGGCCTTCCAGCTCTCCGCGAGCGCGGGACGAAGGATGCCGTAGCGGTCGTGCTCGAGCAGCGCATCGACGAAGTTGGCAACATGCTGTATGTTGTTGGCCTGCTGGCCATTGAGGTAATTGAAAGACACCGGATCGGCGGAAAATACATACACATAGTCCTGCGAATCCTGTGCCGCCGCGCCTAGCGCGGATACGCCCAGTATGGCGAACACTAGAAGGCAGGAAACGATCTTTTTATACGTCGCTTTCTCCTCATGCTTGAATACGACAACTATAACACCATTATCATCAGCGCCAATACATCTCCGGCCTGCGCATCGCGAAGGCATCGTTATACCGATTGACCGACTTGTCGCGCGCATGCTCAGGATTTATCTCCGCGACCAGCACGGCCTCTTCCTCCGCGGGGCCTCGCAGCAAATACTCACCTTTTGGGGACACGAGCACGCTCTCGCCGGTGAATGTGAGTGTCTCATCCTCGCGCCGTTCCGAACCCACACGATTGACAGTAGCGATGAATATTCGATTCTGTACGGCAGCCGCGAAATCAGCCTTTTGGCAGTAAGGCATCACGAGGTTGCTGCAATGGGCGATGATATCGGCGCCCTTCAGCGCGAGCGTGCGGAAACTCTCAGGGAAAAACCAGTCGAAGCAGATTGCGAGCCCTATGCGCGCCCCACGAAATTCAAAAACAAAAAACCCCGTATCTCCAGGAGCGAAGTACAGGGTTTCCTTATAGAACAAATGTGTCTTGCGATACAGATAGTCGCGTCCGTCGGGCAGCACCGCCAGCGATGCGTTGTACACCGACCCGCCGGAGGTTTCCGGAAAGCCGAAGACGATCGTGGCATCCAGCTCCCTCGCGGCAGCCCGAAAGGCATCTATTCTTGGGCTCGCGAGGTCATCGGCGAGCGACCGTGTCTCCTCGGCGCTGACAAATTGATAGCCCGTGTACGCAAGTTCCGGAAGCACGTACAGGTCCGCCGGATTTCGCCTACAGAGCGCTATCAGCCGCTCGACGTTCCTGTCGCGTTCCCCAAAGGCTGGTTTGAACTGGACAAGCGCAATTTTCATGGCCGTCTATTTCGTCCCGCCACCGTCAATCGCACTGCTATTTCTTTCTCACTTCGGCCACCGCGAAATCCAGGGCCTCCTGGAGCATCTGCTCAGGTATCGGCGCGATGTGTCCCCGATCCATCAAATCCTGAGTGAGCGCGCGCGAGGCGAGAATATCCTCTTTCGCCTTCGCGTAGATATTCTCCCAGGTATCGGTCACTCTTGCCACGCCCTCCCCGATCGCGGCCACCGCGACATCCGCAGCCTCGCGCGCGAAGACTTCGGTCTCCTCCATCGTCGCGATGATGTTGTCGGCGCTGATGCCGCGCGACTTCGCGAAATCCGCTATGGAATGCGCGCAGCGGATCGCCATGGTGTCGGTGATCTTGCGGGCGCGCACGAGAAGCGCGCCCTTCAGCAGGCCGGGGAAGCAGATTGAATTGTTCACCTGGTTCGGAAAATCGCCGCGCCCAGTGGCCACGATGTATGCGCCTTCCTCTTTTGCCGCGTAGGGCCAGATCTCGGGCACCGGGTTGGCGCAGGCGAAGACGATGGACTTTGGCGCCATCGAGCGCACCCATTCACGCTTGACCGTGTCGGGACCGGGGGTCGAGAGCGCGATGAGCACGTCGGCGCCCTTGAGCGCCTCCGCCTCGGTCTCGATACACTTAGGGTTTGTCTGAACGCAGAGTTCCCACTTGCGGTAATAGCGCGTGTCCTGCTCGATGTCCTTGCGGTTCCGGTGCAGTCCGCCCTTGCTGTCGAAGACGATCAGATTTTCGCCTCTTCCTCCGTCGGCGAGAATGAGGCGCGCGATCGTCGTGTTTGAGGCGCCCGCGCCGAGCAGCACAATCTTCGCCTCGCTGAGCTTCTTCCCGGCGAGCTCGAGCGCGTTGAGCAGTCCCGCCAAGGTCACACAGGCCGTGCCCTGCGCGTCGTCATGCCATACGGGAACATCGCAGGTCTCTCTCAAATCATCGAGCACCTTGAAACAGTTCGGCTGGCTGATATCTTCAAGATTGACCGCGCCGACCGAAGGCTCGATCATCTTCACAAAATCGATAATTTTATCGGGATTAGGCTTGCCGTCTTTACCGCGCGAATTGATGCAGAGCGCGATCGCGTCTACGCCCCCCAGGTATTTCATGAGAAAAGCCTTGCCCTCCATGACGCCGAGGCCCCCCGGAGGCGTGCAGTCGCCATCGCCCAGGACACGGGTAGAGTCGGAGACAACCGCCACCAGGTTGCCCCGGTTGGAAAGCGCGAAGGACTGATCGTTATGCTCCCTGATGGTCGTGGAAACCTTCGATACACCGGGCGTGTACCATACATTGAACCAGTTGAATCCATAGAGCCCCGCCTTAGGGACCACCTGAATCTTTCCCTCGTAGAAACGATGAGCCTTTTCTGAAAGCGTCTTCAGAAAGATCGTCTGGGCGCGCGCACGCTGGTCGGGCGTCAAATCATCAGGAAACACTTTCGACAAATTGTCGAGACTAAGATTGAGCTTCATAGTTCCCATCCTTCCTCTTCGATTGGCCGGTCTGCGCGGCGTCTCTGGAGTCTTCCTGCCACATCTCTGTTCAGCGATAGTATGCGGCTATCCTACCATGCCGCCTGCAGGCATGCAATAAAAAAGGAGTCGCAACCAATCCGCCGCGGTTCCCTGTTAAAAACTTTACTCATGCGGCGGCCCGGCTTTCAGGGTGCCCCATGGTCTCTAAAATATCAGTACACGCCGGTGAGCGCCTTGATATACTGCAAGCGCAGGTATTCTTCCGGCTTTTCGGCATTGATCGCGGAGAGTCTGCCCTGAAGGCTGTCCAACGAAGAATACCCTAGAGATTCAACAAGCGAATTCATCTCTTCCAGAATTGAGCCGATGACTTTCCACCCTTTCTGGTAGATTATGGAGCAGACTTCGACCGCGCTTGCGCCCGCCAGCAGGCATTTGACCGCGGAATCAGCGCTATGGATACCCGTCGAAGAGACAAGCTCGACGCCGGCGCGCTTGTAGAGGATAGCGGTCCATCGCAGGCTCTCGTGGTATTCCGATTCGGAACTCAGAGGCTGCACGCCGGTGAGCTTCATGGTGCCCAGATTGAAATCGAAGCGGAAGAATCGGTTGAAGAGCACGACGGCATTCGCGCCTTCCTTGGACAGCCCATGCACGAGGCTCGGCAAGCTGGAATAGTTGTTGCCCAGTTTTACCATGATAGGCAGTTTTGTCGCGAGGCGCGCCTCTTTTACGGTCGAGAACACCTTCTGCTCGATCTCGTGTCCCGAAATGTGTGGCGAAAAAGGAACATAGGCGATATTGAGCTCAAGGGCATCAGCGCCCGCCTCTTCTATGCGCTTCGCAAAACTTGCCCAGTTGCCTGGACCGACGCAGTTGATGCTGGCGATGAGCGGAACGTTCTCCACTCTTTTCTTCGACTCATCGATGAGCCTCAGATACTCGTCGGTGCTCTCCTCCCAGGCCGTCCTGGAGATGAAAGCCTCTGCGTCGGGATAGCTGTCTATATCGAGCCCCTCCATTTCCTTTCCGAGAACCGCGAGTATCTGCTCCTCAAAAAGTGATTTGAGCACGATCGCGCCGGCGCCTGAGTGCGCCGCCTTCTCGACGCCGTCGGAGAGACTCGTAAGTCCGCTCGCCCCGACGACAATAGGATTTCTCAGATGCAGCCCCATCAAATATGTCCCCAAGTCTGCCATTATTCGCTCCTTTACTCGCTATTGTACCAGAGAAATCAAATTTCAAGAAGGACAATCTTTACAAATCCAAAGCCCTTGTCTCGATTTTTTCAAGCACGCGCGCTACAAACGCGTCGAGCGCGATCCCGTTCTCCTGGCCTCCCGTCCGCAGGCGGAGCGACACGGTGTGTTTGTCCTTTTCGCGCTGGCCCAGTATGACCATATACGGAATCTTCTGGTTCTGCGCGTCGCGGATCTTGGCGTTCATGCGCTCTTCGGAGAGCATGGCCGTAGCCCTGATTCCCTTACCTTTCAAAATGGCGGTCACTTCCTTCACGTAATCGTCGAACAGGGGCGCGACGGGGATCACGGCCACCTGCTCGGGGCTCAGCCACACGGGAAAAGCCCCCGCGGTGTGCTCGAGGTAGACACCAAAGAAGCGCTCGATCGATCCCAGGAGCGCGCGGTGCACCATGTAGGGGCGCTTGCGCTGGCCGTCCGCGTCGATGTACTCGATCTGGAAGCGCTCGGACATATTGAAGTCGAACTGAATCGTGGTCAGCTGCCACTCGCGGCCTATGGCGTCCTTCACCTTGAGGTCGATCTTGGGGCCGTAGAAGGCGCCGCCTCCCTCGTCGATCTCGTAGGAGAGCCCTTCCTTCTCGATGGCTTTGCGCAGGGATTCGGTGGCCTGTTCCCATCGGGCCGGGTCGCCCACCGCGCCGTCTCCCTTAGGCTTGGTCGCGAGGTAGGCCTTGATGTCCTTGAATCCAAGGGTCTTGTGCATGTAGAGAGAGAAGCGCAGAACCTCCTCGATTTCGCCTTCGATCTGCTCGGGCGTGCAGAAGATGTGCGCGTCGTCCTGGGTGAAACCGCGCACGCGCATGAGGCCGTGCAGAGCTCCCGCGCGCTCGTAGCGGTACACGGTGCCGAGCTCGGCCCAACGCAGAGGCAGGTCTCGGTAGGAGCGGGTCTGGCTCTTGTAGATCATGATGTGGAAAGGACAGTTCATCGGCTTGATGTAGTAGTTGTCCTCGTCGATCTTCATCGGCGAATACATGTTCTCCTTGTAGAAGCCGAGGTGCCCCGAGGTCTCCCAGAGCCAGCTCTTGCCGATGTGGGGGGTAAAGAGTATCTCGTAGCCGTTCTTGTAGTGCTCTTCGCGCCACCAGTCCTCGAGGGCGACCCTGAAACGTCCTCCCTTCGGGTGCCAGTAGATGAGGCCCGCCCCCGCCTCTTCGTGGGTCGAGAAGAGGTCGAGCTCCTTGCCGAGCTTGCGGTTGTCGCGCTTCTCGGCCTCCTCAAGCATCTTGAGGTAGGCTTCCAGTTCCGCCTTGCTCGCGAACGCGTAGGCGTAGATGCGGGTGAGCATCGGACGCTTCTCGTCGCCTCGCCAGTAGGCCCCCGCGACGGTCTTCAGCGTAAACGCGTCGGCCCTGAGCTCTTTCGTCGATTCGACGTGGGGCCCGCGGCAGAGGTCGACAAAATCCCCCTGCTTGTAAATCGAAATAGTCCCCTCCTCCAGTCCATCGATGAGCTCAAGTTTGAAAGGCTGGTCGCGAAAAAGCTCTTTTGCCTGGTCCTTGCTCACCTCTTCGCGGACGAAGGTCTGATTCTGCGCGATGATCCGGCGCATCTCTTTCTCGATCGCCCGCAGATCTTCATCCGTCACTGGCTGAGGAAACAAAAAATCATAGTAGAAACCATCCTGGATCGCGGGCCCTATCCCGAACTTCACTCCGGAGTAGAGGTGCTGCACTGCCTCGGCCATCACATGGGCGAGCGAGTGCCTCATTCTTTCAATATCTGCTGCCATAATCGTTCTCCTTTTCCTTTCTACATATAAAAAAGGCTCCACGGGATGCGCCCACACGTGAAATCATTCACGTAAGGACGAATCCCGTGGAGCCTTGCGCTCTCGGTAACCCGCGGTACCACCTTACTTCGGCTCCCCACGATGGAGGCCGCTCTCTTCGCCAGGAACGTCTGGCATGCGGTCTGCATTACTACTGCACAAAGGCAGGTTCACGCGGACTGCTCGGGAGTGGTTTTCGCTGGAGCCCGGCGGGATTCTTCCACCCGCGCTATGCGGAATCCCTCTCTGTGCGCGAAGCACGCCAGCTACTCTTCTCCGTCAACGCATTTTTTAGTATTTTCCATATGAAGCAAGACGATGTCAAGTGCTCATTCGCACGAAAGACGGTGGCAGTCTCTTGTTAAAGTCCGTTGCAATGAGTATTTTTTATATGTATGGGAATGAAACTCACAGAAGCGGCGGGCACGCAGGAGCTGACAGAGGAAGACGTTGAGGCGAAAGAGCCCGAGGAGTACCGCGTCTATCTCGTCAACGATGATTTTACGACGATAGAATTCGTGATATCGATTCTCATGACGGTCTTCCACAAGAGTCTTCCAGAAGCGACGAAGCTCACGCTGGAAGTTCACAGGAAGGGTCGCGGTATGGCTGGGCTGTATTCCTACGACATCGCGATCACAAAAGTCCAGCAAGTCCATGCAATGGCCAGACAGCGGGGATTTCCGCTCCGCTGCACAATGGAGAAAGCATGAAAGTAAGCCCTGAGGTGCAGGCGATTTTCAACGCTGCATATAACGAAGCCAAGCTCCGCAGCCATGAGTATCTCATGCCGGAGCATATACTCTTTGCGGGCCTCTCGTTTGAGAAGGTACGCAGTATCTTCGAGAACTGCGACGCCGATCTGGAGCAGATGAAGCGGAGCATCGAGGCGTATTTTGAGCAAAAGATGCCCATCGTGCGCAACGCCGAGCCAATTCAGAGCGCGGGTTTCCAGGCGGTGATCGAGCGCGCGGTGATGCAGTCGCAGTCTGCCGGAAAAGAGGAAGTGCAGATTCCGGACCTCGTCGTTTCTCTCTACGATGAAGAGCGCACGTATGCCGGATATCTTATGCGCAAACTCGGCATAAAGCGGCTTCAGTTGCTCGAAGTGCTCTCCCACGGCATAAGCGACGAGGGTCTGGAGCTGGATGCATCGCTCCCCGAGGAAGAGACCGAAGAGCGCACCGAAGAGGGTGGCAAGGAAAAACATGCGGCCCGGCCCGGCACGCTCGAACGCTTTGCGACCGATCTCACCGCCATGGCCACGGCGGGCAAGCTCGAACCGGTCATCGGCCGCGAGGCCGAAATCGAGCGCACCGTGCAGGTGCTCTCCCGAAGGCTCAAAAACAACCCCATCCATGTCGGAGACGCGGGCGTGGGTAAGACCGCCATCACCGAAGGCCTCGCGCAGCGCATCGCGACCGGGGACGTGCCCCCGAAACTCAAGGGTTACACGATCTGGTCTCTCGATATGGGCGCCCTGCTCGCGGGGACCAAATTCCGCGGCGATTTCGAGGAGCGCGTAAAAAAAGTCATCGATATACTCCTGAAAAAAGAAAAAGCGATTCTTTTCATCGATGAAATCCACACCATCGTCGGAGCAGGGGCGGTGACTGGCAGCACGCTCGACGCATCAAACCTGTTGAAACCAGCCCTCACTTCGGGCAAACTGCGCTGCATCGGCTCAACGACCTACGACGAGTACAACAAAATCTTTGAAAAAGATCGCGCACTCTCCCGCCGATTCCAGAAGATCGACATCGTCGAGCCCACGATTCCCGAAACCGTCGAAATCCTTAAGGGGTTACGCTCCAAGTACGAGGAATACCACGACGTGCGCTACAGCGATGAGACGCTCGAAATCGCCGCCAAGCTCGCCGCGCAGTTTATCACCGAGCGCAAGCTGCCCGACAAGGCCATCGATGTCATCGACGAGGCTGGTGCGCTCGCCAGGATTCGCGCATACAAGGTGAACCAGGAAGCGGAGGTTCAGACGCTCGATATCACTCCGCACGACATCGAGCTGGTCATCGCAAAGATCGCCAGGATTCCGGAACGCACGGTCACTTCCTCCGAAAAGGACAAGCTCGCCACGCTCGAAGCCTCGCTCAAACAGGAAGTGTTCGGGCAGGATCAGGCGATCGAGTCCGTGGTCAAGGCCGTCAAGCGCTCTCGCGCCGGCTTCAGGGCGCCCGACAAGCCCATCGCGAACTTCCTCTTCGTCGGCCCGACGGGCGTCGGCAAGACGGAACTCGCGCGCCAGCTCTCGAAGCATCTCGGGGTTCCTCTCCATCGCTTCGACATGAGCGAATATCAGGAAAAGCACACGGTGTCGAGGCTGATAGGCTCCCCGCCGGGTTATGTCGGTTACGAGGAAGGCGGCCTTCTGACGGACGCCATCCGGAAGACCCCCAACGCCGTGGTGCTGCTCGACGAGATCGAAAAAG
Organism: Spirochaetaceae bacterium UBA5556; assembly: GCA_002425765.1. GTDB lineage: Bacteria > Spirochaetota > Spirochaetia > Treponematales > Rectinemataceae > Rectinema. Next base: position 171,225 of record DIMW01000001.1, on the reverse strand, counting down.
CGCACCCGGACATATACAATATTCTGCTTCAAATCATGGATTACGCGACACTGACGGACAATCAGGGCAGAAAGGCCGATTTTCGCAATGTCATACTCATTATGACGAGCAACGCCGGCGCCCGCGACATCGGTAAACCGCTCATCGGCTTTGGCGACCAGCAGGTCAGCGGTTCGGCGCTCGACGAAGCGGTGGAGCGCGCCTTCAGCCCCGAATTCCGCAACAGGCTTGATGCTGTGGTACATTTCAATAATCTGCCGATGGAGATCATCGAGCGCATCGTCAAAAAAGCGATCGATGAATTCGGCACACAGCTCGCGGAGAAAAATGTCATTCTCGAGGTCGAACCCGAGGTCATCCGGTTCCTCGCCGAGCGCGGTTATTCCCGCGAATTTGGGGCACGCAACATCAGCCGCCTTGTCGAAGACCAGATCAAGACCGTGTTCGTCGACGAAGTGCTCTTCGGCAGGCTGGAACACGGCGGCACTGCGGTGGCCCACCTTGAAAACGACAAGATCGTCTTCGATATCAGCCCCCGGGGCGCCTGAGGCTTGGGGCCGCGCCTATGCGATGGTTGATCATGCCCGAGTATCTCGACGAGAGAGAGGAGTACCTGTTTCCACCCGCGGCGGGCGCGACAGAGCGCGGCGTCGTTGGATATGGAGGGAATCTCTCTCCTGGGGCACTGTTATCCGCGTACCGGCAAGGCATCTTCCCCTGGCCCTCATCCCCCATGCTTTTGCAGTGGTGTAGTCCGGATCCGCGATTTATTGTCTCTAAGGAATCTCTCTATATCACCGAATCCGCACGGAAGGCCTTGAAAAAAGCCCTGCGGAGGGACTCGCCTTATAGGCTTACGCTGGATGCGGCCTTCCCCGACGTCATCGGCAACTGCGCAGACGTTCCGAGGCCGGGGCAGCCCGGTACCTGGATTTTCCCGAACCTGGTAAAGGGTTACACCGAGCTCCACAGACTCGGGTACGCCCATTCCGTCGAGGTCTGGAAGAACGGAAAACTCGTGGGGGGTCTCTATGGAGTGAGCCTCGGGTCTGTGTTTTTCGGTGAGTCGATGTTCAGCCTTGAGAGCAACGCGTCCAAAATCGGCTTTCTCTCTCTGGCCGCCACGCTCTTCATACGAGGCTTTCAATGTATCGACTGCCAGGTCTACACGCCCTATCTGGAGCTGATGGGAGGCATCGAAGTTCCGCGCCCGCTTTATCTTTCCCTGCTCAAGGATGCGCTTACGGCACGGACACTTAAAGGGGATTGGTCCGAGCTGTTCCCAGGTTTCCCGGACACAGAGATTATTATCTCTTTCAAGAAAAATTCCGAAACAATTACATATCACACGTAGCGCATGAATGGAAAACAGATGAAACTGCTTTTTGTACAACTGCCTTCACAGATGCCCGACTGGAGCGCGGGCCCGGCCAACATTCCCCTCGCGGCAGGCTATTTAGCCTCCTACGCCGAATCGAAAGGTCTCCTTGTCCGCCGGGAATGGACCATCCTGGAGCCAGAAATCGCAAATTTCGGTTCCGATTCTTCGATTATCTCTTCGATTACCGCGCGCGAACCCGATATCGTCGCATTTACGCTCTATTCCTGGAACCTGGAGCGCAGCCTCTTTATTGCAGAGAGGCTCGCCTCTCTGCTGCCGCGGGCTCGCTTGATCGCAGGCGGGCCGGAAGTAGTCGAGCATATGCCCATCACCGTGAGGAGTCCCTTCCACGGTTTGGTGTATGACGAGGGTGAAGATGCTTTTGCGGAAGTACTGCAGGATATTCAGGAACACCGACCACTTTCGCCCTCCTATCGCTCCGACACACTCATCGATTTGTCGAAGATACCCAACCCATATTTGACCGGAGCGCTCCGCTTCGATCCGAATGCGCAGGTTCATCTCGAGACCATGCGGGGATGCAGTGCGAAATGCTCCTATTGTTACTATGGCAAGAATTATAAAACAATTCGCCGTTTCCCCCACGAGCAGACGGTCGAAGCGATCCGCGCGGCCTCGGAGGCAGGGGTTCCCGAGATATATATCATGGATCCCAATTTCCAGAGCGGTCCTGATTTTACAGGGCGACTTCGGGATATCGCCTACGCGAACCACGTGCATACCGCGATCCACACAGAGCTCAGACTCGAGGGAATCAATGAAGAGATCGCCGGCCTTCTGAAAGAAGCCGGGGTGGCCTCGGTCGAAGTCGGGCTTCAGAGTAGCAACTCCAAGGCGCTCGAGGCGGTCCACCGGACTTTCGACAAAAAATCGTTCGAGCGCGGAGCGGAGCTCCTGCAGAAGCAGAAAATCATGATAAAAACAGGGCTCATCCTGGGGCTGCCCTACGACGGCTACGAACAAGTGATTGAGACCTTCGATTTCCTCGGCATGCAGGGGCTCGGCCAGGAAGCCGAACTGTACCCGCTCTCGCTGCTCCCCGGGACGGAAGTCCGGGAACGCGCGGATGAATACGGCATGAGCGCGATGGAAATCCCTCCCTATCTCGTCACGAGCACTCACTGGATATCCTACGACGACATGGTCGACGCGATCGCGACATTCGAAGAAAGCTTCGATGTCGAGTGGGCCATGCCCCCCGCCCCGCACTTTCAGCTCTTTAAGGAAGGCTTTGTCTCCTTCATCGACACGAGAAAACCGGAAAACATAGATTGGATGCGCCTCAACCCCGAAAAACTCTCAAATTCGGTCACGCTCCTGATCGATGCCGACGACCCTGAAATTCTCGCGCGGATTGTGCGTTCGGCTCGGGATTTCCGGAAAGATAACCCCTACACTCTCTATCAGATCGTGCTCACGAGCGAAACCAGGATACCTTCCGAGAAGCTGGTGGGCAGGATCAGGGACGCCTTCCTCAACCCCGAACACTACTATGAGCTTACGAATTCTTTCTCTCCTGACCCCCAGACAAGCTACCATACGCGGATGTTCTTCGCGACGAAGAACTTCACCCTCGCCTACCGGGCGCTCGAAGAGGCGCAGGACATGGAGACGATGATCGTCCTCAATGGCCGAGGGGGGTACAACGCCGATCGCCTGGCCGAGCTGCTGCCCTATGTCATCTTCGACAAACAGGCCCTGCCCTTCGATCGGCTCTATGAGCTCATTTCAATCTACGCCGACTTCCCCCACATGCTCATCGAGGCGCCGGAAGGGCTGTTCTGATCAGTACATTTTCCTGAGATCGGCCCTCCAGATGCCCCGACCTGTTTTCAGGTATGTCCGGATATTCTGAAGCGTATCCTCCACCGATTTGCGCGTCGCCTGATTCGTTGAGCCCCCCACATGTGGCGAGAGAATGACATTGGACAGCCTATGGATCGGATATCTGGAGGGAGCACCCACGACGCCGGTCTTGGGATAGGTATACCACGTATCGACCGCCGCGCCCTTCAGGATACCGCCATTAAGCGCCTCATAAAGGCCCTCTTCGTCCACGATGGAGCCGCGCCCCACGTTGACCAGGAATTTCCCCTTCATGTCCATGAGCAGGTCTTTGGAAATCAGTCCTTCCGTCTCGCCCGTGGCCGGCAGCGCGACGAATAGTATCTCGGCGGCGTCCAGAGCCTCTTTCAGACTTGGAAGCACCGCGTCAAAATGTTCCGGGACATCGGTACCCCTCGATCTGCGCCAGCCGTACACTTTGCAGCTGAAAGCCTTCAACAGCTTCGCCAGTTCCTGCCCAATGGCGCCGGTCCCGAGAATGGTACAGGTTCTGCCATAGATGCTATCCCAGTTGTCCTCCGCGCCGCGACTTACCCAGAATCCGTGCCATATTTCATTCTTCAGGTCATTATGATACTCGATGACCCTGCCGTAGAAGGCCAGCGTCATGGCCAGCGCGCGCTCGGCGACATCGAAGGCGTTGGAGTGTACGTTGTAGACCTCAACGCCCCTCTCAAGAATCGTCTCGGAGGGCAGATGGTTTACTCCCGTAAAAGGCTGAAAAAGGGCCTTCAACTTGACTGCTGCCGAAAATACACTGGCGGGTATACGACCAGCGATAATGAGGTCGAGGGAACTTATCTCCGGCGATTCGGCCGTGAGTCCCTCACACCATGTATGTTCGGAAAATTCTTTTCGCAATTGGGCAATGGCCGGGCCCCACACGGAGCGGGCCGGCATGAAAGAACCAATGTTCATTGCAACCTCGCTTGAAAATAAAATATAGTATATATATGCAAGCATACTTTTTGTCGGAGACGCAAGTGGCATCATGAAATTATCACTACTTTGCGATATAGATTGAGAAGGCTGCGAATTTCCTTGAAAGATGCCGATACTAAGAAGGGAGAGATATAACCAATGCAAAATCCAAAACTGATAAAAGCACGCTTCCTCAGTCTGATCATTTTAGTAGTATTTCTGCTCGGGGGCTGTGCGACTTCAACCTCGGCAAAGAATAAAGAGACACTCAACGACCTTGTCATCCAAGGCAATGATGATGATCAAGGCATACTCAAATATTACTCGAACCAAGAGGAGCTGAACAAACCTATGGGCGAAGAGCCTTATGTAGGCCTCTACCCCCTTCATGTCGCAGTGAGCAAAGGTAAAATTAAGACTGCCGAAATTCTGATAGTGCTCGGCGCAAAAGTCGACAACAAGGACCTCTCCGGGAAGACCGCCCTGAGGTACGCGGTGGACAGGAAGCAAGCCGACATGGTGAAAATGCTCGTCGACAGAGGCGCCGATCCATTCATCGCCGACGTAGGGGGGACTTCCCCCGCGCAAGTCGCACTTCAGTCGGACATAAGCATGCTCGACGCCATGTTCAATCCGAAAAACATCAACAATACAAGTTCCGACGGAAGAACGATTTTGCATTACGCGGCGGACGCGCTCATGCCCAAAGAGGTGGACCTCCTGCTCTCCAAAGGCGCCTCGGTACAGATAAAGGACAAGGCAGACAGGACCGCCCTCGATCTCGTACTCCTCTACCCCGATAAGTTAGAGGCGGCCCAGATCGCCGAAAAGCTCATTCTCAAGGGTGCCAATCCCTCATTCCCCGAATTTTCATGGTTTGCCGTCACCGTCCGTGCGCCCGACTACAACGCGGTCCGATTCGCAAACGGCAACACATCACTGCACGAGGCGATCTCCCGGTATCAATACGGTTTTGCCCTCTTCCTACTGCGCAACAAAATCGACCCCGATCTCAAGAATCTCAATGGCGAGGCTTCCCTCCACCTGGCTGTCAAGGCCGGATATGTCGAAGGAGCAAAACTGCTCCTGAGCATGAACGCGAATCCTGACATTCTCGATGCCAACCAGAATACACCCCTGCACCTGACCATTCCGCCCGCACGACGCCTGGAGATGGTCAAGTTGCTTTTAAACTTCAAGGCCAATCCCGCCCTCATGGACAGCCAGGGAAATACACCGCTCCACAAGGCTGTTATACAATTCTACGCACCCGAAATCGTCGATACTCTGATTCAGGCGGGTGCGCCCGTCAACGCCCAGAATGCCAACGGCGACACTCCGCTGATACTCTGCGCCAGGACAGAACACTATGAGTACGCAAAGTCGCTCATCGACGCGAAGGCGGATATTTTCAAGATGAATCAGGCGGGAGAAAACGCCCTCAGGATCGCGCTGTTAAAAGGATACAAGGCGGTCGACAATATCGTGTTACCCTCGAATGTGAATCAGAGCGATGACAATTCAAACAGCGTCCTCATGACCGCTGTCTCCTTGAAAGCTCCGGCCGATGTTCTCACGCTCATCCTCTCCAAAGGCGCCGATCCCAATGCGAAAAACAAGGCTCAGGATAGCGCCCTCCACATCGCGGTGAGGCAAAACTTCGCGGAACAGGGAATCGTGCTCCTGGATGCCAACGCCGACATCTTCCAATACAACTCCCGGCAGGAAAATCCCCTCTTCCTCGCGCTCACCGCAAAGCCGGCGCCACTTGAGTGGTTCTTCAGACCCAACGTCATCGCCGCCAGGGACGCAAACGGCGATTCTGTCGTCCACCACGCGGCCCGCAAGAATCTGCCCGACGGGATCGCCTACCTCATCAAAAAGGGAGCGACCCTCGACGTGCTCAACAACGCGGCAGAGACCCCGCTGCACACTGCCGCGAAATATGACGCGACGAACGCGATTCAATATCTTGTCGGCGCCGGCTCATCGCTGAAGGCAGCCGACATAAAAGGCGACATCCCCCTCCAGAGCGCCGTGCTGGCCGGCGCGGCCAAGGCGACCGAGCTGCTCATCTCTTCAGGTTCTCCGGTGAACAATCAGAATTACTCCGGCGAGACGGCGCTCCATCAGGCAGGCAAGAACAACAACGCGGCCATCGTGCGAGTGTTGACCGCCAACGGGGCTCAGACAGAGATTCAGGATAGCCGTGGATTTACCCCTCTGGCCGATGCGGCCGCCTACGGCGCATACGATGCCGCGGCCGACCTGTTGAAAGCCGACGCGCTCATCGACACCCGCGACAATTCCGGCTCGACCCCTCTCTACCAGGCGGTCAGCGGTGAACACATCGCGGTCATCCGCCTCTTGCTGGTGAATAACGCCGACATGCACGCCCTCAACGCCCGGGGCCTGTCTCCTTTCAGGCTGTCGCTCACGAAGAACTCCCAGATCGCGGCTGAGTTCTATACCGGCAAGCTGATCAACAGGCCAGACTCAAACGGCGACTGCGTGCTTCACATCCTCGTGAACAGCGGCATGAACCAGGATCTAATCTCCGAGGCGCTCAAGAATGGGGCGAACCCGAACGCGCGAAACGCGAAGGGCGACACGCCACTCATGCTCGCCCTGAGAAGAAACAACCTGAACGCAGCCATTGTTCTTATCAAGGCGGGGTCTTCGCTCTTCGCATCGAACGCCGACAACATCTCGCCTCTGTCCGTGATCTTTACGATGGACCCCGGAGCGCGAAACAAACTGTTCGCCGCAGCGGGCGTAAATGATTCAGACTTTACGGGAGAGACTCTCCTGCATTACGCGGTGCGCGCCAACAATAAGGACGCCGTCGCCGATCTGATCGCGCTGGGCGCGGACAGGGAAGCCCAAAACCGCAAAGGGGAAACTCCTCTGGATCTGGCCCAGGCCAAGGGGTATCAGGAAGTTGCCGCGCTGCTGGGAAATAAATGAACTAAGGCCGGGAGAAGACCGGTTTAGAGAGAGGCCCCTGGATAGCGCGCGGCGGTCCGCCGCGCGCTATCCAGGGATTTTTTAGGCCTGCCACAGATGGAAGCGGTTCTCCGCTAAAAGATACCGTCCGAAAGCTCCTGCCGCTGTTTTATCTTTTCGAGCGCCTGTTCCTGAATCTGACGGACCCTCTCACGGGTAATGCCGAGCGCGCGGCCAGTCTCCTCGAGGGTCTTGGGCCCCTCGCCATTCAGACCATATCTCATCTGCAAGACAACCTGTTCCCGCTCCGACAGGGAGAGTATGATATAGCGCATCAGCTCCCGCATCGTCGCCGTGAATGCCTGGCTGAACGGATCGGGCGTCTTCTCGTCTCTGACGCTGTCGGCGAGACTCCCATTCTTCTCTTCGTTCAGAGTCAGGTCGAGGCTGGAAGTACCCTGCGCAAACTGAAGCGCGCTCGCGACTTTTTCCTGAGAAATGCCGGATTTTTCCGCCACTTCGGCAGCGCTTGGGTCACGGCCGAACTCCTGCACAAGTTCTTTGGCTGACGCGTAACATCGTTTTATGGTGTTGAGCATATGAATCGGCAAGCGTATGATGCGGCTCTGATCCACAAGACATTTGATGATCGCCTGACGTATCCACCAGCTCGCGTACGTGGAAAAGCGGTATCCCCTACGATAATCGAAGCGATTGACCGCCTCTATGAGTCCGATATTACCCTCGTCGATGAGGTCCAGCAGGTGTACTCCCCGCATCTGGTAACCTTTTGCTATTGATACCACGAGGCGGAGGTTAGAGGTGATGAGCGATTCTCTTGTGATTCTCAACTCTTCCGCAAGACGCCTCCGATTCTCCACAAGGGTATCATTGTGAGGATTTTCCACAAGCGCTATGTCAGAATTATTTATAGATGTAGTAAGTTCTTCGAGTCTGGCGCCTAATCCCTTCTCTTTTTCGGCATCAAGGAGAGGATATTGCGAAATCTGGCGAAGATAAAGACTGAGCGGATCGAATTCACCCGCCAACTCTTCGTCTGGATTTTCCCTTGTGGGCCGCTTGGGGCTGCCCTCTGCAACGCAGTCCTCGTGGTCGCCCATGCTTTTTCCTTCAGTACAACTTCAATCTGTGTCTTTTGCCATTATAATGTATAATAATGTTTCACAGAAAACAAGAGACGATTTGAGTTATTCCCGGGGCGCAAGCGACGGATCAACAGGCTGACCGTTGCGAAATACGAAGAAATAAGCGATTGGATTGCCTTCTTTCGTATCGAGCCCAACCTTTGCGATGGTCTTGCCCGGTTCAATATTTTCCCCTGTCTTGACAAGGATCGACTCATTTCCGCCATAGACATAGACGAAACCTGATTTGGACTGAATGAATACCACCTCACCAAAACCGCGGGAGGGCCCCGCCGAGACAACTGTACCGGATGCTACAGCCCTTACCGGCGCACCACGGTTAGTCTGAAACATGATCCCTTCAAGCTTTCCACTCATATACTGGCCTTTTCCATCAACCGGCCAGCTTACCAGCGCATCGGGTGAGTGTGACGCTGAGGCCTCCGTTTTTGTATTGGGCGCAGAACTTGAAACACTGGTTGAGGGTGTAGAAGAGGCCGAAGGTGCGGATGGTGTAGGTGTAGATGATGGGGAGGAAGGCTCTGTGGGAGCGGTAGTCGGCTTTGATCCGACCGGCGCCGCTGCGGCCGGGGGTACATTGTTGACAGAGGCAACAGGACTCGAACTCGGTTGGGGGGCGAGCTGTGCCGTTTGAGAGGCGCCCCCACCCTTCTCCGGTATGAGAAGCACATCGCCGACCCTGAGTATGTAGGAATCAGACAGACTATTTGCCGACTTCAATTCCTGAATCGAAATATCATATTTTTTCGCTATACCGTAATATGTCTCACTCTTCGCGACGACATGCACTTGGGGGATAAGGAGCACTATGCCCGGACGAATCTTGGATGGATCGGTAATACCATTGATGCTGGCCAGCATTTCGTAAGGTATCGAGTAGCTCTTCGCAATTGAATACAGCGTTTCGCCTGTCTGGATGACGTGGTATTCCTGCTCCGCACCGCAGAGTGTAAGAGGCATGCTGAAGAGAGCAAAAAGAAGCAGCGATGTCACAAAAACTCGTCTTGCCATATACTGTCCCGCTTTATTTATCGGCATTCTCTGCCCGCCTGTGAAGAAAGAAATGTATTCGGGCAACAAAGATCCTTACTCTTTTATTCATTACGGACACCATGCCGCCATGAAAACTCCTGTGAGAGACTCCAGGTACTCTTTTCAACGCAGGGCCAAAACAGTAAAATATATATGACATTTTTTCAAAGAGGTATGATAGATGCTCGAACAGTCTCCGCTTCACACAGCACGGTATGCATACGTTCCCAAAGTACCAGAAATCTTCTTTGAACCGGTATTGAACATTAAGGCACTCCCCACCGAAGCTGTCGAACCTGAAAAAGACCGGGAGACATTGAGGAAAACCTTCCCCAACAGCTATGGAAAGCCGGCGATAAAATTCATCAGGGGCGAAGGAGCTCTCGAGGAAAAGGCGTTCACCGTTGGCGTTATTCTCTCCGGGGGCCCGGCCGCGGGCGGCCACAATGTTATAGCCGGTCTTTTCGACGCGCTTAAAAAGGCCAACCCTCAATCAAAACTCCTCGGCTTCAAGGGCGGCCCATCCGGGCTCATCGATGGCAAATACATAGAATTGACATCGGAGATAGTGGATCAATACCGCAATACCGGCGGATTCGATATCATCGGCTCAGGCAGAACGAAGATTGAGACACCGGAACAACTTGAAAGAACTTTCGATAACGCCAAGCGGCTCAATCTGGACGCGCTCGTCGTGATTGGCGGGGATGACTCCAATACGAACGCCGCGCTTCTCTCCGAATATTTTATTCAAAAAGGAGCTCCTCTCACGGTGGTCGGTGTACCGAAGACTATTGACGGGGATCTGAAAAATGAGTGGATTGAGGCCTCGTTTGGATTTGACACCGCCACAAAAGTATACTCCGAGCTCATCGGGAACATATGCAGGGATGCCGCTTCCGGCCGCAAATACTGGCATTTTATAAAACTGATGGGACGCTCCGCCTCGCACATCGCTCTCGAATGCGCGTTCCAGACGAGGCCGAACGTCGCCCTCATCTCAGAAGAGGTGGAGGCCAGACAGATGAGCCTCTCCCAGATTGTCGAAATAATCGCGGATGCCATAGCGGCTCGCGCGGCAAAAGGCGAAAACTTCGGCGTCATCATCGTCCCTGAGGGGCTCATCGAGTTCATTCCCGAAATCAAAGCGCTCATCGCCCAGATCAATGACATCATCGCCGTGGCGGGGGCCAAATACGAAGCATTGGCAAAAGGAGAGGCACAGCGGGCATTCATCCTCTCGCACCTGTCTCCGGAGAGCGCCCAGCTGTTCTCAACTCTTCCGGAATCGATACAGACGCAGCTCTGCTGGGACAGAGATCCTCATGGGAATGTCCAAGTATCAAGGATCGAGACGGAAAAACTGCTCGTCGAGATGACTTCCCGTAAACTGCAGGAGATGGCCGTCTCAGGGGCTTATAAGGGGAAATTTGATTACCAGACCCATTTCTTCGGGTATGAAGGACGTTGCGCGTTCCCTTCGAATTTTGATGCCGACTATTGTTATTCCCTCGGCTATGATGCGTGTCTGCTCATACTGCACAGACTCACAGGATATATCGCCGCGATCCGAAATCTTACGGGGCACCCTAAAGACTGGCTTCCCGGGGGCATTCCGATCGTCTCCCTGATGAATATCGAGCACCGGCACGGGAAAGAGAAGCCCGTGATAAAGAAAGCGCTCATCGATCTCGATGGAAAGCCTTTCAAGGCTTTTGCGGCGGTGCGTGACAAATGGGCTCTCTCATCGGAGTATAGAATCCCCGGCGGCATCCAGTACTTCGGTCCCCCCGCGATCACCGACGCTCCATCCATAACATTACAATTGGAGCAACACTCGTGAAACAGACAAAATCCGTCGTCATCGTATTGTTAGTCGTCGGACTTCTAAGCGCGGTGGACGCGGGTGCCCAGACCCTGCTCACCGCGGATCAATTTTTCGCGCGGCTCGCCGACAAATACGCTACGGTCAACGACTATCAGGCGGACGTGCAGATCACCGCGGGGCATCAACCCATGACAGGAAGTCTCATATTTAAGTCGCCGAGCCTTCTGCGCATCGATTTCTCTCAACCTGCCGACCAGGTCATCGTATTCGACGGTACAACGCTTCTTGTGTATCTGCCGCAGTATCGGGCGGTGCTCCGGCAGGACGCGGGCGATCAGGGGGTCTCCATGGGAACAGCGACGCTGGCATCAAAAGAGGGCCTCTCACTGCTCCGGCGCAATTATACCATCGGATGGGAGCACAGTCCGAATCAGGAACCCCTTGACCCTGGCTCAAATGAACAGGTGTACCGGCTGATGCTATCGAGGAAGAGTGTATCCGAAGGATATAAGAATATCCGGCTATCGGTGAGTGCCGATACAATGCTCATCCGCAGGCTGGAGGGATGGACTGTCTCGAACGACAAGATCGCCTTCGATTTTCAGAACATAAAGCTGAATCAGGGGATACATGAGGATATGTTTGCCTATGATGCACCCGCGAGTGCAAATGTGTACAACAATTTCTTGTTCCAGTAAGAGAAACCACAGGCGCAGGGGGCGGTGATGGGAAAGGTTGGGAGTGTATTTCGCGATGCCCGCTTGGGAAAGGGACTCACACTGGATCAGGTGTCGGATGAGACCAATATAAGCAAGCGCTTTTTGCAAGGCATCGAGAGCGACAACTTTGAGGGCTTCCCCGGCGAAGTGTACATCCTCGGCTTTCTAAGAAATTATGCCGAATTCCTTGGCCTTGACGCCATGCAAATAGTGACCCGCTATCGGCAGAGCGAGGCACCGCAAGGATCGGAGGAGCAATCCGAGGGCCTCGCATTTTCTCCTGAGGTAAAAACTTCGAATATTTCCGAAAGCACCCCAATAACAGAATCTCAAGCCTCTGTCCCCTCTCCTTCAACCGGAGAATCAGACAAAGACCATCCTGCTCAGGCGCAGGATATGCCTCGAGGCCCCTCTTCCAAAGAAGAAGAAACCGACCAGACGCCTTCCCTCTTCTCAGAGGCGGAGGGGGAAGAAAATCGTACGTCGTCCTCATCAGCAAAAAGAAAGAACACGGGGAAAAAAAGGCACAATGCAAGACCTGATATTCAGGAAAAGAGGGTCGGTGGCGACGAAGCCAGCCATTATGCGGTAGAGTTCAAGGAAGGTAGCCCGCCCTCGGGCCAGGCGTCACAGACCCCGGAAGCCCAACATCTTTCCAGATCAGAGACAGAAAAACCTCTAAAAAGCAAAAGCATCCATATTCAGGCGGGGAGAATGCTACCCTTCGTTCTTGTGGGCATTGTGCTCATCATCGCGGCGATCAGTATTGTGCCAAAACTCAAATTGCCCGTCGGGACAAGTCATCCGTCGGCAGAATACCGTGCGGAGGGCTTGCCGTTCGAGCAGCGCCTATACCCTCAAGATAAGGTCTACCTACCGCTCGGAGATGATTTTATATCGATCACCCTCAAGTCAATTAGAGACAAAGTGGCCTTCGATACTCCTTATGGAACTTTGACGGCAGGCCTGAATGAGGAGACCGTGATAAATCCCTCCGCCGACAATGAACGGCTCATCGCCACGGTAAAAGACTATGCCCCAAATGAGTCACAAAATGGCGCTCTCGTGCACTTCGACGTAAAAGAGGCGCTCTCTCAATCGGAATCCTCCGGGGACATCAGTGTGCCCGTGGAGCCTGGCACAGCCGCCGCGCCTCAGGGCGCGCAGGCCACGCCCGCAGGCCAGGCATCACAGGAACAGGCGGCGCCCGTAGTTCTTTTCAGAAGTTCGGGGGGACCACATCCTTTCTACGTCAATATCAGCTTTATGTCGCCGGTACTGTTCCGCTACGAGGCGGACAGAAAAGAATGGGTGGAAAAATACTACCGCAAGGGAGAATCCGTCACTGTCAACGCCTCAAACGGCATCACCTTCTGGACGGCGAACGCCCAGGCGGTAAAAGTGAGCGTCTTCCAATCCGCGGGCAAATCGACGGAACTCGTGATGGGAGGTCCAGGAGAAATCGCCGTGCAGCGCCTGACATGGTCGAACACTCAGGGCGGCTGGGCAATGGTCGCCATGCCCCTGGACTGAACTGGCGGTGAAAAATGGCTGTAATAGATCTCACCGCCTAACGCCTTCAAAATGAGGAAATATCAATGCCCACATTCTATATCGATCAGCACGGCTGTGCGAAAAACCAAGTAGATGGAGAGGAGATCAGTTCCCGCCTCATCGACGCGGGATTCTTCGCCACGGAATCACCAGAGCTTGCCGATGTCATAATCGTAAACACCTGCGGTTTCATTGAAGAGGCGAAAAAAGAATCGATCGGCGCCATTGTCGACACCAAAAAGCGCTGGCCGGGAAAAAAAGTGATCGCGGCCGGATGCCTCTCCCAGCGCTACCCCGATGCGCTCTTTGCCGAGCTACCAGAAGCGGATGGCGTTCTCGGCAACGGCGACCTCTCGCTGATACCGGAAACCGTCAAAAAAATCGCGCACGGTACACGGGTGATTCTCGACACGCCTCAGCAGAGGCATATGCCCCTTCCCTATTATCCCCGCACGACACTTTTCGATTATCCGGGTACAGCCCACATAAAAATCACCGAAGGCTGTTCGAACCACTGCAGCTACTGCGCGATTCCGCTTATCCGAGGCGAGCTGCGCTCAAGAAACATCGCGGATATTGTCTCCGAGGCACAGTCTCTGATCGACAGAGGAGTCTTTGAGATCGTCCTCGTCGGACAGGACCTCGGCAACTATGGCAGAGACCTAGAGGAGCGGTGCATGCTCCCCGACCTGCTCGGCGCACTCGCCAAAATTAAAGAAAATTTCCGCGTGCGCGTGCTCTATATCCATCCGGATCATTTTCCATACGAAATATTGCCGATTATTAAGGGGGACGGACGCTTCGCCCCCTATTTCGACCTGCCTTTTCAGCATGCGTCGGCATCCCTGCTCCGGAGCATGAACCGCCGGGGGGCCGCGGAAGCATATCTTGAGCTCATCGGACGGATACGGGCCGAATTGCCCTCCGCGATGATCCGTTCCACCCTCCTCGTCGGATTCCCAGGAGAGACAGAGGCCGATTTCGCCACCCTCCTGGATTTTCAGGGGGCGGCACAGCTCGACTGGCTCGGGGCCTTTGCGTATTCGCGGGAAGAGAATACACCCGCATATGGCATGAAAAACCGAGTGCCGAAATCCGTCGCTCAAAAAAGAAAAGCGCTCGTCGAAGAGGCTCAGGTCGCGATCACCGCCGAGAGACTGAAACGCTTTGTCGGTGCGAATGACCGCTTCATTGTCGAGGAAACTTTCAACCACGAGGAACTCAGCATAGGGCGAGGCTGGATGCAGGCCCCGGACGTAGACGGCGTCACCCTCATTCACGCCGCACTGAGGCCTGGCACGGTCGTCGAGGCGCGCATAATCTCCGTGAATGGCGTCGATTTTAACGCCGTTTTAGAGTATACTACCACACCATGATGTCCGGCCAAATTCCTGAGTATCTGCAGGGGCTCAATCCTGAACAGCTCGAAGCGGTCTGCCATGAGGGAAACCGGCTTCTCATCCTTGCTGGAGCCGGAACTGGCAAGACAAGAGTCATCACGACAAAAATCGCCTATCTCGTGCGGGAAAAACATGTTCTGCCCGAATCGATTCTCGCGGTGACGTTTACGAACAAGGCCGCGAATGAAATGCGCGAACGGGCCATGGGCATCGAGCCGGCCTGCGAACGGGCCATCATCCGGACATTCCACTCGTTCGGCGCCTGGTTCATGCGGCGCAACGCGCAGGCCTTCGATTTAAAGCGCGAGTTCACCATCTACGACGATGATGATTCCGCCGAACTCGTGCACTCCATATTCCCGACATTCTCCAAGAGGGACTGCGGTGACTACGCGTTTCTGATCGCGAAAGCCAAGGATTACGGTCTGCCTCCGGACGCCCCGAACCTCGGCTTCGTCAGCCAGCATCCCGAGTTTCGGCGTATTTATGCCGCGTACGAAGAGAGACTGCGGGCCACCGGCAATGTCGATTTTGGCGATCTGATCCTGATGCCCGCGCGGCTCCTCGAAAAAGACGAAGCGATTCGGTCGCGTACACAACAGCGCTTCAGGGTCATCCTCGTCGATGAGTATCAGGATTCAAATGTCGCCCAGTTCAGGCTTCTGCAACAGCTTGCCAGCCCTGAGGCCATGCTCTGCGTTGTCGGCGACGACGATCAGTCGATCTACCGTTTCCGTGGGGCGGAAGTCCGAAACATACTCAGCTTTCAGACAGTATTCCCGGAAACCAAACTGATAAAGCTTGAACGCAACTACAGATCACATCAGAAAATACTCGACCTTGCCCACAGCATTGTCTCGCACAATGCATCGAGGCTCGGCAAAAAACTGCTCGCCACGCGACTCGGAGGCACAAAACCGAGGCTGGCCATCCTCGACGACCAGGATCAGGAAATCGAGTACTGCGCCTACATTGCCCGGCAACACCTGCAACATGGCGGACATTGGAGAGACATCGCCATCCTGTACCGGACGAACGCGCAGTCCCTCGGCTTTGAGCGCCTCTTTCCTCATTATGATATCCCGTACCGAATCGTCGGCGCGCTTCGCTTTTATGAGCGCGAGGAGGTCAAGGACATGCTCGCCTTCCTGGCCTTTCTCGCCAATCCAAGGGACGAGGTTTCCTTTAAACGCATCGTGAATAAACCGACGAGAGGAATTGGGACAAGCTCCATCGAAAAAATCGTCGCGGCGGCACTTCAAGATGACTCTGATTTGTTAAAGGCCTCAGAAAAAGTGATACAGGGAGCCCATGGAAAGGGCAAAGAGGGGCTCAGACAATTTCTTTCCCTCATCGAGGGGGCAAGGTCCTCTCTCGGGAAGGGCCTGAATGATGAGGGAAATCCTGGCATGCTCGGCGCTCTCATCGCCGATTTTGCCAAGAACAGCGGCCTCATCGATTTCTATCGTGGCAAAGACAAGATTTCGGGCACGCAAAAGGAAGAAAATATCGAAGAGCTTGTCAACGCGGCTTCCGACTCCCCCCTCTCCGAAGATGGCCTCTTGGAATTCCTGGATACGGTGATGCTCGATCAATCACAGCAGAGAAACGACACGAATGCCGACGCCGTCACCCTGATCACGATGCACAACACCAAAGGCCTCGAATTCCCCGCCGTGATTGTCACCGGCCTTGAACAGGGGCTCTTCCCGCGCAACGAGGAAGAGGGCGACGATATCGAGGAGCAACGGCGCCTGTTCTATGTCGCGGTGACGCGGGCAAAGGAAGAGCTCTATCTGACTGCCTGCCGCTGGCGCCGGCTGCATGGGCGGCTGTTCGAGACCTTCCCAAGCCGCTTCCTGACAGAAATCGATACCGAGCTCTATGAGCTGTGGGGAGCCTCAAGACAGGTGCCCCACACGGGATATACTCAGGGCGCACTGGGGCCTCAACACTACCGCCCCGAAACAAAGCCCGAATGGGTGCCGGGGATGACGGTCTACCACGATGAATACGGCAATGGAACGGTCATAAAAGTGACACCATCGCAGAGCGCAGGGCCTCTCGTCATTGTGAAGTTCGAAACCGGAAAAGTCGCTCAATTCTTTCCTAAATATACAAAAAAGCTGGAAAGGGTTGAACATTGATTCCGGCGCTTTTCACGAGGTAACCGCATCTTTCCTCTGGGAGGAATAGCTCCACCGGTTCAGAATAACAACGCCTGCAAGGATAAGGCCGCCTCCAAGGATGCGTTGCACTGTCATAAGTTCCCCGAACAGTACCAGCGAGAGAATATTGGTACATACCGGCTCAACCGTGCTGATTATGGAGGTATCCCTCGCTCCGATGCGCTGCATTGCCACAAAGAGCGTGACTATGGGAACAACCGTGGCAAAAATCGCAATGCAGAGGACGAGCGCAATCTGCTTCAGAGAAATGGGCAGGATGAAGGATTCGCTCCCTATCGAGATGCATAGATACACCAGCGCCGCGGCGGTCATGATCACGGCGGTGGCCCATAGAGAATCGACATTCTGCAGAAGGCTCTCTCCCACTACAAGGTAGACCGCATAGGTGACCGCAACGATCACACCCAGCACTAATCCGGCAATCGGATATGAACCTGCCTGCCAGAACGTAAGTACGCAGCCGGCGAGGGATAGGAGGAGCGCAAAGGACTGAATCCTGTCGGGCTTTTGACGCTTCAGCAAAAAACTTATGAGAAATACGAAGGATGGATACAGATACAAAAGCAGACTCGTGATTCCAGGGTCCAAAATCTTCACGGTAAGGAAAAAGAGGCCGGCCTGCGGAGAGAAACCGATGAGTCCCAGCAAGAAAACACGAAAAAATCTCTTACGCGCAGCGGAATGATCTTCCGCAGCCCCTTGAATATCCTGAGCGCGCAGTTGAAAATGCCCTCGAAAAGACTTGCGGACATAGACGACAATCCAAAGGATGAGAGATGCAACGACAAAACGCCACGCAAGCGCGGCTGCCACCGAAAATCCCAATGCGTAGAGCATCTTGGCAAAGATGCTGAGGGTGGAAAAGCTGATCGCGGAGACAAGCGCCGCAACAAAGCCACGCTGAAGTACTTCCGATCGATGCCTGCTCATACCCTGATTCCGTGACGTACTTATACTTTCGCATCGGTGTCAAAGACGGTTTTCTGAGGGGCATAGTCGGCCTCGCGAATGGAAGCGCGCACTTGTTCGGCCTCTCCCTGGATAAATTCGACATCCTTGAAAGTCCATGTACCTTCGGCGCTTATTTCGCCGGAGCTCCATGCGGCGAGGTGCCGCACTTCCTCTTGCACCGCTTCCGGTGCGGAGGGACGCACTTCTTCGGAGGGCAGATCTACCGCTCTGTGATCAAAGCCGAGCGGACTCGCAAGAACCGCCGAATAGAGCACTTTTCTCATGTTCTCTCGCTTCAGCACCTCGTTTTCCCGCTTTAAACGCCACGACCGGACAAGGGGAATCCCGAAGAACAATACGGAGAACGCCAAAGGCATGACGCCCAACACCCACGCGGTCATCACGGCGGGCTGGGAGACCCCGATCTGGGACATCAGATAGATCGTAGAGGAATATAGGAAGGTCCAGCCTCCCTTGAGAGCGATGCCCTGTGAAGTTTGAATGATGACATTTGTCCCGACATTGATGGCGTTCACCAGATAATACGAGCCGAAGAGCAGGTTAACGATATTAACCCACCGGAAGCTACGGTCCATTTTCGCGTTATTAGAGGAAAAGCGCTTGAGTTTCTTGAGTGGAAACGTGGACGCGGCCGATGAAGAGACTTCAGACGCCTTTGCCAGCAAGGACGGAAAGAAGAAATAGAGCGCGCCCTTCTCTGAAACTTCGGGGCTGCCTTCGAATTCGACCAGAAATTGCGTGATTCGGTCCTGTGCCTCTTCGGGGCTCAAACCGGAAATCGCCATAAATTCCGGCAACGTGATGACGCCCTTGTGTGTCTGTACAAAAGCGACAAAAGCCTTCTTCAGTACGGTGTTCCAGTCAGCGTTCGGGTCGCCGTCTCCAAAGACATGCGAAAAAACTGCCTTATGCAGAGGGTGGCGCTCGCGCCGAGCGTAGGAATCACGATATCGCGCATCGGAACTCTTGAACAGTTCACCGTAGAACCAGAGACGAATCATGGAGTCGAAGAGATTCGTCGTGAGCCAGAGTCCTCCGAGGCCTCCCCCTCTCCTGTCGCCACCACGGTCGCGCGACCCTCCCCCTTGCTGCAGGACGACGGACCCAAAGAGAGCAACAAGCGCGAGCGCTATAAACAAAAAGAAGTACCCAAACAGTGTGACCAAAATCCATACCTTGAAGAGTGTCTTCCCTACCGCCACGGCTCCCCGCGAAACCGTTCTCCATAATCTTCGCATGGATGGCCCAAAACCCCTGTACCTGCTTTTGAGCCCCTGAGGAAACGAATAGAGCACATCACCTTTTTCCGATACCTTTAGTCTGCTGCGATATTCATCGGAGATCGCCGGCATTTCGGAGTTGATCTGCGCGAGCGGCAGACCCGTCGCACGGGCGAGATCCGCACTCGTCCAGTCCTTGGTCGCACCATTCAGGGCGCGCAAAAGGCGTTCTCTCACCTCATTTTTATTGTAATCAAGAATTTTAGGTTCAGACATCAATACTTTCCTTTACAGTGATCAAGGGATACTGCTCCCAATATTCACCGCGCTTTTCTTAAAGATACTGCGTGCTGGTAAAGCCGCACATATTCCTCGGCGGAGCGGGCCCATGAAAAATCCTGCCGCATGGCCCGGGAACGCATGCTATGGATATGCTGAGGCCTATTGTACCACGCCCACAGAGCCCACCCCACGGTATCATAGATCGCCTGGGGCGTGAGGTCGTCGAACATGAAACCGGAACCTTCGCCAAGGTCCTGATTATAATTCACTACGGTATCGGCAAGACCTCCCGTCCGATGCACGATTGGCAGAGTTCCGTATATGAGTGAATACATCTGATTCAATCCGCAGGGCTCATACCGGCTCGGCATGAGGAAGAAATCGCTCCCTCCCTCTATGAGGTGGGCGAGCCTCTCGTTGTATCCGATTACTCCTTTGAACTGAGGATACTGGGTCGAATAATTCATGATCGCTTCTTCGGCCCACGCGTCCCCCGAGCCGAGCACCGCGACCTGGACATGAATAGTATCCAGAATTTTTCTCATGCATCCGTATGTGCGGCCAAAGACTTCCGAAATCCCTTTTTGTTCGACAAGCCTCGTCACCATGCCTATCAAAGGCACATTGGGATCGATCGGCAAGCCAAGTTCTTTTTGAAGCGCGACCTTGCACGCGGCCTTGCCACTCATATCTTTCGAGGAGTAATGAGCCGGCAAGTAAGGATCTGTTTCTGTGTCCCAGACATCCGTATCGATTCCATTGAGGATACCGACAAGATCGCGACTGCGCTGGCGCAAGAGGCCATCGAGCCCAAATCCGCCATTCGGTGTCTGTATTTCCCTCGCATACGTAGGCGAGACCGTCGTGATGCATTCCGCGGAGACTATGCCCGACTTGAGAAAATTGATATTGCCGTAGTATTCGAAACCCGCGCCATGGAAATATTCCCAGCCCAGGCCCAATTCCGCAAAATGATCTCTGCCGTATATGCCCTGATAGCCCAGATTATGAATGGTGAGAACGCCCGCCGTGTTGGAAAATTCGGTATTTTTTTCTGTTGTGTTGAGATAAACAGGGACGGACGCGGTAGGCCAATCATTCGCATGCATGATGTCGGGAATCCACCCGAGACTCCGGCACGCCGAAAATGCCGCCTTGCACAGCACAGAGAAGCGCTCGGGATTATCGGGAAATTCCTGCGTCGAAGTGTATCCATATATGCCGTTCCGGCCATAGAGTTGCTCGCAATCCAAAAAATATGTCTTGACCTGAGAGTTGGGGATTGTCGTGGTGTAGACAAATGCGGGATGACGCTCCCTGGCACTGTCGATCTCCAAAAGACCATTGATTCTGCGCAGAGTGGTCTTCGATATGAAATAGTAACGCGGGAGGAGAATCCTCACATCATGGCCCAATTTGGATAATGCTGTTGCAAGCGAAGATACCGCATCGCCAAGCCCGCCGCTCTTTGCAAATGGCGTCAACTCGCTTGAAATGAACAGTATTTTCACAAAATCCTCCCCTGCCAGGTGTTTCTTGTCTGACTATTATATGCCGCGCGGCTCGGATTCTGCAATGCTTACAGGAATATGGTTCCGCATCCTCAAATCTTGAAGCAAGCCATATCGATGCGTGCGATTCCTTTCTGAGGAGTAAAAGATGAGGAATCACATCGAGGTTTCTTCTGCAGTGATCCTGGGCTGCGCCACAGTGCTGGTTCTGGCATGCGCCATAGGTACACCCCAGGGCATGGGCAAGGTACGGATACAGTGCATCGTACCTGGAGACTTGACAGAGGCCAGCGTAAAGAGTGCGACACCTAGGCTCATAGGACCGCCGTCCGGCTGGATAATGGCGTCGTACCGGCTGACCTTCGCCGCCGACAACGGCGAAGTGATCACTAAGACTCTGAACAAGGAGAGCGGGGAGGTGGCGCTGAAGGTTGGGGAGTGGGCTTGCCTCGCGGAGGGACTCGCCGCCGATGGGTCTGTCATCGTGGAAAAACAGGTTCATGTGGTTGCAGACGCGGGCAAGACAATCAGTCTTCCCATTGCTCTCCATCTGGCAAATGGAAAGGGATCGTTACAGATCGTCTTTTCTCCCAGCCAAGCGCCCAGCGCCGACTGGAAGTACTCGATATCGCTTGTATATAAAGGTTTACCAGGAGACGCCTCTTTTAAGGGGCCGGACGATTTTTCCACTGAGCTGCCCTCGACAGAGACAAATCTGGACCTTGCCGACCTTGAATCCGGATACTATGGTCTCTCCGTTCAATTGAAAGATAATTCTTCAACTACAATAGCGGGCACTACAACCACTGTCCTGATTCTGCCCAAACAGACTTCGTCGGGGGAATGCCGCATTTCCCTTTCCGATCCATCGATCGATATCTCAATAGTCGCCCCCAACCTTGAACTCTCCGCTCATGCGGCAATTGGGGTCGACCGCTATCTCAACAGAAACAAGCCCATGATCGTGCCGCTCGCCCTCAGTCAAAGTGAGGCTGATCTCAATGTAGCGTGGTATGCAAACGGCGGAAAAGTTGAAGGCGTTCAGGATGCGTTGAGCCAAAACTTGCCCGGTTTTCGGATTCTCTGGGGGGCGAATGAACTTCTGGGTATGCAAACATTGATAAAAATGGATGCCATGTTGACACAGCCCTGCTGCGGACTCTCTCAAACGCTGGCCCACACGTCGTGTATCTCCTTTGGCCCAACGACAGACTACGCCGAGTGGATACAGAGCATCGACTACCATGCGGCCACCGGCTCTTCCGTCTTTGATTCAGCTGATGCCTCTAATACCGGAACAGGCGTTCAAGCAGATACAAAATGGGTTGCGGCAAGCCCCACGGGGTTGATCGCCGTCGCCGGCATGGATAAGACCAGCGCGCTTCATCTCTTCTATTCTCCCTTTGGCAGGGAAGAGATGCAAGGAAGTGGTGCGGCCTCACCGATTTCCTCTTCTGCCGGCTGGTTAAGGCTATGGCGCGATAAAGTCGTCGTGGACAAAAGCGAGCGGAGCCCGGATCGAGTGAGCATTTCTCCCGATGGCGCCTTTATCGCGCTTGGAGCATCCACATCGAACTGGCTTGGGCTATACTCGCTCGATAGTGCTGGAGGGATTCTCTCGAAAACGGGCATTGTAAGCACAAAAAATGGGGCCCCCGAGTTTGCAAATATCAAAGCGATAAAATTCTCCACAGATTCCAAACGCCTGTTCATTCTTACGAATTCTCCGGAAAAAATCCTTGTATTCAACGCCGACAGGCTGGCCTCCGGCGAAACCAGCAGCGAAGATGAATTCTCTTTCGAAAGCTGCTTCGAGACTCCCCCGAGTTCTTCTCTCGGAATGGAAGACCTGCTTCTGCTCTCCGACGGTTGGATCGCGGCGTGCTGTTCAAATATCGCGAGGATTTTCTTTGTACGCTACTCGGAGACGGAGGACCAATTCTCTTCTGCCGAGCTGTATGCAAGCGGGGCAAGTGGCGAATCTCTCGGGGACCCCAAATCCATCGCCCTTGATGAGGAGAGTGGCCTATGCTACGTACTTGGCTACTCCAAGAAACTCCATATCTTTTCCAAATCCGACGCTTCATCGGACTATGTGCCTCTCTCCACATTGAGCCTTCCATGCGAGTTCGACAAGGCGCGGTCATTGGTTTTTCTAAAAGACTATAATGACGCAAAGTTTCTTATTGCCGGCGGCGGGTCCAGTCTGGGCATTATTGCGCTCGATTCCCTGGGGCAACCGCTTGCTTTCTCTTCCCTTGCTCCAGCAGCGGAAGACTATTCCGGAATAAGCTCAATCAGCAACATTGTTCCACTAGGGAGCTCCATTATTGCTGCAGGCAGCGTAAGCGGATTGGTCGCCATGTTCGACATATTATAAAAAGGAATCACTGTGAATCTTGCGCATCAGGAAGCTTTTCTGGCTGATTGAGACGTAAAAAGTACACGAACATCGCCAAAAACATGACGATGTTGAGCACAAAACTCCAGGAGGAGGGGATGAACACCACGCTCAAGGAAATCATTCCAAGCACTATCGTCAGGGAATAGAGTAAAAGCAAAATTTCGGGTGTCCGTAGGCCCTTGTCCAACAGTCGATGGTGCAGATGCTTCCGGTCCGCGGAGAAGCATGATTTGTGCGCTCTGGCGCGGCGATATATCGCCATAAACGTATCGAGTATCGGGATACTGAGGGCTGTTGCTGCGGAAAGTACGCCAATATCGGGACCATGAAAGCCCTTATACTGACTCAAGAGAGGAACAACTGCGAGCACATACCCTAGGAACAGGCTGCCCGAATCGCCCATAAAAATTTTTGCCGGAGGAAGATTGAACATGAGAAAACCGATAATGCTCCCGACCAGGGCAAGACAGACTTCTGCGGGGAGTGCATTCGAGGTGAACATAAAAAACAACGCAAAAGCGAGCGCTACCAGAGCGGAAATACCCCCCGCCAGACCATCGATGCCGTCGATGAGATTCATCGCATTGGTGATGCCGACTATCCAGAAGAAGGTAAGAGGATATGAAAAGACGCCGAAGTCCAGAACCCCTGTTCCGAACGGCACCAATAGGAATTTAAATCGGTACCCCGCGAGCATTACCATGAGTGCAGCGGTCGATTCCAAAACCAGCTTCATCCAAGCCCGGAGGTCGATCAAGTCGTCCAGAAGCCCCGTAAGAAAGACAATGCTCGCGCCAAGAACTATTGGCCACACCTTGTAACCGTTGTACAGGAGATGGAATTGATCAACCTGAAAGATTCGGATTATGGCAATCGTCAGGATAAACGCAAAGGCGATGCCAACGCCTCCGAGCCTCGGCATCCTGCTCTCGGAATGGACCTTGCGCTCATTCAGTCTATCATAGAGTTGGTGTTTATGGCAAAAGGCGATAATAAGCGGTGTAAACATCGTCGATAGGACAACAGCTATTGCGAGCGAAAGCCAAAGCATCGCATCTCCTCTCAATTTTAGTTATCTTTTACTTATTTAAATCTGATAGGACATTTTACTCCATGCCTTATAAATATGCAACAGCAAAGAAGAAATGCTGCCTAGCCACCCTTGCACAAATTTGTCGTACACCCCAAGGATTGGTTTCTTTTTCTAAAGAAAAAAGGGGCATGCAGGTTCCGGCAATGCCCCTTCATACAAACAAAATTATCCTCGATAACAGAGGATGGGGCAGCGCGCGGCCATAACCTCATCGAGACGCCCTACAGGCGCACCATGCGGCGCATCGTGCAAGAGTTCAGGCTGGCTTGCAGCCTCCCCCGCGATTCTCTTCAAGGCGTCGGCATAGAGGTCGAGTGTATCCTTCGATTCTGTCTCGGTGGGCTCGATCATAAGTGCCTCCTGTACGATGAGGGGAAAATAGATAGTGGGCGGATGGAAACCATAGTCTATGAGGCGTTTTGCGATGTCGAGGGTATGGACTCCAGCCGCCACAGTACCTTTCGCGACGAATTCATGCATGCAGTTCCGCTTATATGGCACGGGGTAGACTCCCTCGACCAGCGATTTGAGGTAATTCGCGTTCAGTACCGCATTCTCGGCAACCCGGCGGAGCCCGTTCGCCCCCGTCATGAGAAGATAGCTGTAGGCGCGCACCAGGACTCCAAAATTGCCGTAAAAGGCCTTCATCCGGCCTATGCTCTTCGGAGGCATCTCAAGCGTATAGCCGCTTTTATGCCTCACGGCAATCGGCCCAGGCAGATAAGACGCCAATGTCTCATTCGCGGCGACCATGCCCGCCCCCGGTCCGCCACCTCCATGCGGCGTCGAGAAGGTCTTGTGGAGATTGAAGTGCATGACGTCGACGCCTGAGCTCCCCGGCCTAAAAACGCCGGTGAGCGCGTTCATGTTCGCGCCGTCGCCATAGACATAGCCGCCGGCCTCGTGCACCAGCCTGCAAATCTCTTCAATGTTTCTCTCAAAGAGGCCGAGCGTGTTCGGATTCGTGATCATGATGCCCGCGACAGTCTCATCGAGGGCGGCCCGCAGGGCTGCCATATCGATGTTGCCGTCCTGACCCGAAGGAACAGTCTGCGTCACAAAGCCGGCCATCGTGCAGCTTGCGGGATTTGTTCCGTGGGCCGAATCGGGAATGAGCATCTTTTTGCGAGCCCGGTCTCCCCGCTCCCTGAGCGCGGCGCGAATCATGAGCACGCCCGAAAACTCGCCGTGTGCGCCCGCCGCCGGCTGCAGCGAGGCCGCGGCGAAACCGCCTACTTCCCGGAGCCCTTCCTGCAGCCTCCATATGAGCTCGAGCGCGCCCTGCGCGTACTCATCCCCTACGAGCGGATGGAGGTTTTTCCAGCCCGGATTCGATGCGGCGACCTCGTTGACCTTCGGATTGTATTTCATGGTACAAGAGCCAAGCGGATAAAACTCGGTATCGATGGAAAAATTCTTCTGTGAAAGCCGCGTAAAGTGCCGTACGACAGTGAGTTCATCGAGCTCTGGAAGATCGAGTTCCTCGCGGACAAGATCGCCAGGAACCTGATACTCGGGCACATCCGATTTTGGGAGGGAACAGCCTGTCCTGCCAACCCTGGATAGCTCATAGACCAGAGGCTCGTCGCGCATGTTCATGGTATTCATCTTGAGGCCTCCCTGAGCGCGGCGGCGAGCCTTTCGATTTGAGTACGCGTGTTCATCTCGGTCACGCAGATCAAAAGCTCGTTTCTCCTGTCGGGGTAATAGCGCGAAAGGGCGAATCCCGGCACGATCCCTCTCTGGCCCAGCGCTCTGACGATCTGCGCGGCGGCCCTGGGCGTCTCGACGAGAAATTCGCGGAAGAACTGCGAGCTTCGCACGCTATATCCAGGGATTCCGCCGATCAGCTCGGCGGCATAGTGTGCCTTGTCGTAGGACTGTCTCGCGATTTCCCGCAATCCTTGTTTGCCGAGCGTCGCCAGATAGATGCAGGTCTGCAGCATGCTCAAGCCCTGGTTGGAACAGATGTTGGAGACCGCCTTTTCCCGGCGGATATGCTGCTCTCGCGTCGAGAGTGTGAGGACGAAGCCGCGCTTGCCGTTTTTATCCTTCGTTTCACCGACGATGCGACCTGGCATGCGCCGTACGAGAGCGTCCGTCGTCCCCATTATTCCCAGATAGGGCCCCCCAAAATTCAGAGGATTGCCCAGACTCTGTCCCTCCGCGGTGACAATGTCGGCGCCCTGCTCGCCGGGGCTCTTCATGAGTGCGCACATGAGGGGGTCTGCCTGCACAATGCAGAGCGCGCCCGCCTCATGCGCCCTGTCCGCGGCCTTCTTGACCGGATAGATCTCGCCCGAAAAATTGGGATAGGCGATGACGATCGCGGCAGTCTTATCGTCGATGGGTGCGTTCTCCGGAGCTCCTCCATACCGCACGAACTCGATGTCAAATGAGGTGCAGTACGTCTCGATGACCTGTGCGTATTCAGGGTGTAGTTCCCTCGGAAGCAATATTCGGTTCCGACCGTCCCTGGCTTTCCAGGCCATCAATACGGCCTCTGCCAGCGCCGTGGCGCCATCGTAGTGCGACGCGTTGACCACCGACATGCCGAGCAACTTCGCCGCCATGCTTTGATATTCAAAGATTGCCTGAAGCGTCCCCTGGGAGACCTCGGGCTGATAGGGCGTGTACGCGGTGAGAAATTCGCCCCTGCCCGCGAGGGCGGGGACAGCGGCCGGGATATAATCGTAATAGGCTCCGGCACCGAGGAACCAGTCCATTTTCTTTGTCTGAACATTGCGCTCCGCGAGCGAATCAACCTCATTGAGCGCCTCTATTTCAGAGATGCCGTCGGGCAGATCGAGGCCCTTTATATGAAGATGTTCTGGAATATCAGAAAAAAGCTCTTCTACTGACGAGGCGCCGACCGCCCGGAGCATTTCGGCGCGTTCCGCGTCAGTATTGGGAACAAATGGCACGGTCTCATTCCTCCCCTATGGCTTTCCCATAGGCCGCCGGATCGAGAAGACCGCTAAATTCGGATGCATTTATTGGAGCGACTTTGATGAGCCAGCCGGCTCCATAGCAGTCTTTGTTCACCAGAGAAGGATCGTTCTTCACCGCCTCATTGACCTCGACCACCGTTCCGGAGACCGGCGCGTAGAGATCGCTCGCCGCCTTCACCGACTCGATGGTGCCAAACATCGCCCCTTTGGAAAGTGTCTTCCCTACCGCGGGAAGTTCGACGAACACCACATCGCCCAGTTCGGCCTGCGCGTGGTCAGAGATACCGAATATCATATGCTCGCCTGAGGGCTTTGCGTATTCATGTGACTCCAGATACCTTGCGTTCTTGTCGATTGCCATGATTTCCTCCAAATAATGAAATTTCTTTGCTTATGAGCGCTTCTATTGCGCGCCACTTTTAGCGCCGGTAGGCAGGGACGTAGAGTGGCCGCTTGATTACGACCGCCGTGCGCGGCTGGCCGCGAATGATCACCGAGACATCCATGCCCGCCTTGGCAAAGTCCGACGCGACAAAGGCGTTGGCGGCATATTTTTTTACCGTCGGGCAGAACATCCCCGCAACGCAGTGGCCAATGACTTTGCCCTCGGAAGAAGCGACCTCATAGCCTTCGCGGGGAACGCCGCCGAACACTTCGATGCCGACAAGCTTCCGGTTGACGCCTTCTTCGATGATGGCGAGCAGGGCTTCTTTGCCGACAAACTCTTTTTCAAAATCGCAAGCCCACTTAAAGCCCGCTTCGATCGGATTTATCTCAATGCTGATCTCATGCCCATGAAGCGGCATACCCGCCTCGAACCGGAGACTATCCCTCGCGGCCAGGCCGATAGGCTTCGTCTCAATGCCGAGCTCGTTTCCCCGCCTTAAAAAGAATTCCCACAGCCGTAGCGCCTTCTCTGCCGGAAAGAAGAGCTCGCCGCCATCCTCACCTGTGTATCCTGTACGGCCAAAAAGAACCGGAACGCCATCGATGCCGAGGTTGCCCCAGCAGAATCTCTGAATATTCGAAACAGGGCTGTCCGCCACTCTGTCGATGAGCTCAATGGCGCGCGGTCCCTGGACCGCGATCATGTAGGTATCGTCGGAACGATCAGCCACTTCGACGTTTGAGGGCGCATGCACTTTGAACCACCCCAAATCCCTCAGGCGGTTCGAGGCATTGACCACAATCCACCATGAGTCCGGAAGTCTGTACACGAAGAGGTCGTCGATGACCCCGCCCTTCTCGTCGAGCAGAAGAGAATACCGGGCCATGGGCGGTACGAGGTCAGAGACTTTCGCCGTTACCATGCGGGCGACAAAATCATCAGCTCCCTGCCCCGTTATTTCAAACTGCCCCATATGGTCAATATCAAAAAGACCAACGCCTCTTCGGGTGATAAGATGCTCTTCGACAGCGCCGGTAGGATACGTGATCGGCATGTCGTATCCCGCAAAAGGCGCCATTTTCGCGCCGTGGGCAACATGCCAGTCGTGCAATGCAGTGATATTCGTAGACTCCTCCGTTCATATTCTGAAATGCTGTTTTATTTTAACATCACTATCGCGGACTGACAACGAGCGTTGTCAGAAACTTGCCCGAGCCCAGGGCTTGTCGAGCGCTACCCCCTCGGTGAGAAAGGCACGCGTTTTTCCTTCGATGAGGAATTGAACATCCGTGATATTCTGGAATTCCGTGAGAGTGTAGACAATCTGCCGGAGCTGGGCCATGTAGCCTTCCTTGCCATAGCGATTATACACGAAGGCATCGTTGAAATCGACGATCGCGGTACTACCCCGGACGCTTACGCCACGCAACTTTGTCCCTGAAGGTATAAGCGACAAGAGGTTCTCGCGTAACTCGGACTCTGTAGGGCCTTGTATGAGTATTTCAAGCGTATCCTGTATCGGACTGTCAGAAATTGGAATAATCCGCTTGACCTTCTGGCTTGAAATGGCTCCATCATCGTGAATCCGAACAAAATACAGCGCTGCACTGCGGGTCTTTTTTTCTTGCTGCGGCGGAACGAGAGGAGTCGGAACCGCCTCTTGGGGAACTGAAGGGGCACTCTGCGGCGTTGGCGCCGGGGAAGACGTCGAAGGAGCACTGGGCACAGATGGCTCGAGGGAAGGTCCCACAGAAGAAGGCCCCTGCGGTTTCTCATTCTTCGGCGGTTGCGGTGAAGATGGTGTTGGAGTGTTTGGCTTGGATACCACGTGATTGAGCGCATCCAAAAAACCGGTCTTCTGTACGGCGGCCCGAATATCCCCAAATTTTACAAGAAAGAGAACCAAAAGCAAAATGAAAGCGGCGATCCAGAGGAGGCAGCCTGTCTTCGAACTCGTTCGCTTTTTCCTTCGTGCAGCCATATACCACCGATCCTACTTTTGACGGGCAAAAGGGTCAAGGACAAGGCTGACGGTATATTCAGGCTCTGCCCTTTCCGGCGCGATGATAAAAAAATCCGCCCTCTCAGACCTTGTATCGATGAATACGACCTGCCAAAGACCGGGATTGTGTATCTGTACAAGCTGACCCTGGGCCCGGAGCGTAAAATGACCCGAAACAGGCCTGTGTCCCGAAAACCAGACGGCATGCTGCGCCACTTCTTTGGAGCCTAAAATTGACTGAAGGCTCTCCGCGACGGCCCCTTCCTCAGCTTCACCGTTGGCCGTCCAAATCAGCGCCTGCACGACTTCGGGGTGCCCGGAATACGCGATGACCGCAGATCTAGAAAGAGGGAGGGCCGGCTCCGCGTGGCTCGCGCAGTAACTGCCGCCGACTGCCGCAACAGGGAGAGAGAGCTCGTATCTTCGTATGAGCCGTGCAATATCAGTGCCGTATCGAAGCTCAAACCATAGTGCGCCCATCCGCCCCTCATCGGCATATTTGTAGAAGGGAAAGTCCCCATGATCTGCGGCGTTCGTCATGTTGTCGTGGTTCCCCTTGAGGCAAAAAACTGAATCGGGAAAGCGGCACTCCAGCGCGATGACTTTGAGCAACGCATCGAGCGACAGACTCATCTCCACATCCATCTCAGAGGAGAGTATGGCCTTGGTGTCGCGGGCAGCGGCGATCCGCTCATAGGCCCCGGTCCAGCGCCGCGCCGCCGCCTCTCCCTCCGCGTGAAGGATATCGCCCAGAAAGAGCAGCGAGGCCCGGTCCTGTTCCAGCGCGGCATACAGGGACTCGCCCAAGTTCGGAAATTCTGTCCGAAGAAGCGCATCGACAAAGGCCGGCCGCGCATGAAGGTCCGGGACGAGAACGCAGGGTTTTCGAGGCGACAGTTGGACAAGACCTCCGGGCAAATAGGTCTTCGGTGCCCGTGGCCTGATATCCGCCGGGATGGCATGGCCCGCCTGCAGCGCCGTTTTAAGCGCGTTTTCAAGCCTTTCCGCAGATGGAAAAATGGGCTTATGCGTTCCCTCCATCGTCATGCAGGTCAATCCTTGAACCGATTACTCCCGCCTTTCACCCGAGGCCGCCGAAGAATCGAGTTTTTTCAGCCATTCCCTCGCGATTTTGTCTTCCGTGTCAAACTCAACAGCGGTCTTAAAAAAGCCTTCCGCTTCTTTCAGCCGTCCCTGGCGGTATGCGAGGGCCCCCAAGTTCACGATTATTTTTACATTCTCAGGCTCAATTCTGAGCGCTCGCCCGAGATCCGATTTTGCCGCGTCGAGCTTTCCAAGTTCCATCTCGCAGATGGAAAGCTCATTGTACACATCCGCCCCTTCAGCCCCCTTCTCAAGCGCGGTACGAAAAGCCCGCTCTCCCTCGGCCCATCTGCCCATGCGACGATTCGCCCAGCCCACGAGGAACCACCCATTCCAGACATCGGGATACTTCTCCACAAACTGCAGAGCCCGTTCGAGCCCCTTCTGCTCTTCGCCCATCTGAATAAAATCGTATGCTTCTTTGAAGAGCGTATCGAGATAGCCCATGCTGCTGAGTTTTTCCAATATGGATTTCGCGCGTTTTGTGCGCTCTTCGTCGTCGCTCATGCCTATGTAGCTCGTGAGCAGGGCGACGGCCCTGTCATAGTTGTGCTTTCTCAGGAAAAAAAACGCCGCGTGGTAGTATGCTGGAGGAAAAACTTCTCTGAGCGCAAGAAGATACTTGTAGTACTTATGTGCGAGCTCATCTTCTTTTTCCGCCTCTTCATCGCTGCCCGAATCGGACAAGTATTTGGCGTGCTCCTCGTGCATGAGCGCGAGATTGATGGGCGGCTCGGGACGCTCGGGCTCCAGGCCGCTCGCGGCGAAGAAAATTTCTTCGGCGACGGCCCAATCCTTCGACTCCGCCTTTTGAATGCCCGCCGCGATCAACTCAGCAAAGAGTTCCGGGCGTACTGCCTTGATATAGGCGCGATATTTCTCGGAATTGACGTTGGCCGGTTCCCACGCCAGCACGCGCAACATGCCCGTAAGGAGGCTCTCGACCGTGATGGATGCGGGGTTGAGTTTGATGACGGGGGCCTGAAGCTGTACGGGGTATGGAACGGAAGGGTCAATGCCTTCCGGAACATGGGCCAGGGCATCGGTGCCCTCAAACCGAATATAGACGATGCTCGAAAGCGCGAGCTTCTTTCTCTCTTCGAACGCCTCTGACAGGGGCTTTCCAGCAGCGTCTTCGCCGCGAGATTTTTTCTGCGCGCCTGAGACCTGGCTTTTGTCGCGGGATAGAGGCTTCATGCCCGGCACTCTTCTCGATTTTTCAACCATATTCATTCCTTCCAGGGGAAAATCATACCTTTGAGCGTCCTCTTGCCCACCAGCTCTTTCTCCTCGCGAAGCAGATCGTCCCATGGAATCTGACGCCGGTCAGCCTCGGGATTTTCTTTGAGATAGCGGTACTTCTTCATCCTGAGCCTCACTGCGACCGCGGACGCCAGCGAAGTCCCCGCGGGTCCAGGCGCGAGCAGCACGGTCAAAATGGACAGCGCAAAAGTGAGGACCCTCCATATCAGCAAAAATATCGAAAAGCCGGGGTTATCGACAAAGAGATAGAGCGCTGTCTTGAAAGCCTGGCGCGGCGTACCGCCATCACGCGCGAATACCGCCGGCACATACTGCAAGATCAGTATCGCCAGGATCATGGTCCAGAAGAGCAGCCCCCCGGCAAAAACGCTCCACATCGCCTTCTGTCCGAGATAAAAGGGCAAGGCCACCCCTATAGCCACCGCGAACAGGAGATTCAAACCACCCATGATGAGCCCGAGTCTCAGCGAGCGGAAAAACGCGGCCCTGATGTCGCTGAAATGGACGCTTTTCGAGTCGGCGACGGCGTACATCGCGTCCGAGACCGCTACTTCCCACACGGAAAGAACGACGATCGCGATCCCAAGAAACACGATGATAAGCCAAGTCGGCGCCCCCAGCGTTGCGGGCAGAACAACAAAAAGCAGTAAAACAAGAAGGAATACTCCATTCAAGGCCGCAAGTAAATAAAGATTATCCCAGCCATCGAAAAATGCCTTCTTGATAAAGAAACCAATCATACTAGTTCTATACTCCATGCTTGACCTTTGGGCAAGTAGATGCGTAAATTACTTTCTTGGAGCTCCTTGGAGCTATCATACACGCCAAGAGGCCTGTTGAGTGAAAAACACCTATTCTTTTCCCCTCGAAAACTACATGCAGAGCGAAAAATTCGAGCGCATCAAGGAATTTGCACAAGATAAAGAGACACCCTGCTTAATCATCGATCTCGACGTCATCAGGAACAATTACGAGAGCCTCCAGACCTACCTTCCATGGTCGATCATCTACTATGCCGTCAAGGCGAATCCCGACGACGCCGTCATCTCCCTCCTCCGGGACCTCGGCTCGAACTTCGATGTCGCCTCTCGCTATGAACTGGACCAGCTCCTGCGGCTTGGGATATCTCCCGACCGCATGAGTTTCGGAAACACAATAAAAAAAGAAAAGGATATCGCGTATTTTTATGACAAAGGCGTGCGGCTCTTCGTCACCGACTCCATCAGCGACATCGACAAGCTTTCGCGCGCCGCCCCCGGCTCAAAGGTGTTCTTCAGGCTCCTCACGGAAGGCCTCGGCGCCGACTGGCCTCTCTCCAAAAAATTCGGTTCGCACCCCGACCTCGCGCGCCAGCTCATGAAGACAGCGGTCCGATTCGGCCTCGAACCCTATGGGATATCCTTTCATCCAGGGAGCCAGCAGCGCGATGTCGGCCAGTGGTCGAGCGCCCTCGCCATCGTCGGCCAGCTCTTCAACTGGGCGCGCCACGACCTCAAGATCGACTTAAAGATGATCAACATGGGCGGAGGTTTCCCCGCGAACTACCTCGAACCGACCGATTCGCTCCAGCAGTATGCCGAAGACATAAAGCGATTTCTCGACAACAGCTTTGGTCTGGTGTGGCCAGAAAAAATCGTCATCGAGCCCGGCCGCTCCATGGCGGGCGATGCCGGCGTGATTGTCTCCGAGATCATCAACATCGCCAAGAAATCGGTACACGAACGCTATCCTTGGGTCTTCCTCGACATAGGCAAATTCGGCGGGCTCATAGAGACATTGGACGAGTCGATCAAGTACCCAATCTATTTCGAAGGTCAGGGATCTGTGGAAGAAGTCATCCTCGCCGGACCGACCTGCGACTCTATGGATATCCTGTACGAGCGCACTCCCTACTTTATGCCCTCGTCGGCCAAAATCGGCGACAAGGCCTACATCTTGACGGCAGGCGCATACACCCAGAGCTATTCGTCGGTGTACTTCAACGGCTTTCCGCCGCTGCAATCGTACATCCTGCCGCCGCGTTCGCGATAGCCTCGCACAACTCTCCGATATCCTCTTCTTCCACACTGGAAAAAGCGACGCGGAGATACCTGTCGACGAGAGAGACCGTGCCTATGCCCTCGTCGAGGAGCTTTTTCCTGAGCGCCTCGGCCGAAAAGCCTTCGCAGTAGAAACTCATGAAGTAGCCTGAATTGAATGGTATCGGCGTAAGCCCTTTGGGCAGCGCCATGCTCCCCAGTTTCTTCTTCATCGCCTTGTAGCGCCCTTCGAGGATGGCGCGATATTTCGCTCTCTGGGCATCATACCCCTCATAGTTCAGCGCCTTGAGAAGAAGGCTTTGGGAAAGGCTGCATGAGCTGGACACGCTTGAGCGGATGATACCCGCAAGTTTCTTCGTCAGCGCATCATACTGCTGATCGGCAAGGTCGCGTCCTCCAAACGTCACGAACCCCATCCGGAAGCCCCACACATAGTCTTCTTTTGTAGGGCCGTCGGCCTTGACCGCAAGGATATTGGGATGAAGGTTGGTGAGTCTGGCGAACATGGATTCGCACAGAAGGTTGTCTTCATACTGTAGTCCAAAATAGGCGTCATCAGTGATCGCCAGAATATCGGTGCCGGTGCGCGCGATCTCAAGGAGTCCCGCCGTAATCCGGTCGGCCTCTTCGAGCGTCAGGGAATAGCCTGTCGGGTTGTTGGGAAAATTGAGGATGATGATCGCCTTCCCTCGTCGCCGACCCGCCTGGCGTACGGCTTCGAGCAGGGCCTCGACATTGTAACCATTTCCGGAAAAGAGCGGATAGGTTATACCTGCCGCCATCTTCCGCTCTTCGATGATGAGCCTGTAGTTTGGCCAGTGCAGGTCGGGAACGATCACCGTATCTCCCGGCTCGACAAACAGATCACAGATATACGACACTGCCGCCGTAAGCCCCGGGACCACGACGGGAAGGGAGACATTCTTCTTATTCAGCGAAGGATTTTTCTTGTAGAGGGCCTCCTTCCAGGCTTCGCGGAGTTCCGGGACACCGGTGGTCGGGGCATAGGCGACGGCCTCCTTGGGCGTCAGTCCCGGCAATTCTTTGCGCAGCGCGTCAAGCATCATCGGCTGGCCATGCTCATACGCCATGCCAATCGTCGCGTTGAAGCGGTAGGCGCGCTCAGACGCCTCGGCGCCCTGGGTAATAATTCCTTTTGGGAAATACATGTGCCTTCCCGTTTCAGAGAGCAGTCTCTCCGCTGCCGTGCCGGCCAACACTTCATTCAATTCCTCTGCAAGCTGGTTCATGGCGACCTCTCGGGCTAAAGTGAATCATTGTAAAAAGTCAACAACCACCTGCAAAGCAGGTGGCTTGAAGATGGGGCCCCTAAAAGGGGCCCTCTTTTAGTTCGTGATCCTCTTCCATTTTTTCGTGATCTTCCTGGTATCTCACATATTTCCTAATCTTTTCTTCATCCATGCCTATTGTGCTTACACAGTATCCCCTACTCCAGAAGTGATTTCCCCAATATGGTTTCTTCTTCAGATTTTGACTCTTCTGGAAAAGTGCTATCGCACTTTTCCCTTTTACCATCCCCATTAACTCCGATATCGATACCTTGGGTGGTATCATCACTATCATATGCACGTGATCTATCCGAATATTCAGTTCTAGGATTCCCACACCCTTCCATTCGCATACAGTTCGTATCTTCTCCTCGACGAATTTCGCTACATCGCCCTGCAATATCCTATATCTATATTTGGGCGTCCATACAATGTGATATGTGCACTCGTAGAGTACATGAGCTATCCTTTTCCATTTCGACATAGCTTTATTTTATACCCCTACTATCTGGAGGCATAGCCAGTCAGCACATCACCACCGCCTTAGGCGGTGGTTTTCTAAAAATTAATGAATAATGCATTGTATCGTTATTCGCAGCACCATGCAATGCGATATCCTTGAAAAACCCAGAACATCCCGAGCGCCCTCATCGGCTTTCACCGATAATTATTTATCTGCTTTTGCCAAAAGACGAGGTATAGTTGACATAGAAACAAATCGATGCTTTTATATAGAAAATATCATATAGGTTGGACGGTGCGCAAAACTCCGCAAAAACCTATAGTGTATTCCATGGAGGAAGGGATCATGAAAAAGATTCTCATGCTGGCTATGGCGTTTATCGCTGTTTCCGGCATTGCATTTGCCCAGGTTGACCTTTCAAAGGTCAAAGATGGCGTCTATTTTGCCGAAGAAAAAGGCTTTTCAAGCTCTGGCTGGAAAGAACAGGCCATCATAGAAGTGACCAAGGGCAAAATCGTCAGCGTCATATGGAACGGTGTCTCCAATCTCCCTGGGGTCTCCGACAAAAAGACCTATGCCGCCGCAGGAAAGTACGGCATGGGAAAAGCCTCCAAGATCAAGGCCGAGTGGGACGCGCAGGCGAAGGCCGTTGAGGAATATATTGTCAAGACCCAGAACGCGAATCTCAACAAATTCGATGCGAACGGGCACACCGACGCCATTTCGGGCGCGACGCTCAATGTCAAAGTATTCTTCGATCTTGCGCAGGAAGCCCTCAAGTCGAGTCCCGTGGCCAGGGGTTCCTACAAGGACGGCTGGTACTATGCAGAAGATCCGAACTTCGACAAGTCGGGCTGGAAGAACAGCGTCGTGATCACCGTGGTCAACGGCAGCATCGTGGACGTACTCTGGAACGGTATCGGCAAGGACCCTCAGGCGAAATCCAAATATGTCCAGAGCCAGATGGGTACCTACAAGATGAATGCCAAGAACGGCGAATGGTACGTACAGGCCGATCGTGTCGCACAGGCCATCGTGAAAGCCGGCGATCCTTCGAAGATCGCGGTCAGGGCTGACGGTAAGACCGATGCCGTATCGGGCGTCTCGATAACCGTGCCGGTACTCTCTCTCGCGGTGGAAGCACTGAAGGCAGCGAAGTAATCGCTCAAAATGTGTAAACAAGAACGGCGCCCCTGTGGCGCCGCTTTTTTTATGGTCGCAGAGATGATATAAGAGTGTTGCAATGAATGTGGAATACCTTGGCAACATCCATGCAACGCCGCGGACCGAAGGAGCCGCCTACATCTCTCCACACGCAGTCATACGCGGCGCCGTCACAATAGGCGAAGATGCGTCGATTTGGCACGGGGCAGTGCTGCGCGGCGACATGGCTCCGATAGAGGTCGGCGCGGGCTCCAACATCCAGGATGGCGCCGTCCTGCACGTCGCGGAACACCAGCCCTGTATCATAGGGGAGGACGTGACGGTCGGGCATGGGGCGATCGTACACGCGTGCAGAGTCGGCGACAGATGTCTCATTGGCATGGGCTCGATCATCCTGAACGGGACGATTGTCGGAGATGAGTGCATCGTCGGCGCGGGAACGGTCATTCCAGAGGGCAAGACGATTCCTCCCCGCAGTATGGTGCTCGGAAATCCAGGGAAGATAACCAGGAGCCTCAGCGACGAAGAGGTTGCGAAATTGCGCGAACAGGCGCGGATGTATATCGACTTCGCCCGCGAAACGGCCAACGCTGAATCTTCCATTTCAGGCCCAGTACCCCAAAAGAAAGGCACGGCATGATCCCACAGAAAATTCCTCACCTGAGAATATCGGAACTTCCCGGCGATGAGGGAGCGCACCAAGCGGCCAGGTTCGTCGGGCTCGCCTCAGGGCTGCCTGACGACGGGATAGTCGCCACCGGGGCACCGCGCTACTATTCTTCACCCGGCCGTACAGAGCTTGGTGGCAATCACACCGACCACAACAATGGGCGCGTGCTCGCCGCTTCGGTGAACCTCGATATGCTCGCGGCCGCGCGCCCGCGAAACGACTCGACCGTCAGGCTGATCTCCGCCGGCTACGCACCTCTGTCACTCGATATTTCAGACACAGCCCCTCGGGCGGATGAGGCTGGCTCCCCTGCGGCCATCATTCGGGGCCTCGCCGGCTGGCTCTCCCGAAAGGGGCTCCCTCTCCAAAAAGGCTTCGATATCGCCATGGATTCGGAAGTCCCCGCTGGTTCGGGGTTATCGAGCTCCGCGGCCTTTGAACTGCTCATGACCGCCATTTTCGATGATCTTGGAAATTACGGGCTCAGCCCCACCGAGTGGGCCGTCGCGGGGCAGTTCGCCGAAAACGAATATTTCGGGAAGCCCTGCGGACTCATGGATCAGCTCGCCTGTGCGATAGGCGGTATCGTATCCATCGATTTCGGCGAGCCTGAAAAACCCAAGATCGAGACGATAGCCTACAATTTTTCCGCGCACGATCTGGTGCTCGCCATCGTCAACACCGGCTCGGATCATGAAGATCTCACCGGCGAGTATGCCGCCATCCCTCGGGAGATGAAGTCGGTGGCGGCCCTCTGCGGCGCCCGGACGCTGGGTATCGTCACAAAGGCCGACCTGCTGGCCCGGGTTCCGGAGATTAGGGCCAGCTGCGGAGACAGGGCATTCTTGCGCGCCTGGCACTTCGTGCACGAAACCGAGCGTCCAGGCCGAATGCAATCGGCGCTCGCCCAAGATGATATAGAAGGCTATCTCTCGATCGTCCGGGAATCCGGACGATCGAGCTGGATGTACCTGCAGAACATTCAGACAGGCGACCCACGACAGCAGAGCCTCGCCGTCGCACTCGCGCTCAGTGAAGATATCTTGGGGAACGAAGGGGCCTGGCGCGTCCACGGAGGCGGCTTCGCGGGGACCGTGCAGGTTTATGTCCCAAAAACCAAATTCCAGGAATTTCTCGGGCGGATGGAGGCGGTCTTCGGAAAAGGCTGCGTCCGGAGCCTGAATATCCGATCTCATGGCGTCTGTAGAATTCTCATGCGATGAGTACTACCAGAGATGACCGCAAGGAGGCTGTGATGAGCAAGAAAAAGGGGTTCGGACCGTATCTCGGCATAACCTTTCTTATCGGCTTCGGCTTTTTCACAATGGGGCTCATGGACCCCCTGTACGACAACTATGTGACAATTTTTCTCAGCAGGTACATACAAAAAATGAGTCTCGTCGGCTTCCTCATGACCATCGACAACATTCTCGCCATTTTCCTCATACCGATCGTGAGCGCGTGGTCCGACCGCACGCACACGAGAATCGGCCGCCGCATGCCCTACATCCTTGTACTTCTGCCGCTCACGGCGCTGCTGTTCGGGGCCATCCCCTATGCCGCGGGAGTATCGCTTGCCGTCCTGCTCACTACCCTCATCCTGCTCAACGTGACGAAACAGTCGGTACGAGGGCCTATAGTCGCGCTCATGCCCGACACGATTCCCGCGGATTACCGCTCCGAGGCGAACGGCGTGATCAACACCATGGGCGGAATCGCCAGCATTGTTGGAACAGTCGGCCTCGCGAGGCTCATGGACCTCGACACGGTGCTGCCCCTGCTCGGCGCCACAAAGGACAGGCTGCCCTTCCCCCTCGCCGGCATCTTTGTCGTGCTGGCCGTCATCCTTCTCGCCATATTTATCCGAGAAAAAAAACAGGATGCTTCCGAAGAACAAGAACAAAAGGCGCCGATCCTTGAAAGTTTCCGGAACGTGGCCGCCCAGAAGGATAAGAGCGCGCTCTACATCCTCATCTCTCTCTTCCTGTGGTTCATGGGATATCAAGGGGTCCTCCCCTTTATCGGCAAATATTCGGTCGATGTGCTCAAAACCTCGACCGGCACGGCGGCGCTGGCCTCGGGAATGGTCGGAATCGCCTACGCGATCTTCGCCATCCCCTCAGGCTACGTCGCGCACCGCATCGGCAGAAAGAAGACAATCCGCGCGAGTCTCCTCGTCATATCCATACTGACCGCCATTCTGTTCGTACATCCATGGATCACCGCGGGGCTTTCGGGATCGCTGAAACTGGGGACATTCTGGGCGATCATGTTTCTGTTCGGCATCTTCTGGGTCTCGATCATCACAAACTCCTTCCCCATGCTCTGGCAGATGGCAGAATGGGGAACCATCGGCATCTACACGGGCCTCTATTACACCGCGAGCCAGGCCGCCGCAATTCTGGCGCCCATCCTTACCGGTCTCATAATCGATATCTTCGGGTATCCGGGGATATTCCTCTTCTGCACGATCTGCATGCTCTGTGCGCGCTTTGTGATGGGCAAAGTGACAAAAGGCGAACCAATGGAGAATCTTAGCAGCGAAGAAAAGTAATTTACAAACTCTCCGTTTGTCTCGATAATATAGACAGAAGAGGTGAACTATGAAGTCGATGGATAAACCCAAGACGGCTGAAAAGAAAAAGCCCCAAAAGACACTCAAAGAAAAGCGCGCCGAAAAACGCGCAAAGAAAGAATCGAAAGAGGCTGAATAAGCCCCGTAAAAAAGCCGCTCTATTGAAGAGCGGCTTTTTTCAAGCCCGTGCGACGCCGGACATGACTGAAAAACAACTTTATTCTTCCTGTTCGTTCCATTTGACGGGAAGAATGCTCTTTTCCGTCTCCTTGTCGAAGTAGATCGCCTTGGCCATAACCGGCGCAAAGGTGATAGTATCGCCATGCTTGTGCAGATGGTGCGGGGGAATACGCGCGATCATGGCCTGTGTCGGTGTCGTCGCCTGGAGGTGAATCTCCGACCCGAGCGGCTCGACGACGGTGACCTTGGCATCGAACCTCTGACCACCCTGTTCGGCTTCGGCGACAAGAAGATCCTCCGGTCTGATGCCGAAATACACACTCTTGCCGATATAAGGCCTCAAAAGTTCCATATGCTTCTCATCGGGGGCGAGCTTGAACGAGCCTTCGTCGATGAGCAGCTGCCCATTCTCCTCAACCACATTGACACTCATGAAGTTCATGGGCGGCGAACCGATGAACCCCGCGACAAATTTGTTGATCGGGTTATTGTAGAGATATAAGGGCGAGCCGATCTGCTGAATGAGGCCATCCTTCATGACGACGATCTTGTCGCCCATCGTCATCGCCTCGACCTGGTCGTGCGTGACGTAGATCATCGTCGACTGGAGCCGGTCGTGCAGCTCGATGAGTTCGGCGCGCATCTGCACGCGCAGCTTCGCGTCGAGGTTGGACAGCGGCTCATCGAAGAGGAAGACCTTGGGCTTGCGGACGATGGCGCGGCCCACCGCGACACGCTGGCGCTGGCCGCCCGAGAGCTGCTTCGGCTTGCGGTCGAGCAGTTTTTCGATGTCGAGGATGCGGGCTGCCTCTTTGACGCGGGTATCGATCTCAGCCTTCGGCAGCTTGCGGATTTTGAGGCCGAACGCCATGTTTTCGTAGACGGTCATGTGGGGATACAGCGCGTAGTTCTGGAACACCATCGCGATATCCCTGTCCTTCGGCGGAACATCGTTGACGAGCTTGCTGTCGATATAGAGTTCGCCCTCGGTGATATCCTCAAGCCCTGCGATCATCCGGAGGGTAGTCGTCTTTCCGCACCCCGACGGTCCGACGAAGACCACGAATTCCTTGTCGTTGATGGTGATGTTGGCATTCGCGACAGCGCGCACATTGCCTTCGTATACCTTCCCGATACCCTTGAGTTCTACCTTTGCCATGGATCCTCCCTTTAAGAGGTGTATGTTATGAAGATAGTGTACGCTGGTTTGAAAAAACCGTCAACCTTTCACGGAAATTATCTACGAGGAAAGCCAGGCAAACCCGGCGATGCCGAACGCGGTCGCGACATTGAGAGAAGCCTTTGAGCCCACCAGCGGAATTCCGACGCAACCCGCACCACAGAAATTCAACGCTTCGCGGGAGACGCCGAGCTCTTCGGAGCCCAGCACCATGACGCCAGACAGGGGAAAAACGAACTCGCGCAGGGCGGTGCCGCCCACCTCCAGCGCAAAAACTCCCTCCATCTCTCCAAGCGCCGAAATTGGCGCTCGGCGCCAGGGCAGACGCGCGACCGTACCCATCGCGGTCCGCCGCGCCCGGGGGTGAAAGGGGTCGGCGCATTCGGGAGAGAGGATGATTTCCTCGAACCCGAGGGCTTCCGCCGTGCGGAAAATGCTCCCTACATTGAAAGGAGAACGGACGTCCTCGAGGTAGGCGCGCATGCCAGGCCTGCGGGCGGCACGCGACAGGGCTGGGCGTGGTCCGGCTATGAAATCCCAGTCGGCGGGGTTCTGGCCGGAGACTGCCATGAGGGCGTGGCGGAAACGGTTGATGGCCCTGAGTGTGGCCAGAAAAAAGACGGCACTGCCGCTGTCAGTCCCGGAAGAGCCTTGTGCGGCAACTGTGTCCGATGGCCGCGGCTGAGGGGCTATAACAGAGTCGAGAAGAAAATTCCGCGCCGCGAGGACGATCTCCGCCGAACTTTCATCGGAGGCCGCAATGAACTCGGCAAGCCCTCTGAGATACGTGAGCGAAAATTCTTTGGAATGCTCGTCCGAGGACGGCCACTCGCGCTCGATGCGTTCAAGGATGAGGACGGCCTTGCGAGTTCTGGCGCGGCCGTGGAGGTTGGCGAAATGGCGAAGGTCCATCATGCATCGTCACCTGACTGACTGATGGAAGATTCTCCGCCGAGTCCGTGTACAAGAAGACAGAACTCGCCTTTTGCCGATTCGGCGGGAAAGCGCGCGGCGAGTTCGGCAGCGGTTCCCTCAAGTATCTCTTCATGTATTTTTGTAAGCTCTCTCCCAACACACACCCGCCGCTCCGGGTTGATCGACGCGATATCGGCGAGGAGCTTGCCGATCCGGAAAGGAGACTCATAGAGCACAAAGGATTCTTCCCTCGACAGCAGTTCCTTGAGCCTCGCCCGCCGCTTTCCGGGCTTGGGCGAAAGAAAGCCGTCGAAGAGAAAGGTCCGCCCCGAAACGCCGGCGGCGCTGACAAGACAGGCGAAGGCGCTGGGGCCCGGTATGGGGATGACTCTGTGCCCCCGCCTGCGCGCCTCGCGCACCAGCACGGCTCCAGGGTCCGACAGGCCCGGCGTCCCGGCGTCGGAGCAGTAGGCAACGTTCTTCCCTTCATCCAACAGACCTGCGACCCGCTCCGCGCCCCTCCGCTCGTCGTTCGCGTGGCAGGGAACAAGCGGCTTGTGGATGTCAAAGTGCGAAAGCAGCTTGAGCGTGTGCCGCGTGTCCTCGCAGGCGACAGTATCGACCGCCCCGAGCGTCTCGAGCGCCCGCAGCGTGATGTCGCTCAGATTGCCGATGGGCGTGGCGACCACATACAGTGTACTCACGCCACCATACTGCACGAAGAGCGGTACCCCTGTCTAGCGAGCCCTGTGTCAAAGAATGGTACTGGGTAACGGAGTCCCCGATGCGGCACATCTGTCACCGGAGCATCGATTCCGCATGCGGAGCATTTATCTCTTGATGGAGGCGCTCTTCAAAAAGCCCGCGGTTCGCTGAACGGGATATCTATTCATAAGCTCCGAAAACAAATATCATGGAGCTCAATGAAAACGCCAAGCCCGCAAAAAATCTCCTTTTTCCTTCTCTTTCTTCTGCTTTTCTTGCTCGTCGCCCGCCTTTTCTATCCTTTTCTGACCGTGATTCTGTGGAGCGGCCTCCTGTATGTGTTTCTCGAGCCCCTCCATCAAAAGCTGAGCGGGCCTGAGCGCGTCCGCGGCAAGAAAACTTTCGGCTCATATGTCAGCGCAATCCTTCTCTCGGTGTTTGGAGTCCTCATCCTGCTCGTTCCCCTCGCCTTTCTCACAGTGTCGACCACCAGGCAGCTGGCGGATCTTCTCAAATCGGGCGTCCACTTCTTTGAGGCCAATGCCGATAAATTCAGAATCGACCCCCAGGGCCAGATCGGCACAGCGCTTCAGTCCTTCTTCGGTGATTCATTCGATTTGAGCAAGCTGGATCTGACGAAAGAACTACAGTCACTCCTCACCTCGGCGG
The DNA here is from genome assembly GCA_002425765.1 of Spirochaetaceae bacterium UBA5556. GTDB lineage: Bacteria > Spirochaetota > Spirochaetia > Treponematales > Rectinemataceae > Rectinema. Next base: position 127,184 of record DIMW01000001.1, on the reverse strand, counting down.
CCAATCAGGTCGTCCGCATCTCGACCTCGATTATAAAGAATGTCGCGCAGTTTGTCGTCGCGATCCTTTTTATCGTGTTCACACTGTATTACCTCCTGATGGATGGCAAAGCGCTGGGAGATACCTTCGTCTCAATGATGCCCTTCAATCCGATACATACACGCCTCTTCATGGGGAAGCTCCGGGAGACAGGCCGGCAACTCGTCATGGGCTATTTTCTCGTCGCGCTTTTCCAGGGGTTTATGATGTTTATCGTAAGCCTCATCTTTGGCTTCAAGAGTAACGTGCTCCTCGCAGTCCTCACCGCTATCTCATCATTCGTACCCATGTTCGGCACGGCGGTCGTATGGGTGCCTATGGGCATTTCCATCGCATTGAAAGGCGATATCATCAGGGCAATCGTGTTCCTGGTCTGTGCCGGGATCGCCGTCTCGGCGCTCGATAATTTTGTGAGGCCTGTGGTGCTGGGCGGGCAGCTCAAGGTGCATCCGTTGTTACTATTCTTCTCGATCACGGGAGGACTCGCCGTTTTTGGCTTCAACGGCATAATTCTCGGCCCTCTCGTGCTCATACTCTTCATCGCTGCCGGTGATCTGTACCGCACCCTCAACGAAGAGAGCGAAGGCGCCCCCAAAGAAGGCACTCCGAAAAAGGAAGAAATCCCTACCTAGTCTCCGCGAAGAGAGAAACGCGCGAGGGCGGCGACAAGTTCATCGCGGAAGCGCCGCTCTATGGGCATATTGCCCGCGGTGCGGCCGAGGCCGCATTCGGGCCTCGCTTTCCCGTGAAAGTCCGAGCCAGCGGTCACGAACATATCCCGCTCCCGAGCCATGCGCTCCAGGATCACGCACTGTCCGTACTTGGCCGTCGGATGATAGGCCTCGATGCCGCCGATTCCCATCTCCTTCCATCGGGAAAAGAGAGTGCCGAGCATCGCCTTTGAGACGAAAAGCGAATATGGGTGGGCGACCACTGGTATGCCGCCCGCCGCCTGGATCACTGACAGAGCTTCTTCAAGAGGTAAACACGACTTCTTTATGTAGAATGGTCTCCCCTTTCCAAGGTATCTGTCGAAGGCGTCCTGGCGGTTGCGCGCGCAACGGGCTTCGACAAGGAGGTCCGCAAGGTGTGGCCTTCCGATGTAGGACTCCTGTGAGAGCTCGGTGATTTTTGAAGTGTCGAGAGGCAGACCGGCAGCGGCGATGCGGCCGAGAATCGCTACGTTGCGCTCGTGGCGGGCCCTGGCGAGCCGGCTGGTCGCCTCCAGAAGCGAGGCTGAGCCAGGATCGATGCCGTAGCCCAACAGATGAAACTCTCCGGGCTCGAAGTCGATCTCGATCTCGATGCCGGGGATGAACTCGATATCCGCCTTCGCCGCGGCGCCGCGCGCCTCGGCGATGCCCCCGACGGTGTCGTGGTCCGTTAGCGCGATCGTCGAAAGGCCAAGCGAGCGGGCCTTCTCGATGAGGGAGGCAGGGGCAAGTTCGCCGTCGGAGGCGCGCGAGTGTGTGTGGAGGTCAACCTGGTTCATTCGACGTATCCGGTCCGGCCGAACCATTCGACGGCAATTTCTGGAAGAACAGAAGCTCTCACGCTTTCGGCGAACGCCCGCATCTGAGCGTCGTCCAAGCTTGCGGGCCATGGCTCGGCGGGCGGCCTCGCGACGGTGTAGAGCTGGACCGCGACGATCCTCGCCCCTCTCCGCGCAAGAGTTTGCAGCGTCGCGAGGTAGCCTTTCTCGTCAAACAGAATCCGCCCGTCCCGCCCGTCCCGGCAGACCATCGTCTGCAACTTTACCGGCACACGAGCCGAAAAATCCGCGATCGCATCGACGACGCGCCCGTATTCAAAGTGAGAGTCTGAGAGAATTCGGTGTGTGGCGGGCGAGCCTCCGTCGAGCTTGGCCCAGACTTCAAGGCGCGCCCTCCGGCTGAACCGTTCCAGCATCTCGCAGACCTCCGGCCTTAGAAAACCCGTGGAATTGGTGATGAGCACGATGGGGACACGGGCAAAGCCGGGCTCGGCGGCCGCCATCTCCCGGAGCACGACGCGGGCGGCCTCGAGCGCCTCCCCAAGAAACGACGAGAGTGTCGGCTCCCCATTGCCCGATATGGAGATGTCCTTGAGCTCGAACCGCCCGAAATACATTTTCCAGTCCTGCGCGAAAAACGCGCGAAGCTCGGCCTCGACCATGCCGGGCTCTATCCGGGAATCTGGGGCCGAAAACGGCAGCACCTCGCAGTAAGGACAATCGTAAGTGCACTGCTTTCGGTCGGGGAAGAGATTGATGCCGAGCGACAGACCTCGGGCGCGGCGGGAGACGACGGGATAGATGATGTTTCCTCTGTTCCCCGTGCGCTGGTGCCGCTCTGGGCCAAGAGATTGGGGCGACGATGGTATATTCATTTCTTCCTCATTAAGTTTTATACTATGCCGCACAAAATGAAAAGATGAAACAGTGGCGCGATACAACCGCTAAGGAAATCACCCCCTTGACATTTTTCGCGAATTCCGCAATCTTATACACAACATGTGCAATTTTATTCCAGGCTACCGTGCAGCGCATCATCATGGCCATATCTCGTGGAGCCGTGATGCGGTGGGGCGTTAGCCTGTATATGTGAGAACACCAGCGAGCCGGCTCCAAGAAGCCGGCTTTTTTATCGACATTCGTCGTTCGAAGCCGGCTCCGCGATGGCCGGCTTTTGTGTTTCTGAGAAATATTGAAGGAGAGAACGATGGATGATCAGGGTAAAAAAAAGATGGAGCTCCGGATCGGTCTGCCGAAGGGGCGCATGCAGGCGAAGGTGATCGAGCTGTTCAACGGCGTGGGCATTCCTGTTTCCGTCGACGAGCGCGAGTACCGGCCGCGCATCGGCAACGGCAAGTCGGAAAACGCGGTGACAAAAGGCATCGAGTACGAGGCCAAACTCCTGAAGCCTCAGAACATTGTCGAGATGCTCTCGACGGGCAGCCGGGACATCGGCCTCGCGGGCGCCGACTGGGTGCGGGAACTCGGTGTCGACCTGGTCGAACTTCTGGATACCGGGCTCGATCCCGTGACGATCGTGGCTGCCGCGCCCGAGCCTGTCGTCGCGGCTCTCCGCGGCTCAAAGAGCGACGTGGAGGCTATGAGGGCCATCTGCGGGCGCACTCCGATCATCGCCTCCGAATACGAGGGACTCGCCAAGGCCTGGATCGAGAAGAACCTGCCCGGCGCTGAATTCGTGCGGTCCTACGGGGCCACCGAAGTCTTCCCTCCCGAGGACGCCGACATCATCATCGACAACTGCGCGACGGGCACCACCCTGCGCATCAACAAACTCGAGATCATCGACACGCTCATGACGAGCTCGACGCGGCTGTACGCCTCAAAAGAGGCGATGCGTATCCCCGCCAAAAAAGAGGCAGCCGACTCCCTCGTTCTCCTCTTCAGATCGGTGCTCGAGGCGCGGCGCAGGGTGATGCTCGAAGTCAACGTTTCGGCCGAGCTCCTCGATCAGCTCGTCGCGATACTCCCCTGCCTGCGTGCTCCGACTGTTTCGCCATTGGGCAAAGGCGACGCCTTCGCGGTCAAGGTCGCGGCTCCCCGCGACACGCTCGCGAGCCTCATCCCCGAAATCAAGCGACGCGGCGGTACGGACATCGTCGTGACCCAGATGTCCCAGCTCGTGCCGTAAGGAGAGTGCCATGCTTCGACTCGATGCCAATGAGGGCCGCTGCCTTCTTTCCGAAAACGACCTGCGGGAAATTCTCAGCCCGGAAATCGCGCGCCGCTACCCCGTGCGAAGCCTTTTGGAAGAACCTCTCGCGGAACGCCTGGGACTCCCCGCCCCGTGCGTGCTGGCGACGGCCGGCGCCGACGACGCGATCGACCGCGCCGTGCGCACGCTCGCCGGCCCGGGCGGACTCGTGATGAGCACGCACCCCGGCTTTGTCGAATTCCTCGCCGCGGCGCAGCGTTCCTCCGCGATGCACGAATCGATTTCAAAAAACCCCTTCGGGCCTTTCCCCATACGCGAAATCTGCGAGGCACTCAGAGAAAAACGTCCCCAACTCCTTATCCTCTCGAGCCCCGACAATCCTTCGGGCTGCGTCCTCACCCGCGCGGAGCTGGCCGAAATTGCCGCCGCCTGCCGGGAATCAGGGACGATATTCATCTTCGACGCGACCTACGGGGATTTTTCCCCGAACACCGCGACGCCCGCCGACGCCTTCGCCTTCTCGAACGTGCTCGTTTCGGGAAGCTTCTCGAAGTCGAGAGGACTCGCGGGCTTCCGAATCGGATACATGGCCGGGAATACCGAGATGGAGGGCGTCATCGCACGGCTCGCGGAAGCGGGGCCGCCTTTCTCCCTGTCGAGCTCGGCCATCGAGGCGGGGCGGCGCGCGCTCTCCATCGATCCCGATCGCGTGAAAGCCTTTGTCGACGAGATCAGGCTCGAGGTGCGCGAGCTGAGGGCGCTCATGAAACACCTCGGCTTTCTCGTCTCGGAGAGCGAGGCGAATTTCGTGCTCATCAAGTCCGACGAGTCGATACCGCTCGCCAATGCCCTGCGTCGGAAAGAGATACACGTGAGGACCTGGCAGGGCAAACCCGGCTACGAGAACCTCGTGCGAATCACCGTGCCGGGAGAAGCTCGGGAATTCTCGGAGCTCACCGGAGCCATAGAGTCCATCATGAAAGACAAGGAGGCGCTCGCATGACGGCCCAGAATGAAAAGACAAGCGTCCGGCGCACGACGAAGGAGACCGACGTCTCCCTTTCTCTCGCCTTTGAACCGGGACAGATCGAGATCGACACGGGCATCGGCTTTTTCAACCACATGCTCACGCAGCTCGCCTTCCACGCGGGCTGGAGCCTCTCGGTGACCTGCAAGGGGGACCTCGACGTCGACGATCACCACAGCGTCGAGGATACGGCAATCGCGCTGGGCGTGGCGTTCGCGAAACTCGCGCCGTCGGGGGCCGGCCGCGTGCGCTTCGGCTACGCCTACGCTCCCATGGACGAGGCTCTCGCCAGAGCAGTGGTCGACATTTCAGGGCGCAACTACTGCGTGATCGAGGGCTCTTTCGCCGCACCGGCTATCGGCATGCTTTCCACCTGCAACATCGCGCACTTCTTCCAGAGCTTCGCCGCAAACGCTGGGCTCACGCTGCACCTCGATATCCTGCGCGGCGAGAACGACCACCACAGGGCCGAGGCCCTCTTCAAGGCAGCGGCGCTCGCCCTCAGGATGTCTCTGGCCCCCCGGGCAGGCGCGGAGAGCAGCACAAAGGGCGAAGCGGCCATCGACACGGAAGGAGCCGTACTATGAGCGAAAGGCCGACGCTCGTCATCGTCGAGACGGGCGTCGCGAACCTCGCGTCCGTGCGCGCTCTCGCGGAGCGGCTCGGGATGGAGCCCGTCGTCAGCGCCGTTCCCGAGGAAGTGATCCGCGCACAGGCCGTCATTCTGCCCGGCGTCGGCGCCTTTGGCCCCGCGATGCAGAAGCTGAGGAAAAACGGGCTCAACGACGCGATCCGGGACCGCGTGGCGGCGGGGCTGGCCACCGCGGGCATCTGCCTCGGCATGCAGCTCTTCTTCGAGAGGAGCGAGGAATCCGAAGGCATGGACGGCCTCGGCATCTTCCGGGGGAAAGTGCGCCGGCTGGAAGGCGGTCTTCCACTTCCCCAGCTCGGATGGAACAGGCTCGAACCCGGAGCGGGTTCAAGAGCGCTGCAGCCCGGATGGGTCTACTTCGCGAACAGCTACGGGCTGGCCGTCGTCGCGGGCGCGAGCCAGGAAATCCGCGAAAACGAGATTCCCGGCGCTCCCGGCTTCGACTCCATCACCACCGCCACCACCACCTACGGGAGCCCCTTTGTTTCTGCCCTTGAGGCGTGGCGCGGCGACAGACCCTCTGTGCTCCTGTGCCAGTTCCATCCCGAATTGTCGGGCCCATTCGGCACACAGCTCTTCGCTCGATGGCTCGACATGAACGGCGCAAGGAGGCCTCTATGAGCGGACTCGCAGTCAGAATCATCCCCTGCCTCGACTTCAAGGACGGCCGCGTCGTCAAGGGCGTCAAGTTCGAGAACCTCGTCGACTCGGGAGACCCCCTCGAGCGCGCGCGCATCTATGAGGAACAGGGCGCCGACGAGCTCACCTTTCTCGACATAAGCGCGACCGTGGAGGGCAGAAAGACCATGGCGAAGGAAGTTGCGCGCATCAGGCGCGGCATCGCGATCCCCATCACAGTGGGAGGAGGAATCGCCACCCTCGACGACGCCGCGAGGCTTCTCGATTCCGGTGCGGACCGAGTCTCGGCCAACAGCGCCGCGGTACGGAACCCCGCCATCATAGGCGACATCGCGAGCCAGTTCGGCGTACAGTGCGCGGTGGTGGCCATCGACGCGGCCAGAAACACCGCGATGCCCTCGGGCTACGAAGTGAAGATCGCCGCCGGCGCCGTGCCGACGGGGCTCGACGCGGTAGCCTGGGCGAAAGAGGCCGCTTCGCGCGGAGCCGGCGAGATACTCCTCACCTCGATCGACAGGGACGGCACGAGCCTCGGCTATGAGTGCACCCTCCTCGGGCTCGTCGCGCGCGCGGTCGGCATCCCCGTCGTCGCCTCGGGAGGAGCGTCGAAGCCGGAACATTTCCTGGAAGGGTACCGGAGCGGCGCTTCCGCCCTCCTCGCGGCGGGAATCTTCCATCGCGGCGAAGTGTCTATTTCAGAAATAAAGCACTATCTTGCGAAAAACAATGTGGAGGTCAGACTATGATCGTACCGAGCATCGATATCATGCATGGACGGGCTGTCCAGCTCAGGGGAGGCAAACAGGCTCCTCTCGACGCGGGCAATCCCCTTGAACTCGCGGAGCGCTATTCCCGCGTCGGAGAATTCGCGGTCGTGGACCTCGACGCCGCCATGGGCAAGGGCAGCAACCGCGAGCTCATCCTCAGCCTGTGCAAAAAATACAGCGTACGTGTCGGCGGAGGCATCCGCACCCGGGAGCTCGCCACCGAATACCTCAACGCGGGCGCCCGCACCATCATGCTCGGCACGGCGGCCAAGCCGGAATTCCTCGCGGACCTGCCGCGCGAGCGCCTCATCGCCGCGCTCGACAGCCGCGACGACACGATCATGGTCGAGGGATGGACGAAGCCCCGCGAGGGCAAGGTCGAAGAAGCCGTGACCGCCCTCGCGCCCTATGTGGCGGGATTCCTCGTCACCTTCATCGAAACCGAGGGCGACCAGTGCGGAATCGACCTGGAACGGGCCAGGGCCCTCATCGCGCGGGCTCCCGACAGCAAATTCACCTTCGCGGGCGGGGCCGCGGGAGGCGAACGGGGCGTCGCGGACATCGCGACCCTCGACGCGCTGGGCGCCGACATACAGACGGGCACATCGCTCGTCCTGGGAGACCTCTCCCTCGCCGACGCGTTCGCCGCTCCCCTCAAAACCGACAGGCCCGACGGTTTCTGGCCCACCACCGTGTGCGACGAATCGGGGAAACTGCTCGGGCTCGTCTATTCCAGCCGCGAAAGCCTGAAACTCGCCTTCGAGACGGGAAAGGGCACCTATCAGTCGCGGTCGAGAGGCCTCTGGGTCAAGGGAGAATCCTCAGGCAACGGACAGACCCTCCTGCGCGCCGACCTCGACTGCGACCGGGACGCGATACGCTTCACCGTTCGCCAGGAAGGCGCGGGCTTCTGTCACCTTGGGCGTCGGACCTGCTTCGACGACGGCTACGGGCTAGAGAAACTGAACCGCACCATCGCGTGCCGCATGAAAGAGGCGCCACAGGGCTCCTACACGCGCCGGCTCTTCTCCGACGAGGCCCTGCTCGCGTCCAAGCTGCGGGAAGAGGCTCAGGAGCTCGCGCAGTCGGTGACGAAGGATGAGGCCGTGGCGGAGGCCGCGGATGTCATGTACTTCGCCCTGGTCAAAACGATCAGCATGGGCGGAAGTCTCGCGGACATCGAGGCCGAGCTCGAGAGGCGCTCGCTCCGCGTCACCCGCCGTGGCGGCAACGCGAAGCCAGATTTCGAGGGCCCAGAAGGTAAGAACGAATGGAAAAGCATACACTGAAAAGAATCGCGATCGATGAGATTCCCGAGCCTTCGGCGCGGCTTTTCGACCCGAAGGTCGACGCGATCGCCCTGGAGGCTATCGACGCGATCCGCACGGGAGGAGAGGCCGCGCTCAAGGAGTGGGCGGTCAAGTTTGACGGGCTCCCCGACGATGTGCCGCTCCTCATCTCCCGCGACGAGATGAGGGCGGCCTACGAATCGCTGCCGCGCGCGACCGCGGAGCTCCTTGCGCGCGCGAAGGCCCGCGTCGCGGCCTTCGCGGCCGCCCAGCGGGCATGCCTCGCCCCTCTCGACCTGCCGGCGCCGGGCGGCCGCCACGGGCACGAGTTCGTGCCCGTGACGCGCGCGGGGTGCTATGTCCCGGGCGGCGCCTTTCCCCTACCCTCCAGCGCCATCATGACGGTCGTCCCCGCAAGAGCCGCGGGCGTCGAAGAAGTCTGGTGCGCGGGGCCCAATCCCACGCGGGAAACTCTGGCCGCGGCCTGGCTCGCCGGCGCGGACGGTTTTCTCCGCTGCGGCGGCGCCCACGCGGTCGCCGCGCTCGCCTTCGGAGTCGTCGTCCCGAAGTGCGATGTCATAGTCGGCCCGGGCGGCACGTACGTCGCCGCCGCAAAACGCCTCCTCTTCGGCCTCGTCGGAACGGAGGCGCCCGCGGGACCGTCGGAACTCCTCGTCATCGCCGATGGCGGCGCAAAGCCTGAAATCGTCGCGGCCGACCTCCTCGCCCAGGCCGAACACTCGCCCGACGCCATGCCCGCCCTCATCGTCACGGACGAAAAACTCGCGGACCGCATCGAGGAAGAGCTCTCGCGCCAGCTCGACGCCCTGCCTGAGCCGAACCGCGGCATCGCCAGAGCGGCGCTCGGCAACGGTTTCTGCTGCGTCGAGCCCGACATCGGGCGCGCCGTCAAAGGCGCCAACCGCTGCGCGCCTGAGCACCTCGAACTCGCGACGGCCAACCCGACCGAACTCGCCAAAAGCGTCAAAAACGCCGGCGCGCTCTTCCTCGGGGCAGGCTCGGCCGAAGTGTTCGGGGATTACGGCGCGGGTCCCAACCACACGCTCCCCACGGGCGGAGCGTCGAGGTTTGCGGCCGGCCTGTCGGTGCTGCACTTTCTGCGGGCGCGGACCTGGCTCGCCATCGATGATCCCTCTCTGCTCATAGAGGATACCGCCGCCTTCGCCCGTCTCGAGGGACTCGAGGCCCACGCGCGGGCGGCGCTCGTCCGAAGACGCCTCTAATGTCAGAAGACAATACGTAAAAAGCCGCCCGGCGGGGCGCCGGGCGGAAATTCGCCGCGACCTGTGTCACGGGGCCTCGTTGACCGCCCCGGAGGGGCCTATCGGGATGGCCCCCTGAAACTACAGACAATCAGGCCTCAGAATCCGTAAATCCTGGAATATTTTTCGCGGAGATATCTCTCGAACCACACCGGATCGAGCGGCTTCCCCGTCACTTTTTCGATGAGCTCGCCCGGCGTATAGCGTGAGCCGTGCACATGTACATTGGCGCGAAGCCACTTGAGCACGGACAGCGTGTCGCCCTCGGCGACGCGCGCCTCGATATCCGGCACTTCCTTTTTGAGCGTCGCCCAGAACTGGGCGCCGTAGAGGTTGCCCAGCGCGTAGCTCGGGAAATAGCCGAAGGCTCCCATGGACCAGTGCACATCCTGAAGACACCCCTGACGATCATCCGGAGCCTCGACACCGAGCAGGTCGCGGTATTTCGTCTGCCACGCGGCCGGCATGTCGCCGACGGAGAGGCTTCCGTCGAACAGGGCGGATTCCAGCTCAAAACGCGCGATGACGTGGAGTCCGTAGGTCACTTCGTCCGCCTCGGTGCGGATGAGCGACGGGCTCACTCGGTTGACTGACTTTACGAAGCCCGCAAGATCGAGACTATCGCCCTCTTCTCCGAGCAAAGCGCTGAGGGCCGAAAAATTTCTCTCCCAGAACGCGTGCGAGCGCCCGACTATATTTTCCCACAGCCTCGACTGGGACTCGTGGACCGCCATCGAAACCGCCTCGGCGAGCTTCGTCCCCCGGAATTCGGGATTCGGATCGATGCCCATTTCATAGAGCGCGTGCCCCGACTCGTGAATCGTGCTGAACAGGCTCGAGGGGAAATAATCCTCGATATAACGTGTCGTGATGCGCACATCGTCGGCGCCGAGCGTCGTCGTAAAGGGATGGGCCGACACGTCGAGGCGACCCCTGTCGCGCTCGTAGTGGAGCGCTTTCATGCAGTAGCCGCTGATGAGCTCCTGCGTCTTCGGGCTGACGCGGAGTCCCTCGCACCGGTCTTCGATCTGGGGACGGCTTCGTATCTTCCCGAGTATGTCGACGAGATACGCCTTCATCTTGGAGAACACCGCGGCTATCGATTCCTGAGTGCTTCCCGGCTCGTAGAGGTCGAGGAGCACATCGTATGGTTTCGCCTTCGGATTGAGATAGGCCGCGCGCCGCCTATTGAGTTCGACCATGCGCGCAAGGTGCGATTCGAAGGCCTTGAAATCATTGTTCCTCTTGGCTTCCGCCCAGGTGGCCTGCGAGATGCTCGCAGCCTTCGCGTATTCGGTCACGAAAGACTCCGGCAACTTCGTCTCGCGGTCGTAATCACGCCGAACGACGCGGACATAGGCCTTCTCATCGTCGGAAAGATCGTTTTTTGTCTCGAGGGCCGAAAGCAGCTCCCCGATCTCGGGATTGACTGCCTTCTGGTGCGCGAGCCCCTCGAGGAGCGCCAGCTGCGAGGCCCGTTCCTCGATAGCCTTCGGGGGCATATAGGTCTCCTGGTCCCAGCCGAGAATGGCTCCTATGTGGACGACGAGGCTGTGTTCGCGGTCGAGCTCGATAAGACGAGCGGTCTCTTTGTGCATCGATTTCCTCCTTTTGTTTTATAGTAGCACCGGAAAGCGTCTCTTTGTATACTAAGAGTCGTGTTTTTAAGGGAACTGACACAGGACCTCCGCATTCTGAAGGGTACGGGGCCCGCGACGCTGCGGGCGCTCGCGAATCTCGATGTCCATACCGTTGCGGACCTTCTTCTCCACCTGCCCCGCGATTATGAAGACAAGACCAGAATTGTCCCGATTTCGCGCTTCTCCGAGGGCAAGGTATATACGACCGCGCAAGTCCTCCGCCACGAATGGTTCGGGTTCGGCAGGATGCGGACGCTCAAGATCGTCGTCGCCGACAGCTCTAGCGAGGCGGCGCTCCTGTGCTTCAACAGGCCATTTCTCGAGCAGATGGCGCCTGTCGGCTCCACCGTGCAAATATATGGCAAATTCCAGTTCAAGTACGGCGAGATTCAGTCCTCGGCCTTCGAGATACAACGTGTGGACGGGGCGCTTAATCTCAAGCCTAATCTTGAGATTAATCTTGAGATTAAGCCTGAGATTGCCCTGTCGCCGCTGTATTCGCTGAGCGAGCGTCTCAACCAGATGGCGCTGAGGAGAATGGTCGGGCTCGCGCTCTCGAAGTTCGCGCCCCACATAGAAGATGAACTTCCTCCAACCCTGCGCGCCTCCCATGGTTTCCCTCCCAAATCCGAGGCGCTCCGCGCGATACACTTCCCTTCGTCCTGGGAAGCGGCCACGCGCGCCCACGACATGCTCGCCTACGAAGAACTCTTCTACTTTCAACTGGGTATCGCGCTGCGCATCCGCTCCCGGCGCGCCAGAGTCATCGAGCGTAAGCCTTGCCCTGGAGTGCTCGCCCGCCAGCTCCGCGAGCGCCTGACCTACGCGCTCACAGAGGATCAGGAGTCGGTGCTCAAAGAGATCGTCGAAGACATGCACAAGCCCTACCCGATGGCCCGGCTCCTTCAGGGAGACGTGGGCTCCGGCAAGACGATCGTGGCGATTCTGGCCGCCCTCCATGCGGTCGAGCGCGGCGGGCAGGTGGCGATCATGGCACCGACCGAACTCCTTGCCCGCCAGCACGCCACGATCGCCGCTCACCTCGTCGAGCCGCTCGGCGTGAGGCTCGCGTTCGTGACGGGCTCGATATCGAATGCCGCGCGCCCTCCCCTTCTCGCCGCGCTGAAAGACGGCGAAATCGACATCGCGATCGGCACCCACGCGCTCTTTTCGGAGGATGTCTCGTTCAAAAATCTCGAACTCGTGATCATCGACGAACAGCAGCGCTTCGGCGTGCTCCAGCGGATAGCGCTCTACAAAAAGGGGCATATCCCCGACTTTCTCATGATGACCGCCACGCCCATACCGCGCAGCCTCGCGCTCACCTTCTTCGGCGACCTGCAGGTGTCCACCATCCAGCATCTGCCACCGGGCCGCAAGCCGGTCGTCACGCACCTTGCGCACGAGGACCGGCGGCGCACTGTCTATGAATTCACGCGCGAGAAGCTAAAGGAGGGCCGTCAGGCCTACTTTGTCTACCCGGTAATCAGCGGATCGGAGCGACACGATCTCCGCGATGCCGAGTCGATGGCTTCCCATCTCGCCAAAGATGTATTCCCCGAATTCAAGGTGGGGCTTCTACACTCGCGGCTCGCAGACGAAGTCAAAATGGAGGTGATGACCAAGTTCGCGGCGGGCGAGATATCGATACTCGTCGCGACCACGGTCGTGGAAGTGGGCGTGGATGTGCCGAACGCGACCGTGATGGTGATCGAGCATGCCGAGCGCTTCGGCCTTTCGGCCCTGCATCAGCTGCGGGGGCGCATTGGGCGGAGTTCGCATCAGGGATACTGTTTCCTCGTGTATTCCAAAGATCTCACCGAAGAGGGGCGGTTGCGGCTCAAGGCGCTCTATGAAACCACCGATGGCTTCGCGATCGCGGAAGAGGATCTCAAGATACGGGGGCCCGGGGACATGCTCGGCATCGAACAATCCGGGGATCTGCGGCTGCGGATCGCGGATATGCGCACCGATTTTGAATTACTAAAAAAAGCGCGGCACGACGCGTTCGGCATCATCGAATCCGACCCCTCGCTCTCCGGGCCCGACCACGAGGTGATCCGGCAGGTGCTCACGAGGGCCAATCCATTCTCTGAAAAATAGGCAGATGGGTGGTGGGGGTCTTCGATTTTTAAAATAGGGGGCTACCGTCTCCGCTTGCGCGACTTTGGGCCTCCATGTTGCAGCACGAGCTCGGAACAGCTCATATAATCGATGATTTTCTCGCGCTTGGAGCCTGGCCCGAGCATTTTTTTGACTTTGTTGTATTTGCGGCGCAGATACTGAATCGAGGGGATGCTGGTCTCGAAGTGCGCCGCGAGTTCCCAGTCGCGGCGCAGATAACGCCCGTACGCATCCTTGCGATTCAGGGTCAAAAACTCGGCGATATGTTCGCGGGACCACTCGACGTTTTTGCCCTGCGAATAGTCGTGCTCTTCCATGCGGCGCTTGGTGCGCTCCGCGGCGCCTTCCATTTTGCGCTTCCGCCAGTAGAGGCTGCGGTTGCGAGCCTGTATTATATCATTGCGGGTATAGCCTGTGTTCTCCATCCAGAGGCGTGCCAGCTTGGCTTTTTCCGCCGGACTCAGTCGTGACTTGAGAGAGTTCGAGACGTATTCATCGGGGGTTTGTGATTCCAATATCAACCTTTCAGACTTTCTCATATTCTAAATATAATAGAGAATTATGAAAAATCAAATAATTTTATGTTTGTTCATTCTCGTCAATCGCGCCGAAAAGAAATCGCCCCCCAACCTTTCCTATATTCCGAGAAATGAGATTTTGAAAAGCCAGACGGTCTCTGGCGCGCCGCGCGCTCGATCTGTGTGCTCTCCCCTGCGATGACCACCGCGCCACCCCGTTTGAGTACTCTCAGAATGAGTGGCCAGTAATAGGCCGCGATATCAAACCTTGGGACGTCTTCAAGAAACAAAATTATCGCGTCGATGCTCGCCGGTTCAAGCCGATCGCAGGTCATTGCGCCTGACGCGGTCCCGGGCGCCCCGCGTTCATTCTGTCGCGCCTCCAGAAAGTCGGGCTCATGCACGAGCGCAGCATTGTGAAAGCCGGTCCTCTCAAGATTGTGCGACGAGGCGGCGAGCGCGAGCGTGTCGTGCGACTTCAATACGATTTCCTCTGGCCCCAAAACCGCGCGCATCCAGAGGGGGGCAATGCCGGTACCCGGCTCGATCACGAGCGCGCGCCTCACGAGGAGGCCCGCGAAGGTCTTCTGCGCGAGCGAAAGCGCGCAGCTCGTGGCGTAGGATGGCTCGTCGAACTCCGACAAGCCCTGAATGCCGTCCCACGCAAGAGGGGCACCGCCAATCTTCTTCTCCGCACGCGAGCGCACATAGGTCGAAAACCATCGGTCAGGCGCCGTGCCCGTACTTCCGCTGCGCTCGCTGGGGGATCGTTCCGGAACCTGCATGATCGCAACCATGTGGTTCTTTGTCGAGACCGTTCTGCGGAGAGAAAATCCCGCCTCCGCGCACCACGCGCGGGACTGTTCCGCGAGTGGCGTCACTATGACAAAAGCAAAAATGCCTCCGTCGCGCAAGAGCTCCGCGCGCACGGTCTTGAAATACTGCGCCAGCACCAGAGGCCCCGCCTTCGCGGGCAGATTGGACAGGACCGCGTCGTAGGGGCCGCGTCCATCGGGCTCGTAGAGCAGTCCCGGTTCCGCGATGATCGGCGGCGCCCGCCTCTCCGCGACTTTGATCTTTGAGAAATGGCGCTTCCGGCAGGGCTCAAGTCGCGCGCCGTCCAACCCGTACAGCTCGACGGCGAGACCGTTCCGCGCCGCGTTCCGCGCGGCAAAAGCCACGGCCCGAAAGTCGCGGTCGCGCATGACGACGTCCATGTCCGGAGAGGACGCGGCGAGGCTGACGCCGATAATACCCGCTCCGCAGCCGGCGTCGAGCAGTCGCTTCGCGCCTACGATGTCAGGCTCGCGGGCGATCTCTTTCAAGAGAAGCCGCGTGCCCGCGTCGACATCGAAGGACGAAAATAAGGCGTGCGACAAGTCAAACTTGAGCCGCACGCCCCGGTATGCAAAATCGATTGTCTTGTTGACGAGAGGATCGAGCGGGCAGCCCGAGTCCTCGGGTCTATTCGTTGACGCGCTCAACGTACTCGTTCGTCTCCGTGTTGATGAGGATCTTCTCGCCCTGCTTGATGAAGAGCGGCACGCGCACCACGAGGCCGGTCTCCGTGGTCACGGGCTTTGTCGCGCCGGACACCGTGTCGCCGCGGATATAGTTCTCGCTCTCCGCGACGGTGAAGACCATCTTGTAGGGAATCTTGATATCGATAGGCTCGCCTTCCCACATGACGATGGTGTAGGTCTCTCCCTCCTTGAGGTAGGGAGCGCGGTCCTCATGGGCCGCAAGCGGAACCTCGAACTGCTCGAAGGTCTCATTGTTCATGAAATGGAAGAGTTCTCCATCGCTGTACTGATACTGGCAATCGACAAGGTCGACTTGAGCGTCCTCGACGAAGTCCGCAGTCTTGATCGTCTGTGTGATCACGTTGCCGTTCTTGAGATTTTTCGCCCTCACCCTGGCGAAGGCCGAACCCTTGCCGGGGCTCACGAATTCGCGCTCGACGACTATATGCGGCGTGCCATTGATGAGCAGACATGTTCCGATTCCGATATCACCGCCACGAACCATAGATTTGTCCTCGATAGATAAAGAATTGAGTCGCACTATACTAGCGTGGAAACGACGTTTGTGTAAAGCCGGAAAGGCGTTTGACGCCTTTCCCCGACATATCTCTGTTCACGAATGGCCCCCAATTCAGCAGGAAAACGCTTCAAAGGGGAAGAGCAGCACCTCCGCGATCGACTTCTTTCCGAGGAGGACCGTCATGAGGCGCTCGAAGCCGAGGGCGACGCCCGAGCAGGGCGGGAAATGCTCGAATATCGAAGCGTAGGAGCCGTCGACGCGGTGAGGGACGAGCGCGCTCCGTTTCTTTGCGCTCTGTGAGGAAAAATATTTGCGGACCGCCTCGGGATTCGCCATCTCTGTGAAGCAGTTGGCAATCTCGATGCCGTCGACATAAAGCTCCCAGCGCTCCTTGTACATCGTGCCGGGTATGTCCGCCGCGAGGCACTCTATGCCTGCGGGATAGCGGTCGAGCACAAGGGGTCTGTCCCGGGGAAGCGCGGGCTCGACGAGGCTCAAAAAAAGAATATTGAAGGCGTCCTCCCACGTGGCGTCGGGCGCGACCAAGAGCCCGCGTTCATGACAGGCGGCGCGCATCGCCTCAGGCTCGGCGAGCGCGTCGAGATCGGCGCGGGCGAACTCCCACCACGCCTCGCTCATACTCATCACGCGGAATGGGGGACGGGCACGCGGCGGTGTCTCTTGGGCGGCGAGAGCCGCGAAGAGTTCCTCGGTCAGGCATATGTTGTCGTCGCACGAGAGCCCTACGCCGTAGTACTCGAGCATCGTGAACTCGGGGTTATGGATGCGCGATACGGACTCGGCGTTGCGCCAGGCCTTGCAGAGCTGAAAGACGCTCCGCCCCGTCTCGGCGACCACCTTCTTCATCCATATCTCGGGCGAGGGAATGAGGTAGAGCGGCCTGTGCTCTTCCGTCGGGTGCACGTATTCGGTCGCGAAGACCTCGAGGCAGGATTCCGGGATGAGGGAGGGAGCGAGGGCCGGCGTGTCGGTCTCGAGGTAGCCGCGCGAGAGGAAAAATTCGCGCAGAACGCCCACCATGCGCGAACGGGACTGTAAGACTTCAATATCCATGGAGATCCAGTATAGCGATTCGGGCGATGCCGGGATACGGAGCGCCCCGTCCTAGCCCCGCTGCGCTAGCGGTTTCTCAGCGCCAGCCTCGCGTTTCCTCTCAGCGCTCCGGGCTCTATCCACTTCTGGTCGAGGGCCGAGCCCCTGAAGAGCGCGCGAAGCTGCGCATCCTCCATGCCGGCGATGGACGCGGCGTCGAAAGAGCCGCCTATCTTTCCGCGATCCGTGCGGGCGCCGGGATCGGGTCTGAAATAGGGACAAGCCTCCAGACACAGGTCGCACCCATAGAGCTGGTTCTGCCAGGAGGCTTCGATAAAGTCCGGCAGGGGCCCACTGATCGAAGCATAGTGCTGGATGCAGCGGCGGCGTTCAAAGGCGGGCGCCGGCGCGAAATGGAGGGCCCGGCTCGGACAGGCGTCGACGCAGTTACGGCAGTCTCCGCAGAGGGAGAGGTCCGCAAGCGGCGGGTGCCTCTGCGGGATAACATCCTGTTCAAGATCGAAGGGGAGGAGCATGAGGCCGAGCAGCACCGCGGAAGAGCGGGTGCTGGAGTGGAAGTAGGCCCTTGTGACGCCGCTATTCGGGAGGCCGCCCCCTGCGGCACCGCCCCGCTCCTGTCCGGCCTCCGAGGCTTCCGCGATGAGAAGCCCGTTGCGGCCGACCGCTCCCAGTCCGGCCGCGACCGCGAGGGCCTTCTCGGGAAATCTGGAGTTCGCGAACCTGTGCCAGTGTTTCGGCGGGAAAAGAGGAAGGCCCGCCTCGGCGATGTCCAGGGAACTGGCCGCGGCGCAGGCCGCAAGTCTGGCGCCGATTTCCCCATACCAATTGCCCCGCGCGAAGCGCCCTATCCTCGCGACAGGTTTTCCTTCTTTTGGAAGTGGCAGAGGCGGCAGCCCCCGCGCTGCGCGGTCCGCCGCCGGTTCCGCTTCCACATCCGGGGCGTAGCTGAGCGCCACCACGAGCATGGCGCCCGCCGAATCGAACCGGTACCGCGCGCGGATTGCCTGAGGGACCGCGGAGCGGCCCCAACCGTCCCCATCTCCTGCCCCCGTACCGCCAGGCGCCCCGCGCGGGCCAGACTCGTCGGGACTCGCCCCGAAAGAGCTCTCGTCCTCCGCGAATCCCCACTCCAGAAGTACCCTCTCCCACTCTTCTTTGCCGAGAATCGCGTACGAGGAGAACCCCTGTTCACGCGCGTGAAAAAGAAGCCAGCGCGCGGCCCGCGCACCGGCTTCATCCCGTAGCTTCAATAAAGGGGCGCCCTGCATGTACACCAAGCTCAGGGCAGCGGAAAACGCTTGGTCAGCGTGAGCACTTCCTGCTTTACGCGCGCGACGACCTGCGCGTCGCCCTTGGATTTGAAGACGTCCATGATGAATGAGGCTATTTTCTCCATCTCGGCCTGTCCCATGCCGCGCGTCGTCACCGCGGGCGTGCCCACGCGGATGCCGCTCGTCACAAAGGGCTTCTGATTATCGAAGGGAATACCGTTCTTGTTGACCGTGATGTTGGCCTCGTCGAGCCACTTCTCTGCCTCTCTCCCCGTGATTCCAAGCGGGGTGAGGTCGACCAGCATGAGATGGTTGTCGGTGCCTCCCGAGACGATGCGCGCGCCGCCGGAGGTGAGCGACTGAGCCATCACCTTGGCGTTGGAGAGCATGCGGTCGATGTACTCGGCGAAACTTGGCTCGAGCGCCTCCTTGAGCGCGACCGCCTTCCCCGCGATCACGTGCATGAGGGGCCCGCCCTGAATGCCGGGCATGATCATGCTGTCGATCACCTCGGACCACTTGCGGAGGGCGTCGCCCTTCGGTGTCATGATCCCGCGGTCGTTCTCTCTGTCCCGCCCCACGAAGATCATGCCGCCGCGCGGACCCCGCAGCGTTTTGTGCGTCGTCGTCGTGGTGAAATCGGCGACAGGGATCGGGCTGGGGTGTCTTCCGACGGCGACTATGCCCGCGATGTGCGCCATGTCGACCATGAGATAGGCGCCGACCTCGTCCGCGATTTTCCGGAAGGCCTCGAAATCGATGATCCGAGAATAGGCGCTCGCCCCGGCGATGATGAGCTTCGGCCTGTGCTCACGGGCAAGATACGCCACCTGGTCGAAATCGATGGTTTCGGTATCGGGATTGACCCCATAGCTCACTACTTTATAGAACTTCCCCGAGAACGAGACCGGCGCGCCGTGCGTCAGGTGCCCGCCATGGGCGAGGCTCATGCCCATGATCGTATCGCCGGGATTCAGCGCGGCAAAAAGCACACCCATGTTCGCCTGACTTCCGGAGTGCGGCTGGACGTTCGCGTGGTCCGCGCCAAACAGCTTCTTCGCTCTGTCGCGCGCCAGGTCCTCGGCGATGTCGACAAATTCACACCCACCGTAATAGCGCTTGCCAGGATAGCCCTCGGCATATTTGTTCGTGAGCACGGAGCCGACGGCCTCCAGCACGGCTTTTGAGGTATAATTCTCACTCGCGATGAGTTCGAGCTTATCTCTCTGGCGACCTTGCTCCGCTTCTATCGCCGCGTAGAGCTCAGGATCGGTGGATTGAATGTATGGCATAAGTCCTCCCTTTTGGCATTGTAGCATAAGGTGCGTTTCTAGACTACAAAGGAGCGGCGGACGGCGCCTCACGAACACTATTCCCGAGACCCCCGGCCTTACGGAAGCGTGGATGACTCAATCTCGGGCAAATTCCAAGTTGAAATGTAGCTGACTCCCTGCGCCAACTCATCGTATTCGAAGAGAGACCAGGGAATCTTGGTTTTCTTTTGAGCTTCTGGCTGAACCGGAGGAAGGGGCTGATACCCTCTGCTCATCGCGATGTGCTTGCTGTCGATACCACGATAATAGGTGAGCCTCTCCGAAAAACCCGGCACAAAACCAGACGGGACAGTCCCTGTCGCCAGGGCTGGATCGAATGAAATCCAGCCTATGCCCAACAGGTAATATTCTCCCCAATAATGAGGGATGAGGCGCGTGTCTTCGGTGACCAGAAAGCCTGCCACGGGGATGGCCGGAATACCAAGCGCACGCAGAAGGGCACAGTCAATCAGCGCAATCGCGCGCATCCCTCCTTTTTTATTCTTCAGTGCCGACAGTATATCGTCGGAGAGACCTTGATCCTTCTCATCCAGCTTGACGTTTGAAAATACCCACTGGGCGGCGAGAGCCACCTGTCTGAAAGGATTCTTTTCTTTTTTTTGAATCGCGCGCGCGGCGGAAACGATCACTTCACTTCCCGAAGGGACCATGGCGTCAGAGGCAAGATATGGCGCCAAGAACGCGGGCGGCGGAAACCCAAGAGCCTGGATAGAGGCGACATTGATATCCGCCCTGATTTCGGATGTATCGACGATGAATTGCCGGGACACCTCGAGCTTGCTCTTGCTCGCATCCGCCTGCCCAAACCGAAATTCCTGCCAGTTTGCATGGTCAGCATTGAGATGGTCTTCGCCGCTCATAATGATCGTTTCGGCGCTCTGATTTTGAGTCGCGGCAGGTTTTGAGAGAAAAAGAGACAACCGCCCGTCGGGCAACGAGGCTGTGACATGGAGAAGGATTTTCTGCCCTATGACATACGTGAACGACTCCCCCCTCCCTGTCCTGCCGAGGCTGCGTGAGAAAGAAATTGGATATGTATTCGAAGTTCCGTTTCTTGTTTTTACAAAGACATAACCATTTTCCACACCATCCGGCACATGCACGGTGATGGAAGCGTCTCTCCAGCTCTCCACGAGGAGGTCCACCGAATCGACTTTGATGAAGTTGCCCGGATTCTCGGTCTCAAGCGCGGAAATCGATGGAATTCTTGTGAAGAAAATGGCCGCCGCCACATCAGGTTCCCCAAAATGGCTGCCTCGTATCACAATCGTTTTTCCAATCTGTATGTTCGCAGTGGGCTTTGCCCCTGTGATGTTGGGCCGAAGCTCCGCCTCTGCCTGCGATGCCACTGCTTTCGGTATTTTTGAAGAGTTCGCGAGCATGAGAGGATTCGAAGCGCCAAAGGCCGTCCGCACCCTCACCACCGCAGAATCGACATCATTCGGCATTTTGAAGGAGATATAGGTGGGGCTCCACAGTTCAACAGCATGCTCGGGCAGGGGGATATTGTCAAACAGGACTTCTCCGGGCGTATCGCCGAAATTGCGTCCCACGATGGAGACTGTCTCGTCGGGCATGGGCGTACCAGGATCGATGACAGAAAGCGTGGGATGAATCACCCAATAAAGCAAGAGGACGCCCCCTGCAATCAGCAGAAAGACGAGCGCTCCCCCTCTCACCACCGAACGCCGTTTCATGCGTTACTTCTGGTCTACAAGTATCTCTATCGCCACTGGCGCACCCTGTTTGGAATCTCCCCCCAGAGGATAGTAATAGAACAGTGTCCCGAGCGGAACCCGGATAGTGTGCACCGAAGTATTCATCTGGATCGAATCATCGGGGCTCCGCGCATAAATCTGACTCTGCACGAGCATGGTAAGACTTTTTTTCACGAGCTCCACTGGCATGAACACAATTATCGCGACGAGCTGCTCACCCTGAATTTTAATCCCCAAGGGCGACGCAAGACTCACTTCCCGAAGGATCGGGTCCTTCCAGGCAGGGCTGCTATCTTTGCCGGAGGATGAATTCGAGTTCGATTTCCGTGCATTGAGCGACGTTGACTGTATTGCCGCGACCATCGCCGGAGTGAGCATGAAGGCTGCCCGAAAGTGGAATTGAAACACAGGCACATTTGGAGGAGTGCCTGGCACGAGAGGGGGCACGGACTCTTGCTCTACAGACGAGGATGCTCCCGCCTGCGGCTGGGATGGCGCTGCGGTGGCCGGAGCGGCCGGCGTCTGAGAAACATGTGGTTGTGCCGGCGCTGTCGCCGGTGCCGCGGGAGCCTGTGAGAAGAGACTCTCGGCACTCCAAAGCGAAAACATCACAAGAATCAGCGTCCGAAGCCTCATTTTGCCTCTCCCTGGGCAGGAATCGCCATAATCGTCGGCTTCTGGTCGGCGGCATTGTAAATCACGTACACCGGAGCCGTATTCGTCAGGGGCTGAGAAATGTTCCCCGGAGCCTGGATGGTCACAAATTGAGACGGATCGGCCTGTGAAAGGGTCGAAACAAGGCTCTCTATGTTCGCGTTAGAGGCTGCGGGCAGCTTTGTGCTCAAGGCAAGCGCCTGGCCCACATTTCTGCGCCAGCCGAAGAGCCCAAAAGCCATCCCCGCAAAAAACACAAAGAGCAGCAGAGAGGCGGCCAAAACGGGCAGAGGCACCGCGATTTTTTTTGAACTGAACGTATAGAGGATGGGGTGTCTTTCGAGGGTACGCCTCGAATGCGGCGTCCGTGAAAGCTCCACGATTCTGCTGTCGAGCGATGCTTGAATGCGCTGCGCCGCTTCCTGGAGATGTGCGTCATCGATGGCATCGGCCACGTGCAACGCCGCCCTCAGGGCGCGATACTGCGCAACACGGTCCCTGCATCGCGCACACTGATCCAGATGTGCCTCGATTCGCTCCTTCCACGGCGACGGCACCTCGTCGTCGAGATACGCGGTCAACAGCGTTTCATCGGGACACATGGGAACCTCCCTCATTCAACAGCGAAAACAAAGCTTCTCTTGCCCTGAATGCCCTTACCTTGACATTCCCTTCCGTAATATCAAGCACTTTTGCAATTTCCTTGTAATTCATTCCCTCATATTCTTTTAATATCAGGACAACGCGCAATTTCTCTGGCAGTTGCATCAGTGCCGCCCTCACCTCCCGAGCGGATTCTTCCATGAGCAACGCATGCTCTGCCGACTGATCGGTGCCCGCGTTCTGGTTCTGCTCTTCCCCATTGAGCGCCGCGCTTGCCGAAGTCTTCGCCTGCGTCGTCTCCGCGTTCCACCAGTGTTCGTAGGCCTTGAATTCTCTCACTTTGCGCTTGGACCAGTTGATCGCCCCATTCTTCACCACGCGGATGAGCCAAAAGCGCGCATCCTCATCGGAAGGAAACTGCATACGCTTTTCAATCAGCTTGCCAAACGCGTCCTGGACAACATCTTCGGCGGATTCCCAATCGTTGGTGATGCGCACCGCGATGCGCAGAAGCAAATCGACGTTCTGCGCAAAGATACGCTCAAAATCCGGCCTCTGTCCGTCATCCTTATTTTTGAACAATCTATCAGTCCTTTTGTTACAAAGCGCTCCGCAGGATCACTCTGTCAATCTCCAGACAGTGCCGTCCGGCCTATCCTCAAGCTGGATGCCCCTGGTCTTGAGTTCATTGCGAATCGCGTCGGCCGTCGCGAAATCCCTCGCCTTTTTCGCGTCCGCACGCTTTTGTATTTTCTCCTCTATCCAGCGAACCGTCTCCGCGTCGACAGAGGTCTCTCTTCTTTCCGCGCCAGCCAGCCCTAGACCGAGAACATCATCCATGTCCAGCACGAGCGCGAGTGTCTCGGCAGGCGTCATTTCGGGATCTTTCAGCATGGTCCACGCCTGCGCGAGGGCGCGCGGCATAGCGAGATCGTCGGCGAGCGCTTCGTCGAAGGCCTCGCGGTACCGCATGGGGCGCTCACCGAGCCGGGGAAGCGGCGCCGGAGTCCCCGCGCGCTCCTTGAGCGCGATCACCCGGTCCACAAGCGAGAGCCGCGCCGACCTCGCCTGGTCGAGGCCTTCCCACGAGAACGAGAGTTGACTGCGATAGTGTCCTCCCAGGCAGAAATAGCGGTAGTCGAGGGGGTCGTAGCCCTCCTCGACGAGCGTCTGCAGGGTCAAAAAACTTCCCGAGGACTTGGACATTTTCCCTTTGTCGAGCACGAGAAATTCCGCGTGCATCCAGTAGTTGACCCACTTGTGGCCGGTCGCGGCCTCGGACTGGGCTATCTCGTTCGTATGGTGCACCGCGATGTGGTCGACCCCGCCCGCGTGGATGTCGAACTGCTCTCCCAGATATTTCATGCTCATCGTCGAGCACTCGATGTGCCATCCGGGATAGCCTTTGCCCCAAGGGCTGTCCCACAGCAACGCCTGATTCTCGAACTTCGACTTCGTGAACCAGAGCACGAAATCGAAGGGGTTGCGCTTGTGGGGATCGACTTCGACGCGCGCGCCGGCCTTGAGCTGATCGAGCTGCAGCCCCGCGAGTTCGCCGTAGTGACCGAATTTCGACACGTCGAAATAGAGGTTGCCGCCCGCGAAGTAGGTATAGCCATTGGCTTCGATGCGCCTGATGAGATCGATCATGTCCTGGATGTGCTCTGTCGCCTTGCAGACGATGGTCGGCCTGTTGATATTGAGGCGCTCGGTGTCTTTAAAGAAAGCATCTGTATAGAACCGGGCTATTTCGAGCACCGATTTTCCGCGCTCACGCGCCGATTTGAGCATCTTGTCCTCGCCGGTATCGTCATCGCCCGAAAGGTGGCCGACGTCCGTGATATTCATCACGTGCGTCACGTCATAGCCGAAGCGCCTCAGTGTCCTGACAAGGATATCCTCAAAAACATAGGTCCTGAGATTGCCTATATGGGCAAAGTTATAGACAGTCGGTCCACAGCCGTAGAACCCGACGGTATGGTCATGCAGAGGCTCGAAACGCTGGATGCTTCTCCCCATCGTGTTGAAAAAATAAACGTCGTGCATATTTGCCTCTCCAGTCAGGCGCGCCTTCTTGTCTTTACAGCATGAACAGAAGATACTGCCATTATATGGGAACCCTATGGCAAATTGCCCAAAAAATCAATACTGAGCAATGTTCTGCGGCGCTTGGTGAGCCTATGTGGGCACACACCACGTTCAAGATCGGCGGACCGGCCGATCTGTATGTGAGGCCCCGTTCCGTTCGGGCGCTCACTGAGGCGCTCGACAGGCTGAGGAGCGCTGGTCTGCCCGTCTTCCTGCTTGGCGGAGGCGCCAATATCCTTGTGGGAGACAGAGGAATCCGCGGGGCAGTGATCGATATGGGACTGCTCTCTTCGATACGGACAGGCGCGTTCGGTGAAAGCGCCGATTCCGATGCAGAACAAATCTGCGGGCAGATCGCGCTCCACGCGGAGTGCGGCACCTCGGTGTCCGTGCTG
The DNA here is from genome assembly GCA_002425765.1 of Spirochaetaceae bacterium UBA5556. Lineage (GTDB taxonomy): Bacteria > Spirochaetota > Spirochaetia > Treponematales > Rectinemataceae > Rectinema. The sequence continues at coordinate 102,361 of DIMW01000001.1, read as the reverse complement.
TGTGAGGAAGCGCTCGTCCGGGGACTCTCCGGCCTCGAGAATTTCTACGGCATGCCGGGCAGCGTCGGCGGCGCGATCTACATGAACGCGCGCTGCTATGAAGATGATGTTTCTTCACATATTAAAGAGATAACATATATCGACGCCGCGGGCACCCTCCAAGAAATCGCCGCAGCATCACTCTCGTGGTCTTACAAGCGCTCGCCTTTCATGCCTGGAGAGCCTCTGACCGGCTCGACGGTCGGCGCCGCAACGTTTATACTTAGGCCCGACAACCCGCAGAAAATCGCGGAGCGCATGCGGGCGCGGCTGACGGACCGCATGCAGAAGCATCACTTCGATTATCCGAGCGCCGGCTCAATGTTCAAGAACAACAGAAGCTTCGGCAAACCCACAGGCAAACTTTTGGACGAACTTGGCCTGCGCGGGTACAGAATTGGCAACGCAGCGATTTCATCCTGGCACGCGAACATCTTCGTCAACCTCGGTGGTGCGACGGCCCGCGACATGCGGGCGCTCATCGAACACGCTCAGGCAACGGTGCTCGCCGCGACAGGGTGGCGGCTCGAGCCGGAAGTCCTGTTCGTCGGAGAATTCTAGTTCCACCACTCGAAACGCTCAATTGCATTCTCCACGGCGATGTCTTACACTCATCAATAGATGAACGCAATTCATGATCCTGTCGGCATATTCGCTCTTGTGCTCGCGGGCGTGGTCTTCTCCGCGTGGCTCTCTGATGTCTTTCGGTTCAATATCGCCGTACTCCTCTTGATCTTTGGCATTATAGCCGGCCCGGAGATCGCCGGTCTCCTCGACGCTGGCGCGGTGCTTCAGGTTCTCGGCTCCATCGGCATCGTGTATATCTTTTTCTTTGCGGGGCTGTCGACGCGGATGCAGCCCCGCTCGCAGGGTCGGGACACCTACAGAAAGATACCTCTCAATAAAAGGCTCCCTCAATTTTTCGCCTGGACCGTCATACCAGGCCTGGCAGGAACGGTAGTGGGATTCGCGATTGGGAAATCGCTCGTGCAGGCGGTATCCATGGGGGTTTTCTTCGCTTCCGCGGGAATAGCGTCTTCCCTGGAAGAAAACCATATGAAATTCTCGAGTCTTGAGCCCTACGGCCTTCCTGGTTCGGCATCGGTCCTCGTCGTGTGTGCACTCCTCGCGCTCAACGCAATCGCAGAAGGTGCCGATGCGCGCGGATGCGTATTCATCCTGGCTTTTGGCTGCATCATCGCCGGCGTCATCTGGTTTCTGTTTCCACGCCTGGCTTCGATATTTCTGCGCCGCGTCAAAAGCGTCGGCTTCATCGAGAACTGGTTTTTATTTTTTCTGGTATTCGCGGCCTCCTATGCCGCCTCCTTTTTGTCCATACCCACCTGGTTCACCGCGTATATCGCGGGGATCGCTCTATCTTCGGCCACAATGCAGGCGTCGGGTTCTGGAGGTGGACGGATTCCGCTCAGGGATGACATCTTCATCCCCGCGGCATTCTTTCTCATGGGAGTCTCGATACACATTTCAGAGTTCCCTTTAAATCCTCAATGGCTTCTCTGGAGCGGCATTTTCATAGGAGGCGGGCTTGCTGCACGAGTGCTCGTTACCTTGTCTTCAAGAAGAATTGCGATATTGAGAAGTCCGATGCTCGGCCTTGCCATACCTTTTACGTCATTCTCACTCGCAATAGCCTGGATACTGTATAGCTCCGGCATCTTCGACACGACACTCTTTCTGGGCGCAATCGCGCTCGCCCTCATCACCGGCACCGTATCCAATAACCTTATGAAAAAATCCTCCCCGGCGGCGAAAACGCTTCCTTCAAACTCTATCGAAAAAGCGTCATTCATCATCCCCAACAGGATTTTGATTGCGCTGTCCAGACCCGCGTCGATCCCGCACCTGCTCGAGCTGGGGGCCATCCTGCATGGATCAGACAATCGGTCGCCACTCTTTCCTCTTGTGGTTCATACCCCCGAAGACGACGATGCCATCCAGACGGCGAGTTCGGAAACTATTCTTGCGAGCGCGGTGATGAAGTTGTCAGACATGCAGAAATCCGTGCTCCCCCTCAATATTGAGGCTATCAATCCGGGCCTGGGCATTCTGGAATCCGCGCTGCAAAAAAATACCGACACGATCATCATCGGATGGAACAAGCCGCCGCGCCTCGCGCACGCTTTCTTCGGCAACATCATCGATCAGGTCGTCTCCGGCAGCGACCGCCTGGTCCTCGTGGCGCGCAGTCAATTCCCCTGGAAATCATCAAAGCAGATCCTCGCGGTATTCCCGCCCCTAGTCGATATACACAGTGGTTTTGAGGCGGCCCTTCAATGCATAAAGAGATTCGCGCAAGCCTCGTTCGCGACACTGCACTGTTTCATCCCCAGAGACTATGAAGAGAAATTCGAGGGTCTCTGGAAAATCGTCTTTTCCTCAATCAACTACAAGGTGAGTACCTTCTCGACATGGCGAGAAATCCCGGACATCTTTCAAAAGACGACGACGGCTCACTCGGCAATCGTACTCGTATCGGCCAGGCCGGAAGAGGCATCCTGGACTCCCGCATTCGAGCGGCTTCCGCATATGCTCGCCGAAAATATGCCGGATGCGAACGTGCTGATGCTCTATATGCCGTCGTATAATGAGCAAAGGGAACAGCCCTCGCCGCAGCCTGCGCCACCCCCTCAAGTCGAGGTCGCCTCGTTCCCTCAGCGCGCCGAAACCTCCAATGCCGAGGCTCTTCTTCTGGAGGCAGTGAAGGCGGGACGAATACAGGTGAACATGGAGAGCAGCGCCTTGGCCGAAGGTATCTATAAGATCATTTTCTCAGCTTTCCCCAATGGTGAAAAAAGGCAGCTTCGGGCGCTCGCCGATCACTGCATTGAGATGCTCCAGCGGCAGCCGATTGAGATCGAGCCCGGTGTCGTGCTCTTGCACGACCGGCTCGAAAACATCGCCTATCCCCTGGTCTGTCTCGGTGCCCAGAAAAAAGGCTATCGCCTCAGCGCGCTTGAGACCCCGGTCCAGATAATCGTGCTCATTCTCGTCCCCGTGCAGCAGAGCGCCGAGGCACACTTGCGTTTCCTCGCCGATATCGCCGCGCTGTTCCGCACCCGCGATCTCAGACAGCGCCTCTTGGATGCCAACGAGCCCGAAGATTTGTTATCTTATCGGTAGACTAACCCCACATTACAGGAGCCTGAAAAGATGAACGCTCTGCTCGTCGCGCTTGGTATCAGTTTTCTTGTCAACGCCCTCTTTTTCGTGTTCGCGTCGATCAAAAAAACCGATATGGTCACCGACCTTTCGTATGGCCTCTCGTTCTTTCTGACGAGCCTGGGGCTTGCGCTTGTCGCTCACGTCCAGGGGTTCCTGTGGCTCTTCCCCTTCATCGCGGTGATGCTCTGGGCGGCGCGGCTCGCCTTCTACCTTTTCAGGCGCATTCTGACGATCAAGGTCGACCACCGCTTCGACGGACGCAGGGAAGACCCCGTCAAGTTTGCTCAATTCTGGATTCTTCAGGCAGTAAGCACTGTCATCATTATGCTGCCGGTGATTATAGGCGCTTCTCGTGAGCCTGCTGGCTTCCTAGCCCTGCAGCTCCTGGGGGCTCTGGTATGGCTCATTGGTATTGTACTCGAAGCCGTGGCCGACGCGCAAAAATTCAGGTTCAAAAAAAACAATCCAAAGAGATTTATCAGTACGGGAATCTGGGGCTGGTCCCGGCATCCGAATTATTTTGGCGAGATGCTGGTGTGGTGGGGCCTGTGGCTCTATGCGCTTCCCTCCCTCCAGGGATGGGAAAATGTAGCTGTTGTAGGGCCTCTCTATATCACGATTCTGCTCAGATTCGTATCCGGCGTGCCGCTTCTCGAAAAAGCGGCATCGGGAAAATACGGATCGCTTCCTGAATATAAGGACTATGTGTCCAGTACGCATCTTCTCTTCCCCTGGCCGCCCAGGTCAAAGAGCGCCAACGCCCGCAAGTCCACAGCTCCCATTCCGTCGGTTCCCGCGCTTTCCGACGAGGAGTTCGCCGGGCGCTGGTACGAGCTGGGCCGCATTCCCCTGCCCATCGCCCGCGACTGGATCATGACGAGCGATGTCTATGAAAAACAGCCTGACGGCACATGGCGCGTCCGCTACGAAGGCAAACCGAATCAGGACCGCAGGCGCCCCAAGGTGCTGCGCCAAAAACTTAAGCGACCGGATGCGGCGGCGCCCGGCGAAATGCTGGTGAGTCTCGTACCCGGCATATGGATGAAATACCGGGCCGTACATATGAGCCCAGACCGTCAGTCCATGCTCGTCACAGGCTCAAAAATGAAGTATCTCTGGATCATGTCGAGAAACGCCGACCTTCCTGAGGAAGAGTACCAAACACTGCTTTCCACTGCGGCCTCCCTCGGCTTCGATGCGCGCGCCGTCGAGAGGGTGCCCCAGCATTAAAAAGAATAAAAAAGGGCCGCGGCATTTCTGCGGCGGCCCCCGGTCTTTTTCTGAAATCCCTACTGATTCTTGATCAACACGAACTCCACCCGTCTGTTCTTCCAGCGGTTCTGCACGTCGGTGAAGGAGACGACAGGCTCGCTCGATCCGAGTCCCTCGACAGAGAGGCGGCGGGGATCGACGCCGTTGTCCACAAGCATCTTGCGCACGACTTCCGCCCGCTCCGTGGAGAGAGGAATGAGCTCGTTCACTTCTTCCTGCTGGATGCGCGAAGCGCTGTAGCCGAGCATCTTGCCGACATTGTTGCCGTGGCCTTCGACGCGCACCCGGTAATCGGGGAATTTGCCAAGAATTTGCGCGACGCGCGCGATCACCCTCTCGTTTCTCGACACTATCTCGCCGTCGAGGCCGATGAAGTCGGCGTGGTTCGCGCGGAATACTATGGAAGGCACCCTGATCTTGAGCCGGTCGCCATCGCGGATGACGAGGACATCGACCGCGATGATGCCCTTCACCTTGGTCTGGTTGCCGAGGGCATCCCAGCACGTGAACTCGAATGGATAGTCGGTGGCCGACTCAACGAGCTCACCCTTGGAGGACTTGCCATTCCAGGTAATCTGTGCAGGCGGAGTGCCTTTGCCGTTCCAAGACATGAATGTCCGGGTCGGGCCCGTCTCCTGCGGCATGGAGGATTCAACGACCGCGACCTCCATCACATCGAGCTTCCATTCGGTGATACCCGCATTCTTGTCCGTCGCGATGCCGAAGGTGAGCGTGTCATCGACGCCGTCTCCATCGGGGCTGAAGTATTCGGGGCTGACCGTGATGTCCACCTTCGGCGGCGCGATCTTGACGGTGATCTTCCCGCTGCTCGCCTCCGCGACATCACCCTTGAGGTACCTCACCACGAGTTTTCCGGTGAAGCTGTCTTCGATGACCTGTCCTTGCAGATCTCGTCCATCCCAGACGAGCCGCGTCGGCACATCGGAACCGCTGCCGCCGAAGAACGAGCGCTCGACGCCCTTCGAATCGAGGAGAGAGAAGCGCCATGAGTCGACGCCCTCGCGGTTTTCGACCGTGAGCGAGAAGGATACATCATCGCGGATGCCATCGTCGTTCGGCGATATGCCGGTATCCGAAGCCGTGACGAATACCCTCGGCTTGGTGGCATCGACCGAAATGCCCTTGATCACCGCGGATGCGCTGTTGCCGGCGGCATCGACGCTGACGACCTCATAGGTGTAGGTTCCGTTCGACACAAGCCTGTTGTTCGAGTCCAGGCCGTCCCATGTGAAGGTCTTCGCCTGTCCTTTCCAGCCGTAGCTGCGCACCGTCGCGCCCGAGGCGCTCCGAATCTTGCCCGACCAGTCGTCGCCGGGGTCTGAATTCTGGGTTATTGTAATGTAATCCTTTATGCCGTCGCCATTCGGCGAGAATAGCAGTGGATCGGCCGTGATCGATATCCTCGGCGCTACGGTATCGACGAGAATCTGCATCGGCCCGAGGTTGAAGAGATCGCCGTTCGCATATTCGAGCGAGAGATACACGCTGTAGGAACCGTCGGGCACCTTCAGGCCCGCGTCCGTCATGCCATCCCAGGTGTACTGGGACTTGATGTCGGCCCTGCCTTTCCAACTGTGGACAGGTGCCTGCCCCTGCGCCGTCTTTGCTCCCGAGAAGATCGAAACAGAGTAGCTTACCAGGCTGTCTGGCTTCGGCGCGCTGATATTGATGTAGGTGACATCCTTTACGCCATCATCGTTGGGACTGAAGGCGCTCGGATCGACTCTGAGGCTTACGTTTTTCTGGGCCGCATCGACGACAATCTGCTGACGCGGCAGAATGAAGGAGTTGCCGGCATCGTCGATTGAGCGGAGCTCGTAATAATAGACCCCATCCGGCACAAGTTTGCCACTCTGGTCCTTGCCGTCCCAGACGATGTCCGCAAGCATGGGGTACCATTCCCAGGTCCGCACGATCTTGCCCGCCTCGGAGCTGATCTGGCCATTCCAGCGGTCACCGTAGACGCTGCTCTGCGTTATTTCGACAGTGTCCGCCCGGCCGTCGCCGTTGGGCGAGAAAACCGTGCGCGAGAGACTGACCGTCGCCTGCGGCGCGATGCGGTCCACGTTCATCGGCGCTGGTCCGTCTTTTGCAAGAGCGTCGTTCAAATACAAGACCTCGAGGCTCACACTGTATTCGCCGTCCGGTACCGCCGCGCCCGTATCGTTCGTGCCGTTCCAGCGGTATTCCCGGGCAAGGTCGGTGCCGCCTTTCCATGTCCTGACCGCCGTTCCGTCCTTGGTCCGGATGACCAGGCTGTACTGCTTGATGCGGGCGCGCGCGTCCGCCTCGACATTGATGACGAGCTCGTCCTTTATGCCGTCGCCATTCGGGCTTATTGCCTTGTCGCTGAGGCGCAACTGCACCGCGCGCCGCCCCGTCTCAACTTGAATGTGGAAAGGCCCGGCGACTGTCCGATTGCCCGCCGCATCCTGGGATTCGACCGTATAGTCATAGAAGCCATCCTGAACCACGGAACCATTGGCGTTGCGGCCGTCCCACACAAAGTCCTTGGCTTCGGTCTGCCAGGTCCATGTGCGCACTATATTGCCCGCGCTGTCCTTGATCGTGCCCTTCCAGTCATCTCCCGGCATCGATTTCTGGGTTATCGTGACGGTATCGCTGCGGCCATCGCCGTCCGGCGAGAAAATGCTGCCTTGTGCCTTCACTTCGATCTGCGGAAACTGCTTGTCGAGGAGGAAGGTTCCCGTCGCGCTCTCAGCTTCGTCGCCATTGCGGTAGACGACCTTGAGGGATGCCGCGTAGTGTCCATCCGGCGCGGGGATCTGAGCGTCGGTCTCTCCCCTCCACTCGTACCGCCCAAGCGGCGTCTCTCCCTTCCAGGTCCGCACCGCGCTCAGCGCCGCGGGCCCGTCCTGAGCTACCACCTGCAGCACATATTCCTTTACTTTTTCAGGTGAAACGACAGAGGCGGTAAATATTTCCACGTCCTTGACGCCATCATTGTTCGGGCTGAAGGCCCGATCGCTCAGCGTCAGGCGTACCGCCTTTTTCTCGGTCTCTATTTCAAATACAGGACTTGTATAGCTGAACGCATTGCCCGCCGCATCTTTCGATTCGAGCCTGTAGTGATATTTGCCGTCGGCCGCGACATTCCCCGCGCTGTCTTTGCCGTCCCACTCGAAGGATTGCACGGAGCCTTCCCATGTCCACACGCGCACTTCTTTGCCATTGGGATCGAGAATGGTTCCCCGCCAGGTATCGCCGGGCACCGATGTCTGCTGAATAGGCAGGGTGTCGTTGATGCCGTCGCCATTCGGCGAGAAAATAGCGCTTGAGACTTTGACGTCAGCCTTGGGTGTCGCGCGATCGACCACGAGAGGCCCGAGGCTCACTTCAGTGGAGTCTCCGTTGGGATATTCCGCGTGGAAGGTCGCCATATAGCTTCCATCAGGCAGCGGCAGACGCGCGAGGCTCGTGCCGTTCCACGTGATGGAGCTGGGAACATTCCCCGTCCCCTTCCATTCCATCACCGACTCCTGGCCGGCGAGGATCGCAAGCCGCCAATTCTGCACGCTCTCCGGCGCAGTCACCGCGATTGCAAGCGACATCTCGTCCTGAATGCCATCCCCGTTCGGGCTTATCGCCATATAGTTCGCCGAAAGCGAGGCCTGTTTCGAGGCGGTGTCAACGCCGATTTTCAGCGGCTCGGAAGCGAAGCTATTGCCCGCCGCATCGACGCAAAGCAGACGATAATAATAAGTTCCATCGGACAGCAGGGCACCGTCCGCCGTTCTGCCGTCCCAGAGGATTTCCGCCGGCCGACTGTTTTTGAATTCCCATTTGCGCCTGAGCGTCCCCTGGGCATCGCGCAATTCGCCCGTCCAGAGTTTTTCCTCCGAGCCGAGCTGGGAAATGATCACCTGAGACTGCTGTGCGCTGCCTCTGGGATTGAAGAATTCGCGTGAGCGCGAGACCTGAGCCGTCGGCGCGGTCGTATCGATGACAAAGTCCGAGCTCGACTGAGTGGTGCTCCACCCGTTTTCATACGCGAGGGAAATCTCGAAATGATAGGACCCTTCTGGCAGCGACGTCCCCTGGCTCTTGCCGTCAAACTGCATTGTTTCCGGAGGAGGATTGGCGCCGTCGCCGGAAAGGAACGCGAAGCGCGAGCTCCCTCTCTGTGGTGCCATCTGTGAAGCCTGCGCATAGGGAGTCCCCACGACATCCAGGTTCCAAGCCAGAAGCCCGTCGCTGCTCTCAAGCGTGATATTCGTTCCCAGAACATCGGCGATACCGTCATCGTTGGGACTGAATGCCTCCCGGTTGAGCGCGAAGGCGGCCTTTGGCGTCCTGGTGTCGACGACGATTGGGCTATAGTCGGTATGGAATTCGTTGCCCGCGATATCGGTGCTCGCAAGCTCGAGAGTATACTTGCCATCCGTGATGCGGCGGCCGGTCGAATCCCTGCCGTCCCACACAAAGCGATCGGGCAGGGCATCCCGATATTGCTGGGTGTATACAAGGTCGCCCTGGTCACTCTTAATACTCAGAGTCCACAAATCCTCTTTGCTGCCCTTCAACGCAAAGGCCAGCGTATCGCGGCTGCCATCCCCGTCGGGACTGAATATGGAACGCACATCGTCGAGCACTATCTCGGCCGAGGGAGGTGTCGCGTCGAGCACAAAGGAATCCGAGTAGACGATGGGGGAATACCCGTTGCGGTATTTCATCTCGATACCTGCCCGGTATTGCCCGTCGGGGAACGCCTTCCCCAAGGCGTCCAGGCCGCTGAAGGTCAATGAGGAAACAGGAGGATTCGTGCCGTCGCCAGAAGAAGACCATATGGTCTTGCCATTCTGATCTTGAATGACTTCTTTCCACGAGACGAGATTTTTTAGAGATTCAAGATTGAAGGCGATATCGATCGTGCCTGCTGCACCTGCTTTTGCCGGACTGAACGCCTTTTTGTCCGCCGCGACGCGTACGGCTGGCCGGCTCGTGTCGACCACAATCCAGTCCGATCTGTCGGCAGAGACCCCAATTGTCTTGAAGCCTACATTGCCCGCAGGGTCAACACTGGACAACTTGAACTGATAATCCCCATCGGGGACACGCTTGCCCGCGTCGTTGGTGCCATCCCAGACAAAATCGCGCGGGGCGGAGCGCCCTTTCAGGTCCATGGTGCGCACCGCGTTGCCTGACGCGTCGAGAATTTCGTATTTCCAGTTGTCCTCTATAGAGCCCTGCGTCCTGAACGAAATAGTGTCCTTGTTGTTGTCGCCGTCGGGGCTAAAAATCAATGAGTCATTGCCCTGGAACAGCTGCTCGTCGCCCATCACCCACGCGTTCACCGTGGGCGGAGTGCGATCCACCACGACATTCATGCACGAGTCATAGTTGATGTTGGTGTTCCCAAGATCATCCCACGCGTGGAAGCTGACGATATAGGTCCCTTCGGGCACAAGGTCGCCCTGGTCGTCCTTGCCGTCCCACCTCACCGCATCGGGAACAACAACGCTGTGCTTTGAATAGCCAAAACCTTCCTTCAAGCTGGAGAAGGAATTGATGCTCTCCGGTAAATTCGACTGTTCGGTGATGGTCCGCACGACTTTGCCTGACGAGCGGTCTTCAATTTTAAACTGCCAACCCGCGATTGTTCCCTGTTCGTCTTGTATGGTGAGGGGAAGTTCGAGCCAATCCTGTTTGCCGTCGGCGTTCGGTGAGACGTACGCGACAGGGGTGCCGCTCGTCGTGCTTGGCAGCTGCAATGTCACCTCAGGAGGGCTCTTGTCGGGCTGCCCCCAGGTGAGCCGCGCGCCGACGCTGAACGCGTCCAGAGAATCATACAGCGGCATAAAACCGACGGCGGGGGAGATTTCCGACACGCTCTTGTTCTGCGGCCCCTTCTTCCCCAGAGGGATGCTGCCCGAAATCGTGAGCGAAGGCCACGCGCTCCTGCCTGATTTCTGCTCTATATCATACAGGCTGCCCGCCATCGAAAGGCGCAGGCTCAGAAGGTTCCGGTAGGAAAAAGCCAGGCCCGCCTCGGCCTCGATGTCGTTGAATGAGGGAGCCCGCAGGTCTACGTTCGCCCGCATGCGCAGGTTGTATTGGTTCAGCAGATCCGCGCCGAACCCTATTCCGGGAGTGAAGGCCGCAGGGAAGCCCGTCGAGGCGACGCTGCCCGCCGACATACCCACCGGAGGCGTCTGATAATTGAATTCTTTGCCGAGTCCGCCAAGCACAAAACCGAGCCTGGAATTCTTTAAGAAGCCTAAATCGCCCAGTTCCTTGACAGCGCCGATATCAGACCAGAGCCCCCATCCAAAGCTCCCGTTTCCGCCCATCGCCAGCCACGCCGACGCGCCGACCGACAGAGTGCTCGATACCTTTTTGGAAAAACCACCGCCAGCGGTGACAAAAGTCCCCAGCGGCATGCTCGTCATGGCGCCAGGAGCGCTGAACAGACGCACTGAACCGTTCCAAACTCCGTAGGATTTGGGGAGACTGAACGCGGCCATGCCGGCGCTGCCCCAACCTTGGGGGCTCCCTGCGGACATATCGGCAATGCCCGTATATGATAATGCCAGCTCGGGAAGCTCGGTTTCTGCCGTGGAGGCTGGATTGAGCAGGAAGTTCCATGTGCCACTGCTTCGCTCGGTGAGCGACAAGCCGCTTCCCATGGTCCAAGGGCTGTATATCCGGCCGAGCAGCGATGCTCCCTTGGGCGGATCATAGGCAAACGCACCGCTCAGACTCACGATGAGAAGCATCAGTACTATCGCAAATTCCCGGGCTTTTTTCATCGATATCCCCTTCTATTCAAAAAGCTTCAGTTTCAATCTATCACAGCGGAAGCCGAACTTCAGGGCCTGCCGATCATTGATAGATGATAAGACTCGGCCTCGGGTCAAGCTGCATGACCTCGGAGGGCGACATGAGCGGCATGTCAAACCCCGCCGCGGGAAAGTCCGACTTGAAAAAGAGCTTGAATCCCTTGACCGGCATGTTGAAGGCGATCGCGTTCCTCTGATAGGTCGCTTTCTTCATCTGAGGTGTGCCGAATCCGTCCGCGGTATGAATGAGTATGACACGGTCCCTGTGCGATCTCACCTCCGGGCGAGCCTGAATCATTTTATCCGCGAACTGGTGCACCACAAGCATCCTGATGCCAGGAATGTCATGTTGACGGATATACGCGTCCATATAGTCCTGAGCATCATTCAACTCCTTTGCGGTGATAGAGCCTATCTCTTTCATCGGGCTGAGCGTGCGCCACTCCGGGTCAATCGCGAGGTGCACATTGGGATACTGCAGGAATGGCAGAATTTTATCCATCGCGTCGCGTACGCTATATTTGCCTATTTGATGGTCGACGAATACCAGCATGCCCTCGGATTGCGCGTACTTGATGTAATCGATCAACTGCCTGTCGTCGAGATACCCAATTTCACCGCCTGGCCAGCAGGTCCCGTAGATGATGTAGAGCGCGGGGATCACTCCGTCTTTGCCATTGACCTGGTCATACTCGCTCGCGGTCTCTTTTACCATCTCGGCAATTTTTTCCTTCGGATAGCGGCCCAGAATACCCATCCTGTCAGAGAGGGGACTTCCATAATACGCCACAATAGTGTTATTCGCGACGAGCGGCACCCGATCCCACAAAAAACCGCCTCTCGCCTGATAATTCGCCAGGCTCATGTTCTGATCAATACGGGTAAAATTTTCCTTTCTATACAGCGCAGGAAAGAGCCTATAAGGGAAGGGCTCTATCGCACCGGCCAAAGACGGCAACAAAGCAAAAATAAGCATCGAGAACAACAAGACCTTCACGACCGAACGCTTGGCACCGCCCATGATGAACCCTTTCCGAACATGTTGATTCTTTATTTTATCGGCAAGGAACGCGGGTGTCTGTAGCTCGCGTACCCCACAAAATGAAAAAGAGATACCACGTTAAGCGCATATGGAAAAAGAAAAAGCCGCCCTCATAGGCGGCTTTTCAACCTCGTCCTTTCATGCGCCATACTTCTCGGCACATCACTCGCGACCAGCGCTCGAGGAAATTACACGTACTTCTCCACTTTTCCGGACCTGAGGCAGCGGGCACACACCTTCATGCGGCGTACGGTTCCGTTATCGACGGTACGAACCTCGATGAGGTTGGGGTACCATGTTCTGCGCGTGCGGTTCTTCGCGTGCGACACGTTATTTCCGAAAAGGGTCCCTTTACCGCAGATTTCACAAACTCTCGACATAGTGGTCTCCACAGAATATAGTCGATGCACTATAACGGAATCCACGGAACGTGTAAAGTGGTCCGCAGCCCAAAAATATTGTAAAACACACACAGGGTCGGTCCGGGCGCGCATACCTGAAATCATCAATCTATGGATTCTGGCCACCGAACATCTTTGCCATAGCGCCCTTGTTCTTTACCATCTTCTTCATCATCGACCTGGATTTTTCGAACTTCTTGAGGAGCCTGTTGACCTCCGCGACCGAAGTGCCCGAACCTCTGGCGATGCGGCTCCGGCGGGACGGGCCGACAATGAGATAATTCTGGCGCTCCTTCTTGGTCATGGACAGGAGTATCGCCTCTTCATACTTCATCTCCTGAAGATCGATGCGGTCCTCGTCCACCTGTCCCGCCAGACCGGGAATCATCTCGAGCATGGACTTTACGGACCCCATCTTTTTCATCTTGCGGATCTGGTCGAGATAGTCTTCCAGAGTAAATGTCTCCTGGCTTATCTTGCGCTCGAGCTCGAGCGCCTCTTTCTGATCGTACACCTCCTGGGCCTTCTCGACGAGGGACACGATGTCGCCCATGCCCAGAATGCGGTTGGCGATCCTGTCGGGATAGAAAGGTTCCAGTCCGTCGATACGCTCGCTGACGCCGATGAACTTGATCGCCTTGCCGGTGATGGACTTGAGCGAGAGCGCGGCGCCACCCCGGGTGTCCGAATCGAATTTGGTGAGGATGACGCCGGTCGCGCCGATTTTCTCGTCGAACGCCTTGGCGATGTCGACCGCCGACTGGCCCGTCATGGCATCCGCCACCAAGAGACTCTCCACCGGGGAGAGTGCATCGCGGATGCGCACCAATTCCTGCATGAGCGGCTCATCGATCTGCAGGCGCCCCGCCGTGTCCACGATGATCACGTCGTGGCCCTCCCGCCGGGCGCGCGCCAGCGCGTTGCGCGCCACTTGAACCGCATCAGTGCTGTTCTCGCGGTGGATGTCGACGCCGACCTGCCCCGCGAGCACTGCGAGCTGTTCGGCGGCGGCCGGTCTCACGAGGTCACAGGCCACAAGCAGCACCTTGCGCTCCCGCTTTTTGAGGAGACTGGCGAGCTTGGCGGCCGTGGTCGTCTTCCCCGAGCCCTGAAGGCCGAGGAGAAGAATGACGCTCTGGGTATCGGTCCCCCTGAGCGCGAGGTCCTGCCTCTCGTCGCCGAGGAGCGCGACCATACGGTCGTACACGATCTTTATGAACTGCTGGCCCGGAGTCACCGAGCGGAGCACTTTTTCGCCCTTGGCCTCTTCCAGCGCACCGTTGACGAAGCGCCGCACGACGCGGACGTTGACGTCGGCCTCAAGCAGCGCGATTTTTATACGATCGAGGGCATCCTCGACGTTCTTTTCTGAAATTGAGGCCTTGCCGCCTATCGTCCGGAATACATCGGTAAACGTTTCGGAAATTTTTTCAAGCATATGATCTTTCCATATATAGAATTAAAGATTCCCCTTGAGCCCCGTTTCGGCCGCGGCGCTCCTCAGCGCCAAGATCGTTTCCCCGATGAGCTCTTCGAGAGGGATGCCGAGCATCCGGGCGCCCTGCTCGATGACGCTTCTGCGTACGCCCGCGGCGAAGGCCGCCGCCGCCCATTTCTTCTTCACGGATTTCACTTCCATGTCGAGGACACTGCGCGAGGGGCGCACGTACGCGCACGCGGCTATGAAGCCCGTCAACTCGTCGGTGGCAAAGAGCACTTTTTCCATGACATGGGTGGGCTCAACGTCGCTACAGATGCCCCATCCATGGCTCTCAACCGAATGGAGGAATGTGTCGTCAAAACCAGCGGGCGCAAGGATATCCCGTGCATGCCGCAGGTGCTCTTCGGGATACTTCTGATAATCGATATCGTGCAAAAGCCCCACGAGTCCCCAGTATTCTTCGTCCTCGCCATACTTTTTCGCGAAATGACGCATCGCCGCCTCAACCGAAAGGGCATGACGCCACAGCGATTCGTCGGAGTTCCACTGCCTCCACAGAGCAACCGCATGTTCTCTTGTCATGATGTGCAACCTCGAGCAAAATATTCTCTGGATTCCTATTGTAGCCGAAGGACTATTCTTGTGCCACCCTGTACCGCGGTACCAGGAGGTGGCGATTGCGCGACCACATAGCCGTCGCCGTCGAGCGTGACGTCCAGATCGCCGCGGAGCAAGAGCGGCAGAAGCTGACGTTTGGAAAAGCCCGTAAGATCGGGCATCTTCGCTCCAATCGACGCGAAGGCCGGCTCCTGAATCGTCACGACTCCGCCGTGGCTCGTATTCTGGCTCTTGCCGCGCGGCACACCAAGAATATCGACGGCGGACTCAGCCGCGTCCCGCAGGACAGGCGCCGCGATCTGGCCCCCAAGATATGACTCACCCTTTGGCTTCACAATCGCGACATAGATGGCGATCTTCGGATTATCCGCAGGAAGTACACCGAGCGTGCTCGCGATGTAGTCGGTGTCGGAATAGGCCCTCGTTTTGGGATCGATCATCTGGGCCGTTCCTGTCTTTACGGCCATGCGCACATCGGGTACTTTCGCGCGCCAGCCGGTGCCTTCGAGGCTGGCGGCCGACTCCATGGCGGTCATGATCGCCCTCGACGTTTCTGGCGAGATGGCCCGCCTCACCGCGACGGTGTCGTGCCCGTAGAGGGTCTTCCCGTCCGCGTCCTCTATGCGCAGCACCGTATCGGGCTTCAGCAGGACGCCTCCATTGGCGACCGCCGACGCCGCGGTGATCATCTGCAGGGCCGTCACGCGGATCTCCTGACCGATCGCCACGGTGGGCTTTGTGCGCGCGGACCATTTCGCCGGCTCCCGGAGGTTGCCGGGATTCTCGCCAGGAGATCCAATCCCCGTCTTCTCGGCAAAGCCGAAATTCAGGATTCGCGAGTAGAACTCGCTCTCCGGCATCCGGTCCGAGGCATAGCCCGCCCCCGCGTTGCTGCTCTTGGCCAAAATGCCGGCCAAATCCAAAATTCCATACGAGTGCAAATCTTTTATTATGATCTTTTCTCCCGATGGAAGCGTCTTTCGGTACGCGCCGTCACAGTTGAAGGTCGTCTTCGGAGTAATGAGGCCTGCGTCCAAAATCGAGGCCATCGAAAAAATCTTGAAGACGCTCCCCGGTTCATACGAATACACGGACATCCTGTCTTCGCGCTCCGACTCCTTGAAACTCCCGAAGTTGTTCGGATCGAAGTCGGGCATCTGAACATACGCGAGCACTTCGCCGCTGTTGACATCCATGGCCATCATAAAGAGAGCCTCGGCCTTGTTGTCGCTTATCGCCTTGCGCGCGATCTGCTCCAGGGCATACTGCAGACGCGCATCGATGGTGAGATAGATGTCATTACCGCGCGCTTTATCGCTCTGAGCGCCGGAGAGCTCGGCGTCATATTTATATTCGATCCCTTCGAGCCCCTTGTTGCCCTCGCCGGTGAAGCCGAGGAGATGGGACGCGAGTCGTCCTTCCGGATAAATTCTGCCGTTCACCTCTTCCAGCACGAAGCCCGCCAGCTGTCCTTTCTCCAATTTCTCCTGCAGTGGCTTTACCGTATCTACGTCGAGCCTCTTCGCAAGATACACAAAATTTTGGCCCGATTCGCGGATCTTCCGCTCAAGCGTGTCCGCGCTCACATTGAGCGAACGGGCGACGGCGCCCAGGTCTTCGTTGATCCGGTATGGATCAACCTCGTTCTTCCGGATCGCGAGGTTGAATTTGGGGATATCGAAGGCGAGCACTTTGCCATTCCTGTCGAGGATCCGTCCGCGCTCAAGGGGGACACTCTCCGAAAGTCCGGTATTCTCGGGCCCCTCGAGCGCCAGCGCCGCGTACCGCACAAATACGACGGCTGCAAATATGGCAAGCAGCACGACGAGCGTGACCATTCTTCGATGAAACCGAGCCTGCGCGTGATTCTCCATCCACTCTACCTCTGGGGAAGGACCTTCCCTATAATCGCATTCAGAGTCACGAGACCAAAATCCCTCGAATCGATCGACTCTATGCCGTTATCGCCAATGAGGAAGTATTCGGGCGGCCCCCTGTCGCCACGAACTTCCCCGATTCTCTTTATCACCATCTCCCCGGAGTTCGGGCGCAGGGCGGCGACGACATCTCCTCTCGGAGGATGTTTCCAGCACACCAGATATTTCCCGCCGATTCCCCGAATCCCGTACGCCGCCTTAAAAATAAAGACCACCCGCCCGTTCCGGTAGTGTGGCAGCATCGACTTGCCCTCAACAACCGCCGCGTCGAGGATGAAAGTCCTCACCAGAATGGCGGCGGCGACGACCAGAATGAGCGTGAGAGCGAGGCCATCGGGCTTCCTCCCCGCATGCCGAACCCCCTGACTCATTCAAATGCCTCTCGCAATCAGATTTTTGGCAGCTTAGGTTAAATTATCGGCCTATATTTGCCGATACAAAAGGTGCGATGAACTCACTTTATCAGTCTGAAGACACCGTCATCGAGGCAGATCGGGTTCTCCACAAACCGCTTGTCTCCATATTGTCGGGCGAGGATGTCCTGGTGAAATCCCCCGTGAAATCTCATCAGGAGCGGAGCGGTAAGCGTCGCCGCCCGCTTTTTTTGGGGAAAAAAACTGAAAATAGAAAGAAGAGAGCCGAAAAGGACCAACCCCGGAAAGACTTCGTCATCGAGCCTTTCTTTTCTCCCTCTCCCGCCGCGAACACCACGCTCCAGACAGAAAAGCCCGTTGAGGCCGCGCCCGCAAAAAAAAGATTCTCTCTTCATATGGCGCCGGCGGGGAATACCCGAAAAATTCTGCTGCGCGCCCTCGTCGTCTTCATGATCGCCGCGACAATAGCGGGGGCGGGCATCCTCGCCGCCACACTCATCTCGCATTCCCATCCCGTCATCGCTCTGCCCAACGAGGACTCGGCGCAGGAAGCGCTTATGGCCATGCTCGAACCCGAACCTTCCGTCCCCGCGACCGGCGACACGGCACTTCCGCCCCTCCCTTCACTTCTCGTTGAAAGGACATATACGGTGCGTCGCGGAGACACCTTGCAAACAATAGCGCGCCAATTCGGCCTCCGCGAAGACACAGTAATTTCAGCCAATAATCTCAACTCGAAGAGTCAGCTTCAGGTCGGCAAAACCCTGAAAGTGCCGAACATGAACGGCGTCTATCATACCGTAAAGAGAAATGAAAACCTCTCGGTAATCTCCAGGTCCTACGGCGTCGAGATGACGCGAATCGCCGACGCGAACAATATTTCCTCATCGACCATTCGTGTCGGCGACCGGCTTTTCATCCCCAACGCGAAACTCGACGCCTCGGTGCTGCGCAATTTCTATGGTGAAACCTTCATTTGGCCGGTCCGCGGCCCCATCTCTTCGCCTTTTGGCTATCGCATCAATCCTTTCAGCAGTCAGCGTACCTTCCACTCGGCGATCGACATCGTGGTAAACAGAGGAACGTCCGTCAAAGCCGCCCGTGAAGGCAAGGTCGCCGACACAGGCTACAACGCGGTATTCGGCAACTATGTGATAATCCGGCACCCCGACGGCTATCAGTCGCTCTACGCCCACCTCGACACGGTGCTCACCCGCAAGGGGGCGAGCGTAAACCAGGGAGAAGTGATCGGCCGGTCGGGCAATACCGGACAGAGCACGGGGCCGCACCTCCACTTCAGCATTTTCCGCAACGGTCAGGCGGTCGACCCACGGAAATACCTCAAGTGAGCGGGCGGCACTGTCTTGTTTTGTAGACAGCTCTTTATCCGAAGGTTGTTTTTTATCATACAAAGAGCGTCGTTCCAGGAAGCGCGTCTCGCCTTCCCCTGACTGCTGAATAATGGTAATTATTTTTATTATGATGATATATAATTTTTATTAAAATATACTTATCTTTGGCACATGGTTTGCATGCTCTTCTTTCGAGAACTATCTTGGGAGGAACATCATGACCATTGCCGACAACGACGAAAGCCTCGCGCTCTATTTTGATTCAATTCGCAGAATCCCCCTTGTGAGCCGACAAGAGGAACCGATATTGGCAGGAAAAATCGCGAAAGGGGATAAAGGTGCCCTCAAGCGTCTCGTGGAGGGTAATCTGCGTCTCGTCGTCCGCATCGCCAAATCCATGTGGACACCGCAACACTCACTTCTGGACCTGATTCAGGAAGGCAATATAGGTCTCGTGAAGGCTGCCGAGCGCTTTGATGCCGGTAAAAATGTAAAATTCTCGACGTACGCCGTCTGGTGGATTCGCCAGGCTATCTCGCGCTCCCTGGTGAATACGGGCCGCCAGATTCGCCTGCCACACAGAAAAGAAGACGCGTTGCGGCGGATCAACGCCATCCAGATGCGCAAGAGCCTTGAGATGTCCCGGAGCCCGACCGAGAAAGAGCTGGCGCAGGAGATGGGCTGCAGCGAGTCCGAGGTCTCCGCGCTTCTTCACATGGGAGACCAGCCCGTGGCGCTGGAACAGGCCGGCGCGGACGAGCTGTCTATCCTCGATGTGTACGAAGACTGGCGCTACAACCCGGAGCGGGAGATTGAAAAATCGAGCATCACATGGCAGAGCTCTTGGCTTCTGTCTACTCTCCCGCGACGGGAACGCGAGGTTGTATCGAGGCGATTTGGCCTTGGCGGCGGGCGCGAACAGTCGCTGAAAACGGTGGGTTCGGCGGTGGGATGTTCCGCCGAAACGGTGCGGCACATAGAAAAAAAGGCACTGCAGTCACTGTGGCAGACAGCGGCGAGTGTGGGCCTGACCGCATAACACCTTAAGAAAAACTTTCTGGAGCGACGCGGTGCACCCTCCTGACCTCCGCGCCGCTCGATTTTTACACGCACTCGCCTTGATGAACGCTTTTGTTCAAGATACCATAGCCTCGTGAGGAAAAAATATGTTCATCGGGGTTTTTCGTATGCACTCATTCTGGCGAGCGCCGCTCTCGCGGCATTCGCGGCCTCTGCGATAATAAATTCCTGTACGCCCAAAGAATCGTCGCAAAAAACCCAGAAAAGCCCCTATGGCACACCAGAGTATGTGATTGAACTCCCTCCAGGATATGAGGATCTGAAGGTCATTTCCCCAAACGATCAAGCACACGGGGCTCAGCCGCTCTCGGGTTCTGCGCCCACCAATGAATCGCAGTCGACTCCTCAAGGTGACGGCGCGGCCGTGGCCAGGCTCGCGCGGCCTCAAGGCCCAGAACAGATGGCCCCCAAGGTCTCGGGGCACCCTACCCTCATCATCGTCATCGACGACGTAGGCTACAACAACGGCGAGCTCAAGCCTTTTTTGAGGCTGCCTTTTCCTATCACCTTCGCGGTGCTTCCCCAGCTTCCCCACAGCGCCGATTCCGCGCTTGCCATCCGCGAGGCGGGCAAGGAGCTCATCCTCCATCAGCCCATGGAGGCCCTGGGGGGCAATGATCCTGGCCCTCACGCAGTGTACCTCTCGATGGACGAGGCGACGATTGAAAAAACGGTCGCCGAGAATATCGACAGCCTCCCCTATCCTCCCGCAGGGATGAACAATCACATGGGATCGGCGGTGACCCGGGATAAGAAGGCCATGGCCCCTATCCTGAAACTTGTCAAAGAGCGTGGCATGTATTATCTTGATTCCCTTACGGCGCCGGGGACTGTCACCGCAGAGCTGTGCCGGGAAACGGAAACGCCATATATGGAGCGAAATGTGTTTCTTGACAACAATACCGACCGCGAATCGATCCTCGCGGCAATCGACGAGGGCAAGCGCATAGCGCGGAAGAACAGCGCCGCCGTGATGATCGGTCACGTATGGTCAGCTAATCTTGCCGCCACCCTGATGGATATTTATCCGGAATTGGTCGAAGAAGGATACTCGCTTTCGACCATCAGTGAATACATGCGGATGCAGGCCGAAGAGAATACCGGGCATGCAGATTCTGGGGATTGAGACATCCTGCGATGAGTGCGCGGCCGCGGTCGTGGAAGACGGGAGGCGCATTCTCTCGAATGTCGTCATGACGCAGATACCCCTCCACGAGCGGTATCAGGGCGTGGTGCCGGAAGTGGCGAGCCGCGCCCACATCGAGTGGATTATGGGAGCGGTGAGGCGCGCCCTCTCGGAGGCTGGTCTTGATGTCAGCGCCATCGACGGCATCGCGGCGACCGCAAAGCCGGGCCTTGTCGGCTCGTTGGCAGTGGGACTTTCATTTGCCAAGGCCCTTGCATGGTCGCGCAATTTGCCTTTCAAGGGCGTAAACCACATGCTCGCGCACCTGTACGCGCCTCAGCTCGCAAGCCACATCGAATATCCGTTTTTGGGGCTTCTCGTGTCGGGAGGACATACGATCATCTGCCGGGCCGATGATTTCGACAAAATCACGGTTCTGGGCACGACAATCGACGACGCGGCGGGAGAGGCCTTCGACAAGGTGGCTAAATACTACGGTTTCGGATACCCCGGCGGACTTGCCATCGATCAGCTCGCGGAACGAGGGGACGAGCGGGCCTTCAAGTTTCCCTTACCCTCCCTGCACAAGGGCGAGCACCGCTACGACGTGTCCTACTCGGGCTTGAAGACCGCGGTGATACACCATCTGCCATCCTATATGCGGCCGGGTGCCACAGCCACCCCGGAGAACATCGCCGCGAGCTTTCGCAAGACAGCGATAGACATACTGCTTTCGCGCCTGTACAGGGCCGTGCGCGACACGGGCATACAGACTATCGTCGCGGGTGGCGGCGTCGCGGCCAACGCGTACCTCCGGCGCGAACTCGGGAAAAACGACGATCTCCGGGTGTTTTTTCCGCCCCTGGCCCTGTGCGGGGACAACGGGGCGATGGTCGCCGGGATCGCCTGGCATTACTTCAGCCGCGGAGAGACCGACGGCTGGGACATAGCCCCCAGCTCCCGGGTCATGGATTTCAAGCGACGATAGGAGCGAACAGTGCACTCTCTTTCTGAAACTGCGCATATCGCGCTCTCACAATGTCTCGAACTCAAGAAGTCGGAGAAGGTCCTGATCGTCACGAACCCCAATACCGAGCAAGCCGAGATCGCGCTCGCCCTCTACGGAGAGGCCGTGTCGATGGGTGCCGAGGCGGAGCTTCTCTACCAGCCGGTGAAGACTCAAGGCGACTTCGCCGAGGATGAAGTCCTGCGCGCGATCGAGGCGCGCCCCGACGTCATTCTGTCCATCTCGACGGAAAAGCTGGGCAAGGACAGAGCGCGGCTCGCCGTGCCGCTTGTCGGGGCCGACGGCCGCTCGTACGACCACATCTTCAATTACCTTCTGCGCGGGGTGCAAGAAATTCGGGCCGTCTGGACACCGGGCATCACGAAAGATATCTTCGTCCGCGCGGTTCCCGTCGATTACGCGGCCATGCGGGACACCGCGGACAGGCTGGAGACCCTGCTGGACGAGGCCTCCGCCGTGATGGTGAGAAGCCCGCGCGGCACCGACATTACGTTCAGCGTGTCTGGCAGAAAGGCGATGCGCGACGATGGCGATTTTCGCAACGCCGGCGCGGGCGGTAACCTTCCCGCCGGTGAAGTATTCATTTCACCGGCAATCAAATCCGCCGAGGGAACTATCGTATTCGACGGCTCGATCTCCGACATCGCGGGCGATATCGTGATCCGGACACCCATCGCCTGTACGGTGAGAGGCGGCTATGTGATGGGCATCGAAGGCGGAGAGGAAGCGCGGAGGCTCGAAGAGGCCCTGGCGCGCGGTCTCGATATGGCGGCCGGCCTCGTCCGGGAACAGGGGATGGCCCCCGAACTCGCCCTTTCGTACGGCACGAACGCGCGGCACTTGGGCGAATTCGGCATAGGCCTCAACTCGGCGGCGCGCATCGGCGGCAATATGCTTGAAGACGAGAAAGTCATGGGTACCATCCATTTCGCGATAGGAGCGAACTATGACGAGGACGCGCCGTCCCTCATCCACCTCGACGGGCTCGTGAAATTTCCTACAGTCATGCTCCTCATGCCGACCGGCGAGGAATTGACGGTGATGGAAAACGGAGTTTTTGCAGACTAAAGCCTCCAGCCCGGGGCCAACTCTCCCGGCGGCCCTGTGCCGCGGCTCCTCCGCGCTATTTCACAAAGGCATAAAAATCGCTATACTCGCGAGATATGGAACAGAAGAAGACTATTCACTGGGCTGACCAGACGGCCGAAAAAATCATCGAGACCTGGGGAGACAAGGACCTCTACACCTGCGCCTCCGGCATCACACCCTCCGGAACCGTGCACGTCGGCAATTTCCGCGAGATGATCTCCGTCGAGCTTGTGGTGCGCGCGCTGCGAAGCCTTGGCAAAAATGTCCGTTTTATATACAGCTGGGACGACTACGATGTGTTCCGCAAAGTGCCCCTCAACATGCCCAACCCCGAGCTTTTGGGAAAATACCTGAGATTCCCCATCACGATGGTGCCCGATCCCTGGGGCCGCGACGAGTCCTACGCGCGCCACCACGAGGTCGATGTCGAGACGATACTGCCGGAAGTCGGCATCCACCCCGAATTTCTGTATCAGGCGAGCAAATACAGGGCCGGAACCTACGTAAAGGGCATGCGCCGCGCCCTCGAGATGCGCGAGCACCTCAAGACTATTCTCGACAAATACCGCGACGAGGACCACAAGATTGAAGGCGAATGGTGGCCCGTTGCCGTGTTCTGCTCGAACTGCGAGCGCGACACGACCCAGATCGATGGCTGGGACGGCGACTGGGGCCTTTCCTACCACTGCGAGTCCTGCGGTCACTCGGAGACGGGCGACATCCGCACGCTCAAGGGCGCAAAGCTCGTTTGGAGGGTCGATTGGCCGATGCGATGGGAGCATGAAAAAGTGGACTTCGAGCCCGCCGGCAAAGACCATCACTCGCAAGGAGGCTCGTTCGACACCTCGAAGCACGTCGTCGAGGATGTCTACGGACGAAAGCCGCCCGTCACCTTCCGCTACGACTTCATAGGCATCAAGGGCTCGCCCGGCAAAATGTCTTCATCGAAGGGCAAGGTCGTCGACCTGTACGACCTCCTCCGCGTCTACCAGCCTGAAATCGTGCGCTACCTCTTCGCGGGAACCCGACCCAACACCGAGTTCGTCATCAGCTTCGACCTCGATGTCATCAAAATCTACGAGGATTATGATCGCACCGAGCGCATCTACTGGGGCGTGGACAAGGCGAAGAACGAAGACGTGGAAGCCCTGGAACGCCGCATCTATGAGCTCTCGCAGGTGGACAAAGCCCCCGAGGAGATGCCCTATCAGATACCGTTCAGGCACCTCTGCAACCTCCTCCAGATTCATCTGGGGGAGGTCGAGCAGGTGATCGCGGCGCTGCCCGGCCTCAAGCCCTCCCAGGAAGGACGTGTGCGCAGGCGCGCGCAGTGCGCGTGGTACTGGATCACCGAATGCGCGCCCGAGGACTTCAGATTCTCGCTCCGCGCGCCCGGCGAGCGCGCGGAACTCCCGGAGGCCGAAATCGGCGCGCTCCGCGCCCTGAGAGACAGTGTCATCGCGAAGCTTGAAACCTACGGCGGCGAAAACGAGGTGGGGGAGGCCATCTACGCGGCGGCCCAGGCGAGCGGCATAGAGCCCAAAAAGCTCTTCCGCGCATCCTATCAGGCGCTGATCGGCAAGGATCAGGGGCCGCGGCTCGCGGGTTTCCTGAACGCGATAGGCAAAGAGAAGGTGATGGCACTCCTGCGTCAGTATTGAACAGTGGCGCGCCCCTGCGCCTCCAGAAATGTCACCTCGGGTTCGAAGGCCCTCATGGCGCCCTTCCAGAATTCAGGCGTCTCGATATCAAAGCCCGCCCTGCGCGCCACCTCGACCGCGGGCAGGCAGCCCGTCGCACGGAGGAGCCCGCGGTAGCGGGTGGCGAACGAAGCCCCCTCTTTTTTGTAGAGGCTGTATAACCCCATACCGAAGAGCTGTCCGAAGGCGTAGGGGAAGTTGTAGAACGACAGGCCCGGAATATAGTAATGCCCCTTCACGGCCCACATGTAGGGATGACGCTCGTCTTCCCGCATCGCGTCACCGTAGGTCCGCGCCTGCGCGTCGAGCATGAGCGCGCACAGGCGATCGGGCGTCAGCTCGCCTTCATCGCGCTCTTTGAAGACCTCGCGCTCGAAGTAGAAGCGCGAGAGAATATCGACGATGACCTGACAGGCGTCCTGAAGGTGGAGTTCGACGAGAGGCATGCGGGATCCGGCCTCGATTTCGGCCATCGCCGCATTCGACACGAGGGTCTCCGAAAAGATCGAGGCGGTTTCGGCCAGGGTCATCGGATACTGCGCGAGCAGCTGTGGTCTGTCCTTGATCGTCTCGTAGTGCCACGCGTGGCCCAGTTCGTGCGCGATAGTGATGAGCGAGGAATAGGTGCCGTCAAAGCTGCAGAGGACACGCGGCTGTTTGGCTGCCGGGAAGTGGGTGCAGAACGCTCCGCCCACCTTGCCCTCGCGGGGGCGCGCGTCGATCCACCGGTGCTCGAACGCGTGCTTTGCGAATCGCGCCATATCGGCGTCGAAGGTCCCGAACTGCCTGACGATGAAGTCCTTCGCCTCCTCCCAGCCGAAAGTCGGTATCTCCGATCCTGTCTGCTGCAGTGGCGCGAAGATATCGAAAAATGAGAGCCGCTCGCGGCCGAGAAGCCGAGCTTTGGCGCGCAGATATCGCCGCCACATCGGGAGGGACTCTTCCATGACGCCGACGAGGGCATCGAGCGTTGCCTTCGATATCCGTGCCTGCGCCAGAGAAGTATCGAGCGCGCGCTCCCAGCCCCGCCTCTTGTTCAGCGTGGAGACCGTCCCTTTGACGCCGTTGAGGGCGGCCGCGACGGGAATCTCGTATGTTTTCCAGATGCCGAGCTCGAGTCTGTATGCTTTTTCGCGCACCGCGCGGTCGGGATCGTACGCGAGGTTCCGAAGCTCGACCATAGTCTTGCGCGCGCCGCTCGCCTCATCCCAGGGCGCGCTCGCGTTGGCCAAGATCGATTCCTGGAGGCGCGACCATGCCTCCGCTCCTGAGCGGCTCAGGTCCGCGGCCAGATCCTCAAGCTCCGTCGCCATCTGATGTTTCTGGAACATCAGCGCTTCCTCGAGGATAAAGGCGTACTCTCCCAAGCGCCTGTCATCCTTGATGGCTTTTTTCACCGTATCTTCATGACGCGCGAGGAAGTTGCGGAAGAGCACCTGCACGGTGGTCGCGGGGACTAAAAGCTCCTCGATCTTGTTGAGTTCGGCGAGCACGGAGGGACTCTTCGTCTCGGTGCTGAAGCGCGCGTAGGCGTAGGCCGACAGCGTGTCCGCGAGCATCTCGAGGCGGTTGAGCTTATCTAAAAGTTCCCAGAGCCAGTCGGAAAAATCCGCCCCGCCCTCCGGCGGCGAGGACTCCAGGAGAAAGCGCCGCATAGTCTCGAGCGATGTCCGCACTTCGTCCTTTGCCTGCCGGTATTCCAAGGAGTCGAATCCGGGAAACACTTCTTCGAGGCTCCATTCAGGGATGGCTGTTTGGCCTGTCATACATCATCCTCCTTCGTTGATCGATTTTTGACCGTAGTGTCATCAGATCCAATCTTTATTGCCATCTGGCCAGTCGATGAGCTCTTCAGGCTTGAAAAAAAGGCCAATCTCCCGGGCCGCCGCCTCCGGAGAATCCGACGCGTGAATGATGTTGAAATTAGTGTGCATGGCGTAGTCGCCGCGGATAGTCCCGGGCAGAGCCTCCTCGGGCCTTGTAGCCCCGCACATGAGCCTCAGCATCTTTACAGCCTGGTCCCCCTCTAGCACCATCGCGACAACCGGCCCTGAAGTGATATAATCCACGAGTTCGCCAAAAAATGGCTTGTTTTTGTGCTCGGCGTAGTGTTTCTCTGCCAACCCGCGCGGAATCCGCATGATTTTTAGTCCTATGATGTCAAATCCCTTTCGTTCGATCCGTGAAACGATTTCACCGGCGATGCGCCGGGACAATACTCCCGGTTTGAGCATCGCGTAGGTGCGCTCGAGAGCCATATCCGTGACCTCCATGCCAATACTGGTTTTTACTGGGAATGCAGAGCCACGATACCACGATTTTATGGCTATTGCCACCACGCTCCGGCCTCATTGATCCAGGGCCGGTAAGCGTTCATGATGGTGACGATGAACAGAGAATTTCACTACTATGTGATCTGCTATCTTGCCCGCGCGGCAGGCTTTTCCGCCACGGATTCCGAGACAATCGCGATTTCAAGCCAGATGGTGGACGATGCGAAACTTCCCTGGAAAATCGACAGCACCCTGAGTTCAGCCCCCAAGAAAGCAGATCACGTTTCCACTGAGAGCACCTTGACGGAAGTGACACAAAATTATCTCTTTTGGAATCAAGACATAGCGAGGAAGGTTTATCTGCCCTTCCACTTCATTCCAGGAGATTCCCAGATTTCCGCGGCAAAACGCAGTGACAAAAGAGTGCATGAGCTCGCCGTGAGCCAGGACAGCGACAACGCGAGGGCTCTTCTCATCGGGGCCTTGAGGAGCGGCAATCTCTATCGCGTCGGAGTTGCCCTGCACGCGTATGCGGACACCTGGGCGCATCAGAACTTTACGGGGACGCAGGACGGGTTCAACGCGCTCGAGTCGGATTTCTCCGTGCTTCCGGCGGTGGGCCACCTGCAGGTGGGGAGGCTCCCTGATCTGCCCCAGACGCTATGGGAAGATTCGCGCCTCGAACCACAGTATCGCACCATCAGCAATAGCGTACGATTTTTAGAAGCCGCGCGCATGATATACCGCTTTTTATGTACTTCACGCCGCATTTCCTTCGAAGATGAGCCCTTTGTCCTCGGACGCCTGGAGGAACTTTGGCAGGAGAGGCGGGCACCCCCAAGGGATGAACTCGCCGCTGCAAGCGATTATGTGATATATTTCGATCTGCCTTCTTATGATCCTGACAAATGGTTCAGGGCCATGGAAGCAAAAGAATTCGGCACAAGTGAAATGCTCAGGGCTGTTTCTGCAGAAGGGTTTACGGGTGAGTGGCGCAGCGCTCCATATAGGCGGTCTATGATAAGGGGAGCAATTGCCACTTTGAAATACCGAAGTTCACCTTTCGAAAAATGGAATGATGCCGTGCTCGAACACAGAAAAGCATTTACAGACTTGATGGACAAAAAGGGGATCCGCATCGTATGAGACTTTTTCTGCAGAACAACAAAGGGGACCACACGCCCCTCCCCCTCATGAGGCTTAGTGTTTATGGCGTGCTGACCGCGGTATTCTTTCTGGCTGCATCCTGCGCGTCGGTGCCGCGGGAAGTCGCGCTCGCAGGGCTCTTCGATCATTTTGAAAAAACGCCACAAGTGCTAGTCAGAGCTGAAAATACCTTTCTGCGCGATATGGCGGCTTCTCTCGATGATTCGACGATCGGAACCCTCATGTCGGTCGCCTCCGAGCAAAAAAATACGGAGCATGGGCCGATAGACCGAAATCGCCTCGACAAAATGCTCCTGAGGGCCGACGCGCTCGGGGCGGGCATATCGTGGGACGGCGATAGAAATCCCGGAATCGAGGTAGTGTTCGCCGGCAATTTCCCCAGTCTATTAACCTCTCTGTCTTTTGGCCTGGACGATAATTGGAAAAGAATCGCCGGCGGCTACACGGCGAAAAACGGAAAAATCTACCTCCGCGATCCTTCCGGGGGGCAGTTGCATTTCGCGACATGGTCGCCCCAGAATCCACCGCCCTTGTCTGACATGACCGCTTCGATGGCCAGGCGCAGCGGCATACTCGGCAGCAATGCCGATTTAATAATATATCTCGACGCCAAGTCAGCCCTCGTCACCCAGATGCCTATACTCGATGGAGTCACGCTTCCTTTTGATGGCATATTGGTGCGCGTCACACGCGATGCGGCGGGTCCCAGTAAAGGAAGCCCCGACGCGCGCTACAGCATGGTGTTCCAAATCCAGATGAAGGACGAACAGGCGGCCCGCACCTATAAACCCATCATGAAATTTGTGTGGGTCTTTGTGTCGAACAGTCTGGGCACGTATGGCATTCCGTTTTCTCCGGAGAACTCCATCGAGCAGAGGGGGTCTCTCTTTATGAGTCAGCCTGTCGAGATGAGCGCACAACAGCTGGTCGATGCGATACTTGCGCTCTCAAACCTTGACTCCGGCCCGAACAGGGCCCTTCCCAACGGATAGTCAGCCGGAAGACCCCGTCAGTCGCTCCAGGGCAACAGCCCCTGTGGCGCAGGCTGTGCCTTGGCGTATGAGGCCAGCAATTCCGCCAGGAGCGCGGGCACTTTGAACGATGGATCGGTGAAGGCGGCATAGTTCTCATCCTCATTGTGTACTTCTTTGAGTACATAGTTCATATCGGGCACAACACGGATACCAGCCTGCGGTTTCGCTGCGGTGAGTCTGGAGAACTGCTCCCGGCTCACCTGCATGTCCCGCTCGCCATAGACAAAGAGGACCGGCGTCTCGACCTTTTTTATGCTGTCAACCGGGTCAAACGCGAGCCATGTGGCAAGCCAATCCCGCCGGCCCGGCGAGAAAAAGTCTGCGAGATCGTCCGGTACATCGACCAGCGTCCCGGTATCGACAAGGTTCTGGGCGATTTCAAGAGCCTTCCTGCGGTGTTCAGAATCGAGGCCTTCGACGGAGTGCCGCAGCGTCTCCATAGGGCTCTGTCCGCTCGCGTCGAGCACGACAAGGCCATCGACAGTCGTATCTGATCCCAAAATATTCAGCGCCGCCATAGCCATCCATGCCCCTTCGTTCATGCCGGCCACAATCAGCCTCCCCTGCCGGGGCAGAGCAAGGATAGCCTTGATGACCGCGGCCAGATCCCGAACATGTTGGGAAAAACTCGTCATCTGGCCGGGCGTCTCGAGCTTGTAGGCTTCTCCCGTGCCCCGCCTGTCGTAGCGGATGCTCCCCACGCCGTGAGCGCGGAGCATCTCCGCCAGCTCCTTGAGGGAATTGGTCTTACCCGGCACATCGACATTGTTGCCGTCCCGGTCGGCCTTTCCCGCCCCGGCGACAAGGACAACCAGAGGAAAACTCGCCGGCGCGTCCGCGTCGAGCGTAGCCTTGGCACGCACAGGAAAGGTGAGCGTCGCGGGGAGAGCGCCGCCATCGACAGGCAGGGCAATATACAGCTCGCCCTGATGAGACGGGGTATTCTCCTTTTGTACATAGAATGGTCCGCTCCAGGAACGGCCTCGGACCATCCCGACGATCCCTCCTTTCTGAGTGCCTCCCTGGGGCGTAAATGTACTTGAAAAGTTGCCGGAAAAAGTAAGCTCTTCGTCCGCGCCCATGGCGTCGAGCACAAAACTGAGCCGGCCCGCATCGATGGAATATCGGTCGATGGGATATGAAAACATCCCCTGCTCGGGGATATCGACGAGGATGCCCCGATTTTCTGGCAGGATACGGACGATAAGTGCAAAGCTGAAACTCGATGGAGCGGATTGACCCTGCGGCCCCCCTTGAACCTGCTGGGCCGATTTCAAAATCAATTGTCCGGTCCACGTGCCGGGGACGATCGGCTGGGGCTGGCTATCGGTGGTTACAGGCTGATCCGCGACGGCAGCTCCCTGCGCAACGGCCATGTTTCCGAAGGAAATGGTGAACAGTACGCCCGCCACTATCAGCCTGGAAAACAAAAAAAATACCGCCCGCTTCGAGAATACCGCACCAGAGCCGCTCATTTTTTCAAGAAACACCCTATTTCCGAGATAAATGTGTTGTAGACGGTCTCGGCGTCGGGGCTGCCATCGATGGTGAGGAGAAGCCCTTTTTTCGTGTAGTATCCGATGAGGGGCTGCGTCTCTTCGTGGTATGCGCGGAGACGAGCCTTGACTGTCTCCTCTTTATCATCGTTGCGGACGTAGAGTTCTCCGCCGCAGAGATCGCAGGCGCCTTCGGCCTTCGGAGGCTTGGTCACGGCATGATAGATCGCGCCGCAAGTCCTGCACACGCGCCTTCCCGTAAGCCTGAACAGGATGAGATCATCTTTGACTTCAAAGTCCACCGCCGCGTCGAGCGACGAAAACGCGGCAAGGGCCTCAGCCTGAGGGATAGTCCGCGGAAATCCATCGAGAATGTAACTCTGCCGTACATCCGGCCAGGACAGCCTCTCTTTGACGATGGCGATCGTGAGATCGTCGGGCACCAGTCCTCCGGCGGCCAAAATCGACTGCACTCTGAGTCCAAGTTCGGTCTTCTCCTTCACCGCAGCGCGGAACATGTCCCCCGTGCTTATCTGCGGGACACCGAGCCTCTCCGCGACCATTTTGGAAATCGTGCCCTTGCCGGCCCCCGGGGGCCCCAGAAATATAAGTTTCATCGACTGTATGTTCATGGTTTCTATATACACTATTCCTGCTCGGATGACCAGCTTCTGTGCATGTGATAACGAAAAATTATTTCCATTTTGTCGCGTATGGACGTCGTCGGCAGTACTATCGTAAAGGCTTGTCTGGTCCGGAAATCGGTGCTTGAGGGGGTGGCCACGATACTGGAATCTAGAACGGTATGTGCCGCCTCTTTCTCAAACGCCTCGAAATAGGACGTATCAATGGTATCTTCACCCCGCTGCACTACATGAGTGCTGTGCAGATAGTGCACGCCCGATTCCTGAGCCTCTTTTCTCCATATCGACATGTCCTCCGCGATATACCGTGCGGCGACAGGCAGGACATCCGACCCTATGAGGTGCGTCAGCTCAAGCGTGAGTCCCCTGTGCATCGCGATGAATCGTCTCACAATCTCGATTGTGTCGGCCTGCATGCCGAGGTCGAGCACTTTAAGGAATGGCTCGAAAATACCTTCTATCTGCATTTTGGCGATTGAAAGGCGGAAGGCGTAATCGGTCTTCAGCGGTTTCGCCGGATCGGGAGAACCCTCGGGCACCACGATGACGAAATCGGAATTGCTCAATTCCGAAGCGAGAAAGCGGACCGCTACCGCGAGGTGGGTGAGCTGGAACGGATCGAAGGAGCCAATGTAGATACAGGCGCGCACCTTGCCCCTGTCGGCGTGAATGATCTTCGGGTATTCCGACAACTCCACCGGTTTGAGCGACCCGCTTTTCATTCTGCGATCTATCCCCTCGAGCCCCTGGATGAGAAGGCTTTCATAGTACGAATAGTCGCGTATCTCTTCGCATGAGAAATATTCCGTGCTGGCGTTTTGGTCGAAGATACGCCTCAGCTTGCGCCCTACGGCCTCCACGCTTGACTGAGAAAAGTGCGAAGGCCATTTGGGACGAGAACAAGGCTTGCCGCCCCAATCAGACGAATCCATATATTTCCAGTATTAAATAAAAACGGTGACGACGCAATGCTTATTTTTTAGATAATTTTTTATTTATAAAAATCAAAATATCATTCATTTATTATATAAACATACAACAATACAATTTTATAGATAAATTTTTCTTGACAAATAGTAAAATCGATACGAAAATATCAATAACCGGGTTGAAGGAGGCAGTATGCCAAAAGTAGCGAACGCAAAAACGCAGAGTCTCGACAGTATCATCGAGTCATGGAAGGGAAAGAACGGTAGCCTGCTCGGCGCCCTGGAGCACGCGCAGCAGAACGACCCAAAAAAACATCTCTCCGAAGCCACCCTCAGGGAGATATCCAAAAGGCTCAACGTGCCGCTTTCTCAAGTGTATTCGGTGGCAACCTTCTATTCATTCTTCAGCTTGAAGCCCCAGGGAGAGCATGTCGTCGTCGTGTGCCGCGGCACAGCCTGCCACACCAGGGGTTCCCTGGTGCTGCTCAACGAGGCCCTCACCCGGCTCGGCATTAAAGAATTTAAGGAAGAGGAAGAAAATTCCGCTACCTCAAGCGACAGTTTTGCGACTATCCGCACCGTGGCCTGCTTCGGCCAGTGCGCGCTCGCTCCCGTCATCATGATCGACGGCAAGGTGATTTCCCGAATGACGATCAGCAAACTCGTCTCGCTTCTGGAAAAACTCAAGAAAGGAGGCGAGATATGACAAATTCCATCGATCTCGGTTTTCTCGCCAAGGAGGGCATGACACATTTCTATGGAGATATGCCCTGGATTTCCGTGGGCATGGGCACCTGCGGTATCGGGTCCGGCGCGGACAAAGTGTGGGAAGTCCTCACTCAGAAAGCGGAAGGCAAGGCCGTCCGTGTACGGCGCGTCGGCTGCTTCGGGTTCTGCGCCGCCGAGCCTGTGGTCATGACGTGGCGGCCGGGGAAACCCGTGCTTTTCTTTACGGACGTCGACGCGCCGAAGGCTTCCCGACTCGTACACGGCCTTTTGGACGACAGCTCCTACGACAAGATCGCCAAACTCGCCGAGGCAAGGATAGAAGAGTGGGACTTCAGGACCTCGAAGCTCGAGTTCGGCCGAGGCTACGAGCATCTTCCCACGTGGAAAGAGCTCAACTTCTTCAAGGATCAGGAAAAAGTCGTCCTTCGCGACGCCGGCATCATCGATCCTGAAAGCATCGAGGAATACATCGCGATAGGCGGATACCGGAGCCTCGTGCGGGCGCTCACTTCCATGCCGCCCGAATCCATCATCGAAGAGGTGAAAAAGTCTGGTCTTCGGGGCCGCGGCGGCGCGGGCTTCCCCACGTGGAAGAAATGGTCGCTCATGCGCCAGTCGCTCATCGACAATCCGGGAGAAGGCTACATCATCTGCAACGCCGACGAGGGCGATCCCGGCGCCTACATGAACCGCAACGAGATCGAGTCCGACCCGCATATGCTCATCGAGGGCATGATTCTCGGGGCCTACGCCATGGGCGCGAACCGCGGAATAGTCTACGTCAGGGCGGAATATCCTCTCGCGGTGTACAGGCTCACCAAAGCGATCGAAGACGCGCGCGCGCATGGCCTTCTGGGAAAGAACATCCTCGGGACAAAATTCTCGTTCGACATCGACATGGTGACCGGAGCCGGGGCCTTTGTCTGCGGCGAGGAAACCGCGCTCATCTCCTCCATAGAAGGGAACGCGGGACGGCCGAGGCCGAGACCGCCCTTCCCCGCCCAGAAGGGCATCTATGGCCGGCCCACGTCCATAAACAACGTCGAGACATGGTGCAACATCCCCGTCATCATCGCGAAGGGCGGTGAATGGTTCACGGGCATAGGCACACCCACGAGCACGGGCACGAAAGTGTTCAGCTTCGTCGGCAAAGTGCGCAACACGGGCCTCGTGGAGCTTCCCCTCGGGAGCACTCTCGACAGCGTGATCTACGGCATATGCGGGGGCATGGGCCCGAAAAAGAAGATCAAGGCCGTACAGTGCGGCGGTCCCTCCGGCGGCTGCGTGCCAGCCAGTCTCTTCAAGACGCCCATCGACTACGAGCACCTGGCGGAACTGGGCGCCATCATGGGCTCGGGCGGCATGGTCGTCATGGACCAGGACAACTGCATGGTCGATGTCGCGCGCTACTTCACCGGCTTCGTCGTGAGCGAATCCTGCGGCAAATGCACGCCCTGCCGCGAAGGCACTTCCCAGATGCTGCACATACTCCAGCAGGTGTCGCTGGGGGAAGCCAAGGAAGAAGACCTCGACACGCTCCAGGAACTCGCCCTCACGGTCAAGGATTCCTCGCTCTGCGGACTGGGACAGACTTCCGCGAATCCCGTCCTCACCACGCTGAAGTACTTCCGCGACGAATACATCCAGCACATTAAGGGAAAACGCTGTCCCGCGGGCATCTGCGAAAACCTCTATATCGCCCTCTGCGAGTCCTCCTGCCCGCTGCACATGAATATCCCCGGGTATTTGCAGCTTTTGAAGGAAAATCGCATCGAGGACGCCTTCGAGCTCACGCTGAGGGAGAACCCCCTGCCCGGCACTGTCGGGCGCATCTGCCACTTCCACTGCCGCATGCGCTGCAGGCGCGACATGCTGGACGAGCCCGTCTCCCAAGGAGAAATTCACCGCTACCTCGCCGACACGATGTACAAGATGGGCCGCGAAAAGCAGATATACGCCAAACTTATAAAGGAAAAGCTTCCTTCGAGCGGCAAACGCGTCGCCATCATCGGGGCGGGGCCCGCGGGGCTCACCGCCGCGTCCTACCTGGTCCGGCTGGGCCACGAAGTGACGATCTACGAGGCGAGCAACGAGGCGGGCGGCGTGCTCCGCTGGGGCATCCCCGCTTATCGACTCCCGAAAGATGTCCTGAAAAAAGAAGTGGGCTTCATCGAGAAGCTCGGCGTACGCTTTGTCTACAACACCCGCATCGCCGAACCGGAGCAGTGGCAACGGCTCGCCGACTCGAGCGACGCGATCATCGTCGCGGCAGGCGCCGCGTCCGAGCTCACGCTCGACGTGCCCGGCGAAGATGCCCAGGGTGTCTACAGAGCATGCGATTTTTTGAACATGCTCGCGAGAAAGGAGAAGGTGCGCACTGGCGGCGAAGTGGTGGTCATAGGAGGCGGCAATTCCGCGATCGACGCGGCCCGTTCGGCCATGCGGCTGGGCTCCACGGTCACGGTCGTCTACAGACGATCCAAGACCGATATGCCCGCCAACGAGGAAGAGCTGAAAGGCGCGCTTGATGAGGGCATCGACCTCATCTGTATGGCCTCGCCCGTCGAAATACTGACAAAACAGAAAGACGGCAAGCGCGTGGCAAAAGCCGTCCGCATCCAGCGGATGAAAGCAGGCCCGGTGGACTCTTCGGGCCGCCCCACCCCCATCCCGACCGACAAGGTCGAAGATATCACCGGCTCAACTGTCATCGTGGCAATCGGCGAAAAAGTCGAAATTCCCGGCATCGACTCCATAGGCGTCGAGCGCCTGAAAAACGGCCGCATCAAAGTCGACCCCTTCTCGCTGGTCACCTCGAACCCGAAGGTATACGCCATCGGCGACGCCACGCTCGGGCCGGCGACCGCCGCGGAAGCCATGGGTCAGGCGAAGACCGTCGCGGAGATCGTCGATCAAAACCTGAGCGGGAAGAAGCGTTTCGACATCCTGTTCCGCCGCTTCGACTACAAGATGGAGATCCCGCTCAACATCAGCAAGGAGAAGATGACCCGCGCCTCGATGCTTCCCGTCAACGCGCGCAAGAGCAATTTCATGGAAATCAATCTCGGGTATACAGGCGAACAGGCGCGCATCGAAGCAGAACGCTGTCTGCGCTGCGATGTCCGTGAACACAAGCGCGAGCCGCGCGGAACCCTCGTCAGCGAATAAAGGAGGCGGACCATGGAAAACTTGATAGAGATTACAATAGATAATCAGCCAGTGAAGGTTGACCCATCCGAGAACATCGTGGAGGCCTGCGCGCGCGCCGGCGTGAAGATTCCCACGCTCTGCTACCTCAAGGGCATCTCCAAGAACGCCTCGTGCGGCGTATGCGTCGTCGAGGTCGAGGGGGCGAAATCGCTCGTGCGTTCCTGCGTCCAGAACCCGACGCCCGGCATGAAAATATGGACATCGAGCCCTCGGGTCTTACGGGCGCGCAAGACCGCGATAGAACTGCTCCTGGCAAACCACCCCAGCGACTGCCTCTCCTGTGTCAGGGCGGACACCTGCGAACTGCACACGATGGCCAACCTCCTGGAAGTCCGCGCTGACCGCTTCCCCTCGTACAAGAAATACCCTCTCCCCGACACCACATCGGAGGGCATCGTGCGCGACGACAAGAAGTGCATTCTCTGCGGCCGCTGCGTGTCGGTGTGCGAGGAGACCCAAGGAGTCAACGCGATAGCGTTCACGGGCCGCGGCGCCCGCACGAGGGTCGCGACGTTCATGGACCGTGGGCTGGCGCAGAGCGCCTGCGTGCAGTGCGGCCAGTGCTCCGTCGTATGCCCCACCGGCGCGATCACCGAAAAGGACGAATCGAGGGACGTGTTCGACGCGCTGCGCGACCCGAAACTCAACGTCGTGGTCCAGACTGCCCCGGCGATCCGCGCGTCTCTGGGAGAAGCTCTGGGGCTGCCACCCGGAAGCCTGGTGACGGGCCAGATGGTCGCCGCGCTCCGGCGGCTCGGCTTCGCCAAGGTCTTCGACACACAGTTCACCGCGGATTTGACCATCATGGAAGAGGGGAGCGAGCTATTAGAGCGCCTGTCCCACGGCGGCACGATTCCCATGATAACCTCGTGCTCTCCTGGATGGATCAACTTCATCGAGGGCTTCTACCCCGACCTGCTTGGGCATGTCTCAACCTGCAAGAGTCCACAGCAGATGTTCGGAGCGGTCGCGAAGACATACTACGCGCAGACCGCCGGCATCGCGCCCGACAAGATGCGCGTCGTCTCGATAATGCCCTGCACCGCAAAAAAATATGAGGCGCGGCGCAAGGAGATGGATTCGGCGTGGGATTGGTGGAGAGGAAAAGACGCCAAACTCGCGGGTCCGCGTTCGTTCTTCGATGTCGACTGGGCGCTCACCACAAGGGAACTCGCCCGCATGATAAAGCTCGCCGGCATCGAGATCGCGCGCCTGCCTGAAGAAGACTTCGACGACCCTCTGGGCCGCTCGACGGGAGCCGCGACCATATTCGGCACGACGGGCGGCGTCATGGAGGCGGCGCTCCGGACTGTCTACGAAATAGTCGAGAAAAAGCCCCTCGAAAACATCGAACTCACCCAGGTACGCGGCTTTGACTCGATCAAGAGCGCCGAGGTCGTGCTGGGCGGCAGTCCCGTGCGCGTGGCGGTGGCGCATGGACTCTCGAACGCCCGCATCCTCCTCGACGAGATCCGCGCGGGCAAGAGCCCCTACCACTTCATCGAGATCATGTCCTGCCCAGGCGGCTGCATCGGCGGCGGCGGGCAGCCTGTGCTCGCCGACATCGAGAAGAAGCTTGCCCGGAATCACGCGCTCTACGTGGAAGACCAGAAACTGCCCCTGCGGAAGTCTCACGAAAATCCTGCAGTGAGCGCGCTGTACAAAGATTTTCTTGGAAAACCGCTCGGGCACCTCTCCCACGAACTTCTGCATACGAGCTATAGGGCGCGGGAGTTCTAAGAGAACCATCGCGAGATTTCCCTGAACCGTAAGCTGATCAAGATGGGCAGACCCTCAAAATCGCCACGTTACGACTGAGTGGCGGTGGACAGGGGTTCTGCTCATCTTATATATATTGTATGTGCGTCAAAAAATAAATATCCGGGCCGTAGTCTTCGATGTGGACGGTACACTCTACCCCGCTCCTTCGCTCTATGTAAGATGTATCGATAGTTTTATCGCACATCCTGGAATTATTACGGAATTCTCAGTGATCAGGAAAAAACTGCGATTGCGGCAGATGGAACAGGAATATACTCCTCAAAACAGAGAGGACCTTCACCGATTGCAGGCCTCGCTCATGGCCCGGGGGCTGGGCATCGATCAGTCGCGGGCGCGCGAACTCATGGAAAAAATTTTCTACGAGGACTTACCAAAACGTTTCGCCTCGATCCGCCCCTATCCTGGAGTGAGGGCCACGATCGAAAAAATCCGCGGCAACGGCATACGCGTCGCGGCGCTCTCCGACTTGCCGCCCAAAGAGAAAATACATGCGCTTGGCCTGTCGGACATCCTCGAGCCCTCCTTCTGCGCAGAGGATGCAGGAGTGCTCAAGCCCCATCCCCGGGCTTTCCGGGACATGGCCGCCGCACTGGGCATGGATTTCCCCGAAATTCTCTACGTCGGCAACAATACTGTATACGACATCGATGGTCCGAAACGGGTCGGCATGCGGGCCGCTCGGCGGGGCAGACGATACCCCGGCGCGGATTTTTCCTTTTCGCAGTGGGGAGAGCTGGCCGACTGGCTGCTCGCGGATGGAGACGCCCCGCAATGAATATGACCGGAAGTGAAATAGGCGAGCACAGGTTGTGCAATCAGTTCATAACCAATAGACAAAACCAGAATCATGTCGTCCAAAACCTCTGCGGCCTGCAGGCGCAGTACGAAAAGGAGGCGTTGCGTTCACTCTCGCTGCGCATCACCGAAACGTCGATTCAGTGTGCGTCCCTCGTCAAATGCTGGACCCTGCGGGGCACGATACACATGATCCATGAGACGGACTTGCCCGTGTTTCTCCACACCGGCTCGCTGAGCAGATACGCAGGGGAGCAGTGGGGAGCGTGCTCGTCCATCCCGATGGACCGAAAAATCTTCTTTGCCGACCTCATACTGGAAGCGCTTCAGGAAGGGAACTGTACCCGCGATGAACTGAAAAAAAAGTGCAACGAAAAAGGGATGAGTGAAACCGAATCCAGGACCTATTTCTTCAACCCCTGGGGTGGAATCATCAGATACCTTGTGGAGACAGGCAGAATATGCTACCTGGTCGGGAACAAAAGCCCGACCTATGCGCCGGCGCCTCCTTTTACCCCTCTCGGGCATGACGCCGCATGGGAGATCATCACCGATCGATACTTTAGCACCTTCGGCCCGGCGACGATGCGGGATGCCTCGTATTTCCTCGGTAAGAGCCAACAATTCATACAGAAGCATATGGCTACCGATGGGCTGAAGACCACGCAGTGCGGTGAAAAGACATATTTCTACAAAAACGACGCTGCCGGGAAAGGCATGCCGGCCTGCATTCTGCTGCCGGCCTTCGATCCCCTGCTCATGGCGTTTTTCAAAGAGGACAGCCCATTCTTTGAGCGCGAGAATATCAGGAACATATATTCTCTCACGGGAATAGTCTATCCGACGGTCATGGTGCGAGGCAGAATCATAGCCAGGTGGAAACAGCGCGGCGGAAAGATACACATAGCGCCATTCAAGCCTTTGCCGGCGAAAGAAAAATCCCTTATAGGAAAAAGCATCGAGGATCGCGGCGTGGAAGATGTCGTGTGGGAAGAAGGCCACAGATAACGTCGTTTCAGTGGGCCTGCTTAAGTATTGGCAAGGTTTATATTCAGCAGTATCTATAGTAAGGTGAACTCCTCGCCCGGCTGCACGAACCGGAGCTCCCCCACCCTCTCCATCCTTCTGCTCATGTGGATGCCGCGGAGGCGCCCGCTGTCGGCACCGGACAGACCCTGCGCCGTCGCAGCGGCCATCAGCTCTCTAGGGCTCATGTGCACTTCTTTCTCGTTTTCCCCATTCGTATCGCAGAGGATGAGCTTCGCGCCCGAGCCCAGGAGCACCCGGACGCCCTCGAACATCGATGTGTCAGAACTGTACACGAACAGGGCCTTCTCGAGATAATCCGACGATGAGGGGACGCCCCCGGCCCGCCCTACTTCTCCCGCAATCAGGGAGAAGGTCGGCAAGGAGTGTGCCGTACGTCTGAATCCAAACCAGAGATTCCCCTTCACGGCGATGACATCGTCTTCATCGATCTCGATGATCTGGACTCGCTCGTCGAAGTCGCGCAGGTAGGGGTGTTCTGGAGGAATCGCGAGGCGCATAAGTTCGCGCAGATGGCCACTCAATCCTCCGGGGCCGATGACGGCGAGCCGTGATCCCTTCTTGTAGTGTGAGTCGGCATCGCCCCAGTAGAGCCAGTTGAAAAAGAAAAAAGGAAAGCCGAAACAGTGGTCGCCGTGGATATGGCTTATGAAGACGGTGTCCATCTGGGGGGGCCTCATCCTCTGCCGCATCAGGGACTGCAGAATATCGGGGGGTGTCTCCACGAGCACGTGGCCGTCTATCGCCATCGCGTTGTAGGGCAATCCCTCGTTGTAGAAGCCTCCATTGCCAAGAATTTTTACATTCATACCCGCCAGACCTCCGCCACCGCAGGTTGCTTCTTCAGCAATGTAATATCTTCATCGCTTGCGGAGCATGTTGTGTGGGGCCCTGCCTCAATCACAGCCTCGCCTCCCTTGGAGAGCGGGAGATGAAAAATAATTTTACACTGTCCATGAAGAGAATATATCGCATCTCTGAGTTGATACAGACTCGATTCACCGGACTGCTCCGTCGCGAGCCCGCCATTCTCTGCTCCGGACTGCTCCACGGCGCCGCCCGACTCCACGCGGCAGAACCCCGGCAAAAGCTGAATGTGGAGTTCCCGCCATGACATCTTTTTCAGGGATTCG
Source organism: Spirochaetaceae bacterium UBA5556 (assembly GCA_002425765.1). GTDB lineage: Bacteria > Spirochaetota > Spirochaetia > Treponematales > Rectinemataceae > Rectinema. The sequence continues at coordinate 61,620 of DIMW01000001.1, read as the reverse complement.
GGATCGAGAATCGCCTGAATTTTCAGAGAGGGTGCCCGACGGGAGGTATCGAAGATGCCCCGCACACAGAGCACGCGGTCTTTTACAAAAGCCCCCTCGTTTTTCTCGAGCATGTCGGGGAAGATCACTATGTCGATGGCGCCGCGGTAATCCTCAAGTTGACCGAAGGCCATCCGCCTCCCGTTCTGCGTCGTATGCACGCGGAATTCCTTGAGGAGCGCGACCGCGATGTATTCACGGTTGGGGCTCGCCTGATCGAGGTGCCCCATGTCGAGAGTGGACGAGCGCTCCCATATCAGCCGGTATTCGTCCATGGGATGGGCCGAAAAGAAAAAGCCCAACAGCTCCTTCTCCGACTGCAGCATCTCCTGGTTGGAAAATTCGTCGGCCGGCTCGAATACGAAATCGGGGTACGAGCCCATATCCTCCATATCGAAGAGTGAGCCGTTGCGCGAATCCTCGAACGAGCGCTTGCCCTCGACATGAGCTACCGCGCGTTCGAGATTTTCCAGAAGCTGGCGGCGTCTGTGCTTCAGAGAATCAAAACATCCGGCCAATATGAGCGACTCCATCGTCTTCCGGTTGAGTCCGGCATCGTGAAGCCGCGTCAGGAAATCGATGAAATCGACAAATTTGCCGTGCGCTTCCCGCTCCTCCTGGACCGCCCCCGCGATGCCCTCACCCACGCCCTTGATCCCCAGAAAACCATAGATGATCTGGCCGTGGTCCACACTGAAATTCGCGTCGGAGCGGTTGATGTCGGGGGGCAGGACGGACAGGCCCATCTGGCGCGCCTCGCTGATGTACTCCGTGAGCTTGTCGGTGTTGCTTATCTCGTTGGTGAGGTTGGCCGCCATGAACTCCGCGGGATAGTTCGCCTTGAGATAGGCGGTCCGGTACGCGACGACAGAATAGACGGCCGCGTGCGATTTGTTGAAGCCATAGCCCGCGAACGGCGTCAGTATCTCGAAGATGCGTTTGGCCTCATCCTTCGCATATCCGCGGGCGACGGCGCCCTCGATGAAGGGCACCTCCTCCTTCTGCAGGATCTCGAGCTTCTTCTTCCCCATGGCGCGACGAAGCAGATCCGCCCGCCCCAACGAGTAGCCCGCGACTTCGCGCGCGACCTGCATGACCTGCTCCTGGTACACGATCACGCCGTAGGTTCCCCTGAGGTACTTCTCCAAGGAAGGATGAGGATAGGTTATGGCCATCCTGCCGTTCTTTGAATTGATGAACTGATCGATATTCTCCATGGGGCCCGGCCGGTAGAGCGCGTTCAACGCGATGAGGTCCTCGATGCTCGACGGCTTCGCCCGCTTCAGCACCGACTGCATGCCCTGCGACTCAAACTGAAAAATGGAAGTGCTCTTACCCTCGCAGAGCATCTTGAAGGTCTTAGGATCGCTGTCGGGAATATCCTCTTCTTTGATCTCGACGCCGCGCTTGTGGAGGAGATCGAGCGTATTGCGAATGAGGGTGAGAGTCTTGAGGCCCAAAAAATCCATCTTCACGAGGCCGCAGTTCTCAAGGTACTCCATCGTATACTGCGTGGCGGTGAGGCCCGTCTTTGGGTCCTTATAGAGCGGTACATAGTCTGTGAGCGTGGATTTGCCGATGACGATGCCCGCCGCGTGCAGCGAGCTGTGCCGGTGAAGATTTTCCAGCCTCGCCGCGATGGAAAAGAGTTCTGAATATACGGGATTCTGCACGAGGGCCGCGAGTTTCGGCTCCGCCTTCAGGGCCTTCGCGAGCGACATCTTGGGATCTTCGGGGACAAGTTTGCCGATCTGGTTTGCTTCTTCAAAGGGAATATCCAGAGCGCGGGCGACGTCCTTTATCACGGCCTTCGCCTTCAGCGTACCGAACGTGATGATCTGCGCGACGCGGTCGTGCCCGTACTTCTCGGTCACATAGTCGATGACTTCGCCCCGCCGTTCGAAGTCGAAGTCAACATCGAAATCAGGCATGGAAATACGCTCGGGGTTCAGAAACCGCTCGAACAGCAGGTCGTATTTCAGGGGATCTATGTCGGTGATGCGCATGGAATAGGCGACGATCGAGCCCGCGCCGGAACCGCGCCCTGGCCCCACCGGGATGCCGTGTTCCTTCGCCCAGTGGATGAAGTCCCATACGATGAGAAAATATCCACTGAACCCCATCTTGATGATGACATCGAGCTCGTATTCGAGGCGTTCGACGGCCACGGAGCTGGGATTCGGATAGCGGATCCGCAGGCCCTCCCGTGCGATGTGGCGCAGATAGTCATCAGGCGTCGAGAAGCCTTCCGGTACCTGATAATCCGGCAAGAGTGGCCCGGGGAACTCGATCTTGAGCCTGGCCATCTCGTTGATCTTGAGCGTATTTTCGATGGCCTCGGGCACTTCGGCGAAAAGCGCGCTCATCTCCTCCGGACTCTTCAAGTAGAACTGGTCGTTCGGAAAGCGCATCCTCGAGGGATCATTGCGCTTGCGGTTCGTGCCGATGCAGAGGAGGATGTCATGGGCGACAGAGTCCTCGCGCTCGACATAGTGGAAGTCGTTGGTGGCCACGAGGGGGACACCGAGCTCTCTGGAAAGCCGGATGAGTTCCCTGTTGACGATCTTCTGCTCTTCGAGACCGTGGTCCTGAAGCTCGAGGTAGAAGTGATCCCTCCCGAACAATCCTTTGTAGAACCCAATTTTCTTGACCGCCTGGTCGAGCTTGCCCGCGAGGATGAGGGAGGGGATCTCGCCGGCGAGACAGGCCGTGGACGCGATGAGCCCTCCGCAGTTCGCGGCCAGAAGCTCATCGTCGATGCGGGGCTTATAGTAGAAGCCTTCGGTGAAGGAACCTGATGTCAACTTGAGGAGATTGTGGTAGCCTTCCAGATTTTCCGCGATCAGCAAGAGGTGCCAATATTTGTTGCCGTTCTCGGTTCCGGTTTTTTCGAGCCGTGAGCCGCCGGCGACATAGAATTCACAGCCGATGATGGGATTGAGTCCGGCATCGCGGCATTCTTTTTCGAAGGCCATGACCCCGAACATGTTGCCGTGGTCGGTGATGGCGATGCCGGGCATGCCGAAATCCTTTGCCTTCTTTACGAGCCTTGGGACGGGCGCGGCCCCGTCGAGCAGTGAATAGTCAGTATGATTGTGGAGATGTACAAATTCCGCCATGAACTCCAGTATATCCCAGCTTGAGCTCTTACTGAACCGCCCGCGACGGGAAAACGCGAGAGTTTGGTAATTTGCCGATTTGGGGAAGCTATGCTATGATAGCTGGAATAAGGATGGAAAGAGCCATTCACATCCGTAAGGAGCATCCATATGGAAATACTCGAATATGCCCGTCCTCGAAACATGGATGAAGCGTTTCGTCTTATTCGCGAACGGCGTGGCACGGCGATCGGAGGCGCCGCGTGGCTTCGGACAAACACGAAGATCATGACGCTTGGTGTCGATTTGGCCGGATTGGGTCTGGAGTATATCCGGGAAGCCGGGGGATGCATCGAAATCGGCGCCATGACGACGTACCGCGAACTCGAGACGAGCCCGCTCCTTAAGTCCCGTTTCGGTTCCCTTTTCGATGCTACCGTCAGCCATGTGGTCGGCATTCAGCTGCGGAACATCATAACGGTGGGGGGAACCGTCGCCGGGCGCTATGGTTTCTCCGATTTGAACACGACACTCTGCGCGCTGGGGGCGAAGGTGGTCTTCTATCCCGGCCAGACACTGGCCCTGGCCGATTTCATCGAAAAGGGCGCCGGGGGACCTTTCCTCCTTGAAAAGATTCTGCTGCCAGCCTCCATGAAAGCCGCGTATCAGCAGATGAGAATCTCCGAGAATGACTTCCCCATCATCAACACCACATCCGCGTGGACGGGATCGGGATGGCGCATCGCGGTCGGCTCGCGGCCCGCGGCCACCCGTCTTTGCAGAAGGGCGATGGCCTTCTTGGGCGACGAACCCCGCCCTTCCGACGAAAAAATCGCGTCCGCCTCACAGATCGCGGCGGACGAGCTCCAGTTCGGCAGCGACATCAGGGCGAGCGCCGAGTACCGCAGGGAAATTCTGCCCGCCCTCGTCCGGCGCGCGCTTGTGGAGGTGCGAGGATGACCATAAGACTGAACGTCAATGGAAAACAAAACACCATAGACTGCCAGGCCGGCGAAATGCTGACCGAGGTCCTCCGCCGAGCCGGATACCTCGAGGTGAAGAAAGGCTGCGATACGGGCAACTGCGGGGCATGCACGGTCCTGGTCGACGGGAAGCCCGTCCTCTCCTGTTCCTACCTCGCCGCGCGCGCCGAGGGCAGAGAGATCACGACCATCCAGGGGCTTGCCGAAGAAGCGAGGGCGTTCGCGCGGTTTCTGACCGCCGAAGGCGCCGACCAGTGCGGCTTCTGCGCGCCCGGCTTCGCGCTCACGGTACTCTCGATGAAAAAGGAGCTTCACAACCCGGACGAGGCGGAAATCCGCCACTATCTCGCGGGGAACCTGTGCCGCTGCTCGGGCTATGAAGGACAGATCCGCGCCATCAAGAAATACCTGGAGGCCGAACATGCGTAATTATCACAGCCCGACGCCCCCAACCGCCGATGCGCCGCTCGAAGCGACAGAGAAATTCAAAGTCGTCGCCCACGATGTATCTAAGGTCGACGGCGAGGGGCTCGTGCTCGGCCGCCCAGCCTACACCGATGATCTGGCGCCCGAAAACGCGCTCTATGTCAAGCTCGTGCGCAGTCCCCACGCGTTCGCCCGTATCCTCTCCATCGATCCCTCCGCGGCGCTCGCGCTCCCCGGCGTCGCCTGCGTGCTCACCTGGAAGGACTGCCCGCGCGTCCCCATCACGAGGGCGGGACAGGGCAACCCCGAGCCTAGCCCTCACGACCGTTTCATCCTCGATGAATATGTGCGCTACGTCGGCGACGAGGTGGCGGTCGTCGCCGCCGAGAGCGAGGCGATCGCGGAGAAGGCCGCCTCCCTCGTCAAGGTCGACTACGAGGTGCTGAATCCCGTGCTCGACTTCGAGGAGGCCCTCGACAATCCCGTCGTCATCCACCCCGAGCCCGGTATCCACGAGATGTTCCCCATCGGATTCGAGCCAAAGCGCAACATCGCCGCCGCCTACCATATGGAGATCGGAGACGTCGAACAAGAGCTGGCGGCCTCGCCGGTCAGGGTGGAGACGACGGTGCACACCCAGGCCCAGCAGCACGTCGCCCTCGAGGCGCACGCGGCCTTCAGCTATATCGACCTGCAGGGGAGGCTCGTCATCGTGACCTCGACGCAGAATCCCTGGCACACGCGCCGGCTCCTCGGGCTGGCCTTCCAGATGCCCCTCAGAAAAATCCGCGTCGTGAAGCCGCGGATAGGCGGGGGCTTCGGCGGAAAACAGCACATCCACGTCGAGCCTTACGTCGCCATGGTCACGATGAGGACAGGAAAGCCCGCCCGCCTCGCGCTCACGCGCCGCGAGGTCTTCGAGGCCACCTTCACCCGCCACGAGATGCGCGTCAAGGTGAGGCTCGGCGCGAATCCCGACGGGATGCTGCGCGCCATCGACATGCAGGTGTTATCCAACACGGGTGCCTACGGCGAACACGCGCTCACCACCTTCATGGTCGCCGGCTCCAAGACCCTGCCGCTCTACAACAAGGCGGTGGCGGTCCGATTCGGCGGGCACGTGGTGTACACGAACAAGGTATCCGCGGGAGCCTATCGGGGATACGGCGCCATCCAGGGGCTCACCGGCCTCGAGGCGGCGATGGACGAGCTGGCCCACAAGCTCGCGATGGATCCCGTGGAACTGCGGCGCAAGAACATGCTCCACGAGGGGGAGACGAGCGAGGTCTTCCGCATCATGGGCGAGGGCACCGAAGGCGTCGCGATGAACATAGAGTCCTGCAAGCTCGAGGAGTGCATCGCGCGCGGCAAGGAGCTCATACGCTGGGACCCCGACCACCTCGTCCGCGAAGTCGCCCCCGGCATACTGAGGGCGAAGGGCATGGCCATCGCCATGCAGGGATCAGGCATCCCCCTCATCGACATGGGTTCGGCGCGCATCGAATTCCAGGACGGAGGATTCTTCAAGCTCCACGTGGGGGCGACCGACCTGGGGACGGGCTCCGACACGATTCTGGCCCAGATCGCGGCCGAAGAACTCGGCGTGGACATGGACGACATCGTGGTCCACTCCTCCGACACGGACCACACGCCCTTCGACGTGGGCGCCTACGCCTCGAGCACGACCTATGTGTCGGGCTCCGCGGTGCTCAAGGCGGCCCGAAGCCTCAAGGCCAAACTCATAGAGGCCGTCGCCGAGAAACTCGGCGTCGCGCCCGAGGATATCGTCTACAAAGGCAAGATATTCATGACCACCGACGGCACGAAGGAGCTCTCCCTCGACGACTTCAGCTACGACACGCTCTACCATGACGGCGAAAAGATGAAGACGATCGAGGCCACCGAGTCCTTCACGGGCGACAAGTCGCCCCCGCCCTACCTCGCGGCCTTCGTCGAGATCGAGCTCGACACCGAGACGGGCAAGGTGGACGTCATCGACTATGTGGTGGTGGCCGACGTCGGCACGCCGATCAACCCCAAGCTCGCCAAGATCCAGATCGAGGGCGGCGTGCTCCAAGGAATCGGGATGGCGCTCTACGAGGACGTGCGCTATTCGGACGCGGGCCACATGCTCAGCCACACCATGATGACCTATCCCATTCCTTCCCGGGAAGATGTGGGGCGCATCACCGTCGAAATCGTGGACAGCTATGAGCCGTCGGGACCTTTCGGCGCGAAATCCGCCGGCGAAATCGGCATCGATACGCCGCCACCCGCGATCGCCAACGCGATCCGCAACGCGGTCGGCATCCGGCTCACCGAGTACCCCTTCACGCCCGAACGCGTGCTTATGGCCCTGAAGGCGGCAAAGGCGAAATAGGACATGAACGAGCTCAGAGCATGGATTTTGGGTCGTCTGGATCGCGGCGAGACAATCGTGCTCGCCGCGGTGACCCGCGCCTCCGGCTCGACCGCGAGGGGCACGGACGCGCTCCTCGCGATGGACTCAGGGGGCGCCATGACGGGGACGGTCGGCGGCGGCTACGCGGAGCACGAGACCATCGACGCCGCGCGCCGGCTCTTCGGGTCTGAAGGCGAAGACAGCCGCGCACGCCAGATAGCGCGCGACCTCGATTTCGACCTCACGCCCGAATCCAACCAGACACAGATGATCTGCGGAGGCAGGCTCTCGGTCCACCTCGAAAAAATCGGTCCGACTGGTGTCGCCGCGGGCGCCCTGCGCGCCTGCTTCGGGCGCGTCGAAAACGGCGGTCCCTGCGCCTTTGTGGCGATACACACTCCGCGCGGACGACACTGTCTCGCTCTGGACGACAAAAAACAGATCCTTTTTCCTCAGACTCCGGAGCAGGACGAAAGGAAACTTCTGGACGCCCTCCTGGCGACACTGGAAATGGCTCGGCCGGGCTTCGGCGGGGCCGCCGAATTCGCGCTCGATGCGGGGAACGATCCCGAGCTGAAGGCTTCCCGTGTCTTCTGGCTCGGGCTCGCGCCAGAGCCCGTCGTGTACATCTTCGGGGCCGGCCATGTGGGAAAGGCGACCTGCGAGGCCGCGCACCTCGCCGGCTTCAGGGTGGTCGTCACCGACGACAGACCCGAGCTGCTGACCGAGGAGCGCTTCCCCCGCGCAAGTCTCCTCAGGGTCATCGGGAGCTTCAGCCGCCCCCTCGCCGCCTGCGGCGGGGCCCCGGCGGTCGAACTCGGCCCGCAGGACTGCGCGCTCATCCTCACGCGCCAGCCCGACATCGACAGAGAGATGCTCGCGCAGATGCTGCGCACGGCCGCGGGCTACGTCGGCCTCATCGGCTCGAAGACCAAGCGCGAGGGCATCTACGCCTCGCTCCGGAGCGGGGGCTTCACCGACGCGGACCTCGCGCGCGTCCACTCGCCGATCGGGCTCGCCATCGGCGCGCGCACCCCCGAGGAGATCGCGGTGAGCATCGTGGCCGAGATCATCGCGGTGCGCGCGGGGGTGTCGCCCGGCACGCCGTATGAGCGACTTTGAGACAAGGCGGCCGGCCGCCATAATTCTCGCCGCCGGCTACTCCTCCCGCATGGGCCAGGCAAAACCGACGGTCCTCGTCGAGGGGTGCCCCATGCTCCTGCGCGCCGCCCAGGCTTTCGTGGTCGCCGGCATCGGCTACATCATCGTCGTGACGGGATTCAATTCGGAAGCCGTGGGTGACCTCGCCCGCGCGCACGGGATGCGCCCCGTGTACAACGGCCGCTTCGACGAGGGAATGTTCAGCTCGGTCCTCGCGGGCATAGGCGCGGTGCCTCCCGATTGCGATGCCGCTTTCGTGCTGCCGGTCGACATTCCCTTCGTGTCGCCGCACACCGTGAGCGCGACGCGCCTCGCGATGGGCGAGCGCCCGATTGCGGTGCCTCGGCACGAGGGCCTGGCCGGCCATCCGCCGCTTCTGCACCGCTCGGTGTTCGGCGGCCTTACGGAGTGGCGCGGCCCGGATGGCCTCAGAGGATTCTTCGGAAGCCGCGCGGACGACATCGCCTACGTCGACGTCGACGACCGCTTCGTGCTGCGCGATATCGACTCGAGAGATGATCTGGAACGGATTCTTCTGGACAGAAAAAGCACCTAAAATGCCGCCCTCAGCCCGCGAAGCATTGCGCCGGACTGCTCTCGTATTCTAAGATAGCCGCAAAGGAAAATCCCATGAATATCGCCGAAAAGCTTTCGACTCTGGTGAAGTTTCGTACTGTCTCCTCGTATCACCCGGAGGAAGAGGACGAAGCGTCCTTTGCCTCCTTCATCGAGGCGCTCCCGGGTCTATTTCCGGGAGCCCACGCCGCCCTCGAGCGGACTCTCGTGGGCCCGCGCGGCATCGTCTACCGATGGCGGGGCAAGAATCCCGCCCTGAAGCCGGCGATTTTCTGCGCCCATTTCGACGTCGTCCCCGCGTCGGAGAGCGACCCCTGGGGGGAGCCTCCCTTTTCGGGCACGATCAAGGACGGCTATGTCTGGGGACGCGGAACGCAGGACATCAAGGTACAGATCGCCTGCATCCTCGAATCCGCGGAGACGCTTCTCTCGGCCGGCTTTATCCCTGAGAGAACCCTCTACTTCGCCTTCGGTGGCGACGAGGAAGTCGGCGGAAGAAGGGGCGCCGGAGCGATCTCGGTCTGGTTCTCCGAACAGAAGATTCACGCTTCCTGGGTGATCGACGAGGGGAGCCCCGTGGGGCAAGGGGTGGTCAACTTTGTTCAGAAACCGATCGCCCTCATCGGCGTCGCCGAAAAGGGCTACGCCGACATCGTGGTCGAAGTGGAGGGAGCGGGAGGACACGCCTCCATGCCTCCCAAGCACACCGCCCTCGGGGCCCTCGCCCACGCGATCGCGCGCATCGAGGACAATCCCTTCCCCGCCAGGATCACGAAGACCTCCGACGAGTTCCTCGGCGCGCTCACGCCGCACGCCGCTGCGCCCTACAGGCAGATATTCAGTCTCCGGCACATCCTCAGGCCCGTCATCCTGAAGGCCTTCTCGGCGTCTCCTTCCACGAACGCGATGGTGAGGACGACCTGCGCCGCGACCATGGCTCAGGCGAGTCCGAAAGAGAATGTGCTTCCGAACCTCGCCCGGGCGGTGATCAACGTCCGCATCATGCCGGGCACGACGGTCGCCGAGGTCATCGCCCGTTTCAATGAGCTCGTCGCCCCTTACGGCGCGAAGGCCTACGCGAAGTTCCCCGAGCACATCGTCGAACCTTCCGCGGAGTCCTCGACGAGTTCCGAAGGCTGGAATTCCATCGTCGCGGCGATCGCCGAGGCCTTCCCCGACGCCGTCCCCGCCCCCTTCCTCTTCACGGCGGGTACCGACACCAAGCACTACCGGGGCATCACCGACGACATATACAGGTTCCAGCCTCTCGTGCAGACTCCTGCCGACCTCGCGGCCGTGCACAACGTCAACGAAAAGGTGTCTGTCGAGAACCTGGAGCGCTGCGTGCGCTTCTACCACGCCCTGATGAATCGGCAGTAGGATTGCGGGCGACCGGGCGGTCAGCGTGAACGCGGCCTCGGCCGGCGGCGTTCAGCCTCCGGCGCCGCCCCGCGAGCGGGAGCCGAGGTAGGCTTCCTTGACCGCGGGATCGCGCGCGAGGTTCCGGGCGGGGCCTTCCTTCACGATCCTGCCCTGCTCGAGGATGTAGGCCCGGTCGGCGACCTGCAGCGCCTTGAAGGCGTTCTGCTCGACAAGGAGGATAGTCTTCCCCAAGCCCCTGAACTGCTCGATGATGTCGAACACCGTCTGCACGAGGAGGGGCGCGAGGCCCAGGGAAGGCTCATCCATGAGGATCAGTTCGCCGTTCGTCATGAGCGCACGGCCCATCGCGAGCATCTGCTGCTCCCCGCCCGAGAGCGTCCCCGCCCTCTGGGCCTCGCGCTCTTTCAGCCTCGGAAATATCTGGTACACCTTCTCCATGTCCGCCTGGATCGCCTTCTTGTCGCCGCGGAGGTAGGCGCCGAGCATGAGATTGTCCCCGACGCTCAAGTTCGCGAAGATGAGCCGCCCTTCCGGCACGTGGCAGATGCCCGACTTGACGATCAGGTCGGGCCGCCGGGGAAGCGGTCTCTCCTTGTAGAGCACCGAGCCTTTGACCGGTTTCAGGAAGCCCGAGATGGTGTTGAGGAGCGTCGACTTGCCAGCCCCGTTCGCGCCGATGATCGTGACGATCTCGCCCTTCCTGACGGAGAGCGACACGCCCTTGAGGGCGCGGATGCCGCCGTAGGCGACGTGCAGGTTCTTCACTTCAAGCATCGGCGGCCTCCTCGCTCGTCCCGAGATAGGCCTCGATCACCTGCGGGTTCTTCGAGACCTCGTCCGCCGTGCCCTGGGCGATTTTCTCCCCGAAATTGAGCACGACGATGTGCTCGCACACCCCCATGATGAGGTCCATGTGGTGTTCTATCACGAGCACCGACAGCTTGAAGTCGTTCCTTATCCGCCCGATGAGGCGCATGAGCTGTTCGGTCTCGTCGGGATTCATGCCCGCCGCCGGTTCGTCGAGGAGGAGGAGCGAGGGATTGAGCGCCAGGGCCCGCACGATCTCGAGCCTGCGCTGGAGCCCGTAGGGCAGATTGTTCGCGATCAGGTCCCGGTAGCCCAGAAGACCCATGATGCCGAGCAAATCCTCGGCCTTCGCCGTGAGGGCCTTCTCCTGCGTCCGGAAGCGGGGCAGCCTGAGGATGGCCTCGGCGAAGGAATAATTCGCGTTGAGGTGGCAGGCGGTCAAGACATTGTCGAAGACGCTCAGGTTTTTGAAGAGGCGAATGTTCTGGAACGTGCGCGTGACGCCCATGTCCGCGATGCGGAAGGGCTCGAGCCCCACGATGGACTTGCCCCTGAACTCTATCGAACCCGATGTCGGCTTGTAGACTCCCGTGATCAGGTTGAATATGGTCGTCTTGCCCGCCCCGTTCGGGCCGATGAGCCCGACGATCCCGCCTTCGGACACGTCGAAACTGACCGCGTCCACCGCGGTGAGGCCACCGAATTTTTTCGTCAGATCGCGGATGTGGAGGATGGCGGCCATCGTCAGTCCTCCTCTCCGCTCTGGGCCTCGGCGAGCAGCTTCGCCTTCGCCTCCCGGAGGGCGTTCCGCTCCGCGACGACCTTCCGGATGCCCGAGGGTGTCAGTTCCATGCCGCCCATGAGCCCCTTGGGCCTGCTCACCATGATGAGGATGACCGCGGCTCCGTAGAACACGAGCCTCCATATCTCGAAGGCCCTCAGCACCTCGGGCAGCGCGGTGAGCACGAGGGCCCCCAGGACCGAGCCCGAGATCGAGCCGAGCCCCCCGAAGATGACGATGATCGTGAGTTCGGTGGACTTCGTGAGCGAGAACATCTTGGGCTGGATGAAGGTCATATAGTGCGCGAAGAACACGCCCGCCACTCCCGCGTACACCGCGCTTATGATGAGGGAGATCATCTTGTACTTGAACACGTCGATGCCCGCGATCTGCGCGGCGAGCTCCTCCTCGCGCACCGCGATCATGTTCCGCCCGTGCCGGGACTTCACGAGGTTCGCGAGGAAGAGGACGGCGACGACGTCGGCGACGAGGATCGCGACGAAGGTGCTCTTCCCGGGCACCCCCGGCCAGCCGCGGGCCCCGCCGAAACGGTTCACGTTGTTGAAGATGAGCCTTATGGCCTCGCCGAATCCCAGGGTGGCGATGCAGAAATAGTCGCCCTTGAGGTTGAGGCTTATCCTGCCGATGAGGTAGCTCACGGCGCCCGCGGCCGCCCCGCCCCCGACGATGGCCAGGATGAATGGCAGGCCCAAGCCTGCCGGCGTCGAGGCCGGAGAGGCGCTGATCCACGCGCCCACATAGGCGCCGATCGCCATGAAGCCCGCGTGGCCGAAGGAGAAGAGCCCCGTGAAGCCCGTCAGGAGGCTCAGGCCCAGCACGGCGATCATGTTGATGCCCGCGAGCATCAGAATTCCCTGTATATAGGTCCAGTCCACGCCCGCCTCCCTATGCCTTGTCCTCGGTGACCTTGCCCATGATGCCCGTGGGCCGCAGGACGAGGACGGCGATGAGGATGACGAAGGCTATGAGGTCCCTGAACTGCGACGACAGATAGCCCGCGACAAAAGTCTCGATGACGCCGAGAAGAACGGAGCCGAGCACCGCGCCGGGCAGGCTCCCGAGGCCCCCGAACACCGCCGCGATGAAGGACTTCGTCGTGATGTTGCCGATCTGCGGGTACACCGTGTACTTCATTCCGAAGAACACCCCCGCGATGCCGGCCAGAAAGCCGCCGAGGCCGAAGACCGTGAGGATCACCCTGTCGGTGTTGACGCCCATGAGCGCGCAGGCCTTGACGTTGTAGGACGCTGCCTGGATCGCCTTGCCGAGCTTCGTCTTGTCGATGAAGAGAATGAGGAGCGTCAGGCTCACCGCCGAGATGAGAAAGATGATGAGGTCGAGCCTCCCGACCGCGAGGGGACCGAGCTCGATGAGGGCCTTGGAGAAGACCTCCGGATATGTCCTAAATGTGGGACCGATGGTCGCGATCACGAGGTTCTCCAGCAGAATGGAGGCGCCCATCGCCGAAATGATGAAGTACAGGAAAGGCGCCCTGCGCTCCCGCAGGGGTTTGTACGCCACCCGCTCCACGATGATCGCGACGAAAAAGGTTCCGACCGAGGCCAGCAGGAAGGCCGCCGCGAACGGCAGTTTCAGGAGCGTCAGGCTGAAAAAGCCGAAGTACGCGCCGAGCATGATCACGCCGCCGTGCGCGAAGTTCGAAAAGTTCATGATGGAATAGACCAGCGAGTATCCGACCGCCATGAGGGCATACACAGAGCCGATCGAAAGCCCGTTAATCAGTTGCTGGAGGAATTGGACCATAGCCCATCCTTTGGAATGGAATGCGGAATCACGCGGAGACTATAGAAAACAAAGAGAAAAGGCAACCGGCTCCGCCGCCGGCCGCCTTTAGGTCCTGCGCTTATTGGGCCGCGTACTTTTCCTGGAATACGTACTGGCCGTTCACGATCTTCTCGATCGCGGCGTCCTTGCCCTCGGGGTTGTGAGTCTCGGGGCTGATGTGGATGCGCCCGGTGATTCCCTGGATGTCGATTCCCTCAAGCGCCTTGGCGATCGCCTCGCCGTTCGGCTTGCCGGCCTTCTTGAGGCCCTCGACGAAGAGGAGCACCGCGTCGTGCGCGAGGAAGCCGTTCAGCTCGGTCTCTTTGCCGTATTTCGCTTTGTAGCGGGTCTTGAAATCCTGGACCGCGGGGTCGGCGTAGTCGAGGTGATTGACGAAGTAGCTGCCCTCAACCGCCTTGCCGCCCATGGAGATGAGCTGGTCCGAAGGCCAGCCGTCGCCACCCAGGAGCGTCGCCTTGATGCCGAGGTCCCTCGCCTGGTTGGCGGAGAGCGCCACTTCCTTGAAGAAGTAGGGCATGAAGATGACGTCGGGGTTCGCCGCCTTGATCTTCGAGAGCTGTGGCCTGAAATCGACATCGCCCGAATTGAAGGACTCGTCCGCGACGATCGTTCCGCCTTTTTTCTCGAAATTGACTTTGAAGAACTCCCGCAGGCCCTGCGAGTAGTCGTCGCCCACGTCGTAGAGAATGGCCGCCGTGCGCGCGTTCAGCCTGTCGTACGCGAAGCCCGCCGCCACCGCGCCCTGATAGGGGTCGATGAAGCAGACGCGGAAGTTGTATGGCTTCACCTTGCCGTCCTGCACCGTGACCTTGGGGTTGGTCGCCACTGTCGCGATGTCGGGCACTTTAGCCTTCTCGAGTATCGGCGCCATCGGAATGGCGTTGCCCGACGAGTTCGGGCCGATGATGGCGACCACCTTGTCCTGGCCGGTGAGACGCTTCGTCACGTTGACCGACTCCTGGGGATCGCCCTTGTTGTCGTAGCCGATCACTTCGAGCTGATATTTCTTGCCTCCCACCTCGATGCCGCCCGCGGCGTTGTACTCTTCGAACAGCATCTTCACCGTGTTGAGCTCGTTCTCGCCCCACACCGCCTGGTCGCCTGTCAGGGCGCCGAGCCAACCCACCTTGACGACGTCGGATTTGCCGCCGCCACCGCAACCTGCCAGCACGAGAGCAACCGCCAGCGCCGCAAACAATAATTTCTTCATGCTCGAGTTCCTCCTTGGGCATGTTCTAAAATTCGATTCATTATACCTGGCAAAGGAGGAGCCCACAAGCATAGATTTACAGATTTAAATCGACGCCCCGCCGGCGAGTAGCGGACATTCTGGAGCATGGTGCCGGCGCCGGGCGCGGATAATAGCCTCATATACCACGGCGTTTGGGAAAACGCTCAGGATTTCCGCTTGCGCGTCATCACGTCGAAGATGACGGCCACGAGAAGTACGAGGCCGCGGATGACGTACTGCAGGGAGATGTCGGTGCCGAGGAGGTTCATGCCATTCATGAGCGACATGTAGACGAGTGCGCCGATGAGGGAGCCGCTTATTGACCCGACACCACCCGCAGCCGAAACGCCACCGATGTAGGCGGCCGCGATGGCGTCCATCTCGAACAGCGTCCCCGCCTGCGGCGTGGCGGACTTGAGTCTCGCCGCGAAGAGGATGCCGGAGAGCGCGGCCAGAAATCCCATGGATCCGAAGACCGCGTAGGTGATGTTGCGCACGCTTATGCCGGAGAGCTCCGCGGCCTCCGGGTTGCCGCCGACCGCGTAGATGTGGCGCCCGATCACCGTCCGGCGAGTGATGAAGTCATAGATCAGCACCACGGCGAGCATGACAACCACGGTCCAGGACATACCGTTGTACCCCGCCAGTATCCACGAGATGAAGCCGAGGATTACCGACATGAAAATCAGTTTCGCCACGAAGAGGCCGGTGGAGGGGACTTCGAACTTGTACTGCAGCTTGCGCCTGCGGTCCGCGATCTGCCCAAAAATGAAAATTACCGCCGCGATGAGGCCCAGCACCAGCGTCGTCTTGTGGATGCCGGGCAGAAAGCTCTGGCTCGCGAACAGATCGGGTATGTACCCGTTGCCCAGGGCGTTGAAGCTCTCGTTCGGGATGATGATGGTCCCGGTCGCGGCCGTGACGAGCATGAGGGCGCCGCGGTAGATGAGCCAGCCCGCGAGCGACGCGACGAAGGCCGGGATGCCGAGCCCCGCGACGGGCAGCGCCGTGAGGAGCCCCGCGCACACGCCGAGGCCGAGCACGAAGAGGATCGAGAGCCACACCGGCCAGTTCCACTGCGTGAGTGATATCGCGGCGATCGCCCCCAGAAATCCTGACAGAAATCCGACCGACAGGTCGATGTGCCGTATTATAATGACCAGCGTCATGCCGACCGCGAGGACCGCGATGTAGCCCGTCTGGTTGAGCAGGTTGGCAATATTTCTCGACGAGATGAACACGCCGTGCGAGAGTATCGTAAAAACGCCTATTATGACCGCCAGAGCGATGAACATGCCGTATTCGCGGACATTCTTTTTCAGTACCGTCATTAACTCATTCATACGCTTCCCCTCCTCAGTACTGCGTCGCAAGGCGCATGACGGCTTCCTGCGTCGCTGTTTGTGCATCGAGCTCACCGGTGATCGTTCCGTTCGCAACGACGTAGATACGGTCGCTCATCCCGAGAATCTCGGGCAATTCCGACGAGATCATGAGAATGCTCATGCCTTTCGCCACCAGGTCGTTGATGATGGTGTAAATTTCGTACTTCGCGCCGACATCGATGCCCCGCGTCGGCTCGTCGAAAATGAGCAGGTCGGGGCCGACGAAGAGCCACTTCGCCACCGATACTTTCTGCTGGTTGCCGCCCGAAAGATTCATGACGAGCTGATTGATGCCCGGCGTCTTTATGGAAAGGGAGTCCACGAAATTGAGCGCCGTCTGCTTGTCGAGCTCTTCGTTGATGACGCCGTTCTTCGACACTCCCTGAAGATTCGCGAGCGATATGTTTTCCTGAATCGACTTGATGAGGACAAGCCCATTGCGTTTGCGGTCCTCTGTCGCGTAGGCGAGCCCCGCGCGAATGGCACCACGAGGGTGTGAAAACCGCTGTTTCCTGCCCTTAAAGACAAGTTCGCCGGAGACAATGTAGCCGTCGGGGTTACCGAAAAGGCTCCGGGCCAGCTCGGTCCTTCCCGACCCAACGAGGCCGGAGAGGCCGACGACCTCGCCTCCGCGCACGCGGAAATTGACATTGTTCAGCACCTTGCGGCCGAGTTTCGCGTCGTAGGCGCTCCAGTTCTTCACCTCGAGCACGACCTCCTCGCCAGGGCGGGATGTACGCGGAGGGTAGATATTCTCGATCGAGCGGCCAACCATGTGCTTTATGAGAATCTGCTCGGTGACCGCGTCTTTCTGACGATCGAGGGTGCAGATGGTCTGTCCGTCCCTGAGCACCGTGACCGTCTCGGCGATCGAGAGCACTTCCTTGAGTTTGTGCGATATCATGATGGACGTGACACCCTGAGTCTTCAGAATCCTGAGGATACCGAGCAGGTTGTCGCAGTCGTCCTCGTTGAGCGCGGATGTCGGCTCGTCGAGGATGAGAAGCTTGACATTGCGGCTGAGCGCCTTCGCGATCTCGACCAGCTGCTGTTTGCCGATGCCAAGGTCCTTGACTTTCGCGCTCGAATTGACCGACAGCCTCACTCTCTTCAAAAGCTCTTCGGCTCTGTGGATCATCTCCTGGACATCGATGGTCATGCCCCGCCGGATCTCATGGCCGAGCATGATGTTCTCATAGACGGTCATCTCGGGCACGAGGGCGAGCTCCTGGTAGATGATGCCTATGCCGGCCTCCTCGCTGTCGTGAATGCCGGTGAATTCCTTCTTCTGGCCGTTCAGGATGATTTCACCTTCGAAGTCGCTGTGTGGGTACACACCGCTCAGCACTTTCATCAGGGTCGACTTGCCGGCGCCGTTCTCTCCGACCAGACAGTGGATTTCTCCCCGGCGCACCGCAAAATTCACGTCATTGAGAGCCCGAACGCCAGGGAAGGTCTTTGTGATGTGCCGCATTTCCAAAATATTGTCAGTCATACCGTACCTGCCTGGGTTAATTTTATTACAAAGAAGAGCCGCCCGGAATGAGCGGCTCCTCCTGTTGCCAATCACCGGACAACAATCATTTTTTTAATCATTATTTGAGGCCGGTGAACTTGTCGGCCGGCCAGTATCCGGAATCGACGATTTCTTTCTTGACATTGTCCTGGGTAACGACGACGATGGCGGTCGGTTTGGCCGGAACGTCCTTCTTGCCGTTGTTGTAATAGTTGGTGACGGGCGGGGTCTGTCCCTTCATGTAGGCGATCGCCGCGGCGATCGCATCGTTGACGAGGGTGCGCACGTCCTTGAGGACCGTCATGGACTGCTTGCCGTCGATGATGTACTGGATCGACGCGATTTCGGCGTCCTGGCCGGTGATGTAATAGGTCTTCACATCCTTGTCGGCCGCGAAGGCATCCGCGATGGAGCGTGCGGTTCCGTCGTTCGGGGCGCAGACGTAGACCGTGCCCTTGGCGGCCTTGGGCGCGGCGGTGAGGTTGGCCTCGGCCTTGTTCTTTGCGTCGCTGAAGTTCCAGTTGGTCGTCACCTGGCCGATGATCTGGGCTTCCTCATCGCGGCTCAGCGTGGCTTTCTTCGCGAGGGCGACCGCCTTGTCGGAGTTCCGGACGATGTAGGTACCGTCGGCGATCTTGGGCTGCAGGGCGCTCCACGCACCTTCGAAGAAGATGAAGGAGTTGTTGTCGCTCGCGGCTCCCGCGTACAGGTAGAGATTGTTGCCCTTGCTGCCGGCGGGGACCTTGGAGTTGAGATAGTCGCCCCACGCCTTTCCCACCTGGAAGCTGTCGAAGGTGACATAGTAGTCGACGCTGGTCGTGTCGCGGATGAGGCGGTCATAGGAGATGACCTTTACTCCCGCGCTGTGCGCCAGGTCGGCGGCTGCCGCGGCGGCGGTCCCGTCCTGCGGACAGATGATGAGCACTTTGATATTTTCACTCAGAAGCGCTTCGACGTTGGCCTTCTCCTTCGCGGAATCGCCCTGGCTGAAGAGTACCTTCGCGCTGAAGCCAGCGCTCTTGAGCGCGTCCAGGAACCTGGTCTGGTCCTGAATCCAGCGGGGCTCGTCCTTTGTCGGAAGGACGATGCCGACCTGGGTGTCGGCAAACGCGATGCCGGCGACTATTGCAAAGAGCATCGCAATAAACAGTGTTCGTTTCATCAGGATTCCTCCTTTATGAACTTTCGCCGCAATGCGGCGGCTTTGGCGCTTGTGTGCATACGTCAGCGTGCGCCGTCTATAAGTTTCCACCTGTTTTTTGAATCACGCATTAGGAATGATGTGACAAATATCGGGCAATCGCAGATTCACCCCGGTGAGGCGCGGGGAAGTAGCACTTTTCAGGCATTCATGCCTGAAAATGTCCAGATCAGTGCTTTACGTTGCGGTACACATCTTCGCGAGTGTGGAAACCGTCCTTTATGACTGTGGAATCCAGTGTCTTGGCGGTCACGAGGATCGGTTCGAGCGCGATGTAGGGCACCTTGTAGCGGCCATCGTCTATGTTGTTGTCGTATCTGATCTTTTCTCCATGGGCCATCATGACGGCGAAGCCGGCTGCCTTGAGCGCGAGCGCGTCGATGGGTTTGTATATCGTCGCGAACTGGCTTCCCTCCGCGATGCGCTGGCATGCCGCGAGCTCGGCGTCCTGACCGGTCACCTTGGTCTTGCCGACCATGCGGTTTTCAGAAAGCACCGAAATGACGGTCTCCGCGAGCATGTCGTTCCCGCAGAGCACGGCGTCGATCTTCTGCCCGGGCTTGACCAGAGCTTCAAAGCGCGTCCGCACCTCGTCGCTCATCCAGTCGCTCGGCCAGACCTCTTCGAGGAGACGGATTTTCCCCTCCGCGATGGAGGGATCGAGGATGGAGTGGAATCCCTTGTTGATCATGAAGGCGTTGTTGTCCGTGATCGCGCCGTTGATGATGACATAGTTTCCGGCGGGAACCGCCTCCGTGACCGCCTGAGCCTGAAGGCTGCCCACCTTTTCGTTGTCGAATGAGATATAGAGATCGACATTGGCATTGTGCACGAGGCGGTCATAGCTCAAGACCGGCACACCCTTGCGCCTGGCCTCCCGACACACATCCGAGAGTTTCTCCGCGTCGTTGGGGATGATGACGAGCACGTCGATGCCCTGATTCAAGAGCTCTCTCACCTGGGCGATCTGCGTGTTCGCGTCCTGGTTCGCCACGCGCAGGACGACCTCGGCCCCCAAGTCGTGGGCGGCCTTGGTGAAGCTGTCGACATCGCGCCGCCAGCGCTCGACGACGAGAGAGTCGAGCGAAAAACCGATCATCGGAGCACTATCCGCGGCTGACTTCTTCGACCTGCTGCACGACCACAGTCCAAAGCTCGTCGCCACGAGGAAAAGGCTCACCGTGACCAATACGAAGCGCCTCATACGCAGCGTTATTTTACGCATCAGTGTTTTCTCCCCTTGTCATACGCGCCGCGTACTCCCGTGGCGTATAGCCAGTCAGACGGCGGAACAGACGGGCAAAATAATTCGCGTCGGGGTAGCCGCAGAGCCTCGACACCTCACGGATCGAAACATTGGGTTTCTTGAGCAGCTCTTTGGCTCTCTGCGTGCGATACTCGATCAGCGTGCGCGCGAAGCCTCTCTTCAACTCATCGGACATGAGGCGGGTGAGGTGCCCCGAAGAGATGCCGATCGCCTCGGCCGCGCTCTCGAGCGTAATCGGCTCCTGATAATGATTTTCTATATATTGCAGCGCCCGCACGACGAATGGGGAGTGCGCGCCTGCCGCCGCCGCGCGCCCCTGCAGCGTTTGAAAGCGGGCTCTCACATTCGAGGCGAACAACTGCGACGCGCCTTCAGCCCAGAGCCTCTCAATGTCGCTGAAATCCATAAATTCCCTGTATCTCTTTTCAGAGAGCACTCCTCCACCCGAAAGCTTTGACGCGGCGAAGGAGAGCGCGGCGATGATTCTGAAAAAAATGTCGCGCTCCATGGGCTCAACGCTCCCGAGCGGGAGAAGCATTCTTTCGAGGGACTGCCCGGCCATGGCAAATCGCCCCTCAATTATTTCATCATAGAACTGGGCGTCGAGGGCGCACGCGGCATTCTCCTTGCTCCACTCGTCCAAACTGTGGCCTTGCATAGTATATGCCACCGCGGATGTCTCTTGATAGGAAGAAGGAAAAGTGCCCGATCCCTGTCCCCGGGCAAAAAGCCGCACGGCAGTCTCCCATGAGCGGCCAATCGTTTCGAGGTTTTCGGGCTGGCCATAGGAGAGCTTTATTTCGCCGGTCGCCAGCTGAGCCGAAAACGCGGTCTGTACCACCTCGAGGCAGGCGTCGAGCTCCTGGGACGCCGAAGTCTCATTTTTCAGCGGCAAAAACCATGCGCAGTGCCGCATGTCTTCCAGAGGGCCCGCGAAGGCTAGGGTCTTGTACTGAAGTACGGAACAGAACCGTTCATAGGAGGCCGTCACATTCCCGTCCGGAGGGGCGAAGCTGGCGATGCCCATGACGCCTGTTTCGCCAGGCAACTGGAGCATCTCCCTGAATACACCGAGATCATTGCCCGGGCCTGCCGTCAGGTGGTACTCCTTCCGACAGGCGCTCACAAAAAAGGCGGTCTTCACAAAAGGAACCAGCCTCTGCTGACGATCCCTGAATTCGAGCTCCCGCTCATTGAGCAGCCGGACGCGGTCGAGGTAGGAAGAGGCGGCCCTGAGCGCAATCTCGAGCCGCTCTCTGGAGACCGGCTTGAGGAGATAATCGCACACCCCCATGCTCAGGGCCTCACGGGCGATGTCGAAGCGCTCATACGCCGTCACGAGGATGAAGGCCTTGACGCCGCCCTCCTGTGACAGCTCGCGGATCGCGTCGAGGCCCGTGATGCCGGGCATCTGGACATCCATAAGGATGATCTCGGGAGCGAGGGTCTTGCTCTTCTCAATCGCCTCTCTCCCCGAGCGCGCGGTGCCGACGACGGCGTAGCCGCCCTGGAAATAGCGCTTGAAGAGGAGCGAAAGGCCGTTGATGATCGGCAGCTCGTCGTCGACGATGAGCACCCGTTTCATACGGCCTTCCCCGCCTGCAGGATGATGGTGACGCGCGTGCCGTGGCCGATCTCGCTCTCGATCTCGACTTTACCCATGCCGCCCGTCGCGAGGGCGACGCGCCGCACCACATTGTGGAGGCCGATGCCGTGCTGGGGCGTCGTGTCCTCCGGGTCGGCGGCCGCGAGCGCGGTCGCGATGCTGTCCTTCGCCATGCCACGCCCCGAGTCGCTCACCGAGAGCCTCACCATCTCGCCGTCCAGCCGCGCCGAGACTATGACGTCCCCGCCCTCCTCGAGGTCTTTGAGGCCGTGCATAATCGCGTTCTCCACAAGGGGCTGAAGCACGAGAGCCGGCGTCTCGTAGCCGAGCGCCTCGTCCTGCACTTCGAGCCGGAACCTCACGCGCTCGCCGAAGCGCATCTTCAAAAGCCAGATGTACTGGCGTACGCATTCGATCTCTTCTGAGACGAGCACGAAGCGCGTCGAAGGCTTGAGGGCGTAGCGGATGAAGGCGGCGAGCTTTTCGAGGAACTCGGCGGTTTTCTCGTTGCCCTCCGTGAGCGCGAGCTGCCAGCCGGCCGCCAGAGTGTTGTAGAGAAAATGGGGGTTTATCTGTGTCTGGAGCGCGAGGAGCTCCGCGTCCTTGAGACGGTGCTGATAGGTGAGCACGCGCATGCGCTCTTCCATGAGGGAACGCTCGAGCTCGGCCTTGCGCGTCAGTTCGGCGAAGGCCTTCTGGACGCTGTCCTGCATGTTGACGAAGGCGTCATGGAGCGTGCGGATCTCATCTTCCCGCTCATAGGGCGGCAGAGGATGAGCATACTCTCCCCGCCCGATAGCCTCGGCGGCGACAGAGAGGCGCGCCAGAGGCTCGGTGATCGTATAGGAGTATCGCCAGATGAGGGCGATCGAGAGCAGAAAAGCGGCGAGGAGCAGCACTCCGTTGGACACGAGCGCGAGGCTGATGTTCGCCCTGTAGGAAGAGAACCCTTTGAGCGACTGCCCCAGGTGGATGGTGTCCATTTTGGCGCTCAGGAACTCGATGAGTGAGGCGGTTCTCCGCGCGTCCTCGTAGAGGCTGACATACTGCGCCACGTCGCGGCCGCGCTTGGCCTGGACGGCTCCTTCGGCGCTCGCGAGGTAGCTGTCGAGGAGAAAGGCCAAGTCCTTCTCGAGCAGAAACACGTCATCGACCTTGTTCTCCTTGTTCAGCTTGGACGCCATGCCCGAAAGGTTGGTCGAGGTGCGAATGAAATCCTTGAGCGACTCCGAATTCTTCGCGCTGAGATAGCCGGTCAGATTCTCCTGCGTTTCCCTCAAGGTCGACCGCAGTTCCTCCATCGAAATGGAGTTGCGGAACAGAAGCTCGACCGAGCGCGCGAGGTCGATCGACGCGAACGCCGTGTAGGAAGTCGCGAGGACAAGCACGAAAAGGATGACGACAGAATTGACGATGATGCGGTTGCGGAGCCCTCTGTGGCGTTTAGGCCTCCAGGGGCGGGAGAGGGAGGCGAGATCGATCATGGGCCAGCTCCTCGCGTGGGGATGACATGGTACCCCACCGAAATCCTCTCCGGAGAGCGGATGCCTATCCGCTCTCCGATCACGAGAGCCACACCGGACTGTCCCATGGCGACGGCGTCCCTCACGATGCTCGCGTGGACCACGCCCCTCTCGATGAGCCGGTTCACCTCTACATTTTCATCCGCCCCTATGATGACGATCTGGCCGACATTCCCACGGTCGATGATGACCTGGGCCGCGCCTATCGTCGCCTTCGCGTCGATGCAGAGAATCGCGTTGATGTCCGGATGCTCGGTGAGCATCCGCGCGCAGGCGTCCTCGCCGCCGAGAATACTCTCCTCCTCCCGGACCGCGGCGGCGATCGCCGCCCCAGGTCTGTTCTTGAGCGTCTCCTCGACGCCCCGATAGTACGGCTCTTCGTTGAAGGCGTACCCCTGAGAAGTGTCCGATGAAAGAATGATGCCGATCCTCGCCGCCG
Source organism: Spirochaetaceae bacterium UBA5556 (assembly GCA_002425765.1). Taxonomy (GTDB): domain Bacteria; phylum Spirochaetota; class Spirochaetia; order Treponematales; family Rectinemataceae; genus Rectinema. The sequence continues at coordinate 37,970 of DIMW01000001.1, read as the reverse complement.
AGCCGAGCAATCCGAGGATAAGCGTGCTTGCCTCCTTCCCCTGGCTGATGGAGTCGCCGGTCACTCCCGAGTGAGTCCAGGCCTGAGGCGCATCCATCGCGAGCGGCACAAAGGGAATATGCCTGCTGTCAGCCTCCTTCGCAAACTGCAGGACATCCATTCCTTTTGGCTGAAAGAGAATAATGCCGTCTGTCTTGCTGCGGAGCGCGATCTCAAACCAGCGCGACACTTCTTCCGAAGTGCTGCTGGCCTCGCCGATCGCCGTCGGCGCGTAATAAAAAATCTGAAGCGCGGCGTTCTGTTTCTCCGATTCCTCGCGCAGGCCCTCGATGAGGTGCGTGTAAAAGGGATCGACGGTGTCCGGCAGAATCGCGACGACATGGAACCTCGCCGTCCGCACCGTGGCTGGATTGCGCAGGATTGTCGACGCGAGAGCGATGCGGCTTCTGCTGGCAAGTACAATATTGACGGCCAGCGCCGCAACCAGCGCGACCGTAAACACGACAATGGGCAGCATCCGCCACGCAGCGCGTTTCATTCTACCGTCACACTCTTGGCGAGGTTGCGCGGCTGATCGACGTCGCGATCCAGCTCGAGGGCGCAGCAATACGCGAAGAGCTGGAGAGGCACGACCATGCTGAAGGGATAGAACCTCGGGTCGGCTTTTCTGACAGGGATGAAATCGTCCGCGAGCGCCATGGCCTCGGTATCGCCCTCGACGCCCACCGCGATGATAGGCCCTCCCCTCGCCTTGATCTCCCGCATGTTGGAGATCGTCTTCTCGTGGAGGTAGTCGTCGGCGACGAGAAAAACGCTGGGGACCTCGGGACTGATGAGCGCGATCGGGCCGTGCTTCATCTCGCCCGCGCTGTAGCCTTCGGCGTGGATGTAGGAAATCTCCTTGAGCTTGAGCGCCCCCTCGAGCGCTATCGGATACAATATGCCCCGCCCGAGGTACAGAAAATCCTTGGCGCGGCAATATTTCTTCGCGATGGCCTGAATGAGGTCGCGCTTTCCGAGCGCGTCGCGCACCATGTCGGGTACTTCCAGCAGCGAATGCGCAAACTTCCGCCCCTCCTCGCGCGACATGTCGCGCATGCGCGCCATGAGGAGCGTAAAGAGGTAGAACACGGTGAGCTGGCTCGTGAAGGCCTTGGTGCTCGCCACCGCGATCTCGGGACCCGAGTGTACATAGATCCCGCCGTCGGACTCGCGCGGGATGGTGGAGCCGACGACGTTGCAGATGCCGAGGACCGTGGCGCCCTTGCGCTGCACTTCGCGCATGGCGTAGAGCGAGTCGGCGGTCTCCCCCGACTGGCTCACGACGAACCAGAGCGAGCCGTTCTCGATCATGGGGTTCCGGTACCGAAGCTCGCTGGCGAGCTCGGCCTGGGCCGGAATACGCGCCACCTGCTCGAGGAGGTAGGAGCCCGTCATGCCGGCGTGCCAGCTCGTACCCGCCGCGATGATGCGTACGCGGCGCACGTCGGCGAGCTGGCGGCGGGTGAGGTTGAGGCCCCCGAGCTTGGCGGTGGCGTTCTCTTCGTCGACGCGTCCGCTCATGGCTCGGGCGATCGATTCGGGCTGCTCGAAGATCTCTTTCTCCATGTAGTGCATGAAGCCGTCCTTCTCGATCTCCCCGAGTTCCCAGGTAACCTCGTCGACTTTCCTGTCGAGCGTATTCGAGTGACGGTCGGTGATTGTATAGCTGTCCTGCCTGATGTCGATGACTTCGCCGTCGTTGAGATAGATCACGCGGTTCGTGTAGGTGACCATCGCGGTGATGTCGCTCGCGAGGAACATCTCGTCCTTGCCCACACCGGCGATGAGCGGGCTCCCGTTGCGCGCGCCGACGATGCGGCCCGGCTCGTCGGCGTGCACGCACGCGATGCCGTAGGTCCCTTCGAGGTACTGGAGCGCGGCGAGGACCGCCGCGAGGAGGTCTCCGCCATAGTATGAGGCGATGAGCTGCGGGATCACCTCGGTGTCCGTCTCGGTCTTGAACACGAATCCCTTTTTCTCAAGCATGGTGCGGAGCGTCTTGTAGTTCTCTATGATGCCGTTGTGCACGACGGCGATTTTGCCCGACATGTCGGTGTGGGGGTGAGCGTTGGGCTCGGTGACGCCACCGTGGGTGGCCCAGCGGGTGTGGCCTATCCCCCAGCTTCCGTCGATGTCGTCGGGAATCTTCCTCGCGAGCTCGGCGATCTTGCCCACAGACTTGACAATCTGGAGCCGAGGTTCGGCATTCGGCCTCCCCACCGCGATGCCCGCCGAATCATAGCCGCGATATTCGAGCCGTCTCAAACCCTCGAGCAGAATCTTCGACGTCTTTCTTGGACCGGTGTAACCGATAATGCCGCACATGGAGTACCTCTTTCACGAGAATGTTTCTATCCGATGATAGCATATCGTCATTATCCTTCAAGAGATGAAGCACGATTTCTCTCCGCGCAATGCTTGTCCTCTTGCCGGAATTCAGATAGCCTTCTCCTCATTGCCATGTCTGTACAAGAACACTTGTTCCGGCTTTTCTCGTTTCGCAGTCTCGGTTCCACGATGGACGGCGCGCGCGCGCTTGCCCAGGAAAATTTTTCGGGCGCGGCCATCGTGCGCGCTGACACCCAGACTTCCGGGCGCGGCCGGATCGAGGGAAGAAAATGGATCGATGCTCCCGGGCAGTCCCTGCTGATGACTATTCTCTTGCCGGCCGACTTTAAGGAAGTGGAGGCGCTCCCGCTGCGCGCGGGACTCGGCGTCGTGCGCGCCCTGGAACGGGGACGGGCCGCCAGCCTCAGACCAGCCCCCGAAAGCCCGGGCGCGGAATTTCTGCTCAAGTGGCCCAACGATGTGCTCGCGCGGCTACATTTTCGGACAGAGCGGGCCGGAAAAAGCGCCGAGCCGCCCGACGCAGGCGCCGTGAAGTACGGCAAACTCTGCGGCATTCTCTGCGAGAGCGCCGGAGGCAGAATTCTTATCGGCATCGGCATGAACTTGCGCGAAGTGCCCCAGGGGCAACCACATCCGGACATGCCGCCAGCCTCCCTCGAAGCGTCGTGGGGCGCGCTGCCCCCGCCTTTCGACAATCTGGACGAGGCGGCGCACTACATGGGTCAGCATGTCATCGACACCCTCTCCGACCCTTGGTGGCATTCCGAATACGAGCGCCGGCTTTGGGGCCGGGGCTCGACCCTGCAATTCCTGGGGGGGCATCCGCAAAGCCCAGAGCCCGTCCGCGGGATCTGCGCGGGCGTCGACGGGGAAGGCAGGCTCATCCTCGATGTCGGGGGAGAAAGAAAAATCTTTGCCTCAGGGGAAATCGCCTCACTGCGCCTTGTATGAATCCTCGATGGCGAGAATCGCCTCGTACAGCATTGTATTGATGGGAACTTCCACCTCTGCCGCCCCGGCAAGCCGGACCATCGTCCCCGCGAAGGCGTCCACCTCCGTCCTCCTGTGCGCCTCGGCATCCTGCAGCATAGAAGTTTTCCCGTCCGCCCCCAATGTGCGCAACACCGCCATCGCTTTCGCGATATCCGCCTCGGTCAGGCCGGCGGCAATTTTTTGCGACAGCACAATCACTTCTTTCATGGTACGCTCAAGCAGGGCTATGGCGTGGGGGCTTGTCTGAAAAACCTGGTAAGGAGCCCGAAGGACGGCCGACCACTGGTTGATCGACACGTTGATCATGAATTTGAACCATATTTCCCGCACGATATCGTCCGGCACGCGGAACAGTATGTCGCTCCGGCGGAAGAATCGCTCCATGCGGGCAAGTTCCGGGGCGTTTTTTTGTTCCAGCTCCCTTTCGAACCCGCAGAAAATCTGCCCCTTTGCCGAATATTGAACTTCGTTTTCCCGACGGTGGGCGTCGATGCCGAGGATCATTGCGTACGGAACCACGTCCGGCCCGAACGCGTCACGGAGTTTCGGCACCGCGTCCACGCCGTTGAGCAGCGATAAGATTATCGTCCTATCGCCGACATGAGGCCTCATCTCGGCGATAGCCTCGTCGAGGCTGTAATTTTTGACCGCGACTATCACGAGGTCCGCCGGCTCCGCCCCGCGGCCGTCGGTCACGGGCGGGAAATACTGCCTGCCGTTGACGACAAAGCCCTCTCTTTGATAGCGCGCCGCCCGCTCTCCCCGCGCGCTCACCGAGACGCGCTGTCCCGCGTCCAGAAGCCGTGCGGCGATGGAGGCGCCGATCGCCCCCGCGCCCACGATGACCGTAGACTGAATGCCGCCCATCATCTCCCCTTTCATCTCGTCTTATTCCTTTGTTGAAAAAATATCCGCGCCCGCCGCGGGCGTGTCGACGATATATGGCTGCACTCTCTTTTCTATCCGTGCCGGTATCCGGCAGTGGAGCCAGGTGCTCTCGTCGTCGTGGCGCTCTCTGAGGATCGTGCCCTCGCGCATCACGAGGCTCGCGATGGAGTAGTCCGCGTGCGGTACGCGCAGCGTGAGAGTCTTCATGTCGCTGGTGAGCCTCTCCTGTATCGCCTCCACAAGCCCTGCGAGGCCCTGGCCCGTTTGGGCCGATACGGCGACGCTCCCCGGATAGCGCATCAGAAAGGCCTCCACAACGCCCTGCTCCGTGAGGTCGATCTTGTTGAGCACGAGGACGCGCGGTATGCCGCTCGCCCCGATCTCGGAGAGCACCTGCAGCGTGGTCGCGATGTGCGCGTCGACGCGGGCGTCGGACGCGTCCGCCACATGGATGAGAAGATCGGCCTGGCTCGCCTCTTCGAGCGTACTCCGGAAGGCCTCCACGAGCCCGTGCGGCAGATTGCGGATAAAGCCGACAGTGTCGGTCAGGAGCAGTGTCTGCCCCTGCGCGAAGAGGAGCCGCCGCGTGGTGGGATCGAGCGTCGCGAACAGCTTGTTCTCGGCGTTCACGCTCGCCGTGGTGAGTGCGTTCAAGAGGCTCGACTTGCCCGCGTTTGTGTAGCCCACGATGGCCGCCCTGGGCACCCCCGCCCTCTCCCTGCGCCTGCGCTGAACCGATCTCTCCTTGCGCACGGCCTCGAGCTCATCCTTGATCTCGTGAATTCGCCGTTCGATTTCACGGCGGTCGAGCTCGAGCTTCTGTTCGCCGGAGCCCTTCGTGCCGTAGCGGCCACCCCTCTGGCGCATGAGGTCGTCGTAGGAGTGGGCGAGGCGCGGCAGCGCGTACTGCAGCTGCGCGAGCTCCACCTGGAGACTGGCCTCCCTGGTCAGGGCCCTCGAGGCGAATATCTTGATGATGAGCTCGGCCCGGTCATAGACCTTTTTCGACGACAGCTTTTCCCAGTTGCGCTGCTGCACAGGGCTCAGAACATGATCAAAAATGATGGTATCGGCGCCTGCCTCGTCGGCGGCCTGCGCCAACTCCTCGGACTTTCCGGTCCCGACGAGAAAGGACGGCGTCGCATCTCTCAGCTGAATGAGGGCCTCTCCGACAGTCTCGAGGCCGAGTGTCCGCGCCAACCCGTGAAGTTCATCGAGGAGCTCGCGCGCTTCGGCCTTACGCAGATCCTCCGACGCCACACCGACCAGAAAGACTCTTCCGGCTTCTTTCAGCGCGTTCGTCCTGGAATTATTCAAATTCATCGCCCTATATTACACAATTATCGCGCCCATGACACTATGCTCGACGGAAAAGCGCCCCCAATGATAAGATACGCGCGATTACTCGAGGAGGAATCATGTCTCTTCAGATTTCCGATCTCAGCGACGCGGTGCTCCACACGCACTATGCCGTGCGCGGGCCGATCGTCGCGCGCGCCCAAGAGCTCGAAGACCAGGGCAGAGAGATAATCTACTGCAATATCGGCAATCCCCAGGCCTTGGGCCAAGCCCCCTTGCGCTATGTGCGGGACGTGCTGGCGGCCTGCGAACAGCCTGAGCTGCTGAAAAGGTCAGATCACGCGTTCCAGGACGACGTCAGAGAAAAGACGCACTATATTCTTGAACAATCGAAGTACGGACTTGGCGCCTATTCGGAATCGAAGGGGCTCCGTTTTGTCCGCGCGGCGATTTCGGAATTCATCGCCGCGCGCGACAGCCACGATGGCGTAGACCAAGTCTCCAATCCGGAGCATATCTACCTCACGGACGGCGCCTCAAAGGGCGTCCAGGCCGCGCTCCGCCTCCTCATCGCGTCGGCAAATGACGGCATTCTCATACCGATACCGCAGTATCCGCTCTACTCGGCGACGATCACGCTCTATGGAGGACGCCAGGTTGGGTATTATCTCGATGAGGAGTCCGGCTGGAACCTCGACGAGGAGCTGCTCGAAGACGCGATGCACGGCGCGATCAAAGAGGGCATACGCGCCCGCGCCATCGTCGTCATCAACCCCGGAAACCCCACGGGCAGCGTCCTCTCCGAAGACAACATGCGCATGGTGATTCGCTTTGCGAAGCGCCACAATCTCGCGATCCTCGCCGATGAGGTCTACCAAAAGAATATCTACAGGCCGGGCATCACCTTCATCTCCTTCGCCCACCTCATGTCGAAACTGCATGAACGCGAGGTGAGTCTCTTCAGCTTCCACTCGACATCGAAGGGATTTTTCGGCGAATGTGGGCAGCGCGGCGGCTATATGGAAGCGCGCAATCTGCCCGAAGAGGTGATTGCCCAGATCACGAAACTGCAGTCCGTCGCCCTCTGCGCGAATGTACCCGGTCAGGTGCTGACCTACCTCATGGTCAGCCCGCCGGTGGCCGGCGAGCCGAGCTACCCTCTCTTTGCCGAAGAGCAAAAGGCCATCCTCGCGGAGCTTGCAAAGCGCGCAAAAATGATAGAAGAGGGCCTCAACCGCATTCCCGGCATCCGCTGTCAGCCCATCGACGGCGCCATGTACGCGTTTCCCTCGATCTCGTTGCCTTCCGGCAGAACCGACGAAGAGTACTGCATGGCGCTCCTCGAAGAGGAAGGCGTGTGCCTTGTGCCGGGGAGCGGTTTCGGCCAAAAACCCGGCACCGCGCATTTCCGCACGACCATCCTGCCGCCGACCGACCAGCTCGAACGCGTCATCGGCGCCATCGCCGCGTTCCACCTCCAGTGGAGATGAACAAGAACTTCACGAATGACCCCAGTGAATCGCAGGCTATGCCCGGGTTTGAGCCAATTCTTCAAGTGCTCCATGAAGGCGTATACATCGTCGATAAAGAAAGGCGCATTCAATACCGGAATACGGCGGCCGAAGCGATCACCGGCTACAGCGCCGAAACCGTTCTCGGCCGCAGGCGCGCGGACAAGCAGCGCTACGCAAGCAAAAAAAGCGGGCGAAACAGAGTGATCGTCGACGCCTGAATGGTTCGCCGCGGCTCAGGGAGAACACAATTTGCGAAGCTGCGCGAGCGTCGCCCTAAAATCGCGGGGAAGGGGCGCCTCTATCGCCAGCCGCGCGCCGGTCGCGGGGTGCATAAGTGCGACCTTCGCCGCGTGCAGGGCGGTGCGGCCCAGAAGGGGGCGCTCCTCATAGACATCGCCCTTCCATTTGCGCTTCAGGGCGGAGAGCATGAGGGACGCGCCGTCGCCATAGAGGGGGTCCGCCACGATCGTCAGGCCCGACGCGGCGAGGTGCACCCTGATCTGGTGTGTCCTCCCCGTCTCGGGCAGCGCCCGCACGAGCGTAAAGCCGCGAAATCGTTCTATCGCCTCGAACCTGGTCTTCGCGGGTTTCCCCTTCGACGCGTCGATGACCGTCCTGTGCATTCTGTCGCCGTCGGCGCGCAGCGGAAGCTCCACGTCCCAGGCATCCTCTTCGGGCTCGCCATGCACAACGGCAAGATAGACTTTCTCGACCTGTCGCGTCGAAAATCGCTCATTGAGCTCCCGGTGCGCCGCTTCGTTCCTGGCATACAGGAGCACGCCGGTCGTCTCCTTATCTATCCTGTGCACGGGCAGAAGCCTGCCGAATTCTTTCGAGAGCATCTCTCGGGCGACGGGGACATCGGGGTCCCAGTGGTCGGGAACCGCGAGCAGTCCGGCCGGTTTGTCGACCGCGAGCATCTCGGTATCGACGTAGAGTATTGGAAACGGTCTTTTCACGCACCCCAGTGTAGCATAAAACGTTCCATGCGAATACCACGGAACATTCTGCGCAGGACACGGTCATTGCCTCATGGGTATTCCTCTTGCCGATTCTTCGCGTTTTTTATATCTTATTACAGGCCTCTCAAAGCCGTTCCAAAATAGATTAACTGGTTCCGCAGCGTCGTTCATCCGATGACATGTCGGTAACCGGGGAAACACTGTAAAATACAGGAGAGCAAAGGTATGGCGAAACAATTGTTGTTCAGCGAAGATGCGCGACGGAAACTGCTTGTCGGCGTCGAGACTATCTCCAAGGCTGTCAAAGTAACGCTTGGTCCAAAGGGCCGCAATGTACTTCTCGACAAGAAGTTCGGCGCCCCGACCGTGACCAAGGACGGCGTATCTGTCGCGAAGGAAGTGGAACTCGAGGATCCGTATGAGAACATGGGAGCCCAGCTTCTCAAGGAAGTCGCTACCAAGACCAACGACATCGCAGGCGACGGCACGACCACCGCGACGGTGCTCGCGTACTCCATCGTCAAGGAAGGTCTGAAATCCGTGGCGGCCGGGATCGATCCTATGGCACTGAAGCGCGGCATCGATCAGGCCGTGGTTCTCTCTGTCGAAGAAATCCGGAAGAATTCCAAGGAAATCAAGGAAAAAGAGGAGATTGCGCACGTCGCGTCCGTGTCCGCGAACAACGATATCGAGATTGGCGACCAGATCGCCGACGCGATGGACAAAGTCGGCAAAGACGGCGTCATCACGGTCGAGGAATCCAAGACTATGGAGACCACGATCGAGTATGTCGAAGGCATGCAGTTCGACCGCGGCTATACGTCTTCCTACTTCGTGACCAACCGCGACTCGATGACCACCGTGTTTGAAAGCCCGCTCATCCTCATCTATGACAAGAAGATCTCCAACATGAAGGACCTTCTTCCCGTCTTGGAGAAGATCGCCCAGACCGGCAAGCCACTTCTCATCATCGCCGAGGATATCGAAGGCGAGGCGCTCGCCACCCTCATCGTGAATCACCTGCGCGGCACGCTCAATGTCTGCGGCGTCAAGGCGCCCGGCTTCGGCGACCGCCGCAAGGCCATGCTCGAAGACATCGCGATCCTCTCAGGCGGCGAAGTCATCTCCGAGGAACTCGGCCTCAAGCTCGAAAACACTTCCCTCAGCCAGCTCGGCACCGCCAAGACCGTCAAGGTCGATAAGGACAACACCACGATCATCAATGGCGGCGGCAAACAGAAGGACATTCAGGACCGCATCGCCCAGATCAAGAAACAGATCGAGGAGACCACCAGCGATTACGACCGCGAGAAACTCCAGGAGCGCCTAGCCAAGCTCGCAGGCGGCGTTGCGGTAATCAATGTCGGCGCGGCCACCGAAGTCGAGATGAAGGAAAAGAAGCACAGAGTCGAGGACGCGCTCTCCGCGACCCGCGCGGCCATCGAGGAAGGCATCGTCCCTGGCGGCGGCATCGCGCTCATTCAGTCGGCGCTCGCCCTCGAGAAGGCGGATACCTCCAAGATGACGGACGACGAGCGCGTCGGCTTCAAAATCGTCAAGCGCGCCCTCGAGGAACCCATCCGCCAGATCGCCGACAACGCCGGCATCGACGGTTCGATCATCGCGGACAAGGCCAAGCATGAGAAGAAAGGCGTGGGCTTCGACGCGGCCAAGATGGAGTGGACCGACATGGTGAAGTCGGGCATCATCGACCCGGCCAAGGTCACCCGCAGCGCGCTCCAGAACGCGGCATCGGTCGCGGCCCTGCTCCTCACCACCGAGTGCGCCATCACCGACCTGCCCGAGAAGAACCCGCCCGCGCCACCCGCTGGCGGCCCCGGTATGGGCGGTATGGATTACTGATTTTCGTCCGGTACAATCTGACCCAGTGTCAGATTGTACGGTTTCAAGACAAGAAAAGCGCGGCGCCTTGCGGTACCGCGCTTTTTTATGCATATATGGCCGCCGCGGGCCACTCCGCTCAGCGCCCCGCCACGGAGCGCGCCTCTTACGAGCACACCCGCTGCATCTCCCCGCTCTCGTCGAACTGACTGTTGTAGAGCTCGGCGTAAAAACCGCACTTCGCGAGCAGCTCCTCGTGCGTGCCCTGCTCCACGATGTCGCCGTGGTCCATCACAAGGATGAGATCGGCGTCGCGTATCGTCGAGAGCCGGTGCGCGATCACAAAGCTTGTCCGCCCCTGCATGAGAGAGAGCATCGCTTTCTGGATTAAAAGCTCGGTGTGTGTGTCCACGTTGCTTGTCGCCTCGTCGAGGATGAGCATGGGCGGCTTGGCGAGCATGGCGCGGGCGATGGTCAGAAGCTGCTTCTGTCCCTGGGAGATATTCGTCGTCTCCTCGTTGAGCACGAAATCGTAGCCTTCGGGAAATGCGCGCACAAAGTGGTCGACGTGGGTGGCTTTCGCCGATTCGGTAATCTCGCCCTCGCTGACATCGTGCTTCCCGTACGCGATATTGTCCTTCACGGTGCCGGAGAACAGCCAGGTATCCTGCAGAACCATGCCGAACCATGACCGAACGACCGAGCGCGGCACATCCTTGATCGGCACGCCGTCGATGAGAACCTCGCCGCTCTCGGGCTCGTAGAAGCGCATGAGAAGCTTCACGAGCGTAGTCTTGCCGGCGCCCGTCGGTCCGACGATGGCCACCCTCTGCCCAGGAAGGACAGTCGCGCTGAAATCCTTGATGATGGGCTGGCCCTGGAGATACCCGAAATGCACGTGGCGGAACTCAACCTTGCCCTTAATTCCCTTGGGCGCCTCGCCAATGGCAATATCCTGTTGCTCTTCCTCGGAGGCCAGAAAGTCGAAGATGCGCTCGGCCGCGGCCGCCGTCTGCTGGAGCACGTTCGAAATGTTCGCCACCTGGGTGATGGGCTGCGTGAAGGACCTCACATACTGCAGAAAGGCTTGAATATCGCCGACCGTGACCATCTTTTTCGCCGCGAGCCAGCCGCCGCTGACCGCCACCGCGACGTAGCCCAAATTGCCGACAAAGTTCATGAGCGGCATCATGATGCTCGACAGGAATTGACTCTTCCAGGCGGACTGATAGAGTGTCGAGTTGAGCTCGTCGAATGCCGCGACAGCCTTTTTCTCACCGCCGAAGGCTTTCACCACCGTGTGCGCGCCAAAAACCTCTTCAATATGCCCGTTCAGGTGGCCGAGATACTCCTGTTGAGTCTTGAAATACTTCTGCGAGCGCTTCACGATGATCTGTACGAGCCCAATCGAGAGAGGAATCATCGCCAGGGCGACGAGCGTCATCTGCCAGCTTATGGTGAGCATCATCACGAGGGCGCCGATCAGCGTCATCACCGAGGTGATCATCTGCGAGAGACTCTGACTGAGCGTCTGGTTCACCGTATCGACATCGTTCGTCATGCGCGAGAGAATCTCGCCGTGGTTCGTGTTGTCAAAGGCCCTGAACGGCATCCGGTTTATCTTTGAAATGATGTCTTTGCGCAGCGTATAGGTGATTTTGACCGCGATCCCGGAAACAATCCAGCCCTGGATGTACTGCAGGATCGCGGATGACACGTAGAGTCCGAGCACCGTCATGAGGATGCCGCCGATCTTCGTGAAATCGATGTCTCCGGAGCGAGTTAGTTTCTTCACCACACCTTCGAAGAGCGTCGTGGTCGCGGTGCCGAGAATCTTGGGGCCCACGATCGCCAGGATCGTCGCGGCCGTAGCCAGCACCATGGCCACCAAGAGCCCCCAGCGATACGGGCCCAGGTACGCGATGAGCTTTTTCATCGTGCCCTTGAAATCCTTCGACTTTTCTCCGGGCATGAGGGCGTGCGGGCCTCCGCCGGGGGGCCCGAAGCCATGGCCACGCCTCCTCGGCATTGGGGAGGCGCCGGCGGTATTCATACTGTTTGATTTCTCATTCGTGTTCATGCGAGTTCCTCCTCCCTGAGCTGCGAAAGCGCGATGTCGCGGTATACCTCGCAAGTATTCATCAGCTGTTCATGCGTGCCGATGCCCACCACGTGCCCATCATCGAGTACGATGATCTGCTCCGCGTGGCGGATTGGGGCGACGCGCTGGGTGATGAGGAAAATGACGCTGTCTTTCGCATAGGTCTTGAGCGACGACCGGATCGTCCTGTCGGTCTTGTAATCGAGGGCGGAGAAGCTGTCGTCAAAGATGTACACCGGAGCCCGGCGCACCAGGGCGCGGGCTATCGAGAGGCGCTGACGCTGGCCGCCGGAGACGTTCATGCCCCCCTGGGAAATCTGGCGTCCGAGCCCCTCAGGACTTTCCTCCACCAGGCTCATGATCTGCGATATCGAGAGCGCTTCCACGAGCTCGTCGTCCGTCGCCCCCTCTTTTCCGTACCGGATGTTCTCGGCGATGCTGCCCGTGAAGAGCATGCTCTTCTGGGGGATGAAACCGATATGGGAGCGGAGTTCCTCAAGGGGAAGCGTCTTGATATCGACGCCATCGAGGAGCACCTGCCCTTCCGTCACGTCGTAGAAACGCGGGATGAGGCTGACCATGGTCGACTTGCCCGATCCCGTCGTGCCGATGATCGCCGTCGTGGTGCCCGGTTTCGCGGTGAAACTGATGTCGTGCAGCACATCCTCCTGGGCGCCCGGGTAGCGGAACCGCACGTTGCGGAACTCGATCTGGCCGCGCACGGGCTCGGGAAGGCGGGCCGGGTTCTCGGGGTCGCGGATGCTCACACCGGTATTGATGACCTGCGCGATGCGGTCGGCCGAGACGCTCGCCCTCGGCAGCATGATGAACATAAACGACATCATGAGGAAGGCGAAGAATATCTGCATGGAGTACTGCATGAACGCCATCATGTCCCCGACGAGGATGCTCCCCGCGGCCACCTCGTGCGAGCCCACCCATATGATCGAAATGGAGACCACGTTCATGATGACGGTCATGAGGGGCATCAGCACGACCATGACGCGTGTCACATAGAGGAGCGTGCCCGTCAGGTCACTGTTGGCCTTGTCGAAGCGCCTTGCCTCGTGGTCCTGCCTGTTGAACGCCCGAATGACCATCATGCCGGAGAGGTTTTCGCGCACGACGAGGTTGAGCTTGTCCACGAGCTTCTGCACCGTGCGGAATTTCGGCATCACGATCGCGAACACGAGCCCGATGATGGCCAAGAGTACGCCCACGGCCAGCGCGATGATCCACCACATGCCGGAGGCCTTGCCGAGCGCCCGAATGACGCCGCCGACACCGATGATCGGCGCGTAGAAGAGCATCCTCGTGCCCATCATGATCATCATCTGGACCTGCGTCACGTCGTTGGTCGAACGCGTGATCAGCGAGGCGGTCGAAAATGAATCGAACTCGGCGAGCGAAAAGTCCTCGACTTTCGCGAAGACCGCGCTCCTCAGGTCGCGGGCGGTGCCCGCCGCCATCCTTGAGCTAAGAAAGCCGACGAGAATTGTCGCGATCACCGAGGCAAGGGTGACGAGGAGCATGAGCGCGCCGATCCGCAGAATGTAGGACGTCTGTAGCGCGTTCGTATCGACGCCGAGCGCCGTAAACTCAGCCTGCAGGCCCCGGACGGTGAGCTGCGATTTCGTGAGCGAGTCGAGGCCGTTCATCTGCGCGAGAATCTCTTGGGGGCTCATGGAGCCGAGCGTGGACAGCCCGGAGGCCGCCGCGGACGACTGTCCGCCTCCGGCTGCCACCTGCGAGAACACCACCAGTTTCGGATACTCCGCGAGAAATATCTCTCTCGCAGAATCCACTGCGGCCTTGTCACCGGTATTCAGCGACATGACGGGCTCGGTCTTCGCGAGCGGCCACTTCTTCGCGAGGGAATCTGCTTCGGATGAGCCAGGCGTCACCTGTGCGTACACTTTTTCCAGCGCCGCGAATCTGTCCCCCGCGCTTTCCATCTGCATGAGCTTCCTCAGGGCCTCGAAGCTGCTCGCGCGCATGACCTGCGGGATATCCGCCTCAATACCGCCCTGTTGGATGCCGACGTTCACGATTTTGGACAGATAGTCCGGCAGCGAAAGGTCGGCGTTCGCCTGAAGGAACAAAAGCGCAATGACCAATATGACACTGAGCCAGTATGGCTTCAGATAACGAAATACGGTTCGCATCAGACGCTCCTTGGATGCGGTCTGGCCGCTCGCCTTGCGTCCTGGCATGGATGATGTTGAGACTCAAAACGTTCTCCTGCCTCAAAGCGTTGGGCGGCATCCATGAGTTCCCTGAACATATGAGCCGCGTTTCGGGCGAACTCCGGAGTGACCGTAGCGCAGAAACCCTTTATCCACCCCTGCCGCGCTTCAAAGTTCCGCTCTACGATGGTCTTGCCTTTCGGGGTGAGGAGGAGCCGCCGTACGCGCCGGTCGTTCGCGTCCTCCACGCGCTCCAACAAGCCCATCTGAACAAGTTTCTCCACCATCTGGCTCGCGGCGGCGCCGCTCACCCCGAATTCCTCGCCCAGTTCCGTCACCGCGCAGTGCTTTCTGTCATTCAGCCGGACAAGCATGGCGATCTGAGGCATGGAGAGCCGGGTTTCCGCGGAATACTCGATAAAATCCTTCATCGAGAGCTGCATGACCTGGCCTATCCACTCCTTGAGCGCATTTTCAAATTCAACGTGTTCTTTCATCATCGACGCCTTTTAAAATATAAGATGATTAAATAATAAAGAAAACTTATATTTTTGACAAGCTGAACAACCCGTTTTTTATAGATATTCTTCTCATCCGAAGACCGATAGCCTTGTCCGTGGGCCCGCGGTAGAGGAGCGAATCATCAGGTCGGTCGGCAGATAAACACGATCAGGCTGGGGCCTTATTCCATTTACGAGGGAAATGAGCATTTCCCCTGCCAGCCTGCCATATCCGGCGCCATCCACATGAATTGTGGTCAAGGGAGGACTGAGAAACTTCGAGGGCGGAATATCGTCTATGCCGATTATCGAGATATCGCGTGGAATTTCCCTGCCTCTATCGTGGAGCGCGGCCATCACGCCAATCGCCACCGTATCGTTGCCTGTGAAAATCGCGGTAAAATCACTATTCCTCTCCAGAAGCCTAAGGGCGGAGCGATACCCGCTCTCATGACTGAAGTCGGCCCATGCGACGAGATTTTCGTCGATCGGGAGCCCCGCCTGAGTCAGCGCATCACAATATCCCCTGTACCTGCTGGCCGCGGTGAGATAATTCTCCGGGCCGTAATTTATACAGGCGATCCGCCGGTGCCCCTCAGAGAGCAGGTGTTCCGTGGCCTTCATCGCAGCGAGGTGATTGCTGAAGCCGACGCCGCACGCCTTGGGATTCTGCCATCCCGGTCCCACAATGACAGGAAAATCCGCATCGATAAGCGCGTTTATCTGGTTCTCGTCTTCCCTCGGGTTCAGGATGAAAAGGCCATCTATGGAGTTTTCCTGAACCATGCTCATGTAGGCGTCCGGCCTCGAGGGATCCTCGATCGCATAGACGAGAAGCTTGAACCCATTCTGGTGGCAGACTTCATTGAGGCTTGACAGAATCTGCGGGATGAAGGCGTCGACGCGGAGGTGGATGGCAGAAGGAAGAACGAAGGCGATCGTATGGCTCTTGCCGCTCGCCAGATGCCGGCCCGCCGCATTGGGAACATACTTCAGCTCCTGTACCACGCGCAGAACACGTTCTCTTGTTTCCGGGGGAATGGCCATCTGACTGCCCTTCTTGTTGAGTACAAACGAGACCGTGGCAATAGAGACCCCCGCGTGTCTCGCCACATCCTGTATGGTGACTTTTTTGCCCTTCATCTGGCGCTGCTCCTTTTTTCGTTGACAGGTCAAAATTTCAATGGTAGAATTTTATCAGCACTTAAACGTTTTAGTAAAGTGCTCGATTTCCCAAATGATAAGGAGGTGTCTTTCATGAAACGTGCTCTATTTGCTTTGATGGCTATTGCAGTTCTCTTCGTCATCGTGCCGAGTCTTTCGGCGGCTGACGCAAAGACAATCACGGTATGGTGCTGGGATCCAAACTTCAACGGCTATTCGATGAAGGAAGCGGCGGCCGTCTACAATAAGTCGCATCCCGAAGTGAAAATCCAAATACTCGATGTACCCGAGAATATCGAGGGCAAAATCGAAGCGGGCCTGCAGGCGGGAGGCGCGGGGCTGCCGGATATCGCGCTCTTCCAGGACTATGTCATCGAGAAATTCATCCTCAATTATCCCAATGCCTTTGTCGATCTCAAGGCAGCGGGTGTCGATTATTCGAAATTCGCGGTATACAAGCAGGGACCGATGACTGAAGGCAACAAGATATACGGCATACCCTTCGATACAGGCTCCACGGGTCTCTGGCTTCGGGCCGATTATATCAAGGCCGCCGGCCTCAACCCCGACAGCTACCAGAAAAACATGACCTGGCAGGATGTCATCAATCTGGGTGCCGCGATCAAGGCCAAGGGAGGAAAGCCCCTTCTCGCCTACGATACGACAAGCTTCGACACGCTCAGAATAATGGTGCAATCCACGGGTACTCAGTTCTTCAATAAGGATGGTAGCCTCAATCTCCGAACTCCGGCAATGGAAAAATCCCTCGCCATCCTCAAGGAACTGAACGACAAGGGTCTGCTGTACAACGCCGAAGGCTGGAACAACTGGGTCTCGGCGTTCAACAACGGAGAAACCGTCGGTCTTCTCAACGCCATCTGGATAATAGGAACGCTGAAATCGCAACCAGGGAATGCGGGCAAGTGGATGGCGGTACCGACACCGCGAATTGAAGGTGTGGAGGGTGCCAGAAACGCGAGCAACAACGGCGGTTCAAGCTGGTACGTCTTCTCTTCCAGCAAGAATAAGGCCGTGGCCATCGATTTCCTGAAGTCCGTGTGGGCGAGCAGCACTCCCGATGCCCTCAATTTCTACAACACGATCCTCAAGGGCGCAGGGGCGATGGGCACCTACCTGCCAAGCCGCTCAGGTTCCAACTATACGGCGCCGGACGAGTTCTTCTACAAACAGCAGCCAGTCTACAAGGATTTTGCTGCCTGGATGGAGAACGTACCTACGCTTCTCTATACTCCCAACTATGTTGCGATGCGCGACGCGGTGAAAAACGCGATACTTCTCATGTTCAAGGGGGAACTGAAGACAGTGGGCGACACGATTGCCCACGCCGAAGCGGAATACAAGCAGGTTACCGGACGATAACAGCATCATCCGGACAATCACCAAAGGCTGCAGTTCCTCCCGCCCGGGATACGGAACTGCAGCGCTTGTCAGGAGAGGCAAAGTGAACAAAACTGGAGCTTCCGCGCGATACCTGAATAGAATAGGATGGCTCATGATCGCTCCGGCCATCATTCTCTATACGAGCTTCAACCTATATCCGATTCTTTCTTCACTGAACATGGTCACCCGCAAATGGCAAGGCATGCGCACCACCTATATCGGGCTCGGCAATTTCGCGCGCATGCTCAATGACAAGATATTCTGGCAATCGCTTGGCCACAACTTTCTTTTCATGGGCATCCAAATTCCGATCATGATCATGCTGGCCCTCGTGCTGGCCGCCATCCTCAACCAGGTCAGGCGTGGTCGCGGGACACTCAGGACCATTTTCTTTCTTCCCTGCGTGACATCCCTTGTGGCGTATTCGGTGCTCTTCAGAATGCTCTTTCAGACAAACGGCCTCCTCAATAATCTCTTGATGAAACTGGAGCTCATCCAGAGTCCTATCGGCTGGCTCAATGATCCCGGCTGGGCGAGGGCCACGATCATGATTGCCCTCACGTGGAGATGGACGGGCTACAACATGGTGTTTTTCATCGTGGGCATGCAGAACATCAGCAACGAAATCTTCGAGGCCGCGGAAGTTGACGGGGCGAACAAACGGCAACAATTCTTCCGCATAACCATGCCCCTGCTTCGTCCGGTCATTCTGTTCTCGCTGGTGACAAGCATAAGCGGGACGATGCAGCTTCTCGACGAACCCAATGTACTGACATGGGAAGGGGGGCCGGCCAATGCGACGATGACAGCGGCGCTCTATATCTACCGCCAGGCTTTTGTTCTCAATTCGGACTTCGGATACGCCGCGGCTCTGTCATACATTGTCGTCATTATCACGGCCGGCTTTGCTTTCACCCAGATGAAACTACTGGGCAGGAGGGACTAATGACGGTGGCGAGGCGTTTTACGTTTTCCAGACTCCTGGTATGGATTTTTCTCGCCGCGATCGTCATCGTGAGCCTCTTTCCCTTTTTCTGGATGCTGATAGGGACGACGCTCAACCCCAATGCCGTCGTCGCAGGAGTCGTCATTCCGGGGAAGGAATTCCCGCTGAACTGGAACAAGGCAATCAAAAACTATAACCTGCCGGTCTATTTTCTGAACTCACTCAAGATCGCGACCCTGACGGTGCTTCTGGGGGTGCTCGTCAATTCCCTCGCCGCCTTCGGTTTTGAGAAATACAGGTCGAACGCGCGCGAAAAAGTGTTCTCGGTCTTCATGCTGTCCCTGATGATGCCCCAGATTGCTCTGGTCATACCCCTTTTCAAACTCATGTCGTCGCTGAGACTGCTCAACACCCACGCCGCCATCATTCTGCCGGCGCTCATGTCCCCCTTCATCATCTTCTTCATGCGGCAGAATTTCCAGATGTTTCCAACCGAAATAATGGAAGCCGCCCGCATCGACGGGGCCAGAGAAATATACATCTTCTTCCGGATCGTAGTTCCCTCCATGAAGGCGAGTTTCGTATCCGCGGGAATCTACATGTTTCTCTCACAGTGGAACAGTTACCTGTGGCCCCTCATGACTATTTTATCTGAAGAGAAAAAGACATTGCCCATCGCGATATCCTCGATGATGAGGGCATATACGATCGAGTACGGAGCCGTCATGATTATCGTCGGTATTTCCATCGTGCCTGTTCTCGTACTCTATCTCGCAATGCAGAAAGAATTTGTGTCAGGACTCCTCGGTTCGGTGAAAGGCTGAGGCGAGAAACCTGAGGAGGGAAGAGCCAACATGCCATGCAGCAATGATCTGTTTCATTCCGGCCAGCCATGGGAAACGCCGGAGCTTCTCGCTTCGGCGCGCCTGCCGATGCGGAGCCCTCTTGTTCCTTTCCCGTCGAGGGCATCTGCGCTCGCCGCCCTGCTGCGGTGGCCGGAGAAAGCACCTCAGCCCAATCCCTGGTTCCTCTCCCTCGATGGGAAATGGCTGTGTGCGCTCGCCGACAGCCCAGACTTCGTCCCTCCCGATTTCGCGGCCTTGGGCTTCGATGCATCCTCATGGAGCGAGATTGATGTCCCGGGAACCTGGACACTGCAGGGCCTTGACAAACCACACTACACGAACGTCGTGATGCCCTTCGGCAATGTGCCTCCCTCGGCGCCGGCAAGGCACAATCCGACAGGCCTGTACCGGCGTGTCCTTCAGCTTCCTTATGGCTGGACAAAAAGACGCGTTGTCCTTCATGTCGGCGGCGCCGAAAGCTACCTCGAAACCTTCTGCAACGGACAGTATGTCGGCTTTTCAAAAGATACGCGCCTGCCTGCCGAATTCGACCTCAGCCCCTATCTCGCCGCAGGCGAGAATATTCTGGCATTCAAGGTAATCCGCTACACAGATTCGAGCTTCATAGAGGATCAGGACCAATGGTGGTACGGAGGAATTTACCGAAGCGTCTATCTCTACTCGACCGATTTTGCCTATCTGGCGGATGTCGACCTGAGGCCTGGGCTGGGACAGAACATGAGGGAGGGCCTATTGTCGGCAAGGATTGCCCTCGGCTTTACCTTCGATCCCAATGGGGAAAACGTCAGGGATGGCATGGCCCTTCCCGATTACCGAGTCTCGGGCCTGCCGGAAGGCCTCGGGGTGGCAGAGTATAAAGGTGACTATCGCGTGCGCGTCGCCCTCTATGGCCCTTGTCCCGGGAACAGCCTCCTCGCCGAGACGGAGAGCGTCGTCAAGGCACAGTACGCCGTGTCCGGCTGGGAAACCGAGATCAAGATACCGCTACACTCACCCCAGCTCTGGAGCCACGAAAACCCGGTTCTTTACAGTGTGACGGCAAGCCTTGTTTCGCCCTCAGGCGCCGACATGGAACATGTCGCATGCCACATCGGCTTTCGAAAGATCGAGGTGCGGGACCGCCAGCTCCTCATCAACGGCAAGGCCGTGCTCATCAAGGGCGTCAACCGCCATGAACACGACGAATTTCATGGCAAGACGCTCGCCACCGCCGACATGATCAAGGATATCGTGCTGATGAAACGACACAATTTCAATGCCGTCCGCAACAGCCACTACCCGAACGATGAACGGTGGTATGACCTCTGCGATCTGTATGGGCTGTATTTAGTGGACGAGGCCAACATAGAGAGCCATGCCTTCTATGATCAGCTATGCCGCGATCCAAGGTGGGCGGCTGCCTTTCTCGATCGTGGCATCAGGATGGTACTGAGGGACAAGAATCACCCCTCAGTCATTCTGTGGTCGCTCGGAAACGAATCCGGCTACGGACCACACCACGACGCCATGGCCGGCTGGATACGCTCTTTCGACCCGACAAGGCCTATCCATTACGAAGGGGCCCTGAGGCCCGAACGTGGCCAGGGATGGCACACGCAGGAATCCCTCAAGCGCGGCCACATGGCCTCGGATATCGTTTCGACGATGTACCCCACGCTCGATCTCGTGGAGACATGGGCCCAAACGACCAAGGACAACAGGCCTTTCATCATGTGCGAATATTCCCACGCGATGGGCAACTCGAATGGTGGCCTTGCGGATTACTGGGCGCTCATCCGACGCTACCGGGGGCTCCAGGGCGGATTCATATGGGACTGGGTAGATCAGGGAATAGCCGCATTTGATAGTGCTGGCAGGAAATACTGGAAATATGGCGGCGATTTTGGCGATGAGCCAAGCGACCGCGATTTTATATGCAACGGGCTCGTTTTCCCCGACCGAAGCGAAAAACCCGTGCTCTCTGAATGCACAAAGCTCTTCCAGCCTGTTTCGGCGCGCGCGATTGATCCTTGGAAGGGGTTGATCCGGATAGAAAACCTGCTCGATTTTACAAACCTCGACCTCCTGGATATGCGCTGGACGATCCAGGCAGAGGGCCTTGAGCTGATTTCCGGAACAGTGGCCTTACCCCCTACGCCGCCAGGCGGGGGTGTGGATATGGATCTGCAAATTCCCTGGACTGATGAAGTCCAAGAAAAGGCGATGGCGAGCGAATCCTTCATCCTTCTCGAGTTTCGCCTTGCGAAAGACATGGGCTGGGCGCCGAAAGGATTCAGAATCGGGTGGGAACAGCTGCCGCTGACACCCACAACATGGAAAAGGACTCAATCGCCGGCCTCGAGCATCGACTGGATCGAGGGGCCGGATACCGTGCGGGCTGTTTGCCGAGGCGACGAGGGATACGCGGCGGTATTTTCACGGGAAGGCTTTCTTTCATCGCTCACAGGAGGCGGGATCGAGAGGCTGGTCTCCCCACTCGTGATGAACCTCTGGAGAGTGCCAACTGAAAACGATGGTCTAAAAACATTCATCGACAAGTACAGCAAACCGGGTTTTTCTTTCTATTGTCAGAACAAGGTGATGTATGAATGGCTCGATGCGGGCCTGGATGAACTCCATTTCAGCCTCGACTCTCAGCTTGTCGATGGCGATGTCCTCAGGGCAGGTCACAAGGTTGTGAGTCGAACGGGCCGTAATGTTGGAAATTTCCGGCAGAGGTGGAGTTTTGGCACAAACAGAATATCGGCCTCCATGGCATTCGATCTCGATCCGGCGCTTCCGGAGCTTCCTCGCGTCGGATTGGCATGTACTCTGCCCGGGGAGTTCGAAAGCGTGAAGTGGTACGGCGGGGGCCCCCAGGAATGCTATTCGGACAGAAAGGCCGGCGCCATCATAGGCCTCTATGCGATGGATGTCGGCAGGCTGGATGTCCCCTATATACTTCCCCAGGAAAATGGGAATCGCACCGATGTTCGGTGGGTCGAGTTCTCGGACCCCGGACGTGGCGCCAGAATTCGCATCCAGGGCGACGGATTCGATTTCTCGGCATCCCATTATGACCCGGCCCAGATGTGGAAAGCACTCCATTATAGTGAGCTTGTTCCTCGCCAGGAGATTTTTCTGAATATCGATATTGCCCAGCGTGGCCTTGGAACGGCCACTTGTGGCCCCGACACGCTGGAAAAATACAGATTGCGGCCTCGGCTCTATCGTTTTGACTTTGATATCCTGCTTTAAGTGACGCTGAGAAGGATGTCGGAAGAAGAAGCCTCTCATTGTCAGCGGCGGGCCGAGATTTCGGCATTATACCCCTTTTGATCGGCACCATGCGATGTCGAGCGCGTCGAGCCTGCGCTTGTGCGTTTCGAGCCGCGCGCTGAAATCTTCAAAGCTGCGCTTTTGGCGCGGGCTCCAGAGCGCCTCGGACAGCGCGCACAGCCTGGGGAAAAGCATATATTCGGCCTGCCTTCCAAAGTACAGAAGCTCGCTCCACAGGTTGGCCTGCCCGCCGATGATGTGGCCCGCCGCCCCGACGCTCAAGCCCTCGGGCAGTGGCTCGAACAGGTAGGAATCCTCTAGAGTACAGACGCCGAGATGCCCGGGCTCCTCAGGAGAATCTAAATGCTTGTGATCGAGGTAGCAGGCCTTCGTCTGAGGACACATCACAACATCATGGCCGAGCTCCGCAGCGCGCCGGCCGTTCTCGTACCCCCGCCAAGACATCACCAGCGTATCTTTCCCGATGCAGCCCTCCACGACTTCGTCCCAGCCTATCATCCTTTTACCGCGACGGGCCAGCATCCGCGCCAGCTCTCCCATAAACCAAGCCTGAAGACCCTCGGGTTCATACCTGCCGTCATCCTTGATGAGGCCCAGGACGCGCATCTTCCTCTGACAGTCAGGGCACGCCAGCCACCGCCCTTTCGGCGCCTCGTCCCCCCCCATGTGCACATAGTCGCCCGGGAACATGGCGCAAACCTCATCGAGTACTTCGTCGAAGAATGAGAGCACGCGGTCGTTCCCGCCGCAGAGTATGTCCTCGAAGATGCCATAACGGTCCTCCGGCTCGAAGTGTACAGAAGCATCCTGTCCACCGAGGCAGGAGAATTCAGGGTGCGAGGCGAGGAGGGCCGTGCTGTGGCCTGGCGACTCTATCTCTGGGACCACGAGGATGTGGCGCGCCTCGGCATACTTCACGATGCGGGCGACGTCTTCCCGGCTGTAGAATCCACCCTTTTCCCAGGCTATCCGGTAGCGCAGGTCCTGTCTGAAGGCCCCGCGCCCGGTGAGCTCGGGTCTGGAAAGAATTTCGAGCCTCCAGGCCTGATCGTCGGTCAGATGCCAGTGGAAAACATTGAGTTTGTGGAGCGCTGCCGCGTCGAGCAGTTTTTCTATGAACTCCACCCTGAAAAAATTGCGCGCGCAGTCGAGCATGAGACCACGCCACGCAAACCGCGGCTCGTCCCGCACCACTGTCGCACCCACAGCCGCCCCTTGCGACAACGCAAGCTGCCAGAGACTCGCCGCGCCGCGCGCTATCCCCGCGGAGGCGGCGGCGCGAATCTCAATGCCGCCCGGCGAGACCGTAAGCTCGTAGGCCTCGGGGGCGCCTTCGCGCACTTCCGGAAACAGGCCCAGATGAATCGCACCATCTCGGCCAGTAGGACCTGCGTCCTCTGCGCCCCTCTTTTGTACGACCGTGACCTTCCCTATGCCGCCGACCGAAGAGAGCCAGCCCGCCAGCACTTCCGCTTCCGGGAAAAGCCCGGGCGGCGCGACGATGAGAGTCTCACTTCCGAAATGAAACGCCCCCTCCCGCTCCTCGTAGGAGACAGGAAGCGGGACGAGATCGCCGTTCCTCGCCATGTCCTCTCCTCAGGGGCGGAAGCCCGCAATCCTGTCGCGGTAATAATAGAAGCTGAGCTTGGGTCGCCGCTTCCGGTCGGCGGGGTCGACGCTCGCGAGCCCGAACTTCTTCGTGTAGCCGAAGGACCACTCGAAATTGTCCAGAAGGCTCCACACGAAGTACCCTTTGAGCGGAACACCGTGCGAAAGCGCCTCGCGGCAGGCCTCGATGTGGCCCTCCAGGTATGCGATGCGGTCATAGTCGCGGATTATGCCATCGGGCCCCAGTGCGTCGGCGAAAGCCGCCCCGTTCTCGGTCACATACAGGGCCCTGCAGGGCCAGTTCCCGGCGATATGCTCGAGTATGCGGCGCAGGCCCTGAGGCTCGATCTCCCAGTCCATCTCGGTCTTCTTCTGGTAGGTGGGCACGAATTCGAAACCATACGGATTGTCGGCGCGCGGCGCCGCGGCACGCACGGCCTCCTCGTTGTAGTAGTTCACACCGATGAAATCGAGCGGAGAAGCGATGATGTCCATATCGCCCTCCTCGATCGGCAGGTATTCACCGAATCTCTCCAGAAATCCCGCGGGATACCCCCGCCCGAACACCGGGTCGAGCCACAGGGACGTGCGCTCGAGGGAAGCCAGTTCCGACGCGTCGACGTCCTCGGCGCGCAGAGTCGCCGGCCTCGGTCTGTTCGGGTTTATGACGAGCCCGTATTCGCCCGCGAGTCCGCTCCGCCGATAGTCCCGCGCCGCGAGTCCGTGCGCGAGAAGGAGGTGGTGTACGGCGCGCGTCGCCGCCACACGGTCCCGCATGCCAGGCGCGTGGTTGCCCACCAGATGCCCCAGAAAAGCCGCGCACCAGGGCTCGTTCATGCTTGTCCAGTGACGCACGCGGTCGCCGATATGCCCGTACATGATCGCGGCGTACTCCTCGAAGCGCAGCACAGTGTCGCGGACGCGCCATCCGCCGGCCTCCTCGAGAGCCTGAGGGAGGTCCCAGTGAAAGAGCTCGAGCCAGGGCTCTATGCCAGCTTCGGCGAGAGCGTCCACAAGCCTTGAGTAGTAATCCAGACCAGCCTGGTTCGGAGAACCCCTACCCTCGGGCTGTATGCGCGTCCACGAGACCGAAAAGCGGTACGCCCCCGCGTTCAGCTCCCGAAGGAGCGAGATGTCGTCGTTCCACCTGTGGTAGGAATCGCAGGCGATGTCCCCGGTGTGTCCTTTAGCCACCTTGCCGGGCGCATGCGCGAAGGTATCCCATATCGAAGGGCCCTTTCCCCCTTCCGCCGCCGCGCCTTCAATCTGATAGCTCGATGTCGAACAGCCCCAGACAAAATCGTCGGGGAATCCATCCTGCCGCTTCATGCCCTGCTCCTTATCCCTTGATCGCGCCGGCCGCCACGCCCTTCGTTATCTGCTTGCGGAAAATCATGTAGAACACAAGCATGGGCACCATCCCGATGGTCAGCGCCGCGAACTGCTTGCCGTAGTCGGTGGAGAGCGAACCCGAAAACTTGTAGATGCCCAGAGGCAGCGACTTGAGCTCGGTCTTGGACACGAGAATATTGATGAGCGCGAACTCGTTCCAAGTGCTCGTAATGTTCAGCATCGCGAGCGTCGTGGCGACGGGCACGCTCATCGGTATGATGATCTTGAGAAATATCTTGAAGAAGCCCGCCCCGTCGATGCGCGCCGACTCGACCACCGCGCTGGGAATCGCCTTGATATACTCCGTCGAGAGATAAATGCCAATGGGGAGGCCCGCCCCGATGTAGACGAGGAGGACCGCGAGCCGCGTGTTGTAGATGCCGAGGAGGTTCACTTCGAGGAAGAGCGGAATCATCAGCGTCTGCGTCGTCAGGAGGATGCCTATGATGAAGCTGTTGTAGATCGGCTTCGTCGCCCTCGACTTCAGCTTGGCGAAGGCGAAGCCCGCCAGAAGCGAGAGAAAGATGACGCCCGCCGTGGTGCCGAGCGTATAGATGATCGAGTTCGGGAAGAGAAGGCCGAAATCGCCCATCTTCCACGCCTCGCTGTAGTTCTGCAGGGTCGCCGCGTGGGGCAGCGCGAGCTGGCTCACCTGGAACTCCCTCGTCGTCTTGAACGAGTTCATGATGAGCCAGAAAATCGGATACAGGGTCATGAACGCGAAGACGCCCATCACGATATAGACAGCCCCCCGCCCTAGGGCGGAGAAGGTTTTTTTCAGTCTGGATTCGCGGATCGTCTCGGACATGTTTTTAGTCCTCCTTTCCGCCGTAGCGCTTCTCGACGGCCTTCGTCAGCACGATCAGGACGATACTGATGAGGACCATGATGAGCGAAATCGCGTTGGCGAGCGGGAAATTGGGTCTGCCCAAAAACGCGTTGTTGTACATATAGATGGAGAGAATCTCGGTGACCCGCGACGGTCCTCCTCCCGTCATCGCGAAGATGAGCGCGAAGCTCGACAGGGAACCGGAAATCGCGAGGATCGCCGAGTTGACGATGGTCCCCGAGAGCGCGGGAAGTATGATGAAGCGCATGACCTGCCCCTCGTTCGCCCCGTCGATGCGCGCCGACTCGATGATCTGCGCGTCGATCTTCTGCATGTTCGCCAGAAAGAGGATGAGGTACATGCCCGTGTACATCCAGAGGATCACGAAGAGCACGGGCAGCATGGCGACATCCGGTTTGGTGAGGAAGGCAGGGCTCCACTTCTGCACGAAGAGGTTCGAGAGCGCCGTGTAGACATCGCCCATGGGCTGGCCCTGATACGAGGACAGGAGGTCCCGGAGCTCGGGCACGGGGTTCGAGAACATCGACTGGCCCGCTGGCCCTGCCAGATTCAGAATCTTGTGGATGACGTCGTCGGAGAGCGAGAAGCCCCCCGCCGCGTTGAAAATGCCTTTGAGCTGAGTTTGGAAATCGTTCACGCGAAAGTGGTTTACGATTTCTCCGATCGGGCCGTGAGGCGAAAAGATCGTCTGCCACAGAAGGCCGACCACGATCACGGAGATGATGTTCGGCACATAGAGCACGCCCTGCCAGAAGCTCGGCGCCTTCACGATCTTGGCGTAGATGAAGTACGCGAAGATGAGGCCAAGCGGCAGTTGGCCGAAGACCGAGATCAGCACGATGTAGAGATTGTTCTTGAGCGCGTTCCAGAACCAGGGGTCGGTGAAGACGCGCGTGTATGCGCCGAACCCGGCGAATCCCCACGTTTCGCCGCCGAACATCTTGCCGCCAGAATAGTTCGACACCGAGAGAACCACGGAAAGAACGATGGGGAAGGCCATCACGAGGAGGTAGAGCGCGAACGCGGGCGTCACCATTGCCCAGTACGCCCGTCTCTCTTCAAGATGTGCCCTGTTTGTATGTGCCATATCAGCTCCGCGTGAAAGAATTCTTCCAGAGAACAGCCATTCCCTCTCTTTTTTGAAAACGCCGGGACGCGCGGGAAGCCCTCGGACGGGCCGGCGCCCACGGGGGGCTCCGCGCATCCCGACTCCTCCATTTTCAATTATTTCTGGGAAGCTTTCCAGGTTTCGTAGGCCTTCTGGATATCGGCCGCCACTTTTTCGGGCGTGGAAGTGCCGAGGCCGATCGCGATGAGGCCATCGTTCAACACATTGTACACCGCGGGGTCGAACATGCCGTCAAAGACGTAGCAGGTCTTGGGGTTGTCGGCGTAGAACACCGGTACCTTCGCGACGAGGGGTTCGACGTTCGCCTTGACGTTCTTGCGCGTCGGCACATAGGCGCCGGTGCTGTAGCGAATCGCCTGAACTTCGTCCGAATACAGGTACTTGATGAGCCTGACCGCGGCTTTCTCCCTCGCGGAGCCGGCGGGGATGGACGCGGAGATGGCCCAGCCGGTGCCCGCGATCGCCGAGAGAACGCCAGGGTTCGCTTCGCCGGAGATGGCAGGGAAGGGAAGGAGCGCGAAATCGGTCTGCTGGGCGGCCGGCGAAATGAGGGCTTTCCCCGAGGCCTTGTCGGTGATGTAGGCTCCCGCTCTCCAGTCGCCGTCTATGTAGATCGCGGCCTTGCCGGACACGAAGAGTCCGGGCGCCTCGCCGTAGCCGACCTGGTTGTCCTCGCGGGCGATGATGCCGTCCTTGTACAGGTTGTCGATCACCTTGAGGGAGTCGATGAAGGGCTTGTCGGTGAACTTGGCCTTGCCCGCCAGGATCGCGTCGACGAAAGAGTCGCCCGCCATGCGGCCGAGCACCGTCGAGAAGAGGCAGGACTGCATCGGCCAGCCGTCCTTGTCCGGCAGCATCACGACATTGATGCCCTTGGCCTTGAGCTTCGGCACCATCTTCTTGAGGTCTTCGTAGGTCTTCGGCAGATCGAAGCCGTTGTCGGCCAGAAGTTTCTTGTTCACGTACATCACCGACGTGTAGGTGAAGGACTGCGGGAGCATCGCCATGTATTTCCCGAGCTGGTTGTTCGGGTTGGTCGCGGCGCCTGAGAAATCCTTCAGGAAGTCGGGGCCGAGCAACACGGCAAGATCCTTCGCGAGATGCTTTTCATGGATGACGGCGCTGCGGGCGGTCGGCCAGACGTAGAACACGTCGGGCAGGGTCCCCGCCGCGGCGTAGGCCTGAAGTTTCTGGTGGTACGGCTCGTTGAAAAGAACCTCCATGTTGAGGGTGATATCGGGATTCTGCTGCTGGAACTTCTGCCAGATCGCCACATCTTCCTGATATCCCGCCTGATCAGCCTGCTGGTAGTTGAGCACATTCAGGGTGACCTTGTCCTGCGCCACGACACCGCCGAACGCGATGGCCAGCGCCAGGATCACGAGAAATCCCTTTTTCATTAGAACCTCCTTGAAAGGGCAATTCGCCCTTCTTCAAAAACTCTATTTTCAAGGCATTCCTGCCTCTTTTCCCTGTTAAGAGACGCGCCGGACCGTGTCCGAAGAAATTCGTCCCGCGAGCCCCGGCATGCTCCGCTCCGCCATGAGGCGTTCGAAGACCATCCCCGCGGCGCCGAAGGCGACAGCCTTGTCCCCCAGGCTCGAATATCGTATCTCCACGTCCTTGGGCGAAGGGTACATCCAGTTCTCTTCCAGCCGGTGCATCAGGATGGCGGGAAGATCGATGTCGAGGCTCTCGATGTCGCCGCCGATATACACATGCTGAAAATCCATCGTGTTGATGAGCATGGCCATGTTGCGCGCGAGCTCGTCTACCGTCCTGCCCAGCAATGCCTTATCGCGCCGAAGTTGCACGAGTTCGTCCCTACTCAGCGAGAACTGCAGGTCTCCCGGTCCTTCGCAGAACGCGCTCCTGAATTCTCCCGTGTAGCCGTGAGCGCCCGTGTGCACTTTTCCCCCGAGGACGACCCCGAAGCCCACGCCGATCCCTCCGTATTTGAGAAGGGACGTCTTGTCTCCTCTGCACTCGACGAGGGCGAACAGAAAGTCCCTGAGCTCTTCGTCCCTGTTGAAGGCGAGCTCGCCCCAGGCACAGCAGTTCGCGTCATTCTCTATAAAGGAAGGGACCTGAAGCTTGCCCGACATGGCCTTTACGAAATCGAGCGGTTTTTCGATGCCGAGCGGCACGGAATACTTTATGCGTCCCTTTTTGGAGTCGACGAGTCCGGCGGTTCCCACGCCGACGCCGAGGAGCAGGGAATCTCCGCAGCATTGCCCCTGCAGCGCGGAGACGACGCCGGAGGCCGTCTCCGCGAAATTTTCGCGCGTGACGTGCGTATCGCCCCGGACCGTCGCGAGAATGTTACCCGCCAGATCGACAACCACCGCTTCGTAAAAACCCAACTGAAGCTCGATGCCTATGAAGCGCCCGTATTCCCTGTTGACCGCCAGATAGATAGGCCTCCGTCCGCCGCGCGACGATGCTTCGCCCTCCTCCTTTTCAATGATGAGGCCGTTATCGATGAGGCATGCGACTTGTTTCGTGACGGTCGACTTATCGAGCCCGAGAGTATCGGCGAGATCGATGCGGCTTATGTTCGGATTGCGCCAGATAGCGCGAAAAATACGCGTCGCTGTTCGTGTCCACTGATCTCCACGTTGTGGCATCGCTATTCTTGCCTCTATCTATTGACTATGAAATCGTATGTTGGTTGATTTATTCAACCAATCATGGTATAGCATCACTATCTTGAGTTGTCAAGAAAAATCTTTCACAATTCCCAAGGGAGGCAGATTGTGGAGATAATAGATCTTACTGGCAAATGGAAGCTTATACGGCTTGCCGATGGCACGGAACGTGCCATGCACGTCCCCGGCGACATCTATTCGGCACTTATTGAGTCCGGAGAGCTCCCTGATCCCTACCTCGGCGAAAATGAACCCAAGGTTCAATGGCCTGGCAAAGAGGACTGGAAAATCGAGCACAGCTTTTCCGTGACAGACCAGTTTCTCAAACTGAGTACCGCACGGCTCCTCGCCGAAGTCATCGACACGATAGGCGAAGTATACCTGAACGGAATCCTCGTCGGCACAAGCGACAACATGTTCAGGCGCTTCTTGGCCGATGCCAAGCCCTATCTGCATTCCGGTGAAAACACGATTGCCGTCATCATCCGCTCCCCTGAAGAGGCGGCTATCCGTGAAGCGCGGGCGCTGCCCTACCCCATACCCGCCTCCCTCTACCCCGCTTCCTCACCTCACCGTAACCTCATCCGCAAAACTCAGTGCATGTCCGGTTGGGACTGGGGGCCCTGTCTCATGACTGGCGGTATCTACGATGACATACGGCTCATCGCCACAGACGGCCCCTTCATCCGCTCCGTGCAGACGCGCACAAGGCCGCTCGGGAATTTCGGCGGCGTCTCAGAGCGGGGACCCGACTTTTCGGTGGAAGTCTCTGTGGAGATTGAAGTGCCCGAGACGATGGTAGTGGCGGTCTCATGTTACCTCGATGGGGCGCGGACCGATACCGAGCAATTCTGTCAGGCCAACCTTTCCACCATACGGCTTGGCATGGAAGCGAAGGGCCCCAAGCTGTGGTGGCCACACAGGCATGGGGAGCCCGCGCTCTACGATCTCTCTGTGTCGGCGGAGCGTTCCGAGTCCGCCCACAGACCCGAGGCTGGCCTCAGAGTTAGCGCCGCGTCTTCAGCAGGCAGCGCGTACGGTGCCGAGTCCACCCCTGCTCCTGCGGCTGCGCTTCAAGCCACCAACGCGCGCCCAACATGCGACGCGCGGGCAGTCACGCCGAGCCCTCACATTATTCACAAAAAAATAGGTTTCCGCGAGTTCAGGGTTCTCGCCGAAGAGGACGACATCGGACGCGGCTTCAAGTTCGTGGTGAACGACAAAGACATCTTCGCCAAAGGAGCGAACTGGATTCCCGCCGACGCCCTCCCCTCGCGCTGGACCCGCGCGCGCATCGCGGGCCTTCTCGACTCGGCGGTCGAAGCGAACATGAACTGCCTTCGAGTCTGGGGCGGAGGTCGCTACGAGAGCGACGACTTTTACGAACTGTGCGACGAGCGCGGCATCATGCTGTGGCAGGACTGTATGTTCTCCTGCGCCCTCTACCCTTCAAGCGTCGAGTTCCTCTCGAATGTGGAGGCCGAAATAGCCTGGCAGGTCAAACGGCTCTCCGATCACCCCAGCATCGCCCTGTGGTGCGGCAACAATGAGGCTCTCGGGGCGATCACATGGTACGAAGAATCGAAAACAAATCCCGCTCGCTACATCGTCGACTACGACAGACTCACCGAAGGAGTGTTGGGGCGGATCATCCGGCGGCTCGACCCCGACCGCTGTTTCTGGCCCTCGAGCCCCTCGGCGGGCCCCAATGATTTCTCGGACAACTGGCACTCGGACGAGCGGGGCGACATGCACTTCTGGTCGGTATGGCACGAGGGCAAGCCCTTCTCCGAGTACCTTACGGTCCGGCCACGCTTCTGTTCCGAGTTCGGCTTTCAGTCTCTGCCCTCAATGCGGACCATCGCCAGCTTCACCCCCGAAAGCGAGCAAAACATCAGCTCGCCCATCCTGGAAGCCCGCCAGAAGCATCCTCGCGGGAACGGCCTCATCCTCGAGACCATGCTCCGATATTTCCGGATGCCCAAGGGCTTCCGTGAACTCGTCTACCTCTCCCAGGTGCAACAGGCAATGGCGATCCGCACCGCGGTCGAATATTGGCGAAGCACGATGCCTCGCTGCATGGGTACGCTCTTCTGGCAACTCAACGACGTATGGCCGGTCGTGAGCTGGTCGAGTCTCAACTATGACGGCTCGTGGAAAATCCTGCAGTACGAGGCAAAGCGTTTCTATGCGCCCGTGTTGCTGGTGCTCTTCATCAGGGACGACATGGTGCAGGCGCACCTTGTCAGCGAGACCTCAGGCGAGCATCGGGCGGAAGTGACGCTCCGTCTCCTCGATTTTCACGGCGAGCCGCACAATATTCTCTCCAGAGTCGGCGAGGAAAAAGGGAATGTCATCACTGGCCGCGCCGATGGGAGTCTCACAGTGGAGCGAAGCCTCGTCGTTTCGGAGAACAGCGTTCAATCCGTCTGGGCAATGCCCCTCGATGCGCTGCCCTGCAGGGCCGAAGAAGCATTCCTTGAGGCGAGGCTTGAAGTACCTGATCTGGGCCTCAAGACTTCCTCCGCGTTCTTCCTTGCCGAACCAAAACGCTGCGCGCTCGGGGATCCCAAACTGGAAGTGACGCTTAGGCCAGGCGGCGACGGCGCCCTTGAGGCGACAGTCCGAGCAACAGAGGCTCCCGCCTTCTATGTCTCGCTCGAGCTTGAGGATGCCGCCGGGCAGTTCGAGGACGCCGGTTTTTATTGCGCTAAAGGCGACCACAGGACAATCCGATTCATTCCTACGGCACGACAACCGTCAGAAATTCGCGCGCAGTCCAGCACAAAAACCCAAACGCAATCCGGCCTCCACGTCTACCATCTACAGAATAGCTTTGAACACTGACGCGACGGTGAGATTGCGCACCCAGCGCTCCTTTTTGAGCCACCATGCGGCGACGAGCGCCTTCATTATGTCCGAAAGCTTCGCGATGCCGAAGAGTGCGACGGGCCCCCACGCGGTGTAGCGCGAGATCACGACTGCGGCGGGGATAAAGACCGCATAGGTGACGCCCACATCGACCAGAAGCCCCATCAGCGTATCGCCTCCCGCCCTCGATACCCCGAACTGCGCGTTGAGCAGGCACCAGAGCGGCAGATAGATGCCGATGACGATTATGATGCTGCGGGTCACACGCTGTGCCGCATCGGAGAGATTCCCAAATACAAGCGGAACCGCCGCGGTCGAAAGCATCGCGGCGAGACAGGCACCGACGCCAAACACGATCGAGCCCGCCATGATCCATCGGGCCTTAACTCTGCCCTCATCGAGTTTTCCGGCGCCAAGCGTCGATCCAACAATGACATTCGTCGCCGTATGTATGGCCGGGAACACCAAAAAGAGCAGATTGGCCACCGACCAACCGGCCGCCATCCCCGCGACTGTCTCTGGCCCGCCTCTCCGATTGTACAGCGCAGTGATGATGGTCTCGGACATAACCCACGCCGTCTCTGAGAAAAACATCATCGCCGAACGGGACAGCACCTCTCCCATGAATTTGCTGTCAATATTGAAAATGGCCTTGATCTTGAAGGAGAAAACAGGTTTTCTCTTCTGAAGCACGACCAGGAAGGCGCCGATCTCCAGACAGCGCGCAATCACTGTCGCAATCGCCGCGCCGACCACCTCCATCCGGGGCGCCCCGAGATTTCCGTAGATCAGAAACCAGTTGCCTATCGTGTTCGCGATCGCAGCCCCCGTGGAAACCATGAGAGGGACCTTCGGCTCCCCAATGTCGCGGAACGAGCTGCCTACCGCTCCCGAAAGTGCAAGCGGGATAAAAGAAAATGAAACCGCCCGCATATAGCGCGCACCTTCGGCGATGATCGCCACTCCCTCGGCGTTCTTCGACACCATGAGCGAGAGAAGCGCCTCGGGGAACATCTGACACACAACAAAATACAGTATGGAGAAACCCGTTCCCAGCACGAGCTTGAACCTGAAAGACTGAATCATGCCCTCGCGATTCTGGGCACCCCTGTGCTGCGAAAGAAAAATTCCTCCCGCCATCGAAACGACATTGATGATCACCATAAAGACAAAATTCACCTGGTTGGCGATATTGACGCCGGCCATCTTCGTATCCCCGAGCCCGGCGACCATAAAGTTGTCCACGAGCGACACAAGTCCTGTAATGAGGCTCTGCAGCATGACGGGAATGGCGAGCGCCAACGCCTCGCGATAGAAAGCCCAGGGCCCGAAGAGTGTCAGAGGACGCGCAAGAGCATGTGTGGATTTATTCGGCATATTCTTTTCAGTGACTATTTAGTGTGGTCATCATCGCATAGAATTCGATGTTTTGCTAGCCGAGAGACACGATTCATTCTGCCTCTATTTGACGCACAGTAATGTGGGCGGTATACTTTACTTGCGTATCGCTTTGAGTTATATGATGGCATAAATTGATAAGAATGAAGGCTGAATTTCGCAAAGGAGTCTGAACAAACATGAGCGCCGAAATTACCCTCACCGCTGAAAATTTTAAACAAGAAGTATTGGAATCAAAAATTCCCGTCCTCGTGGATTTTTGGGCCGAGTGGTGCATGCCCTGCAAAATGATAGGCCCCAGCGTGGCTCAAATCGCAGAGACATACAGAGATAAGATCAAAGTAGGGAAACTCAACGTCGATGACCAAAGCGATATCGCCTCGCAATACGGGATCATTTCCATCCCGACACTCATTGTATTCACGGGAGGCCAGGTGGCCCGTCAGAAAGTCGGTGCCATACCCCGCCCCGAAATTGAAAAGCTGTTCAAGGACCTCATTTAGGAATAAGTCCTGGGCTCTGACTGCCGCTTTCGCCAACACCCCAGGCACTCGCCCCGGACGCGGATGTCGTGATCCTGATAAGAGACCTTGTTGACGAGGGTTTCCATAAAAGAGCGTTCTCCCATTTTGGCGGTGAATCCAGGCGCCAAATTCCAGCGTCGGCGAGCTCCTGCACAAGGGCGACGAGCTTTGAGGATTCCACCGCGCCGGTCTTTGAGTTCTCACCATAGAAGAGGCCATCGACCGGCGCGGAACCTTCCCTTTCATACACCGAAATCACACCACTCGCGTCCGGCAAGCCCCCCGCATCAGACCAGAAATCTCTCCCTCCCGGTGACGCGTCAACGCCACCCGACAGCCCAAGATCAGTGCCCGACTCATTCTGCTCATCGGCGATGCTTTCAGGTGCCAGGTGCAGCACGATGACTTCATCCGCCATCACTTCACATCCGGGGAAATCATACCGCATTGTCTTCGTCGAGCTGGCCCACCGCACAAACATGCCGCCAAGATTGCCCGCTTTCTTCACATAAAGTTCTATGTAATCACGGTGAGGTGATCTTTTCGATGCATTTTTGGCAGTCTGTACCTCGGCGAGTACCAACGCAGCGGGCCGATCATTGTACCCTTTAAACTGAACCTGGACATGCGTAGTGTTGCCGCACATATCCTCTACATTGCCTGCAAGCGTCACAGTCTCGCCTGGCACAGGCTGTGGCTCAAAACTGATATTCACTGTGCCCTCGGCGCTCTTGGCTGACACGCTAAGCTCTCTGGGCTCTGCCGAGAAACTACCTTCGCGGACCTGAACTGGCTCATCGAACTCGAGTATAAATTCACGGCCATTCTCAAGCTGCGCATTTTTCACGATTGGCGGGCGTATGTCCCCAAGCACCGTGCTCTCAATGCCCGGAGCCGAACAGCTCGTCATTATCCATGACAAAAAAGCCAACATTAAAAGCCTGCGCCACAGAGCAACGCCAATAGCTAGATTCTTTCTGGCTTCATCTCGGGCCCTGATTTTCCTTTTTTGTGACACATACTGCTCCTTGAGAGAACCGGAAGGGAAGCGCTTTCCCGGGCTGCCTCGAAGATCCCTATTCTGCGGCCCTATCTCATTGAAAACTGTTGGATTTCCATCCCAAATCGACGCACCCTCTCTCAGGATAGACGCCGAAGATACTGCTTTCTACTTCAAATCTGCGCTTATGAATACATTTTCAGCCTGTTCTCCGTGACCGAAGATGACAGTCTTGTCACTGCTGACGCAAAAATTTCTATAGATAACAACGCGCTCCATAGACACCCAAATTCCAAAAGGTCCCGCCGATTTCGATGCCGATATCGCGCGCGAAGCCACTGCCGACGGCGTCGTCATGATTCATGGAAAGCCTCGCCCATAACTCTGCTCATATCTCTTAATAGAGCATTTTTGCAAAACAAGATTGACGGCGGTTTCAGGACACCCTAAAATATTCGTTAGTAAGATTTTATAAAAAAGCGATCCCGTGATACGTGAGCCCGTTGCGGCGGCCACGTGCATCATCGCTGTCACAAAATACGCAGAGGCTTGTGAATGCTTTATGACCAATAGCCTAGCTCACAAGTTCTCCAGAGGGCTGCGGACACCGCGCTTGTTTCGCACCGCCACATGCGTGTAAATCATCGTTGTCTGCACATTCGAATGCCCCAAAAGCTCCTGAATCGTACGAATATCATAGCCATCCTCGAGCAAATGTGTCGCGAAACTGTGCCTCAGCGTATGCGCAGATGCCATCTTCGAGATACCAGCTCGCTGGATTCCCTCATGAATTTTTTTCTGAATCACTGAAGGGTGCATATGCCAAAACGCAATCTCTCCCGTTCGTGTATTTGTATACGGGCTCCTCGAAGGGAACAGCCAGAACCAACCCCACTCTTTCGAAAGCGATGGATATTTCTTATTCAAGGCTTCAGGCAGAAAAACCCCCGGCAAATCCTGCCTCCGAGCTTTATCCCAATCGACCTTCAGCTCAAGCAAATACGTCTGCAAATCCTTCCTGAGCACTCCTGGCAGCACCGTGAGTCTGTCCTTCCCGCCTTTTCCTGAACGGACCTCGACAGTCTCATTCTCAAAATTGAGATCCTTCACCCTGAGTGAAAGGCATTCCTCAAGCCTGAGCCCACAGCCATACATCAGTGAAGCCATAAGCCGATATGGTTGCTGCAAGTGCGCCAGCAGTGCGGCAACCTCATCGCGGCTCAAGACCACTGGCAGCCGTTTTCTCTTTTTCGCCCGCAATACACTAGAGAGGCCCTCGATCTCAATATGCAGCACCATTCTGAACAACACGAGCAGCGCATTCAGCGCTTGCTCCTGTGTCGAAGCGCTCACCCGAACCTCAACCGCCAAATAACTTAAAAATGCCCGTAAATGATCAGCAACAATGCAAAACCCACCCTCTTCCCGCTTTACCAACTCCTTCCCCCATACAAAATCAAGGAAACGACTCGTCCATCCCAAATATGTTTTTTCCGTGCGCAGAGAATGATGCTTAAGTCGTATCAGCTCACGCACCTGTTTCATCAACTTTGAAGAATACCCAGACCATTCAACATCATCTCCCATTCCCCGTTCGCCGGGGGTGACGCCCGGTCCCTTCTCCGGAGATACCGGCTTGGGTAGCATCTCTTTTTTTGCACTACCTTTAGGCTTTGCGCCCGATCCATTACCCGGTATAAAAAGCTCCCTCCCGATAGAAGGAAGGGATACCGTCTTTCCAGACTCACATTTCCCAGCCGAAGTCTCCATATCGACAAATGCCATGTACAACCTGACCTGTTGAAGTCCCAAATTCACAAGATTTTCAGGCTTATATTTTGAAAGCATCTGCCCAAATTTCTCAATCGAATTTTCGCGGCTTTCTTGCCATTCAGGAAACCAGTGCACAAACTTACCTACCCAGTAACACGCCCATTCGGCACCTTTAGGCTTGAAATGACATCTTTCGAGCAAATATCGCATGAACAAATCTCGCTTAAATTCCGCCTCCATGCCCCTATCCTTATCGATGGTAGAAATTCGAGCGATACTGGCTGCTAACGCGTTGCTTACACCGCTCCTATCTAACATAACGTAAAAAATCTTATTCGCGCTTCAATTCTGCCAAAGTATTTTATTTGCAATCTTATATCGCCACCCCGTTTTCATATTCTCTTTTTTCTTTTCTTATCCAGTTTTCCAATGTAGAATATGTTAG
>DIMW01000010.1 GCA_002425765.1 Spirochaetaceae bacterium UBA5556 | reverse complement strand
CATCCCGGCGCCAGTGGAAATTGAAATTTCCCTCAGTCCACGGTGATCGACTTCGAGACGTTTTTCGGCGCGTCGGGGTGCACGCCGTGGTTCTGGATGCCGAGAGAATCAAGCCACTCCATCTTGCGCACCGACATTCTATACGCCAGGTACTGCAGCACGATCGTCGCGGAGAATACGAAGAGACAGGGGTCTCCGGACTGCGGCAGCGGGATGTATTTCGACCAGTACTTCTCCATGCCCATCGGTTTGCCTTCCACCGCGAGCGCGAGCTCCTGCTGCGGCTCCGCGATGAGGACGATGTCCGCGCCGCGGATCTTGTGGGTGTGTATCTGACTGATCGTGATGCGCCTGTCGCGCTCTTCGGGCGGGCAGATGAATACCAGAGGGTAATTGTTGGTCAGCTTTTCGAAGAGCTCGTTCGTGATTCCCGAAATTGATCCCTTGCCTACGAGCTTTTCGAGGTCCGCGAGCGACAGGATCGTGTTCCTCCCCAGGATGGTGTTCGGGCCGTGCTTGAACTCCGCGGCGTCGTACCCTTCGGTGTGGTTGAGCACGACTTCGCGGATCTTGAGCGCCCCTTCGCGTGCGAGCCCGATGAGTCCCGTCCCCAGTATGTGAATCGAGGGAGCCGCGAAGAGGTGTGCGGCTATGGTCTCTATATCGCCCATCCGCGTCTCGATGGTCTCGGTCATCAGGTCTTTCGCCCTGAGCAGATTCTCGCGTATCTTCTGTTCCGGCATGGAGAAGCTCGCGGCGATGAGGTAGAGGATGGCGACCTGGTTTGTGAATGATTTTGTCGCGGCGACCGCGATTTCAGGCCCGCACAGCAAGGGCAGATAGAAATCCGAGAGCTCCTGCGGAATGCGGCTGTTCTCGTTGTTGACAATGCTGACGAGACGAACCGAAGTATTCGTCTTTTTCACGTCCTGGAAAATGTCGACGAGGTCCTTTGTCTCACCCGACTGTGATATGCCTATGACGAGATCGCTCGCGCCGAGGCAATTGAAGTACATCGAGCGGAAGATGCCCGGGTTGCAGGGATAGACGGGGATACGCGCCATTTGGTTGAAGAAGTAGGCGGCCGTCATCGCCGCGTGGTAGGAAGTCCCCGACGCGACGAGGTAGATTCTTCCTCCCGACCGGGCGGCCTCGTGGATGGCGTTTTTCAGTTCGCCCGTGTAGCGCAGCACAGCCCGGCGCTTGCGCCAGACCATCACCTTGTCCATGAGCAGAAGCTTGTCGCGCGCCTGCGGGTCGAGCGCCGCGAGTTCCTTCAGAAGCTCCGTCTCGTCCGAGATAAAGCTCTGGCCGACGAAATGCGCCGCCCCGGCATTCTGAATTCTTGCCTCTATTTCATTCCAAGAAGATGAATTAAATACATCATGCATACCGGAGAGAAGGGCGTCGTTGCCGAACCGCTCGGAAAGCGACGCGATTATGTCCGAGGTTTCCTTGCAGTCATCCTTGCGTTCCTCGAAGAGCTCGGAAAGCGGCTCGAGGGCGGGGTCGCGGAAATAATAGCGCAGCACCTGCGTGATGTTGTTCGGGCTCGAAGAGATTTCCTGCTCCATGTAGTGCTGATATTCAGGTGAAAGCTGCGTATCCTTGATCGAAAGTTTCGATCTCTTGAGTCGCGGATGCGAAAAGAATGGCTGGCCATGGAGGCTGAACACAAGATATTGATTTTCGGTGAACCAGATGCCTTCGCCTTCGGAGAGGGGAATGAGCGCGCGGGTTTTGGAGAGCACGCTCGTGAGATCGGAGGAGAGTACGATAAAATCCCCGTGCGAATCACTGCCCATGCCCGCATAGAGCGAGGAGCCCGATTTGACCGCGAAGACTCCGGGAAGTTGGGGGTCGGCGATGGCCGCGGCATAGGAACCTTCCGTGAGGGATTCGGCTTTGCGGATCGCTTCGATCATGCGGAGCACACCGTCGGGCACTCCTTCCGCGAGGCCCGCGTTCGCGTACGCTTTGCGGAGGTACACGAGTTCGGAGCTGGCGAGGGACTGTGCCGCCGCGTAGTGTTCCTCGATGAGGTGGACGATGATCTCGCCGTCGTTGTCGGAGACGACCGCGTGGCCGCGCGCGCTGAGCCATGCCTTCAGCGTGTCGGTGTTCGAGATGTTGCCGTTGTGGGCCCCGACCAGCTCGATCTTGCAGCGCACGTGGTGGGGCTGGCTGTTGATGTCGGTGACGGAACCATAGGTCGCCCACCGCACCTGACCGATGAAACGCTGGCCGCCAAACTGATCGATGTGCAAAAGCGGACATACTTTGGACGGAGCTCCGACCTGCTTGCGCAGACTGATGCGTTTGTCGTCGCCGATAAAGGAAGCGCCTGTCGAATCGTAGCCGCGATACTCAAGGCGTTTTAAGAGCGCCTCGGCCTCTTTTCCCATCGAAGGGTTTTCGTCTCTGTAGGCGAGTGAAACAATTCCGCACATGGTCACCATTATACCATGAATTTTGGTGTCTGCGGGGCGGAAGTTGTTCGGGGCGCAGGAGAGGGCGTGCCGGCCCTCGCCAAGCATGAGGCCGCTCTCTCATGCCGGCGCGCCTTTTTCAACTGGCGAGAAAGGGCTACAATAGGAAGAGTCTTGTAGAGTATTCGAGAGGAAGTAAGAATGATAAAACCGCTTGAAATTCAATATGTAATAAGAGGATATGATTGTAGCTACGGAGGGCCCCTCACGCCTCTCGCGCTTGCGAATTTCTTTCAGGAGGCGGCTGGTGAGCATGCCTCGGTGCTCGGTATTGGCATGGAGGGCATGCGGGCCAGAGGTCTCACCTGGATGCTTTCGCGGATCGACATCCGCATCGACTCGATGCCGCAGGCAGGGCAGACTGTCATCGCCCGTACCTGGCCTGCGGGTACGCGAAAACTGTTCGCTCTGCGCTGCCTTGAACTCGTCGATGGTGGCGGCACAAAATACGCCGGCGCGATGTACGAATACATTGTGGTGGATCTGAAGACGCGCCGGGTGATGCGGCCGGAGCGCACTCTCCCTCTCGATCTCTCGACTGATTACCCTTGGCCATTCGATGACCTCGCGCCCGGAATCGATGACGCTTCTTTTGAGGCCCTGGGCCGGTATGTCGCCGGCGAGGGCGATGTGATAGCCGGAGGGAGCGCGCCGTCCGGCGGCTTCAGCCAGTCTTTTGCGATAGAAGCGCGCGGGCGTCACATCGATCAGAACGGGCACGTCAACAACGCGCATTTCATCAACTGGCTCTGCGACGCTGCGCCTCTTCGCGAAGGACAGAGGTTTTCCCGTATAAAGGTCGATTTTGTGCATGAAATTTTACGAGGCGAGGAAGTGGGGGTTTGGGCGAAAGAATATCAGGAGACAAACCGGCCAGGAACGAGACTCGCCGCCCTTTCACACGAGAAGAGGATTGTCGCGAGAGGGGCGGTAGCTGTTAGTGGCCTTTCCAGCGGGAGAGAATTTCCCTGTACCTGAGCTCGACCTTTTCGAGCACTGATTCCCAGGAATTGTAGAGAGAATGGAAGGCGCCTTCTCCCACGGTGCCGCGCAATGACGAGTTGTCCATGGCCCGCACTATCGTCCGCGCGTAGGTGAGGGGGTCGTTTTCACTAAGAAATCCATTCTGGCCATCGGCTATCCCCTCCGCGGTCGATGAGCCCCGAATGAGCACCGAGGGCAGACGCATCGCGGCCGATTCTTTCACCGTCAGACTTGAAGTGTCGTACAGCGAGGGGAAAAGCAACAGATCGGCTCTGGCGTATGCGCGTTTGATAAACGCTCTGTCTCGTATAATGCCCAGAAATTTGACCCTGTCAGATAGTCCAAGGTCATTTACTCTTTCTTCCATGGCGCTGCGATGATTCCCGTCGCCAATAAAGATCATTTTGAATGGCTTTGGGAGACTACCAAGATGAGGAAGCGCTTCGATGATGAGATCTAGGTTCTTTTCAATAATATGCTGGCCTATGTACAAGAAGACGAAGTTGTCGCCGCTGACCCTAAGGAGTTCATCTCCTTCTTGTCTTAAGAGCGGCAGTTCGGATTCCACAACGTGCAGATCCGTCCCGTTGGGCATGATCTCGACATCGCCGGGGAAACCATATTCTCTCAGAATGCCGATACTCTCGGCATTCGGCACCCATACAAAGTCAGCTTTATTGTAATAACCCTTCAGCACCTGCATGGCGATCGTTATAAGAGGTTCCGTCTTCAGGGCGCGTTCGAATTCAGACCTATATTTTGTGTGAAAGGTCGTTACGAGGGGAATGTTTCGGCGGTGTGCTATGGTTTGTGCCAGCTTGCCCGATACGAAGGGGCTGTGAGCGTGCACCAGGTCAAAAGGAATTCTGAATATGTTTGTGGACAGTGTTTCCTTGAGGATTTCTCCTCGCAATCGCCGCTCTTTGACATCTCCGGTTATTGCAAAGCCGAACCGGTATGGGGGGCGGGCCGTGAGGGGAATCGAAGGGAAGCGGTATACAGGGAATTCGTCATTGTCAAAATAATCCGGGGATCCGGCGGTCACCACACAGGAGGGACCAGTCTTTCGGTTGAGCCACAGCGCGTACTGCCGGGTCACCATTGCCACCCCATCAGTGATGGGGGCATATGAATCGTTAAAGATTCCCGTAATGAGTTTTTCATTCAAATTGTGCCTACTTTTTGCAATGCCGCGGCGATGACCTGATCCATATTGTAGTATTTATATTCCGCGAGTCGGCCGAGGAAAAGCCATCGGCCCGTCTTTTCCAGCGTTTCAACCTCTCTCATATAATGCTCTCGTCTGGCAATATTTTCTTTTGTCATGACAATGTAGTATGGCTCACCTTCTGGTTTTGGATATTCGAAGCACACTGTGGTATGCGGCGATTGTTCATCGAGAAAATATTTGTATTCCGTAATTCGGGTCCAGTCGTAGTCATTCGGATAGTTGATAACGGAGGCTGACTGATAATGTTCCTTGTTAAAAGTCTTTAAGACCAGCTTGAGCGAGCGATATTCGAGTTTTCCATGCTTGAAATCGAAGAATTTGTCGAGTTCGCCCGTAAAAATGGTCAGGGGAGCGTTAAGTCCATTTTTCAGCTCGAACCAGTTTGCTCCCAGCAAAACGCTGATATTGGGGTGCTCCAACATCGCCTGCACCATCGCGGTATAGCCGCGGCTGGGAATTCCCTGATACGGGTCCGAAAAATATCGTCCGTCTCGATTCGCCCTCACGGGAATTCTGGCCGCGACTTCCGCCGATAGCAGCGAAGGATCCCGACCCCATTGCTTGCGTGTATAATTTTCAAAGAACAACTCGTAGAGTTTTTCACCAACCTGGGCGACGATTGCGTCGCGGAATGTTCTGGGCGGATTTGTAAACTTTGAGGATTGTACTTGTTCCGCCAGAAAATTGGAAACCTCTGAGGCCGGAATATGAGTTCCAAATATTTCGTTGATCGTGTCCACATGAATGGGGAAAGGTATAAATCTCCCTTCTGCGTAGGATAGAACATGGTGTTGATAACAATTGAAATCCGAAAACTGCTGTACGAAATCCCACACTTTTTTATTGTTCGTGTGAAAGATATGTGGACCATACGTATGAATCGTTAT
The DNA here is from genome assembly GCA_002425765.1 of Spirochaetaceae bacterium UBA5556. Lineage (GTDB taxonomy): Bacteria > Spirochaetota > Spirochaetia > Treponematales > Rectinemataceae > Rectinema. The sequence goes on along the minus strand of DIMW01000010.1, from coordinate 162,488 downwards.
TCCCGCCTCATTTTTGGCGTCGTGGCAATGTCCAGCGATATGGCGATGCTGCTCGACCACAAGGACTTTTTTCCCTTTTTCAGCCACGACGCGCGCGGCGGTCGATCCAGCTAGTCCGGCGCCAACGACAACGATATCGAAATAATGCATATCTTCCCAAATTTCTTGGCAGAAATTAGCCGTAAAAAGTCAGATTACCTTCTTTACAGCTTCCAGTGACGCGGAATAATTCGGCTCCTGTGCAATTTCTGGTACCTGTTCAGTATATACTACCGTGTCTCTGCGGTCGAGTACGACGACGGCGCGCGACAAGAGGCCGGCGAGCGGCCCCGAGATCATCTCGACGCCATAGGCTTTGCCGAATTCTCTGTCGCGCAGTTCGGAAAGCGTGACGACTTTGTCGATCTTCTCAGCCTCGCAGAAGCGTTTCTGCGCGAAGGGCAGGTCCCGGCTGATGGTGAGGATGACGACCTCGCCGAGCGATGCCGCTGCCTTGTTGAAAGCCCGCGCGCTCGCGGCGCAGACGCCGGTATCCAGGCTTGGCACGATATTCAGAATTTTGACTTTGCCCTCGTAAGTGGCCAGGTTGATATCGCCGAGATCCGCTCCGGTGAGCTTGAAATCGGGTGCTTTTGTTCCTTTTGCGGGAAGCGTTCCGATCGTCTGGACAGGGTTCCCTTTAAATGTGATAGTTGCCATTTTCCCTCCCGAATGTGTTGTGCTGATGCTATATGGAAAATATGGAAGACAGTCGCCCGCGGCAAGTCCAGGGTTCACTCATGAAGCGGCACGAGCAAAATTGGCGCATCGGTGAGCGATACGACCTTTGCGGCCACACTCCCTTTCCAGAAAGCCTCCATGCCGGAGCGCCCATGCGTTCCGAGCACAATGAGGCTTGGCTCCAGTTTTTTTGCTTCCTGTGCGATTTTACGCGCCGGGTCTCCGCGGACGACGGCGCTCGAACCTGCGACACCTCTCTCAGAGAGACTTTTCCGATGCTCGTCGAGATGCTGACGCATCTTGTCTTCTTCGATATCGAGGAGCGTCGAGGAAGTCGCGGGCGACATGAGGCCCCAGCCCCCGTCCCTTCCCTTGAGAGAGCCGAACCTGGGGACCGCAGAAAAGAGTACAAGTCTGGCCTCCGTATTTTTGGCGAATTCTTCCGCGGACCGTATCGCCTTGTCGTGGATCGAGGCATTGTCGAGCGCGACAAGTATATTGGAAACCGAGGGAATGACCTCTCCGGAGCTCTCAGCCCCTGCGCTCTCGTGGGACTTTACAAGAAAGATGGGTACCTGGCCGAGACCGATCACTCTTGTCGCGAGCGAGCCGATGAAAGCCTGAGTGAAGTTGCTTCTGCCGTGCGAACACATCGCCACAAGGTCAGGACCCAACTCTTTCATATGCATGGCGATACTGGCCGCCACGTCTGTCGTCTCCTCGAGGTGGACGTGGGTCGAAATGTCGCCTTTAAAGTGAAACACATGGTGCAGCGAATGCTTGACGCTCTCAAGGTACGTCGACGCTTCCTCCAAATTCGCAAGATGATTTTCGCCATGGATATCCTCTGGCGGATTCTTTTCTATCGCGTGGAAGAGCACAATTTCCGCCTGAAAGACATCCGCCAGATATATTGTCCAGGGGAGTGCGGTTTCCGCGGCGCCCGAACCATCGAGCGGTACCATAATCTTTTTGTACACCACTCAGCCTCCCGTAAACGTTACATAGAGAAGATACACGTTCAGCACAATGATTATTCCAGCTACCAGCATCGCCAGGATTTTCGTGCTCTTTCTGTTTACAAGCACGCCCATGAGCTTTTTATCACTTGTAAAGGAGATGAGCGGGATAATCGCGAACGGCAGTCCGAAACTGAGGAGCACCTGGCTGATGACCAGGGCCTTGGTAGGATCGATCCCCAGCGCGATGATCGCTATTGACGGTATCATCGTGATGAGGCGTCGCACCCACACGGGAATTTCGAAATCCATGAACCCCTGCATGATGATCTGTCCCGCCATTGTCCCCACCGATGCCGAGGACAGACCCGAGAACAGAAGCGAGATGGCAAAGACCCAGCTCGCGGCCTTGCCGAGCAACGGTTCGAGCGTGCGGTAGGCTTCCTCAAGCGTGCCGACTTCCGTCATGCCCTGCGCGTGAAAGGTCGCGGCGGACATGATGAGCATCGCGCCGTTCACCATGCTCGCGACACCCATCGCGACCACGACATCGACGATCTCATAGCGGAACAGCTTTTTGAGAAGCTGGGGCTCATGCACGACCACGCGGTTCTGTGTGAGCGAAGAGTGCAGATAGATCGCGTGCGGCATGACCGTGGCGCCGAGGATGCCCGCCGCGAGCAGGATGCTCGATGGCCCCTTGAACGCGGGGATGGCGGCGTGCTGCGCCACCTGGCCCCAGTCGGGCTTGCCGAGAAAAATCTCGATGACATAGCTGATCGCGATGACGGAGACGAATCCCGTAATGACGGCCTCGAGCGAGCGGAAGCCGTAGCGCTCCAGCGCGAGGATGACAAACGTGGTCACCCCCGTCAGAATGGCCGCCGCCCAGAGCGGAATGCCGAACAGCAGGTTGAAACCGACCGCCGCGCCAAGGAATTCGGCCAGGTCCGTGGCCATGGCGACGAGCTCCATGAGAACCCAGAGCCCGATGACGACACCCCGCCGGTAGCGCAGGCGACAGTGCTCGGCGAGATTTTTTCCCGTCGCGATACCCAGCTTCGCGGAGAGCGCCTGAATGAGCATCGCCATGAGATTGCTCGCCACGATGACCCACAGCAGAAGGTAGCCGAACTGGGCCCCTCCGGAGATGTTTGTCGCGAAGTTTCCGGGATCGACGTAGGCCACGCTCGCGATGAACGCGGGGCCCATAAAGGGCAGAATCCTCGCCAGAAGGCTTTTTTTGCTCTTACCCTCGAGGACTTCGGTCGCCGATTCGATGGTCTTCGAGTCGGAGCGCGAAGGTGTGTGGGGCACGCGCGGCTTGTCGGTCGAGTTTCGATGCATTTTCTGATTCATATTGTTTCTTTCTATTGAAGGTTCCGAATTCTGACTTCAATTTCTCTGTTGTTCGCGAGCAGTTTCGTCAACGCGCCCGTATCCGTCGAACCAAAATGATAAGGATAGAGAATTTTCGGCTTGATGACCCTCGCGGCGGCGGCGGCCTGTTCCGGCGTCATGGTGTAAGGCTGATTCATGGACAAGAACGCGATATCGACGCGGCCCAGATTCGCCATCTCCGGTATTGGCTCGGTGTCGCCCGCGATATAGACGCGCAGGGAGTTCACGGTAATCACATAGCCGTTGTCCTCGCGATCCTTAGGATGGTAACCCGTTCGTCCCGGCGTGACATTGTACGCAGCCACCGCCAGCGCCGTGACTCCCGCGACATCGAGCGGGCGGCCATGTTCCAGCGCTTCTCCCGCGCCCAGCTTCTTGCGCGAAGCCTCCGGCAGAAGAATTCGCGTTCCGCTTTTGCTCAGCGCGGCGATGGAACTCGGATCGAGGTGGTCCCCATGCTCGTGAGTGACCAGAATGAGGTCGGCCTTTGGGTATTTGGAAAAATCGCCGTACTGGCTCACGGGATCGATGTAGATGCAAGAACCGCGATAGACGAAGATGAGCGACCCATGGCCCAAGAAGACGATTTCCAGCTCGCCGTTCCCCGTATCGAATCTATCGGATGTCTTGCCTTCCGGCCAGCGTTGTGAGAATCCGGGCACCGCGGAAAGCGCAAAAGCGAGAGCGACAGAAAATGCCACTTTTGCCATAGTGCACCTCTCTACCCGTAGAGTAATGCGGGACAGAAGCAGAAGTCAATGAAAATTCGGCTTTTGTTGACTTTTACAGGCACGCCATATATTTTAATCTGGATGGATAGAATTGCTACTGGTCTTTTCAATGATGGATATGTTCCCATCATCGACGGAGTCACCGTCACCGTTCGTAACTATGCATATTGGCTGAGAAAAAAACTGGGTCCAACGTACGTTATTACTCCATTCGTTCCTAATTATAAAGATACCGATCCATTTCCGGTGATTCGATTCCTGTCCCTGCCGACGGTCGTGCGCCCTCCCTACCGCATAGGCTTCCCTGATGTTGACATTCGACTTCAGTCTATTTTAAAGAACAGGGATTTTGATATAGTCCACGCGCATTCGCCCTTCGCCGCGGGTAAACTTGCGCTTCGGGTCGCCCGTGAAAAGCATGTTCCCAGCATCGCCACATTTCATTCAAAATATAGGGATGATCTCAGCCGCGCCATTGCGATAAAAGCCATCGTGGACGATCAGATCAAGCGAATTGTGGAATTTTACTACAACGTCGATCATGTCTGGGTTCCCCAGGAATCCGTCGCACGGACGCTGCGCGAGTATGGGTACAAAGGCCCCTATGATGTCGTCGAGAATGGCATCGATTTTGAACCTCTTGTTGATATAGCTCCTTATCGGACGCGAGGCGCCGAATACCTCCATTTGCCCGAAGACTATGTTGTCGGTCTCTATGTGGGGCAACATATTCTGGAAAAGAATCTCGAGTTTTTGGTCCGGTCCTTGCCCTCAATCATGGACGCGCTTCCGAACTTCCGCATGGTTTTTGTCGGCAAGGGCTACGCAAAAGAAACGCTCGTCGATCTCGTGCGGCAGTTGGGCATTTCAAATAAAGTTATTTTTCATGATGTTATCTTTGAGAGAGAATTGCTGAAAGCGATATATGCCCGGGGAGATATATTTCTATTTCCCTCGCTGTATGACAATGCCCCTCTCGTCCTGAGAGAGGCGGCGGCGATGAAAACGCCTGCGGTACTCATTCATGGCTCCACGGCCGCGGAAGTCATAGAAGATAAAAAGAACGGCTTTCTCTGCTCGGAAAATACGGATGATTTCGCCCGGACCATCGTGCATGCGCTCTCTGATGGCGAAATGCTCGCCCAGGTCGCCAATACCGCGCAGAAAACATTGTGCCGCACATGGGAAGATGTTGTGAAGGAAGTGGCGGAACGCTATCGTTCGATTTTAAACCGCTGGGCCCGCTAATACGGCATCCGCACGCGAAAAAACTTACATCTCATACGGGAATAAATAAGGCTGATTGTCCTCGAGCCGTTTTGTGATCGTCCTCAGAATGACCTGCAAGTCCCGCGATTCCGCGACGAAATCGAGGCAGTCGCCCGGTATGGTCAGAATCGGCGCCAGGGAAAACGACGAAATCCACTCCTCATAGAGCACATTGAGACCTTCGAGGTACGCGTCGGGGATCGCCGACTCGAAGTCGCGTCCCCGCTGTGCAATGCGGGCCTGGAGTGTGGGGACGGAGGCCCGGATGTAGATGACGAGGCTCGGATGCGGCAAGATTTCGGTGAGAGTCCGGTAGAGATCCTGGTATACAAGCCACTCGCGTTTTTCCATATTGCCTTGTACATAAAGATTTTTTGCGAATACCTCGGCGTCTTCGTAAATCGAGCGGTCCTGGACGACAGAGTGGGTATCGGCGCTCAGTTTTTGATGCATGGTGGCGCGGTGCGACAAGAAGAAAAGTTGACTCTGGAGGGCCCAGCGCCGCATATCGGCGTAGAAATCCTTGAGAAAAGGGTTTTCCAGCACCGGTTCGAGATAGGCGATAAAGCCCAGATGTTCCGCAAGAAGGTTGACGAGCGATGACTTACCCGCGCCGATATTTCCGGCGACCACCACATATTTACGGCTCATGTTGCTAGAAGACTAACCATCCAGCGCCGAATGCGCAAGCCACGCGGACGCTAGGCCGCGTTTGGTTCTTCTGGGCAATAGTGCAAGGTGGCCGAAATCCGGGCGAGGGCGGAAGGCAATGCCTCTGAGAGCGATTTTCGCTCCGAGGCCTTCGAAGGATCGATGGCGAGTATTTCAATGGCAAAATCGCTCATGAGCGGAGGGAGTGCCCCAATGGCGCCCTGCAGAGCCTCTTGGGTGGGCGAGCGTCCGGGAAGCCCTCGGGGCGTGGGCATGTGGCGGCACAGACGATAGACGAGTTCGCCATTTTTGGTCTTCGTCCCTGAAAAACCGAAGAGCCTGCAGATGAGGGGGCGGGCTTCATAGATGCGGCAATTGGCGCCCGGTCTGTCGGCGGCGTAGAAAGGGCAGGGCGAGAGGAGACTAAAATGCCCCTCCTGGCCGCTGCCGGGATTGTTCTGGTTGATTAAAAGAAAGAAAGCGATGTAGTCCGCCTCGACCGGGAGCACGTCCGGCATGAAGCCGTGACAGCAGGTACCGCACCCCGGAGGGCAAAAAAGTTCGATGTTGTGTTTGGCCGCTTGATCGACGAAGAGATTCTGTGCGTCCGAAATCTTACGAAAGATTAAATCTAACGTAAGAATTTGCTGCCCTGCGGAGGTATCCCAAAACGCCCGCTTGTTGTTCACATACCACATGGAGTACTCCCGCCGACGCGCGCGAATCCTTCTGAAAAAACGACAGAAATCTGCCGGACGGCATGATACCAGCCTTTGCCGTATTTGTTCAATATTGAGGGCTTGTGTGTCCGGAAATGCGACGCGCCAGCCGTTGCCTTTTAGGAGAAACATAAGTATTCTCTCACATAGTGCGAGTTTATCTTTTCCTCAATATTAAGGAGCCGTTCATGAAACGTTTCGCAGTTTTCGCGTGTGCGTGTATCGTCGCGGTCGCGCTTATTGGTGCGCAGGAGCCCCAGACCACTGCGACATTTTATGCGGATGCAGCGCAGCAGACCAAGGAAGCGCTCGATGCTTCCCGGCTTTTACAGTCGAAAGGCCAGTGGTCCAAAGCCTGGAATCTGCTTGCCGCCTTTGATCCTGACAATAAAGATGGTTATGTGCTCGCCGAGAAAATCCGCCTTGCGCTTGAAGGGAACGTGGCGAATGGCATGCTCATCAGTTTTGGATTCGTCGATCTCGCCGAAGGGCAGAATCTCGATGAACTGAGAGCCAATCCGCCCGAAAAGCAGACCCTGGCGGATTTCAATCCGGTCGATTTGGCCGAGGCGCTCGAAAAATCCGGAGAGGCTGTGCCGCCAGTCCTCTCTTATGAGCTGGGGAATTACCTTTATATGGTCAATCAGGAATATGGCGATAATTGGATTCAGGACAGCCAGACTGTCCAGCAGAAAGCGGTCGAAAATTACGACAGGGCCTTGGCCTACGATACCTACACCGAAAAAAGCCTTTCAAATCAAGCCGAGTTGCTGTTCAATCTTCAGCAGTACGATGCCGTGGAGACGGTGCTCAGAAAGGCGATAGCCATATATCCTGAAAATTTGAATTTCTCCGTCAATCTCGCGAGCGCCCTCAATGACGAGGGCAAATTCGATGAAGTATATCCGATTGTAGACGAGGTCTTGGCCAGAGCCGAAACTTCAGATGCCACCTATAATGCTTACGTGGAAGGAATCAAGGCTGGACTCAATGGCAACGATGTCGAGAAGGCGAATGTATATATAGAAGCGATGATCGTCCGTTTCCCTGATGAGTATGTGCCGATGCTGATCCAGCATCTGATCGAGGTGCGCATGGGGACTCCCGAGAAGGCGGCCGCTGTCGCCGATGAGGTGACCGCCAAGTTCAATGTAGACCCGAATGTCGTTCGCTCCCTACTCTCCACATGGCTCAATGCGCAGGACCCTCAGTCTGGTTTCGATTATCTCAATCGTTCGATTGAAAAATATACAGGTGACGACAAGGCCGCCGGGACTCTGGCTTTCTATAGGGCGCTGATGTATGCGCAGACCGCCCAGTCGGTGGATGAACTCAAGCTGGCGATAGCCGATATCGAAGAAGCGGAAAATCGTTTCAGCACCGTGTACGATAAAGACAATCAGGTCTTCCTGACGATCAGTCAGCTCAAGGATGAGTGGAACCAATTTCTGCAACAACAATCGGCGCCTGATGCCAGTGCCGTGCCGGACGATCAGTCCCCGCAGCCCGCCGCGACCCCGGAGGCGAGTAGTTCTCAGACAGGCGATCAGACTCAAGAGGCAGCCCCGGACGCCAGTTCCGATACGACCTCGGGCGCCACTGAATAAGGATTCGAGGGGGTGAATGGGCTTATGGAATCAGCCTTTTGCATTCACAACGCGACCGTCATCGCGGGCTACGCGCGCATGGATCGCAGCGCGGTGCTTGTGGAAGGCAATTCGATCGCGGACATCTTTTCCGAACGGCGCTTCGCCCAGAAGACATTCGCGCCCGATGTCGAGTTGATCGATGCGGAAGGCGCCTACCTCACTCCAGGCTTCATCGATACCCACATTCATGGAATCGGCGGATATGGCACGGAAGACCTCTCTGCCGATTCCATTCTCGGAATGAGCAAAATTCTCCCCGCCTGGGGAGTGACTTCTTTTGTACCGACGATCTACCCCATGCCCGAGGAAGACATGATACGCGCCATCCGTGCGGTCGTGTCGGCGATGGGACGTGAGGAAGGGGCTGAGATCATCGGAGTGCACATGGAAGGCCCCTTTATTTCGCCCGCCCAGTTAGGGGTGCAGAGAGTTGAATTTGTCCGTCCAGTGGATTTGGGGCTTATGCAGCGCCTCTGGGATGCCTCGGAAGGCCACATTGTCAGCATGACGGTCGCGCCCGAGCTCAAAGGCATGCGCGAACTCGCGCTTTTCTGCAACAGGCTCGGTATTGTGCTGCAGGCGGGCCACACGGACGCGAGCTATGAGAACATGATCGAGGGCATGCAGGCGGGGATCCGGCATTCGACCCACATGTTCAACGCGATGAGCAGGCTGCACCACCGCAACCCCAACGCGGTCGGGGCAGTGCTGATTCAGCCCGATCTTTCCTGTGAGATTATCGCCGACGGCCTCCACGTGCATCCGGACTTGATCCGCCTGCTTTTTAGAGATAAACCGGAAGGCAATATCGTGCTTGTCACGGACTCGCTCAAACCGACAAAACAGATGACTGCCGCGCCGATGTTCGCCAATGAGGAAGAAGTGTATCTGACGAACAATCTTTTTTACCGGGCGAGCGATGGTGTCATAGCCGGCAGCTCCCTCACCATGATCGAGGGTGTGCGTAATCTCATCAGTTTTGGCGTACCGCTTGAGAGCGCGGTGAAAATGGCGAGCGCGAATCCGGCGCGGGTTTTCGGTCTACACCGGCGGGGGATGATAAGTCCCGGCTTCCAAGCCGACCTTCTGCTCGCGAACGACAGATTTGAAGCCCAGATGACGATTGTCGATGGCACTATACACTACCGGCGCAATGCGCGCTGAACCCGCGGCCGACGGAAAGCGGCGTACAGAAAGCCCGGCATCACCGTGAGAGGAATACAATGAGAGTCATTATCCAGAACAATTATGGTTTTGTGTCGCGATGGGCGGCGCATCATGTCATGAAACGCATCAATGAACATTCGGCAAAGACTCCCTTCGTACTGGGACTTCCCACGGGATCGACTCCCCTCGGCATGTACGGGGAACTGATTCGGCTCCATGAGGCCGGCAAGGTCAGCTTCAAGAACGTCGTCACCTTCAACATGGATGAGTATGTGGGGCTCCCGGCGGACGACGAGCGCAGCTATCACTACTTTATGTGGAATAACTTATTTTCTCATATCGATATAAAACGAGAGAACGTTCACATCCTCGACGGTATGGCGCCAGATCTGGATGAAGAGTGCATGCGCTACGAAGAGGCCATAAGGCAGGCGGGCGGCATCGATCTGTTTGTCGGCGGAGTCGGCGCGGATGGGCATATAGCTTTCAATGAGCCCGGATCTTCGCTGTCGTCGCGGACGCGCATCAAGACGCTGACCAGGGACACGAAACTCGCGAACGCGAGATTTTTTGACGGCGACCCCGAAAAAGTGCCGTCGCACGCGTTCACCGTCGGTGTGGGCACGATCATGGATGCCCGTGAAGTGCTCATCATGGTTTCAGGCATCGAGAAGGCGCGGGCGCTCCGGCACGCGGTAGAAATGGGCCTCAACCACATGTGGACGATAAGCTGTCTGCAACTGCATCCGAAGGCGATCCTAGTATGCGACGACGACGCCACAAATGAGTTGCGCGTGGGCACGGTGCACTATTTCAAGGAAATAGAGGCACCCCACCTGGCGAACTGGAACTGAGAGATGCCAGCGGAAACTGTTCGCCCCCGCCTCTGATGTATACAGCGCGCGGCGCCTCGATCGAGTTTCGTGCCGCGCGCCAGACCCCATTCTTCTGTACTTATTCGTACAGGGTCCAGAAATAGGCTTCCGCCACCTTCCCTGACGCATCAAATATGACACCCTCCTGAAGAAGGAGCGTGCGCTGGAGTTCCGCGCCGTTCCCCGGGGAGAGCGCGATGGCGCCGTCCTTGCGCACGATCCTCCACCAGGGAAGGTTCTCCTTTTCCGACATCGAGACGAGAATCCGCACCACATCGCGTGCTCCGCCCCCTCCGAGAGGGTGCCCGGCAATCATCGCGATCTGTCCATACGAGGCCACCCGACCGCGCGGTACGGCGCGGATCGTGTCGAGAATACGCAGGGTCTGTTCGCTTGGCATGGCGACAGTATACCATAGCGCGCGGTCGGGTGTGTTCCGGCCCCCTGACCCGGAACGGCTTTTTCCGATATAGTGTGCCCATGCCCACAACAGACGACAAGAAAATCATTTATTCGATGTACCAGCTCTCAAGGCGCTACGGCGCGAAGCAGGTGCTTAAAGATATCAGCCTTTCGTATTTCTATGGCGCGAAGATAGGGGTCATTGGCCTCAACGGTTCGGGGAAGTCGACGCTGCTGAGGATCATGGCCGGGCTCGACACCGAGTTTTCGGGGGACGTGGCCTGCGCGCCGGGGTACAAGATTGGCTTTCTGCCGCAGGAACCGCAGCTCGAGCCCGGCAGGACCGTGCGCGAGGTGGTCGCCGAGGGGGTGAAGGACATCATCGACCTCCACGCGGAGTTCGAGCGCGTCAACGAGGCCTTCGGCGACCCCGACGCGAACTTCGACGCGCTCGCGGCGAAGCAGGCCGAGATTCAGGAGAAAATGGACGCGCTCGACGCATGGGACGTCGACGCCAGACTCGAGTTCTCCATGGACGTGCTGCGTTGTCCGCCCGCCGACCAGATCGTCGCCACGCTCTCGGGCGGCGAGCGCCGGCGTGTCGCCCTCTGCCGTCTCCTGCTCCAGAAGCCGGACATTCTGCTTCTGGACGAACCGACCAACCATCTCGACGCGGAGACCATAGCCTGGCTCGAACAGTACCTCCGCTCGTATCCTGGGACGGTGATCGCCGTCACGCACGACCGCTACTTCCTCGAAAATGTCGCGGGCTGGATCCTCGAGCTCGACCGCGGCGAGGGCATCCCCTGGAAGGGCAATTATTCCTCCTGGCTCGAACAGAAACGTCAGCGCCTCGAGCAGGAAGAGAAGGGCGAATCCATGCGCGCCCGCACTCTGGGCCGCGAGCTCGAGTGGATCGGGATGAGCCCCAAGGGCCGCCACGCCAAGAGCAAGGCGCGCATCGACCGCTACGAACGGCTCCTATCCGAGGACACCAAGGAAAAAATCCGCGACCTGCGCCTCGTCATCCCGCCCGGACCACGCCTCGGCGACGTCGTCATCGAGGCGAAGGGGCTCCTCAAGGCCTTCGGCGACGCCGAACTCTTTGAAAACCTCAATTTTTCCGTGCCGCCGGGCGTGATCGTCGGCATCATCGGTCCGAACGGCGCGGGCAAGACGACGCTGCTCAACATGATCGCCGGCAAGGAAACACCGGATGCCGGCACGCTCCGCCTCGGCGACACGGTCAAACTCGCCTACGCCGACCAGATGCGCGCCCGCCTCGATCCGGACAAGACTGTATGGGAGACGCTCTCCGGTGGCCATGACCTGATTTCCCTCGGCGGGCGCTCCGAGGTCAACAGCCGCGCCTACTGCGCCTGGTTCAACTTCACGGGCGCCGACCAGCAGAAGAAGGTCGGTGTCCTCTCCGGCGGCGAACGCAACCGGCTCAATCTCGCCCTCATGATAAAGGAAGGCGCGAACGTACTTCTTCTCGACGAGCCGACGAACGACCTCGATGTGAACACGCTGCGCGCGCTCGAAGAGGCGCTCGACGATTTCGCGGGGGCGGCGATGGTGGTGAGTCACGACCGCTGGTTCCTCGACAGGGTGTGCACGCACATTCTGGCCTTCGAGGGAGATTCGGAAGTGATCTGGTACGACGGCAACTGGTCCGAGTTCGCCGAGTGGCGCCGCCAGCGACTCGGTATCGACGCCGACCGCCCTCACCGCGTCGTGTACCGCAAACTCGAGCGTTAAGACCCGGAGAATACATATGAGGCTCGATACAAAAGGCATTATGGCCATGGTGGCGACCGCGGTCTGCTGGAGCCTGGGCGGTCTTTTCATAAAGCTCGTCGACTGGCATCCGGTGACCATCGCGGGGGCGAGGAGCCTCATCGCGGCGCTCTTCATTCTCGCCGTGGTGCGCAGGCCTACGCTGAACTTCAGCAAGAATCAGATCGTCGCGGCCGTGGCGTATTCATTCACCATGCTCCTCTTTGTCTATGCGAACAAGCACACCACGAGCGCGAACGCGATTCTCCTGCAGTACGGCGCGCCGGTGTATGTCATGATTCTCTCCGGCGTCATGCTCGGCGAACGCCCTCTGCCCGAGCAGATAGGCGCCCTTGTCGCGATTGTCGTGGGGATGGGCCTGTTTTTTTCGGATTCCCTGAGTACGGGGCACCTGCCGGGCGATATCGCGGCGGTGGCCGCCGGGGTGACGTTTGCGGTACACATTCTCTTCATGCGGCGACAGAAAGAGGGTTCTCCGATCGAGTCGCTTCTGCTCGGCCACGGGCTTACCGCGGTCGTGGCGCTTTTTATCTCATTGTTTTTGCCCGCGCCCACGATGAACGCGAAGTCCATCGCCGCGATTTTCGGCCTCGGTATTGTCCAGGTCGGGTTTGCCGCGGTCTTTTTCAGCTTTGCCATCGTGCGCATCAGCGCGATTCAGAGCTCGCTCATCGCCATCATCGAACCCGCGCTTAATCCCGTGTGGGTGTTTCTTGTCATCGGCGAGAAACCCACAGGACGGGCCATTTTGGGCGGCGTCATCATTGTCGCCGCAGTGGTGGTGTCCTCGGTGTTCAGCGTTTCGCGCGAAGCTCGAGTTTCGGATAAGGAGGCTGGTACATGAAGCAGAGTTTTCTCTCCGTGACCATTCTTCTCGTTTTGATTACGGACCCGCTCGGAAATATCCCCCTGTTCATCTCTTCGCTCAAGAACGTACCACAGGCGCGGCGGCCCAAGGTGATTCTGCGCGAGTGCCTGATCGCCTTCGTGGTGCTGACGGCCTTTCTCTTCTTCGGCGAAGTCTTTTTAAGCGCGCTGGGACTCTCGGATGACGTTCTGCGTATATCGGGCGGGGTGATTCTTTTTCTCATCGCGCTGAACATGATTTTTCCCGGCACGGGAGGCAAGCTCGTCGAGGACGAGGTTGAGGGGGAACCTTTCATCGTGCCGGTCGCGATTCCTCTGATCGCGGGCCCCGGCGCGCTCACCTACGTGATGCTCCTCATGAAGTCGGACCCTTCGCGCGGGCTCGAGTGGGTGGGGGCGATATTCATCGCGATGGCGGTGTCGATGGCCGCGTTCTTCGCGTCGGCGAAATTGAAGGAATGGCTGGGACCACGGGCTCTCTCGGCGATAGAACGACTCATGGGGCTTGTGTTGACCGCGATCGCGATCGAAATGCTTCTTGAGGGGCTTTCGCAGTATCTCGGGCGGCATTGAGGCGCCGGGGCGAGGCATCGTATACCGGCGCGCTTCGCGAAAGACTTAAAATTTGAAGCGGACTATCGTGCCCTTACCTTGCTCGCTTTCAATTTCGAGACTGCCTTCATGGAGCTCGATGATTTTTTTACTGATTGTGAGCCTGATACTGAGGCCTGGGATATAGTTTTCTGATTCGGCCCTTGAGGATGGTTGTAGAATAGAATCGATCTCATCGGGTGTCATCCCAATGCCATTGTCTTTGACAAAGACACCGGATTTGCCGTATTTCCCGATGTCAATTGAGGCAATCGTGTTGTCCGAGCAATATTGGAAGGCATTTTCCATGACATTGCGAAAGGCCGTTTGCAGAAGCGCCCTGTCCCCGTGCATCTTCAGGCCGGGCATGATGGTGATCTGGTAGCGCCGTCTAGGATTCCTTCTGATTATATCTGATGTAATTTCTTGAGCGGCAATGCTGAAATCGAATTCTTCATCCGCAAGCACAGTGGAATCGAGCGACAAAAAGGTCATCAGATCGTCGGTGAGTATCGCCATATTCGCCGAGGCCCTGCGGATGCGCATTACATAGTCCGAAGTTTCCGCATCAAGTTGATCGAAGGCCTTGGTCGCGAGTAGTTCACTGAATGACTCGATGGTGCGCAGGGGTGTCGCCAGATTGTGGGAAATTGCCGACGCCATTGTACGCAGTTCCTCTTTGGCCTCAAGGACGCGCTTAGTCTGCACTTCCACTTTCTGGACGAGGTCCTGGTTAAGCCTCTGAACCTGTTCGAGCGCGGATTCCAGCTCGGTGACATCGCGCATGACATAGCCAGAGAGCGACTCCTGGCTCTCAAGAAGTATATGTATTGGCATGACATAGAGCTGAAGGACTTTTCCCTTTACATCGCTGAGCTCGAGTTTATGGGGCTGTGCATCTGCATCATTCTTGTCCGGACTCGATTGGAGCGACAGTAAGCCGCCCGGCAGGATGTCATTGAAATGTTCTTTGAACGCCCGGTTTGAGAATTGGATTGCGGAAGATTTATCGAATATGACCACAGGGGCGTCAACATACTCAAGAATCGCGCTGAGCAGGGCTTCACTGCGCTCGGTGCGCCTAAGAAGTTCGAGACGCGAGCGGGCCGTGGAGAGCGCACGGTTGGAGAACAGTATATACGAATGCGCGGAGACTGTGACTAAGGCGATAAGGATGAACATTATCGTTATCACGAGCGTTGGAGTCCACAGGGACATCGCCTCGGCATAATCCATCTTTGAGAGAAGTGTCCATCCAAGTCCGGGAACCTGATTCGCCACCGCGAGCACTTTTTTATTGCGATAGTCTCTGCCTATCATGATACCGGTCTGCCCAAGGCCGGCCCGGGCCTCTACTGTCTTTTTGCCACTGACAGGAATCTGCAGCAAAAAGGCAGAGATATCGCCAAGCCTGGGAGGGTTCAGTATCTGAACCATCTCGCCGGTGCGCTCGAGAAGAAGCGTTTCGCCGGTCTTTTCACTGCCAGACCACTGCGCGAGCATGGGATAGATATAGTCGCTGGCAAAAAAGGTCTGAACCACATAGGCAAAAGGTGTTTTTTGCCCGTCTTCGAAAAGCGGGACTATAATGTGAAAGCCGGGTTTCCCATAGGGATGCGTGAGATGGAGCGTCGTAAAAAATGGCGCGCGCGGTTTCTTCTGGGATATCTCTTGGCGCACTTCCTCACCGTTGGATTCAACCAATTGGGTGAGGGAAACAAGCACATGAAAATCTGGAGTGAGCACCGCGCTCTCCGCATAGTTGTATGATCGCAGGATGGGCCTGAGATATTCTTCTATGCTGGCCAGGTTTTGATTCGAAGGTTGCTCTATAGCTTTGGCTACGATATTGATAAATACCGACGAAGCTGGCAGTTCTCGAGCTTCTGCCATCTGTGAGTCATGCCATGCTTCGAATTGTCCTATTTGTGTTTGCCCGATGAGACTTATGTACGATTTTTTATCGCGGAAGACACCCTGCCACTGAAAATATGCGTCGATGGTGACGAGGCCAACGAGAAGGGAAAGGGCAATAGCGAATCCTATTCGCTCAGTCGCCCGTAATTGCCGAATATAGTCGAGAAAATAGCGTTTTTTTCTATTCGTTTTGTGCATTTTGAGATTCTCCCTGTACTTGCCCCCCGTGCAGACCCGCGAGAAGTAGAAAGGATGACCTATAGTATCACAAAGGATGGCACCACATCTAGGGCATTAAATATTTACAGTATTACATAATGCGTTCGCTGGCCTATTTGATGATATGCTTGATTTTGAAAGCAATACCATGGGCATGCGTATGAATCGGACCCGCTTAAAGCATGCTATAAGATGGATACTCATGATCCGCCATCTGAAAGCCTTGAAGGGCGTGTCTCGGCAGCAGCTCCGCCGAATTTCGCGAGCACCTTTTGCGCGAAGGCCTGTGCCGTAAAGCCCAAATGCTCCGCGACCTTGTCGCCGGGACCCGATTCACCGAAGCGCTCGATGGAGAAGATGTTTTCCGGTGGGGCGATGCGTTCCCAGCCCTGGGCGACACCTGCCTCGGCCACGAACACCAGAGAGCCGGGCGAAAGGATCGCGTCGCGCACCGGCGCGGGCGCCGCGTAAAACGCCTGCCGGTCGGGCACCGAAACTACCCTTATCGCCGTCTTCGGGCGCTGTGCCCGCACGATATCCGCCGCGGCGATCGCCAGAGAAACCTCTGATCCCGAGGCGACGAGCGTCACGTCCGGCGCGCGCTCGGGATTCTGCACGACATAGGAGCCGAGGGCCATCGTGTAGGGCCAGTCCGGGTCGGCCTTTCCCAGAACGGGCAGATTCTGTCGAGTGAATACGAGCGCGGTCGGGCCGTCCAGCCTCTCCATCGCGATGCGCCAGGCGACCACGGTCTCTTCTGCGTCGGCGGGACGCAGAACTTTGAGGCCGGGTATCGCGCGCAGCGAAGCGAGTGTTTCGATCGGCTGATGCGTCGGCCCGTCTTCGCCGATATAGATCGAGTCGTGGGTGAGCACAGAGATGACCGGAATTTTCATGAGGGCGGAGAGCCGGAGCGCGGGGCGCAGATAATCGGCGAACACGAGGAAGGTCGCCACGAAGGGGCGGAGCCCGCCGTACAGCGCGATGCCATTGGCGATGGCCGCCATGCCGTGCTCGCGGACACCGAAGTGAATGTAGCGGCCGGCAGGATTCTCCTTCGTGAAGACGAGGGGGCTGCCGTCGGCGTTTGGCGGCAGCTGGCTGACGTTGGGACTCGTCAGGTCGGCTGAGCCTCCGATGAAATTCGGCCACGCGCTCGCGATGGCGGCCAGGCATTTGCCGGACGCGTTGCGCGTCGCGACTTTTTCGCCCACGGTGAAGGCGGGCAGATCCAGTGCGCGCGTCGCCTTGCCGCCGAGCCAGACGGAGAGCTCGCGGGCGAGCTCCGGATTTGCCTTTCCCCAGGCCTCAAAGCGTGCCTGCCATGCCTGATACTCCTGGCCAAGCGTCTTCCGGTGCGCCTCGAAGTAGGCGTAGGCTTCCGGCGCGACCCAGAAAGGTTTGTCGAGCGGAATGCCAAGTTCTTCCTTTGCCCTGCGCGCCTCTTCTTCACCCAGCGGGGAGCCGTGGACGCCGCTGGTTCCCTGCTTGGAGGGTGCGCCTTTGCCGATCACGCTCTCGAGGATGATGAGCGAAGGGCGGCCTTTCTCGGCCTTCGCCTTCGCGGTGAGCGAGGCAAGCTCCTCGAAGTTGTACATCGAGCCATGGAGCACCTGCCAGCCATAAGCTTCGAAACGCTTTCCCACGTCTTCGGTGAACGCGATGTTCGTCGAGCCGTCGATGCTGATATGGTTCGAGTCGTAGTACACGATGAGATTGTCAAGGCCGAGGTGTCCCGCCAGCGAGCATGCCTCGCTCGCGACGCCTTCCATAAAGCACCCGTCGCCCGCGGCCGCGAAGATGGAGTGGTCGATGATCTCCTGGCCGGGCTTGTTGAAATGCGCGGCCATCTTGCGTTCGGCGATGGCCATGCCGACCGCGGTCGCGAGTCCCTGGCCCAGAGGCCCCGTGGTCGTCTCGACGCCGGGCGTCACGCCGTATTCGGGGTGACCCGGGCATTTCGAGCCTACCTGACGAAATGCCTTTATATCATCGAGGGACAGATCGAAGCCCGCCATGTGGAGAACGGAGTACAGAAACATCGAGCCGTGACCCGCCGAAAGCACAAAACGGTCTCTGTTGAGCCATTTGGGATCCTTCGGATTGTACTTGAGTTCGACGCCGTACAGAAACGCGGCGAGTTCCGCGGCGCCCATCGGCATGCCGGGATGGCCTGAATTCGCCTTCTGAATCGCGTCGATGGTGAGGCTCCGCACAGACAGAGCGATGGATTGTAACGCGGGAATATTCATGAATTCACTCCTTGTGAATGAATGTGTGCAGCACATCGATGGGAAGTGCGTAAAACAACACGTATAGTATGCGAAATGGGCATATCTGGCAATGTCGCGGCATGGGCACATACAATGCGCGTTCCCGGCCAGGAGGCCGATCCAGGCGCGCCCTCCTAATCGGCGTTCTCAAGTCCCTCGTCAATATCGACTGTGCGGCGGGCCACGCCGATCACCTTGCGGGCGGTCTCTTCGTTCACGTGCGCGATGCTGCTGATGTAGCCCGGCTCGGCCTGGGCCACCGCATCCAGCGACCCCATCTCCCGGAGAATCGATTTGGCGCGGGCATCCCCGATGCCCGGCACTTCCTGAAGCACGCGGAAAGTGACGTCTGTCATTCTCAACTTGCGGGAAAGCCCCGTCGCGAAACGGTGCGTCTCGTCGCGCACCGCCACGAGGACGCGCAGCGCCGGCGAGTCTTTCGCCAGCACAATCGGAGTGTTTCTGCCGGGCATCCAGACTTCCTCGTTCCGCTTCGCGAGACCCGCCAGATCGACATCGAGGCCGAGATCGCCGAGTATTTCCTTCGCGGCGGAGACCTGTCCCGCCCCGCCATCGACGAGCACGAGGTCGGGCAGCTCCGCCTCCTCGTTGATGAGCCGCGTGTAGCGCCGCGCCACCGCCTCGCGCATCGCCGCGAAGTCGTCGATCTGTCCTTCCACCGACCGGATTTTGAAGTAGCGGTAGTTTTTTTTGTCCGCGATCCCGTTTTTGAAACTCACCAGCGACGCCACCGTATGCTTTCCTCCGAGCTGCGCGATGTCGAAGCCCTCGATGCGCATCGGCACGGCACCGAGACCGAGTTTCTCTTTCAGCTCCACAAGCGCCGCGATGTCGCCGTGCACGCGGCGTCGCTTCGCGAGCTCCTCTCTGGCGTTCTGCACCGCCAGATTCATCACCGCCCAGTGGCGCTCGCTGTCCGGTATCTTCACCTCGACTCGCGCACCAAAGCGGTCGGACAGGTAGCGCGCGATCGATGCCGTGTTTTCCGCCTTTCGGACGAAGATACAGGGAGGCGCCGTTCTTTCTCCCTCATAATACCGTGCGAGAAAGTTGTCGAGCGCTTCAAGTTCATCGACGATATTCTCCATAAAACTGTCGCGGTTCTTGAGCTTGCCGTCGCGCATCTGGAAGACCACGTAGCTCGCCTGATCGCCGTCGGCTTCCCATGCGACGTAATCGCGCGCGTCGAGGCTGTTGAAGTCGACCACGTTCGAGTGTCCCATGAACGACTGGATCGCCTTTATCGCCTCGCGCAGGCGCGCCGCTTCCTCGAACCGCAGTTCGGCGGCCGCGGCCTTCATCTCGCGCTCGAGATCTTTGAGAAGCGATTCCGTATCGCCGGAGAGCAGTTTACGCACTTCGCCGACGCGCTTCATATAATCTTCGTGACTGATTTTGCCCGCGCAGGGGCCAGGGCAGCGTCCGATGTGGTAGTACATGCAAGGGCTCGCGCGCTTCTTCATCTTGACGCAGCGGCGCAACGGAAACATTCGCTTCACGAGATCGAGGTAGGTGTCGATCGTCTCGGCGCTCGGGAATGGTCCGAAATATTCACTGCCGTCGTCGATGATGCGCCGCGTGCGGAATACGCGCGGGAACTCTTCGTTCGTGATGCGGATCGACGGATAGGTCTTGCCGTCCTTGAGGTTGATGTTGTAGCGCGGCGTGTGTTCCTTTATGAAGTTGTTCTCGAGGAGGAGTGCCTCGTACTCGTGCGCGGCGAGGACCCATTCGATGTTGTGGATGCGCGAGACGAGGTGCCGGGTCTTGATGTCCTTTTTGCCGCTGAAATACGAGGTGAGCCTGTTTTTGAGGTTTTTCGCCTTGCCGACATAGATGATAACACCCGTTTCGTCGCGCATGAGGTAGACGCCGGGAGACTGCGGCGCCTCTCTGATGAGGGTCCTGAGACGGGCCCTGCGCTCCACTTCGGTTTCGGTACTCTCGCGCTTCACTGTGCTCATAGTATATAATGAAAAAATAAGGCGGTTCCATGGAAAAGACAAAGGAGTGCGCGGATGGCCTGCCGGAAAGAGGGCTTTCGGCGGTCGGGCTGACGGCCGGAGCCGATCGGCAGGCCTGCTCGGACACGTACATCCGCTCGCTCGAAGAAAAAAACGCGTATGTCCTGGAACGCCTTGGCGGTATAGGCGCGGCGGCGTCCGCCTTCCACTTCTGTCCATCCTGCGGGAGCCCGAAGCTCTATAGCGTCAGAAGTCGCATGTGGAAATGTCCGACCTGCGGCTTTGAATATTTTCACAATGTGGCGACGGCGGCCGGCATCATCATCGAGTCGAAGGGCACCATCCTCATGCTGAAGCGGAATAAGGATCCCATGAAGGGCAAATTCGCGCTTCCAGGCGGCTTTGTGGAACCGGGCGAACGCGCCGAAGACGCGGCCCTGCGCGAATGTTTTGAGGAAATCGGCTGGTCGCCCTCGCGCATCAATTTTTTGGCGACATTCCCGAATGTCTATCAGTATCAAGGCATCCCCTACGCCACCTGCGACGTCTACTTCTTTTCGCGCGGCAATATCGTCGATGTCGAGGATTTTCATCTCGACCCCGAAGAGAGCGACAGCCTGCAATTCGTGCATGCCACGGCGATTCCTTGGGCGGACGTGGCCTTTGAATCGACTGTCCGCGCCCTCCGCTATTTTCTGCTGCACGAGAGCATAGGCATCCCTCCGCGCATGCCCGACTTCGACTCGATTGAGTAGACCCGTCCGCGAGGTTTCCCCGGCGCGCCGATGGTCTGGCCTGCATGAATTACTTTATATCCAGAAAGGAGTTTCCGTGGATATTCCAAGTGTTGAGCAAATCATTAAAGAAGATGTTGAATTTCTGCGCCACTGCCCGAACAAGGATCATTGCGCGGCCTGCGAAGAATCTGTCTGCGTCATGGTGGCTTCGGTCGCCGATTTTCCGACCGCCTATGGGCATTTCACTATTGTCGGTTTTGTGAACAATAAGGACAACAAGGATCATATCATGATCATAAAAGGCGACACTGGTGACGGCGAGAACGTGCTGCTTCGTATTCACTCGGCCTGCCTCACCGGCGACGCGCTCGGCAGTCTGCGCTGCGACTGCGGCCCCCAGCTTCACCATGCCCTGGAGCGCATCGAGAAGGAGGGCCGGGGCGTTGTGCTCTATCATCAGGCCGAGGGGAGGGGTATCGGCCTCGTGAACAAACTGCGCGCCTACGCGCTCCAGGACGCGGGTTACGATACCTATGACGCCAACGTCATGCTCGGTTTTCCGCCCGACGCCCGCGACTACGAGATTCCCGCCGCGATGCTCAGGAAGATCGGCGTAAAGAGCGTACGCCTTTTGACCAACAACCCCGAAAAGGTGGCCGAACTCGAACTGTACGGCATACAAGTCAGCGAGCGTGTGCCGCACGAGCTGCCGCCCCACGCGCACGACCGCGAGTATCTGAAGACGAAAAAAGAGCGGTTCGGGCATCTGCTCGACCTCGATCACGGACGGGAATGAGTATGGAGCCGAATACCGTGAATGGACACCGGAACATGCCGGCGGTCATCAAAACCTGCCCACGCTGCGGCGCGTTCTTCGAGTGTCTGCATGCGCCGCAGTGCTGGTGCGCCGCGATAGAACTCACTAAAAAAGCGCGCCGCGAACTTGCGGCGCGCTACAGCGGCTGCCTCTGCCCCGAGTGCCTCGCCGCGATTGCGGCCGGCGCGCCGGTTGAGTCTGGCCGCGCTCACTGAGATGGCGCCGCGCTTCTCGTCCGTCGCGCCCGTCTCCGGCGCTTACACCTTCTCCCAGAGCCCCGACTTCTCGGATCTGAAGAGCGCGTCGATCGCCCTCATGTTCGCGATCGCGTCTTCAGGCGGCGTAGGTAGCGGTTTCCCCTCGATGATGCTTCTTGAGAGCGCGTCGAACATCAGGCGGTACTGCCCGGCCGGCGCCAGTCTGACCATCCGCGGTCCGATGCCCGTCGTGATGCGCACGTCGGCCGGCACATCGTCGTACATGTTGTAGGGGATGAAGATAGTGATTGTGCCCGAGCTGCCTATGATGTCGACCTGCTGGACAGGAAATGACTGTGTCGAGACGGTGAAGAGAGCCCGCGCGTCGCCGAAATCGAGCATCGCGGAAGAGAGCGTGTCGGTTCCGAATACGGCATCGCGCTGGACGATGGAAATCGCGCGCCCGGGCTCCTTGCCTATGATGAACCTGCTCGATGAACACGCATAGCAGCCGATGTCGTACATCGCGCCGCCGCCTGTTTCGAGGATGTTGCGAATATTGTGCGGATCCTTGTTGTTGTAAGTAAATTGAACGTGGACGAACTGCACTTTGCCTATCTCGCCCGACTGCACGACTTCTTTCGCGTGTACCCACTGCGGATGGAAGCGGTACATGAAAGCCTCCATCACCTTGACGCCCTTGGATTGGGCGTAACGGACGGCTTCGGCGGCCTGGGCGGCGTCCAGCGCGAAGGGCTTTTCGCAGAGCACGTGCTTGCCCGCGTCCGCCGCCTTCCTTATCCACTCCGCGTGCAGGTGATTGGGAAGCGGAATATACACCGCGTCGATATCGGGATCGGCGAGCATGGACTCGTACGAGCCGAAAGAGCGCGCGAGGCCGAGCTCACGGGCCGCCTGCTTTGCCTTTTCTGCATCCCGCGACGCGATGCCGAGGACCTTCGTGACCTCGGAACCGGCGAGCTGATGATGCACTCGTAACCTATAATGATTGGAAACGGATAGAATACCCCAGCGAACGGAATTCATAGTCACCTCCAGCTTTAATATTATCGCGGCGCCTCACTTTACGGCAACAAGTCGGGCCCGATATTTCCAGAACAGCGCGAGGCTGGCCAGCGCGAACAGCGTGTAACTCGCGAAGAGCCATCGATAGCCGAACGCTTCGACGACCACTCCGCCAAGCGCGCTGCCCAGAAAGGTCGGCAGTCCTATCCCGACCCCCATGTAGAGCGCCATACCGGTCGTGCGGTCGGCCGGGGGCGTTTTCAGATTGACGAAAGCGAGCGCGGCCGGCTGGAACAGCCCATAGCACAGGGAATGCAGAATCTGGCCGGTGATCGCCCCCGCCGGGCTGGGGAAGAACGCGTAGATGAGAAGGCGGACCACAATGGCGGCGGACGAGATCGCGATGGCGAGCATGGGGTTTTTTTTCTGTATGAACTTCCAGGAAAGAATGATGAGAGGAATTTCGGAGGTCGCGGACAGGGCCCACATCGCCCCGACGGCATGCCAGTGCAGTTCCTCGGTGAGGTACATCGAGAAGAACGAGCCGATCGGCGCCATGGCGAATCTTCCGAGCGCGATGACGCCGAGTCCGAGCATGTATGTCGAATCGAGCCATTTGAACGAAAAGGCGATTTTTTCCTTGCGCGCGTGCGACGCTCCGATTTCAGGCATCGAGAAGAGGCTTATCAAAAAGAGACACGCAAGAACGCCCAGCGCGAGCGCCATCATTCCGGTCGAGCTCGAGTCGAAGCCTGGAATGCCCTGCGCGATGAGCGCCACGACCACGAATCCTCCCGACCCGATCGCCCTCAGGAGGCCGTAGTTCGGCGTTTTGATCTTTTGCGCGGAGGAAAATTCGATGGCCCGCAGCAGTGATGTGTCCAGCACGGGTACCGGTGTCTTGATCCCAAGAGAGAGCAGCGCCAGGCTCAGCATGGTGATGAGTGGAATGTGAAAGGGCAGGAGCAGTCCAAGGCCGGCGAGGATCATCAGCGTAGAGGCGAAGAGGAAAGGTTTCAGCTTTCCGGACCTGTCGGCGATCTGTGCGAGAAAAATCGGGCCAGTTATGCCGATGAGCTCGTAAAATCCAAGGAAAAGGCCCACCGCGGCGGGGCTGTAGCCCAGCCGCCGCACCATGAGCTGCAAATAAGGCGAAGATATGCCGTATATCGCGAAGAGCATGAAATAATTGAGGCCGAATCTCAGCGAGATTTTCTTATTGTTGAGGGTTTCGTCCATACTATTCGCCGAAGCATATGGCGAAGGGGCCCGATGGTCAATCGAATGTGTGCGATATTTCCAAATTTATGAACACATGTATCGTCGTTATGGTATAATTTTTATACATCTGATGTTACGGCACAAGACGCGCTATGGAAGGACGTATGTCCTTTATAAAATCTTACGGCGATGGTAGAGAGGAGGTTCGTATGGCGAATGATGTATTGCAGAACAAAGATTTTTTGCGAGCATGCAGAAAGGCGACGTTATCGGCGTTCAAGAACAAAATTGACGACACTAAGCTGAATGACCTTCTCGAACACATGCCTTCTCCCGCCGCCGGTCCCGCTGAAAATGTCGTGCGGGTTTCCGGTGGAAGTGGGGCGATTCAGGCGGAGGCGTCAATTGTCAGCGCTGTTATTTATGCCAAGGTCAAGTGTTATCCCGACAACAAACCATGGAAATTCGAAGAAAGCGCGTGGGGGCCCGGGATAGGTGGTGGAGAGTGTATTGGTTTTATGTATACCGCCTATACCGGCGATAATGCGTGGGATACCTTTTTCAACGACGCGACAGCGTATCATGCACAAGGTATTGCCGAGGCGGGTGGGATATTCCAAATCAATTGGTTCCGTTCTGACGGGACACCGATAGGCCAGTTTAATGGTGCTTTAGGTGGCGCCGGGGTTTTTGAAATCGGCGGTTCCGGTAAGTGGAAAAAGAAATAAAGGAATAGAGAAGGATTCTGCGGCGTTGTGGGCAGGCGTCTCGGGCGGAGGACTATCTCGCTAGGCAGGTCCCTCTTTGCAGCGCCGCTTCCTTAGAAAAGGTCGGTGCGTCCCGGTGCGGCAAAAACAAGTTCTTGCGTGATTTCCCGCACAGCTGGCGTATCAAAGTCTTCAGTGATATTACCCCGCACACCCAGGGCAGTTCCCAGGCTGATACAGGAAGGTCCATACACCAACTGGGCAGCGGACAACGGGTTAATGCCAGTTTCCGGTATGGCGGGGACAGCGTATACACCCTCGCCTGATTTTGAGTATGTTTTCAGCGGCGATAGAATATTCAGAGGCGAAAAGCATGGAATGAGTGTAAAGTTGGTAACTATGGGAACTACAGACAAAAAGGTCGAATCGAGCGGCACGTTCAGATCGGGGGCAAGGTTCTGCGCCAGAGACTGGTGCTCATGGAGGCGGAGGAGGCGCTTCAGTTTTTCGCCCTCTATGGGCAAGTGAGGATGGTCCCGAGGATTATGATGGAAGCCTTTCAGTAGCCCGGGTTCACTCCCGGAGACAAGCGCGTGCGCGTCTTCGCGCTCGACCTGAAGGCTCTTGGAAGCGGCGTCAGCCTCGCCGAGGACGATTACCTCGCCGTAACGATGCTCGACGCGGGCGGTACGCGATTCAAGGTCGAGCCCCTCCCGGCCGCCCGATTCGACAAGAAACTCACAGAGCCCTGGCGAAACGCGCTCGCGGAAGCGTTCAAGGTGGTATTCGCGACAGAAGGGCCCTCGCTCAACCCGATCGAACTCATGGCGAGAGTTTATCCGGCCGCCGCGAAAAAAATGGACACACTCTACTCCTCGATCATCGATGGCCTCTCCAAAGCGGAACTCTCCGCCTTACGGGAATCCCCGAGTCCGGCGCCAAGATTCTTCGTACCAGCGCGCTTGACGAGGCATCGCATATCCTCGACGATTTCGATCTCTCCATCATCAAGAATCCCGCCGTCAACAACCTCCGGGAAGCCCTCATGGACATCTACGAGCGCTTCCTTCTCTGGATGCGCATTGGCCGGGAGAATTTGGCATTCGTTCCCGAATACGATCAGAAGGAGTTTGAAGAAAATTGGTGAAGATGAACAAGCTTCTCAACGTGAGCTATATGCTGAATGAGCCAGAACTTCCCGATGACAAGCTCGTGAAGGACCTGTTGAAACCTGGCAGCACGGGACTGGCTGAGTATTGGGAGACGCTCGGGGAGTTGGAAAGCATCATGCCTTCGCGGCGGGCGAAAAAGATACCGGAGCGAGGCCAAATCTCCAGCCGCGCTGTCCTGACGAAGCGAGGGTATGCGGCATCCAAATATCGCTACGAGCTGGAAGTCGTCCTGAAAGGTTCGAAGCCACGCATTTACAGGACACTCTTGATACCCGGCAACAGGACGCTGGCTGACCTCCATCGCTGTCTGCAGGACGCCTTCGGCTGGAAGAATTATCACCTTCACGAATTCAGCTTTGATCATATGGTGTTTGGAGAGCCTGCCAAAGAGGAAGACAGGGTGCCCATAGCTGACGATATCGTCAGCCTCGACGGCCTCGCGCTCAAGGTCGGGCACAAGATCGAGTACATGTACGACGCGAGAGCTGCGCCCCCCGAGGACTGCGGAGGCATTGAGAGATACAAGGAGATACTCGAGGAATTGGAACCCTCGCTCTTTGCCTCCGGAAAGAAGAGAACCCGATGAGATCAGGAAAGTTTTGATTTAAGGAAGCGATCGATAAAAAACTGGCACGGCGCTGAACGTCCTATCAAAATTCCCATCACGTTCATCCTGTCAGAGCTCTTGCCACGGCTGCACGACGACAATGCTAAGGGTACTTTCATTTAGTCATGGCCAAATGAAAGTACCCTTGCGTTTGGCCATGATGTGGGCTACACTCTTGCCATGATACGAAGGCACTATTGGGAAGAAAGAATCCATTCGCTGTGGAAGAGCCGCGCTATCGTCTGGCTGTCGGGTGTCCGGAGAGTGGGAAAGACTGTGCTATGCAAGAGCATTGAAGGAATTCGCTATTTCGACTGCGAATTGCCTTCGACGCGAAGGGAGATGGAGGACCCCGAAGGTTTTCTCAAGTCAATCGGGAGCGGCATGATCGCGCTCGATGAGATCCACAGGCTTGGCGACCCCGCGCTGCTCCTCAAGATAGCGGCAGATCATTTTCCCGACATCCGCATCGTGGCGACTGGTTCCTCGACACTGGGGGCGTCGGCAAAATTCAGGGATACTCTGGCGGGCAGAAAGCTGGAACTAAGGCTCACGCCGCTCTGCGAGAAGGACAATTCGTTCCCGGGGTATGGAGACCGCAACCGGCGATTCCTGAATGGCGGCCTGCCGGGCTTTTTTCTGGCCGATACGCGGGACGACAGAGAGTATTCGGAATGGATGGAAGCCTTTTGGGCACGCGACATCCTCGAACTGTTTCGCCTGGAGCGTCGCGCTTCGTTTCTCAAGTTCGCGGAACTGCTTCTGGCGCAGAGCGGCGGACAGTTCAACGCGGTGTCGTTCGCTGCGTCGTGCGGCGTAAGCCGTCCTACCATAATGAATTATCTTGGGATACTGGAAGCCACCCATCTTGTCCGCGTCGTTCGCCCCTACCACGGAGGCGGGTCCAGGGAAATCACCGCCACTCCGCGCGTCTATGGTTTCGATACGGGATTCATCGCCTGGTCGCAAGGCCTCCATGAGATTCCGGCAAAAGAAAAGGGCTTTTTCTGGGAACACCTTGTCTTGAACGAAATGGACGCCGGCCTGCGGGACGACACCCCGCTGACCTGGCGGGACAAGGAAGGGCATGAAGTTGATTTTATATGGGCTCCGCGAGGCGCGGAACCAAGCGCTATCGAAGTGAAATGGTCCACGGGCGCCTTCGAGCCCGCAGGAATCCGCGCGTTCAGGGCGCTTCATCCAAAGGGACGCAATTTCGTCGTGGCGGCTGATCTCGAGCACCCCTACGAAAGGGATGTCGGGGGCTTGCGCGTCATCTTCTGCCCGCTCGGCGAGCTCATTCCTCAGCTTTTAACAAAAAGCGCGGAATAAGCCATGCCTTTGACAGGATAATTCATGGATAAAGACAGGATTCACGGGATTTTCTATAAGGGGACGTCGGCGCCCCAACGGCCCTCTTCTCTTCTTTCTCTCTCCCCCAAAAAATTCTTATCCTGTTCATCCTGTATAATCTTGGTATCCTGGCAAAAATCCCATACTGTCTAATACAGAAACCCGAAAAGCCACAGCGGTATTTTCCGGTCATTCCCGTACTCCAGATTGTCCAGGCTGATATAGAGCGCGGCGTTCAGATTGTCGCGAAAGGCTTACTGAACCGGCAATGGAAAAGCATATATCTGTATTTGGATTATCACTCTTTGATACAAATAACTACCAATATACGACGCATATCCCTCCCCCAAACCTCTGATTCTGTGAATGATACTCTGATTTCTTTTCCCAGGTGAATGGCTGGTACGCGTGGAACATCATGGGCGGCGTTGCATGAATATGCAAGAGTCATATACTATAGTTTTGGGAAATACCCGGACACATAACCCGGACACTGATCCGCAATCGAAAAGCTGAAAAAATAGAGGGGGATATGACGACCTATTGTGTTATTCTTGCGGGGGGGACGGGCCAGCGTCTTTGGCCGCTTTCCCGCGCGGACAGCCCCAAACAGCTTGTGCCGGTGCTGGACGGAAAAAGCCTTTTGGAGGCCGCCTTCGAGCGCGTCGAGGGTCTTGTCCCCGTGGAGCGCCGCTGGGTCTGCGCATCCGGTGCGTATGAATCGATCATCCGTGAAAAGCTCCCCGGCATTGGGTGTTTTCTTGGTGAGCCTTGTGGTCGGGATACGCTTGCCGCGGTCGCGCTCTCCAGTGCGCATGCGTACGCGCGGGATCAGGACGCGGTCGTCGCCTTTCTCACCGCCGATCACGTGATTCGTCCCCTGGAGGTTTTTAAAGCGGCATTGTCCGATGCCTTCTCTCTGGTCGAGGCGGAGCCCGATTTTCTGGTTACCTTCGGTGTAAAACCGACCTATGCGGCGACGGGGTATGGCTACCTCGAGCTTGGGGAAAAAATTGCGGATTCGGCGATTACGGTGCGGCACTTCAAAGAAAAACCGGACAGGGCGACCGCCGAGAGCTATCTGGCGAGGGGCCCCGGCGCCTATCTCTGGAACTCCGGGATGTTCGTGTGGAAGGCATCGCGTTTTCTGGAGCTGCTCGGGAGGTATGAGCCCGAAGTGGCGCGCCACATCGCGACCATCCAGGCGGCTCTCGGCACCGAGGACTACGAAGAGGTGCTCGCCGAGACCTATCCCTCGATTCCCGGAAAATCCGTCGATTATGGCGTCATGGAGCCCGCCTCGCGCGATCCCGGGGTGCGCATCGCCTGCGTGCCCCTCGACCTCGACTGGATGGACGTGGGTTCGTGGAACGCCTATGCTGCGCTGGGAAAACCAGACGCGGACGGCAATGTCGCGATGCTCGCGAACGTCGTGCCCGGCGAACCCGCCGCGCTCTTCCTCGACAGCACGGACACGCTGACGGTCTCGACCGATCCCGCTCACCTCGTCGCATGCTTCGGCTGCGAGGATCTCGTGGTGGTGCACACCCAGAGCGCGACGCTCGTGTGTCCGAAGCGCAGGGCAGAGGATCTCAAGGCACTGTACGCCGCCGCGGCCGAAAAGGGCTGGAGGTAGCACTCCTCAGCCAGGCCGGGGCTGGTTTCTGTGGAACCGGCGAAGCGCAGGTAATATCCGTGGCCTTTTGTCGTGGCGGGGCTGTCGGCTGAATCGTCGGTGTGGCGAATGCCGTCAACTTCATCGACGGACTCGCGGGAAGCTCTCTTTTATCATGGGGCACGCCGATCAACTTCTGGCCCGCGATCGTGGGTAGTCGCAACTCTCCTCCATAGAACAGATGTTCGCGGCCATGGCCTCGAGGGCATCTACGCTTCGGACACCATACGGTACGAGGAGGCCTTACACTCGCACGTCCAATCTGATGCTCTCTCCCGTCGTCACACCTGATAAAATACTGCAGGACGCCGATCTCGATTATGCCAAAATTGATACGTTTTAAAACCGACAGCAGATGGGAATGCCTCACCTTACCTTTTTGCCGCGGAGATTCAGGCTTCGGCTTGAGTTTCCGCGGCCTTTTTTTGCGGCGCAGCGCGCACTTGCAGTCCTGGCCCAATGGGCTATACTTCAAATTGCGAGGTAAAACCATGAGCCCGCTTTCCTTGGTTCGATTCCGCCGCCGCGTATATGGTCCTCATTGCCTGCCTGTAGCCATTCTTATGGTAGCTCTCCTTGTCGTACCCTCTGCAGTATTTTCTCAGGGGGCCGCCGACGGGCTCGCCCGTGTCGCCCTCGTGATCGGAAACGGCAATTACGAAGGCGCCGCGAGGCTCAACAATCCCGCCAACGACGCCGACGACATCGGCGACATGCTTTCCGGGCTCGGCTTCGATGTCGATGTGCTGACAGACGCGGACCTCTATTCGATGGAGGACGCGGTGCTACGCTTTCGCGACAGGCTTGCGGGCTCGCCGGATTCGGTGGGTTTTTTCTATTACGCGGGGCACGGCGTACAGTCGAACGGCGAGAATTACCTGATTCCGGTGGACGCGCGGCCCAATTCCGAATCCCTGCTGCGCACGCGCGCGATTCCGCTGCAGTTCGTGCTGGACAGCCTGAGCGAGGCCCGCAACAGGCTCAATATCATCGTGCTCGATGCCTGTCGGGACAATCCTTTTTCGTGGGCGCGGTCGAGCGCAAGGGGGCTCGCGGTGGTGGGGCAGCTTCCGCCGGCGAGCATCGTGGTGTATTCCACGAGCGCGGGCAAGGTGGCTCAGGACGGTGTCGGGCGCAACGGTGTCTTCACGGAAGAGCTGCTGAAGCATCTGTCCACGCCGGGGCTCGATATCAGTGAGGTACTGCGGCGCACCGGCGAGGGCGTGCAGAGGAAGACCGAAGGCATACAGATTCCGGCGATCTACAGCCAGTTTTTCGGCTTTCTGCAGCTCGCGCCAGGGGAGGGGGGCTCTGTTGCCGCGGGCACTGGCTCGGGCGCGGTCTCAGGTCCGGAGAGCGGCTCGTCGCTGGACTATCTTCCCGCCTTTTTCGACGAGGCCCCGATGGATGCGAAGCGCGCCATTGCCAACGCCGAAGAGCTCACCTGGGATGGCAAGTGGCTCTCCGCGTGGAATATTCTCGCGGCGGCCGATCCCAACGACCGCGATCCCTATATTTTTGCCGAAAAAATCCGCACGGTTCTCGATGGCAATACCGACACCGATATGTATCAGGGCTTCTGGATCGCGGATATGTCCGCCGACGGCGATACCGACGCCGCGCGCGAAGCGGGCACGCTCAATGAGGAATATTTCGATTTCGATGTCCACGCGGTGGCGCAGACTATGCTCGATCGCGGCGTCGAAGCGCCGCCAGTCCTCGCCTCGGCGCTCGGTGACTTCTATTACCGAGCGTACGATTACTGTGGCGACAGCTATGTCCTGAGCGCGGAGGACACGAAGGCCGAGGCGCTCCGCTGGTACGACATGGCGAACGAAAACTATATCCTCGTCGATCTGGTGAGCATCCTGCACTATGCCGAACTGCTGATAGACGCGGGCCGGGCCGGCGACGCGATTACGGTTCTCAGGGAGGAGAGCGAATGGGAACCGGACGATACGGATCTCCATCTGCAACTTGTCGATGCCTATGTCGTGACCGGGGAGACCGACAGCGCCTTCGCGGAGCTCGACGGGCTCATCCAGAGAGCTGCGTCCAAGGATGAAGCTCGAAACTATTATTCGAAGGCGCTCGATATCGCCTTCGATCAGAATGACAAACAGGCGCTCAACCGCTATCTCGCGGCGATGGAGGCGGACTATCCCGACGACTGGCTCGCGGGACTTGCGCGGCACAAGGTCGCGGTGAGCTCAGGCGACAACGCTGGCGCCCAGAAAATCGCCGACGATCTTCTGACTAAATTTCCGCTTCACACCGAGGTGCTCGAGGGGGTGCTCACGGACTGGCTGGCGAGCCCGGCCGGCACGGACGGGGGTATCGCCTTTCTCAACCGCTGGATCGGCAAGTCGAAGGACGACCCTCTCGCGCTTGGAACTTTTTATCTCTACCGGGCGCTCTATCGGTATTATTCCGTTGAATCTTCCACGCAATCATATTTGAGAAAATCTTCAATTCAGAACGCTCTCGCGGACCTCGACAGCGCGGAGAAAATGCTGGCTCAGGCGTCTGGCGCGGACAAGACCACCGTGGAAGCCATTCAGTATATACGCAAGGAACTCCAGGACGCGCTGGGGCAGTAGCGTGAACCTTGGCCCGGCGCCCCTTTATGACAACAGGCTTCCGGAGCCCGCGTGCCCGCCTCAGCTCAGAAGGCGCCCGATCAGGGAACCGAAGTCGAGCCTGTTTTTCTGAAGCACTTCGCCCACGACATCGTCGGGAATGTTGAGAGGTCTCCCCGAGGCGATGGCGCGCGCGGCGGACAGCGCGCCCGCGAGGGCGGCTATGGTGTCGGTGTCGCCGCCTACCGAGGCACCCATGCGTACGGCGAGCCACGTGTCGTCGCGGGCCGTCAGGAAAATGCACAGGGCCGCCGAGGCGACGTCGACCGAAGCGAGGGTCGTTCCGTACACAGTGTAGATAAAGTCGAGCGTGGCCTCTATGTCGTCGCGGACGCCGGCGGCAACAGGAGTCTGGAAGCGGGCCTCCCCTGCCTGTGTCTGAACGTTCCGCGCCGTGGAAAGGCGCGCGCCGAGATTGCTTGCGGTGAAATCGCTGACTCGCGCCGCGAGCGAGGGGCCGCACATGGGATAGGGTGCGCGGCGGGCGCCTTCGATGGCCCCGGACTCCATCTCCGCCAGTATTGTTTCGTCGCTCTCCCCGAGCATCGCCGCGCGGAGGGCGTAGGCGTAGCCCATGGCCGGTTCGAGGGCCAGATGGGTGTTGTGGGTGGGAAGAAGACATGCGTGCACGCACTCCGCGAGCGGCTTTCCCCGGGCCACCGCGAACAGCGTCGCGGCCGGGCTGCGCATGACACCGCCGCAGGTTGTGCCGCCCAGCCCCGCGCGTTCGGGGGGCTCCCCGCGCTCGATGGCTTCGAGCGCTGCCTTGGAGCTGGGACCAATGTATTTTTTTTCGACCGCGCCGCTCTCCCGCATCCAGCGGAGGAGCCTCTGCGCGGTGTGTTTCGCGTCGACGCGGCCGCGCTCCGCGTACTCGTCGAGGAGGGCACAGATCTGTTCGGTATCGTCGGTGACGGACGCCTGTGGGATGTTGGGGTGATTCTGAGATTCGCCCGGCTCGAGCAGACGGTCGACGAGACCGAAGTTCGAGTCTATCTCCTGGCGAGTCATGAATTCGGTGGGCATGCCCAGTGCGTCGCCCACCGAATATGCCGTGAGTATGCCTCGCAGGAGCTCGGGTGAGATTTCGCGCGGTGGCGAGCCGCGCATGTCCTGCGCGGCTCGGCCGTCCCGGCCTTGCCCGGGCAGCCCGCCATCGGCGCCTTTCTGCTGTCGCATCGGCCTTCAGTCTCCGATCAGCCCCGAAATGAACGCATAGGCCCTGGCGAGCTTTTCTTCCGGGGTATCCAGATAATAGCGGTAGAGCGGCTCGAGCGTGTAGTAGCCCCTGTAGTCGAACGTGCCGAGCGCCGCCGCGACGGAGCGCCAGTTCGTGTCGCCCTCGCCCGCGGGAATGTGTTTTTTCTCGCTGGCGTGATCGCTCAGGTGCAGGTGCGCCGGCCGCGCTTTCCTTATGAATTCTGCGGGGTCGATGTCGGACTCGCAGGATTCCGTGGTGTCGACCGCGGGCCTGATTGTGGGAGCGCCGAGCGACGCGATGTAGGCCAACAGCCCCTCGGGAGTTCGCCCGACGCCTTTCGGGCTGTTCTCCATGACGAGGAGCACGCCCGCCCTCTCGCACTGTTCCGCCAGGTGCAGGATGTTGTCCTTGATGGGCTGCTCGATCAGCGCCCGCATCTGCGGATCCTGCTGCACTTCGTGGGGGTGGATGACGAGCACTTTCTGCGCGCTCCCTTTTCCGGAAGCAGATCCGACCACCACTCCGATTTTCATGTCGCCACTCTATGGTTACAGCACTATTTTCAGCGCGTCGCCCGAAGCAAGGAGGTCGAAGGCTTCCTTTCCCCGTTCGAGCGGAAAATGGTGGGTGATTATCCTTGAAAATGTCTCTTTGTGGGCGTCGATCAGAGAGAGAGCCTCTCCGAAATGGCGCATCGCGTATCCAAAACTGCCTTTCAGGGACACCTGGCGGTAGTGGATCGAGTACGCCTCGACAGAAACAAACTCATCCTTCGAGAGACCGGAGAACATGAGCACCGTGCCCGCGTCGGCCGTCAGGGTGATGTATTCGCCGACGAGCTCTTTTCTGTTGACCGCGATGATCACGGTGTCGTAGGCGCCCTTTTTCACCTGACCCGGCTCGCGGGCATCGATCCCCCAGGAGGCGATCCTCTGTCTCCTAGGCGCGGCGGGTTCGACGATTGTCACGGGAATCCCCTTGGCGCTGAAGAGGAGCGCGAAAAGCGCCCCCATCGGGCCCGCGCCGACCACGAGCGCTCTGCTCGCCGGTTTCAGGTTGAGCTGCTCGACCCCGTTGAGCACGCACGCGAGCGGCTCGACGAGCGTGTAGACATCGTTCTTTTCCTTCAGCGGGAAGACGCCCCGTTCGATGTAGTCCGCCGATATCCCCACCCGCTCGCAGAATGCCCCGTCCTCGACATAGTGCTTGTGCGGACACAGGGACCCCGCGTCCCTCAGGCATACGTCGCAGGCGCCGCACTCCGCGTAGGGCGCGACCACTACCGCGTCGCCGATGGAATAGCCGCAGCCCTCCGGCGCCTTTTCGACCAGGCCGTAAAACTCGTGCCCCAGTATCGCGGGAGGCGGAAAGAGGTGATGCCCCTTCTGATACGTCTTCAGGTCGGTGCCGCATATGCCGCAGCCGAGAACCTTGACGACGAAATCGGAGGCGGGGTCGGGGACATCCTTCAGCGCCAGCTGCCCGATGCCGGTGTATACGAGTGCTTTCATGCTCTTTCCCCTTTCGCTGCGGCGCCGTTTCGTATCGCGCCCCGATCTGTTTTTTTCGACGCCCCCTCTGCGGAATGTTCGCGGAGCAGCGTTAAAATCGCGTGAGCCGTCTGTTCGTCCGTGATTAAATCGCTGATGAACCTAGCCTTTACCGCGGCGACGATCCCGCGCGCCTTCAGTTCGCCCCCCGCGAGGCAGATCGAACGCCGCAGACTGGGCAGGCTGTAGATGTCGAAGGCGAGTAGGTCATATTCGTGCTCCGAGTGAAAGATGGTTCCCTTTTCGTCGAAGAACTGGGCCAGTATGTCGCCGCAGGAGGCGCTCTTTTTCAGCTCGTTTTTGTATCGCTCCGGCAGTTCGTCGATGATGTTGACGGAGGAAGAGGGGGTTGTCCCAAGACCTACGACCGCCGCCTCAACGTGGCTCCAGTAGTCCTTGAGGGCGTGGATGCGCTGTTCCTCGATGCCGGAGAGCGCGATCCCCTTGTCGCGGACCGAGGAGAGGTTGACGAACAGCCCCTTGGATTGAAAAGACGTACTAAAACGATCAATTATGGTGTTGATCTGCAGGTTCGGGTTGGTGTCGCCGGAGAGTCCGATGAGGGGAACGAAGAACGGCTTTCGTGTCTGCGCCGGGTGGCGCGACAGGAGCATCGCGGTCTCGTATACGGTCTTGCCCCATCCTATACCGACGACCTTGAAGGAGGGAAGTTCCTCGCTCAGAAAATCGGCGGCGCGCGTCGCGATCGCCTTGGTGACTTCATCCTGCGGTGTGGATTCCCGGACCGGAACGACCGTCGCGGTCTTCAGACCCAGTTTCTCGACCAGCGTCGCCGACAGCTCCTCGGTGTGTTGGCTCGCCGGCGGCATTATTGATATTTTCACGAGGCCCAGTTCCCTGGCCCGCTCGACAAGCCTTGATATCTGCGAGCGCGAGAACCCTTCCTTGTTGGCGATTTCTTCCTGCGAAAGCCCTTCTGTGTAATAGTATCGGGCAATTCTGTATATCGTCGAAATATCCGGCCCGTTCTTCATGACACGTAATCTCCCGCCATATCCAATACCAATATTCCTGAGGTTCTACCCCAGGATTTCCCTCAGCGATCGGATGACCGCCAGAGGGTCGCTCGCCTGGAAAATATTGCGGCCGAAGGCGAAGCCACGCGCGCCACACTCGATCGCGTGCCGGGCGACGACGCCGATGTCGCGGTCCTTCGGTCCGCCCGCGAGTATGAGGGGGGCCGGACAGCAGCCGACCACTTTCTCAAAATTGTCGACATAGAAGGCCTTCACCGCGTCGGCGCCGAGCTCCGCGGCGATCCTTGCCCCGTGGTACTGGACATCGAAGGTCGCCGTCTTTGGGAACTCCGACGCGAGAATTTCGACCACGACCGGAATGGAGTACTGGTGGAACGCGTCGATGTCCGCGGCGAGCGTCTGCAGGCTCTGATAATCCTCGCCTCCGACGACCGCCATCATCAGCACCGCGTCGGCGCCGGCCGCCAGGGCGGTCTCTGGGCTGACGTGGTTGAGGTGGGCTGGCCCGTAGGCTTCGGCGAGGTTCGAACCACCGAAGGAACTCCTGAGGAGGAGCTTTTTCCGGAGGAAAGGAGCCCGCGCCAGGTTCGCGGCGAGGCCGATGTTCAGGATGAATCCGTCGAGAGGGGCGCCGGCGAGCGCCTTCATCAGCGTCGGCGTGTTTTCAAGGCCGGGCATCACGCCGCTCTGCGCGTGGTCGAGCGCCAGGAGAAAGAGGTGACCCTTCTCATCGAAGAGTTTTTCCGTATTTCTTTTCAGACCGTCCGTCATATACCACCCCCGAAGAGCGTGTGACCTGCCGCCCTCATGTTTATAATGCAATTTTGTGCATCACTTATTCTCATATAATCAGAATACATCCGGGGCACAGGGTTGTCAACAAGAAAATGAGAGAAGGTCTAGTGATCCGATTTGAGCCCAGCTCCGCACATGGGGATGAGGCTGTCGTAGATTCTGCCCTGTTTTTCTCGCAGGGCGAGGTATGCCGCGTAGGTGGCGGCGCTCGTGTGTTCGCAGTAAATGCCGCGGCCAGCGAGCGCTGCCCGCGCCTCGGGGATGCGCTCCTCGGGCGCCAGAATCACTTTCATATTATATTTGTAGATATAGCCAAGAATTTCTTCTCCCCTCGCCGGCACGCCGATGGCGATGCCTTCCGCGAGGGTCGGCAGGGGGGTTACCCGCGCCGGACTCGGCGCGCCGTCTTCGTAGGCGCGGGCGATGGGGGCGCAGCGTTCGCTCTGGACCGCGATGACCTCTGGCATCCTGGCGATGATGCCCGCGGCGAGCAGTTCCTCCAGGGCCTTTACCATGCCGAGAAAGAGCGTGCCGTTGCCGAGCGGCACGAAGAGGTGGGCTGGAATGCGCCCGAGCTGTTCCCAGGCTTCGTAGATATAGGTCTTTGTCCCCTCGTAAAAGAATGGGTTGTAGACGTGGCTCGCGTAATAGACACCTTCCCGCGCGACCTTTGCGCGACAGACGTCGGCGCAGTGGTCTCTCGATCCGGGCACGATGGTAACCTGGGCGCCGTGCGAGCGGATCATCGCTATTTTGGCGGGAGAGGTGCCCTCCGGCACGAGGATTTCGCATTTGATGCCGGCGCGCGCGCTGTAAGCCGCGATGCTGTTGCCCGCGTTGCCGCTCGAGTCCTGGATGACGGAGTCGACGCCGATCGCCCTGCAGTGCGCGACGAGCACCGCCGCCCCACGGTCCTTGAACGAAAGCGTGGGCATGAAATAGTCCATTTTGAGCAACAAGTCTTCATCTAAGCGGACGATGGGCGTCATGCCCTCGCCGAGGGAGACGGCGCGCCATGCGGGGTATATGCTGGCCGAGGCGTGCTCCCCGCTCATGACGCGCTCTCTGTGTGTGGCGCCCTCCGGCTCTTCCGGCTCTCCCAGGGGCAGAAACGCCCGGTAGCGGAACAGGCTCCACTCACGTCTGTCGATGAGGTCAGGATCGAAGGGGGGAGGCTGAAAATCCAGCTTCCACAGGCCGCCGCACTCGCACATGGCGGCGCGCGTCGAAACAGGCGCTTTTTTGCCGCAGAGAGAACAGACAAAGTTCATGGATGTATTATACGCCATCTGCGCGATGCAATGGAAAATTATTGCGAACTTCTGCTAACCTTGCTGTATTGTATCTGAAGCCGGTGTAAGCGATATTCAATCGAAATTAGGCGAAAAATTGTCGTCCAAAGGAAACATCGGCCGGCGGATATGCTTCATGCCCATATCCTGCAAGCGTTCGGTGCTGCTGCCGGTCGTAAAGGCGAGTATTGTTCGCGCCGCGACTGCTGCAAGATCGGGATAGAGGTATCCCAGTTTGACGATGACGAAGCGGTAGCCTCGAATATCAAGACCAAGCCTCTCAAAGATGTGCGGCTTTGTGAGCGCACATCTTTTTGCGGTCACAATAATATCGATTCCGTTGGAGCGTAGGACTACACAGGGGCCTGCGTTTTCGCCGTACCAACCTTCGATGTCTCCTCTGTAGAGCAGTGTACCGCGTATGTGGGTCCGGGTGCTCACGGGTTCTATCGTTCCTCCAATATCCAGTTCGACAGGGTCCCCGACGTTTAGGCTCTGGCATCGCCGTACTGCAGGTTCGTCGGTGATCCCACCCACCAGCACCCCTGTTATTCCTTTCTCTTGGATGAGTCTGAGGAGAAATGCATTATCGCCAGAAGACCCTGCGGTCGTATTGTCTCCACTGTCTGTGACAAATACAGGTCGGCTCTTTTCGATCCAGGCCTTGTCCAGGGCTTCGCTGGGCCCACAGGCGTCCACAGAGAATCCGAACTTGTGTCTTGACTCGAAAAACATTCTGGCAAGTCTTTTTGCGGCCATCACCGCAGTCTCTTTGTTCCATTCATGGATGCACACCATCGAGGGGCCCATGTTGGGAGCATCTACCCAGGGCTGTCCATTAAAAACACTGCAGGCAAGCATGCCTGGTTTTTTCTCCAGCGCAGCGGCTTCAGCCATGATCTCTTTCAGAGGGGACTCGTCCGTCAAGACGCAATCGCCAGGAATTACAACGTCGGCTCTAGCCATCTGAGGTTCAGGGAGGAGATGATCCTCTATGCAGTGCACAAGGAGTCTTGCGGCGCGAAGTTCGGTCTCCTCCATATCACGATGGGGAGCTGTTCTGTATCCTACAATTACATTGGCGAGCTTCATCAGCTCATAAGTGTTATTGGCATGAAAGTCCAGGGTGAGCGCAACAGGGACACCGAAACCGACTTTCTCTCGGATCATGCGCATCAGGGCCAGTTCTCCGCTCCCGATGCGTTCGACTTCGAGAGCTCCGTGCAGATACAGCCAAATTCCATCCATCCCGTCTTTAGGAATCATCGCTACGAGCTCTTCTGTCATGGTAAAAAAATCGGCCTCATGGAGGCGCCCGCCGGGAAGGGCGTGAGCGTACAGCGTAGGAATTAACTCTACCCCAATGGAGGCAAAATAGTCCGTTACTGATATATGGTGCAGCATTTCCTCATGTCGGAAAATGTCGAAGTCTTTTCTACTACTCAAGTGAGAAGTCAAACTATTCGATTCTTGCTGAAGTGATCCAACGACTATTTTCATCGTATTCTCCTATCGTGTCATGGCCCTGCGCCGAGACATGAACAGATCGAACATCACGACAAGAATCAACACAAGTCCTTTTACGAGGTTTTGGTAATAGGCCTGGAGCCCCAGATACACGAGCGCCTTGTACAACATGACGATCACGAGCATGCCCAGAGCAGTCCTCAAACAGTTGCCAGCTCCTCCAGAAAGCCGGGTACCTCCAATGACAGTGGCAGCCACACATGTGAGCGAAAGATCAGTACCGTATTGAGTTGAGCCAGCCCGGAGCTGTGCGACGAGCATCATGCCACCTATGCTGCAGAGTATTCCCATTATGGAAAAAGAAGCTGTTTTCTGAAACGCTGTGTTGATGCCTGCAAGCCTAGCAACTTCGAGGTTGCCTCCGGTCGCATAGAAGCGCCTGCCAAAGTTAGTAGCCGCAAGGATGAGCGAAAGGATGAGCAGCGCGACAAGATAGATATAGAAAAAGGAGGACATTCCAAGAAATTCCGCACTCCCTACCGCCCGGATAAAGGCGTTGTCCGTACTGACCATTTTCCCATTCGTGAATACCAGACACAAGCCTCGTATCATGGTCATGGTGCCCAATGTCGTAATGAAGGAATTGATGTGCAGTTTGGTTACAACCAATCCATTTATGGTCCCGAGGATGAGTCCTGAGAGGAGGGTGAGCCCAATGGAGACAGGAGGATTTTTTGTGACATTTAGAAGGCTTATGAAAAGTACCTGAGCCCACATGTACTGCGAGGAGGCGCTCAGGTCAAACTCTCCACTGATGATCAGTATGGTCATGCCGCAGGCGACCACGCCGTAGATAGATACATCGATCAGGATACTGTGGATGTTCCACCATGTGAGAAACGATGGCTTAACAATGGCCATGAAAATGATAAAGCCAAAGAGAAGGAAGAGTACCGTCTGGCTGAACATGAGCTCAAGAGGGTTGCCTTTGTTCACTTTGATCTTGCTCATTTGGCGGACTCCTTCAGGCTTATGCTTTTGTTCCACATGTCGAGCCCCACTGCAACCAGGATGATGGCGCCCCGGAAAAGAAGTTGAGCGTTAGCGTCTACTCCGATGACGTTAAGCGCATTACCCAGCACGCCCAACACGAGTACTCCAAGGATTGTATTGATTATTCCCCCTGTCCCGCCTGTCTGGCTGGTCCCACCCACCATGACGGCGGCGATTGCGTCCAGCTCATAGCCGTTTCCCTGGAGAGGGGAGGCGGAATACACGCGAGATGTGACAATGATTGAGGTCAAAGCCGCGCACATGCCACATATGCCATACACAAGAATCCTGATGCCGCTCACCTTGATGCCTGACATGCGCGCACAATCCATATTTGCGCCTATGAAACTGATCTGCCTACCGAAGGGTGTATATGCAAGGACAATATGCATGATCAATGCCAGAGACAGAAAAAGAATTATTGGGGCGAATCCAGTGCTCATCCACTGGTAAAGACCGGTGCCAAAAGTTCCGGCGATGAATTGTCCTCCTGTGAACAGAAGCGCGAGCGCTGCGATTACAATTTGCATGCCATAGGTTATGATGAATGTCTCTCCAAGCCGACCATTGAACAGTACAATCAGCAATCCA
This sequence comes from Spirochaetaceae bacterium UBA5556, assembly GCA_002425765.1. Lineage (GTDB taxonomy): Bacteria > Spirochaetota > Spirochaetia > Treponematales > Rectinemataceae > Rectinema. The sequence continues at coordinate 121,195 of DIMW01000010.1, read as the reverse complement.
TTGGTTACTCCTATGAAAAAGGCGATCGCGAGTACGGTGAATATGGCAAGCAGGGCAGCACTGTTCGAAGCGGTGCCCTGTCCGTACTTGTTCATTATGCTTACCGCAACGACGGCACAGAGGGAGACTGTGGAGCCCACTGACAAATCCATGCCTCCCGTCATCATGACGAAGGTTACGCCGAGGCACAGGATTCCTAACGCGGAAGCTTGGCGGAGTATGTTCAAGAGATTGCTCACAGTGAGGAACGAGCGCTCGAGAATGGAGGCGAGGATGATTATGAGTACAAGTCCGATTAAGACGCCTTGGCTCCTGAGTATCTTGGTGATTTTCGTTCTGAAGTTATGAATTCCTGGTTTTAAGGACATTATTGCTTCCCCTGTTGCCTCATTGTATCGCCATACTCATCACGGCTTCGGGGCTTATTGCGTCGCCGCACAATTCGCCTTTTTTCCGCCCTTCATTGATCACTATCACGCGGTCGCTCATACCCAGAACTTCGGGGAGCTCGGATGAGATCATGATGATGGATTTGCCTTTTTTCACTAAATCATTCATGAGAAGATATATCTCGTATTTGGCGCCTACATCGATTCCCCGCGTCGGCTCATCCAGAATCAGAATTTCAACCTCGGAGAAGAGCCATTTTGCAAGAACCGCTTTCTGCTGATTCCCGCCGGAAAGATACATCACGGCCTGCCTGGAGGATGGGGTCTTTATTCCGAGCTCCTGGACATACTGGTCGACATTGGCCTGCATGAGTTTTTTGTTGACGAAAATGCCGCTGCACAACTTCTGGAGGTTTGTTATGACGATATTGTCGGCCAAGCTGTAGTGCAGAGCCAAACCTGTCTCCTTTCGGTCTTCCGTCACCAACCCCATGGAGTATCTTTTCCCGTCGGCGGTGTTGCGGATACTTGTCCTGCGTCCGTGGATATAAACATCCCCACCTTGCAGAGGACGTGCCCCGAATATGGCCTCGACCAATTCGGTTCTGCCTGAACCAACGAGGCCTGCAATGCCCAGAACTTCTCCTTTCTTTAGAGAGAAAGAGATGTCCTTTACAAAGCCTGCACAGGACACCTTGCGGACCTCGAGAACTATTTCGTCGTGGATAATCGGGGGCCGTCGAGGATATTTCATGTCAACAGGCCTGCCAACCATTTTCGAGATGATCTCGGCACTACTGGTTTCGGTGGCAATTTTAGTATCGATGATATGGCCATCGCGCAACACGGTGACACTGTCACATATCGCCATGACCTCATCAAGTTTATGCGAGATATAGATTATCGTTATGCCTCGCTCCTTGAGCCGCCTGATGATGGAGAACAGCTTGTCGATCTCTTTCTTGGTGATTGAAGAGGTCGGTTCATCCATTGCGATGATGCGGGCATTGACGGAGAGGGCCTTTGCGATTTCGACAAGCTGTTTTTCGGCCACGCTGAGGTTCTGGACTTTTTCTCTGACATTGAAATCGAAACCGAGATTTTCGAGCAGATGGGCGGCGTCGGCGCGGACTCTCGTCCAGTCGATGAATTTGGCTCTGCCCGTCTGCAGGAATCCAAGGTATATGTTCTCGGCGACACTCAAAGTGTTTACGAGATTGAATTCTTGGTAAATCAGGCTTATGCCGCAGGCTTGGGCCTGCTTGGCATTTCTGAACGTCACCGGAACACCGTCGACCACAATTGTTCCGGAATCTGGAACGAGAACACCGTTGAGCACCTTCATCAATGTGGATTTGCCAGCTCCGTTTTCGCCAACGAGTCCGTGGATCTCCCCCTGCTTCACAGCGAACGAGACCTTGTCCAGAGCTTTCACACCAGGGAATGTCTTGGTGATATCGCGCATTTCAAGAATATACTTTTCCACGCTCGTTTCCCTCTTGCTGGTTTTCTGCTTGACGAATGTCGAGAAGCCATGCGGTAGCCTCGGATTGGAAGAGAGAGGCCTCACAAGACCCCTCTCTTCTGTTTACAGTACATTGATGATGTCGATATTATTCAGAACCAGTTGTAATTGTCGATGATAGCCTTGGTGGCTGGCTTGATGGGCAGCTCGACCCATTGTGGCACTTTCTTTCCATTTATAATGTCAATCAGTGTCGATACGGCGAGTGCACCTTCCACGCCGGGGTCCTGTGTCGAAGTACCGTATACGTAGCCCGCCTTGATTGCGTCGTAGATGATCTTGTTTGATCCGGCACAGACGATGGGTATCTTCCCAAGCTTTCCGGCTGCACGGAGCGCCGAGATGACGCCGGCCAGCATGCCGCCGTCATGGGAAACGATTACATCGATTCTGTTGCCATATTTGGTAAGGAAATCATTCATCTTGTTGAGAGCCTTATCGGCATCGAAGTCGGCTGGCTGCTTGTCGAGGAACTTAATATTCGTGCCTTTAAAGTCTTCGTCGAATGCTTCATTGAACGCTATGGTCTGTGCATGGCCGGCTGTCCCTTCGATGGCAACGAGGTTGCCGCCGTTCGGAAGGAGCTGTTTGATCAGGGTCGCCATATTGTGACCATGCTGTTTGACGTTGGTCCCTACGTAGCAGGGGACATTGTTTGCCTTCAGTGCGTCCAATGTATAGTTGTTGACGATAACGTAAGGGAGCTTAGCTTTGTTCAGTGCCTCGACGATCGGCACCGATCCTGCGACGTCGGCGGGGAAGTAGATGAATCCGGCTGCTTCCGCAATAGCGAGGCGAGCCTGTTCCAGTTGTTTTTGCTGGTTCCCTTCTCCGTCCAGAATCTGCAGATCGTAGCCAAGTTCCTTTGCCTTTGCGATCGCAGCGGGATTGAACGCGGCGCAATAGGGCGCAGTATAATACGCGTTCGACAGGATGATCTTCTTCAAAGGCTTCGTTCCCTGGGCGAAACTGGCCCCAACGATAGTCGTTAGAGCCAGAACCAATACCACTACTTTCTTCATTCTGTACCTCCTTCAAGTCACTGGCCGTATCTCGGCATGCGACTTGCCTTATACGAAATCCGAAATAATTTCGGATACATATTTCATAACAGAATGGTGCCTCATTCAGCGAAAGGAGCCACCGGATAGTACGCCATACCGGGTCGACGATCGAGTCGCCCAAACACAGCAACAACAGGGACATCGCTTTCCACGATCAAGGCATACTGTCCGAAAGGGATCACATAGTCAGTGCCCCATATGGGCTGGTCCAACCTAAAGCACTTCACTCGCCACGGAGGAACCACGAGTGTGAGATCTTTTTGGGGCTCGGCTTCCTCGAACAAAAGCGTGATGGAAAGTGTTGCCTTCTGATCTCCACTATTGACGACCATGAGAGCCTCGTGTGCCTTAGGACCGCTCAACCCTTCGGGCATAGGCGGAAGATCTCCATCAGCGAACACCCAGTGTTTTTTCCCTATCGACATTACCCCGCTCCTCACTTGGCATCTTCGGAAAAGAGATCATTCATCTCGGGGCACATTGGTTTATAGCCGCTCTCCGTGATCTCAAAACCAGTCTCTATTCTTGCGCCATGGAATTCAGGATGGCCAAAGAAGCTCACATCCACGCACACTGCCATGCCAGGCAAGAGCACATCGTCGCTGTTGGGGCCGAAAAAGGGGGCTTCTGCCTCCATAAGCCCAATCGTGTGCACGAAGGGGCAGACGAGATACTGGATCAGCCCGTGCTTTATGAAATAATTCCTGGCGGGAACATCGATCTCGCGGCCCTTAACGCCGGGTTTCAACATCGCCCTGGTGAGGCGGAATGCCTCGCGCAGGTGGTTGATACATTCCTTCTGTGAGGCGGTGTAAGTCCCGCTCACCGGCAGCGTGTCTCCCATCACACCAGCATAGCCACTGACCCTCGGCGCAATGCCGATCATCACCAGCTCGCCGGCTTTCATCTCTTTGTTCCAAGCGGTGGGCACCACTGCGTTGGCTCGTTCGCCGCTTCCTACGATACAGGAAAAGGCGAAATTGTTGGCACCGGCCTTGCGGCACATATATTCACCTTCAGCCGCCGCTTCGTACTCAATCACGCCGGGGGCTATCTTCCTTTTCATGACCTCATAAGCCTTGTAGGTGAGAGCGAACGCTTTTCTTATATTGTTTATTTCCCATGAGGATTTGATTGACCTCAGGCTCTCATACTCATCAGTGATGTCGACGAGACGGACACCTGTGAAGCCCGCAACGAACTGCTCGTAGACGTTGTGTGGCAGAGAGGCGGTTCCCACAATGCCTATGCTCTCCATAGGAAGTTTTTTCTTATTGAGCTCTTCCGAAAGCATCGTGAAGGTGCTGATCTTGGCGTTGGGGTATTCTTCATCAGGAACCATGAAAGGAGGAAAATTTCTCGTGTCAGTGATTGCGCTGCTCATTTTGGCGAAAGGTTCGCTCTCGGGGCCTCCAAGGAGCAAGGGGGCGCCATTTGCGGGAACCAGCACACAACCTTTCTCGAACTGTGGGCACCATCCTGTCAGATACCAGCCATTTGCGATGTTTAGCTCGTCGTAATAGATGAGAGCGGCGTCGAGTTGTTTGTTGCGGAGAATTGTGCGAACTCTTTCAAGCCTTGACTTTGTCTCATTCAGATCGAAATACGCCATTGATTACCCTCCATTGTGTTAAGTTTTCAATTCAATACATTCGAGATCGGCTCTCTGAGGACAATCAGGCCTTGTGGAGGAACACCAGTTCCATCGGCCACTCTTTTTGTCCGTCGGGATTGACCTCGACAACATCTTCCATCCATGTCCGCCATCGGGCATAAGCCCTGCTGCCCGCGAAAACCCGAGAAGCCCACTCTTCGTCTTCCACTTCGAAGTAGGCAAACAAAAAATTGTCTATGCGCCAGATCGAGTAGTTCTTATATCCCGCTTCAGTCAGCACGGCTTCTATTTCAGCGGGGACTGTCGCGTGCCTTCTCTTATATTCATCTGCCGCGCCGGATTTCAACCTGAAATAAACAGCCTTTCTCATAAAATTTTCCTGATCCTGTTGTGTTTTTCCTTTGGAATACGAATACTGTCCCATATTCCAGTTGTTATATATATCCAAAATTACAACGTTGTAAATTTATTATACTTACTTACAACGTTGTAATTATACACCCGCACGAGTGGCTGTCAAGATTAAATTTTCTAAAAATTAGATATGTATATAAATTATAAATACTCTTACAAAAGAATTTTGTTCTTCTTGAGATCGTCCTTTTGACCTGGATTGACAACGTTGTAGAGAGGTTCTAGTATGGATTTCAAAATCTATACTAGGGATCTCTATGAAATCGCAGAGAATTACAATTAAATATATAGCCGAACGGGCAAATGTATCATTCTCGACCGTGGCGAAGGCTCTGCATAATGATCCTGTCATCAACGAAAAGACGCGTGAAAAAATCCACAAAATTGCGAAGGAGCTCAACTATCGGCCGAATGTTCTTGCCAAGGGGCTCCGCAGCAGAAAAACCAAGACGATCGGTATAATTTTGAATGATCTTCAAAGTCCCTTTTATTCAGAAATTTACAAAGCTATCGGAGATATCCTCAATAAGCGCGGCTATACGATGCTTCTCTCGGATTCCAGCTACGATGAAGAACTGGAGATGAAGAACATTTCAACCATGATCTCACAGGGAGCCGAAGGGATCATTATTTCTCCCGTAGCCAGGGATTCAGTCAGCATCCGTGCACTGATCGAGGATCCCATAAAGGCTGTCTTCATCGATAATCGTCCATCCAATCCGAACATCAGCTGCGTCTATGTCGACCATAAGGAAGCAGCCCAAATCGCTACAGAGCACTTAATTTTAGCGGGACACAGGAACATCCTTCTGCTTAACGGTCCGCTGCGTCTTCCCTCATCACAGGACTTCAGGGAGGGGTATGTCGAGGCGCTCATCTCTCGTGGCATCGAGGTAGATGAGAAGATGATCAAGAATAACCCGATTTCTATAGAAAGAACCTGTGATCAGATGAGGTTTATCTTTTCAGGCGAAGACAACATCGGAAAAGATGATTTTACCGCCATTGTCTGTCTAAGTGATGTGATCGCGATTGGTGTCTACGAATCGGCACTGCAGATGGGCTTTAACATCCCGGGCACATACAGCCTCGTTGGTTACGACAACATCCTTGCTACGAAGTACTTGAATCCTCCTCTGACCACCGTGCATCAGCCTAAGGAACAGACAGGCCTCTATGCCATAAACCTTCTGCTTGACGAGATCGAGAATAGCCACAATGAGCATCGCCAGATCATACTCAATCCTGTTTTGATCAGCCGTTCATCGGTGGGAAACCTTAGATGGAACCCCTGATGATATGGACCGCCTCGCTGCCTAGAAGATGTTTGTCGATACGAATGATTGTAAGCGGCCGGCGCTACGAGGATTGCTGAAAGTTCGGGAAGAACGCAAAAGACTAGCCGGGCTTATCGCAGGGACGGCCCGAGCGGTACGAAGAGGTGGGCGGGGATGCGCCCGAGCTGTTCCCAGACTTCGTAAATATATTATACGCGCATTTGTGTTTTCAAGACATTCTTTTCCCTGAAAACCGAGCTATACTGTGCCTCTACACTGTTGGGCCCGGGGAGGTATGATGCGCGCATCTACTAAAAAGATTTATTTTTGTCCGCGGTTCCATGTGAACTTCTATCACTCTTACCGCGGCGATACGCCCGATGAGCGCGGCTTCGGTAAGGACATCAGGATCATCCGCTCCATCCTGGATGATCTGGACAGGCTCGAAACCGAGGGGATCACGGTGCAGTGCGCCTGGGATTTCGACAACGCGTTTACACTTGGGCGTATCCTGCCTGCGCATGCCCCCGACATCATCCGGCGGGTGCGCCTCCGTGCCGAGGCCGGCACGGACGAAATTGAGCTTATGTCCTGGAACAACGGACTTCTGACGGCTCAGACCTCCGAAGAACTGCGGCTCGCGCTTTCGTGGGCGATTTCCGCCCCCGACGGCTCGGGAGCGCGACAGCAGTTCGGCGGCTTCGTCCCGATCGCCCGCCCCCAGGAATGTATGTTCACAAGCTCGCAGATCGATGTCTATCGGAGCGTCGGAATCGAGGCGGTTTCTCTGTATTACAGCGCGGTGCCCTTCAACGGTTTCGGCTCGTTCTTTCCGCGCCTGCCCGCCGAAAAGCGCTACAACCCCCTCACACTCCGCGACCCCCGCACGGGAGCGGCCATGCGCCTCCTCCCGGCCATCAATCAAGGGGATGTGGCGGAATATTACCTGAGCGCCCCGCGCATGCTGAGGGCCGTGCGCGGGGCGCAGCTCCGCGCGGATGATGAGTCCGACATGCTCGTGGTCCTGGACATGGACGCGGACGACACCTTTTGGGCGGGCTTTGCGCCCGGGTTTTCACACAAATTCCTGCCCTCGTTCGGCGGGCTCTATGCGCTGATGAAGAGTGTCGCGAGCCTACCTTTCGTCGTTTTAGAACGGCCATGGAAATACCTGGAGACACACCCCGATGTGGCGGAGATACGCATCGATCAGGATGTCGCCGACGGCGCCTTCGACGGATATTCTTCCTGGGCCGAGAAATTCGAGAATTATGAGGTGTGGACGACTATTCAGAAGGCCAGGAAACAATGGGAGGCCGCGAAGGATGTCGTGTGGCCGATACTCGCCGGCGATGGCACACCCGACGCGCGCGACATGATGTCCTGGGCGGGAAAGCTCGAGCCGCGGTTGCGGGAAATGGCCGTCGAGGCCATGAAGAAGCGCCTCCTGGCCCTGTCCACGACTCACTTCGGCATGGCCGCGCCTGTGATGAATGTCGCGAGGCTCGAAAAGGCGCGGCAGGTCGCCGCCAGAGCCCTCGAACTTTCCACGGCGTTTTTGGAGGAAGTGACGCGCGCGTATGGGGTAAAGAAGGAGGCCTCCTCCGGACTCGACACGAAAGCCTCCGCGGGCGGCGGGCCCAATCTCGGCATCGAAGCCGCTGGTGCTGGCGGCATCCGCATCGTACGCGGGGATTTTTCGGTTGACATCTCCACTCCCTGGGTAGACTACGATCACAGGATCCGAAGGTCGTCCGATGCCGAGGTCGCCGCCGCCCCGAATTACAGGGCCGAAGGGAAAATTTTCCTTTCCCGCGGAGGTCCCCGAATCGAGTGGACTCGCGCGGCCTCGGTGCCGGCCCCCGGTCTCGCGCGCTTCGACATCCGCGTGCGCTATCCCGCAACGGAGCACCGGGGTTGGGATCGCGCCAAGGCCGGGCGCCTCGCGAGGACATGGGACGCGCGCTGGAGGCAGCTCGCCCCCTTTGAGATTGTCGCCTTCGACGCGTTGCCCGTGGACAGGCCCGTCCATGTCTGGAAAGAGGACTTTGACGGCAACGTGACGAGCTATACGCTCGATTACTATCGGTACGGCGGCAATTCCACGTTGGCCGACATAAATAGCCATGTGACGCCGGCGTGGATCGCGCTGAGTGACGGCGACAGGGGGATTTTCGTCGCCCAGGCCTCTCCCTTGTTCCTAAACTTCGCCTTCTGTCCGCTTCGGCAGGAGATTCGTGGAGAGACTCAGAGAGTATCGATGTATCCCTTTGGAACGCTCTGGGGCCATCAGTATCGCTATCCCGCGCGCGTCACGGGTCTTGGCCGGCTCGCGACGGTACTCACCGCGGACCACCTGTTTTCTTCGGCTCCCTCGTGGGAGGGAAAAGAATTCAGCGCGGCGCTCTTGATCGCGCTCTACGAAGGAGGCGCGCCGCCGGAATCGCTGCGGAGGGAAGCGCTTGCGCGGATCGCCGGCGCCGCTGATGACAGCAGGAATGCTCCATAGTAGGATTTCAAGGGAGGATGAACAACATGCCAGAAATATCGGATGACGCGCAGAGCGTCTCCACGGCCGCATCGCAGAGAAATGTCAGTTTCGGGACTCTCGTCTCGTATGGTTTGGGCGACATCTACGGCGGCGGTTCATTCATGATCGTCGGTCTTCTGTTCATGTTTTACCTCACCGAAGTCGTCGGACTTTCGCCCGCGCTCGCCGGCCTCGTGTTCGGCATCGGCAAGGTGTGGGACGCCGTCACCGATCCCCTCATGGGCTATATCTCTGACAACACCCGATCCCGCTTTGGCCGCCGGCGCATGTATTTTCTCGCGGGTATCGTGCCCATCGCTATTTCATTCATCCTCCTGTGGATCCCCGTCCGGACGCACACGCAGGCGGGGCTCTTTCTGTATTACAGCTTCGCCTATGTCATCTTCGCCACCGTGTTCACCATGGTGATGATTCCTTATTCCGCGCTCGCCGCCGAACTTTCGGGCGATTATAAGGTCCGCAACCGGCTTTCGGGCGCACGTCTTTTTTTCTCGGGATTTTCTTCGCTGCTTGCGGCAACAGTTCCCAAGATCATCATCGATTCGACGAAGGGAAGCCCGACGGCAGGGTATCTTGCCATGTCGATCGTATTTGGCCTCTTTTTTGCCCTTCCCTGGATTTTTGTCTTTTTCGGGACATGGGAAAATCCCCGCATCGCCGGTGCCTCGATTTCGCGCAATTTCATGAAGGAATTCCTCAGCATTTTCTCGAACAGATCCTTCAGGATACACATCCTCATGTATGTCTTCGCCTATTCGGCGATGGACCTTCTCATGGCGCTCTTCACCTACTATCTCACGTACTATCTGCGCCGGCCGGGAATCTATTCAGTCGCGATGGGCTCACTGATGGTCGTGCAGCTCGCGATGATCTTCGTCTACGTGAAAGTGGCCAACAGCAAGGGCAAACGATTTGCCTACATCCTTGGGCTGTCGATCTGGCTCGTGGGACTCTACGCGACGGCTTTTCTCGCGCCGACAACGCCCCTCCTCCTCATCGCGCTCATCTGCGCGATGATCGGACTCGGCACCTCGGCGGCGGTCTACATTCCCTATGCGATATTGCCCAATGTCATCGATGTCGATGAACTCATGACCGGCACCCAGCGCTCTGGCGTCTATTCGGGAGCGATGACGCTGACGAGAAAGCTCGTGCAGGGCGCGATCGTCATGCCGCTCATCGGCCTTTTTTTGCAACTCGTGGGATTTCAGTCCAACCAGGTTCAGACACAGGAGGTGCTCAATAAGTTTTTGGTGTTCTTCCTTGGCGGACCGACCATCTTGATAGCGGTCGGCATACTCGCGGCCACCCGCTTCGAGCTCAGTCCGAAGCACAGCGAAGTTCTCGCCCAGGAACTTGTGCGCCTCCGCGCTGGAGGGAGCATGGAAGAGGTCGATCCTTCAGTCAAGTCAGTCTGTGAAACAGTGAGCGGGCGGCGCTACGACGAGTGCTGGAAGTTCAGAGAAGTGTCGCGAGACAATAAGGGCGGCGCGGCGGACTAGTGCACCGATAGCTTGAGTAAGCCCGTCTCGGGGAGCAACTGTTCGTAGTAGTCGGGCAGAACGCCGATATCGGTGGGGCCGAGGATCGCCACACTGGGGAGATGGTAGTTCCAATTCGTATTGTAGGCGTCGAATGCACCGTAAATCGATGTTCTAATGCCGGTGTAGCCCGTGCGCACTGCGGCATACAAAACTTCCTCTTCGTAGGCGCCGTCTCCGTAAGGAAGCGCGAGGAATATATTGGTCTGATTCACATGCTCCAAAATCGCATTTTTTGACTGGTTCAGCTCCATATTGAGGAACAGGATGTAATCATTTTTATCGGGAAATGTCGAAGCATCATAGGCGAGACTGCGATGGTCGACCGTGTGCGAGCCGAATTCAAAGAAGGGTTGCTGGCCGTTTCCCGGAGAGTAGCTTGCCATTTCCCCGATCTCCTCCCATGTCATATAGTCCGTTGTGCCAACAAATGAGGTGATGATAAAGAATGTGGCCGGCATGCTGTATTCTTTTAGGAGAAGGAAAGCCTTTGAATATTGAGAGAAATATCCATCGTCGAACGTGATTACCGCGAACTGCTGCCCTTCCTCTGGAATAATTTCTCCCGACTGAATCCTGAGAATATCGGAAAGCCTTATCACTGTTATATTATTATCTTTCAGATAGTTAAGATCACTTTCAAAATCTTGGAGTCTTCGGTCGTACGTCCCTGGGGCCGAAAGCTCTGTGATATTGTGGTACAACAGAATGAGCACAGGTGCTGGAGTACCTGAACCCGCACTCTGCAAGACAGGAAGAGAAGGCACAAAAGTATCATACTCGATAGGATCGCTTGGAGTAAGCTCAACGATCTTCGATTCGGCATCGGAGTTGTGAGGCTGCTCCGGGGTTGCATTCTGGTTCTGAATAGAAACGCTGCATGCATTGCAAAAAAGAGCGGTGGTCAAAAAAAACACGCACCAAGGCAGATGAAAACTACTTTTTCTCATCACGTACCTTTATCTATTTTATTATGCAATAAATATTATGATCTTGCAACATCTTTAACGGAATATTTATGTAAAAACTTTTGTCATCGCTGAGTAACTTCTTGTGAGGGATCATGCGGGGTGCTATAGTTAATATTGTAAGAGCTTAACCTGTCAAATAACCGCACATGCGTTATTTCTCAGTAACTCCTAAGGAGGTTACCATGAAAAGCGACAAACGAATCATCGATGCGCTCAACAGTCTTTTAGCCGATGAGCTCACCGCGATCAATCAGTACATGGTTCATTCGGAGATGTGCGACGATTGGGGCTACGAAAGGCTCCACAAGAATTTCGAAAAGCGCGCGATCGACGAAATGAAGCATGCCGAGAAGCTCATTGGCCGTATTCTTTTCCTTGAGGGCACACCCATCGTCAGCGAGCTGAAAAAGATCAATATCGGTCCTTCTGTGGACAAACAGCTCGCGAATGACCATGCCGCCGAATACATCGCGATTAAAGGATACAACGAGGCCATCGCCTTGATGACGGAGCTTAAGGATTTCGCCACCCGCGATTTTCTCCAGGATATCCTGAACGATGAGGATGCGCATATGGACAACATCGAAGCGCTTCAGTCCGAAATCGAGCATATGACGCTTCCCACTTTCCTGACGACGCAAGTCGAGGACTGAGGGGATTTGATTTCCTGATTAAAATGGTAAACCTCCCGCTTTGGTGAGGGACTTAAGGGGTTTTACGGTTACTGAAGTATTTGACAGCGTGATGGATAAAAGAGGATCTCCTGACGTGAACCGCCAAAGTTACATGAACAGGAGATTTTATAGATCAATATCAGAGCCTAAGTCCCACAAAGTAGGAAGGCAGAAACGCTGCACGGGCCAAGATTTCTGAACATGGGGATATTTTGCATCAACAGTAGATTTAGCTGCAACGGTGATTTGTGACTACATAAGGAATCAGGAAGACGAAGATAAGCGACAAGATGAGCTCGACCTAATGGCCGATTAGGCTGCCACCCAGAAGTAGGCTTCTAATAAAACCGCTTTGAGTGGTTCACCTATTTCAAGCCTCTGGCTTTGCCGGAGGTCTTTGACTTTAATTATTCCCTGTACTACGGTCCACCGCGCCATGCCGTTCGGCTGAACTTCGAGTCTCTGCCGAAGACGCACGGCGGCAATACGACCGAGGCCAGTATTTTGCCTAGTATGAACATTTATTTCCTCTTCTTTCAGTATCGATAACCTTCAGGATAGACTAAGGCAGGTGCCGATTCCTTGACCTTGCGGAAGGGTCTCGGGGCGGTGTAGGGTTATGCCATGAAAAATCCGGAACCCTGGATCGAGACGTCGTCCCGCGAAATCGCGGATTGCAGGATATTCCGTGTGCGCGAAAGCATGCGCAGAACGTGCGACGGGACCGTGGACGGAGCCTTTTATCTTGTGGACGCGCCCGACTGGGCGGGCATCATTCCCGTGGTCGATACGCCTGAAGGCCGCAAGTTCGTGATGATCAGACAGTTTCGTCACGGTACCGGCAAGATATCGGTGGAATTCCCCGGCGGTACCATCGATCCGTCCGAGGATCCCCGCAAGGCGATCGCCCGCGAACTCCTGGAAGAGACGGGATACAGGGCGGAGATGATCCTCCCCCTCGGCGATCTGTCGCCCAATCCGGCCTTCATGACGAATACCTTCCATGCCTTTATCGCGGAAGGCTGCTATCTTGATTCGACGCAGCACCTCGACGCGCACGAGGAAATCGAGGTCGTCCTCGTCCCCGAACGCGACGCGGTGGACATGATCGGCGGCGAGGAATACGGCCACGCGCTCATGACCGCGACGCTTTTTTTCTACATGCGATACCGGGGTTATTCGGACTGAGAGTGCGGTGCAGGAGGGCTCCGGATGGGAACAGGGGTATTCTTCAATCTGCCGGCGTATGGGCATGTCAACCCGACCTTGCCGGTAGTGAGGAATCTAGTGGCGCGGGGCGAGAGGATACTCTATTTCGATACACCGGAATTCAAGGAGAAAATCGAAGCGGCCGGCGCCGATTCCGGGGATATACGCGCCGCGGCGCGGATGCTCCTGGGAGGCCGGAATTTCTATGAGAACGCCCGGAAAGTCTCCGATTCGTTCAAGGCCTCCGGCGGGTACGAACGGGGTGCGGAGCTCATCCTGCGCTACGTTTTTCCAAGATAGAGAAATAATCGATTCAGTGCCTCTCACTCGACGCCGAAGACCAACTTCACCAGGAGTCCTATGAGGAAGGAAAAGAAGGAGACGCCAAGGCTTATTCCCGCCATTTCCAAAAAACGCGGTTTGAAGGCCTGGCCCTTGGCCACCGATATATAGAAATTGAATCCCGCGATGACGCCGACAGCGATGAGGAGCGTGATCGCGAGACTCACATAGATCCAGATGCCGGTCTGAGGCACTATGAGATACGGCAGCACCAGAAGCATGACCGTTATGAGATAGGATACTCCCGTATAGACTGCCGCCTTTTTCGCCTTTGGGTCATTGTCGGCCTTCGAGGCGAGATAGTTCGAGGCAGCCATGGACAGAGCCGCCGCTATTCCCGTGATTATCGCGCTGACGACGACAAGTTTTCCCTTTTGAAACGCGAAGGTCAGGCCCGCCACAGTGCCCGTCAATTCCACCAGCGCGTCGTTGAGGCCAAGGATAACCGCACCGACGTATGAGAGCTTCTCCTCGTCGATCATGTCGAGCAGGGCGCTCTCGTGCTGTTCCTCCTCTTCACCTATTTTTTCGGCGCCGGGATGAAGGAGAGCCACACGGGCATAATCGGATGCCGATACCTCTTCTCCCTTTTCGAGGAGCTTGAGCGTGAACGTCAGGCCGAAGACCTGTGCCAGCATGGTAAAGAGCATGATCTGTCCTCGGCGCGGGGCGACTTCCTGCCCCGAGATGCTTTGCCAGAATGCGTAATGGCGCTTTTCTGCCGCAGCCATGTCGGAGAGGACGGCCGCGTTGTGCGTATCCCTGCATTTTTTTGCCAGCTTCCCATAGAGCAGGGAGCCGGTCATTTCTTCGCCTTGGAAGCGAAGGACATCGTTCAACAGTTTTTCATCTATTTGATTGTTCATGGCATACTCCTCAGACTGTAACACTTCATCATACCCCGTCAGCCCGTAAGACTCCAGGGACAGAGGCTGCGTACGCATCCAATCCATCGGCAAGTAGGGTGTGAGAGGCTACGACCTCAATCATGTCTAAATGTTAATATTGTTATTTTTCTACCAAAACATATTTCAATTTTATCATTTTTATGACAAGATATGTTAAATATGAATCATATGCACATAAGCCGTTTCAATTTGGCGCGTCCTTCGCGGTAACGCGGAATAAAGAAATAATATGGGGAGGATTAGCATGAAAGTCGGATTCATCGGATTGGGAATCATGGGCAAGCCCATGAGTAAGAATCTCATAAAGGCCGGGTACTCTCTCGTCGTGCATGATGTGAACAAGTCGGCAGTTACAGAGCTGATCGCCCTCGGTGCCGAGTCGGCGGAAAACGCCCGAGAATTGGCAGAGAAGGTCGAGGTCATCATCACCATGCTGCCCAACTCGCCCCATGTCAAAGAGGTCGTTTTGGGCCCTAATGGAGTTATCGAGGCCGCGAGGCCCGGGCTTGTGCTCATCGACATGAGCTCTATCGCCCCTCTGGTCAGTCGTGAATTGAGCCTGAGACTTGCCGAGAAAGGGATGGAAATGCTCGATGCCCCTGTTTCGGGAGGCGAGCCCAAGGCTATTGACGGCACTCTGTCGGTCATGGTGGGAGGGAAGAAGGGAGTTTTTGACAAGTACTATGATCTCATGAAGGCGATGGCCGCTTCGGTCGTCCTCACGGGCGATATAGGGGCGGGCAATGTCACGAAGCTCGCCAATCAGATAATTGTCGCTCTCAATATCGCCGCCATGTCCGAAGCCTTAGTGCTGGCTACCAAGGCGGGCGTCGAGCCTGAACTTGTTTACAAGGCTATCCGTGGAGGTCTTGCGGGCTCCTCCGTCCTCGAGGCGAAGGCTCCTCTCGTTATGGATCGCAAGTTCAATCCTGGCTTTCGCGTTAATCTTCATATAAAAGACCTCAACAATGCGATCGAGACGGCCCATGAAGTAGGGGTGCCTTTGCCCCTGACGGCGTCGGTGATGGAAATACTTCAGTCTCTCAAGGTGAATGGCATGGGCGATCTCGATCACGGAGCTATCGCCCGCTACTATGAGCAATTGGCCAAGACTGAGGTGAGACGCCCAAATTGATTCGGTTAGGCGCCTGCGCGTTCCCGTGCGCGGCGCCAAGTTCGATTTTTATCGCCTCTGAATGCTGTCTTTCTGCCTGCTTTCTTCCTTTCATGTCATTCTTTTTCATAAAATCTATTGGTTAAAATGTCACATAATCTTGTAATATTTTCGTTGACAAATAAGAAAACCACATTTATAATGTTAATAAAATACCACATTGTGTTAGAAAAATACCTTAATGGAGGATCTGGTGGGCGCTCTGTGTCTGGTCTGCGGCAACATAACGATCGATGACCTTGTATTTCACGACGGCAGGGTCCGTATGGGTATACTGGGTGGAGATGGTGTCTATAGCGCTCTTGGCGCTTCCCTCTGGCAGAGGGACGTAAAGATCTCGGCCGTCGCGGGGCCTGATTATCCGGTTGAATCCCTGGCGGAGATGTATGGCCTCGATGTCTCCTATGTGACGTACAAGGACAAACCATCGCTCCGCAACTGGGGGCTTTACGAAAAGGACGGTACGCGGCAGTTCGTGTTCCGGAATGAAAAGAACCAATGGACGGAGTATTCGCCCGTGCCGTCCGATCTGCCGCCGGAAATCCTGAAAGGGGCTTTTGTCCATTGCGCGCCGATGCCCTGGGGCAAGCAGATCGCGCTTGTAAGGCATGCCCGCCAGTGCGGCGCGACGTTTATCTCGCTCGACCCTCCCTTTCAGTTTATGGAAGGTATGGACAAGGAAAAGCTCGGTGAGGGGCTCGGCTTTGTCGATGCCTTTTTGCCCAGTTGTCAGGAAGTCAGGGCCCTGTTTCCCGATCTCTCTCCTGATGAGGCGCTGGAAAGGCTGATCCGAGAATTCCCCCATCTCAAGGCCATAGTGATAAAGCTCGGGCCCGACGGCGCGATTGGGTACGACAGGATAACTGGAGAGAAATTCTCTGTCCCCGCATATAAAGCGCATGTCGTCGATCCTACCGGCGCGGGCGACTCCTTCTGCGGAGGCTTCCTGGCCGGCTATCTGAAGACGGCAAACGCCCGGATGTCGGCTTTGCGCGGGGTGGTTTCCGCCTCGTTCATAATTGAGACCGAAGGGACGTTCGGCATGAACAGTATCGATACACGGGCCGCAGAACAACGCTTGCAGGAGGTCACCACGGAATACTGACGCACCAGAAGAAAGGAAATCGAAAAAAAGGCAGGAATGGTCCTGGGCCGTTCCGGGGCAAACAATCTATGCAAAGGAGTAGCGTACATGCATTACGAAAAGAAGGTGATGTTGGAGGAAATATTACTTCAGCCTTCATTTCTAAAGGAAAATGGGAAAGCCATACTGGAGAACCTGAACAACAGTCTCAAAAAGCACGACATGGGGGCAATCACGCATCTCTATATTCTCGGCTGCGGGGATTCCTATTATTCCGCGCTTGCGAACAGGATGTCGCTGATGGAGATGACGGGACTGTATGTCGAATCGATAGAGGCGCTGGAATTCTCAAGATATGTCGTCAACTATATGCCGTCAGGATCAGCGGTTATCGGTGTCTCGAATTCGGGCACGGTCTCGAGGACGATTGAGGGAGTGAAGCGGGCCCGGGAAAAAGGCGCGCTGACCTTCGCGATCACGACGAGCATGACAAGTCCCTTGGCCCAGGCCGTCGATATTCCTCTCATCGTCAATTCTCCTCCCAATATAAAAGAAAGGCCCGACGGGCCGCCTGTCGTGACGCCGGGTTCCGTAAGCTATATCGCGAGTCTTCTGGGCGTTTACTGCGTTGGGATCGCTTTTGGGAAAAAACTCGGTCGATTGACGGACGGAGATGTGCAGTCGAGGCTCGCGGAACTCGATGGCCTTGCGGACGATCTTCTCGCCACCATCAAGTCGCTTGATCCCATAACCCGCGAGTATGCCGAGAAACTGCCTGTGGAAAGGCGCCTGATGATTCTCGGCGGCGGGCCTAATTACGCCACGGCTTTTTTCTCTGTGGCCAAATTGTTTGAGGGTTTAAGGCACCCCGCTTCGGCGGTGGAGATGGAAGAGTGGGCGCATGAGGAATATTTTGTCTCGGACAAGGACGCTTCCGTTTTCGTGATAGTTCCCCCCGGAGAATCGAGAAGCAGAGCCCTCGAACAGATGAGAGCGGCCCGCGACATGGGCGCCGAAGTGATCGCGATCTGCTCGGCCTCGGACGTCGAAATTGAAAAGTACGCGGATGTTCTTTTTCCTATAATCGGCGCCATACGAGAGGAACTCACTCCGTTCATCTATTGTGTGCCCTTCGAGCTGTTCTCCTGCTATCTGTCCTCGGCGCGCAATAAATTCTTCCTGGGGTTCGATGATCCCAAGCGGCGAGAGGTGAATTTCCGGCAGATTTTCAATTCGCAGACAAAGGATCTGCAGGGTAAAAATGAGTAAAATTCTTGACCGTATGCACGCGGGCGAAAAAATCGCCGTAGGTATGGTGCAACTGACCCCATTGCCGGGCAGCTCGATGTTCAGGGGCGGGAACCTGAAATCCATGATAGCCGATGCGCTCGGCGAGGCCATGGCCCTGGAAAAGGCTGGTTTCGATTCGGTGATGATACAGAACCTCGGCGACTTGCCCGTCGACCATAAAGTGAGCGCTCCGCAGCTCGCCTGGGTGTCCAGGATCGTGTTTGAGGTCGCGAACAAAGTATCGATTCCCATAGGCCTCAACCTGATGGAGAACGACGCCGAGGCGATGATCTCGGTATCAAGCGCGGCGGGTCTCGATTTCGTGCGACTGAAGGTATTCGTTGGCGTGATGGTCACACCCTTCGGTCTGGTCGAGGGCTGCGCGCACGTCGCGAACAAGACGCGGAATCTTCTGGATGCCTCGGATGTCGCCATATTCGCGGACGTGCACGACAGAACGGGCATAAACCTGGGCGGCCGCGAAATCGACCCCGACATAAGGGAAGCCATCGATTTAGGCCACGCCGACGGGCTCGTGCTGACCGGCATGGATTACGGGGAATCGATGGAATTCATAACTAAAGCCAAGAGAAGATTTCCACGAACCCCCGTACTCCTCGGAGGCGGCTCCAACGAGGACAATCTCGCGAACACTCTGAAACTGGCCGATGGAGTGATTATTTCCAGCGCCCTCAAGGATACGAACTCCGCTTTCGGAAAGATCAATTCCGAGAAAGCGAAACGATTCATGGATCTATTCAAAAAAATGGGTTGATATCCGGCGCAGAGACTTGCGGGCGCCGGAGAAAATGAGCTTAAAGGAGGCAAAGTGGCGGTATTTATGATCTTGGGCATTCGCTCGACACCGTCGGACAGTGGCGGTGTCGATTCTATGTCGAATCGCTGGTTTTCTAAAAAGTTTCTTAGAAGGAGAGGAATATGAAATTTCGAAAGATGATGCAGATTGCGCTCGTTGCCGTGGCCATGCTCGCCGCTGCCGGTTCCGTTTGGGCCGCGCCAGCCCTCAAGGTTGCCATGATCACATCGGAGTCAGGATTGGGCGACCGTTCTTTCAATGACATGATGTACCAGGGCATGTTGCGCGCCGAAAAGGAATTGGGCGTCAAAGTCAATGTGATTCAGCCAAAGAGCATTTCCGAATTCAAATCGACGCTTGCCAGAGCGGCTGAGCTGGGCTTCGACATCATAATTGGGTCTTCTTTTGACATGATCCAGCCGATGCAGGAAGTAGCCGCTCAGTATCCCAATCAGAAGTTCGGCCTGGTGGATGTCGGCGCCGATCCTATCGCTCCGAACGTTGTGAGCTCCGTGACCAAAGACTGGGAAGGCTCCTTCCTGGTCGGCGTCATCGCAGCCAAGACCACCAAGACCGGCATTATCGGCTTTGTCGGCGGGAAAGACATCCCCATCATCCACAGGTTCTACCTTGGATATTACTACGGCGCCAAGACGGTAAACCCCAATATTCAGGTCCTCGAAAGCTACGCCGGCACCTTTACCGACCCCGCGGCGGGCAAGGAATATACGCTCGCCCTCATCAATAAAAAGTCCGACATCAATTTTGCCGTCGCCGGCGCGACGAGCGCGGGCGTCATTGATGCCGCGAAGCAGACCAAGACCTTCGCCATCGGTGTCGATTCCAACCAGAATTATCTCGCGCCGGGCTTCGTGCTCACCTCCATGGTCAAGCGCGTCGACAACCAGGCGTATGATATGATTAAGCTCGTCGTCGACGGCAAATTCAAAGGCGGCGTGGTGCTTGATTACGGACTCAAGGAAGCCGGCGTGGACTATGCCATGGACGAGTACAACAAGGGCCTCATTTCGGACACGACGCTCAAACTCGCTGAAGATTACCGCAAGAAAGTCATGAGCGGGGCGATTGTTGTCCCGAACTATATGGAGCTCAAGGAAGGCCAGACAATGGTGGGCAATCCTCCAATCAAGAATCCTTATGTGAAATAGTATGCTACCTTAGTTGATACAGCTTCGAACCTCCGTCGAAGCGATTCGGCGGGGGTTCATTGTAAAGGAGCAAGAGGATATGACTGAAGCCTTGGCAATGAAAGGCATAGTAAAGCGTTTCGGCACTCTCATCGCCAACGATCATGTGGATTTTTCCGCGCATAAAGGGGAAGTGCACGCGCTGGTCGGAGAAAATGGCGCTGGGAAAACCACACTGATGAATATTCTGTACGGAGTGCTGACCCCCAATGCCGGGGCCATCGAAATAGATGGCCGGCCGGTTGAAATCACCAGCCCTTCTGTCGCCATCAAGTTGGGTGTCGGGATGGTGCACCAGCATTTCAAGCTCGTGCCGTCGCTGAGCGTCGCGGAGAATGTGGTGTTGGGCCAGGAACCCGGGAAGCATTTTCTCCTTGATTCCACGCTCGCCAGAAAGCAGGTCGAAGAGATCGCCACAAGAAAACTCGGTATCCCGATCGATCCTGATGCCATCGTGGCCGATCTGCCCGTGGGCCTTCAGCAGCAGGTAGAGATCATCAAGATGCTCTACCGTGAAGCTCAGTTGCTTATCCTCGACGAACCGACCGCGGTTCTCACGCCGCAGGAGACCGAAGAGCTGTTCAAGACTCTGAGAAAACTGGCAGAGAGCGGGAAGACGATCATTTTCATCACGCACAAGCTGAACGAGGTGATGAGCGTGTCGGACCGCGTGACGGTGATGCGCGCGGGGAAATTAGTCACTACGATAGATACTTCTCAAACTTCCGCCGAAGAGCTGGCGGAAAAGATGGTGGGCAGGTCCGTGCTCTTCAGGGTGGAGAAAAAAGCGTCCGTGCCCGGCCAGGTGCTTATGGAGGTGAAGAACCTCAAGGTCAACAACTCCAGAGGGCTTGAGGCGGTGCGCGGATTAAGCGTGCAGATTCACGCCAACGAGATTGTCGGACTCGCAGGCGTGCAGGGGAATGGCCAGGACGAGCTGGTCGAGGCCATCTCCGGGCTGCGGCAGATCGTTGATGGCGATATCCTCCTGGAAGGGAAGAGTATCCGTTCAGCCTCGCCCAGGCAGTTTCGTGATATGGGTGCCGCGTATATCCCATCCGACAGGACAACGATTGGTTTATCGGTGAATGACGCTATTTGGAAGAATATGATCCTTGGACACCATGTGTCTGGAGAGTTTGGCAGGGGACCCTTCTTGGACAAGAGAAAAGCCAATGTATTCACTGAGAATATGATAAAAAAATTTGACATAAGGGGAGCTTCTCCCCAGGCGGCCGCGAAATCGCTCTCCGGGGGGAATCAGCAAAAAGT
This sequence comes from Spirochaetaceae bacterium UBA5556, assembly GCA_002425765.1. GTDB lineage: Bacteria > Spirochaetota > Spirochaetia > Treponematales > Rectinemataceae > Rectinema. Next base: position 99,870 of record DIMW01000010.1, on the reverse strand, counting down.
CGTCCTGGCCCGCGAGCTGTCAAGAGGCGGCAAAATCATAATCGCCGATCAGCCGTCGCGGGGCGTGGATATCGGCGCCATAGAATTCATACACAAGCAATTAATCGCTATGCGGGATATCGGCTGCGGAGTTTTCCTGATCTCCGCCGACCTCGATGAAATATTCTCGCTTGCTGATAGGATATTGGTTGTTTTTAAGGGTCAAATCATGGGGGAATTGTCATCTTCGGAAGCCTCAATCGAAGAAGTCGGCAGGATGATGGCAGGAATCGCTAAAGACGGAGACAACAAAATTGGCTAATTCCGCAAACAGCGTGGCTGTCGGGACGAAACGCGTTTCCCGGTCAGCCGCCGTAAAAAAAATCACCATCGAGATCGGCAGGCCGATCATCACGATTTTCATCGCGCTGCTCATCGGCGGAGTGATCATCCTTCTTATGGGGGAAGATCCGATTTTCGCCTATGGCATGTTGTTCAAAGGCGCGTTCAAGGGCTTGGGCAACATCATAGCCACCCTGCAAAATACCACGCCGCTTCTCTATACCGGCCTCGCGGTTTCTCTCGCGTTCAGGTCAAATGTCGTGAATATCGGTGTAGAGGGGCAGATGCTGTTTGGGGCGCTCGCCGCGGGTATCGTCGGCTATTACGTTCACCTCCCGTGGTTTCTGCATCTCCCTCTCGCCATCATCGCGGCGGGGTTGGCCGGCGCCCTGTGGGCCTACATCCCGGCCATCATGAAAGCGAAACTGAACGTGAACGAAATGGTCGTCTGCCTCATGCTCAACCCCATTGCCCAGCTCATCACAAGCTATATCTCTTCCTATCCGCTCAAGGCGCCGGGGCCGACAAACAAAACCTACGACATAATGCTGACGGCGAGACTGCCGCAGTTTTCGAAGTCGTCGCAGTTCAACGCCGGTTTTTTCATAGCGTTGGCCCTTCTCTTGATCTTTTGGTACGTCAACAATCATACCAAGAAAGGTTATGAGTGGGAGCTGATCGGCCAAAATCCTTCGTTTGCCCGGTATGGCGGTATCAATGTCGAAAAAAGCATAGTTGAGGTATTTCTCGTATCCGGCATGATCGGGGGGCTTGCCGGCGCCGAGCAGGCACTTGGCGTGTATGGCGCCTTCTACAACGGTTTCTCTCCGGGCTACGGCTTTGACGGCATTGCCGTCGCGATGCTCGCAAAATTCAACCCTCTCGCGGTTTCCCTGTCGGCGCTTCTGCTTGGGGCGCTCAATAGCGGAAGTATAGTCATGCAGATGATGACGTCGGTCACACGCGATCTCGTGAAGGTTTTGCAGGCCATCATCGTGCTTCTCTTGGCCGCGGACTTTACGCTGGAGATGTTCCGGAAAAAGAGAAAAGCCGATGAGACGCTCAAAAAGCGGCCGAAAACGGAGAGTGAGAAATTATGAATGACATTCTGACTTTAGACCTGATTACTACGATAATCAGAATATCGACGCCGTTGGCCTTCGCGGCGCTTGGCGGTCTTTTGACTTTCAAGGCAGGGATATTGAACATTGCGATGGATGGATTCATGCTCATGGCCGCTTTCGTCGGCGTAGGCACCGCGTATTTTACGGGGAACCTCTATATTTCCGTCGTGGCGGCCGTTCTCTCGTCGATGATCCTCTCCGCGCTGTTCGGGTATTTCAACCTGAAATTCAAAGCCAACATCTTCATCGCCGGAACCGCGATAGGCATATTGGCCTCAGGTCTGACCGCGGTACTCCTCAAAGGCGTCTTCGGTCAGATGGGAGTCTTCACCGCAGGCAAGGTGCTGCGCTTTCCTCAATACAATATTCCGATTATCAAGGACATACCCGTACTGCGTGAGTTGTTCAGCGGATATACGATCCTTGTCTATATGGCATATATTTTGACCCCCGTCGTCAGCTTTGTACTCTACAGGACGAAATGGGGTCTCCGCGTGAGGGCGGTGGGAGAAAGCCCCGATGCCGCCGCTTCCCTAGGGATCAATGTCTTCTCGATCAAAATGCAGACCGTCATTTTGAGCGGGTTCTTCTGTGGCTTGGCGGGGGCCTATCTTTCGCTCGACTATGTGAGCCTGTTCAGCCGGGACATGACGGGAGATCGAGGACTGATAGCGCTGGCCGCCATATTCTTCGCCAAGGGCGATCCTGTGAGAACCGTCGCGGTTACGCTTCTTTTTGGCACCGCGCAGGGGCTGTCGGTGCGCATGCAGCTCACCGCCGGAGTTGCCCCGCAGATTATGCAGATCATTCCCTATTTCGTCACAATGCTTGCCCTCATCATCGTAGGCGTTCAGGCCAAGCGCAAGCACTTCAATATCGAGGCGACGACGGCGAGATGAACATGGCCCGCATTGTCTGAAGGAGGAATACCGATGCTGGACGCGTCCAAACCCACGAGTGAAGCTGGAAAGCAGTATCATATCGATTGTTCCAAGGGAGATTTGTCTCGCTATGTGCTGTTGCCCGGGGACCCCTTCCGCGTGCCGATCATAGGATCGTACTGGGATTCCTGCCGGGAAATTTCTCATCACAGGGAATACCGGTCGGCCACGGGCGAATACAGGGGTGTCGCGATATCGGCGTGTTCGACCGGCATCGGTGGTCCTTCCACGGAAATCGCCGTCAACGAGCTGGCGGCCATCGGGTGCGATACTCTCATCCGCGTGGGAACCGCTGGCGGGTTGCGCCCCGACATCGCGTGCGGCGATATGATCATATCCACCGGCTCCGTGCGGTTTGACGGTTCGTCAGGCCACTATGTATGGCCCGAATATCCGGCGATAGCCAACTACGAAGTCGTAATGGCGCTCATCGAGGCCTGCGAAGTACTCGGCTTTACCTATCATCTGGGCGTCACCGCCTCGGTGAGCTCATTCTATGCCGGACAGGCGAGGCCTTCCTTTCACGATTATTTCCCAAGTTCAAAGAGACATCTCATCGAGGACCTGCTAGCCGCCGGCGTTGTCAATTTTGAGATGGAGTCGGGAACGCTCTTTACTTTGGCCGGACTTTTTGGTTTGAGGGCTGGCATGGTGTGCGCGGCGAACGCGAACCGGATTACGAACGAGTGGAAAGTCGGAGACAACGAGAAGAATGTCGCCCGCGTCGGGGCCGAGGCGGTCAGGATACTCGCGGGATGGGATCAAAAAAAGACAGAGAGTAACAGAAAATATTTATCCCCTTCCTTATTCAGAGGCTAGGGCAGACGCGACCGCCCTCGATCAGGAGCAGAATGATGTATACGAAGACGAAAAAAATCGCGGTTCTTCCGCCGATTTCCGTACTCGAATTTGAGAGGGCGCGCAGACAGAATCAGTATGAAAAATTTGCCGCTCCGGGGACTTCGGTAGATGTGCGCATCCTTAAAGGTGGGCCTGAGCTTACCGACAGAGAGTATGAGCTGTTTTGGTCCACGGGGTTCATGATTCTGGAGGCGGAGCGGGCCGCGTCGGAAGGGGTCGATGGAATCCTGATCGACTGCACGGCGGACCCGGGGATCGAACAGATTGCCGAGGCCGTCGATGTACCAGTCGTCGGGGCGTTGTCGGCCGGAGCACATCTGGCGCTGCAGGTGGGCAGAAAATTCTCGGTGCTGGCGCTGGACGCCCAGTGGGAGAGAATGGTCGGGTCCAGACTGCGGGACTACGGCCTTACCGGGCACCTCGCGTCGATCGAGACTGTTGGCCGGCACGTATACCAGCCCGCGCGGGGCAGAAACATGGTGGAGAGTGAGGCGGCCGCATTTATCGATCTGCTCAGGGCGGCTGGCGAGAAGGCCGTGTCGGCTGGCGCCGACAGCATCATATTGGGTTCGACCACGATCATCGATGGTATCGCTGAGCTGGAAAATACGCTGAGAATTCCCGTTATCGCCCCCGGCATCGCGGCGCTGAAGACCCTGGAGATGATGATAGAGTTGGGAATCAGACAGTCCAGGCGCGCGTTTCCGAAACCCGCGATCGCGTACGGCGCGAAGATGGCAGGCCTCTTGCACATCCAATGAAGGTTTACGGGACGATTCTCTTCGATCTGGACGGAACTCTCACGGATCCGAAGCAGGGGATGATAAAGTCATTCCAGTACGCGCTGAGTTCTTTCGAGATCGAGAATACCGACCTTTCGGTACTCGAAAAATGCATTGGCCCTCCCTTACAGGATTCTTTCCCGGAATATTTTGGATTCTCCAGAAAAGACACCGAGATGGCGATAAAGAAGTACCGGGAATACTTTTCCGAGAGGGGTCTTTTTGAAAATGAAGTCTATGGCGGCATTCCGGAGCTGCTCGAGGCGCTCCGCGAAGACGGCCGGACGCCCATAGCATCGCCGGCCGAAATGAATGTCATGGTGAATTTCCAAAAAATCTGGGGAGATAACGTCCGGAACCCTTTTGCCCGATGATTCCCCGTTCGGCGTCAAAGACAACTTCTCCTCTCACGAGAGTCGCGCGTATTGTCCCCTGGCGAAGCAGACCTTCATAGGGCGTGTAGTCGTTCCTTTCAAACATGGACTTCTTGGAGAATATGCCGCCGGGCCTCGGGTCGATGATGGCGATGTCCGCGTCGGAGCCCGCGGCGATGGTCCCCTTCCGGGGATACAGGCCGAGATGTTTGGCGGGATTCGTGGACACGACCTCGACGAAGCGGCGCAATGAAAGGCGGCGGGCGCAGACTCCTTCCGAGTAGAGCAGAAGGAGCCTGGGTTCCATACCCGGCAATCCATTAGGGACTTTCAGAAAATCGGAAGTGTTCTGGTCTTTCTGTCCGCGCAAGTTGAAAGGACAATGATCGGACGACACAATATCCAACGAGCCTTCCGTCAGGCCGGACCAAAGAGGCTCGAAATTGGATATGTCGCGCAGTGGAGGGTTGAGCGTATATTTCAACGCTTCCCGGTAGTTTGATTTGTACTTTTCATCGGAGAGCAGAAGATACTGAGGACAAGTTTCGGCTACGACGCTGCATCCCTCGGCTCTGGCCTTTTTTATCTCGCCAAGGGCTTGGGCTGAGGAGATGTGGACGGCGTAAATCGGCATTTCGGCCAGTCTGGCGAGATAGACCGCCCTCGACAGACCTTCCGCTTCGATGACCTCAGGTCTATTGCGCCCATAGTGGGAGAGATCGGCCCGCTCGGCGCTGGTGAGCGCGCCTGTCGCAAACTGTTCCATCCCGGGATTTCCACCATTCACCAAGAGCTGCCCGCCGCACTTTCTCAGAATTTCCATCACTCTCAAAATATCGTGATCGTTCATCGCGATATCCGAGCCGAGAAAGACTTTGAATCCCGGATACCCCGCGGCGACGAGGCGCGGAATTTCTTCCAGGACAGAGGGGGAAAGGCTCGAAAGAGTCTGCTGAAAGCAGTAATCCGCGACGACATCTCCATCGCCCGCTATCCTCGCCTCCCGGATATTCTCGGCGAGAGATTCGCCTGCCCGGGGAGGCGGCAGAAAGACAGCTATCGTTGTCGTGCCGCCCGCCACGGCGGAACAGGTGCCGGACCAGTAATCGTCGTTCGAGCGGAAGCCTTTGAGGGGAAAGCCGATATGTGTATGGGCGTCGATCCCGCCGGGAACAACGATGCAGCCTTGGGCGTCAATGATTTCGAGCTCGTTTTCAGACGCGCTGTCGCCCAGGTCATCGAAATGGCCTATGCCGGCGATCCTATCCCCCTCGATCAAGACGTCGGCCGCGCAAGTCTCCGAAGCCGCCACGACCGTGCCGCCCCGAACAAGCTTTTTCATTCCGCCCTTACTTTCTGATCGTGTTGAGCAGGTTTGCCTTGCGACTCAGTCCCAGCGTCCTGCCCGAATCCACGGCTATTTCGCCGCGCGCTATCACCGTATGGGGCCAGGCGGAGAATTCATAGCCAGAGAAGGGCGAATAGTCGGAGATGGACCCCAGCTCGGCCGGGTCGATGAACTTTTTTATTCCCGTATCCATGATCACGATATCCGCGTCGCTGCCCACGGAGAGCGAACCTTTCCTCGGATATAGACCTACTTGCCGCGCCGCTATTTCGCTGGTGACCTGTACAATTCTCGTGAGGGGTATCCGGCGTTTGTGAAACCCTTCACTGAAAAGTATAGGGAGTATGAACGCGTTGTCGGGCAGACCGGCAAATCCGTTCCAGAGCGCGCTCTTATGTCGTCTGAGCCATGCGTTGTGATCTGAGCCGATCATGACCAGAGGATAGTCGGCAATCGCCTCCCAGAGACGTTCCTGGTCCTTTTTACTTCGTATGGGCGGGCTGACTTTGCCCAGGCTACCCAGATCCATGTCGTTGGACAGCGCCAGATAGTGCGGGCAGGTCTCAAGCACCGGACTGACCGCCCCGTATTTCTCGATAAGATCGACGGTATCGCCCGCACTGACATGGGCGATCGCGACTCTGTTGCCGATTTTTAAGGAGAAATAGAGTATTTTGTTCGCGGATTCGCTTTCGACAATCGCAGGGCGAGTGGATTCCCACGCCGCGAGACTCTGCTCTGAGTCCCGCTGGTTTTTGGCCATGAAGTATTCAATTAAGTCCGGATTTTCACAGTGCACGATAGGCAATCCCCTGAGCCGCTTGAGGGCCGCGAAAGCTTCGAGCACTTGGCCGTCGCTGAGGCTTGTCAACCCTCCAAGCTTATGCGCCTCTTCGCCCTTATATGGCAAGTAGATCTTGAAGGATGTTAGCCCAAGCTTCTTGACATAAAGTGGCAGGTTATCTATATGCAGCTGACTCAGCAGACCGCCGTGCAACTTCATGTCGATGACACTGTCCTCTTTTACCCATTTCTGATAATCCGCGATAGTCGTTTCGTAAGAGGACTCGCTGAACATGTAGTTGAGGGCCGTCGTCGTTCCTCCATACAGTGAAGACGCTGTCTCTGTCCGGAAATTTTCTTCCTTTGACGCTTGAGGCCGGTAGTGCCCCGTCCCCGGAATCTGGCCTATGTGGCAGTGGCTGTCCACCGCACCCGGGACGACAAACCGACCTTCCGCGTCGACAGTGTTTTTCGCTTCAACATTGAGATTTCTGGCGACTCTGCCGACAATTTTGCCTTTATCGATGCAGATGTTTTCCTCTGAAATGCTTCTTCCATCGACGGATTTCGCATTCTTTACGAACAGATCGATCATGGTGGCCTCCCTTGAATGGTACTATGCAATGCCGATTTGAGCGTCGATCGACGTAGATGGATAGGAGGAATGTGTCCTGCGGCCTCTCATTAGTTACTATAGTTCCTTTTTTCAAAAAATAAGAAAATAAAATAACATAAAGATAAAATGACCGACAGGCCCGAGCTCAATCGCCAAGCCGGAGAAGATCGCCGTGGCGCGATATTTATCCCTCTATCCATCAATAACTTATAGCGCGAACGGCATATAGGGACTAATGTGGCACTTCAGTGTAATATCCACTCGCCTTGTTTGGTGAATATCATATTGGGAGAAACATAACTTGTCAATGATAAAAAAATATCAAAATAAATTCATGACAACGCGACTATACGATGTATAATTCGATATTCGCCTTCCGAATGGCGTCAACGTACTCTTGAGGAATGCCGTCATCGGTGATTATGGCGTTGAAATCCCGGATGTCGGAGAAAAAGACAGGGCGAACTTTTCCTATCTTGCTTGAATCCACCAGCAGGATGCATTCCTGACTCGATTCCATGGCGGCGCGCTTGATCTCTGTCTCATATCTGTTGGATGTCGTCACGCCCAACCTCAAGTCTACGCCGCGCGCCGAGATAAAGGCTTTGTTGGTGCGATTTTCCTTTATAAGCTGTACGGTCTGGGGGCTTTCGAATATCAGCGTTGATTCGTGATAATAGCCGCCGCCGAAGATGATATTGCATTCGACCTGGCTGTATATGCTTTCAAGAATATTGATCGCATGACATATTACCGTGATATCATCGGGCAGGTATTCGCACATGCGCTCCGTCGTGGACCCCGCGTCCAGGAAGATGAAATCTTTCGTCTGTATGAAAGAGACGGCTTTTTTGGCGATTCGAATCTTCTGATCGAGAAAAAGATCATCGTCGCGGTCGACATAATATCTCGAGGCATTCAGCCCGCGGATGCTTCCGCTCGGCTTGTTGAAAACGGCCCCGCCATGTATCAGTTTGATGATGTTTTTCTCTTCCAGTACAACCAGGTCTCGACGGATAGTCATTTCGGAGACCGACAGCGACGTGGCGAGATCGTGAATGGAAGAAGCCTTGTTGGCTTTCAGAATGTCTGTGATTTTTCGTATTCTTTCAGTTCTGGGATCTATTTTCCCCATTTTTTTCTCCTGGGCCCTAAACTTTTTAGCCTCTGCCCCGTGTTGCGCCATGAAGCAAAATCCAGCTCTGAATGAACATGACCGAATGTCATGATAATCACCCATCACTGAACGGCGAAACCTGTTAATATTATAGCTTAAATAAAGGTATTCTGCAAACACCGGTCGAAATTTGATAGATTTCTAACAGAAGCCCTGTCTTGTATTTGCAGAAGATTCAGCATGGAAGACGCTCCGAGTCTCGATGGGCGGGGCCATTTCATAACCGACGCGGAATGCGGCGCTGGCCGCATCGAGCCGTTCGACCAGCATGAGCCGCCCGGCTTCCTACAGCCGGAGATATTTCTGCTATTGTAGCGGGCCCATCGCGGTCAATTCCCTGAAGTGCGGTATGCGATTTCCTGTTCGATCAGCGGACTTGAGCACCGCGATACTTTTCGGCTCGTCGAGCAGATCGATCAGCCTGAGAAAGACATTGAGCAGAGGCAGTGAGACTTCGCTGACGATCGTCGATCGAATGATCGGAGCGGGCATTGAGCTGTCCACGAGAAGCTGCGGAATGGTCTTTTGATCGAGTCTCAGCGTGAGGCCGAGATATGGTTTTACTCTGCTTGCCTCGGTGACCTCCGCGACGACCGGTACATCGAGCGAGAGTGGAGGATCCATGAGGGCAACGACTATGAGAAAATCGCGCTCGTCATTGGGCACCCCAAGGCCTTCTTTGAGAGGCTCGGAATGAAGGGGAGGTTTTCGAGCTGCGGCAACGGCGTATACAACGAAAAGGCTGTCGGCAGAGAGATCAATACAAGAGGCATTCTCAACCCCGAGCTCTTTATTACCACTAAGCTCTGGCTGCAGAATATTGTCATGGAAGAGGATATATCGAATAGGCGAGGCAAGAGTAATGGGAGTCAGCAATTTCCAGCCGGATCGCTTCGTGGAATTGATTCTACGCAGCAGAGATTGTCAAACGGCCAATGCTCGCATTCCACTCGCCCTAGGCAGATAAGCCAAATACGCTTTTTGTTGAAGTATCGAGGCCAGTCTCCGCCATCGCCCGGACAACATATGAGTTCAGGCTTCCAGATTCAGGCCCGACATTGTCGGCTATGAATGTTTGGGAATGAATCTGCCGCCGGAAATAAAAACTTTTATCTGATCCGCCGTCAGCACTCTGCCCGTACTTTTTACTACGCCGTCTATCGCAAGGGCGGGCGTTGCTATCACCCCCATCTGCGCGATAATCCCAAAGTCCGTTATCTTTTCGATCGTGGCATCGATGCCGAGTTCGGTTACGGCTTCACGGGCATGCTGCTCGAGAAGCGCGCATTTTGCGCAACCGGCCCCCAAAATCTGCAATTTCATCATAATCCTCCTACATGAACAGGAATCCAAGCATGTTGAACGTGTAGCCGATCACCAGAATGCCCAGCGTGACGATGCCGATGAACGTCGCGAGCAGCCGCGCCTTGACCACTTTCGAGAGCATGATCATCGAGGGCAGCGATAGCGCGGTGACCGCCATCATGAAGGACAGGATCGTGCCCAGCCCGACGCCTTTCGCGTACAGCGCTTCCGCGATCGGGATTGTGCCGAAGATGTCGGCATACATCGGAATACCGACGACCGTGGCGATGAGTACCGAGAATGGATTGTGCTTGCCAAGAACAGATTGAATCCATTCCACAGGTATCCAGTTGTGAATGAGCGCCCCGATGGCCACACCGCCTATGACATACAGCCACACTCTGCGGACCGTCCCCAGAGTCTGTTCCTTTGCGTAGGTATGGCGCTCTTGCCTGCTCATCTCGGGCTGTTCGAAATTGAGGGCATCAGAAGGTGCCGAGAATCGCACGACATGGCGTTCCATGCCGAGCCGGTCTATGAGCGTGCCGCCCGCGACAGCGAGCACCAGGCCCACAACAACGTACGCCGCGGCAATTTTCGCGCCGAATACGCTGATGAGCAGGATGAACGCCCCGAGATCGACAAGCGGCGAGGAAATCAGGAAAGAAAAAGTTACGCCGACAGGTAGTCCCGCATTGGTGAATCCTATGAATAAGGGAATCGAAGAACAGCTGCAGAAGGGCGTCAGTGTGCCGAGCAGGGCGCTCGCGACATTCGCGCCGAGACCGCGGAATCGCCCAAGGATTTTTTTCGTCCGTTCTGGCGGGAAATAGCTCTGAATATACGAGATAACGAATATCAACAGGGTCAGAAGTATGAAAATCTTGGAAGTATCATACAGAAAAAATTGGACGCTCGCCCCGAACCGTCCGGCGGTATCGACTCTTAGAAAACTAAGGAGCGAACCAAAGGCCGCGTCGAGCCAGGCCATGCCGAGAATCTGATGTTGGAGGAAATCCCAGACTATCTGCATGCGCACACCTTTGAAGATGTCTTGGCGGAGGATGGTTTCGTGATGTCGGCGAGGATTGTCCGAGCACGCTCGCAGCCTTGGTCCGATAGTGAATAATAGGACCATTTCCCTTCTTCCCTGCAGGCTACGGCACCGCTTTCGCAGAGGATTTTCATGTGGTGCGACAGTGTGGACTGGGCTATATGCAGATTCTCCAAGAGTACACAGGCACATTTTTCCCCGTCTCTCAGTAATCCGAGAATCGCAATCCTGTTTTCATCGCAGAATGCTTTGAAAATTCGGGCATATGCTTGGTTTGTCGCGTCCATGGACACTCCTCATATCGATGATTGTCGATATAATAATCATCAAATCGATATGTGTCAATATGAGACACATCGCTCGTTCATTGATGCGGGTAAATCGGCAGGGGATCGTACCCTCTCGACGCCGTGCTGATGAAGAAGCGGAAAGTGCAAAAGGCCATCGGCAGGAAACATTTTATCGAATCAATTATTGTTTGGGCCCTGCTGGACTTGAACCAGCGACCTACGGATTATGAGTCCGCAGCTCTGACCAACTGAGCTAAGGGCCCGCGTTATCGCGGCAGAGAGGTCTACCCGGGGCGGCGTCCGTAGCGCGGCACAGCCTCACCTCTTAAAGCGCAACTGAATTTATCAGCAGCGGGCGAAAAAGTCAACGGAAGGGACTGTGCCGCCGCCATGAAGCGGGGCACGGCGGGCGAATTTTTCGGGCCCGGCTCGGCACGTTCCGGGATGAGGCGCGCCCCCGCTCCGCAAGGTCGAGTTCAAGCGGGCCCGGCGGCTGCCGCAATGCATTTTTTCCTGCTACAATTGGCCATCATGAACACCGAATTGCAGTTTGCCGGGGATGAAAGGCTTAAAAAAGTAAATATCGCCCTTGTCGAGCTTGAGGGTATCGAGTGGGGGCGCGCCGCCGAGGTGGCGCCTGAAACACTCTTCGAGGGAATTTTGAGGGAGACGCGCGCATCAGGCACGGAAGCCTTCGGACCGCGAATCAAGGCGGTTCGGGATATGCTCCGCAACGGCAGATATAAACCGGCCGGCCGCGCCAAGCCGTCGAGCGAATACCTCCTCGCGGCGGCGCTTGAAGGCGGCTTCCCGCGCGTAAATCCATTCGTGGACGCGGTCAACCTGGCCAGCCTGAAGTATAGGTACCCCATGAGCATTTTCGACGCGGACAGGGCGGGGCGGGCCCTCCTGTGCCGGCTTGGCGCGCCGGGTGAGCGCTCTGTATTCAACAGCTCGGGCCAGGAGATCGATGTTGAAGATTTGATATGTATCTGTACGATGGAACCGGCCTTTGCTACGGCGGGAAGCTCTGTGGAGGAGCATGGCCTCGATGCCGCCGGAAGCGCTCCTGATGGCGGGCGCCCGCTCGCTCCACGCGCAGAAACCTTGCGGCTGGCGCCGCAGCCCGCTCGCGGCACGCCGATCGTGAATCCCGTGCGCGATTCCATGGCGACCAAGCTCTTTGAGGGCGCGCGCAACGCGGTCATCGTGGTCTACGCGCCAGGAGAACCTTGCGGGCCGGAAGACAGGAACCTGGAGGCCGCAGCCAGGGACCTCGCCGAGTGGTGCGGGTGCGCATCGGAAAGCGCGACCGTCGGCTTTGCTTCCTTGCCATAACCGCGAAGAACGCATAGTATTTTTGTCCATGGAAATTCTGAGCACCCAAGAGTCTGACCTCGCGAGAGCCGCGCGGGCTCTCCGTGAGGGAAAGCTCGTCGCGATACCGACCGAGACAGTGTACGGTCTGGGCGCGAACGCTTTCGACGAGGTGGCTGTCGCGCGCGTCTTTGAGGCAAAGGCGAGACCTACTTTCGATCCTCTGATCATCCATATCGCGAGGATTGAGGATATTGGCCTCGTCGCGCGCGAAGTGCCGGAATCCGCCCGCTCGCTCGCTCGTGCCCTCTGGCCGGGCCCCCTGACCATGATTCTTCCCAAAAAGAGCGAAGTGCCGGACATCGTCACTGCGGGATTACCCACGGTCGCGGTCCGTTTCCCCGAACATCCCGTCGCGCGGAGGATCATCGAGCTTGCCGGCGTGCCCGTCGCGGCACCCAGCGCGAATCCCTTTGGCTACATTTCACCCACGACCGCCGCCCATGTCATCGATATGCTCCAGGACAGGGTCGATTTTGTCGTCGACGGCGGGCCCTGCGACGTGGGCGTCGAATCGACTGTGATCGACATGACCGGCGCAAGGCCGGTGCTCCTGAGGCCGGGCGGTATGGCGCTCGAAGCCATCGAAGCGGTCATCGGGCCTGTCGTGATTCCTCCGCGCACTCCTCATTCTGTCGGGCACGCGCTTTCGAGCCCCGGGCAGACCCTGAGTCACTATGCGCCATCGACGCCGCTCTATCTCTTCGAGGAAGGCAGCCTGCCGGACGCCGCCCGGAGCATGGGCATCGCGCGCCCGTCGGTCGCCCTTGTCTATACACCGGCTCGCGCCCGCGAGATCGAGGCACATCATCTGTTCGACGCGGTGGAGGTCCTCGCTCCCGACGGCGACCTCCGCGAAGCCGCGGCGCGCCTCTTTTCGATTCTCCACGAGTTCGACGCCGGCCAGTTCCGGGCGATCTATGCCGAGCGCGTGCCCGAGGCCGGTCTGGGAAGGGCGATCAACGACCGCCTGTACCGGGCTTCCAAAAAGTAGTCTGGGAGCTGGTCGTTCTCGCTGGTTCCTTGCCTGGCCCGGCGGGTGTCAGGGAGAAAGATTGGGCGGCTGGCTGTCGGAGTTCTGCGTGGATGCCTGGCGCGAGGGCTGGGGCACGGTTTGATTTGCGGTTCCCACGGTTTCCGTTGGCTGAGGCAGCGGTCTTATTCCATAGATGAAGTCGAGCATGTCTTTTGCCGAAATGCCGTAATAGAGTTTTCCATAGAAAAGCGCGGCGGCGGTGATGTTCTTGGTATACTGGCGCGGCTCGGCGACGGGATAGAGCTCGATGAGGATATCGTCATCGAGACTTCCCCAGTCGTGCGCCCACTGGGCCATGCGCGAGGGCCCGGCGTTGTAGGCCGCGATGGCGCGGACAGGTCTATTGTCGAACCTCTGGAGCATATAGCCGTAGTAGGTGAGTCCGATAGTCAGATTATCCTTCGGGTTGAAGAGTGTGTACTGACTCATTTTTAATCCACGGGCCGTCTCCGCGGCCGTGCCGGGCAGAAGCTGGCTCAACCCCATCGCGCCCGAGCGGGATACCGCTCTCTGGTTGAAAAGACTCTCCGAGCGCACAACGGCGTAGGCGAGCGGCTCCGCGATATTGCGGGGTGCGGTGAGCTCGCTGAAGTGCTCGGGCCAGGCGCGGGGATAGAGCAGCGCGTATCCGAGTTCGGGCTTGCTTCCTGATTTGCGGTTGAGAGTCTCCCGGCCAATACGCAGGGCGGGATAATACTGCTCATGCTGAATGAATTTCATCGCCAGCCACAGAAGCGCGTCGGTGCTGAAGGGAGAAAGCGCCGCGACCTGGTCCGCGGCCAGGGTTTCGAGGCCGTAATTGAGAGATTGGCCGATGAAATCGAGCACATCCTTGAGTCTGTCGTCGCTTACGGGCGGATTGTCAGTCTGTGGGTACAAATTGGCGATTGTCGAGACGACATCGAATTCCATCCCGAGCATGGGAGCGTTCGCGAGGAGGGGCGGGTCGATGCCCAGGCGCCACGCGGCGAGCGTCCGATAGTGCTCCTCAATGCCGTTTTCCCGCAGAAGCGCCCGATAGAAAATCGGCGCGACATTCTGCGCGGCGTTCTGAGCGTCTACGGATGCGTCTGCAGGGCTTGTCTGTAGTGATGCGGGCGCGAGCCATTTCCAGAAATCGCTGTCCGAGGAGAGATCGACGTTCGCCCGCCCCGTCTCGATGAGTCTTCCGGAGAGATACAGAAGAGGACCACGCATCGCGGCGGTCAACTTCTGACTCATGAGCGCGCAGAGTCTGATGACGTCATCCCAGGCGCCCTCCCGAAGAAGCCGCCGCATATAGTCCGCCACGATATCCTCGAAATACGAAGGACTCTTCCAGAGGGCCGCGGCCTGCGAGAGCGCGGAGATTTCGAGGGCGCGCTTCGCGTGCATCGCGTTCGCCTCATCCTGTCCTAGATCGCCCAGCAGAGAATCCGTCGCCGCTATCGCATCCATCGTGATGTCGAGCCAGTACCAGAGCGCGGAATCCGAATCTTCACTCGAAAAGGCCAGCGGCACGAGTTCGATAAAAACGCTCGCCGCGGTCTGGCCGTCACCCATACCCTGGTACATGCGGGCAAGATAGAAGGCCATGACCCACGAAAGCTCGGAGGGGATGCGGGTGCGATCGAGGGTGGGGAGGACGCTTTCAGGTATCACGGGCGGCTGTTGCACGGCTGTGGTGTCTTCGGTATTGGCATCGGTCGTGGTGGCATCCGTGCTGTCTGGCATCCGGTGATGGAGGACCTCGGGACTTCGAGTCTCCAGGCCGAGCGCCTTGGAGAAAAAATCCAGCCCCTGCTGCCACGCGCCCGCGCCATAGAAGCTCCTGCCAAGCTCAGAGATCCACGCGCGCGGCGTATCCGGCATGGAGAAAGTCGGCAGAATGGGCAGAGCGGACGCCACCGCCTCCGCGTATTTTTTTTCAGTCGCCGCGGCCCTGAACCGCGCGATGGCGGCGATGTTCTGTGGTACGTTCGGCGCCGCGGCATACAGTCTGTATATCTTAGCGATATATGAATCCGGCGTTTTGGTTTTGATGTAGGGCAGGCCATTCGCGGCCCAGCCGAAATCCCCCATCGCGGAGCGGGCGTTGTATTCCATCCACGAGAGTTCCGTGGCCCGGCTCTTCGCCGGACCTGGCAGGGCCGCGGCCAGCTCAGAGACGATATTGAGCGCGTCCGGATATGAGCCCTGCGCCATCAGGGCATCGTAGAGGTTGCGATACATTCCCCAGTCCGGCCCGAAGGCTTGAATCCAGTCTCGGGTCGCTGCGGCCGCCTCCTCGAGTCTTCCCTGGCCCGAAAGGAGGTCAAAAAGCGATTTTCCGGCTTCCTGGGCGGCGGGGCTCTTCGCGAAGCGGAAGGCGAGCGTGTACATGAACTCGGCGAGCTGCTGCTGGTCGGGCGCCAGTGTGGTGTCTATGGCCTGCGTACGCATCTGTTCCGCGGTGAAGAAAAACCCGGAAGGATCGTCGGGATCGCTTAACGTCGGCAGCATGAGCGGCGACGAGGAGGGAAGCTGTCGCTCCTGTGCCTCCGTGATGTCGCCGGGCTGAGAGCTGGTCGGGCTTGGCACAGGCTCGGAGTCCTGCGCCGCGAGCGAAAGTGGCGCCCCGCAGAGCAGCAATGCGAGGGACAGGCCATATATACGTCTCATTCGCGATATATCCTCGATTCACTGTGCGCACGTCTGTTTTTGCCGATCGTGTGCAGAGCGCGCCGGCCAATGTCTGCTTTCCGCGCCACTGCCACGAGCATCTCCGCGCGCTGATCGTAGGCTCGTCCGTCGAGATCGCCATAGAGCACCACCTCATCGAAGCCGGCACGCAGAAGGAGCTTCTTGAGCTCTGTCCCCGCATAGAGCCGTATGGCGAAGGATCGTTCGTATACAATATCCTCTTTTTGAGCTTTCCACGTGTTGCCGAGCTTTTCCCAGTCTCCGACCACGCTGTAGTGGGCGGAGACCTTCCATCCCTCGCGCTCAACCGTTTCTGCCTCGACAAACGCGCGCGCCGCGGTTTCCCTTCCTATCGTTTCCAGCACGAAGACGCCGCCAGCGGCGAGGTTCTCCCGGCAGTGCCGCAGAATCAGCCCATCATCGGGCGCGTCCGAAGAATATCCGAAGCTTGCGCCCAGATTGATGCAGAGCGCGAATGCGCCTGGCCTCCGGAACGCGCGCGCGTCCTCATGGATGAATTCTATGGTCAGCCCCTCGGCGGCGGCGCTTTCTCCTGCCGCCTCAAGATAGCTGTCCGTGATATCGACTCCCGTCACCTGGAAACCGCGGCGCGCGAAGGCCAGGCTGTGCCTTCCGACACCACAGCAGAGATCGAGCACTTTCGCGGGCCGCTTGATACCCGAGAGAGCGACGATCCGCTCAACTTCCGTGTCGGCCATGATCCAGCGGGCCTCGTCGAACATGAAAGGCGCGAACTCGGCCCAGAAGCTCTCATCCTGAAACCATTCCTGCCCGCCCCTGGAGGTGTTATTCTTTAATTTCTTTTTTTGAATAATCTTATTCACAGCGCACCGTAGTCCATGATGAGCGACATCGCGTAGGTGATGGTATCCATATCGAGCTCGTCCGCGCAATCCGACACCAAATCGCGAAGCTCGCGCCATTCCGAAAGAGTGAGGGGCGTTCCGTCATAGTGCCTGAGCAGCACGCCGGCAAACGTCGCGATGACCAGGGGACCACGGGATGGGTTGCCCCTGAGTTTTTCTTCGGTCAGACCGATCAGTATTTCTATTGTCGAACGGGGAATTGCCGGGAGGGCTCGCTCGAGGGCTTTCGATATCTCCCGGGCCGTCCAGTCGCGGGCAGCGAGCTCTGATAGCGCATCGAGAAGATCATTCATCGCTTTTACTTCAGGTTTCATGGCATACATCTCCCGCTCGTCATTGATATTATCGACAGTCTGGACTGCGTTCTCAACTCTGAGTATCGCCTTCACGCCAATACAATGAGAAGCACGATAGCGTCGTAAAGCGCGTGTCCAAGCGCGAGGGAATGAAGGCCGTATCCGCGGAATCTCAGATTCGTGTAGAACACCGCGAGCACGGCCGCGAACGCGATGCCGAAAAGTCCCTGCGCGTAATGTGAGAGTGCGAAGATGAGGATAGAACCAGAGGCGGCGATGTTGATGGATATTCCCGTTTCGACGAGACCGTCGATCAGAAAAAACCGGAAGAACAGTTCTTCCGCGTACCCCACGGAGACGCTCGACAGTATGATGAAAGGCAGTAGCGCCAGCGCCGAAACATGCCGGTACTGAGTAAAAAGAGGATTCGACATGCCGCTCAGCCATGAGACGATCATGCCGACTCCCGCGCAGCCAAGGCTGAGCAGCATCGCGGAGAAAGCCTTGGTAATCTCTGGACGTGAAGGGAAATGCTTGAGCGCGCGCTTCCATTGATGCGTCGCGAAAATCGGCATCTGGGAGGCGATATAGAGCGTGAATACGATTCTTACGATATTTTTGAGCGCGCTTACGATGAACCATGTGATCGAAAAGGGCGCGGGTTCGGGTATGGCGAAGAGAATATCCGCCCAGACAAGGATATAGGCAAGAAAAAGAGCGATATATGTGGGAAACCGCTTTGCGGAAAGGTCAGGCATGTCTGATTCGCACAATACTACGAATTGCATTTTCTGTCATCGCACTTTGAAGCATAAAGAGTGTTCTGTGCGTCATTTTTATGAAATGGTCGTGGCATGTGTGAGGTTGAGGGTACGGATACTGTGGCGGATCATCGAGCGCCGCGCTACGCCGATGTGCTTGGCCGCCCTGGGACTTTGGGTCGGGCTTGCGTGTGGAGGAGGAGGGGCACTGCAATTGGGCCTTGGAGTAGTGCTCGGCGCCTCTGCGCTGAGCTGGGTGGAGCTGCGCTCCATGGCGGTGAAGCGCAGGCTCATACTCCTTGGGGCCCTGTGCGCGGGCTGTGCGCTCAGCGGGGGAGTGCTTCGGTTTCAGGCCCAGCAAGAAGTGGCGCCGGGCGTGGGCACCCTTACAGCGGTGCATGGCCTGCACATCGACGCGTTTGAGGGGCAGCTCGGCATCGATTCCCAGACGACGGCAAGAAAAAATCGTACACTCGATGTCAAAGTGCGGGCGTTGGAGTTTTCCGGGCTGGATTTTCGGGTGCGCTGTGAGTGGGAAAGGCCCATATTTTCTCAATTTTTGCTCTCCGGGGCCGGAGCGAAGCTTTCTGCGGGCACCATGGTCCGGGCTGAATCGCTGCGTGGCGAGGATTTTTTCTGGGCCGACGCGCGCGATGTAAAGCCGCTCGGCGGCGGCACGCTTTTTGCGCGCTCCCGCGCCGTGGTGGCGGGTGGGTTTGCCCAAAGCATCGCCCGTGCGGCGGGGAAGGCGAGTCCACTCGCCCTTGCCCTGCTCCTGGGTGTCAAGGATGAACTCGATACCGACTTCAAGGGGCTTTTTCAGGAGGCCGGATGTGCGCACTTGCTCGCTCTCTCCGGCCAGCATCTCTCGATTATCTGCGCTCTGGTGGCGCTTGTCGGACGGCGCGTCGCGCGGAAAGAAAGGAGAGTGCGCCGACTGTCCCTCGGTTTCGCGTGGCTCTTCGTGTGGCTGGCTGGCCCAAGCCCATCTCTCTTGAGGGCTGTATTCATGCTCAGTGTCGCCGAAATCGGCAAGACGCTCGATAGGCCGCAACCCACTTTTGATCTGCTCTCGTTTGCCGCCATTTTGCTCGCATTGCTTGCCCCGTCATCGATCAATTCTCTCTCAAGCATGTATTCTTTCAGCGCCATGGCAGGCCTCATCCTGTTTTCCCCTCGGTTGTCCGATTTCCTGGCACCATATCTGCCGACATCGATCGCGCAGGCTTTTTCCGCCTCTATCGCGGCCGTCTGCGGTACCGCCATGGTGTCGGTGCTCACCTTTGGAACGCTCATCCCCGCGAGCGTTCTTTCCGCGACCGCCGCGGCGCCCGTCATGCTCGCGTTTATGTGGATCGCGCTGGCCGGGGGCCTTCTTGCGGGCATTTTACCTGTGATCGGATACATTACGGCGCCGACGCTGGAGTTTTTGCAGACTGTGCTCACCTCAGTGCTTGCGTTCGGCGCGTCGTTACCTGCGCTGCAACTGGGGTCGAGACTGATATGGCGCGTGGCCGCGTGCGCACTCATTGCTTTGATGATTGCCCTCATTTATGCTGTTCCATGGCTGCGCTGGCGGGATTCGCGCCGCACAATGGATATGCTGGATGCGCGGGATTCCTACCTTCGTTCGGGAAGAAGGTCTCCGCTGTTCGAACTGCAGAAAGAATAAATTTCCCTGAAAGGGGCCTGGCGTCTGTATGCGTAATACTGAATTAAATTATGATTCCCCCGCCTCGATACGCGCTTTCCTCGAGAGCGGCAACCTCGCGATGAGCAAACGTTTCGGACAGAATTTTCTCGTCGATCGTACGGTGCGCGAGCGGATCGTCCAGGCTCTTGAAATGGAACCAGGCATGCGTGTCTGGGAGATAGGGCCCGGCCTTGGCGCGATGACTGCGCTCATCCTGGAAAGAGGGGCCTTACTCACCGCCTTCGAAATCGATTACGGCTTTGTGCGGTTTCTTGAGGGGCTTTTCTCAGGCTATGACAATTTTACGATTGTAAAAGGCGACATGCTCAAGACATGGCGAACACAGACAGAGCGTCCTGACCGTATTTTTGGGAATCTGCCCTACAATGTCGCCTTTGATATCATTATGGATCTCCTCAAGTATGGTTGTGTGCCGCCTCGCATGGTGTTTACGCTTCAAAAAGAAGCAGCCAGGCGCATGACCGCCCGCCCCGGAGGCAAAGAGTATGCATCCTTCGGCGCCATCTGTTCTTCCGTGTGCGATGTCCGAATATTGTTCGATATCGGGGCGGGCGCCTTCTGGCCTCAACCGCGGGTGACGAGCTCAGTGATCCAGCTCGTGCCCAAAAAGGATCCTGTGCCCTTCGATCGGCGCAGAGACTTTTTCGATTTTGTGAGGGCGGCTTTTTCATCACGGCGGAAAACGATGCGGAACTCGCTGTATCTCTGGGCCCGAGCGAGTTTTCCTTCTCTGGATGAAGGAGAATTCGGGGCCCGATTGCGGGAAGGCCTGAAGAGCATGGGGTTCGGCGTCGATATCCGCGCGGAAGCGCTCAATCCGGAGGAACTTTTCCTGTTATATCGCGCGCTGGCGCTCTCCGACTCTCCATGCCGGTCCACGGCCTCCGATGGAGCTTCTTGCTGAAAACGGGGTATTTCTTTATCATAGTGTTTCGATGAGCGAGGAAAAAGTTACGTTGAGCGTTGTCGACGAGGAAGAAGTCGACACGGTGCTCGGCTCGGAGATCGAATTCGAGGGCGATATCGAATCGTCGAAGTCACTCATGATCAAGGGGAAGGTGAGCGGCAGCATTCATTGCGGCGCCGAACTCTATATTACAGAACAGGCCGAAGTCCACTCCAATATCCACGCCGCGACCGTGGTGATCCGAGGAAAAGTGGAGGGAGACATCATTGCTGATTCTTTGATTGCGGTCCTCGACTGGGGGCATGTTGAGGGGAGTCTCGCTGCGCCGGATATTTATCTTTCGCCAAATTGCTTTTTCAAAGGAACGACGGTTATCACCTCATGAGGCATATATCAAAAAGGTTGGCGCGGGCCGCGATTTTGAGTGTATCTTTATTTGTCGTCTGGACCTTGGGGGCTTCGGCCCAGATTGCGATCGCCGCGATCAACGTTCCTTCCGGCATGACGGGCTCGGACATCCTGCGCATGAGCCAGGAAGGGAAACACAATGAAGTCGCCCTGATCGCCCCCGAAATACTCAAGAAAAATCCTCAGGATATCGACGTGTATATAGGCTACGCGTGGAGCCTCAACGCACTCAAGGAATACCAGAAGGCTCGGGATATCGCGCAGGCCGGTTACGCGAAGTTCAAAGATCCCAGGCTCGCCCAGGCTCTCGGCGAGGCTCTCTATTATCTCGGCGAAAACGAAACCGCCCTCGCCAGTCTTCAGGAATATCTGGCGAAATTTCCGGAAGGGAACAAGGCGGCGGTCACCTTCTATCTCTGCGGCGAACTTTTCGTGCGTATGGGGAAGTTCAATCACGCGGATATCGCTTTCAGCACCGCGCTGCAATATAATCCCAGCAATGCCCGATGGTGGGCGCGTTTGGGATGGGTAAGAGAAAAAACCTCGCGATACCTGCCCGCTCTTAAGGCGTACGAACAGGCCGTCAGCCTCAACCCCAATCTTCAGGATGCGCTCAGCGGCAAGACCCGCATGCTCGCGAAAATCAAGGACTGATGACGGAGACCCAATTTCTATGACACTTTTGCGCGTCGCCTTTCAGACTCTGGGCTGCAAGCTCAATCAGCTCGAAACGGAATCCGTGGCGGACAGATTCCTCGCCGCGGGCGCGGAGATTGTGCCATTTCATATCCCCGCCGATCTCTATGTGGTGAACACTTGTACCGTCACTTCCAAGGCCGAGCAGAAAGCGCGGCATGATATCCGCGTGGCGCTCGCAAAAGCGCCTCATGCGGTCGTCGTGGCGACAGGCTGCTATGCTCAGATGGAACCCGGCGCCCTCGCCGCGCTTGGAGAACGGATCGTCGTCATATCCGGCGATTTGAAGGCAAGTCTTCTCTCGCTGGCGCGGTGGCTGTCGGACAATTGGCAGGGCCACGGAGAATTGCTCCACGCCGTACTCGAGTGGCAGACGGAGCTTGAGGGAGATATGCTCTCTCTGGATCGTTTTGCCTTTCATCCCGAGCGCTTCGCGATGCATTCCCGCCCGGCCCTCAAGATCCAGGATGGCTGCGACAATCGCTGTTCGTATTGTCGGGTCTGTCTCGCGCGCGGGCCATCGGTTTCGTTGCCGGCCCGGGAAGCGCTTGCGCGTGTGCGCGGGCTCGAAGAGGCGGGGAAAGCCGAAGTCGTGCTCACGGGCGTCAATCTCGCGCAGTATCGCAGCGACGGGCTTGATTTTGCTGGTCTTCTCGCATTTTTGATTAAAGAGACAAATTCGATCAAATTTCGGATTTCCAGCTATGAGCCCGAACGCGTCGACGAGGCCTTTCTCGCAGCGTTTGCAAACTCGCGCGTGAGACCTCACATGCACCTCTCGGTGCAATCGGGATGTACCGACACTCTTCGCCGTATGGTTCGTCCCTATGAGGCGGAACAGATACGTCGTGCCGTGCGGTCGCTGCGTGTTGCCCGGGATGACCCCTTCCTCGCCGCCGATATCATCGCCGGTTTTCCCGGGGAGACGGACGCCGAGTTCGAAGCCACCTTCGATCTGCTGTCCGAGCTCGATTTCGCGTGGATTCACGCTTTCCCTTTCAGTCCGAGGCCCGGCACGCGCGCCGCGGCCATGAGACCCCACATCCCTGAGCGCGTCGCCGGCGAGCGTGTCGAGCGTCTGCTCGCGCTTGCGGGGCGCGGCAAACACGCCTATATCCAGCGCTGGCTCGGACGCGAGGTCGAGATGGTCGTGGAGCGGGAAACCGCCGATGCACCGCGGATTATTGGGACGACGGAGAATTATCTTAAAGCCGAAGTCGTCACTGACAGTATTGGCGGCATGCGGCCCGGCGAAGCCGTCAAGATCATGATTCACGATGCCTCGAAGCGTGGACACGCTGAAATTACGGCATATTTGGCATAGATTGGCCAAAAACATTGAATAATCAGGATTTTCTCTTGATTTTTGCTGAAACTGCACTACAATTATCATCGTACAAAGTTGCTGTGTTGATACAGCAGGTTTTATGAGGAGGCTTCTATGCGAAGAAAATATGTTGCATACGCGGCATTATTGGCAATCTTTATGCTGCTCTTTACTGGCTGCGATGCACTGGTCGGTAATCTTTTTAAGACGGCGAACCTGGGGCAGCCGAGTGCGGAGAAAATAAAGGAACTGGACGCGACCGCCCTTCTTGCGGAGTCGGGGATTTCTACCGGTTCCGTTTCGGGTACGTTCATAGATACCATTCTCAGTGATGAAACTGGCGCTACAAAGGATGCCGTAATTGCGACACTGGAGGCGACGGTCGCAGAGGGGACCGCCGAAGAGGCACAGGCCGCCGAGGCGCTCATCCTCGACATCAAGCTTGCCGATATCGGCGCCGACGAAGTCGTGAATAATCTCGGCGGGGCGATAGCGGATCTCGCGGGCGGCAGTGGAGATGTGAACCCCGAGGATATCTTCAACGCCCTCCTTCCTGCCGATCTCACTTCCGATCTCAGCTCCGAAGATGGCAAAAAGAACCTTGCCGATTTTATCGACAGTATTGATGCACTCGGTACGGATGTCGACACGCTTGCGGCAAAGATAGACGCCAACAGCGGGAAGGTCGCCGATGGCCTCGATGTCGCCACCATGGCGCAGACCGCGGCGATCGTGAAGTTTGTCAATGTCGTCGAACCTGCGGGTGGGTATTCCACGGGAGAGGCCCTGGCCAACGCTGTCGCGGATTTAAAGAAAGATTCAGAGGCCGATGTGACAAAATACTTTGCGGCAGAGCCGGATTTTTCTTCTCTGGTGGATGACGCCGCGTTGCAGACTCTGTTTACCGCAGCGGGGATGGATGAATTGCTCGATCAGTTTAGTGGCAGCTGATAGACTCGGAATAGAAAAGGAGCAAGAGAATGAAACGAAAAGCGATAATAGTCATATTGTTGGTGACGGCTCTCGCGGCCGCGTCCGCGCAAATTCAATTTTCCGAGATACTACCCAAGGACGCGCGGTCCATGGGGATGGGAGGGACCTTCCACGTATTCAGCGAGGGGTACTCGAGCTTTTTCGGTAACCCGGCGGGATTCGCGGGGGCGACCAGCTCGTTTACGCTCGCGGATGTGAGCGCCTGGGCGTATGTGGCCCCTACGTCGGAGAATCTCGGACGAGTGCAAGGCATAATCAATGGTACCGCTTCCGAGACCGATATCTTGGGCTATGCCAGCGATTGGCTTACACGCAACAATGGCTTGGGCGCCGGTGCTTCCGTGGGAGGCGGCTGGGTAGGAAAGCAGGGTATCGCCATAGGAGTCACCCTGGTGACCGATGAAGTGGCCTCGGGAGATTCCCTGCTCGGCGCGAAACTGGTCAGCGCCACCCAGGCGAACGGCATCATCGGCTTTGCGTATCCTCTACATCTCGGACCGGTCTGGTTCAAAATCGGCGCCGATGGCCGCGTGTTCTACCGCATGCAGTCGGATCCGACGACGGGGTGGCCCTTCAGCACTATCCTCAACGATGTCCTGAGCGACAGTTTCTCCGCCTCTTCCCTCGATTTGCTCGGCGGTTACGGCTTTGCGGCTGACGCGGGGGTTCTGTTCGGCATCGGTCCCGTCATGCTCGGTTTCACCGCCAGGGATCTTGGGCTGGCATTTAATGTTGGTTCTTTCACCGCGCAGGACCTGATCGACAACAACATCAATGCCTTGCCGCTCGCGGGTACGACCGCGGCGGCACTCACACCGACCTATAGCGCGGGGCTGGGCATAAGGCTTTTTGAAAACCAAAAATTTGAGCCGAGCGTGTACGCGGAGCTGGATGATCCAATATCGCTTTTCAGCAGCACCGATATTATGACAGATGTGTTTAATTCTCTGCATGCTGGCGCGCAGCTTCGCCTGCTGCGCTTTATCAGCGTGCGTGGAGGCCTGAACAAGGGCTGGTATAGCGTCGGAGCTGGCCTGGACCTCTCATTTCTTGAGATCGACGCCGCCATATTCACCGAAGAGTTGGGATTGTCTCCTGGGGATAAGGGAAGAAGCGGGCTCTCCGTACAGGCGGCGATTCGCTTCGGAAGATAACATTCCTACGAGGCTTCTTTAAAGAAAGCCTTATCGTGACATGAGAGCCGCTGGCGTTTGGGCGCTGGCGGTTCTTTTTTGCAAAAATTTATGCATATCCCAGAGCATTACTTCCGATACATTAAATGAACGCACAATGCACAGAGAGGGAGGACTTCTTTGATTTTGCGCTGCAAGCGACCGGTGGCTATTATTTTATTCGTGGCGATATGTGTGATTCCTGGATTTGCCCAGACCAGCCTGTCAAACCTTCTGCCGAAAGACGCACGCTCGATGGGAATGGGCGGCTCATCCTTAGTGTTCGCCGAGGGGTATGGCGCGTTGTGGGGAAATCCGGCTGGGCTCGCGAATAAAAAGTCGCTCACTCTTATAGATTCATCGACATGGGTATATGTAAAGCCTACCCCGAGCAACATTCAGGACATCGCTGCCATTCTGAACAAAGAGAAAAATCACGACGAAATCGCCTCGATACTCGATGGTCTTATCGCCGAAAATGGTTTTGGGGGCGGGGAATACCTTGGATTTGGCTGGACAGAGAAAGGAATAGGGTTGGGCGTGACCTCAATAACGGATGCGGTGGTCGGCGGAAGCGGGCTGTCAGATTCTGCGCTGGGAATACGGAGCCAGACGAATGCGGTACTGGGAATGGCGTGGCCGGTCCGGTTCGGGCCTGTAGAGCTCGACATAGGCGCGAGCACGCGGGGATATTACCGGATGGACACGGTATCCGGCGATTGGTCCTTTGATCCTCTCGCCGAAGCAGTCATGACCAACTCCGATATTTACACTCTCATCTATCCGAATAAAGTGGTGGGAGGTTTCGGCCTCTCCGTCGACGCCGGCGCGACTCTGTCCTTGGGTCCTCTTGGGCTCGGCTTTATGGTGCGTGATGTGGCCGACAGATTCGTGATGAGCGAATCCACCATAGAAGGGATCGCAAATTCCTGCATGGTCCCTGTGGGAGGTTCTGACTATTATTCCGTTTCACCAGTATACACGGTCGGTCTGTCGCTCAGACTGCACCCGGATTCCCGACTGTCGGCCTCATTTTTTGCCGAGGCCGATGATCCGCTTTCCTTGATATCTCTGCTTTCGAGCGATATTGGGGAAATCCCGTCAAAGTTGCATATAGGTACCGAGATTAACCTGCTCAAGTTCCTTGCGTTGCGGGCCGGGTATAACCAGGGTTATTTCTCATTTGGGGCGGGTTTTGACCTGTTGTTTTTGGAGGTGAATGCCGCCGTGTTTACCGAACCTGTCAGTGTCGGAGAAGTGACTGTGGGGCGGACTGGTGTCATGGTACAGGCCGCGATTCGATTTTGAGCAGAAAAAAAAGATCCCGGTTGCAGTTCAGCCTTCTCTTTTGCAGATGGATTCTTTGTAGATTCTTGACATTTCCGGCCATTTCCACTAGTGTTACAACCCGCGACAGAGGCGTGGGCCGCTAGCTCAGTTGGCAGAGCAACGCCCTTTTAAGGCGTGGGTCCCCAGTCCGATCCTGGGGCGGCTCAATAATATTTCATTTACAGTTTTAGTCACGATCGATGGAGCGCACCTCCAGCATCGTTTCTTCATCGGAGTTCTCGCCGATGAGAGGTGAGGGTTGGAAGCGCGGTTTTATACTTGACCGCGCCTACGGAATAAAAGTATATTCGTTCTGCAAGGGGAGTAGCTTGTCCGTGCCACGGCGCGGAAGAAAGATCGTCAGGACGACCTGCGGGAGCAGGTTCCGGTCTTTCACTCATGCAACGAGAAAGCAAGACCTTCGTTTCGAGTCCTTGGGATTCGGGGCGAAGGTCTTTTTTGTATTCGGGGAACAACAGGTACAAAGCGGAGGGATGTATGAAATCATGGCATACAAGGACCATTGAAGCGACACTCGGGGAGTTCAGGACAAACGCCGAGCTTGGCTTGACCTCCGAAGAAGCCGAAAGGCGTCTGGAGGAATACGGCCCCAACACATTGAGAGGGAAAAAACCGAAAAGTCTTTTTCGTCGGTTTTTTGAACAATTCAACGATTTTCTGATTTACATTCTGATCGCCGCCGCCATTGTTTCCGTCCTTCTTGGCGAAATCTCGGACGCCATCATCATTCTCGTCGTCGTCCTCATCAATGCCATAGTAGGCGTAATACAGGAATCAAAAGCCGAAAAGGCCATAGAGGCGCTGAAAAAACTTTCCTCGCCCAGGGCGCTGATTGTCCGCGACGGTCGGCAGACGGAAATTAAGGCCGAAGAAGTCGTTCCTGGCGATTTGGTTGTGGTAGACGCGGGGCGGATCCTTCCCTGCGACCTCCGGTGGACGGAAACCGTCAACCTGAAAGTGGAAGAAGCTTCGTTGACGGGAGAATCCATGCCGGCCGAAAAGGATGCATCCTTTCTGGGGGAAGAGGAAGCGCCCCTTGGCGACAGGCTCAATATGGGTTATCTCTCCACGATGGCCACCTATGGCCGCGGGCGTGGCATAGCCGTGGCGACGGGAATGAGCACGGAATTGGGAAACATCGCCGAAATGCTCGAAGCCGAACCTGAAGAGGCCACGCCTCTTCAGGAAAAGCTGGATGATTTTGGCAAGAAGCTCGGAACCGGCATTCTGATTCTCTGTGGTTTCATGTTTTTGCTGGGGCTTGGCGAGGAATTGATACGGTATGGCGTCATAGCTCAGGGAAGTGTGTTTGAACTTTTCCTGACATCGGTGTCGCTTGCGGTCGCGGCGATTCCCGAGGGCCTGCCTGCCATCGTGACGATCGTCCTCGCGATAGGCGTCCAGCTCATGAGCAAGGAGAAGGCCATAATCCGCAAGCTGCCCGCGGTCGAAACACTGGGTTCCGTGACCATGATCTGCTCGGACAAGACGGGCACGCTCACCCGCAACAAGATGTCGGTGACGGCTTTTGCGTCGGATGGCCTTGATGGCGTCGCAGCAGGCCTCGACCCTTCGCGGGAAGCGCACCGGCTTTTGCTGGAAACGATGGCGCTCTGCAACGACGCCACGATCGGCGCTGGCCCGGAGGGGGGAGGCTCGGCCAGCCACGTGACTCAGGCGACGGGAGATCCCACCGAAATCGCTTTGCTCGAACTTGCGAAGGAACATGGTATCGAGCAGACCGCTCTCTTGCTTGCCGCTCCCCGAGTCGGAGAAGTTCCTTTCGATTCCGTGCGGAAAATGATGAGCACCGTCCATGAGAGGGGCGGGGAACGTTTCATCATGACAAAGGGCGCAGTGGACCGGCTTTTGGGAAAATGCACCCGCTATTATCGGAACGGCAGGGAGTTGCCCCTCGACGATGCGGCCCGTTCCGCAATTCTGGCATCCTCGGATACGATGGCTGCGCAGGCCCTGCGCGTGCTGGGCGCGGCCTGGCGTCCCCTTGCGGACGGCGAGGAGGTATCGGGTGAGTCCGTGGAAAGCGACCTGATTTATTTGGGCGCCGTCGGCATGATGGACCCTCCGCGGCTCGAAGTCCGCGATTCCGTCGCCGTGTGCAGGAAGTCCGGCATTGGCGTGGCCATGATAACGGGCGACCACAAGGCGACAGCGCTGGCCATCGCGCGCGAGCTTGACATCGCGCGCGACGAAAACGACGCCTTGTCAGGCACGGAGATTGATCAGCTTGACGACGCGCAGCTTGCCGAAAAGGTCCGCCACGTCAGGGTTTTTGCCCGCGTTTCGCCCGAACACAAGGTTCGGATTGTCAAAGCCTTCAGATCAATAGGGCATATCGTGTCCATGACCGGCGACGGCGTCAACGACGCCCCCAGTCTGAAAGCCGCCGATATTGGTGTGGCGATGGGAATTACCGGTACCGACGTCGCAAAAGGTGCCGCCGACATGATTCTCGCCGACGACAACTTTGCCACGATCGTGCGGGCCATAGAAACAGGCCGCAATATCTATAACAACATCAGAAAAGCGGTTCTTTACCTCATTTCCTGCAACGCGGGAGAAATCATCGTTGTCTTTACCGCCGTGCTGTTCGGTTTTCCGATACCGCTCCTGCCAACCCATATTCTCTGGGTCAACCTTATTACCGATACGTTCCCCGCCTTGGCTCTCGGCATGGACCCCGGCGATCCGACCGTCATAAACGAAAAGCCCCGGGACCCAAAAGAGAGCCTTTTTGCGAGAGGCGGGACCAGTTTGCTTATAATGAATGGGATAATTATCGGCGCCCTCACACTATCGGCATTCTTCATCGGCATGAAGCGCGCCTCGGTCGAGGGTCTCACCGGCGATGCCGCACTGAAGCTTGCCAGGACGATGGCATTCGCAACCCTGAGTCTTTCCCAGCTTTTTCATGCGTTCAACCTGCGTCATCCGACACGGTCTCTCTTTTCGATAGGCATTTTCGGCAATCGTTATCTCGTGGGGGCATTCGTTGCGGGGTGCCTGCTTCAGGTCCTGGTCATCATGATTCCGCCTTTTGCCGGGTTCTTCAAGGTTACGGGGCTCGGCGCGATGGACTGGCTCATCGTGCTTTTGCTGGCGGTGTTCACCATCACCCTGAATGAAGTCGTGAAAGTCTTCAAACGCCGGAAACTCTGAAATATGTTTTGGACAGGCTCCGCAGCCTTCTTGCGATGTCGGCGGAAAGGGCGTTCTCGCGCATCCTCCACGTCCAATAGCCGTTCTGTCTGCCGGGAAAGTTCATGCGGGCCTCGGAACCCAATGCGAGCAGATCTTGGGCAGGCGCCACGGCCATGCACGCCGGACTCGCCCAGACGGCCCTGATCGTGTCCCAGGAAAAGGAGCGAAGGGAGCCGTTCATGTAAGCCAGCGCCCTCGCCCGCGCGGCGGGCGAGGCGGATTCCAGCCATCCGGTCGACGTGTCGTTATCGTGCGTGCCGGTGTAGGCAATACAATGCCGGGGGTAATTGTGGGGATAATCCGGATTGTCCTTCTCTGACTCAAAGGCGAATTGCAAAATTCTCATGCCCGGGAAACCGAGGCTGTCGCGCAGGTCGATCACTTCAGGTGTAATGAACCCGAGATCTTCCGCGATGATCGGCAGCTCGCCCAGCGCCTCTTTGAGGGCGCTGAAAAGAATATATCCCGGCCCCTTCTCCCAATGACCATGCTCAGCCGTGAGCTCTCCGGCCGGAACCGCCCAATATGCTTCAAAGCCACGAAAATGATCGATTCTGAGCGCATCGACGAGCTGGAGGGAATGGCGAACGCGTTCAATCCACCATGTGTAGTTTTGTTGCGCATGAGCAGGCCAGTTATAGAGAGGATTCCCCCACAGCTGCCCGGTCGCCGTGAAATAATCGGGCGGAACACCCGCCACATGAGTAGGCAGGCCATCATTGTCGAGCCTGAAAAGCTCTGGATGTGCCCACACGTCGGCGGAATCGTACGCGGCAAAGATAGGGATATCTCCGATAATTTTCACGCCGTGTGCGTGCGCGTAGACTCTGAGGGCCTTCCACTGCGAAAAGAATAAGAATTGCGAGAACTTTATGCGCCCGATATGGTCATCATGCTCACGTCCAAATCGGGAGATGGCGCCACGCTCCCTAAACCGGAGTTCGTGAGGCCATTCATTCCACGCTTGATAATGCTCGGTCTCTTTGATTGCGGTAAAAAGTGCGTAATCGTCGAGCCATACCTCATTGGTTTTGCAAAATTGTTCAAAGTGGGCTCGATCTTGCTCTTGACCGCCCGCCTTGAATCGGTACCACGCGGCTTCCAGGATTTTTGTGTTCATGACGAAGAGCCGCGCATAGTCAATGTGTTCTGCAGAGGCCATCGAGGGATTTATATAGTATGACTCGACATCACTGGGGGAGAGCAAGCCTTGGGCTACGAGAGCTTGTGGATCGATCATATAGGGGTTTCCCGCAAACGCCGAAGGGCTTTGATACGGCGAATCGCCATACGCGGTGGGCCCGAGCGGAAGAACCTGCCACCAGCCAATTTCCGCTTTCCCACAAAAATCAACAAATGCGCGCGCCTCATTGCCCATGGTCCCGCAGAGCCAGGGGCCACTCAGGGACAGAGGATGAAGAAGCACACCACAACTTCGGGGAATGTTCATAATTAAACCGATTTACATGATGTACGCCACAACCCTGATTCTGTCAAGACAGAAAGCCGCCTACAGCAGAACGCGCTCACGGTAAAGCGCACTTCCTCCATGGTGTGCTAGTTGGCCACTACCGAGAAACTGATAGTATCAGAGTATTGTCCAGGGTCGACCTGTTGTCCGGAGGGAACGCTTATAGCCCCTGTTAATACTTTGCTGTACATTGCCTTGGTAGTACCCTGATCGATAATCACGTTGGTGCCGAGCGTATAACTTATGCCGTTGATCGTCAATGAGTAGCGAACTTTATCGGAGGTCGTGGGGGAAGTGAGGTAGCCGCCGGAAGTCGCATTCATGTAGAGAATATAGGCCGTATTGCCTCTCACAAATATTCCGAAACTTCCGGTCGCCCCCTGCGATAGATCACCAAGGGCGATATTGTATGAACTTGCTCCCGTATCGTAGCTGCCGCCTGATGACCCGACTTTTACATCTATTGTCTGGTCGACGTTTGCGGTGTAGTAGATAGTCTCGCTATCTCTTAAAGTACCGGTTGGAGTGCTGCTCTGATATAGTCTTATGGAAAAAGTACCTGTATAGGTTCCCCAGGGTGCACTCTGGCCTTTGGCAAGGAGGGGATACACGGTGAAGGTCTGGGTAAGAATGTTTGTTCTTTTTGCGAATGAGCCGGAAATATAATAAGAAGGAGAATAATCCGAGGTACTCTTTATCTCCGTGGTATATGAGGAGTCATTATAGAAGCCTATGGTGAGGGCGCTGGAGGAAGAGATCAGCGTCCTTGAGGTTGGAGAACTTGACCCATTGATCACCGCTGAAAAATAGACTGTATTACTTGGTTTGCTACTCAGTTTTACGGTGAATGTAAACTGGGTGCCATACGTGTCGCTCCCGGAATAAGGATCATAGGTGACAGCACTTGGAGTTACCGATGAATCGACGAGTGACACTGTCTGACCGTTTACCGAGATTGTCATGGCCGCACATACTAACGCAAGGAATAAAATTTTATTTCTCATGAACATACCCTACTTTCATTGTAATGCTATTTTGTTTCTATGGGTATCACAATATCGCCAAGGTCGATACTGTCATTCTCAGTCTCAGGCAGCTCGAACTGGGTGGTCCCATAGCCCTCAGGCCACTCGATTCTGTATGTCCCCGGCAAAATGTCATAAATATCGAATCTTCCCGATTCATCCGTAAAAGTCGAAGTCTCCAGAGAGCCGCCAATATCATAGACATCACCAGGAAGATATCCGATCGGCTTGCCATTCTGATCGGCAAGACGGCCAGTAATCATATATCGTCTCATCACGTCGCTCTCAAAGAGAATGCCGCTGCGGTACGCGGGGGAGACGACCACAAAAGGATGGCGTGGGTTGAGATTGAGAGCGCTTCCTATGAGGTCAGTCGAGAGGACGACCGTTGTATAATTTGTAAGCGGCACCACAATATTCTGGCCGTGTTTCGCCAGGTATTGCGAACCGGTACTCAGCTTGTATGATGCAATCTCATCTTTCATTGTGGGGGCTGAGGTGATCAGCAAAAAGGAGTCGGGAATTTGCCGCGTGAACGCGATATGGCTTCCGACAAACGCCATGGTGGTCCTAAATTGCGCATATCCTGTGGTATAGTAAGTATCAGTGCTTTTTTCGTGGCTCAGCGTCCCACTCGCGCTGGCGTCGAAATAATCTGAATTGTTTCGGATGCCCAGACTGACAGAGCCATCATCTCCCGAACCTGGCAGGAGGTTGTTCGCATTGAGGTTTACATCGAACATTTGTCCAAGGGCGGAAATTTTATCCAATATACCGACACTCGTACTTCCCTCTGAAGTTTGCAGGTAATTGAAGGAACGCTGGTATATGTCCTTTGGCATGATACTGAAGGCGAGCATCGCGGAAAAAGTGGGCGTTCCCGATGCCGGGATGGAGCATTGACCCGAGAGAGTGGCATTTCCTCCGGTTTTAAAAGTTTGGCTAATTGACGCATATATACCATGGGTCATCGTTGGAGATGAGCTTTCGGTGCGGGTGAGTGAATACCCGAGACTCGCGCCTGTCTGTGCAAAAATCTTTGAATAAAGGTTGGCTGAAAGCGAAAAGTAGGCATCCGGCGCTGAATCCGTCGGCGCCGAAATGTTCGGCGATGCGAAACCATATCCCTGATAGATCGCTGAAATTCCTAATGAGGGAATAAAGTCTCGTTCCGGAATTGAGAAGAGATAGCTCACAGAGGCCGCAGGAGCGAACATCTCGCCCCATCCATCCCAGCGTCCCACGACAGAGGCAGAGCCATTCAGTGTCCCAATCGGCAGAGCAGAGATCCATGTGATGCCTGCCATAGCCGAACGCTTGTCGGCTTGGAGATTGATTCCTCCTGAGAATGTCGGTGAAAAACCGTAGAGATAGTAGCCGGAACCAAGAAATTCATTCCAGTCAGACGTCGATGCCCCCGCGGAAAGCGCGAATTCCGAGGCCCCTACCTGCAAAATATTGTTGTCGCGGGGGACAATACGGCGGAGAATCTGTACATTGCCGTCCGTTTCTTCGATACGCAGGACAAATTCATTGAGCCCTGTGGTGAATGGTAAGTCGAGTATACGATAATTTCCAGGGGCTAATAGTACTTGCCGGATAGGGCGCCCATTCACTTCGACAGTCACTTTCGCGAGTTTGTGAATAGTAAACTCGGTTTTATCGTCAATAAGTCCTTGGCGGACAATATAGCGCTGATCCTCGACGCTTGCGAGCGAAATGGCATACAACAGAGGTTGTGTCTGGGGTCCTGTTCCGGGGATCGTTATCATGCCCAACGACACCTGAAATTTTCGGGCATTGTCCTCCCATAAGGCATACAAGCTGTCGAAATAATATGAAGAAGATGTCTGGGAAAGGGAGATGTATCCCGAGCCGAAAAGATGAGATCCAAGAATATCGACCATGGAATAGAGCTTCGTTGAGAAAAACAGCGTACTCTCAGAGGAGTTTGAGACTTGAAGATTCGATTCATTCTGGATGAATCCCGCAAAGGGCGCCGGTCTGAGAATGGGTTTGTAGTTCGGCACCTGTTCCGGCACAAAATCGATATCGACCACTGGTGTATATTCGGGAGGAATGGTGATACCGATTGTAAGCTCTACTGAATCGAATTCAAAAGCAATGCCCGCAATTGCGAAATCTTCGGCGCTGAGCCATGTGAGGCCCTTGAATAGCGTATCAAAGATGGTTGAATAGATATCAGGACGGAGGTAATCGAAAAGGAGCCGCGCTGCGAGATCCTTTTTGATGATCGCCTCGTTGTTCCATATCCCCGCATCGATTTCGTCCATCGGCTTGCCGTTTATGGTGAGCGCAAAACTGATTGTGAGCTCAGGCATTATCGTGTCGTGAGCGATGGGCACATTTGAGCCCGCAGGTAGATTATTTGTCTTCTTAACAGCGGGCGTCTGGCCGAAGAGCAGGGGTATTCCCAAAGCTAAGTTCAGCACAAGGAATAGTGCAGTCCTTCTTAAAACCATTTAATAATTGCTCCATACATCACATTTTTTATATCAACTTCACATAGTCAGCGCAGGAAACCATCATTCTATTGTAGCTGACAGTGAACCAGAGTAATTTGCAGTTGGACTCACTTTATCATAAGGTATAAAAAACTTTCGTACATTTCCCGCAAGCAGATTCTGTCCTTGCATTGCTTTTACCTCGTCGTCACTGAGTACGATCGAGCCGGAAGGCCCTCCGAGGATTTTCAGGACGGGCTCGTTGATGAGCGCGTGGCGAGTACCGCTATTCGTGAGGGTCACTAAAAATCCCTTCTTTCCGTCCTGTTCGGCATACTCGACCTTTGAAACAGATAATTTGTCTTTGACGTTAGGCGGCGCTACATAGAGGGCCGCAATATATCTGAACAGTACCTTTACTCCCGAACTCTGCGGCTGGCTGAAATCGATGGGAACCTGTTCCGCGATGATACGGTATGCCACTTCCTGGGCGAGCTTGGGGGTGCCTTTGTACTGTACTTTTATATTTTGAAAGGAATTGGGCTGAACGACGACCCTGGTCGGGAATATCGTGAAATCTTTATCAGCCGGCTCATTGATCTCATTCCCATTTTCGTCGATCTGTCGTGTCATGGCCTTGATCGAAATGGCGATTTGCTGGGCGGCATCATTGGTAAGGCGGAAGCTTGCGATGCTCTGTGCGCCGCTTGGTGAGATAGAGATGGACATCGGCATGAACGTGAAAGCAAATACAGTCGCTCCCAATATCACGAACAGGATCGTGAACACCAAGCTTTTGTAATGGCGCAATGTATTCTGCATGTACCCCTCCCAATAATATCTGCTATTGTATACACAAATTCATCCAAATGCAATTCTAATATGATTCTCTTATACTCTGGGATCGCTTGACATTCTCGGTATCTGTCTGATATAAGAAGCTTCTGTCGTTTGCGACACGTGCGGGCGGTTAGCTCAGTTGGTTAGAGCACCAGTATGACACGCTGGGGGTCGCAAGTTCGACTCTTGCACCGCCCAATATCTATTGTGCGTAACGTCACCGGCAGATAGATCATAGCAGGCCGCTGTAGCTCAGTTGGTAGAGCAATGGACTGAAAATCCATGTGTCACCAGTTCGATTCTGGTCGGCGGCATTTGGGCCACTTCCCTTGGAGGTGGTTTTTTTACCCTCGGAGGCTTATACCGCTTACGTTTCACCGTGCAACAGATTGATGTTCCTGGTATTCCGGTATTTGGCGGACGAGAGAATTTCCCGGACCTTTTCGACGACATCTTGTTTTTCATCGGAGAGCGACTGATCGAGCTCGATTTTCTGCAAGATCCTGTCCAGGTCGCCATACGCGATGCCCATGGCAAATTCATCGGTGATGCCGGGAGCTATGTCCGGACTCGGTTTTTTCTCGATGATCCTTTTGGGAATCCCAAGCTCTTTTGCCAGCTCAAACACCTGCGTCTTATATACGTGCATGATGGGTTCGATATCGCTGGAATCGTCTCCCCATTTGATATAAAAACCCGTAAGGTACTCCGTCTTATTGGTGGTGCCGACAACCGCGTACCCTCTTTGCTCCGCCTCATAGTACAGCGCGATCATTCTGAATCGGTGTTTGGTCCTGTAATACGCGAGATTCTTTCTGTTTGCTTCCCCGCCGGAGTTTTTGAGATCATTGATGTAGGGATTGGCCGTGTTCAGCCACTGGGCTCTGGCATACCCTTCTTGTATTTTCCTTGGGAAAAGAAACGCGGGCGGCTTCATCCTGTATACGCCCAGTTTTCTCACAAGCGGGGTAATACTTCTTATCGAGTAGTGGATTCCCAGGAATTCGCACACCATGACCGAATCAGCGACCGTGGTTTTTGACGAATCTCGTTCGGGCAGAAGGAGTCCGAATACGTTGTGTTTTCCCAGGGCTTCCGTCAACAGTGTGCCAACGACGGCCGAATCGATTCCGCCGCTGATCCCGACCACCGCTCCCCCGAATTCGTGCGCGGCGATTTGTGCTCTGATGAATTCTACGATCCTTTCTTTTTCTTCGGACATAGAGAGACCCCTTCTCTTTTCTTCACACACCGGAAACTCACGCGCATTTTATTATAGCCCAAAGGTCTGGGTTGAGGAAGTTTCTTGCCGCGTCTCGATGGCTTTTTATTTGTTCGCATTGACGGTATCATGCGAAAAACCATGAGCCGTGAATCGTGTTCATTTCTATCGAGGAGGCAGAACGCATGAAAGTATTGGTCATCGGCGGAGCGGGCTATATTGGCAGCCATGTGGCCAGGCTGCTCGCCGACAAGGGCCATGACATCAGTATCATCGACAACCTTTCTTCCGGCACCGAAGAGAATCTCTTTCCCGAGTATGCTTTTTTCAGGGGTGACATTCTGGATTATCCTTGGCTCGTCTCGGTCATGAAACAGGGGTATGACGCCGCAGTGCATCTCGCCGCGGCCAAGGCCGCGGGGGAATCCATGCGTAGGCCCGAAAAATACGCTACTCAAAACCTGACCGGGACAATTAACATTCTCAATGCGGCGTGCGAAGCGGGAATTTCTCGACTCGTGTTTTCGTCTTCGGCGGCGATCTATGGTGAGCCGAAATATCTGCCGATCGATGAGGCGCACCCAAAGGACCCCACCAATTTTTATGGTTTTACCAAGCTCGAGATCGAGCGCTGCCTCGAGTGGTACGACAGGCTCAAGGGGCTCAGGTTCGTGGCACTGCGATACTTTAACGCCGCCGGGTATGATCTGGAGGGCAGAGTGCATGGGCTTGAAAAAAATCCGGCTAATTTGGTTCCCGTTATCATGGAGGTCGCGGTGGGTCTGCGGCCGCATCTTGAAGTATTCGGCACCGATTATCCCACGCCGGACGGTTCCGGCGTGCGCGACTACATCCATGTGACCGACCTTGCCGAGGCGCATTGCGCGGCCCTCGTGCGCCTTATGAAGGAGCCACGGAGCTTCGCCGTCAACCTCGGCTCGGAACAGGGTCTTTCGGTGCTCGAGATTCTTGATGCGGCTCGGAAAATCACCGGTCGATCCATCCCCATGGTGATGACAGGACGCAGACCGGGTGACCCCGCGAAGCTCGTCGCCTCAAGCGCGGCGGCAAAGGACCTGCTCGGCTGGGAGGCGAAACATTCTGATGTAGAAACCATTATCGCCACGTCGTGGCGTGCGTATACACACCATTTTGCGCATGACGCATGAAAGGGAAAGACCATGACCCCACTCGCTCAGATACAGCAATTTTTAGATTCGCAGGAAAAGGATATCATCGGGCTTGAAACGCTTCTTACCTCCTACCCCGCTTTGGCGCCAGAGTCAGACGGTCATGGAGAGATCGAGAAGGCCGCTGTCCTTGAGACATGGCTCAAGAAGCAGGGGATTACGAGTATCCAGCATTTTGACGCCCCGGATTCAAGAGTCCCCTCGAAAGTCCGCCCGAATATGGTGGCGACTATCCCCGGCAAGCGATCGGAGGACCCGCTGTGGATTATGTCGCACCTCGATGTCGTGCCGGAGGGCGAGCGCAGTCTTTGGGAAACTGACCCCTGGAAGGTCATCGCGAAGGATGGCAAGCTCTATGGACGTGGCGTAGAAGATAACCAGCAAGGTCTTGTGTCATCAGTTTTTGCGGCGCTTGCTTTTCTCAGACTCGGCCTTGTTCCGGAGCGCACGATAAAACTTCTTTTTATCGCGGACGAGGAAGTCGGGTCTAAGTTCGGCATACAGTATCTGCTTGAGCACCACCATCTTTTCGGCAAAGACGACCTCATCATCATCCCCGATGGCGGCTCCTCCGATGCGACGGAGATTGAGGTCGCCGAAAAGAACATCTGCTGGCTCAAGGTGACGACCAAGGGCAAGCAGACGCACGCGGCGATGCCCGACAAAGGCGCCAACGCATTTCTTGCCGCGTCTGACCTCGCGCTGCGCATTCACCGGCTTGAGAAATCGACATTTACCGCGCGCGATTCCCTGTTTAGCCCCGACCGGAGCACGATCAATCCCACCAAGAAAGAGGCGAATGTTCCGAATGTAAACACGATTCCCGGCGAAGACGTGTTTTATGTCGATATGCGCATTTTGCCGGTCTATCCGGTCGCCGTCGCGCTCGAAGAGGTCGCGAGGCTAGCGCGCGCGATCGAGGCCGAGTACGGCGTGAAGATACAGCTCGATGTCGTGCAGTCGACTGAGTCGAGGGCGACGCCTGCGGATTCGCCGATAGTGAAGATGCTCGCCGAAGCGGTCCGGCATGTGTATGGTGTGGAGGCGAGGCCGATAGGAATCGGGGGTGGCACGGTGGGCGCGTATTTACGTAAGGCCGGGTTTGACTGCGTCGTGTGGTCCAAGATGAATGAGACCGCCCATCAGCCGAACGAAAATGCCGATATCGCGAATATCATCGGCGACGCAAAAGTGTTCGCGACGCTCGCGATGATGCCGTAACAGGCCGCAGGCGTAGCGCCCAAGTACAGGGGTGGGCATACGGGCAAAAAGGGGGTAAAGGGTTCCGCCCCCTCCGCATTTATGGCGCGGCCGGCACTTTTAGTTTTTGTCCAATTCTCAGAATGGAATTCATATAAATACCATTGAGATTCGCTAATTTTTGGGCTGTGGTGCCGTATCGTCTCGCGAGGCTGTAGAGCGTGTCGCCTTTTTGTATTGTGTACGTCGATGTCTGGACACTACCCGCGCCGCCCCCCGCAGAATTGCTGGGGGGATTGAGCGGTTGGAGCGAGAGCGGGATCATGAGTTTTTGGCCAATCTTGAGCCGATCCGGATTGAGCCCGGCGTTCACCTTGACGATCATCGAGATGGAGACGCCGTAATGCTTCGAAATGGCGGTGAGGGTGTCGCCCTCTTTTACCCTGTAGATTTCGTAGTGCACGAGCGGGGTGTTCGGGTCGGAAAGGATGGCCTTCACTTCCTCCGTTTTATCGGCGGGGATTTTTAAAAGGTGCGCGTCTTCCGGTGGCGTAATGGTATAGTGCAATTCGGCGTTGCCGAGCTTGAGGGTGTCGAGCGGGATCTCGGCTTTGGCGGCAAGCAGTTTGATATCGATCTGTCTGTCAAGGGGAATTGCTTCCCATTTGATGGAAGATGAGGGCAATTTCAGTCCGTAGAGATCCGGATAGCGGAGAATCGAGGCTACCGCGAGGAATTTCGGCACATAATCCAAGGCTTGCTTTGAAACAAGCCCTTTGTCGTAGATGTTCCAGAAATCGGTGTCTCCACCCATAGCATTGACGGCACGCCGCAGCGCGCCAAGTCCCGCGTTGTACGCGGCGATGGCGAGTGGCCAGTCCTTTACGTCGTTGTAATTATCGACAAGCTTATTGAGCGCCGCATCGGTGCTCTTCATGAAATCGCGCCGGTCGTCCACCCAGTCGGTGACCGTCATTCCATACCCGCTGATTGAATTTCTCATGAATTGCCAGATTCCCGTCGCCCCGCTTCTGGAAACGGCGAAGGGTGAAAACGCCGACTCGATGACGGGCAAATAGGCCAATTCCTGTGGGACGCCATATTCGGTCACTTTGGATTGAATGTAGTCCATGAAGGGGGCCGCTCTCTCCATTGTCGCGAGCAGGATTTTACGGCCGCCGTCGCTTAAATAGTATTGCCGGTATTTTTCGAAAAGCTCGTGACCCCAGGGCATGGGAATGTCGTATTGAAGATTCTTGGCCTGTTCTTCGATGCTGAGCTCCTCGGGCTGAAGCTGACTCAGGTCGGGCGTCTCGTCGCTTTCCTCAAGCGGTGT
Organism: Spirochaetaceae bacterium UBA5556; assembly: GCA_002425765.1. Taxonomy (GTDB): domain Bacteria; phylum Spirochaetota; class Spirochaetia; order Treponematales; family Rectinemataceae; genus Rectinema. The sequence goes on along the minus strand of DIMW01000010.1, from coordinate 59,338 downwards.
GCTTTGGAGTTCTTCGGGCGATTCGATCGCCGTCTCTCCGGCGCTCATCTCGGATGAGACTGAAGTGCCGAAACCTTCCGGGCTCACCGCGGCGAGCGAGGTCGCTCCCTCCTCTTCCTTTGCCGCGGCGAGCGAGACCGTGATGCACAGTGAAACCAGTATCCCAATATATCGAATCTTCGTCATTGCATTTTTTCTCCAAAATAGATACCAGCCCATTCCCAGTTGCCATGCACTTTGGGGTCGGCCGGAAAGTTGACTTTTCGGAAGCATAGATACCATACGGGGATGTAGCCCGTCCACCCGGACGTGCGGAGAAAGGCCTCCGAGTCATTGTAGGATGGATCGAGAGAGGGGGCCACGTAAATTGAGCCTCTCGTCATAAAATTGCTGAAATTGAAGAGGACATTGGAATTGGAGTCCTCTCCTCCCTCCTTGTACCAGGACATGGCGAAAAAGCCGGCCTTCGACATATATTTTCTGAGCGCCTGGGGAGAACGGAGGGCGATGGCCTTACGAATACCCTTTACAAGGTCGTCGAGATCCGTGTATGTCCAGTCTTTCGGGCTGTCGTTGAATTCGACCATGTTTCGGGCATAGTCGTGTGCGTCTGAATACCCCGGAACGGAGACTCCGAAATACGGCAGGAACTGACGATATTCCTCTATGGCCTGAGACCAGAGGCCGAGCTTCTCATATTCTTTTGCAAGCAGGAAATGGAAAGGTCCGACTTCGTCCGCATTGGGGAATCGCTGGATGAATTCGCGGTACCACGCTGTTTTTTCTTCCGGCGGGCTGTCGCTTTGGAGCAGCTTCACAAGGCAGAGGCGGTGGATGGATTGACCCTCGACGATCATGTCCGGCAATGTATTGATAATACGTTTATAGAATAACTGTGCGACAGGGCCGCTGTTCATCGATTCATAGACCGCACCGGCGGCGAACAGATACCACGCTTCGTACTCATCGTGTTCATCGGAGAGTGAGGAAAGAAACCTCGCGGCTCGCGCTTCTTGTCCATCCTCGATGAGAATCGTGCTGATACGCCGTGCCGCCAGCATACACTGTACAGGATAGTAGCCACTCTTTTTTACCTGAGGTGAGTGAAGGACTTCGAGCGCATCGCGGAGCTCCTTTCTTTGGGCTTTATTTGAAACCGAAAACTCATTCGCCCCGGCAAAAAAATAGCCGGAAAGGTCATTGTCGCAGGCGCTCAGGCTCAGTACGATCAGAATCGCCGACATGGAAAGAATTGTGGCTCTTCCTTTCCGAGCTTTTCTCATTGTGGGTACCCTAGCATGCATTGTTTTTTCTGGGCAAGCACCGGCTTTCCTTGCAATCCTTATCGATCTGTACTAGTATAAACAATTGATCATGAAGATTCGATTCAGGATTTCGGCGATAATCTTCGATATTTTCCTCGCAGGCATTGCCATGGGAGGAATACCGGCATTTTTTTTACCCAGTATCGCGTATGCTCAGCAGACCTTGCCAAAGATCGATACCGAACAACTTAAAAAGATAACGGGCGAATCGTCGGAACTCGAAGCGCTGATAGTGCAGGCCACGCCGCAGTCGATAGCGCAGGCGCGAGCTCACATTGCAGCCTCGCAATATCTCTCGGCACCGGATAAAGCCGCCCTTGATGCCGTCGCTCGTGGCGTCGATCTTGTAGTCTATGGCGCAAAGGGTGCGCGCGTTGAAATCCCCGCGGCCGCACAGGGAGCCAGTCAAAAATATATCACGTGTCTGGTCGGGCTCATCGATGCCTCGTCTGGAGAAATCCCTCATGTGTTTGAAAATGGCGCCTGTTCAATAATGTCTGAGTTTATTTCTGCCCTAGCCTTCTTCCGGAGTTCACGGAATGAAACGCGGGACCAGGCGCTGGCGGCCCTTGCCAGGTTTGAGGCGCTGGGAGGCGTTTCAGCGGTTCCTGTGCTCATCAAAGGGCAAATTGCGCTTGAGTCGAAACAATATGACGATAGCGCGAAAAATTTCCAGCAGGCGCTCGCGCTTGATCCGCAGTCCCAGAAAGCGGCGTGTGGACTTGCCCGCGCATTGCTCATGCTGGGAAAACCGGAGGACGCGAAGAAGGCGCTTGATCCTATCATGACGGGAACGGAGGGAATGAACGCTTCTTTGGCGAATGCCGCGACGCAGACCAATCTTGGTGCTAACTATAAATTGTTATACGGCATGACGCTATATAGCCTCAACAGAGTGCTCGATGCGGAGCCGTGGCTCGCCGCGGCGCTCAAAGAAGATCCGACCCGCACCGCGGCGCTCATTCCTCTTGCGGAAGCCGCGATGCAGAGGCGCGATTACCCGGCCGCCTGGCGATATCTTGAAAGCGCCTCAAAGACGGCGTCGCAGGATCGGACTTGGCTTGTGCTCAAAAGTCGGTATGCCCTCGAGAATTCCCGTCAGTCCGACGCCGAACGTTTTGCCCGTTCCGCCGTTCGGTATTTCCCAAAAGATCCCGTGGCGATCTCCCAGCTCATCCAGGCGCTGCAAAAATCCAGCGATCAGGCGAGGCACCTGGAGGCCGTTGATCTGGCAAAAGTCGTACTCGATCTGACGGACGCACAGGATACGAGTCTTATTCCTTTCGAACAGGCGCGAAGGGTGCAAGCGAGGGATATAGCGCTTCAATTTCTTGTGAGCGAAAGCTATAGCCACCAGGATTGGGCCGCGGCGGCGAATTATATTCAGGAAGCGGGCAGCGCGCCTCTCGACAAGGAAATGGTGGCGACCGTTCTGCGAAAGTCTGGCAATGTACTGGCCGCCGTGCAGTTCGCATCGAGCTGGTACGCACAGGACCCGAATTCCGAAAAGGCGGTAGAGGCATACTTACGCAGCCTCGCCATGGCGACCGGTGGCGGGCTGGCGTCCGCGGCACAGGCAAGCGACGCACACACAGGGCTCGGCATTGCTATGTCTGCTCTCGGGCCGAGCCAGGGAGAAACCGCGAATTCGGCGATGCTCGAGATGGTGGTAAAATTCATCGCCGCGCCTTTTTCAAAAGAGTTGAAGTCTTTTCTCTATTATATGTCGGCGTCTCTTCAGAATGACGAAAACAAGGCCATCGATCAGCTCAAGAACGCGCTTGTGGAAAGGGCGGACAACGTTGAGGCGCTCGTGTCGCTCGCCTCGATCTATCTCGATCGCTACAATCGCCAATCTGACAAGAGCGATACCACGAATCGGGATAAGGCCATCCGCTACCTTACCCAGGCAAAGGCGCTTAATCCGACTGACAACGACATTTGCGCCCGCATCAGTCAGCTTGAGGCTCAGCTCGGGTGACGAAACCGTCAAGGGGAAGTCCTCAATTAAAAAGAAAACGAGAGCTGTAAAAAAGCCCGCAGTGAGAAATCGCGGCCCCGTTGACGGGGAGTCTCTCTCCTACAGTCCCGATATGGCCTGTTTTCTCGAGGAAATTTATACCGTATGTAACCGCTTTGAAAGACTCGAACTCGATCCGCTTGCCGTTGTGCGACGGTATACGGCGCCCGAAGACATTGAGGTGGCGGGACTTGTGTGCTCCACTCTCGCGTTCGGCTCGGTCGAACTCATCATGCGCGCGTGCGAAACCGCGCTCGGACCCTTGGGGGCTCATCCGGCGGACGCCCTGCGCCGGATGGAGCCAGACGATATTTCGCGCGCCTGGGGCTCGTTTCAGTATCGCTTCTGTTTTCCGCAAGACATGATCACGCTCATGGGGGCGATCCAGAAGACGCTGCGCGGCTATGGCAATCTTGAAGCGCTTTTCTTGAATGGGGACAACGGCGAGATACTGGAGGCCGCCTCGGCCTTTGTGCGGAATCTGCGGCGGTTCGCGCGTGAGGCGGTGCCGTCCGGCCTTCGCAGGAACCTGCTTCCGGACCCGGCCGACGGCTCGGCGTCCAAGCGCCTGTTTTTGTTTTTTCGCTGGATGATACGTCGCGACGAAATCGATCCCGGTTGCTGGCGGAGCATAGATGCGTCGCGCCTCATCGTCCCCATGGATACGCATATGATTCGCACCTGTACCGAACGGTTGCGTTTTTTGCCGGAGAGGAAGGCGGCCGCCGGCCTGGGCGTGTCCACCTCTGGCATCAACCTGCGCGCGGCCCTCCGTGTCACCGAAGCCTTCCGGCTCTACGCGCCCGAGGATCCCGTTAAATATGATTTTGCACTGACGCGCCCCGGCATCGATCCGCGGCCCGGAGACGAGCGCTTCGGCTGCCTGTGACGGCGAGGCCGAAAAATGGCACGTGCCTCATCTGCGCCGGCTTGTCCGACACCTCCTTCGCATTGACAACGGCGCGTCCACTGTGTTACTTTATCCAAGTTCTCAAAAGGCACATTCGGGCAATAGCGCAGGTGGTTAGCGTACAAGTCTGGGGGACTTGGGGTCGCCAGTTCGAGTCTGGCTTGCCCGACGAAGAGCAAATCATTGAACACAATGGTTTGCTCTTTTTTTATACGCTGAGGGTACATTTTTGTCGCGCCTCCATCCAGGGGGCGCGCCGAGGACTTATTCCGTCTCCGCTTTCCGAGGTTTGTCGCTCCATATGAACGTCAGACACCGGATGCCAATCGCAAGGGCGACAACTCTGAGTTCGATAGGGATACGCTGGAGTCCCAATCCGCCTGCCGCGGCGCAGAGGAGGGCGAGCGCGGCCGCCAAGGCAGAGAGTGTCGTCGAGAGTCCCGATTTCGGGGAGCGTCGCGAGATGAGAAGGGCTATCAGGGCGAGAGGGTTCGCCCATAACAGGTTGAGGTTGAATCCGACCTCTGAGTATCCGGCCGCGAGCCAGAACATCAGGATGCACGCGCCCGCGACTATCGCCACGGCAAAAAGGGCACAGTCGAAGACCAGCATTCTTTTCCTGACCGGGGGGAACAGAGAGGCGAGCGCTGCGATGAGGACGATCAGCGAGACGGCCAGCGGCGTTATCGCCAGCGCGGAAGGCTTCTTCTTTTCGGCCTGAAACACGACCGACGAGTTCTGGACAAAGGGGGCATCGCGTGATTGTCCTCTGACGCCGGACGAAGCCGCTGTCTCCATGAGCTGTTTCGGCAGGAAGAGCGGAGCGTCCGGAGGCTGTGGCCTGTCCGCCGTGGGTCCCAGGAGGAGATCGATGACGGCGCGAAGCCAGGCTTTGTCGGACAGCCCCTCATGGAGTTGGCCCCGCAGGGATGTCTGGGGCTGAATCTCATCCTCTGCTCCCTGGGGCGCGCAAAAAGGCGCCAGGATATCCCACACCCTCGTCGCGCAGTTGTCCGAGAAATAGCGATAGTTGTAGATTCGGTTTTCCTGGCGGACGTCGTGCCTCAGTGAGGACAGGAGGCTTTCAGTCTGGTCCGTGGAAAGATTCAGCACCTGCTCGATTATCGTACGGTTTTCGACATCGCGGTAGAAGCGAAACGTTTCCTTTGTGTCCAGGGCGGCGACCATGAAGTCCATGTGGCCCGTAAACATGCCCAGAACGAATCGCGCGTCGAAAGGGTGAACTGAGAGCCCGTAGTTGTAGAGGATGTCCGTACCTTTTTGCCGGTTCACAACCCGGATCGCGCTGTGACCAAAGGCCGAGTAGAGGGATCGCCCGGGGAGTATGGTGATCAGCGATACGGAAACTTCCTCTGGGGGGGCCGAGAAAAGCGCGACGGGACACGCGGCCATTATGGCGGCGAGGACGAATACCGGGATAGACCTGCGAGAATCTCTGCGCACGTGAGCACTATATTCTTCCTATACAGGTAAACGCAAGCGTGTTCCGATGCGCTTGACAAAACGGTGTTGTTTCTTTAATTTTACAATTAATCAATTGTTTAACTGATTAATTGTATGGGGGAACTATGCAGGACGATATCTGCAGTCAATACAGTGTCAATTGCAGAGATCACGCGGGTGCCCTGCGGGAATCGCTGCTTTCGGTCTCGGGGCTCTCCGAGCTGTACAAGGTGCTGGCCGACGAGACGCGCGTCAAGATTCTTTATCTGCTGTCCCAGCAGGAATTGTGCGTCTGCGATCTGGCCTTTCTGCTCGATACGACGCTACCCGTGATTTCTCACCATCTGCGCCTGCTGCGGGCTCTCAGGCTCGTGGGCAGCAGGAGGGACGGCAAAATGGTCTTTTACCGCCTGGAGGACAATCACGTTCTCGCCCTCATCGAACAGGCGAAAGAGCACTACATCGACAGGACTTAAGCGGGGAAGTTGTCATGACAGAGTATAGAAATGAAGGACTCGAGTGCGCACGGTGCGCGGATGCGGGCGACACCGGCGCCGGGGAAAAAGAAGAGACGATGGGCAAAGGACAACTGATTCGCCTCATCATCGCGGCGGTACTCTTTGCCGTGGGGGCCGTCTTCAATCAGGCGCTGCACGATACTCCTTATTCCGTCGCCGAGTATATCGTGTTGCTGTCGGCCTATTTCCTCGTGGGCGCCTCAGTGCTCGCCACAGCCTTCAGGAACATCGTGAGAGGGCAACTGTTCAACGAAATGTTCCTCATGAGCGTGGCGACGATCGGGGCCATCGCCATCCATCAGCTCCCCGAAGCCGTCGGAGTGATGCTTTTTTATTCGGTCGGCGAGTACCTTCAGGATCGGGCCGTGGACAGTTCGCGGCGGTCGATCGCCTCGCTCATGGATATGCGGCCCGACTCGGCGCGGCTGATCGCGGACGCTGGGCGGAAAATCATCTCACCCGCGGAGGCGCGGATCGGAGACCTAATCGAGGTGCTCCCCGGAGAGCGTGTCCCGCTCGATGGCGAAGTGATCGAGGGTTCATCCTTTGTCGACACATCCTCGCTCACCGGCGAGCCGGTACCCCGCAGGGTCGAGGAGGGCGATAAGGTCCTGGCGGGTTTCGTAAACGACGAGGGCCGGATCGCCGTTAGGGTGGAAAAGGCATTCGACCAGAGCGCGGCGGCGAGGATCCTTGAACTCGTGGAGGACGCGGCCTCCCACAAGGCGCCGACCGAGAAGTTCATCACGCGCTTCGCCGCCGTCTATACACCGGCCGTGGTCACCATCGCGGCGCTCATAGCCTTCGTCCCCCCGCTCTTAGTTCCCGGCGCGAGGCTCGGCGAGTGGGTCTACCGGGCCCTGGTCATTCTGGTCATCTCCTGCCCCTGCGCGCTCGTCGTCTCCATACCCCTCGGATACTTCGGCGGAATCGGGGGAGCCTCCCGCCACAAGCTCCTCGTCAAGGGTGCCAACTACATCGACGCGCTCGCAAAAGTCGACACGGTAGTGTTCGACAAGACCGGCACGCTGACCGAGGGCGTATTCGCAGTCGTGGACGTGTTGACCCGCAATGGCTTTTCGAGGGAGGAACTTCTCGCGTGGGCGTCCGCCGCCGAGTCGCGCTCTTTGCACCCCATCGCCCGCTCCATCCGCGAGGCGGCCAAAGACGAGGCACCGACAGCCGACGACATCCGCGAGATCAAAGGCCACGGGCTTATCGCCCGGGTCGAAGGTCGGACAATCGCCGTCGGCAACGACAGGCTTCTCCACAGGGAAGGCATCGCGCACGAGGATTGCGATGTGGAAGGGACCGTCGTGTATGTCGCGGTGGACAGTGTCTATGCCGGCTACATCGTCATCTCGGACCGCGTAAAGAAGACCGCCGCGAAGACCGTCTCCGAGCTCAAGGCGCTCGGCGTCCGGAAAGTCGCGATGCTCACCGGCGACGACTCCACGGTCGCGGCCCGCGTCGCCGGTGAGCTCGGTCTCGACGCGTATTATGCCGAACTCCTGCCCGGCAGCAAAGTGTCGAAGATGGAAGAATTCGCGGCGGATCCAAAACGGCGGGGCGCGGTCGTATTCGTCGGCGACGGCATGAACGACGCGCCCGTGTTGGTCCGCTCCGATGTCGGCTTCGCCATGGGCGGCCTCGGCTCGGATGCCGCGATCGAGGCCGCCGACGTCGTGGTCATGGACGACGATGTCGCGCGCGTGCCGATGGCGCTGAAAATAGCCGCGTTTACCCGAAGGGTCGTCGTCGAGAACATCGCGCTCGCGCTGACGGTCAAAGGCATCTTCATCGCGCTCGGGGCCTTCGGCGCCGCCGACATGTGGGAGGCCGTGATCGCCGATGTCGGCGTCTCGCTCCTCGCCGTTCTGAATTCCCTGCGCACTGCGAGGCACCAGATCGTTTGATGTGTTTTGAATTCTGCGTTAGAGTATGTCTATGGTAATCACCGACAAGAGACAGCTCGAGGAGTTGTTTGAGTCCCAGGCAGAGCGGCGCTGGGAACTCGCGGCCACCGGTCCTTCCGAGCGGGCCGCAAAACTGAAGAAACTCCGCGCGGCGATTCTGGCGCGGAGCGAGGAACTCTACGCCGCGGTCAGGGCGGACTACGGGAAGCCGGCCTTCGAGGCCTGGCTCACGGAGATATTCCCTTCGATAGAAGAAATCGACACAGCGACGAAGCATTTGAAATCCTGGATGAGAGGGAAGCGCGCGAAAGGGGCTTTGATTCTCCCTCTCTCTTCGACCAGAGTCCTGTACGAGCCCAAGGGGCGAGCCCTTATCATGTCGCCGTGGAATTATCCCTTCCAGCTCCTCATCGCACCCCTCGTCGCCGCGGTGGCGGCCGGCAATTGCGTCATCGCGAAGCCCTCGAACAAGACGCCTCGTACGGCGGCCTTTCTCGCGGACCTCATCGGGAGCGTGTTTCCCCCCGAAGAAGTCGCCGTGGTCGAAGGCCCCGGCGGCACCATCGGCGATCTCCTTCTCGAGCTTCCCTTCGATCACATTTTCTTTACGGGAAGTCCGGCCATCGGGGCGAAGGTGGGAGAGGCGGCCGCGCGCGTGCACGCGGGGCTCACCCTCGAGTTGGGCGGTAAGTCGCCGACCATCCTTCTGCGCGGCGCGAATATCGGCCAGGCGGCCCGCAGGATAGCCTGGGGGAAATTCCTCAACGCGGGCCAGACCTGCGTCGCCCCCGATTACCTCTTTTGCCCCGCCGAGCTGGTCGGGGTGTTTGAGGAAGAGATGCGGAAAGCCGTGGAGTCATTCTACGGGAAGACAGAGGAGGCGCGCGCGGCTTCGCCCGATTTTCCGCGCATCGTGGACCAGAAAGCCTGCGCCCGCCTCGAGCGCCTTGTCTCGGAAGCAGTTTCCGGAGGAGCCCGGCTTGTGTTCGGCGGCCGCTTCGATATAGAGAAGCGCTACGCGGCCCCGACGCTGCTCACCGGCGTAAGACCCGATATGGCCATCATGGCTGAAGAGATTTTTGGGCCGATCCTGCCCGTTCTGTCCTATGATTCTCTCGATGAGGCCATCGACTTTATCAGGGCCAGGCCTAAGCCTCTCGCCCTCTACATCCTCGGCCGCGACAAAAGGAGCGCGGAACGCCTCATCGCCTCCACCACCTCCGGCAGCGCGGCGATCAACGATCTTCTCGTGCAGATTGAGAACCTGGACGCACCCTTCGGCGGGGTGGGGATGAGCGGCACGGGCAACTATCACGGCTTCTATGGTTTTAAGACCTTCTCTCACGAGCGGAACGTCATGCGCCAGGGACCTGTCAGCGCCATCGAAAAGTTCTATCCGCCCTACGATACTCCCGCGCAGAAACGCCTTCTCGCCGCTTTGAAGGCGCTCAAGAGGCTCAATCGGTGAGAATACACGATACCATAGGTATTCATGCCGCCACTAAACGTTTTTTGCGAGGCATGATTCTTTTGCGGCTCGACTTCCTCCCTTGCCCTTCCTTTCGCGATTTCGTATGGTTGATGAACCTCGCGCGCCGGCGCTATGGTGCGTATGAAGCGAAATAATATCTCAAAGGAGAGATAAATGCCGAATTCGTTCGTGAAATTTGAAACGAGCAAGGGGCCGATCCTCATCGAGGTCTTCGAGAGCGAGGCGCCGATCACCGCCGCGAATTTTATCGAGTACGTAAAGTCGGGCTTCTACGACGGGACGATCTTTCACCGGGTGATCCCGGGTTTCGTCGTGCAGGGGGGCGGCATGGTGCCGGGAATGGAGCAGAAGGCGACGCGCTCGCCCATCATCAACGAGGCGGCGAAGGCGCCGAAGAACGCGCGCGGCACGCTCTCGATGGCGCGCACCATGGCTCCCGACAGCGCCACGAGCCAGTTCTTCATCAATCTGGTCGACAACCGCTCGCTCGATTTCCGCGGCCCGGGGCCGGGCGCGGGCTACTGCGTGTTCGGCAAAGTCATCGAGGGAATGGAAGCGGTCGACGCGATGGCAAAGGTGAAAACCGCCCGGCGTCCTCCCCACGTGGATGTGCCGGTAGAAGATATCGTGCTGGTTTCGGCGCGCGTCGTGGAACAGCCTCGCGCCTAGGAGCGCGGGGCCGCATGTCCGGGATATCTCAATAGACCTTCACGTCCAGAGACAGCTCGATCGTGACGGGCCTCCCGGGGAAGACCTCGAACTCGTCTTCAAGGCGCAGGTTCCTGTAAATCAGGGTCATGATGTGTTTCCCCGGCGTAGTCCTTCCGTGAAGGTGTTCCAGACGGTTTCCATCGATGTAGAGCTGCATCTCGCTATCTCCCGGTTTGTCGAAGTCGTTGCCATGATTCGAGAAGATTTTCGGCAGCTTTATTTCATATTCGACGGTAAGGGGTGAGAGAGAAATGCTCAGCCTCGTATACCCATCTACGAACACTCTGTCCGTATAGTCAGCGTAGCCGGGCGCCGAGATGCGTACTACGTAGTTACCGCGCTGCAGTACGCCCTGATAGGGTGTCGTTCCGGCATAGGCGCCGTTGATGAAGACTGTGGCGCCGCGGATGTCAGCGTCGATGAAAAGCCGTCCGGTCGGAGATGGGGAAATCAGGCTGGGGGGAGGTACGGGTTGATAGGAAGGGGGAAGCGACGGCGAAGGAGTCTGTGGTATGGCTTCCTTCAGATTTACGATAATAGTGATTGGGCTTTGCACCGCAGCGACAGTTGTCCTGAACTCGTTGAATCCAGCCTTGGCGACCCTGATCGTATATGTGCTCGGAAAGACTTGAAGAGTTAAATTGGGCGACGTGGAGCCCGCGAGATTGTCGTTGAGATAGACCTGCGCGCCTGATGTGTTGCACAGGATGGTGAGAGATACCTTGACCTGGGCAAAGACCAGGGTGCCCGCGATGAACATCGTCAGTGTGGCGAAAAAGATTTTCCCTTTGAATTTCATCGATTAATCTCCTTTTATCGGTTCGCCCGAAGGGGCGCGGCTTGGGAGATCGGAAGGCGAGAGGTTCTTGCTTCCTTGGATGTCACCACGATCGTGCATCCGGAGAACAGCACGACGATCGCAGCCAGAATTATCAATCCCGCCCTGAATTTTCGTTTCATCAGTCATCCCCCGCAGAATGGTTTGTAATTATTGATGATAAAAACATATCACGGCTTCTATCATAAAATCCCGCCAAGCCGCCGGATGTTACACGAAAGGGCTGTTACAGTCTTACATACCAGATGCTACACCGGGCGCTCCCGCATTCGGGCACTCAGTGTACGTCCTGAACAAACTGTACGCGTAGACCGTTCGGGTCGTGCACATAGAAAAATTTTACGCTCGGGTTGGGTTGGAACGGGCCGGCAAGCACCGGGATCCCGTGAGTTTTCAGCATTTCCATGGTCTTTTCCAGCGATTCCACCTTGAACCCCAGAGAAATATTCTGGCTGAAAGGCGCGGGCGCGTTTTTTTCGTTGTGGATCAACTCGACTTCCGTATCGCCCGATCCCAGAAAGGCGATGTGGTCGCCGGGCATGGGCGAAAACTGTCTCTTCAAGGGTAGCCCGACGATGTCGCGATAGAACGCGAGAGACTTTTCCATGTCATGGACATTGATGGTAACCCAACAGAACTGCATATCCGGCTCCTTGCAATCAATGATTCGCACCGGCGCTCTGCCCGCCTCCGCTTTTGCGCAGATCGGAGATTTGCGCGTCGGCTATTCCTTTAATATATACATCCCGCTTCGGATAGGGAATTTCGATACCTTCCTCCGCGAACCGGGTGTGGATGTCTATGATGATTGAATTCCGAAGATCGACGAGCTTCGATTGCTCGAACCACACGCCGAACAGAATGTTGATGCTCGAATTATCGAACTTGTCGATGTAGATGAGCGGGGCTGGGTTGTCGAGCGCATACAGATTCTTGGCGGCTATATCGTTGAGCACTTCGGTGACTTTGGTTAGGTTGGCGTTGTACGAGACGCCGACCCATACGTCGAGCCTCCGGATTGGAAAGCGCGTGTTGTTTATGACATTCGACTTTATGATGCTCTCGTTCGGTATGCGCACGAAACGGTTGTCGAAGGTCTGCAATTTGACCGAGAGAAGATCGATCGACATGACGATACCAGTAATATCGCCCACCTGGATGACATCGCCGATCTGGAACGGTTTTTCCGAGATGAGAAATATGCCGCTGATCAGGTTCGACACCGATGTCTGCGCGGCAAACCCTATCGCGATGCCCGCGATGCCCGCGGCGCCTAAGAGGGCGGAGAGGTTTACACCCATGCTCTCCAACACTGAAACGATGGCGATCGTCCAGCCTAGATAATGAATTGCCTTTTTTACGAGCTGGGCTTTTTGTTCTGGCATGTTTTTTTTCATGGCTCGGTTTGCGATCATCTGCAAAATGCCAAAAGCGCCAAGAATGAGCACTGCCGCGAGAATCGCACTGAACGCCTTTCTCCAGAATTCGGGCGTGAACGCGTCCTTGAACAGATTATTTATAAAATCAGGAAGAATTGTCGTATTCATGCCTTCCTCCGATTAAAGCCCCGCAATGTTGCGCAAAAAGCTGACCCCACGCCTGATGAGCACCTCATTGATGCCGGTCTTAGCCGCGGTGTGAATTTTATGCAGCCCTTTGGAACCGATATCGTCGATATTCGTCTGAAGCGACCCGTCAGAGGTCCCCGTGATGACGACCGTATCCGAGACGAGGATGCCCTCTTTTTCGTAGACATTCATGAGGTCGGTGAAAATGGCCAGCCGCTTTACGTCGAGAGGCTCCTTGGACTTGTTTCTGACGACGATTCTGCAGTGGATGAGGGATCTGCACGCGAGATATTGCGCGGCACGCTCCAGGGATTCCCTCATGCCGAGGGACACGGAGGGCGCGAGACTCGTGGCATGCCCGGCGCTGTCGGCGCCGCTCTGCTCGTTTCTGCACTCTGGGTCGAGCTCGATGGGAAGAGAGAGGCAGAGATTTCCACTCATCTTGTCGCCGAACCATGTGCTGGTGGTGGTGAATGGCGAGCCCTCAAAGAGCGCGTATCCCGACTCAAGCTCAACGCGCAGAACGGGCGGCAGCGCGATGGTGAACCAAGCCTCGGTACCCGGGTGGATCGTCACGTCGTTTCGGGCCGAGACAAGATAGGGAATGGAACTCGGATGGGGACGAAGCGCGGCCTTCTTGCCCCCCGATACCGCGAGAGAGACCGGGATGTCCTCGGGGGGATCGGCAGGTTCCGGGCCTCCCGCGTCGCTCTGAAGATGCTTGAAGGGCAGAGTGTTGAGCGCTATGCGCCATTCTTCGCCGTTTCTGTACATCCAGAGCGAGGCGCCGTCCAGCTTCCAGCGGTACCACTGCGAATCGTTTGGCTCAAAAAAATTCCACATACGATACATCATACCGTATGTGGAAGGCTTCTTAAAGTTTTTTGAGGAAATTTCATGATTTTTTGTATAAGCTCTGAGCGGCGGCGACCGCAGCTCCCGCGTCGAACGCGTAGCCGGACTTCGCCAGGCCGCGCTCTATGGCCCCGAGCGTCGCGAGAATTTCCGAGGTGTCGCTCATGCCCATGTGCCCGATGCGGAAATACTTCGTCTTGATGGAAGGATACAGGCCGCCCGCGAGCACGACTCCTTCTTCGGCGATGCGGGGGAGGACTCCCGCGTCGACACCCTCGGGATAATATGCTGCCGTCAGCGTGTTCGCATAGAGGTCCTCGCGCACAGGGACGTACTTTAGCCCGATGGCCGAGAGTCCTGCCCGGAACGCGCGCGCATTGAGCGTGTGCCGTCTGAATCGGAAGTCCATCCCTTCCGTCAGGATCTGTCCCAGGCTCACGTTCAGGGCCCGTACGAGATTGACCGCGGGCGTGCCGAAATACGCCGATTTTCGCGCCTCGTAGGCCTGCATGACCGGCAGCCAGTACTGCCAGTCGCAGTAGTATGCCCGGACGGAGGTTCTGCGCGCCTTGAAGGCGTCTAGGGCCTTTTCGTTCGCGACGAGGAGGGCGAGGCCCGGCGGCACCCCAACCGCTTTCTGCGAGGCGGTGAGCGCGATGTCCACCCCCCACTCTTCCATGCGCAGCTCCTCCCCGGCTACCGCACAGACTCCGTCTACGACGGTGAGGGTACCTGTTTCGCGCGCCGCGGCGGCGAGGTGCTTGACGTCGGCGCGGACACCGGTGCTCGTATCGACGTGAGTTATGCTGAGCGTTTTATACTTTTTTGCCTCGAGCTGGGCACGAACCGCCTCGACTTCAGGAAGATCGCCGACGGCGCCCGGCACGATATCGACGTTTGCCCCGTGGAGCCTGAAAATCTCGGCCATGCGGTCGCTGAAATAGCCCGTGTGCACGATGAGCACATTGTCGTCCGGTTCGGTGATGTTCGCCACGGCGAACTCCATGGCGAGGGTGCCGCTTCCCGCGATGGCGAAGGGCTGGCCATGGGGGGCAAGCCAGACTGCGCGCATTCTCTCGAGAGCCTGACCAAACTCTTCGATAAACTGAGGATCGACGTGGCTCAATGTTGGTTTCGACATTTCACCCAGCACTTCGTCGGTGAATTCGATTGGGCCGGGGATCATCAAAAGGCGCTTTCCTTTCATGGCACCCTCCTCTACATAATTGCGGTATTGTCTTTTCTACATTTTAGCGCCGGACGCAGGAATTGTCATGCGCGGCCCTCATATACGCTATGCGCCGGTAGAATCCGGGCGGCCGGTCAGAACGGACCGGCCGCGCTTCTCAGTGCAGGTATTCCTGGTGGTTTGCTAAGGTACCGGCGACGTAGGCTGTGGCCGCCTCGTCGATGAGCTGCATGTCGGTCACGATCGGCGTAATGCCTGCACCCTGTATGCTCGCGTACGCGCCCGCACCCATGCCACCCGCGACGAGCGTCTCGCAGTCGAGAATCGGCTGCACCATACTGGCATGACGCTCCTGGGCACCTGGCTCGAAACCGTGCCCGCCGCTGGCGTCATGGTCATGATGCGCCTCGTGCTGTCCCGCGAAATGCCCATGGCCAAGCTTCGGCCGCTGCTCTCTCTGCACGACTTTACCGTTGTCGATAGTGAGCACGACATAATATGCCGCTCTTCCAAAATGTCGTGAAATGGTCTTCCCGTCGTCTGAAATGAATGCGATTTTCATGTCTTTACTCTCCTGTGGTTTGATTGAGTTGTGAATATCCGGAGCCCGTTCTGAATCGGTCGCGAAAGGCGGCCGCTCGAGACAAGGGGCTTTCGCGCGTTCGATTTTAAGCGCCTTGCCGTTCAGGAGGGCGTCGGCCACTTTTTTATGTGCTCGCTCCAGAATGCGTCCGAAGGTCTGCCTCGAAATGCCCATCATCCGCGCCGCCTGCTCCTGGTAGAGGCTTTCGAGGTCGGCGAGCCGCAGCGCCTCGATTTCGTCAGGCTCGAGCGCGACGAGGTCCGCCCCACCGAAGAGTTGCTGGGCAAGCTCTGCGTCCTCCGCGAAAGGAACTATTGAGCAGGCTCGGATCTCCGAGGCGATCCGACGAACGCAACAGGGGCGCGGCATACCTTATGCCTGGGAAGCTGCACCGTCGGGCATAGGCACAGCGGCGAGCGCGAGTTCCACTTCGTTCGCGAGACCATCCGCGTCCTTGCGGACAGCATCGCTCAGCGCGGCCCAGCGGAGGGCCCGCGACTGCGCGAGGTCTTTCCTCCAGGGTAAGCTTGCGAGCAGAGGCAGGCCCATGCGCCGGGCACCGTTCTGGGTCCCGTCGTCGAAGAGGGGTACCTCGGTGCCGCAGTGCGGGCAGACCATCGTGCGCATGTTCTCCACCACGCCCAGAACCGGCGTCTTGAGCATCGAGGCCATGTTGATCGATTTGCGCACGATCATCGACACGTAATCCTGCGGCGTCGCGACGACGACGATACCGGAGAAGGGAATGGTCTGGAAGGCCGTCAGCACGACATCCGAAGTTCCGGGTGGAAAGTCGATGATGAGGTAGTCGAGATATCCCCAGACCGTGTCCGACCAGAACTGGTCGATGGCCTTGGAGAGCAGGGGACCCCTCCATATCACCGGCTCGTCCTCTTTTTCATTGAAAAGGTTGATGGAGAGCACCTTGATGCCCTCCTCATTTTCGACCGGAAAGAGGTGCTCTCCATCGGATTCGCCGCGGAAACTATCGATGCCCAGCATACGCGGTATGCTGGGACCCGTGATATCCGCATCGAGAAGGCCGACCTTAAGCCCGCGGGAGGCGAAGGACTCGGCGAGGAGCGCGGCCACCATCGATTTGCCGACCCCGCCCTTGCCGCTCACGACGCCAATGACACGCTTTACGGAGGGATTCTGTTTTTTTTCGGGGATGAGACTCATTGCATGACTCCTTGTACAGAGACGACCTGATCGCGAGCCGCTGATCGCGGCGTCACCGGGTGCCCGTGTTTCTTAATGTTGAATAGATCGGAATTATGAGCATATGCTCATAATAGCCGCAGCGCGCGGGAATAGTCAAGGCAAAATGTCGCTATTCCTTCCAGCCAAATCGTTCCTTGAGAGAGACAAAGAATTTCGACCATTCGGTCCTGGATTCAAAGAATGCCACCGTGGCCGAGTATCCCGAGTCGAAGAGGCTTTTGTATCGCACGTCGTCAAGTTCGATGTCGAAATCCGTCGCCTCTATGCCGCAGTCATCGATGAAAATGGTTCTCGAATAATTCTTCTCTGTGCGGATGACGAGCCGTTCCTGAACGAGCGAGATGCTCTCGAAAAGCGCTTCCATGTACTCAAGCATCGATTTTACGGGTTTATATCGAGTTTTTTCTGACGAAGAATAGAGAAAGAGCCCAAGCGTTTCTTCATTTGCGCCATCGGCAAGTTTTCTCGAATATTTCTGGTCATCAAACATATTGACCGGATAGTTCCACATGAGGCCGCCATCGACATAGAACTGCTCTTCGTTCGTTCCCGGGAACTGGTACTGAATCGCCTCGAAGAAAAGGGGGATCGACATCGAGATGCGCACCGCCAGCGCGACCTCCATGTCGGCCGTGGTTTCGAAAGAGAACAGACGGGGGGTGCGGTTCGTGATATCGGTGCCTGTGATGTAGAGTTGGGGAAAGGGCTGTCCGTCCTTATGAATTTCAGGGCTGTTGAAGTCCGCGAAGGAGTACGCTTCTTTGGCGACGGTGAACCGTTCGGCGATGACGGAGCGCAGCCATTGGTAGAAATAATCGCTCGAATACCAGCCTTTTTCCTGTAAAAGCCGGATGGAGCACTGCAGGTTTTTGAAGAGGGCGATCTCGCGATAGTGCTCGGTGAGGGCGAGTAGCCGTTTATTCGCAAGCTTGTTCGTACGTTCATCTTCCTCCGAGGGAATCTTGCGATAATCGAGGCTGTCCGCCATGCGCTTGAAACCCGCAAAGTCCGTCGGGTACAGCGCTACGCCGAGCGCGGTGATGGCTCCCGCGGAAGTGCCTGCCACGCGTTCGATAGTGCGCATGAGACCATGCGCATAGAGATATTTCAGCGCACCCAGATATGCGATTCCCCGAACTCCCCCTCCCTTGAAGACGAGATTGCGATAGCGGGCCATGTATACCTCCTTCGCAAGATCAGACAATCATGCGTGCACCTGTTTTGGGCACAGCGCAGACAGCACGAATTCACTGAAAAAGCGCATGCCGTCTTTCCTTATATCGATCGTGCCTTTTGAAATTGCCCAGTCGAGGAAAAAACCACGCATGCAGCGGTTCATCCATTCCGCGAGCTCTGTCGGGTCGCCCCCCCATATCTGCCCCGCGGCTTGTCCTTCCGCGATGATCCTGGACACAATGCGCACGAGCGGCCGTTCCCGGTTAGCGAGTATCTTTTGGTCGTAAAACGTCGACATCTGATTGATATAGAGAATTGAGAGCGTGCGGTATCCCATATTCTTATGGATATAGTCGAGCTGATAGCGCGTAAAGGCGATCAGTCGGGAAGCCGCGTCAGGATTGCGCAGAATGACGGTTTCCTTCTTTTCATAAAAGTAATCGATGAGGCGGAATTCTTCGATGATGATATCGCTTTTCGTCTGAAAATAAGTATAGAATGAACCTTTGGAGACACCGGCGGTGGAAGTGATTTCGTCGATCGACACCTGATCGAAGCCCTTTTCGCGGAAGAGCGAGAGCGCGCTTTCGAGGATGCGCTTTCGTGTCTCGCGGGCCTGGAGTTTTCGTTTGGTGAGAGGAGGGTTTTCTTCCATCGGTGTTCTCTCACGTTTGAGGATAGCTGGATTTCCTTATGCCGTCAATGAGAATTGTTGTTGACAGATGTAAAAAAATGTGTAAAAATAACCAAGTTCAATGACTTTGGTCAACAAAAGAGGAGGTATATATCTATGAAATTGAAAGAAGTGGTCGCGGTTGTTACTGGTGGAGCGAGTGGAATAGGCGAGACGGTCGCCAAGTATTTCGCGTCGAACGGCGCGAAAGTGGTGATCGGCGATGTCGTACAGGAGAGCATAGAGCGCGTCGTCGGAGAGATCAAGGCGGCGGGCGGAGCGGCGGTAGGCGTCAAAACCAATGTCACGGTGGACGCCGACGTGGCGGCCCTCATGGAGACCGCGGTCTCCACGTTTGGGGCGATCAATGTCGTCGTTCCCTGCGCGGGCATCATCCGCGACGGCGTGGTGATCAACACCGACCGTGAGACTGGCAAGGTCAAACGCGTCATGGAGACCGACCAGTTCCGCGCCGTCATCGAAGTCAACCTCATAGGCTCTTTCATCACCTTGCGCGAGGCCGCCCGCCGCATGGTGGACAACAAGTGGCGGGGTGTCCTCTTCACGATCTCGAGCGTGAACAAAGTCGGTCAGGTCGGGCAAATCAACTATTCCTCGACCAAGGCGGCGGTCGCGGTATGGCCGCGCATTCTCGCCGGCGAATTCCAGATGAAAGGCATCAAGGGCATCCGCGTGATGAGCATCGCGCCCGGCTATGTCGGCACTCCCATGGTGAAGGGTATGAATCAGGACGCGCTCAACGAGATTCTCAAGGATGTGCACATCGGGCGTCTCATCGAGCCGGAGGAGATCGCGCGCGCCATCGCCATGGTCGTCGAGAACGAGGCTTTCGACGGTACCTGCCTCGAGATTACGGGCGGCGTCACCTACGGTGCGAAGTCGATCGCAAAGTAACCGAAAGATCTCCTCGCAAAGTCGCGCCAGACTGAGAAGCTGAAGAGAACGACAGGCCGCCCGTTTCTGGGCGGCCTGTTTCGTTTGTCAGCCCGTTTCCGGTATAATGCCGCCAGGGACTACCACATGAAAATCGAAAACCATATACTGCAGGCCCTTTTGGCGACTCTCTTCACGTGGGGCGTGACTGCGCTGGGCGCCGCCATGGTCTTCTTCTTCAAGGAAATCAACAAGAAGGTTCTCGATGCGATGCTCGGGTTCGCGGCGGGAGTGATGATCGCGGCGAGCTTCTGGTCGCTGCTGGCGCCGGCCATCGAGCTGTCGGAGGCAATGGGTTTAATTCCATGGTTGCCGGCGGTGACAGGCTTTCTGCTCGGCGGGGCTTTTTTGTTCGGGGTGGACCACTTGTTGCCGCATCTGCACATAGGGGCGGAGATGAGCGAGGCGGAGGGCATCCATACGACATGGCAGAGGAGTGTGCTTCTCGTCCTCGCGATCACCCTGCACAACATCCCCGAAGGCCTCGCGGTCGGCGTGGGATTCGGCGCGGTCGCCGCGGGCATCCCCAGCGCGAACCTGTCGGGCGCGATCGCGCTGGCGATCGGCATAGGACTTCAGAATTTCCCCGAAGGGGCCGCAGTTTCGATTCCCCTTCGCAGGGAAGGCCTCTCGCGGTGGAAAAGTTTCGTCTACGGCCAGGCGTCGGGGCTCGTCGAGCCGGTCGCGGGCGTTCTTGGGGCGGCGCTTGTGCTGGCGATGCGTCCCCTCCTCCCTTACGCCCTGGCGTTCGCGGCCGGTGCCATGATCTACGTCGTCGCCGAGGAAGTGCTGCCGGAGGCGAGCCGGGGATCGAACGGACATCTTGCCACGACGGGGACGATGGTGGGTTTCGCCCTCATGATGCTGCTCGATGTCGCGCTCGGCTGATGAAGGCGAATTAAAAAAGAGAGGCCCGGGTGGGGCCTCTCTTTTTTAATCATCTCCCGCCATGAAGGGATAGCGCCACGACGATGGCGGCGCGAAATTTTCCTTGATCGCGACGGCGCTGACCCAGCGCAGGAGGTTGAGGTAGCTGCCGGCCTTGTCGTTGGTGCCCGATGCGCGCGCTCCTCCGAAGGGCTGCCTGCCGACGACGGCCCCTGTTGGCTTGTCGTTGATGTAGAGGTTGCCGGCGGCGTTCTGCAGGGCGGTCAGGGAGCGGTTGATGCGCTGCCTGTCCGTCGCCATGATGGCGCCGGTGAGCCCGTAAGGCGAAGTGCTGTCGACCAGCTCGTACGCCGCTTCCATATCCCGGTCGTCGTAGACATAGGCGGTGAGCACCGGACCGAAAATCTCATTGACCATGGATTCGGAGCGCGGGTCCTCGGTGAGGATCAGAGTCGGCTCGATAAACCAGCCCTTCGTCCTGTCGCACCCACCGCCGGCGACGACGCGCGCTTTGCCGCCGGCCTTCGCGCGTTCGACATAGCCGCGGATGGTGTCGAACGCCGCCTCGTCGATCACCGCGCCCATGAAATTCCTGAAATCGGTGATTTCTCCCATGGGAACGGACGAAATTTCTGCGGCCAGCGCATCCGTGAACTCCTTCGCGCGCGAGGCGGGAATGTAGAGCCTCGACGCCGCCGAACATTTCTGCCCCTGGTATTCGAAGGCGCCCCGCACGACCGCCGCGACCGTCGACGGAAGGTCGGCGCTTGGGTCGATGAGTATGAAATCCTTTCCCCCCGTTTCGCCCACGATGCGCGGATATACTCTGTAGCGCTCGAGGTTCGAGGAAATCTGTTTCCAGAGCGAACGGAAAACTTCCGTCGAGCCGGTGAAATGGAAACCCGCGAAATCGGGGCTCGAGAGTACGGCATTCGAGATGAGGCCGCCGCTTCCCGGCAGGAAATTTATGACGCCGGCGGGAAGACCGGCCTCCATATAGAGCCTCATGAGCATGTAGTTGGAATACACGGCGTTCGACGCCGGCTTCCAGACCACCGTATTGCCCATCATCGCGGGCGCGGTCGGAAGATTCGCGGCGATCGAAGTGAAATTGAAGGGCGTAACCGCGTAGACAAAGCCTTCGAGCGGCCGATACGCCGATCGGTTCCATTCGCCCTTCACGTTGTCGGGCTGCTGGGTGTAAATCTGCTCCATATACAATGGGTTGAAGCGCAGAAAATCGGCCACTTCGCAGACCGCGTCTATTTCGGCCTGGTGCGCGGTTTTAGACTGGCAGAGCATGGTCGATGCGTCCATGAGCGCGCGGCGTTTGACGGAGATCAGCTCGGCGGCCCTGAGGAATACCGCGGCCCGTTCTTCCCATGGCAGCGCGGCCCACTCGGCCTTGGCGGCCAACGAGGCCTCGATCGCCATGCGCACTTCGGCTTCGCCCGCCAGATGATAGACGCCGAGCACTTCCCCGTGAGCGTCGGGGCGACGGATGGACGCGGTCTTTCCGGTTCGAATCTCTTTGCCGCCGATTATGAGAGGAATATCGATCTGTGTCGCGCGAAGCTTTTTCAGCTCCTCCTTGAGTGCCGAACGCTCCGGCGATCCTGGAGCGTAGTTGAATACAGGCTCATTGTCTGTCTTGGGAATATGAAAAATTCCATTATGCATCATTGACTCCTTGCGCTGCATTGTGAAGGCTTCGGTAGATTTCGTCAAGGCAAAACGTAGATTGATCGAACTCTTGATTGCGCGGCCGCATGGCTTTAGGATGAATCAAGAGGTGGATAGTGCAGGAGACAAAAACATTACATGCTTTTGTGATCGCCGTGATGCTGGGGCTCTTCGTCGTGGGGATGGTTGAAGGGGACATCGTCCAGGCCTTTCAGGGATTCTTCCGCCTGCAGGTGACTCCGGCACGCCTGGTGAGCGATTTTATCGCCGTAGAGGGAGTAGGGGCGACGCTGCTGAACGTCGCCGCCGTGGGACTGTTGGGCTACCTGTTCGTGATACTGAATGGACTGAAAATCACCGGCGCCGAGCTTGCGGCCTTGTTCACGATGATGGGTTTTGCTTTTTTCGGCAAGACGCTGTTCAACTGTATACCCATCATGCTGGGCGTCTCGCTCTCCGCGCGTATCGTGAAAAAAAAGCCGCGCGACTACGCGCTCATCGCGATGTTCGGCACCGCGATGGGCCCGCTCATCACCTTCATAGCCTTCGAGCTCGGCATGCGGCGCATCTTTGCATTGCCGGGCTCCTTTCTTATAGGCATCGGCATCGGGATCGTGTTGCCCCCTATCGCCATCGCCATGCTCCGACTCCATCAGGGCTATAATCTTTACAATATCGGGTTTTCGGCAGGCTTTGTCGGACTCTTTACGGCCTCGCTGTCGGAGGCCGCCGGCGCCGACATTCTGCCGCTTTCGATGTGGGGTACGGCCCGGGAGCCTGTGCTCATCGCGATCATACCAGCCATCGTGGTCATTGCGTTTTTTTGCATTGTGGCCGAGAATCGGGGGCACATACGGGCGGGATTCGCCGAGGCATTTAAGGATTTTCGGAAAATCCTCACGATGAGCGGACGATTGCCGAGCGACTTTGCCGATTCCATTTCGTCGAAAGGCTCTCTTCTCAACACGGCGATAATGGGGATACTATTCTGGCTGGGAGTGGTCCTGCTCAGAGCGCCTCTCAATGGGCCGGTGCTGGGCAGCCTGTTCACCATTGTCGGCTTCTCGTTTTTCGGAAAGCATCCTAAAAATGTCTTTCCCGTCGTGCTCGGCATTGTGGCGGCGATAGTGTTGTTCGGCAAGGACATCTATGCTCCGACTCCCCTGCTCGCGATCATGTTTGGGACTGCGCTGGCGCCCCTCGCCGGTGAGTTCGGCCCGATTGTCGGGTTCATCGCGGGGTTTCTGCACCTGGTCATCGTGGACAGGACAGGTGTGTGGCATGGCGGGATGGACCTCTACAACAACGGATTTGCCGCGGGCCTCACCGCAACGCTGATCGTCTCGATCATCGAGTGGTATCGGTCGGTACGGGATGAATGATACGGCAAATCGGGCAAAGAAGGAGATCTGTGAATGAAGCGGCATGAACTGTACGTCCAGCTTATAAGCGAGCTCGCGAATTATCTGCTCCACGGGAACCCCAAGAAAATGGTCATTTCCATGCACCTGGAGTCGGACGGTTTTCATATCGCCGCCATCGACGACAGGCCGCGCACGGACAAGGACATCGCCGACATCGAACACGGCCTGATGATGCACAAGCGTCCCGAGCTTGCCTCGTACTACGGTACGATGGTCGGCCAGGACCTCTTGGGAAGTTCGCGGCTCGAACTCATCGGCTTTCAGATCAAGGGCGTGAAAGTCGAGAGAATCCCGGAGGGGGGAGTGATGATCAACCTGTGGATCGGATCGGAAGACTTTGACCCCGCGATGTTTACGATTAGTCAGGATTCTTAGGGATCATAGCCTAAAAGCCGGCGGTCTGGAAAACATAAGGAACATCGATGCCTGCGACAATTCTCTGGTATGACCTTGAAACCTTCGGCCGCGATCCTCAGCACGACCGGATCGCGCAGTGCGCCTTCATTCGCACGAACGAGGCGCTCGAGGAAGTTGCCCAGCCTATTGTGCTGTACTGCCGTCTTCCTCCCGATTATCTTCCCGATCCCGAAGCGTGTTACATCCATGGCATAACCCCTCAGGAAGTCGAGCAAAACGGATTGAGCGAGTACGAATTCGCCCTGCGCGTCATGCGTGAAATGAGTGCCCCCAACACGACGGTCGCGGGCTACAATTCCATCCAGTTCGACGATGAGTTCATCCGCCGTCTTTTCTACCGCAACCTGCTCGACCCCTATATCCGCGAATATAAGAACGACAATTCGCGCTGGGATGTCATCAATCTCCTGCGCGCCGCGCACGACCTGAAATACGAAGGTCTTCATTGGCCCGTCAATGAGGACGGCAATCCTGCGTTCAAGCTGGAAGAGCTCGCGAAGGCGAACGGCGTAGCGCACGAGAACGCCCACGACGCGCTGTTTGACGTGCGCGCGACGATCGGGCTGACGCAAAAAGTCCGCAGGGCATATCCCAGGCTCTACCAGTGGTATTTCCAGCACAGGCGCCGGGAGAACCTGACTCCTTTGGTTAATCTTTCTCTCCGGGAGAATATGCTTGTGCATACTTCCCATCTGTACACTCGCGCCGAGGGATGCTCGACGGTGATCGCGCCGCTGGGGCTCGTCGAGGCCGACCGCCATGCGCTCGTGGCGTACGACCTGCGCGTCAGCCCCGGCCCATTTTCGCGGATGACCGAAGATGAACTGCGCGACCTGTTGTTCACCGAGCGACTCGAGGGAGGGCCGGCGCATCCTCCGATCACCATGATTAGGCTCAACAGCTGTCCCTATCTTGTCCCGGTCAATGTGCTCAACAAACAATCGGCAAAGAGGCTCAAAATCGATATCGAGACGTGCAGACAGAATCTCCTCGAGCTCGAAGCGGTGCCGGGCATGAAAGAGCGGCTCATCGCCGCATACCGCTATGAAAAAAAGCCTTTGGATGAACTCGATCCTGAGTACGCGCTGTACGGCGGCGGATTCTATCCCGATGAGGACAGGAGAGAACTCGACCGTTTCCACGAGGTGTTGCAGGCGCGGGGACCGCACGCGGCCAAAAATGAATTTTTGCGCGTCCAGTTCCATGATCCGAGGATTCTCACCCTGATGGGCAGGCTTCTGGCGCGCAATTTTCCTGAAACTTTGACCGCGGAACAGCATTTATCCTGGAGGAAGCATGCGTATGGCTGGGTTCAGCTCCCTCTGGAGAAGGGAGCCACCGCGCTCGCGGATTATGCGCGCCTGGAAGAGCAATTTCGAGGGATGAGCGCGGATGACCCGCGCAGGCCGATCGCCGGCGCCCTCCTCGCATGGAAGGAGAAAATCGAGAAATTTATCCGCGAACAGTAATAAACACTGAAAATTTCAAGAGAATGCGGCATACTTATAAATGTAGAGTTGTGTGCAGGATAGAAGGGGGTGTTGCGATGAAATATCGATATAGCCTGTTGCTTTTTCTCGTTTTGATCGCGGGAGGCGTTGCGGCCGCGCAGATGACACCCCCGGATAGCACCATGCTCATCAAGGTGGAAAGAACCGCGGTGCGGGCAGCCCCTTCCTTTGCATCGCCAGCGTTGACGTTTGCGGCATATCGGACTCCCTTTGCCGTCATACGCGTTGAAAATGATTGGGTCTTTGGCTATGTTCAGGGATCGAGCGTGCCAGGCTACATACATGTCAGCGCGCTTTCCCCTGTCAGAGTCACTTTGAGCGCGGACGCAGTTTCCACGCCACCGTCCCTGGAGGAAAACGAGATCGTGCTCGCCGGCAAGGGTTTTTCCTCGAGCCTCGAATCTGCCCTCAAGGAAGGCAACGCGTTCAATTTCGGGGCGGTGGACGATATGGTACAATTGACGTATTCATATGCGGAGTGTCTGGCATTCATTCGGGGGATCGACATCCTGCCGGGAGAATTGTGACGTGCACAAAGTCGCGGCCCGTTCTCGCACCGTGGCGGCCTGTCTTGCCGTATTTCTGGCCGCCTCCTCCTTCGTGTCCTGTACCGTATCGCCCGAGGCTCTCCAGCTCTTTTTGAATCAGGCCCTTCTTCAGGGCATGATCACGCCCGAGCAGGCCCGCCTCATACGCGAGGCCGCGCGCTCTTTTCAGACCGAATCCAGGCCGTTCACCTATGAGGAAGAATACGCGATAGGCCGGGTCGTCGCGGCCGCCGTGCTTTCCCAGTATCCCGTCTACGATCAGCCCGAACTCACGGCGTATGTCAACAAGATAGGACAGGGACTGGCATTTTTTTCCGCGCGGCCGCTGCTGCCTCAAGGCTATCATATTTTGATTCTGAACAGCGAAGAGGCGCATGCCTTCGCGGCACCGGGAGGGTTTGTGCTCATCACGCGGGGGCTTCTGAAGCTTGCCGATTCGGAGGACATGCTCGCCGCGCTGCTCGCGCACGAGATTTCGCACACGGCACTTGGGCACGGGCTGGTTTCCCTCGCGAGCTACCGCATGGGAGACTTGGCCATGTATTACGCGGCGCTTTCCACACAGCAGGCGAATGCCGACAACAAAGAGGCGGCGGCGCTTTTTTCGGCGGCAGTCCACGATTTTGTCTCTCTGATTTCGGTGCAGGGGTACTCCCAGACCATGGAGTTCGAGGCCGACGCCGAGGCGATGCGCATGCTGTATGAGGCCGGCTACAGGAACTCGGCGCTGGCAGACTTTATACACGTGTTGGCAGATTCCCAGGATGAGCGTGTCCAGCAATATTCAATGCAGCACCCGCTTCCGGCAGAGAGGTTGTCAAGAATCGGCGCGCTTGAGCAGCAATATGCGCGGGCGGCGGCGCTTGCCGCCCGGCAGGAGCGGTCAAGAAAAGTCGCGTCGCTCTTGCGCGCGGAGAGCGAATCGATCGATATCGGCTATCCGGCTGCCGAAAGAAGTGTCTTTGAGCGTGGGCCTGGGATGGGGATCGGTGAAGCGGCCAGAGTGGCGCCGCTCGAACTCATCCGGCATGAGCGTTTCGAGGCGATGCGGCGATTATTCTAAAAAAGAAAGACAAATAGGCGGTATTGTAATCCGGGGGCAATATGGGAAGGCGCACGCGCGGCGTGGCATCAAAATCACACTCGGCAATGAATAGAAGAGCGAGATTTATGCTTGCGCTTGCTGCGGGTGTGGCGGCCATGCTCGTGTTTCTTTGGATTGGGGCTTCGGAGAGGTTCGGTATGGCCATCTACGATGGTCGGATGCGGGCGCTCGTCAGATACAAGGGGCAGGGCGCTGCCGCCACCTCTGAAACTTTACGTAAGATTCAAAGTACGTCAAATTCGTGGAATGCTACTGTGTCCGTCGCCAATGCGCCGCCGATTGCGCTTGTCATGATCGATCAGTCCAGCCTCGACTGGGTCCAGGAAGAGCTTGGGCTGGGGTGGCCCTGGCCGCGCGAACTCTATGGGGTCATGGCGTCGTATCTGCGCGGCGCCAGAGTTCAGGCCTACGATATATTGTTCACTGAGCCTTCCACCTTCGGCCCCGAGGATGACGCCCGCTGCTCGAGGGCGATGGAAGCGGCGGGCAATGTGGTTCTCGCGACTCTGGCTAATAAAAAGCCAGTGTTCGATGTGCCGGACGCTTGGCTGGGACATGTGAGCGCTCTCGTCGACGCCGACGGTGTCTGCAGAAAATATCGGGCATGGATGGATCGCGACGGTGAGCGGATTCCCTCACTTGGTCTTGCGGCGATGGAGGCGATGGGTGGCGTGGGCGCTATCCCCGAACAGGGGGGGGGGGTTCTTCTCAAATTCGAGAACCCTTCTAGGTTCGAGCGATACAGCGCGGCGCAGATAATCGCCGCGTCGCTCCACAGCCCCTCCGACAAGAGCGCCGGCATCGATGTCCAGGATAAAATCGTCGTGGTCGGCCTCTCCGCGCCAGGTCTGATGGACAGACAGGCGACGCCGGTCGATCCCGCCTTACCTGGTATGGAGGTGCATGCCACGTTCATCAGCGACGCCCTCGCTTCATCCTTCATGCGGCGCTCATCTCTCTGGATCGAGATTCTGGCGGCGCTGGCCGGGGCCGCGCTCGTCGCCTATTTTCCATTGCTTCGCAAGAAGTCATTGGCGGTCTTGGGTGTTATCGCCGCGGCGGGCGTTCCCATCGCGCTGAGCCTCCTACTGTTCCGATACCGGGTCTTCTATAATCCGATTTTGGCACTCGCGAGCGAACTTTTTGCCTTTATCGCGGCGATCGCCCTCGGCTATGGGGCGGAAGGCAGGCAGCGGGCATACCTCCGCAGGGCCTTTGCTCAGTACCTTTCCCCCGAAGTGATCTCCGCGCTGGTAGAGCAACCCGAAACCTTAAGGCTTGGTGGAGAGTCGAAGATCATCACGACCCTGTTTTCCGATATGGCGGGCTTTACCTCTGTTTCGGAAAAATTGACACCGGAACGGCTGGGGCAGTTTATGAACGAGTATCTTGGCATCATCAGCGAAGAAGTGTTGGCCCAAGGCGGCACGCTCGACAAGTATGTGGGTGACGCGGTGGTGGCGTTCTGGAACGCTCCACTCGATACCGCGGATCACGCATACAGGGCTCTCGTTGCCGCGACGCGCATTCAAGAGAGACTGCGGATGATGAGCCGGGACTTTGAGCAGCGCTATGGAATTTCTCCGCGGACACGGATCGGCGTCGCGACAGGGCGGGCGGTGGTGGGCAATCTTGGTTCGAGCAGACGCTTCGCGTACACGGCGGTAGGGGATTCGGTGAATGTCGCGAGCCGGCTGGAAGCCGCGAACAAGACTGTCGGCACGTCGATTTTGACATTGCGGGATACGGTCGTCTCCGCAGTGGGCGCGGAAAGTTCCGGACGGCTTGCGCCCGAGCTGCAGCGCGCGCTGCCCGGAGGCGGAAGCCTCATCCTGCGCAGACTTGGCCCCGCGCTTGTGGAAGGCAAAATGCGGCAGATTGAGCTTTGGTCCGTTGAAATGGAAAGCCTTGAGGGCGAACGGCAACCCGACCACGTTGAACCTTGGGATGATATCCGGAAGTTTTCAAAGTGAGCGGAGAGTAGCACCGACAAAGCTCATAATCGGCGACGGGGTAGAACCGATTTAAATCATTTTGAGAAAAAATAACGCTATGGCGAGCACAAGCAGCCCCCAATCACGCCCCGCAAATGCCGTCAACCGTATGCTTCTCTCGGGCGAGTACCCCCGCACCTCCATCGCCACCGCGGTCCGCCAAGCCTGTTCTATGCTGCCGACGATCAACTGTTCGAGCATGACGAGCGAGCGGCGCAGGTTCCGCCTGGAAAGCATTATGCCCCGCACTTCCCCGGCTTCTTTGGTCCGCTGGTACGTGTCGAAAATGCGCGGCAGGAAGAGCAACACGAGCGAGAACAGCATGCCTGGGTCACCGAGGAGGCCAGGCTCGCGTTTTGTTGCCTTCGCCCGGCCCCGAAAGGGTCTGCGGACCGCGCGTATGGCGGCCGTCATCCAGTCGCCGATCTCGCTCACGCGGGTTGTCGCGTAGAACAATCTCGAATATATGTACACGGTGAAGAGCCTGAGCGCGTAGACGCCTGAGTCGGGAAGTGTCGCCGCGTCGAAAAGCCTGCCGTCGCCGGGCAGGATTCCCCGCACGAGCGCAGCAAACATCACCAGAAGTAAAATTGAGGAGAGCGTACCGCTGGCTGCTCTTGGCAACGGTATCAACAAAAAAAAGCCTATAGCGAAGAGCCCCAGAAGGAGGCCGACACCGGACCACATCGTCACGGATGTCACCGCGAGCAAGAATGTCAGCTTCGCAAGAGGATGAAGCGTCGCCAGTGAACTCTTCCCCGGCTCGAACGCGAAAGGGTTCGCTAGTCGATTTGCCATGGGTAGCACTCGCGATACGGGCACACCAGCCCGCTTTGCAGAAAATCTTCTTTTTTCGCCAGGGAAGGAGGGGCGTCGAAGACAATTTTGCCCCGATCAAGGATCACGAGCCTCGACGCCAGAGAGAACACCTTCTCAATCTCATGGGTGAGCAGGATGAGTGTCTTTCCCTCTGAGCGCAGCGTTTTGAGGACTTCGATGATTTCCTGTACCGAGGGGAAGTCCAGGTTTGCGAACGGCTCATCGAGTATCACGCAGCGCGGCTTCATCGCGAGGACTCCCGCGATGGCGAGCCTGCGTTTTTCGCCGCCGGAGAGTGTGAGAGGGCGGCGCTCCGACATCCCTTCGAGATGGGCGTCGCGGAGCGCCGAGCGGACGGCACCTTCAAGCTCTTTGCCCTGTATCCCCAAGTTTGCCGGTCCAAAAGCCAGGTCCTCTTCGACAGTCTGTCCAAAGATCTGCGCTTCAGTGTCCTGGAAGACATAGCCGACTTCCCTGCGAATCAGTGGAATCTGCGAGGCAATGGGCTCGCCGCGATAGTAGATCGTTCCAGCATTAGGCTTGGAAAGCCCTATGAAATGCCGCAGGAGGAGCGATTTGCCCGCGCCATTTTTCCCCGCGACAAGGATGAGTTCCCCCTCATCGATTGCGAGCGATACATGATCCAGACCGATCGTTCCATCCGGGAATAGATGCTCCAGCGCCTCGGCGCGAAAAAGTTCAGACATCGTTCGATTGCTGCTCGATGTGGCGGATCGCTTTTAAAATCGGAGGGGTAAGAAAAGCGGCGATGACGATTTTCGCGATGTCCCCGGGGATAAACGGAATAAGTCCCGTTGCGATGGCCTTTGTCCAATCGACGCCGAGGACCGCCTTCAATCTTGCAACGCCGAACACATAGACGGCGGCCATGCCAACAATCCCTGCTATTATGTTGAAATACCAGGTGTTTTTTCCTGCCTTCGAAATAAGGCCGAAGACAACAATGGCCGGAATATAACCGAGGAGATAGCCGCCGGTTGGCCCCGCGAACTTGACCAGCCCGCCCGTGCCGCCAGAGAACACCGGCATGCCGGCGACTCCCAATATCAAATAGAAAATTATCGAAGCGAGCCCCCACCAAGGGCCGAGAATGAATCCCGCCAAAATGATGAACATGTTCTGAAGCACAATAGGCACGGGGGTCCCGGGAATCGGGATCGCAATGTAGGCGCCGATAGAAATCAAGGCAGCGAAAAGACATGCCATAATCGCGTGCGTGAGTTTGGCATCAATACTTTCCATAGAACGGACTATGGCTCAAAGGGGCGACATTGGTCAAGGGCGACGCTCAGTTGACATAATTGTGCAATTCAAGTAAAAAATATGCATGGCGCAAATATTTTTCGGTAATAACGGCAATCTCCTCAATAATAACGCCGCGCTTGGGGCGGGGCCGGAGCCGAATATATAAGCGCAATGTGGCGCGAATCGCAGAGGCCGGTCCCGTGTTGGGGCCGGCCTTTTTATTTCTGCTGTCATGGAATGCACAGGCATTTCAGCATGGAGGTGAAGGGGATGACAGAGAGAGTCTGTATCCCCGGTGGTAACGGGATTTGGTTCTGTTCGTTCGGCATTCCGCGTGGAGCGTTGCTACCCGGATGCCGAAAACCAAAAACAAATCTCTCCGCTGGGAGAACACTATGAAATCATTTGCCGCAGTGGGTGCCTCCGGCACCACGATTGGCTCTTCGTTAGAGCATTTCCAGGAAAAACTCGCCAGACAGGGCATGTCTTTCAGTGAGTTCCTGCGCGATGCGTATGTCAAGAAATGGACGGGCGAGAATTTGGCGCACGCGCTCAACATCAGGACAGCCCTTGTGCTCGGGCTTCAGGAATTTCTGGTTTCGCGGGGCATCGTCAATATCGACAGAGTCTCCCTCTCTCCCGTCACCGATCCTCTCTGTCACAGCGTCGAACATGTCCCCGTAATTCCTTTCCAGGGTTCCCCATACCGCACGACACACTCGATGATCTATTCGAAGATGCTCGCGTGCATAAACCCCTATGTGCCCGGCGTCTACATCGATTCGCCGAATATCCGGCTCGAACTTCCCTCCGATACTGCGAGGCATAAATATTTGATCGATTTTTCGCAGATGGATATCGAGCTCAAGCGCACACAGACACTG
Source organism: Spirochaetaceae bacterium UBA5556 (assembly GCA_002425765.1). GTDB lineage: Bacteria > Spirochaetota > Spirochaetia > Treponematales > Rectinemataceae > Rectinema. Next base: position 27,383 of record DIMW01000010.1, on the reverse strand, counting down.
AGCGAGGAGGAATATTTCGACAGACCCCGGGAGGTGACGGCTACGCTGGTTCAGGAGAGGGATCGGGCCCTGGACTTCTTTGAGGATTTGATCATCTACAGCGTAAAGAAAATCCTCGCGCTCGCGGGCGACAGTCTTGCGGCTCTCGGCGTGACGCTGGCCCTGCCTCAAAAGCCTTTTCCCCGCTTTTATAAAGATGAAGAGGAAGATCATGAGGCTTCTTCCCTGGAAGAGCGCCTGGGGCGGAAGGCGGGCGTGCAGTTCTTCTGGGTGCTGGGGCTTTTGCGAGAGAACTACGATCTCGTCTATCCTTATCTGTCGAGGGATGGGAAAAGGCCCGAGAAAGAGAGCGTTCGTTCTCGTCAGGTATTCAACTACGATCTGTGTGCCGCTCCGCTCTATACCGACGGGACTTTAGGCGTCGCATACGAAGTCCTTTCGGGGGGCTTGCGCGAGTGGGTGTACGACGCGATCGTGGCGCGGCTCCTCGACAACGGCATTCTGCGCGAAGAGCCCCAATTTGATGAGAAAGGGGGCCTTCTGAACATGGCGGAGCTCGAGGGCTACGGTCCCTTCATCGCGGTCGCCCACATGCGCGACGCGAAGGGCCAGGGGATGTTCCCGCAGGTGTTCGGCGGAGGGCTCGGCATAGAGCGCACGCTTTTCGCGTTGCTTCACGGCCCTCATGTGAAGGACATCGATGAGATCACGTGTTTCGGCAAGAACCCCGACAAGCCTTTGCCGTTTTTGTTCTAGGAAAAAACCGGGTGCGCATCTTCGCGGCCGTATACCTCTTGAGCATAATCGTCGGCTCAGTGTTTCACGTCGCCCGCGGTGAGCCCGTATTTCTCGTCTTCTTCATTTCCCAGCGGTTCGATGTGGACGATGACATCGTACACGTCGGGAAGCGCTTCCTTGATGGATTTTTCAACCTTCAGGGCAATTTCGTGGGATTCGTAGACGGTCATCGCGGGGTCGACTTCTATGTCGAGGTCGATGATGAGCATCGAGCCGACCCTGCGGAGACGCACCCTGTGGGGATTGTCGACATCAGGCACTTTCGCGATGGCGGCGAAAATTTCCTTATATGGTTCGCGACTGTTCGTGCCGTCCATGAGTTCGGTGTTGGCTTCCAGAAAGATTTCCACCGCGTTTTTCAAAATCCACAGGGCCACGAGCGCGCCCAGGATTTCGTCCATTACCGCGAGACCCGTGAGGTAGGTCAGGCCGAGTCCGACCAAGACGGCCGCCGAGGTGACCACATCTCCGCGCATATTTTTGGCATTCGCGATGAGCATGGGAGAACCGCTTTTTTTGCCGAAATGGAACTGGCTCCAGGAGAGGGCCAATTTGCCGCCAATTGAGGCGATGGTCACCCATATTGCCATTGTCGAAGGGAGCTTTTCGGAGGTTCCGGAAAAAATTCCGCCTAAGGCTTTGAAAAGAATCTGAGCTCCGGCGAAAAACAGGATGAATGAGATGATCGCCGTTGCCACCGTCTCTATCCGGCCGTGACCATAAGGGTGCTCCCTGTCCCCCGGTTTGCCGGTGATTTTGGAAGCGATGAGCGTCATGGCGGCGATGAGCACGTCGGTGGCGGAATCGATGCCATCGGAGAGTACGGCCAGACTGCCTGACAGAATCCCTATACATATTTTTGAAAAAGCGAGAATAAAATTCCCGCCGAGGGCGATCCAGCTCGCCTTCTGGATTATGGCAATTCGGTTTTCCATGAAGACTCCTCTAAACCGATAGAGATTTCAATATGCCGTCGGCCGCCCGAAGTCCCGACGCCCACGCGGCCGTAATTCCCCGGCTCGTGCCCGCTCCGTCGCCGGCTACATAGATACCAGGCGCCACTTGAAAATATGTGTCGATGAATGCGGGGCGATTCGCGTAAAGTTTTATTTCGGGGTAGTACATGATGGTCGACGGATGCATCACGCCAGGCACTACCGTATCGAGCAATTTCAGTGCGTTCCATATGGCGCGCATGGTTTTGGCGGGGATGCAGAGGCTGATGTCTCCTGGCGTACAAGTCGGAAGGGTAGGATGGAAGTCGTAAAGATCATCCGTGAACGAGTCGGCGAACGACCGTTTTCCGAGGCGGAAATCGCCGATGCGCTGCATGATCGGCCGGCCACCGCCGAGGAGCGCCGCCAGACGGCCCAACATCTGTGCGTATCCCTGTCCCGAAGCGAGCGGCTGTGTCAGAGTCACGGTTTTTAAAATCGCGAAATTCACAAGGCCATTGGCGGTGTGCCGTTCCGACCAGGCATGTCCGTTCACGGAATACCAATGACCTGTTTGCTGGTCGCCGTAACGCTCCTGTACCACATGGGCCGAGCGCGAATTCGTACAGAATGTGCGCGTTTTTTTGGGGAAAAGGAATTTCGGGTCATAGTAATCGCGTACTATGGGATAGTGCTCCTCTCGGGTCTCAACGCGGATGCCAATATCCACCACATTGTCGCGATATCCCACGCCCAGTTCTTCCATCAAACGCTGGAGAAAGGCGAAGCCGCCTCGCCCCGGCGCGACGACGAGAGAACCGTACTGTATTGTCCGCCTGTCGGTCGTCACAGTCTTCGACGACTGATCGACGCTGAGCATCTCTTCGCCAAGACTGATTCCGGCGCCGAGATTTTCAAGGCGCGCGGTTAATGTCTTGATAAGTTCAAGTCCTCCATCGGTGCCGAGGTGGGACTGGCGCACATCCAGAAGTCTGACCCCTATCTTTTCCGCCCGTTTCGCATAGGTGGTGATATTTCGCTTTTCCATGATGCGTGGCTGCAAAAACTCCTCCACGCGCTTCAGGTAGGAATTTCCCTGCGCTTCGTTCCAGCATTCGAGAGGGAAGCCTATTGGCCAGGTAAAATTCATTTTGCAGTCGTTGCGGAGGCCGCCGGAAGACACCTGCAATGCATCGAGCAACAGGATACGCAGCGATGGTTTTATCTTGAGAAGCTCAAAGGCAGCGCCGAGACCGGTAGGCCCGGTTCCAACAATGATAACATCAAAGCGTTCCAATTATAGATCTCCTCTTGAACTCGGGAGGAAGGACGCCGCTAGATAGTTTGTCCAACGGGCTATTATTAAATCATGTCATCCTTTTGTGTGCAACTCAGGGGGAGTCTTGGGAGTGCTTTTGAGTAGTAGAGGCAAAGTTTTGAAGCGAACCTGCGCATGAGCCGCGTTACTCTTTCCGCTTCATTTTTTATCCATTAAACTGTGCAAATAATGTAAAATACATTTGACAGAACGCGACTTGCGTTCTACCATCTAAAAAGTCCTATCAATATTTGAAATGGACATAACAGGAGGTACTCATGAAGAAAGCAGTAGGAATTGTGCTGCTGACCGTTGGGATTGCCGCGCTCATCGTCGCATGCGGGCCGGCGGCTCCCAAGACCGTCAAATTCGGCGTATTCGAGCCATTGACCGGCGCGAACGCGGGCGGCGGCGCGCTCGAAGTGGAGGGCATCAAGCTCGCCAACGAATTATACCCGACAGTGATGGTCGGCGATAAAGAATATAAAATCGAGCTTGTGATCGCCGACAACAAGTCCGACAAAGTCGAGGCGGCCAACGCCGCCCAGCGTCTCGTCGATAAGGACAAAGTCAATGTCGTGCTCGGCTCATGGGGATCTTCGCTCTCCATGGCCGCGGGCCCCATCGTCAAGAACGCGAAGGTCTCCGCCATCGGCCTTTCATGCACCAACCCGCTCGTCACCAAGGACAATGAGTATTACTTCCGTGTCTGCTTCATCGATCCCTTCCAGGGCACGGTCATGGCCAACTACTCGTTTAAGAACCTCAACGCCAAGAAGGCGGTCATCATCCGCGAAGTGTCGAACGACTACTCCGTGGGCCTGGCGAAATTCTTCGCGGACGCCTTCAAGCAGCTCACCGGCGATGAGAACGCGATCCTGGCCGAACTCAACTACAACACCGGCGACACGGACTTTTCCGCGCAGCTGACCGAAGTCAAGAAATTCAAACCCGACGTCATCTTCGCGCCGGGCAACTACACCGAGAGCGCCCTCATCATCAAGCAGGCGAAAGAGCTTGGAATCACCGTTCCGTTCCTCGGCGGCGACACTTGGGAGACTCCGGAATTCATCGACGTGGGTAAGCAGGCCGTCGAAGGTGTCGTGTTCTCCACCTTCTTCGCGACCGAAACGCCGATCACCGATACGTCCAAGGTCTTCCTCGACGCGTACCGCCAGAAGTACAACAAAGAGCCCGCGGCGGTCACCGCCCTTGGCTTTGACGGTTACCTCGTGGCCCGCGACGCGATCCAGCGCGCGGGGAGCCTCGACAAAGACAAAGTCCGTGCGGCGATCGCGGAGACAAAGGATTATCCGGGAGCGACCGGCATGATCACTCTCAACGCGGACGGCGACGCGGTGAAGAGCGCGGTCATCAAGACGGTCAAGGATGGCAAGTTCGTCTACATGGCAACAGTTCAACCTTATTGATAGAGAGTAAAAATTTTTGCGGGCGGATGACTTGTGTCCCGGGATGCAAGGCTCATCCGCGCTATTGAACGTCAAGGCGAGGAGCGGGCGGTCATCGAACGGCAGAGTCCGAGAGCATCCGCTCCTTTTCTATAATCACGAGGAAGCATGACACTTTCACTGTTATTCCAACATATCGTCAATGCGCTGTCGCTCGGGAGTCTGTACGCGCTCATCGCGATCGGCTACACCATGGTGTACGGCATTCTGAGGCTTATCAATTTCGCGCACGGCGATGTTTTCATGCTCGGCGCATATGTGGCGTTTTACGGGATCACGCTTGTGTCCCTGCCATGGTGGGCGGCACTGCTTGTATCGATCGTATTCACGGCGTTCTTCGGCATTGGCCTTGAGAAGGTGGCATACAAACCGCTTCGCGATTCACCGCGTATCTCCATCATGATAAGCGCGATCGGCGCGTCATTTCTTTTGGAGAGTCTGGGCGTTCTGATCTTTGGAGGGAGACCGAAAGGTGTTCCGGTGCCCGACGTGCTCTCGAAAGTCCTCCATTTCGGCTCGGTGTCGATGATCACCGTCAGTCTCCTCATACCTCTTTTTACGTTCGCGCTTCTGGGCGTGCTCCTGTGGATTGTGAATAAAACCAAGACCGGCATGGCCATGCGCGCCGTTTCGACGGACATCGAGGCGGCCCGTCTCATGGCGGTCGACGTCAATAGAATCGTTTCCTTTACCTTCGGCATCGGGTCGCTCCTCGCCGCATTCGGCGGGATCATGTGGTCATTTAAATATCCGCAGCTCAACCCCCTCATGGGCGTGATGCCGGGATTGAAGTGCTTTATCGCCGCGGTCATCGGCGGCATCGGCAGCATCGGCGGCGCGGTGCTCGGGGGCTTTTTGCTCGGCATTATCGAGATCATGATGGTCGCGTTTCTGCCGACGCTTTCAGGGTACCGGGACGCCTTCGCGTTCATCCTGCTGATTGTCGTCCTGCTTGTAAAACCGACGGGGCTTCTGGGCAAGCGCCAGGCCGAGAAGGTGTGATTATGAACGCAGCTACCCAGGAAAAAACAATTGCGCTTCCCCGGAACAGGCTCTATTCGGTCATCGCGGTCGCGGCATTCATTCTGCTCGCCTTCATCGCGGACAGATTCTTCGATGCGTTCACGCTCCGCGTATTCAATCTCTGCGCCATCTACATCGTGCTCGCGCTTTCGCTCAATCTGTTGAATGGATTTACGGGGCTCTTCTCGCTTGGGCACGCGGGGTTCATGGCGGTCGGCGCCTACGTGAGCGCGCTGCTCACCATGTCTCCCCAGCTGAAGGACATGAATTACTTTCTTGTGCCGATTGTGCCCTGGCTTCACCATGTCACGATTCCGTTTCTGCCCGCGCTGATAATCGCGGGGCTTGTCTCTGCGCTCGTCGGCTTTTTGATCGGGGCGCCGGTCCTGCGCCTCCGCGATGACTATCTGGCGATCGCGACGCTCGGCTTCGGGGAGATCATCCGGGTGCTCATCACCAATGCCCAGCCGATCACCAACGGGGCCCAGGGGCTGAAAGGCCTTCCCCGGTTTTCGACGACCTTTGCCGTGTGGACGGTGGCCGGACTCGTGATCCTGTTCATGGCGCTTCTCATGCGCTCGAGTTACGGGCGGGCGATGAAGGCCGTGCGCGACGACGAACTCGCGGCCGAAGCCATGGGCATCAACGTGTTCCGCGTAAAGGTCACCTCGTTTACGGTCTCGAGTTTTTTGGCGGGCGTCGGCGGCGCGCTGCTCGGCCACATGATCACGACCATCGACCCGAAAATGTTCACTTTCATGCTGACTTTCAATATTCTGCTCATCGTCGTGCTCGGAGGAACCGGTTCGATCTCGGGCTCGGTGATTTCGGCGGTGGTGGTGACGATTCTGATGGAGGCGCTGCGTTTCCTCGACGAACCGATGAATCTCATCATCTTCAAGACTCAGGGTATGCCCGGCCTGCGTATGGTCGTGTTTTCGATCCTCCTCATGGTGATGATCATCTACCGCCAGCGAGGCTTGATGGGCAATAAAGAATTCAGCTGGGACATGCTGAGGGACCTCTTTGTGAAAAAAGGCCGAAAGGGAGGGGATCATGCCTGAACAGACTTCCAGTCTTATGCTGAACACCTCTCACCTCACCATGCGATTCGGCGGCCTGACCGCGGTGAACGATTTCAACCTGGAAATCCGCAAGAACGAAATCGTGGGCCTCATAGGGCCGAACGGTGCGGGCAAGACGACCGCCTTCAATGTCATCACGGGCATGTACCGCCCGAGCGAGGGCAAGGTCCTCTTCGGCGGCAGAGACATAACCGGCATGAAGCCGCACGGCATCACCGCTCTCGGCATCGCGCGGACCTTTCAAAACATCAGGCTTTTCAAGGAGATGTCGGTGCTCGAGAACGTCCTCGTCGCCTGCCACATGAGCATCGACACCGGTCTGTTCGGGGCGACGCTCCATCTGCCGGGGTACCGTTCCCGTGAATCCGAGGCACGGCGCTTCTCTATGGAGTTGCTCGAACAGGTCGGCCTCGCGCACCTGGCTTATGAAAAAGGCACGAGCCTGCCCTACGGCCAGCAGCGGCGGCTCGAAATCGTGCGCGCGCTGGCTACGAAACCTAAAATTCTGCTCCTCGACGAGCCGGCGGCCGGCATGAATCCTCAGGAATCGATCGAGCTCATGGATTTCATCCGCAAGATTCGCGATGAGTTCGATCTGACGATCTTTCTGATCGAGCACCACATGCAGGTGGTCATGGGCGTGTGCGAGCGCATGTACGTCCTGGACTACGGCGTGACGATCGCGCACGGCGACCCCGCCTCCATTCAAAAAAATCCGAAGGTCATCGAAGCGTATCTGGGGGTAGACTGATGCTGGAAATAAAGAGCTTATCTGTGCACTATGGCGGCATCCACGCTCTCCAGGGAATCGATCTCAGCGTGCCCGAGGGCAAGATCGTCACGCTCATCGGCGCGAACGGGGCGGGCAAGAGTACCACACTGCGCAGCATCGTCGGGCTCGTGAAGCCGACGGCAGGCAAAGTGCTGCTGCGCGACATGGTGATTTCCGGCAAGGCGACCCAGGATATCGTACAGAGGGGCATCGTGCTCGTGCCGGAAGGCCGGCGCATTTTCCCGAACCTTACGGTGGAGGAAAATCTCCATCTCGGCGCGTATGCGCGGAACGACAAGGTGGGCGTACTCAAGGATCTCGATCATGTCTATGACCTTTTTCCGAGGCTGAAAGAGCGGCGCGCGCAGAAGGGCGGCACTCTTTCCGGTGGCGAGCAGCAGATGCTCGCGGTAGGGCGGGGGCTGATGTCCAAGCCCAAACTGCTCATGATGGACGAGCCCTCCCTCGGCCTCGCGCCGCTCATCGTGAAGATGATCTTCGAAATAATCAAGCAGATCAACACGGAGGGTACCACGGTGCTGCTCGTCGAGCAAAACGCGAAGGCGGCGCTCGAAGTCGCGGATTACGGGTATGTCCTCGAGACAGGGCGCATTACGCTTCAGGGCAGAGGACAGGACCTGCTCCAGGATGACCGGGTGCGCAAGGCCTATTTGGGCGAAGCCCAATAGGCGGATCCCTCAAGAGCGCCGCAGCCGCACCACCATCACGAGTCTGCTGATATTCCGAAGAGCCCCGAAGAGCAACGCGGTCATCAACATCGAGGAAATACCAGGCTCGAACGCGATGATCTCCTGATAGGAGACGGAACGGCCCACGAGCGCCTCTATGGCAAAGGGCGCCAGAACCACGATGATTATCCGCAGGATGAGACCTACGACAGTTCTTATGAGGACAAAGCGGGCATAGAGTTGCGATATGCCCGTCTCCCTGTATTTCAGCAGGTCGCGCGCCCAGGAAAAGGAAGATTGTATCTGCAAGATGATGCTCAGCAAGTAAATAAGGAAAACAAACGCCACAACGAGCTCCGCGCGCTGTGTGGGGAAAGGTCTCCGGCTTTCGCCATTGAAGAGGATTTGCTCGGCGCAGGAGACAAGCATCGGCAGCAAAAAATTGGATATGATGATTCCGTCCTGCGATGTAAGAATGACAATCGCGGCATTGCGCTCGGGATAGATCACGATGCGCGAGGCATAGCCGCGGATGGCCCCGCCCTGGAATATAGAGCGGCCTTTTTTGCTGTTGGCGATGCGCCAGCCGAAACCGGTGTCGCCGTCTTTGTAGAGGGCCTGATAGAGCCTCGGTGTCTGTGAAGATGTCAGCCCCGGGATTTCCTCGCCGCGCCCGGGCGATACGATGAATTTTAAAAATTTGGCCATATCCTCACTTGTGGTCACGATGCCATCGGAGGCGGCAGCGTCATACGGAACTTCTTCAAGGTAGGGAAAAGTGAGCCCGAAAAATGAGCCTGCCCCGACCGCGATATGCTCGATTGATGAGGGCCTGGCCGTCGTCAAATACATGCCGAGAGGGATGGTGATCATCGACTCGAGCAGGTCGGAGAATTTTTTGTTTGATTCTTTTTCGAGTATTGCGCCGATGATGCGGTACGAGAGCCGGCTGCGGGTATAGTTCTCCGTCGGAAAGTGAGACTTAAGAAACAGTTCGGGATCCGGCAGGCCGGCCTCGAGTCCAATGGTTCCTGGATCATAGTCTGGAAGCTCTTTTTCAGGGAAAGCCACGCGGTGGGCGGCGAGCTGGCGCAGCGTCAGCGGCATGTCGAGCGAAGCGGCGCCGGACCTTTTTGCCTTAAGCGAAGCGAGGTCCGGGATGAACTGCGCGATCGGCACATCGAGCGAAATTTTCTTTTCATTGACAAACTGGCAGAGTAGTGTTCCCGTGAGAATTTCAGAAGCCGGCCCAAGATAGAGGGGAGTCGATTTTAGGAGAGGCTGACGTTGACCGTCAAAGCCATAGGCCTTGTTGAAGGCGATCTCCCCATCTTTGATAATGGCCACTTCGTACCCGGCGATCCCCTGGCGAACCCGTTCGTTTGAGAATAGCGAGTCGAAATCCTTGTAATTCTCCGGCCCCAGATCGGGAAGATAAAGAGCGGCAAGAATTATTGCGACGATGAGCAGCCAAGGAATAATGTGCCGTAAGAACTTCATCGATCATATCGTACCAGGAGCTGGGTGCCGCGGCAACCGAGATGCTCCTGCGTCATAGTTTTGTCTTAAAGCGTTTCGGGTCGATTTTGTATCGCTGGATCGCGTACCGTATCCGGCGCTCGGTAGCGACGAGTCTCCGCGCCGCCGCCGCGACGTTGCCGTTTTCCAGCTTGAGGGCCTCGATGATGAGCTCTTTCTCCAGCCGCGCGGTCGCGGCGTCGAGACCGGTGGCGGGCTCTGTTCCCGTCGAGACTGCCGATTGGAGGCTCGGGGGCAGATGATACGCGTGGATCACACCATCGACCGAAAGGATCGCGGCCCTCAAAATGCAGTTTTCAAGCTCCCTCACGTTGCCGGGCCAGTGATAGATCATCAGCAGGTCGAGGGCGGGCGTCGAAATGCGCTGGATTTTTTTTGTATTCTCTTTATTGAATTTTGCGACGAAATGATCGGTGAGGAGCAGAATGTCGGCCCCCCTCTCGCGCAAGGGTGGGACGTTTATGGGGAACACGTTGAGCCTGTAATAGAGGTCGGCTCTGAACGAGCCCTGATCGACGGCCTCCTGAAGGTTGCGATTTGTGGCGGCGATTACACGAACATTGGCCTCAATGCTCGTGTTCCCTCCAACGCGCTCGAAGCGGTGATCTTGAAGGAATCGGAGCAGCTTGACCTGGAGTCCCGGCGACAATTCGCCGATTTCATCCAGAAAGAGCGTACCACCGTTTGCCTGTTCAAAACGGCCTTTTCTCTGCTCGTGCGCTCCCGTAAAGGCTCCTTTTTCGTGCCCGAAGAGTTCACTCTCGATGACCGATTCGGGAAGCGCCGCGCAGTTTACCGCCACAAAAGGTTTGGCGACGCGAGGGCTTTCCTGATGAACCGCCCGCGCGATCAACTCCTTGCCCGTTCCGCTTTCGCCGAGCAGGAGCACACTCGCGTCGGTGCCCGCGACCTGTTTGACCATGGCGAATACTTCACGGATCACATCGGAGTTGCCGACAATTCCACGCCAGGAGACTGGCGATTCGTCCATATCGGGAGAGATGGCGCTGATTGGCCGTCCGCGGTCGTTCTCTATCTGCTCGGCGAGGCGCGAGCGCATCGCGAAAAACTCTTCTATAATTTGTGCCGCGCTTTTGAGCGCGGAAGCCGCGATGGAGACTAGCTCTGGTTCTGAATTCAGGGGCAATAGCAGGCTCAGCACAAACACGGTCGTCCCACGCTGTTTTGCGGGCACTTCAAGAAGAAGGCCGTCATTCAGTTTTTTCTGGATGAATTCATCGACTTCCAGCGCGAGACCGCAGGGCGGCGAGCCGAGCCTGGCTTCCTGACCAATTTCCACATTGTGTGTGAGCAAATCGGCTTCTTCGCCTCCAATCGCCACATAGCGCAGAACATCGTCATGACTCGCCCGTCCGCAGGCCGCGTAGGCATGCCCGTGAAGTACGTTCAGAAGCTCGCTTAGGAAATCGCCAATAGCCTCGTCCGGTTCTTCGGTGCGTAAAAGTGTCCTAGAGAGCCCGAGCAGTGAATTCGGGACCGAGACCTCGATTTCGGACATAGAAGGAATAAATGATGACATCATGTTTCCTGTTTCATCATAGGAATATCTGATTTTGTTCACAGATTCAAGGTATATTTCCGAAGAAATTACAAAAATGTAACGCATTGTTCGATAAATATGCAAGTGTCCCCTTGCGCAAGCGCGAAAATCTGTGGTAGGGTCTATCCACCGATGGAGGAGCGATCCCCATAAGTATGGACTTGAGGCAAAGAGAGCCTGCGAAAGTGCCGGAAAGGGGAGGATCGCCGAAGGAACATACCTTTTCTCTTGGGGCTGTTCTTGGACGCACGGGTTAATACCCGGCGGCTGTCGCGGAAATAGATCGTTCCGCGGAGCGCCTGACGTATGCCTTTCACCGTGGAAAGTGCGGAGATACTCGCTTATTGAGCGGGTTATGCATTTTTTGTGGTTCTTGCGATACACTGAAAGGCTGTCGTGGACCTCCAACGGAAGGTATGGAGGTACCATGACGTATAATCACTCCCGTTCAGATTTTTCTCCGAAGAAGAAACTTCCCGTCACAATTCTTGGAGCGACCGGTGTGGTCGGCCAACGTTTTCTCCGAAGAATCGCGGATCATCCCTGGTTTTATCCTGCTTTTCTCGCGGCGAGTGACCGCTCCGCGGGCAAGAAATACGCGGAAGCCTGTCAGTGGCACCTGCCGGGTACCCCTTATGCCGGCTGCGCCGACACGCTTGTCGTCCCCTGTGCTCCGGAAGCGGCTTTTTCTCCCATCGTGTTTTCGGCGCTCGACGCGGGCCCCGCGCGCGAGATCGAGCCTCTGTTCGCCGCGGCTGGGGCATATGTGTTTTCGAACGCGAGCGCGTTCAGAATGGACGAAGACGTGCCCCTCCTTATTCCCGAACTGAATCCCGAACACTTTGGTCTTTTACCTGTCCAGCGGGCAAGAAGAGGCTGGACAGGGGCGATCGTGACCAATCCAAACTGTACGACCGTCATGCTCGCCTCTCCTCTGGCGGCGCTTCAGGCGCGTTTCGGGCTCGACGCGGTGGTGGTGACGAGTATGCAGGCGATAAGTGGTGCCGGATATCCCGGTGTCGCCGCGCTCGATATTGTCGGCAATGTCGTACCCTTCATCCGCAATGAAGAGCCGAAGGTCGAGTCGGAATCCAATAAGATATTGGGAGAGCTCGTCCAGAGCGGAAGCAGTGCCTCGGTCGTGCCGGCCCCCTTTGCCGTCTCCGCGACCTGCACCCGGGTGCCGGTGATAGACGGCCACACGCTCTCCATCTCCGTGCGACTCAAGACAAAAGCCAGCCTCGGGGAAGTCGCGGAGGCCTTCCGTTCTTTCGAGCCGAAAACCGCGCGATATCGTCTGCCGAGCGCTCCATCGCAATTTCTCAGGCTCCTCGACGCCGAAGATCGCCCGCAGGCACGAAAAGACCTTGAAGAGGATAGCGGCATGCGCATTACCGTGGGGCGACTCCGCGCTTGTCCGATTCTCGATTTCAAATTCGTCTCTCTGGGGCACAATACTGAGCGCGGCGCGGCAGGAGCCTCGGTGCTCAACGCTGAAATGGCGTTGGCCATGGGGCTGACGAGCGACATTGTTTGAGGAGATCGCGAATGACAACACTGGTGATGAAATTCGGCGGTACCTCCGTCGGAAACGCGGAACGTATAAGGGAAGTCGCGCGCATCGTGCAATCACGTCATGAAGCCAAGCGCGTCGTGGTTGTCTCGGCGATGTCCGGCGTGACAAATTCACTCTTCGAGATGGCGGAGGCCGCGCGCGGCCACAATCCCGACAAGGTGGTGCAACTTCTAAGCAAAATCGAACAGGCTCATCTTGCGGCCTGTCGCTCCCTTGAGATCGCGACACCTGAGATTGTCGGCAAGATAAAAGAGATGATCGAAAATCTCCAGCGGCGTGCCCACGGCATCGATTTATTGGGCGAATTGAGTCCGCGTACTATGGATGAGATCGCCTCCGCGGGAGAGCGCTTGTCTTCTATTCTTGTGGCGGGTTTCCTAGGATGCCCGCTGCTCGATGCCCGCAAAGTCATTCGGACCGACAGTCATTTCGGCGGTGCGCATCCTGCGCTGTCGACCATCAAAAAATTTGTGGGGCTCTATGTCACTCCTCTCTTAGAATCCTATGATGTTATTGTCACACAAGGGTATATCGGCTCTGACGACGCAAATGACACGACGACGCTCGGGAGAGGAGGGAGTGACTATTCCGCGGGGCTTCTGGGCGCCGCAGTCCAGGCCGACGAGATAGAGATATGGACGGATGTGGAGGGCATTCTGACCGCGGATCCCCGCATTGTGCCCGGCGCCCACACCGTGGAGATATTAAGTTATGACGAAGCGGCAGAACTGGCATCATACGGCGCGAAAGTACTACATCCCGCGACGGTGCGGCCAGCCCTCGACGCCGGCGTCCCCGTGACCATTCGAAGCACCTTTAAGCCCAACGGCATGTTCTCCACGATAAGTCCCGGTGAATCGAGCGGGCGGCCCTGTGTCGCGATCGCGATGCGCCGGAATGTGGTGATTCTATCGGTCACTCAGGAATCGATGACCGATCAGTCTGGATTCCTGGCAAGGCTCTTCGATGTCTTCGGGCGGCGAGGTATTTCTGTCGATCTTGTATCTACCTCGGAAGTATGTGTATCTGTATCATTAGACAGGAGCGCGCCATTGAACGCATTGACGCAGGATTTGGAAAAGCTGGGTCGGGTGTCGGTTGTACAGGGCCGCGCCGTGATAGCCGTGGTGGGTGATCTCCTCCGAAAGACGCCCGAGGTGCTGCGCACGACATTTATGGCGATCGATGGAATCACCGTGGACCTTATCAGCATGGGCGCGAACGCGATCAACCTCAGCCTCATTGTGCAAGAGCAGGACGCGGAGCGAGTCATGCGCAATCTCCATACGGCGTTTTTTGAAGGAGGTGCGCGATGAACATAAGGATAGGCATTTTCGGAGCGGGTAAACTTGCGAATGCCATTGCCGAGGAAGCGCGGACCGTGAACGCGAAAACAGTCCTGACTCCGGGGATGCCACAATTTTTGGTGGCGTGGATGGTCGATAAGGGAGACCCCATTCCCGCCAGCGCGATCGATGTGGCCATCGATGCCAGCCTGCCCGACGCTGTGGAGTCTCATCTCGAATGGGCGATTCAGACATCGACCGCCTTTGTCATCGCCACCACAGGCTGGGACATCCCTGATATGGAGGCGCGTATTGGGAATAAGACCGCGGTCCTTGTGAGCCCCAACTTTTCGTTTACGGTGGCTTTCATGCGGAGGATCGCGGCGCAGCTCGCCCAATTCGCCGACTGGTACGGCGAGGGCGATCTGGCGGTGTTCGAGCATCATCACTCGGCAAAACAAGACGCGCCGAGCGGTACCGCGAAGGCCTTGGCCCAGGCCATTGTATCGGGGTCCCGGCGCTATATCGGCTGGAACGCTTCGGGCTGGGATGCATGGGACCCCTGCAAGGTCGGCATCGCATCGTTGCGCGCGGGGAGTGAGGCTGGCGTACATGAAATCGTGTTCGATGCTCCTCACGAACAGTTTTCGATTGTCCACCGCGCGCGGGACAGAAGAGTGTTCGCGGCCGGCGCGCTCAGAGCCGCGGAGTGGATTATCGGACGAAAGGGTGTATTCGGGATGGACGATGTGCTGGAAAGCATGCTCGGCAGCCAGAAGGCTATTTCTTAGGGAGGCATGAGGATAATGAAGAATATTCATGGCTTGGGTGTAGCAATTGCAACGCCGTTTGACGACTCATTCGATGTCGATTATAGAGGTTTTGAACGACTGCTGGATTTTCTGTGTGGGCGCGAATTTGAAGCTTCGGCAGGAGAGTATGCCCGCCAGGCGTTCTCTGACGAAGCGATACGGCGCCGTTTTAGGGCATTTTGGGGACAAGAATCCGGAGGAACAGATTTTGTGGTCGTTCTCGGCTCCACGGGCGAGGGCCCTACGGTAGAGTCTGAGGAGCGTCGTGAGCTGATCCGCCGGGCAGTGGAACGCAATCTCGGCCTTCCCGTTGTTGTGGGGACGGGCTCGAATTCGACGAAGGCCGCCGTTCGTATGACCGAGGAAGCCGTGGATCTCGGTGCCGATGCCGTGCTTGTGGTGGTTCCCTATTACAACAAGCCGACGCCCGACGGCCTGTATGCTCATTTTGAGGCGGTCGCCCGTGCGGCTCACGGTAAATCCGTGATTGTCTACAATGTGCCGGGCAGAACGGGGCTCAATCTTGTGCCGCCGGCACTGAGCAGGCTCTGGGGTATCGAGAACGTCACCGCGGTCAAGGAATCCTCCGGGAACCTTGGCCAGATAGGGGAGATTTGCCGGACGCTTCCGGAGGGGAAAACCGTACTGTCGGGTGACGATGGGCTCGCGCTTCCGTCGATCGCCGTGGGTGCCGAGGGGTTGGTCAGCGTGGCCGCGAATATTCTGCCGAGGCGCTTTAAGGCGCTGGTCGACGCCGCGCGCGCGGGGCGCCGCCAGGAAGCGAAGGCGCTGCACGCGCAGCTGTTGCCTTTCATGGAGGCGCTCTTTCTTGAATCGAACCCGATTCCGCTCAAGGCCGCGCTCGAAATGACGGGGCTCTGCGGGGAAGCGCTGCGGTTGCCGCTGGCGCCGGCGGCAAAGGGGACGAGGGAAGTGATGGGGAGCGTGCTGGCGGGGTTCGGCGCGCGGGTGGTGGCATGAATTCGCCCGCGCATACTCTGGAACATGAGTTTACGACACAGGGGGGCTTGGACGAGGCTCAGTGGTCCGTTTTTCTCGAGGCGCTGGAAAGAGGGGATATCAGTGTTGTCGAACAACAGGCTGGGGGAACATGGAAGCTGAACGCCTGGGTAAAACAGGCAATACTCTCGGGTTTTAAGAGAGGAGGGCTCTCCGAATGGCCATGGCCCGCCGAAGGTTTTTTCGACAGACCCGCCTTCCCGCCGAGACGCTTCAGTTCCACCGACGGCATCCGCATGGTTCCGGGAGGAAGTTCGGTGAGGCGGGGTGCGTATGTCGCGCAGGGAGTCGTGATCATGCCCCCTTCGTACATCAATGTCGGCGCGTTTGTGGACGAGGGCACCATGGTGGACAGCCACGCGCTCGTCGGTTCCTGCGCACGCATCGGCAAGAATGTGCATCTCTCCGCGGGAGTGCAGATCGGCGGCGTGCTCGAGCCGCCCCAGGCGGGCCCCGTCATTGTCGAGGATGAGGTTTTTATCGGCGGCATGTGTGGGGTTTTTGAGGGTATCATCATAAGAAAGAGGGCCGTACTCGCGCCTGGTGTCATCATCACGAAGGGTACCAAGATATTCGATCTCGTGAATGAACGCGAATTCTTCGGAGAGGTTCCGGAGAATGCGGTGGTCGTCTCAGGCACGAGGCCTGCGCATGGCGACTATGCGGCGCGTCTGGGCATTTCGCTTTCGGTACCTTGTATTGTAAAATATCGCGATGATAAGACCGAGAGTGCCGTGATTCTGGAATCGGCGCTGCGGGGATAGACGGAGGAGTCATGCAATACAAGCTTGGCATCATCGGCGCGGGGAAGATCGGAGAAGCCATTCTCGCCGGAGCTCTAACAAAAGGCCTGCTCCTGCCTTCCGAGGTGATTCTCTCCGTACGGACCGAACAGCACAGGCAAAGGCTTGAAGATACGTATCATGTCTCGGCGGTGTTGCGTAACCGCGATGTCGCGAAGCAATCGGAGATCATTCTCATTTCGGTAAAGCCGCGGACCATCTTCGACGTGCTTCAGGAAATAGCGGATGCGATTACTGATGAAAGCGTGGTGGTCTCCACGGCCGCGGGCGTCACGCTTGAATCGATGCAGACGAAACTCGCGAGAAAGATCGCGCTCATCCGGGCCATGCCGAACCTCGGCGTGTCGGTCGGAGAAGGCATGACCGCCCTCGCCCCCGCCCGTTTCACCGAAGAAGATAAAACTCAAAAAGTGAAGCGTCTTTTCGAGGCGGTCGGTCGGGCGCTCGTGCTCGACGAGCAATATATGGACGCGGTCACTGGCCTTTCGGGCTCAGGGCCGGCCTATGTATATCTCATCATCGAGGCGCTCGCCGACGGCGGCGTGAAAATGGGGCTCCCGCGCGAAGTCTCCATCGAACTGGCCTCGCAGACGGTGTTAGGCGCCGCAAAAACCGTGCTCGTCACGGGAGAACATCCGGCAAAGCTGAAGGATCAGGTGACGACGCCGGCGGGTTCGACCATCGATGGGCTCATGGAGCTCGAAGACGGAGGGTTGCGTGTCACGCTCATCAAAGCCGTGGTCAAGGCGAGCGAGCGGGCGCATCAGCTTTTACACAAATAAAAACAAACCACATCCTCTGGGGCCTTAGGCCCTCCCAACTACCCGTTCCGCGCACTTAAAATGCGTACGCCGTGGCGGCTGGCTCGTGTTTGCTATTCCTTGCTCAGCAGCGACGAGATAAGCCCCCGCACTTCTTCGGGGATACTGAGGGGGACGCCGGGCTTTAGATTTTTCGGGGCATATGTCGTGAGCAATTTTTGCGCAAAAAGCTGGGCATCGCGGAGCATTTGCCCCGAGGCGACGTTTTCAGTCCTTTGGATGACCATGAGCACGCGTTTTTGCCTTCCTGGAGAGATCAGGCTGAGCAGGCGCTCATGGGCGAGCGCTTCGAGACACCTCAGCAGAGAGGCAATTTCGCTGTCGTTCATCGAAGAGAGGGTCGATTTCAAAATTTTTGCTTCTGCGCCCATGACAATATTGGTCGTGATGCGGATCAGATCCGGATCGGGCAGATTGTGTTCCTCAAACGCTTCCAGCCCTGTAGCCCGCTCTTCTTCGGGAATCGCCGGTTCCGCCTCTTCCTGGGTGAACAAGTCGAGGAAGGCCTGCTGAGCGGTGCCGATCTCGTCAGAGACGAGATTTTTACGCGCGGATATTATCATCTCCGTCAAAATGAGCGCGCCGATCGGTTCTATAAGGACGAGGATTTTTTCGATGTAATAGAGCGAACATCCGGCAAATGCCGAGGCCGAAAGCGGCATTCCCGCAATGCGGATTGTACGCTGAAACCTCGTGGGTTCTTTGAGTGCCTCTTCGATGGTATCGGTGAGATCACCCGGCACTATAAATTCTTCCAGTTTGATAGTGGAGGCCCTTGCCCTTTCCTGAAGCCAGCGGAATTCCGCGTCGGCGGTTTCAAGGCCAAAATATGAAGACATGATCAGAAATACAATATAAGGATGAATGCCTCGCGCTATTGCTTCTGTGCCCGCGAGCCATAGAAGCACTTCAGGTTTGTTGCTGCGCTGTCCGTTGGAGAGAAGGCCGGAGCGGAGAAAGGCATCGGGGATGGTCTCGGGTTCCGTTTCGCTGGCGAGGAGGAGATAGGAGAGTTTCATAGCCTTTCGGCGTGATTGCTGGGATTGTGTAAAAAGAGCTTTGCGATCCTCGGAGCTCTCTTCAATAGCCTCCAAAAATTGATGGATAGCCAATATCGATTGATCTTTTTTGCGCCGATTCAGCTCATCCGTCTGTCCGGGATTTCCCCAACGCACATACATCCGGGCAAGGCGCTCAATCAGCATGTTCGAATTTCCTTTTTTCCATCATTGTAAGAGCTTTGTCGATGCCGCAATACGGCAAGAGTTTCCGGAGCATCGTATCCTGATCTTCACCGTTCGCGATGGAAAGTACGGCCTCCGCGGCCACGCATTCCCGCAGGAATTCGATGCCTTTTGACTCGCTGACATAGAGCAGTACGCTCAAAATTTCTTCCAGAATTTCCCCCGCCAGCCCTTCGCTTACAAGGAGGAGTCCATATCGGAAAAAGGTGTCTTTCTCTGAAGAGAACCGGTCCCCCTTCGGCTGAATACCCGATTGGCTCACGGCTTTTGACACATCGACCAGATGATCGATGTATAGCGGCAGAGTCTCCATTTCCTGGTGGTTGCACGTTATCTTCGCTGCCAGGTCAGCATTCCAATAGATCATTTTTGCTCCGCATTTACTATTTACACTATAGTATAGCGCATAAAATCATGGCGAAGAAAAGGGGCGCACCGGCATTCCGGCAATGAAATTACCATACTACAGTATTGCACAATAACGCATTATTTGACATAATTCGTGAAGGCAGGTTAAAAATAACAGTCTTTTGCAATGTTTTCATAATTTTTCATAAAAAAAGCAGATGCACGTATTGACGATTTTTTTTAAGCGTGATATATTCTATTCGAAAGCAATGAGCGAGTGTCGGTGGCGAAACGACATTATATAGCTTTTGAGCCCTTCATGGTCTGCCTCCTTCCATGAAGGGTTCTTTTTTTTTATACTGATTTCATGACAATCGTTGATTTTGACAAATGGGCCCGCTCCTTTCTCGAAATCGATCAATTACGGCAGATCGATGATTCTCTCAATGGATTGCAGGTGGCCTGCACCACTTCGAAACAGATAAAAAAGCTGGCGGTGGCGGTGGACGCCTGCGCCGAAACCATTCGCCGGGCGCACGATGCGGGTGCCGATGTACTCTTTGTACACCATGGAATGTTTTGGGGAAAAACCGAGCCGGTATCCGGCAGCCTTCGCGGGCGGCTCAAAATGCTCCTCGATTTCGATATGGCTCTGTATGCCTGCCATCTGCCGCTCGACCGCCATCCGGAAGTGGGCAACAATGCGCGCATCGCGGATCTGCTTGGAGTGACGGAACGGCGGCCTTTCGGCATCTATCACGGCATCAGCATCGGCTGGTCGGGCAACTTGCCAAAGCCGAGCACGCTTGACGAAATTACCGCGAAAATTCTTCCCGACCGTTCGGCGCCCAAGTCGGTCATCGCCGCGGGACCTCGGGAGATCAGGACCGTCGCGATTGTGTCCGGAGGGGCGCCTTTCGAATCGCTCGAGGCGCTGGCGTCCGGCATCGATCTCTACATCACGGGCGAACCTTCGCACTCAATCTATCACTACATGATTGAGGGCGGCATGAATTTTATCGCGGCTGGACATTACGCCACCGAAATCTGGGGTGTAAAGGCCGTGGCGGAAAAGGCGCGCGCGGAGCTCGGTCTCGAAACATTCTTCGTCGATGTGCCCACCGGGTTATGACATGAAAAGAGCAAAATTCTGGCTTCCTCTTGTCGCCGCATCCGTGATTATCATTTCGGATCAGATTGTTAAGGCTTGTGTTGTCGCCCATATTCCCGAGGGGAGGATATTTTCCCGGATATTCGGAGACTTTATCTGGATTGTCCACGCACGAAATACAGGCGCGGCCTTTTCGCTTGGGGCCTCTTCATCGCCGGTATTGAGGTTTTTGCTTTTTATCGCTTTCCCTGCGGTAGTGCTGACTGGTGTGTTGATTTATTATTTTCGGACACAGGGCCTGTCCACACTCTTGCGGTGGTCGATGGGTCTTATTTTAGGCGGGGGCATCGGGAATCTGATAGACAGGATTTTCAGGCCAGAGGGAGTGGTCGATTTTATTTCATTGAATATGTATGGTTTTCTGGGGATGGAGCGATTCGCGACGTTCAATATCGCCGATTCGGCGATCACTATCGGCGAAATATTGCTGGTAATCGGGCTTTTGATCTCAGAATTTCAAAAGCCGAGAATAGGCGCAGGACAGACATAAGGGAGAGGGTTATCCGGAATGAATAAGACACCGGCCAATAAAGGCAGGGTCGTGCTCTTTGTGCTGGGGGCGACCATAGCAAACATACTGCTCATGGCCATCTGCTTTGCGCTTCTGATGGCCCTGTATTCGCTGCTGCTCTCGAAGGTACTCCCGGCCGAGGCGCTCATCTGGGCGATAGTCGTGGCATTTCTTCTGGCGCTCGTCATATCGACACTTCTCTATAGGCGTCTGCTCAAGCTTTTGAGGGAACGCTATCATCTCGATGAATATCTCGGTTTGAATAAGAAATAGTGTTTGGCGGCAGGGCTTTCCCTATTTCTTTACCATTTTCCATTTCTATGCGATAATAAATTATACATTCATTGTGCAAGGAGACCTGGTATGATGGCGCGCGAAAGGCTTGAGCGGGTAGGCGTCTCTGTACCCGAGATGTATCTGCCGAACAGTGACGTGGACTATCGGAAATGGGCTGTGGTCGCGTGCGATCAGTATTCTTCGGAGCGTGAATACTGGGAAGATGTTGATCGACAGGTGAACGGAGCTCCCTCGACGCTCAGGCTTATTTTCCCGGAATGTTATCTCGAGGGCGGTGATAAAGACACGCGCATCACCGCGATTCAGAAGACAATGCGTGAGTATCTCGAGCAAGGGATTCTTTCCTCGAGGGGGCAGGGTTTTATGCTTGTCGAGCGGACGACTCCTTTTGAGGAGAAGCCGCGCCTCGGGCTTGTCGTCGCGGTCGACCTTGAGCGCTATCAGTACGGGAAAGATTCGAAAAGCCTCATTCGTCCCACGGAAGGCACGATCGTGGAACGACTTCCACCGCGTATGGCGATTCGGCGCGGCGCGCCTTTGGAGCTGCCGCATATCATGATTCTTGTCGATGATCCTCGCAAGACCGTGATTGAGCCGCTGTACCGGAAGCGACACTATTTTGAGAAGGGCTATGATTTCGATCTGATGAAGAATTCAGGCCATGTGCGCGGATGGTTCATACAGGAGGAGAATGAGTTCGAGCGGATATCGGAGGCGCTTGAGGGGCTTGGAGATCCTGAGGCTTTCCGCGCGAAATATGGCGTGGATGAAGTGCTGCTCTTCGCGGTCGGCGATGGGAACCACTCGCTCGCGACCGCCAAGGCGATATGGGAAGAGACAAAGGCCGCCTGCGCGGGCCGACCGGACGCGGAGACGATGCTCGCCTCGCACCCCGCCCGGTACGCGCTTGTGGAGCTCGTCAATCTCTATGATGAGGGCTTACCCTTCCATCCCATCCACCGCGTGCTTTTCAATATCAAAGCGCAGGATTTTCTCGGCACCCTCGCCGGAGCTGGCGCCGAAATTCGATACACTTCCGATGCCGCGCGGGCTTTTGCCGCCGTGGATGCGTCGGGAACGGGAGGGCAGACGGCGGGCGGCGCGCACAGGTTCGCGTTCGTCACCGAAGACCGCGCAGGAACGATTATGTTCAAAGAGCCGGAGGCGCGGCTCGCGGTGGCGACAATTCAAGGATACATAGATGCTTACCGGAAAGATCATCCCGAAGTGGGCATCGATTATATTCACGGGACTTCGAGCGCCGAAGCGCTCGGGCGAAAGGCGGGGAACCTGGGGCTCTATCTCCCGCCTGTCGACAAGGCGTCGTTCTTCAGCGTCGTCATCCACGACGGGGCGATGCCCCGCAAAACGTTTTCTATGGGAGAGGCGCCGGAGAAGCGCTTTTACATCGAGGCGAGGAAGATAGTCGGAGAATAGGACCAGTGCGGCGCGACGCTGGCAAAACGATGCGTCCGGTCTGGAGGCGCGCGAAATGTGGTCGCGCGACACGCTGACACGCAGGGCCGCAACTGTTCCGAATACCAGAATCATGGTATCATTTTGTGGACTGAGAACAATGAAGGAGGAAGCGATGGTCGTGTTGCTTGCGGACGCTTTTGCGCCGGATTTGCCGGGACGGCTTGCCGAATTCGGCGAAGTGACCTCGGACATGTCGCGGCTCGGCGACGCCGAGGTGCTCATTGTGCGGTCGAAGACGAAGGTCGACAAGGCCATGATCGATGCCGCGCCGAAGTGTAGGTACATTATCCGAGGCGGCGTGGGAGTCGACACGATCGATGTCGAATACGCCAAATCGAAAAGCATGGCCGTGGACAATACGCCGGAAGCTTCGAGCCTCGCGGTGGCGGAACTCGCCTTTGCCCTCATGATCGCGATGCCGAACCATCTCGTGCGGGCGGATGTCTCGATGAAAGAGGGTAAATGGCTCAAAAAGGAGCTCGAGCGCACCGAACTTCACGGGAAGACGCTTGGACTTGTCGGCATCGGGCGCATCGGGCGCGAGCTCGCGGTTCGGGCGAAGGCCTTTGGTATGTCGGTCGTCGCCTACGACAAGTACGTGACGAGTTCCGACGTGGCGACGCTCGTCAGCCTGGAGGAACTCTACGCGAAGGCCGACTACATCAGCCTCCATACACCCCTCACCGACGAGACCCGCGGCATGATCAGCGCGGCCGCCATCGCCAAAATGAAAAAAGGTGTCTTTCTCATCAATACCTGCCGAGGCCAGGTCGTCGTCGATCAGGACATCGCGGATGCCCTCAAATCCGGAAAAATGGCGGGCTACGCGACCGACGTCTACAACAAAGAGCCGCCCGAAGGCTCCCCGCTCCTCGGCGCGCCCAACGCCCTCATGACGCCGCACCTGGGCGCTTCCACCGAGGAGAACCTCCTCAGGTTGGGCGATTCCATTGTCGCCCGTCTCAGGAAGTATACGGGGAAATAGACCGCGCCGGGCAAGCGCGCCCTATATGGACGCGCGATATCGGTGCGCTTCGGACATATGCGCACGAAACGATGAAAAAGGAGCGAATAGCATGAAACGAGTGATCAATTTCAACGCGGGTCCCGCGGCCATCCCCATGGAAGTGCTGCAGAAAGCTCAGGAAGAGATGCTTGACTGGAACGGCACCGGCATGTCCGTGATGGAAGTCTCGCACCGCTCGAAAGAATACGAGGCGATGCACAACGAGGCCCAGGACTTGTTCCGGCGGCTCGCCGGCATGGGCCCCGAATGGAAGATCCTGTTTCTTACCGGCGGCGCCTCGACCCAATTCTTCATGCTCCCCATGAACTATCTCTTCGACGGCCGCAAGGCGGCGTATATCGTGACCGGCCACTGGGGTAAGGCCGCGGTCAAGGAAGCCAAGCATTTCGGCTCCGTAGATGTCATCACGACCGAAAACCCCGACGGGACCTTTACGCGGCTTCCGAAGCAGGAAGAGCTCAAGATCGATCCCTCCGCCGCCTATGCACACATGACGAGCAACAATACGATCTTCGGTTCGCAGTGGCACTACTGGCCCAATGTAGGCAAGGTTCCCCTCATCTGCGATATGTCGAGCGACGTATTCTCGCGCCCCTTCCCGGCGGACAAATTCTCCCTCATCTATGCCGGCGCTCAGAAGAATCTGGGCCCCTCCGGCGTAACCCTCCTCGCGGTCCGGGAGGATTTTTACAACCTCGCGCAGGAGCAGGCGAAACTCCCCACGATGCTCTCCTACCGTACCCATGGCGAGAACAACTCGCTCTACAACACGCCGCCCTGCTTCTCCATCTACATACTCAACCTCACGCTGAAGTGGCTGCTCAACACCATCGGCGGCCTCGAGAACATGCAGAGGATCAATCTCGAAAAGGCGCGCCTCCTCTACGAAGCCATCGACAAGTCCGAAGGCTTCTATCGCGGGCCGGTGGAGAAAGATTCGCGTTCGCAGATGAATGTGGTGTTCCGACTCAAAACCGCGGAAATGGAAGAGACCTTCGTGAAGGAAGCCAAGGCCGCAGGCATCGTCGGCGTAAAAGGGCACCGCTCGACCGGCGGCATCCGCTTCTCGATCTATAACGCAAACCTCGTCGAAAACGTGAAGAAGGCCGCTAGTTTCATGGATGAATTCCGCTGCGAGAATCGCTGAGGGGAACACGGGATTTTCCCTGCCGTCTTCTCTGACATTGATCACCAACGCATCCAGAAACAGGATCGGATAGAACGGCTCCAGAGTCCGGTTTCGCCAATCCTCGAGCAGCTCCTTCACCGAGTCGGTCGCTCGGCTTATAAGTTCTGGCGACACCTCGGTGCCGTAGATCTCTTTCAGGTGGCCGGCGATTTCCCGGGTTGTCATGCCGCGGGCGTACATCGAGAGAATCTTGTCGTCGAAGCCTTTGAACTCACGCCGATGTTTGGGAACGATTGCTGGCTCGAATTCGCCTTCCCGATCGCGAGGAACATCGATTTCCAACGGCCCCTGGTCGGAACGCAAGGTTTTTTCGTCGTGCCGTTCCGCCTGTTTGACGTGTCCTTTTCCGTTTGATCGCTCTTTTCGTAGCCAAGATGATCGGTCATCTCGGCGTCCATGGCGCGCTCAATCAGGGCTTTGGGAAGCTGCTTTAAGAGCCCCTCCGTACCTGTAATGTGTCGTAGTCTGAACTGACCCCCTGAAAGTAGACATAAAAGGGGGTATAGAATGAAGTACCGAAAGAAAGAGAGGAGGGGTATGAAGTATCCTCTGGAACTAAAGACGAAGGTACTTAAGGATTACTTCGATGGCAGAGACGGCATTCGTGGTCTTGAACGCAGCTATGGCATCCAGCACCAGCTGATTCTGTCATGGATCAAGAAGTGCAAGAACCCAGGTAAACGGATCAGGCAGGGCGAAGAAGCCAAGGAGGCATGTCTGCACCTGCATGAACCTCCAGTGTTTGAAGATCCCCGAAAGGAGATGGAATATCTCCGGACAGAGAACGCCTATCTGAGGGAGATGCTCATTCTGAACGGGTATCGGAAGAATGGCCGTAAAAAAAAAGATATGTTGCCATCGAACAACTTGCCGTACGAGGCTACAAAGTGAAACTGCTTTGTAGTCTTGCCGAAGTCTCACGAAGCGGTTATTACCGGTATCTACAGGCGAATAGCGGGCCCAGTAGGGATGCTTCACTCGTTGATACGATAAGGAGTATTCAAGAAGGTGTCCACTATAGTTACGGTGCCAAGAGGATGGCCCGGTATCTTAGCCTGACCGAAGGAATACCGATCAACCACAAGCGAATCGCACGAATAATGAATGAGAACTTGCTTCATGCGCGCGTACGGAAGCGACGACACCCTGCGTACTGGTATCGGCAGCGACATAAGGAGCGATTGTCGGATCGACAGTGTGGGCCGAATATTCTGGATAGGAATTTCACCTCGGTACTTCCGCTTAAAAAGCTTGCGACCGATGTCACCTGGGTCACGTTTGCAGGCGGCACCCTGTATCTCAGTGCGGTCATGGATTTATTCAACCATGAGATCGTTTCGTATGCAGTGAGTCTCCGGAATACCATTGCGACCGCAGTGGCACCGATCAAAAAGCTTCTGGCGACGAACACTCTTGAAGGAGCACTTCTCCACTGCGATCGCGGACCGGCGTACCGATCAGAGGAATACCAAACCGTGCTGGAACAGCACAAGATGGTTTCCAGTTATTCGAGAGCGGGGAACTGCTGGGATAACGCGCTCATGGAATGCTTCTTCGGCCATTTGAAATGCGAGCTTGGCTACGTCGATGGAAGGAATAAGCAACAGAACTTCCCTCACGTGGCGAAGGAGATCAACGACTATATTTCATTCTACAACGAGAGAAGAATCCAAAAGAATCTGGGCTGGAAAAGCCCCATCGCGTATAGAAACCAGAGATACGATGAAATAGAATCTATTTCTGTGTCCACTTAATTGGGGTCAGTTCAGTCTGTCTTGGGAAACATTTGTTGTTACATATTAAGGTGGCCTTTATGTTTGAAGATATATATTCTTTTTTGGAGCTTAAAGGATTTAAGAAGAAAGGAAACTCATTGTATCGTGCGGAGGCTAGACAGATACATGTTATTGATTTTCAAAGATCACACTTTGGAAACGGAATATATGTCAATCTAGCTATTTGGCTTAATGATCTTGGGGAGGCCAAGTATCCTAAAGAACAAATTTGCCACATCCGGACAAGATTAGATCTACTGTGTCCAAAAGAGCTTGAGATATGCAAACTTCTATCAACAGATTTCAACATTGAAAATGCACAAAGAGACGAAAGATTAAAATACTGTCTAGAAAATTATGCTTTTCCTTTTTTTGTTGAATTCTCCTCTGGAGAAAGTATAAAGAAGCAATTATCTACAAATACACAGAGGAAAGTATTAATTTTGAAAAGCGTCTATGAGTATTATGGCTTAGTGCTTTCAAAACGATAAGCTCCAGGCTTTGGAGCTCAGAGCTATGGGTACGACTGGCAGGGGAACGTGACGAGCTGGAACGGGAGCGGGTACGCGTACGACGGGATGGACCGGCTGACGACGGGTGGGTACAGCTATGACGTGATCGGGAACCAGAGTGCTGCGCCGGGGAGCACGAGCTACACGTATATCGCGACGGGCGGTGGTCCCAGCATGCGGCTGGACTACAGGACGGTGAGCGGGGTGACGACGGACTACACGGACGACGGGCACCTGGGGAACCTGGTGTCGGTGGCGGGGACGTACACGAACCTCACCTACGATGCGACGAACCGGCTTGTGAGCATCACGGATGTGGCAAG
>DIMW01000016.1:2617-23553 GCA_002425765.1 Spirochaetaceae bacterium UBA5556 | reverse complement strand
CGTAGAGAAAGGCGTCGAGCTTGCCCTGCGCGGACACGCCCTTGAGCACCTCGAGCCGGCGTTCCTCGAGATTCCTGTTGCTCTCGAATTTCTGAATGCAGTCGCGGACCTGAACCTCGTCGAGGTTGCCGGTGCGCTCCTTTCGGTAGCGGCTGATAAAGGGAACCGTGCAGCCTTCGGCCGACAGGCTTAAGACGGCCTGCACCTGCGAGAGCCTGACTCCGAGCTCTCCGGCTATTTTCTGCGCGATCGCGAGCTCGTCGACCGAAAGCGCTTCTATTGTTCCCGCATCAAAGGTGGTTGTCGAATCCATAATGAGCGTAACGTTACGGGAAGTCGCGGAAAATTGCAAGAACTTCGGCGCCGGCGGCCGCATGGGTGATTTTTCCTCTGGCTTTTTCTATCTATATAAAATATTCTTATGGTGTACCGTCAGACTCACACAAAAATATCTGCTATTTAGAGGCATCCAATGGCCAAATTCAGTAATAAAGTTCGCACATTTTCAGCCCTCGAGGTCGCCAGGCTCTGCGGCGTCGTCAACCAGACCGCGATCAACTGGATACGCGGAGGACATCTGAAAGCTTTCAGCACGCCTGGCGGACAATACCGGGTGTACTCCGAAGATCTCGTCTCGTTTCTGAAAGAAAGGAACATGCGCGTCCCCGACGAACTGCGCGACGACCTCACCATGCCCGTCGATCCCGGCCTCGCGCTCATCGTCGATGACGACAAGGATCTCAACACTATCCTCAAACGGCTGCTCGAACGAAAAATCGAGGAACTGCGCGTCGCCCAGGCTTTCGATGGATTCGAGGCAGGCAGAATTATCGCCGAGCGACACCCCGCCATCGTACTGCTGGACTTGAATCTGCCGGGCGTCGACGGCGTCTCGCTTTGCAAAAAGATCCGTTCGGACGAATCCTTCGGCCAGCCGGCGGTCATCTCGATGACCGGCATCGCGGAGGAAGAGGCTCAACCCCAGATGATGGAGGCTGGCGCCGACGCGTTTTTCGCAAAGCCGCTCAACTTCGACGCCCTCATCGCGAAAATCAGGGAGCTGCTTGAAAAACACAAAAATCCCCGGGACGAGGACGAAGGCTGAACCATGAAAGAGCTGTACCGCTCGCCTGACGGCCGCTGCATCGTGAGTGTCGGCGACATCACGACCCTCGCCTGCGACGCCATCGTCAACGCGGCGAACTCAAGTCTTCTGGGAGGCGGCGGTGTCGACGGCGCGATTCACCGCGCGGGCGGGCCCGAAATCCTCGCCGAATGCAGAGCTCTGCGCCGCGGGCCTCTGCCCGATGGTCTTCCGGCCGGACAGGCCGTCGCCACCACCGCGGGACGCCTGCCCGCGAAGCGCATCATCCACACGGTCGGACCGATCTGGCGCGGCGGCACTCACCACGAAGACGAAACCCTCGCCTCCTGCTACCGCGAATCGCTCGCGCTCGCCGCGCGCGAAGGCCTCGAATCGATCGCGTTTCCCGCGATCTCGACCGGCGTCTACGGGTTCCCGCGGGAGCGCGCCGCAAAAATCGCCTGGCGGACCGTTCGGGACTTCCTCGAAAGCGCGCTCAAGCCGCCATGCGGGCCCTCCCCATCTACTCCAGGCACCTCCTGCCCGCGCACCGTCTGGTTCGTGTTCTTCTCGGATGAGGATGCGCGGCTGTTTCTGAAAACCAATCAGCTCTCATAAGAGGCCGGGAGGCCGAGCAAAAAGGATATGCCATGAAAGCCGCTGTGTTTACCCAATTCCGTACTCCTCTGTCCATTTCGGAAGTCCCCGATCCCGAAGTTCCCGATGACGGCGTCGTCCTGTCCGTGGACGCCACGGGCATCTGCAGAAGCGACTGGCATGGCTGGCAGGGACACGACCCGGACATCAGGCTTCCCCATGTGCCCGGGCACGAGCTGGCCGGAACGATCGTCGAGGTAGGCAAAAACATACGAAACTGGAAACGTGACGACAGGGTGACCATGCCTTTTGTGGCCGGGTGCGGCCACTGTGAACCCTGTCTCACCGGCAACCAGCAGGTATGCGACAACCAGTTCCAGCCTGGATTCACCCACTGGGGGTCTTTTGCCGAATTCGTGGCCATCCACTACGCGGACATGAACCTCGTGCGGCTTCCCGATACAATGGATTCCGTGACCGCCGCGAGCCTTGGCTGTCGCTTCGCGACAGCCTTCCGCGCCCTGGAGGCCCAGGCGAAAGTCCGGGCGGGCGAATGGGTGGCGGTACATGGCTGCGGGGGAGTCGGGCTTTCCGCCATCATGATCGCCGCGTCGATGGGCGCGAGAATCATCGCGGTGGACATCCAGGACGACAAGTTGGCCATGGCGCGGCAGTTCGGAGCGGACATTGTCATCAACGCCCGCGAGGTCCCCGACGTCATATCCGCCATCCGTGACGCCACTGACGGAGGCGCCCAAGTTTCCATGGACGCACTCGGCAGCCGCCAGACATGCTTCAACTCCATCGCCTGCCTGGCCAAGCGCGGACGGCACGTACAGGTGGGCCTCATGCTCGCCGACCAGCGCCATCCGGAAGTGCCCATGGACCTTGTGGTGGCCCGGGAACTGGAAATCTACGGCAGCCACGGCATCCAGGCGCACCGTTACGGCGTGCTCCTGGGCATGGTCGCCTCCGGCAGGCTGCATCCCGAGCGCCTCGTCACCGGACGCCTCTCTCTCGCGCAGGGCGTCGACTTTCTGCAGAAGATGGGCCAGTTCCCGGGGATGGGAATCAACGTCATTACGACGTTCTGAATCCTCTAGCGCTCGCCCGCCGCAGTATTTTATCGGGCCAGAAATTGTTCATCCCTATTTTTTGTTCAGTGGGTTCTTCAGAGTGCCATGGGGCACTGAACCTCGTAAGAGGTACTATACGATTCTTTCTGCATAAGGGGATGTGAGTATTTGCATCCCACATAGGATTTCGGCTATACTTCTTAGGTCTCACTGAATCTTTCTTTATA
Source organism: Spirochaetaceae bacterium UBA5556 (assembly GCA_002425765.1). Taxonomy (GTDB): domain Bacteria; phylum Spirochaetota; class Spirochaetia; order Treponematales; family Rectinemataceae; genus Rectinema. Next base: position 20,569 of record DIMW01000016.1, on the reverse strand, counting down.
TTTATATAGAAGGCGTCTAGACAACTGGCATTATATACCATTGGTTTGGGCGTTCCATCAAAATTCGGTCACTGGTTTATTTTTATATAAGCCTCTCGAAATATTAGGAGAAGTCATTAAAATGAAAAATAGGATGCCAATCAAACAAAAAACCGTCGTTTTTCAGGTAATGGAAGAAATTAAAAATATGATTTCAACAGGTAAATTACAACCAAATGATAAAATACCCAATGAATATGAACTGGCGGAAATGTTCGGAGTAGGACGTTCTTCCATTCGAGAGGCTTTAAAAATTTTCCAATTTTTAGGTGTAGTTGAGCTACGAAATCCTAAAGGTACATTTATCTGTGAAAGTTCTCACATCTCTTCAGAAGCACTCTTGTGGTCTATGCTGTTAGGGAAAAAGGACTTTAAAGATCTGATTGAATTACGCATGGTTTTAGAACACCAGGGGCTTTGGTATCTTATGTTGTATCATAGAAATAACAAAATACTCATAGACGAAACAATTCAAAAACTTGAAGCAGAAGTAACTAATATGGCTGAGGCTATAAAAGAGCAGGACTATCAAAAAAGAATCGATGCAGATTACAATTTTCATAAACACATAATTCAGGTCTGCAACAACGAAGTATTTGACAATCTTTATGCCACAATGAAAGCCTTTATGGAGGAAGAAAAGGCTATTGCACAGAGCCAGATTTCTACATTGGATTCTGTTGTCGAAGATCATCAAAAACTAATAGATGCCATCAAAGAAGGTGACTACTACTGTACTTCAGAAATGTTTAGGACTCATATAAGGAATATTGACAGCTTACTTAAATGATATATTCCTAATCTCCGTAAGTTGTTAAGTCATCCTGGCAAGAGCCAAGGTATCCTAGCAGAGTAAATACAGCAGCATATAAATAATGTCGCGGATTCCCATGTTAATGGACTTCTTTTCCTCCAGAGACGTTTATAGTGCTCCCAGTTATGAATGCCGCATCATCAGATGCCAAAAAGACCACAGCCTTTGCGATATCTCCAGGTTTAGCCATTCTTCCCATTGGAGTTGAAGACAAGAACTTGTCATATAGTTCCTGTTCATACGTCTTGTTATTCAGCTTCGCCGACTGCTCGATGCTCGCTTTAATTAGCTCGCTCTCAACTGGCCCGGGACATACCGCATTTACCGTGATCCCATCCTTACCAAGTTCCATGGCAACCGACTGCGTAAAGCCAATAACCCCAAATTTGGTTGCGCAATATGGACTTGTGAATGGTTCTCCAGTCTTGCCAGCTATCGATGAGATATTGATGATACGTCCAGATCGTTTGGTTACCATTGCGCCCACGACAGCCTGGGTACAGAGGAAAACACCCTTCAAATTAAGGCTCATAAGAAAATCCCAGGTGCTCTCAGGCAAATCTATAATCGATCCTTTAATGTCGGTACCGGCGCAGTTCACTAAAATATCTATTGATTTAAATTCCTTATTGACTAAATCGGCCATCCTGATTGTTTCTTGCTTGCTGGTAACATTGACTGTGAACGCCTTCCCTCTACCTCCCGAAGTCTTAATCATCTTCAATGTACTTTCTGCCTTTGCTTGATCTAAGTCCACCACCGTCACAATGGCTCCCTCACGAGCGAGTTCTAGGGCTATTTCTCTGCCGATACTTCCTCCTCCACCTGTGACGATTGCTACCTTATTTTCTAGCCGCATAACTACTCCTTTGCCCTATAATTTATGACTTGTAATTATTGCGATACTGATCGGCAAATACCGCAAGTACAATTACGGACCCCCTGACAACCATCTGCATTGCCGGCTCTATCTGCAACATGGTCATGCCATTTGTGAGCACGCCCATAATAAGTGCGCCGATAAAGGTGCCGAAGGCGGTACCGATCCCCCCGGAGAAACTAGTACCACCGATGATAGCCGCAGTGATTGCATTCATCTCATAGCCCTCACCCACGGCCGGTTGTCCGGAAAGGGTGCGTGAAGCGAGAACTATTGCTGCTATCCCTGTAAAAACGCCAGAGATTACATATATCACAACTTTAGTTTTTTTCACGTTGACACCAGAGACTTCAGCAGCCATTTGGCTACTTCCGATAGCAAAAATATAAGTCCCAAATTTCGTCAAATGTAAAATAGCATAGATAATGAGATAGGAGGCCAAAAGTATATAGATTGGAAATGGCAAGCCCAGAAAAGTTCCGCCGCCAATAAAGTTAAATGCATCACTAAAGCCGGTGATAGGCCTCCCTTTGGAAATTATCAGAGCAACACCTCTTGCAACAGACATCATACCGAGTGTTGCAATAAAGGGTGGAACTTTCCCATAGGCGATAACCACACCATTGATCAAGCCTGCTGCGCCGCCGGCCAGAAGACTGGCAATTATTGGAACAATCAAAGGATAGCCCGCGCCCGACGAATCCACCTTCGCAAATTTCGCAAGGATAACCGCGGCCATCGCAATCACTGACCCAACAGATATATCAATTCCTCCGGAAATGATCGCGAGATTGACTCCGAACGCCATTATCGCGATAGGTGTTTGCTGCCGGAGGATATTCATCAGGTTGTTAGTCGTAAGGAACTTTGGATTTAAAATAGTCATGATCAGCATCATCATCAACAAAATCAAAATCGTGCTGTACTTTTTCATGACTTTTTTAAAGATATTCTGATCTTGGATCTTAATTTGCATAGCGCTGTTTCCCCTTGTATTACCGCAATTTTATGCGAAATTATCAGAGCACGGATGGTTCTATCGAAGGATTAATCCATACAGCATTTCAAAATTTTCTCCTGGGTCGCCTCTTTGGCATCGATAAAACCTGTAACTCTGCCAGAACTGACCGTCATTATGCGATCGCTCATGGCCAAAATCTCGGACATCTCAGATGAAATCATAATGATCGCTTTCCCTTTCAGCGCAAGATTGACAAGCAGTCGATGAACCTCAGCCTTGGCCCCCACATCAATTCCCCGGGTAGGCTCGTCGACGATCAAAATTTCCGGCTCTGTGAGTAGCCAGCGGGCCACCAGCACCTTTTGCTGATTCCCTCCCGAAAGATTATTGATCTGATCTTCCATGGATGACACTTTTATCGATAGCGCATCTATCATTTGTTTTGTCGATTCGACGGTTTTCTTCCGTCGCACGAATAATCTACCACTATGCTGTTTTATTGAGGCGATGTACGTGTTTATCCTGACGCTTAAGGGCAGAAAGCAGCCGCTATTTTTTCGATCTTCTGTTAAAAATGCCAGTCCATTTTTGATGGCATCTCTTGGAGATCGTATATTCACCTCTTTGCCAGAGATAAATATCTTGCCTGTCTTCTTCTGCCGGATGCCAAACAATGTCTCCATTATCTCAGATCGTCCGGCGCCCACCAGCCCGGCTACACCGAGAATCTCTCCCTTTTTTAGCGTGAAGCTGACATTATCAAATTTTTTACTACAGCTCAGATTCTCAACCTGTAAGACGACATCTCCAATATTAGCCTTTTCCTTCGCGTATAAGTCGACAATATCTCGCCCTACCATCATCTGTATAAGAGCATCCTTGTTGGTCGCGCTGGTATCTATCGTGTCGACATGCATTCCATTTCTGAAAACAGAAACCTTGTCCGCAATTTCGAAAATCTCCTCAAGCTTATGCGTGACATATATTATGGTTTTTCCTTCCTTTTTCAAGGCGCGGATGATCTCAAATAACGTCAATACATCATTGCTGGGTATCGCCGCCGTTGGCTCATCCATGAGAATCAACGCTGCATTGTATGAAATCGCCTTCGCGATCTCACACATCTGCTGCTTGGCGACGCTCAGATCCTTTATTTTTGTATTCGGATCTATATTGTCGATCCCAATCCTCTGCAGCAATTCGTAAGATTGTTCAATCATCCGTTTTTTATCGAGGAATTGAGTATGCTTAAGTGTCAGCTCCTTAGCAAGAAATATATTCTGTGCCACCGTTAATTCACGCGCGCAACTGAGTTCCTGATGGATCATCGCAATTCCGGCGTTCAACGCATCCTTCGGATGATAGAAATGCTTCTTTTCTCCATTGAAATATATCTTGCCGGTATCCGGGTGATACAACCCCAGAAGAATTTTCATCAAGGTTGACTTTCCAGCTCCATTCTCCCCTACAAGAGCATGTACCGAACCTTTTGATACTCGAAAACTGATATTGTCCAATGCCCTCACGCCAGGAAAGCTTTTCGAGACATTTTGAACTTTTAAAAGACATTCTTGCTCGGACATTCTCTATTTCCCCTTCATATCAAAAAAAGTCTAGTATCCTTAATAAAAAACCGCGACTAGCCGTTTTTGAAGCAGGGGAGGGCTGGTATACCATGCCCTTCCCTGCTTCATATGAAATCGGCTACATACCTGTTTTTATTTTTTATAAAGAGCGAGGTATTCGTCAACATTCGTGGGTGTGACCAGCCGATCGGAAATTATGACATCCTTGGGCTTTATTTTCTTGATAAGCTGCATGGCAACATCAAGAGATGTCTCGGCAAGAGTCTTAGCATCGGCAAACATCGTGATATCGAGTCTTCCTTCTTTCATGAACTGAAGGGCATTGGGGGTCGCGTCGATTCCCGCCACGATGTACTTGCTACGCACTTTGGCCGCTTCCAAAGCCAAAATGGCGCCGATAGCCATTTCATCGTTGGATGCCACGACCGCGTCGATGGGGATACCCGCCTGCAGCCAGTTCTCCATGATATTCATACCCTGGTCTCTCTGCCAGTTCCCTACTTCCTCCGCGACAAGGTGCATGTTCGGGTATTTGGCAAGAACATTCTTGTTGCCCTGCAATCTTTCCTGTGCTATAAGCGTACCAGGTTCGCCCATCATTATGGCCACATTTCCTTTTCCGCCCAGCTTATCGGCCACTGCCTGCATCTGAACTTCGCCGGTCACTACCGAGTTTTGGAGCACTCTCGCGTCAGCCTCTTTGATGCCTTGCTGGACGGCGACATATGGAATATTTGCAGCCTTCGCGGCCTTGGCCATTGCCACGGTCGCCTCTATTTCCACGGGCTTTACGATGATGGCATCATATCCTTGGTTGATCCATGTCTCTACTATACCCAACTGGGTGCTCACATCGGTTTGTCCGTTGCCCAAAGTTACCGTCACTCCTGGTGTCCGCTCATCCCATTTCTTCACCGCATCCATCATGAACGTCACCCAGAGATCATTGAAGTCATTCACTGTGAATCCAATGCGAATCTCTTTAGGGCCTGCGGCGAACACAAAAGAGTTACCGATAAGAACAAAAGCCGCTACAACAACTAAGAACCTTTTCATCCAAAGCCTCCTTCCTCAAAATAGTCCACTAAATCGTGAACTTAAGATTACTAAGCAGTGTCGGCATCCGAATTTCAGGTGCCGGTCAAAGGAAACACCCTATGCTTGCCTTTTCCTTCAGCCTCTTTCGGGAGTAATGATGATTTTCAGCCCTTCGCCCTTTCTCAGCAGCGCAAGGCCTTCATGGATCCTCGAAAGCGGAAGCACATGAGACACGATCTTCTCCAGAGGAAGCTTTCCGCTCTCCATGATGCGCACTGTTTTTTCAAATGAATGCTTTCCGATAAACGCCCCATAAATTTCTAGTTCCTTCTTTAGAAGAACGCCCACGGGAACTTCGGGATTGGCCGTTTCATCATGGCCAAATTGAAGAATCTTTCCGCCGGCTCTAGCTAGATGGATCGCCAGCGGCAACAGCGGCCCCACCGCTTCAATGCAATAATCGGCGCCCTTGCCCATCTCATTCCTAACCACTTGCTGGATGTCTTCCGCAGACGGATCGAGCACAATATCGGCGCCGCAAGACAGCGCCGCATCTCTTCTGAATCGGGAAGGTTCGGATACAATGATTTTCGATGCGCCATTTGCCTTCATAAGCATGGTGAACAACAAACCGATTGGACCTGCGCCCAGAATTACCACGAAAGCGCTTGGCTGTACCTTAAGCTTTTCCGAAGCATTGACAACGCATGAAAGTGGTTCGGCCAAGGCGGCAATTTTTACAGGAACATCTTGACTGATTTTATAGAGAGACTGCTTCGGAACTATTACATACTCGCTGTAAGCGCCATCGGAAAAAATCCCGATTGTATTAGGATGCCCTTCTGCCGAGCTGTTTTCATACAAAGGAATACAATTGTCCGGGAATCCCCGCCGGCATTCATCACAGACCCCGCAACCAGGGTGCGGGTCAATCAGGACATGCTGCCCCACAGCAAAACCCTGAACATCCTTTCCAAGCTCAGTAATCTCTCCGGTGAATTCATGTCCAAGGATCACTCCAGGCTTCGCCGGATGTTTGGGAGGAACATCCAAAATATGTAGGTCGGTTCCACAGATTCCCGTTCCGCTCACTTTTATCAAGGCATCGGTAGAATTTCTCAATATGGGTTTCTCTACTTCTTTAATGACTAGTCTACCATTACCCTCAAATACTGCAGCTTTCATATTTCAACCTCTTCTATTCTTACGCCCTTTAGCCTATACAAATAGGCGATTTTCTATTTTACAGTTACCTTTCTCCATTTCTTTTTCTATTTTTCTTAAAAAATTTAGCCCATTAGCAGCAGCTGTTGCTCCATAAGAATCAGACCGATGTTCCCCTGAAAAATATCCAGTGTAACCGATATCCTGTGCAGCTTTAATAACTGACTTGAAATCAATATGACCTGCCCCTGGATACATTCGATTCGAATCGGCATAGTGCAAATGAAACATCTTACTGGCAGCCAGTTTGATACTTTCAGCTATGCACGGTTCCTCTATATTCATGTGAAAAGTATCCAACACCATACCAAGATTAGGAGCTCCTACTTTTTCAATGAGGCTGAGGCCGTCCCGAACACAGTTTATAAAAGAAGTTTCATATCGATTAATAGGTTCAAAAGCAATCCGGACATTTTGCTTTTGAGCTTCCTCACAACAATGGCTAAAAGCCTCGAATATCCATTGATTAGCGTCTTTTGCACTTACATCTACATTGGCGACACCTCTTAAGAGACCAATGATGATAACAGCTCCTGTTTCAGCGGCAAAATCAAAATGAGAAATTACCCGGTAGACTGCCTTTTTACGTACCTGAGGATCAGGATCCGTAAAAGACAGCCCTTCCTCTCCCCACGCTTGGCCAGTCCCAATTGCAGGTACTACCAACCCATATTGATTCAATTCTCTCAATATCTTCTCTTTATCAATAAGCAGAGGATCCCTAATGGCCAATTCCACTCCATCAAATCCTAATTCAGCCACTTTCTTTACATTTTTGGCAAAATCACCTTCCAAAGGAATTGCATCAAACTGAGTAGGACTGACGGAAAGGCATAAGGAATACTTCATGCATCACCCCTTATGGAAGGGACCGATCTGAGGTAGTTCATATACCGACTTCCATCCTTTGCTCCATGGTTCCTGTAAGAAAGGCGCAAGTTCGCTTGGATCTCTTAGAGAAACCTTTTCCGGTAATTTGCCAGGAGGGAAGGCTTCAAGAATATCGTCAATACACATAGTTAAATATTTAAGGATAGCAGCAATAGGTCGCTTGGCTTTCTCTGCAGTAGCCAGACTGGGTTTACCAACAACTCCTTCAGGAGTAGCAAATCGCTCAATAGCAGAATGCCCCTCTCCCTCTTCCCACCTATGTGGGCGACGATATGGGTCGACGGAAAGATCAAAATGACCTTCAGGTAAAAAACTCTCTCCCAATGCATCCCGTACGTAATTCATATCAATCATATCTTTGAACATTAAAAGGCCCACCGATGTCTCCGCTTCATCTGCATGGATAAAGTTGGTTTCAAGACTGTCAGATCGGTCTATTGGCATAAAAAATTCTCTCACGGCCCGGTGCCAATCTATAACTTGTACAACTGCCGGAAGCTGGAACCTTTTCATAAATTCCTGAATCGCATCAACCAAAGTCCAGAGGTGCCCATGATTGTTGACAAGGATGATCTTTCGATATCCATCATTCCACAAGCCAAGCATTACATAAATCAATGTCTCTCTGACTACTTCCGGGGGAATAATCACCGTGCCCGGCATGCCCATGTGATGGTAAGGATGACCACCATAGTTGATTGGAGTAAAAGCCAAATTTACCTCTCTGCCCTGTTTGGCGGTATAACGCCTCACTCCTTCACAGATTTGGGTAACCATAAACGTATCAAGTCCGCTATTAGCATGATCGCCATGATTTTCTGTACAACCGATTGGGAGTAAAACCACATCATTTTTTTTGCGTTTTTCGATAGCATCTTTCCGTGGAGTATTCTGGATATAGCAACCTGCTTTTCCCATTTCTGATTCAGAGGGAATTCCATAATCTGCGAGAATAGAATCTATTTCATCCATCGGTGCATCAAATAGCCTCTTTTTCATCTGTCCAACAGCATTATCCTCAAAGAGGATCTCTGGGTAATTGGTGAGTAGCCATTTTTTCTTTTTTGCAATCATAAATCAAATCTCCTTTTCATTTCGTTGCGATTTCTTTATCATCTTATCATCAGATGTTAATATAAAAATATATTACCACTAAATTTCTACTTGTCAAGATAAAAAATGAACTACTCTGCAGCAAGCTGCAGAGTAGTTCATTTGGTGATGAATGATTTCATTGGGTATGTTTTTCGCGAAAAAAGAAATAAATACTAAATTTATCCGCTTCCCTTTTATTTCACAATCAGTTTGCCCAATTCTTTCACCGTAAATCCGAGGTGTTTCGCCACGTCGCCCGCGGGGCCGGACGCGCCGAACCTGTCAATGGAGAAGATGTTGGCCCGCTGCGCTATTTCCCCCCATCCCTGGGCGATGCCAGCCTCGGCGACCACGATCTTCGCGGTTTTGGGCAAGAGTTCGGCCTGGTACCGCTCGGGCTGCCTCAGGAAGGCTTCCCTGCAGGGCATCGAGACGACCCTGACGGATTTTGCCGGAACGAGCTTCGCGGCTTCGAGGGCCAGGGACACTTCGCTTCCCGTGGCGACGATGACGACATCGGGGGTCTTCTTCGTATCGCGAACGATATAGGCCCCCTTGGCCATGTCGGCGCGCCAGTCGGGATCGTCCTTTTTCAGGAAGGGCACATTGTTTCTGCCGAGCACGAGGACTGTCGGGCCGTCTTTCCGCTTCATCGCGATCGACCAGGCCTCGGCCGTCTCTTCTCCGTCCGCGGGACGCAGCACAAGAACGTTGGGTATCGCCCGGATACTCGCCAGCTGCTCAATCGGCTCATGCGTGGGTCCGTCTTCGCCGACGTAGATGGAATCGTGGGTCAGCACATACACGAGGGGCAGCTTCATGAGCGCCGAGAGTCTGAGCGCGGGCCGCAGATAATCGACAAACGAAAGGAAGGTCGCGACAAAGGGTCTGAGGCCTCCGTGAAGCATAAGGCCATTGCCTATGGCAGCCATGGCGTGCTCGCGGATGCCGAAGCGGATATACCGTCCGGATCTGTTCTCCGGAGTGTAGTCGGCTACTTCGTTCAGGGCGGAGACATTGGGAGAGGTCAAATCGGCCGATCCTCCCACAAAGTTCGGCCAGGCCGCGGCGATCGCCTGCAGGACCTTTCCCGAGGCGGCCCGCGTCGCGAGCGGCTCGTCCGGCGCAAAGGTCGGCATCTTCACTTCGGACAATGGGTCGCCCGAGTACCAGACGTCGAGCTCTCTGGCCAGCGCCGGTTCCTCGCGCTTCCACGCTTCGAACTCCTCTGTCCATCGTGCATGGCGCGATTCCAATCCCTGTTTATAGGCGCCGAAGTATTCGTACGCCTCGGGGGCGACCCAGAATTTCTGTTCTTTCGGAATTCCGAGCGTCTCTTTTGCCCTGGCGATTTCCTCTTCGCCCAGCGGAGAGCCGTGCACTTTGTTCGTGCCCTGTTTCGTCGGCGCGCCTTTGCCGATCATGCTCTTCAGGATGATGAGCTTCGGCCGGTCGATGTCGGCCTTCGCTTCCGCCACCAGTTTCTCGATGCCGGCGAAGTCGTACATGTCGCCCTTAAGCACCTTCCATCCGTACGCCTCGTAGCGCTTGGCCACGTCTTCCGTAAAGCTGATGCCGGTCGGCCCGTCGATGGTGACATCGTTCGAATCGTAGAAGACGATGAGTTTCCCGAGCTTGAAATGGCCAGCCAGGGACGAGGCCTCGGAGGCTATGCCCTCCTGGAGGCAGCCGTCGCCGACAAGCACCCAGGTGTAGTGGTCGAAGATTTTGCGTTTTTCCGTATTGAATTTCGCGGCGAGCATCGTCTCGGCCATGGCCATGCCGACCGCGGTGGAGACACCCTGTCCCAGAGGCCCCGTCGTCATCTCGATGCCGAGGTCGGCGTCGTACTCCGGGTGCCCCGCGCAGGGGCTGCCGACCTTGCGGAAGCACTTGATATCGTCGAGACTGATGCCGAAACCCGCCATGTGGAGCATCGAATAGAGGAACATCGAGCCGTGGCCGGCCGACAGCACAAAGCGGTCCCTGTCGATCCACGTTGGATCGGACGGATCGTATTTCATGGCTTCGCCGTAGAGAAACGCGCCGAGTTCGGCCGCGCCGAGAGGAAGGCCCGGATGGCCGGAATTCGCTTCCTGGATGGCGTCCATCGAAAGGCTTCTCACGCTCAGGGCGATTTTTTTCAAAGCTTCCTGATTCATAGTCTTCTCTCCATTTTTCCCTGTTGATTCGTATCGATATTCCGATTCCAGCCTTTATTCAATGATGGGGACTGTCAGTGTCCCGTCGGTGAGTATCGCGACTTTTGCGCCAGGCCCCCGGCGCGCGAGCGCGGTGTCCACGGATTCCTGCAGAGAATCCGTTTTTTCAATAAACGCCTTTTTCAGCGTCGCCCCGTCCAGTTCACTGTAGGCGACAAGTCGTATTCTCTCCGCCGCTTCCGCAATTTTCGCCGCCTTGTGGTAGCCGAGCTTGTAACCGGCGGCGATCTTGTCGAGCGCCTCTTCGGGAGTGGACGCGCTCCCCAGTAGGTCGAGGTACACGCTGTCGCCGACGCCGTCCCAGCACGAGGCCACCAGAATGAGTTCGCCTCCGTCCGCGACGGCCAGCGCGCCGTTGTCGATCGCCTTCTGCGCCTGATAGAGATTGATGTCCATGGGGCTCCGGGCAACCGAAATAACGACATCGAAGCGTCGTCTCAGCGGCACGGCGAACACTTCGTTGGCCGAGCGCGCCGCCGCCATGAACGATGCCCTAAGATCGCCGGACGTACAGTAGACAACCTTCTGGTCCTTGTCCAGCACGGTCATGATCGAAAAAACCGGCGCTTTTATGCTGCTCAGCGCGTCTTCCATATCGCGGTGCACGGGATTTTCGTCGAGGGCGAGGGAATGGGCCTTGGGCTCAAGCGCCAGTTTATGGTTCGCCTGGATCGTCTCATAGCCGGCGACTCCCGGAAGAAAAGCCTTCCTTCCTCCGGTATATCCGGCGAAATAGTGCGGTTCCACCGAGCCGATGACCAGGATTCTGTCCGCCTCCAGAACTTGCCTGTTGAGCCATAGAGGAGTACCGGCCCTCGTGGTTCCGCAGAAGACGAGCGACTCTCTCCGGCGCGCGTCATGTGCCTCGGTCTTCTCCCGAAAGCGTTCGTAGTTCCTGCCGAAGATGAAGCGATACTCATCCTCGGTCGGGGCGCGGTGCGCGCCCGTAGCGACGATGAATCGAGCGCCACAGGCTTCCAGTCTGTCGCCGATGACATCCAGCACCACAGACGTGGGCGTGGGGCGTGTGCCATCGTTGATGATGACGAGGGGATCCTTTGCGCCATCGAGAAACCGGTCCAGTGAAGGCGAATCAAAAGGATTGCCGATAGCCTCGCCTATCAATTCGGTGGGGGAGTCGAGCACTGTCCTGTTGTTCGGCTCAATGATCTGGGCGTCGTCTGGAAGTTCAACGCCGATGTTCCCATTCCGGTACGGCAGGTCGATGCGCATGTTCTCCTCAGCTCCTGACTTGCCGCACCGCCCAGGCAAACGCCTCGTTCAGCATCGACGCGGGTGGCTTGCCGATGTACCCTTCTGCCTGCATGGTATCGAACATTGCCCGCGAGGCCGCGATGTCGGCTTTGGCGCTGTCATACGCCTCCTGCCACGTGATGTTCCGACGGGCTACCCCTTCCTTGACGGCCTGGATCGCCACGTCGGCCGCCTCCCTGGCATAGACCTCGGTCTCAGCCATTGTGGCGGTGATGTTGTCCGTACTGATACCTCGCGATTCGGCAAAATTGGCGATGGAATGAGCGCAGGTGATCGCCATGCCATCGGTGATTTTCCTGGCCCGAACAAGCAGCGCTCCCTTCAGAATGCCGGGAAAGCAGACTGAATTGTTGACCTGGTTGGGGAAGTCTCCCCGCCCCGTGGCCACGATATAGGCGCCTTCCTCCTTGGCCGCGTAGGGCCATATTTCGGGCACCGGGTTGGCGCAGGCGAACACGATCGATTTGGGCGCCATCGCGCGCACCCACTCGCGCTTCACCGTGTTCGGCCCCGGTTTGGACAGCGCGATCAGCACATCCGCATCTTTCAGGGCTTCGGCTTCGCTCGCGTATCGCTGGGGATTCGTCGCCACGCAGAGCTCCCATTTGCGATAGTACCTCCGATCCTCCTCGATGTCCTTCCGCCCCGCGTGGAGAGAACCTTTCGAATCGAACAGGACCAACTTCGAGGGGTCTCCTCCGTCGGCCAGAATGAGGCGGGCGATGGTCGTGTTGGAGGCTCCCGCCCCCAGAAGGACGATCTTCGCCTCCGACAGTTTTTTCCCCGCGAGCTTCAGCGCGTTGAGAAGGCCGGCCAGCGTGATGCATGCGGTCCCCTGGGCATCGTCGTGCCACACCGGAATCTCGCAGCTCTCGCGCAGGTCGTCCAGAACCTTGAAACAGTTGGGCTGGCTTATATCCTCGAGGTTGACCGCCCCCACGGAAGGCTGGAGCATTTTGACGAACTCGATGATCTTGTCGGGATCATGCGCGCCTTCCTTGTTCCTTGAATCGACGCAGAGCGCGACCGCGTCGATTCCGCCGAGGTATTTCATGAGCATCGCCTTGCCTTCCATGACGCCCAGACCGCCCGGAGGCGTGCAGTCTCCGTCGCCCAGGACTCTCGTGGAATCGGACACGACCGCGACCAGATTCCCTCTGTTCGAAAGGGAAAAAGAAAGATCGTTGTCGTCCCTGATCGCGGTCGATACGGCCGACACGCCGGGAGTGTACCAGGTATTGAACCAGCTGAAGCCGTAGAAGCCGCACTTGGGTATGGTCTGCATCTTTCCGCCGTAGAACTCATGCGCGGACAGTGCGAGCTTTTTAAGGAACAGCGTCTGTGCCTGGGCCTTCTGTTCGGGTGAAAAATCGGCCGGGAACGCTTTCCCCAAATTGGCGAGATCAAGATCTATATCCATAATTTCCCCTTCTATAAATATTACTGACTATGGGGAGGAGGGTGGCCCCGCTGCCCCTGGCGCTCAGTTCAGCCGAGATCCCGCTCGAAGGCTTTTTCCATGGCCTCGATGAGCGGGAGGCGCTTGCCGGCGAGGAAACGGACCATCGCGCCGCCCCCTGTACAGACATACCCATATTTCGAGAGGTCGGTGAACTTCGTGGCCGCACTGATCGTGTCTCCTCCCCCGATCACCGTGTACCCCGGCGCCGCTGCAATCGCCCGCCATATCTCCCGGGTACCATCCGACCATGGCTCATGCTCGTACATCCCCGCGGGACCATTGACGAAGATCGAACCCGCCGCCGCGATGTATCCCTTGAACAGCTCTATGGTCTTATGCCCGATATCCGGCAACATGCGATCCTTGGGAAGCGAGGCTATGGGAGCTTCGGCGCGCCGTTGTGGCGAGGCGCCAGCGGTGGACTGCGTCGCGTTTGTATCGTACGCGAAGTCGACTGGCAGTACATAGCGGTCGCCAAACTCCTCAAGCAGCGCCTTCGCCTCGGGTATGAAGGCATCGAGGTTCCGGTCCGCGAGAAACTTCGTCACCACGGGCCCGAAGTCCTCGCCGCGCGCCAGATGCATCACGATGCCCGTCACCCCCGCCGCGAGTATGTGATCGGCACTCCCGTCGGTCAGCACTTTGCGCATCATGTCGAACGCGTCCGAAATCTTCGCCCCGCCCAGCACATACACGCAGGGACGCTTCGGGTTGTCCATCACCGACTTCAGCGCCGTGTACTCCTCCATCAGCTGTAAGCCCCCCGCGCTCGGCAACAGCTCCTGAAACGCCACCATCGAGGGACTGTTCCGGTGCGCCGCCGCAAACGCGTCGTTCACGTAGTAATCCGCCAGCGGCGCGAGACTCCGCACCAGCCAGGTCTTCGCCATCTCCCGCGCGCTCAGCTTCACCACCGTCTCGAACGTGCTGATTTCCTCGCTGAGATAGCGGAGATTGCCCAGAATCACCGCCTCGCCGGGAGCGAGGGCTTTGACCGCCGCCTGCGCCGCCGGCCCACACACATCGTCGATGTACTCGATTCGCCTGCCCGTCAGCCTCGAAAGAATCGCCGCGTGCTCCGCGAGCGGTATCAGGTTCTGGTAGTCCAGCGTGTCGCCCTGGTGCGCGATCAGCGCCACCTTCGCTCCGCCTTCGAGCAGGAACTTCAGCGTTGGCACCGTCTTCTCGATGCGGTTCGTGTTGACGATCTTCTTCGTCACAGGATCTATCGGAGAATTGATATCCGGCCGGAATATGACGGTTTTGCCCGCCGGCTCGAGCTCGGTAAAAGGTTTTATTTTAAGACGTGGTCCTTCCATACAAGACTCCTCCCTTCAATGCGTGGGAACACGCGTGGCGCACCTCCGTCGCCGCTGTCCGGTGTCGCTTGGCTCAGCCGAGGTTTCGCCACTTGCCGATGCCCAGATACTTGTTCGTCGTGTCTGTCGCCTCGATCCGGTCTTCCTGCATCCTCATGCACGCGCGCACCCCATCCATATTCTCGGGAATCACCACCGCTTCCTGCGGAATATTAATGGCGAACATGATATCCTTCCCGCTCATCACCACCGAGTCCTCCCACGCCGCGATCTCGTACATGTCGCCCCGCGGATTCCCCAGGTCCCTCGCGTACCGGAACAGACTCGCGTTCCCCAGGAACCCTTCCGCGATCGATACGACGCGGATACGCGGATGTTCCCGGAAAAACTCAATCACATTCTCCGGACTCACCGATTTCTTCGGCGTCGCCACCACCGTGATGATGTGCCCGTGCGTCACCGGCGTGTGCACCAGAATCCCCGTCGCGTCCACCTGCGGCATGAT
This sequence comes from Spirochaetaceae bacterium UBA5556, assembly GCA_002425765.1. GTDB lineage: Bacteria > Spirochaetota > Spirochaetia > Treponematales > Rectinemataceae > Rectinema. The sequence goes on along the minus strand of DIMW01000016.1, from coordinate 5,258 downwards.
CGTCATCAGGTCCAGGGCCTGGTGGCTCGGCGCCTTGTCGATCTGCAGCGCGTTCGTCAGCCCCCGGTGATAGTCCCCCGGATCCGCCACCCGCCGGATGATCGTGATCGCCACCTTCTCCACCCCCACCTTCCTGTCGATGCAGTCCACCGCCCGGATGAGGCCCGTCGTATTGCAGCTCGTCAGCTTCAGAAACTGGGCGCCAAGCCCCTTCTCGTAGTTTGCGTACCCGTGGAAGAACACATCCGCCACCGAGTTCTTCTCCCCACCCTGGAAGATGCCCTTCTTGCCGTACTTCTCGTACAGCGCGCGGTTCTTCGCGCCGATCCCCGCGCTCGTCGCGTCCAACATCACGTCCACCCGCTGTACGAGGTCTTCGAGGCTGCCCGAGACGGGAATGCCCGCCTTCTCCAGCTCCTCGCGCTTGTCGGGCGCGGCAAGAAAGAACTTGTAAGGCATGCCTTTCTCCCGCAGCGCACGCACCGACAGCGTCGGCGCCACGTCAGCCACCCCCACCAGCTCCATATCTTCCTGCAGCGCCACCCCATCCGCCAAACGCTGTCCGATCACGCCGTATCCAGCCACTCCGACTTTTACTTTCGCCATTTCACTTACCTCCCGAACAGAATCAGCGTATCATGACTTTTTTAATCAGTCAATCATAATGTCTGACATTAAGATTTTCTTGACATAAGACTCAATTCAAAATAATATGATTACTTCATGAGCCAGCCAAAGAAAACCCTGAGCCCTATTCAGAAGACGACCGTCGTCAATCAGGTCATGGATCAGATCCGGGACTTGATAGCCTCAGGCGTGTATAAACCGGGAGACAAGCTTCCGACGGAAAAAGAACTCGCCGAACAGCTCGGGGTAGGCCGCTCCTCAATCCGCGAGACGATGAAAGTCTTCAATTACCTTGGGGTTCTCGAATCCAAATCGGCAAAAGGGACTTTTGTACGCTCACGCTCCTCCATCTCGCGCGAAGTCCTTACCTGGGCCCTCCTCCTGGGAGAAGACGACATCAAGATGGTGATCGACCTTCGGGCGGCGATTGAACTCTGGAGCTATCTTCAACTCACCGAACGATTCCACTCGGCCCCCTATCTCAACATGGCCATTGTCGATGACCTCAATACCCTTCTCGATACCATGAGCAAGGCCATCACAGACCAGAATGCACCTGCCGTCATCCAGGCGGATTACGACTTTCACCGGCGAATCATCGCGGGCGTATCGAATTCCCTGTTCGTCGAATTCTACGATATTCTGCGTTCTTTCCTCCTCAAGGAAATAGAGGCGTCACAGAGCCGCTACATGGACCGATCGAAGATACTCGAAGAACATCGGGCGCTCCTCAGTGCCCTGGAGTCCGGCGACTTGCAGACAGCGACAAACGCCTACCAGGCCCACATCGATAACATCAAAAACCTTCTGGGCGTCAAAGATACATTTTAATAATCCCTTTTCGTCTCCAAGGCGCCTCTCCCCCACGCGGGCTGCGCCCAAAGTCCCCCTTGGCTTGACGCCGGAAGCCTGCAAACGGTATAGTGAGTCCTCGCATATGGAACCGTCGCGAGAAGCGACGACCTTTGATCGCGACCGTCGTATACCGGTATTACCCGAGCTTCCCAAGCTCGTGAAGCGGGTTCGACTCCCGTCGGTCGCTGTAGAATAAAGTCTTTAGAAATAAAGACTTATGCTTCGACCGAAAATTCGGAGAAGCACCTTATTATCCAAACTCACACAAAAAGTCATCTTTTTCGTATCCACCGTATAAAACGAGCCGAGTTTGTCTGAGCTGGCCAATCCCTTTCGTTCATCATTGCTTTATGCCCGTGATTGCGGGATAATATGTGCACAATTATCAGCGCAAAGGCCAGAGGGCACAGATGTCAAACCTTTTCTTCGAACGCCCCATCCTGAACTCACCCTACGAATATCCCAAACGACACTGGGAACTGGACGAGGACGGCCAGCCGACCCAGAAAATCATCGAGTCCCGGCGCAGGGCCGAGTTCATCACGCCGATTCCCAAGCCGCGCAAGCGCAAAGAAACTGCCGAACAGCCTCAGCTCATCTTCGACGAGGGCAAGGGTCTGTCCACGGAGCACCAGCAGTACGACCCCACCGCGGTGATCAATCAGGTGCGCGGCCATGTGGACGAGTGGCGGAAACTACCCGACAAGAACGACTGGCACGTGACCCCCGAGACGGCGCGCCTCCTCGAACACTGGCGCCACCACCAGTTCTCGGGCCTCAAGCCCTTTTTCTGCCAGATCGAGGCGGTGGAGACCGCCATCTGGCTCACCGAAGTGGCGCCCGCCCTGGGCAAAACCGGCGACACCTTCCAGGAATACCTCGCCGCGGCCAACGAGGACGCGAATCCCGGCCTGCCGCGCTTGGCGCTCAAGCTGGCGACGGGCGCGGGCAAGACGACCGTCATGGCCATGATCATCGCGTGGCAGACCATAAACGCGGTGCGGCATCCTCAAAGCAGGCGCTTCACCCGCGGTTTCCTCGTGGTGACGCCGGGCATCACCATACGCGACCGGCTCCGCGTCCTCAAGCCGAACGATCCCGACAGCTACTATGCCAGCCGGGAACTCGTGCCCTCCGACATGCTCCCCGACCTCGACAA
>DIMW01000016.1:0-2552 GCA_002425765.1 Spirochaetaceae bacterium UBA5556 | reverse complement strand
GTGCTCCAGCGGGTCATGCCGGAGCTCATGGGGCTGAAAAACATCATCGCGATCAACGACGAGGCCCACCACTGTTACCGCGAAAAGCCCGATGGCGAAGCGAAGCTCTCCGCCGACGAAAAGAAGGAAGCCGAAGAGAACAACAAGGCTGCGCGGGTGTGGATATCCGGCCTCGAGAGCGTGAACCGGAAAATCGGGCTCGCGCGCGTGTTCGATCTCTCGGCGACGCCTTTTTTCTTAAGCGGCTCGGGCTACGCCGAAGGTACGCTTTTCCCCTGGACGATGTGCGACTTTTCGCTGATGGATGCCATCGAGTGCGGCATCGTCAAACTGCCGCGCGTGCCGGTGGCCGACAACATCCCCGGCGGGGACATGCCCAAATTCCGCAACCTCTGGGAGCACATCCGGACACGCATGCCGAGGAGAGGCCGCGGCAACGCCGGGCAGCTCGACCCCTTGAGCATTCCGGTCGAGCTTCAGACCGCCCTCGAAGCGCTCTACGGCCATTACAGGAAGACCTTCGACCTCTGGGAAGCCGCGGGCATCGGCGTACCGCCCTGCTTCATCATCGTCTGCAACAACACATCCACGTCCAAACTCGTGTACGACTATGTTTCGGGCTTCTGGCGCGAAACCGGAGACGGGAGAAGGCTGTTCGAGAATGGCCGCCTGCCGCTTTTCCGCAACTACGACGAGGACGGGGCGCCGATAGGCCGGCCCCATACGCTTCTCATCGACTCCGAACAGCTTGAATCCGGCGACGCGCTCGAAAAGAACTTCCGGGACGCCGCTTCGGACGAAATCGACCGTTTCCGCCGCGAGATCGTGGAGCGCACCGGCGACATCCGGCAGGCCGAGAACATCACCGACCAGGACATTCTGCGCGAGGTCATGAACACTGCGGGAAAACCAGGTCGCCTAGGCGACTCGATACGCTGCGTGGTTTCCGTCGCGATGCTCACCGAGGGCTGGGACGCGAACACCGTCACGCACGTGCTGGGCGTGCGCGCTTTCGGGACGCAGCTTCTCTGCGAGCAGGTCATCGGCCGCGCCCTGCGCCGGCAGTCCTACGAGCTGGATGAAGAAGGCCACTTCTGCGTGGAATATGCCGACGTGCTCGGCATACCCTTCGACTTCACGGCCAAGCCGGTGGTCGCGCCGCCCCAGCCTCCCCGCCCGGTCATCCACGTGCGCGCGGTCAGCCCTGAGCGGGACGCGCTCGAGATTGTTTTTCCGCGGGTGCAGGGCTACCGTGTCGAACTGCCCGAGGAGCGGCTCGCCGCAAAATTCAACGAGGATTCCGTGCTCGAACTCACACCCGACCTTGTGGGTCCCTCCGTCACGCGCAACTCGGGAATCATCGGCGAAGCCATAGACCTCCGCCTCGACCACCTGGAGACGGTGCGCGAACCGACGATCCTTTTCAAGCTCACCCAGCGGCTCATCGAGACCAAATGGCGCGATCCGGGCGAGGAACCGAAATTGTATCTTTTCGGCCAGCTCAAGCGCATCGCCAAACAGTGGCTCGACACCTGCCTCGTCTGCTCGGGCGGCACCTACCCCGCGCAGCTCCTCTACCAGGAGCTCGCGGACATGGCCTGCGAGCGCATCACGGCAGGCATTACGCGGGCATTTACCGGCGAGCGTCCGGTCAAGGCGGTGCTCGATCCCTACAACCCGACGGGCTCGACCATCCACGTGAACTTCACCACGACCAAGCGCCTGCGCTGGGAAACCGACGCGCGGCGCTGCCACGTCAACTGGATCATCTTCGACTCCGACTGGGAGGCCGAATTCTGCCGCGTCGCCGAGTCCCACCCGAAGGTCCTCGCCTACGTCAAGAACCAGAACCTGGGCTTCGAGGTGCCCTACCGCTACGGCTCGGAGACGAGGACCTACCTGCCCGACTTCATCGTCCTTCTCGACGACGGCCACGGCGCGGACGATCCCCTGCACCTCGTCGTCGAAATAAAAGGCTACCGCCGCGAGGACGCCAAAGAAAAGAAATCCACCATGGAGAACTACTGGATTCCCGGCGTGAACAACCTGAAAAGCTACGGGCGCTGGGCTTTCGCCGAGTTCACCGACGCGTACCGGATGGAGGCTGATTTTGAGGCAAAGGCGGATGAAGCGTTTTCGGCCATGATCGACGAGGCGGTAACACAGGGAGGCAAAAAGTGAAGGTTTACGCAATCTTGCGCAATTCTGCACAATCTGGGTGCATAAAATGGGAAAAGAGTCCTCAAGATGGCTAGGTTCCTTTCGAAACACAAAGCCGGACGCTTGCTTTCACCATCAAGGGACTCTTCCATATTTTACGCTTTCTCGTATGGTAAAAATAGAGCGCTATCCGGACATTTACCCGGACATTGTGTCCGGATACGGCAGGAAGAATGATGCGTTTTTCGCTATCCGGACATAATGGCCGGATAGCATGAGCATAAGAATAAAAGGGCAAAGCGATGGCGAACCAGACGTCGAAAAAATCGGTTGAGACTTTCAGGCACGGCGAGGCGACGCGCACGAACATACCGACCGCGGAGTATCAGTCC
>DIMW01000005.1 GCA_002425765.1 Spirochaetaceae bacterium UBA5556 | reverse complement strand
ACCTAAATTCCCCTATTTTTGTAACCATGAACTCGTATCGATTCCAAGCTGAGCAAGGGTAGCACGTTGCGCGCTCGTCGATTCCGTGATGATTGAACCATAGTGGTTTGAGTGCGTGACTTCACAAATTCCAGAAAGGTCTTCAAGGATACCTTTTACCGAAGTATTACTGGATTCATAGAATCCCAGCTTATTACGGCAAAGATACAAAAGAATCGTCGAGAGATATTGAAGGAACAATCGTGCTTTCGCCCGCGGGCTGGTGTGCACGCGTAATCGATCCATATCTAAACTGTTTTTCATATCATCGAAGAATTTCTCGACCGCATCCCGTTCGCGATAGAGCCGCAATGCTGTGAGGGCATCTTTCTCGGTATTGGAAAGAATCACAAACATCGCGTTGAAACTCTTTTCCGTAGCGACCGCAGCCTCTTCGTCAAGGATCACCGATCGTCCGCGCGTTGGGGTTTCCTTGATGGAAAAGTACTTCTGATAGTCTACGGGAATCGTTTCAAGGCCTGCGCCGGCGACCAATTGATCATAATAGCCATGGAGCCGTTCATTGAAACGATCCAGTCGCTTCTCCGCAAGGCGTGAACAATAATAAACGTGGGCATAGCAGCGCCTGTTCTTTTCACTTCCCAGCGATAAAAGTTCCGTAACCGCGTAATAGCGATCATCGTGGTAGTGGAACAGCTTCGAGGGAACCCTCATGCTGTCGCGGTGCTTCTCTTCCAACTCCTTAAGCCAGGAGCGGTTGCAGTGCGCCATCATGATGAACTTCAGCCGCCTGTCGAGAAGTCGTGTGAGATTCTCCTCGCTGTCGAACCCTTTATCCATGAGGAGCACGGGACTTGAGAGCCCAAGATACGCGAAATGGGTGAGCTCGTTCACCAGGGTACTCACATCGGCGATGTTCCCTGGGAGCATCCTCACTGCCACAGGAAGCATCTTTGTGGCGCTGAAGAGTCCAAGGATATTGACCTGCTCAAGCTGTTCGCGATCTCTGTTGTACCCATATTTCACCAGCTCATTACATTCGGAATAGGAACTGACGCTGGTGAGGTCGAGACAGATCGTGTCGTGCTCTGAAAAATTGGAAGCCCAGCGAGTGAAGAATTTTTCCATCATGTCGTCGCTGATGCCTCCAAGAAATCTGCTGAGGTCCTGGCTTGAAAGGACCTGTGCTCCTTGCGGCAGCTTCTGATGTGCAGCCCATTCAGGGAAATGAGACAATGCGCTTCCCCTGACGAGAATGTATTCAGCGAGCGCCAACGCTTGGCTACCCAATTGTTTCCCGAACGATAGTGTCAGACAACGTTCAAGACCTTCAGTATTCGCCACCTGGGTGAGTGTTTCCGTAGCGCCGATCACCTTGCTGCTGACGGTGATCTTTTCTCCGGTTGTAGCAAGCTGATGCAGTTCGCGATAGTAGGCATTGGGAATGAAGGAGCCGTCGGATCCTTTCTTGCCAATACAGACCTGCTTGTTGAACGACTGCTTCTTTTCTTTGTCATAGGTCGAAATACATTCGTAAATATAGTGAACGCCGCGCACGATATGGACCGTTTGATATCCTGGCTGTTTGGCTATCTTGGCTTTCATGGTTATATATTGTAACCATATTATGTCGATCCGTCAACGAAAAATTGCACTCTTTTTTGTTTATTTATAGAGAATTACTAAATTCCATGGTTACAAATCGACGGGAATTTAGGATATAAAGTATTATACCGTTATTGCCATAGTGCTTTTCTCTTCCATCATTATGCTTGTGCTCATCTCTTTTGCCATAAAATATTTCATACAGCAGCGCGTTGAGGTTCAGGCATCGCATGATTACCTTACCGGTCTTTTTAATCGCAACTATTTTGATGCATTACTAAAAAAGCAGCGAAACGAGTCAAACCGAAACAATCAAAATATCGCTATAATGTTATGCGATATCGATCATTTCAAGATAATCAATGATACCTATGGGCATGATGCTGGGGATAGAGTGCTTAAAGCTATAGCCGAAACATTCATGGTGACGAGCCGTGCTTCAGATACTATTATACGATTCGGTGGTGAAGAATTCTTAATAATAGCTTCCTATCACGATACTGATGACTTAATGAAATATGCCGACAGAATCCGAATGAGTATAGAAAACTCGAAGATACTCGATATAACTGCAACAATTAGTATCGGAATTGCTACATGCCATCATAGCGCTACAGTCAATGAAATAATAAAGAGAGCTGATATTGCATTATACACAGCAAAACAAAATGGACGTAACCAGGTCATCTTGTATGACAATATTAAAAAATAGAGACCGAATCTTAACAAATGTTTGATATGGAGTTATATGTAGGCTTGTAATGGGAAGTACAGACCTAACCGATAAACGGGCGGCGAGGTTCGTCTCTGAAGTAGCGCCGAAAAGGTATCCAGGATGTGCAGGAATCCGCATGTCCGACCGTCACTCGCCGCCCTCAAGCTGCGGCTACGATCGCGAATGGTAGAAGGTCCGCGATGAGGTGCGGTCAATATCACATTGGGTCCTATCAGACATCATCAGGGCAGTTGAAGTCCGTCGATTTGACCACTGACAGAAAAATATCAACAATCTTTGGGTCAAACTGAGTCCCCCTGTTCTTCTTCAACTCTTCGAGAGCCCTTTCTTCCTCCCATGCTTTCTTGTAGACCCGCTCAGAGGTCATGGCATCAAAGGCATCGGCAATACAGAGGATCCGCGCAAGCAGGGGAATCTCCTCTCCTTTGATCCCTCTGGGATACCCCTTCCCGTCCCACCGCTCATGGTGTGCAAGAATATAGGGCGCAATGTCGCTCAATCCACTTGAGGCCATCGCGATCCGGTAACCGATCTGCGGGTGGGTTTTCATGATCTTCCATTCATCTTCCGTAAGGGGATCCGGTTTCTTGAGAATTCTGTCATCAACGCCTATCTTCCCAATGTCATGCAGCATAGAGAGGAGCCTCAGCTTGTTCAGGTCTTCTTCTGGTAAGCCAAGGCATTCACCTATCTTTGTAGATATGCATGCCAGCCTTGTGGAATGCTCCTCCGTCTCCCCGCTCCTTTCATAGAGAGTGGTAAGTAAAGATTTAAGGATACCATGTGTGTCACTGGCCCTGTTGAGAAGTCTTGCGTGATACAGCATGTTCTTTGCACTCTTTAATACGTCCGGAAGTTCGCCGCTCACCGTATCTGAACTTGCATACCCGAGTGACAGATCCAGATACTTCTCCGCGAGGATATCGGAATTGTGACACTGGGCGAGTCCCTCCGTAATAGAGGTGACGACTGTCTGAACCACGTCTTTGCTGGCGAAAGGGATCGCCAGTGCAAATTCGTCGCTTTGGAGGCGTGCCGCGACCGTGCCTTCCGGGGCAAATCGAAGAAAGAGCTCCCCTGCCTTGTGGAGAAGATCATCGCCCGCTTTTTCCCCAAAGGCACCGTTGAAGAGTGAAAGACCGTTGACATTGCCGACGATGAATGAGACTGGATATGACTGCCTGGCCTCAAAGTGAGCAATAGTCTCCAGGAAATAATGACGGTTATACAAGTCGGTGAGTGAATCGTGGTCGTCGAGATATCTCTTTTCCTCTTCGATCCGCTTCTTCTCCGTAATGTCGAGCATAATCCCTTCGAGACTTGGGGGGGGCCCCTTCTCCCCGGGAATGAACTGCCCATACCCCAAGACCCATTTCCGACTCTCGTCCTTTGTGATGATCTCGAATTCGTTCTGTAGATTCTTCTGTTCGGCGGCCTTGAGTTTGAAGTTGTCGTAGAGTGACTCACGATATTCGGGAGCAATCAAATCGTTGAAGTGAAAGCCCTTGTTGTCGATCAACATTTCAGGAGGATACCCTGTGAGATCTTCACAGCCTTTCGAGGTAAAAGTAATTATGAGGTCAGGATCTGTCTGGCACTTGAAGGCCATGCCGGGGAGCTGATCAAGGAATACCGAGAGCTGATGTTCATCCTCTTTCATCTTCTGATTGAGTCTTCGCATCTTTACAATTTCCAGTCCAACCACGATGATAGCGGTGATCAGGGAAGTGAAGGCCAATATTAGGATTGCTATATAGCCTATTCTCTTTAAGATAAGACTGTGCCATGCCCCAACTGGATAGTCAATGCCAAGCACGGCTTCAACCTGATTCGTTTTTTCGTCTCTGATGGGTACCATTGCACTTATCCAGGTACCCCGGCGATCTGTCCTCGGGCCTATGACAAGAGAAATCCCCTGTAAAAACGGGCGAGTCATTTCCTCCGTGATCTCACTATATTCCTGTCCTGGAGGAGAATACTCCTTCGAGTCCAGAGGTTCAGAGTTAAGGAGAAAAATATATTTGCCATCTTCTGTACGGCGCATGAGATAGGCAAAACGTATAAGAGGATCACTCTTCCGAAGCCTTATAAGATGAGTCCTCATGTTCATATATTCCGGATTGGTGAGATCGGATTCATTCCCTTTAAGCGAGGCAATCTGTGTTCCATTGATCAACGCCACCGCCGATTGAGCATGTATAAGGATTCTTTCACGTTCCAATGCGTTGATCTCGTGTGAGACACGGAAAAGGAAAAAGAAGCTCAATGCAACGAACAAAGCCAACAGTAAAAGTAAAATCTTTATGAGTTGGTTCCCAAAGATGCCAGAGAATGGCTTTTTTGCCATAACATCCTCCGACGATTACTCTTAATTATTATTTATCCACTGGTACATTGCTTCCCATATTTTAATTATAGTATAAAATGTCATAAAAAGTCACAACATTGAGTTTTTTGTTAATGGCTCAGATTGGCTCGATTGCAGGTTTTGATAGTCTCAACGTGGACATCAGAGGATGTTTTGTGGCTGAAATCAAGGCGCAACAAAATTTATTATCAAATTATCCGTGTAAGCCCCGGATTCAAAGAATGCTCCCGATATCGCGTTGATTTTGATACCTACATAAAACTGATTGCCTGATTGCGGGGTTTTCCTGTTAAACTGAATGCTCTGCGTGCTTGTCAATTGTACATAGCCCGCCATGATCGAAGGCGACCCCACGATGCCAAGGTTGCCTGTCGTCAGTTGGGTCACTTTGACATAATACGGGATTTGATAGGCCCCTTGTTTGATATATCCAAGATTGTCCGAACTAAAATAAACGTGAAAATTTCTTGAGCTGCCGGACTTTACCGTCATGATGCCTTGCCGATCATTCTGATATGATGTAGCGCCGTCATTTGTGAACGCGATATCCCACACATAGGAATTCATCGTAATGTTGGCGCCTACAGGAGCAACGACAACCTTCACATCGATGTTGGTCTGGGCAAAAATCGCGACGTTCGCGAGGCAGGCAAAGAATAGCGAAGCTAAATACTTTTTCATTCTACTTCATGCCCTTTTCCCCAAAAATGGCAGGCTTTTTGGGGAAGAGCACTAAGCGCGCACGAATCAGTTCGACGCTATGGAAATGGTGATGGTATCCGTGTACGCCCCATCCACGTAGTAGTCGGTATAAGCCTCAATATTGAAACCGATCGCAAAGGTCTTTCCTGCTGTGGGCGTTCTGGACTGGAATACGATGGTCTTGGCTGCTGTCAGCTGGGTGTACGAGCTGAGGTTGTTCGTCGCAACACCAGACCAACTGGCGGTATCCACTTTGACCTTATAGGGAATCGAATTTGATCCATTGATAAGTGTGCCGTTGTTTCCCGATGCAAAGGATACCGTATACGCGGACTTGCTCGACTTGACGGTGAATGCTCCCTGGTTGGCCACATCGATCGCCGTTCCGGAGTTGTCGAGGGCAATCGTCCATGTTGATTGGTCTACGCTTACGTCCAACTTTGAGGCGGCGTTCACGGTGATGCCGATAGTGGCGCCCCACGCCGCAGTGCTGGCCAGTAATCCAACAATAAGAATTGCAAAAAACTTTTTCATACCAAACCTCCACATATGGTTGTGGTAATAATATAATTGAGAGATATTTTAAACTTATCTTTCTAAAAAGTCAAGTCGTTCCAATAGTTCAAAAACCTCTATTATCTCAAAACCCCGAACGCCTGTGACCCTCTTTTCATAACGGTCGATATCATGTCATTTCCCAAAGGAACAGCACATATCGCGTAAACACAAATCCTCATATGTCTCGCGTCGCACGGAGAGGCGCGCCTTGCCATTCTTAACCATCACGAGGGCGGGTCTGGGCACCCGGTTATAGTTGCTCGCCATGGCAAAACAATAGGCACCTGTCGAGAAGAGGGAGAGGATATCTCCGGGACAAGGAGCTGGCAGAGAAACATCACGAACCAGAATATCTCCAGACTCACAGTAGCGCCCCGCGATTGTCACGGGCCGGGGCGGGCGCTCTGAGGCGGCCGCTTCGACGCGTCCAGCAGACGCACCTTGCCCCCGTGTCCGGCCCACAATCGCCGCATGATATTTCGCATCGTAGAGCGCGGGCCTGATATTGTCGCCCATGCCGCCGTCCACCGCAACATAGGTCCGCACACCTGGAATTTTCTTTACGGCAATAATTTGGTAGAGCGTGAGTCCCGCCTCCCCTGCAATCCAACGTCCCGGCTCAATCGCACAGGCGGGCATGGGAAATTTCTCTCGTGTACTCCACTCCTGGATTGTGGTCATCAGAGGGTCGATAAACTCGGAAAGTGACGGTGCCCCCTCCTCTGGCAGATAGCGAATCCCGTACCCTCCCCCCATATTCAACTCCCGAACCACAAGCCCGAAATCCCTGGCGAGGCGTGCCGCGAAACTCAGCACAATCCGCAGAGCCGCCATATGCGAAGTATTCTCCAAAAGTTGCGATCCCACATGGAAATGCAAGCCAGCGAAGTCGAGATGAGGACAGGCCGCCAGGGCTTCGATATAGTGGTCCGTCTCCGTCGGCTCAAGTGGTATACCAAACTTCGAATCGAGGCTCCCTGTGGAGATAAACCGATGCGTATGGCTGTCAACGCCGGGAGTTACGCGGAAAAGAATTGCCTGAGTCTTACCCGCCTTTGCTGCTTCGCGCTCAATTCTGTATACCTCTTCGAGGTTGTCGACCGCAATTCGCCCCACCCCTGCTTCCACCGCGAAGGCAAGCTCCTGATCGGTCTTTGCATTTCCATGAAAAATGATATCAGAGGGGGAAACGCCGGCCTTGAGCGCCACGTAAAGTTCTCCTCCCGAGACAACATCGACCCCAAGCCCCTCATCTGTGACGATCCGGAGCATATCGGGGGTCTGGAAGGCCTTGCTCGCGTAGTACGCGCGTGTCCCCGGATAGCGCATCAGGAAGCACCGCCGCAGTTCCTCACAACGTCTCCGAATAATAGTTTCCGACATCACATACAGTGGAGTGCCATACTCCTGGGCGAGAGTCTTCAGCTCCACTCCATCGAAATAGTAGCTCGAATCTTCGATGGTAAGGCCCTCGGGGAATGATGCGCTTTCCATAGACCCTCCGGATACCACTGTAAAATTTGGGGCGTTCCCAGATGGACGCACTATACCTTGCCGTCAGTGTCGACTACAATACCCGCATGACTAAGCCACTCGTCGGCATTACGAGCTTCGAGGACCGCTCGCGGCAGCCGGCTCCATATGTTTCGCTCAAAGACTCTTATGTGCATGCAATCGAGGCAGCTGGGGGAATTCCGGTCGTGCTTCCGGTCACAGACAAGACGCAGGCTCAATTGCTCATTCCTCGTCTCGATGGCATTATTTTTTCTGGCGGCAACGATGTGGCGCCGTGGTTTTTTGGCGAAGAACCTCTCCCCGGACTGGGATCATGGGATACCTGGCGGGATGAATGGGAGATCGAACTCTGTAACCGGGCCTGGGATGTCAAGCTCCCGATGCTCGGTATCTGTAGAGGATGCCAGCTCATGAATGTTGCCCGGGGAGGGACTCTCATTCAGGACATCGGGCACAGCGACCCAACGGCGTTGCTCCACAACCCTTCCATTCCTCATGACGAGCTCTGTCACCATATCGCAATCGAACCAGGTAGTGTGCTCTTCGCGCTTTTTGCCACTGATGAGCTCCTCGTCAACAGCCTGCATCATCAAGCCATTGGGAAACCGGCAGAGGACTTCAAGGTGACTGCCCACAGCCAGGATGGCATCATTGAGGCTCTCGAGGCAAAAGATGGACGTTTTGCGTTGGGCATGCAGTTTCATCCCGAAGGGCTTTTCGTGCGGTATCCGGCATTCCTCGCCCCCTTCAAAGCGTTGGTGGAAGCGGCCTCTCAAAATATCGACTAAAACTGCTTTATGTTTATTGTGAGCATGTCTTCGTATGTTCCCTCTGCGATCAACCGCCCTTCTGTCTGAAGGAGAATGGCGAGAGGAAGGGCTAATCCTGCCGAGGATGTAGGAGATTGAGCCTCGCTTGTCCAAAAAGACCCAAGATCCACAGGAGATTGTGTAAGTGTCCCTAAAGTAAATAAATAATGAATTCTGCTATGAAAATCTTCCGAATTCAGAAGGTAGCCACCATTTTTCGATTCAACGCCGATTATCCAATGGCCGGAACTCCATACAGACAGGGTGGTCACTGCAACGAACGAATCTGAATCTTGTGTGGCTTTTAAATTGATTTGATTTGAAGAGAGCGACAGATACACGGCTTCTGGGACAGTACCCGAGACTGTAACACTACCACCGGTGATGGCAAATACCGAAGTCCCCAAAAAAAGAACAATAATCAACGCAATATATCGAAATTTCATTCTATTATCTCTGAAATAGTAAGTCTGCATAGTCACTCACATTACAGGAGGGATTTAAATGACCCACGCGCTGGGGTGCAGTATATAGTGGTCCGCATGGATATACAAGCCAACATTACTGTATCCATCCACAAGCCCATCAGATACAACGAGAATCATAATGCCCCTTGAAGATACCTGAGCGCCGAAACCGCCTGTACAGCCACTCCGACAGGCAGACAGGCTTCGTCGATATCGAAATCGGGTGAATGAAGGGGCGATGGAGATTTGTTTCCCTGCTTTCTGCATCCAAGATGCCAGAAAGTCCCCTGTCGCTCCTTTAAGAAATAGGCAAAGTCTTCGACGCCAAGGGTTGGCTTCTGGCGGAGATGTACGTTGGATTCTCCAAGGAGGTGTAAAGCCGTATCCATGACGAGTCCGGTCGCCCTTTCATCATTGACCAGCACGGGATAGCTTGGGCTGACGCGCACTTCGCACGCGGCATCAAAGGCGGCGGCGGTCCGCGTACAGACTTCGACTGCCTTGGAACATATGAAATGACGGACTTCCTCCGACAGCGTCCGGATGGTCCCGGTGAGCGTCACTTTGTCGGCGATGATGTTATTTCGCGTCCCCCCCTGTATTTTCCCGATGGTGATGACCGCGCTGTCGAGCGCCGATACTGAGCGCGATACCACGGTCTGCAGTGCCTGGATGACCGCGGCGGCCACGACGATGGCGTCGATTCCCTGTTCGGGGTAGGCTCCGTGTGAGCTCTTGCCCTGGATGACGATGTCGAGGTTGTCGGAGGCACCATAGAGGGGGCCCGATTTGACTTCTATGTGTCCTGTGGGCAGGTCTGGGGCGACATGGAGCCCGAGCACAAAGTCCACGTGTGGGTTCTCTAGACATCCCGCCTCGATCATGGGCCCTGCCCCGCCCGTCGTCTCTTCGGCGGGCTGAAAAAGGAACTTCACCGCGCCGGCGAAATCCTGCCGGTGCGTCGAGAGCAACCTGGCAATTCCAAGAGCAACGGCCATATGCGCGTCGTGGCCGCAGGCGTGCATATAGCCGCGGTGAAGGGAAGCATAGGGACACTCTGGAGACTCTTCAATCGGCAGGGCGTCCATATCCGCCCGGAGCGCGACGCACCGTCCCGGCTTTTTACCTTCAAGGAGCCCTACGACCGCCGTCCCGGCCTGCGTGTAGGGGATATGGAGCCCGTCGAGCTCGACGCGGATTGTTCTCGACGTTTCGTGCTCTTCGTTGCCAGGCTCGGGAATGCGGTGCAGGGCGCGCCGCGTGTCGACGAGCCAGCCCTCGAGGGAACGGGCTTCGGAAAATATCGTATCGAACAGATCGCTCATGGAGGTCTCCTTTCCCGGCGCCCCTATCGTTGCCCGCGCGCCGAGCCGAGGGTGTGGGGAGAAAACAGCGCATCGAAAACGCGCACCGCGGGGCCGGTCATCCTGATGCTCTCCTCGCTCATGTCGAGGTTTAGGGATCCGCCCGGCATGTGGACCATGAGGACATCGTCGACAAGCCCGAGGTGTTTCGCCGCCGCTGCGGCGGCACAGGACGATGAGCCACTCGCGAGCGTGTATCCCGCGCCCCTCTCCCAGATTTCTATGCGTATGTTCTTTCGATCCATCACTTCGAGAAACTGCACGTTGGTGCGATTCGGAAAATCCGAATGCCGCTCCACGAGTGGCCCTACGCGCTTCGCCATCTCGGGCGAAGGCGGCGGCCCCATGAGTACACAGTGAGGATTCCCCATCGAGACTCGAACGGCGCGATATTCCACGCCATCGATGAAAAGGGTGGCGCTCCCTGACAAAAACTGGGGTTCCCCCATCGCCACTGTGATAAAGCGCTCCTCCCCCTCTCCCGGCAGTATCTGACACTCGACCAAACCGCCCCTCGTCTTGACGTGAAAAGGAGCTTCGCCGACGCGGCCGCTCTCGTACAAATAGAGCGAAAAAATCCTTAGGCCATTGCCCGATTTTTCGGCTTCCGAGCCGTCGGGGTTGAAAATGCGCAGCGAAAAGCCCCTGGACTCCGCTGCCGGAAGACTTTCCGCCGGAGGAAGAGGTCCGTACAGTATGCCGTCGGAGCCTAGACCGCGATTTCTGTCGCACAGCGCGGAAATTGCGTTCACTGAAAGTGAAATTGGAAGCTCTTCGGGATCAATGACAAGGTAATCGTTGCCAAGAGCCTGATATTTATGGGCGTGAAAGCCTGTCGGTATACTTCGATGTGCCATGGGTCCTCTCCTCGGCGGATACAAGCAACGAAATAATGCTTCGTTTAATGGCCTTATTCCTTTACCATATTGTCGTCGATATGGACACGGGGTACGCGTTTCGAAATCATGCAGACAACCTCATAATCGATTGTGGAGAGCATGTCCGCGATCTCCGAAACGGGAAGGCTTTTCCCTCCAAGGACGACGACCTCATCTCCCGCCCGGGCCCCGGGTATCCCAGTGAGGTCGACCATCGTCATGTCCATGCACACGCGGCCAACGACGGGAGCGCGCGTTCCCCTTATCAGCACCGAAGCCCGGTTCGAGAGGGCGCGGGGATAGCCGTCGGCATACCCGATCGGCAGAAGGCCGATCCTGCTGCGCCGCTTCGCCGTGAAGGTGCGGCCGTAGCTGATGCTCTCTCCTGCCGGCACTTCCTTGATGTTCACGATGCTTGTGGTGAGCGTCAGCGCGGGCTCGAACCCCTCGGGAAGCGCAAGTCCCGGCGCGGGACTGAGGCCGTAGAGCAAAATCCCCGGTCTCACCATGTCGAGTCTGGTCTCGGGATGAAAGAGAAGGCCGGCGCTATTGGCGATATGGCGATATTTCGGCACGATGCCAGCCTTACGGAACTCGGCAAGCGCGGCCGTGAAACGCTCCATCTGCAGATTCGTAAACGCAGGATCGGGATTGTCAGCGTCCGCGAAATGAGAGTACATGCCTTCCACGGCGATTTCCGGATAATCGGTCAAGAGCCCCGCGAAGGCCTTCGCCTTGGTCAGGGGAAGGCCCTGGCGATTCATTCCCGTGTCGATTTTAATATGCGCCTTCGCGCGTTTGCCCACGCTTTTGGCGGCAGAGGCGAGAATGCGCACGTGCTCTTCGGTATAGATCGTCTGGGCGCAGCCAAGTCTGATGGCGATAGAGGACCATGAGTGCTCAGGCACACCGAACACGAGAATGGGCATCTGGATGCCCGATTCCCTCAGCTCGAGCGCTTCCTTGGCGAGGGCGACCGCGCAATAGGGGGCGCCTTCTCTTTCGAGCGCGTGTGCGACCGCGAGCGCACCGTGGCCGTACGCGTCGGCCTTTATCACGGAACAGACGGCGCTTCCCTTGGCCAACTCCACGAGACGGAGATAATTCGCGCGGATTGCGGAAAGATTGATCCACGCTGTCGTACCACGATGATCCATGTTTCACTTCCTCTTCTGTGCGTCCGGTCCCCTGTGGGAGCCACCGTCCTGCGAAAATGACTCTCCACCGTCAAGCAAGGCCCAGGGGCGCGTTGCTATTTTCATCTCTTTATCCCATATAAATATATCGGCAACTTTTCCAATTTCGATTGAACCATAATCCTTCGCCGTCCCCAGAGCCCTCCGAGGAACGAGGGACATCGCGCGCACGGCCTGCCACAGGGGAACCGCGGTCTGGGCCGTAAATTCCCGCACAATATCCATTCCCAGCCTGTTCGATCCCATGAGAATATCATTGTCGGCATATCTCACGCCGCGCTCCGTCGAGAGGACATCGTGTTCATAGTAGCGAAATGCCCCATGCGGTAAGCCCGCCCCGATGACCGCGTCTGAAATCAGAATAAGCGAATCCCTCGAAATGGCGCGGGCGCTGAGCCGGAGGCAGCTCGCATTCACATGGATGCCGTCACCATTCACCTCCACATAATCCGGGGACTGTGAAAAGGCGAGATTCGCGAGCCCCCCCTCTTTGTGATCGACACCTCTCATCGCGTTGAAGAGGTGCGTCATTGAGTATGGATGGTGCGGGAGACAGAGAGATTGCAATTTCGCGTCCGAATGGCCGAGCGAGACAAGCGCGCCCGCTCCCTGAAAAATTTGGTATATCGGCTCGACACCGTCGAGCTCCGGGGCGAGGGTGACAATCTTCAGAAGGCCCTGCGCCGCGTCGAGAATTTTTTGCGCGAGAACTGAGTCCACCGGCCTGATATTTTCGGGCTGAATACCACCCCGCCTCACAGGATTGACGAAGGGGCCTTCGAGATAAAGCCCCGGCAGAGCTTCGCGGGGGATGTTGCTGGCCCTGATCGCGGCGACGAGCGAGGAGAGAGCCCGCTCATCCCACAGAAGGGTCGGGACAAAGCACCCCACACCCTTCTTCTCCAGGAATTCAGCGGCGTCCAGGAGTTCCCGCGGGCCAGCGATCCGCTCGAAACCCCAACCGCCGCAGCCATGCACGTGCATTTCGACGAGCGCGGGCGCGACAAAGGCATCCGGGACATGAAGGACGGGCGTTCCCCCAAATGAAGGGTCGAGCTTCGCGAGCTCAACAGGAGAAGATAGCTCGCGGCGCGAGAGAATATGCGCTATTCGTCCTCCGTGGACCGCAAGGGTCGCGTCGGGAAGGATTGCGTCGGGAAGAATCAGGTCGGCGCCTTCAATGAGATAGGTACCTGAGATGTCGTTCTGAATCATGTGCACTTATTGTGCCGGGTTGAGGGGAGCGTGTAAACCCTGGCCGTAATGACCCTTTTTGCACTTCGGTGTATGATCGCCTCATGACCGATCCGAAAATAGCGGACCCCTCCGGGCTTCGATTCATCGCGATGGACATGGACGGGACCATTCTCGATGCCGTATATCAACTCTCTCCTCGTGTGGCACGAACTCTGAATCACTTGCAGACACAGGGGAAAAAACTCATCATCGCGACAGGCCGCACCTATGCGGGAGCGCATGGCTTTCTTAAGGGCATTTTCTCGCCTGATGCGTTCGTATGCACAAACGGGGCGGACATCTATGGTCCCCACGGCATGCGGATTGCCAACCACCACATTCCCAGAGAGGTCCTCCCTGCGCTCGCTGCCACCGGCAGACGCCATGCGAGCGACGAAGTGCTCTTCTGCTGGTATGTCGGCGACCAGTGGATGTATGAGCATCCCTCAGCCATGGTGGACTTTTACGAAAGGCGCTCCGGCATAAAGGGGCTCCGGCAAAACCTCGATTCCCTCAAGGGGCAGGACACCCTTAAATTTCTAGCGATCGGGCCCCATGAGACGCTGCTGCTCATACGCGAAGAAATTGTGAACGCCGCGCCAGGCCCTCTGGAGACAGTATTCTCGCACGAGACAATGCTCGAAATCATGGCCAGCGGCGTCAGCAAGCGCCACGGGCTCGAAGAATGTCTCCGTAGCCTTGGCGGCACGCTCGAGGAGACCGTCGCTTTCGGCGATGCGGAAAACGACCTAGAGATGCTCAAGGCGGTAAAGGTCGGTGTCGCGATGGGCAATGCGCACTCTTCAATTCAGACTCAGGTGCCCTTCGTCACCGAATCGGTCGATGAAGACGGCGTGGCGCGTTTCCTTGAATACATTTTCGGACTTTGAGTCCACGGCGGGGTGGGCTCAAGATTCAGAATATCCTTGACGCCTGAGACTTCGTTGACTAAAATCTGATGCCAAGGCGCCGGGGTGGTGGAATTGGTAGACACCAGGGACTTAAAATCCCTTGCTGCGCAAGCGGCGTGCGGGTTCGATGCCCGTCTCCGGCAAGAGCGCGTCATTTTGACAACAGTTCGTTGAACCCCGCTTCCAGCGTGGCCCGAGCCTTCGTCCATCTGGTCGTATAATTCTCCAACTCTCGCTTCATGCCCTCAAGGACCTCTTGGGCCGTGTTGTATACGGCGCGCATTCCCTCCGGCGCGGGGCCTCCCGCCGTCCTGCGCACGCGGATAAAGGTCTCCGGCGCGAGGAGCGCCTCGATGTCCCCGTCCGACATGTCGAGCTCAAGGCCCGTCTCCTCATGAAAAACGGCCCGGAGCCTTGTCTTGTCCTGTCCGGCGGCGACGAACTCGGAACAGATGTGGTGCGCCTTTCTGAATCCGATTCCATATGTCCTGACGAGCGAGTCGGCGAGCTCGGTCGTGGTGACGCCAAACCGGGCGCAGATATCTCTTGCCCGGCCGGTATCGGCCCTCATTTTCAGCAGCGCCTCTTCCAGAAGGTCGAGCACGGAAAGGCTTTCCTCTATGGTCTCGAGCATTCTCGTGATGACCATGTCCGCGTTCTCGTTGACGTCCTGGTAGGGCACATTCTGGAACGAACGGACGGCGCCCTGGCACTCCCCCGCGATCATCTCGGCCTGAATCCGTATGTGCTCGAGCACGACGGGATTTCTCTTCTGGGGCATGATCGACGAAACCTGCACGAGTTCGTCGGGGAACTGGTAAAGACCCACTTCAGAGGATGCCTTGTGCAGAAGGTCGGCCACGAATCTTCCTGTGTCGACCATGAGCGTCTGAAGGGAGGAAGCGGCGCCGACGAGCCAGTGCGAGGTCGAGATCGCCTGATAGGTGTTCACGATATAGCCGTCGAACCCGAGCAGCCGGGCAACGCGCTCTCTGTCTATGGGAAAGCCGGAGCCCGTGATCGCGCAGGCCCCCATGCTCGATCTGTCCACGTCTCTCAAGGCTCTGAGCAGTACTCCGGTGTCTTCGAGAATCTCCATGAGGAAGGAGGACAGATAGTGCTCCGTGGTCGAGGGGTTCGCCGGCTGGCCGTGGGTGAAAAGCACCGTGAGCTCGTCCCCACTCTGGGCGCAGCGGGTCCGCAGCGCGCCGGCAAGCCCCAGAAGCCTTTCAAGCAAGCCGAAAAAACTCTCCCGGAGAACGAGACGGAAGACGGTCGTATCCATGTCGTTGCGGCTGCGCGCCGTGTGGAGCCAGGCCGCCTCCTCCTCGCCTATCTGCTCGCCGAGGGCTTTCTCAAACAGAAAATACAGGTCCTCGACTCCCTCCGGAATATGCTCTGGAGGAGAAAAAACTTTTTCAAGACGGGCGATCCCCTGCGCGATGCGCGACACAATCTCGTGGGGGACGATCTTTGTCTCGTGCAGCATGCAGAGATGCGCCTTGTGCACCGCCATCGAGGCGCCGTAGAAGCGCTCTTTCCAGTTCCGGTACGCGGGGTCGAGCACCCTCGCGACATAGACGGGAGAAAATATTTTTGCGGCCATAGTGTTCCCCCGAAAAGCCTATTCCAGTTTCAAGAGTCCCGCGATGTTGCGGTACAGCACCATGTCCTTCTCGTCCTCGCTGTAGCCGACATCCGACATGGCCCGATTCTGGGCCTTGAGATAATCCAGCGTGAATCCGCGGGGGAACCAGGACGAATCGGTGCCGAAGATGATCCGCGAGGCGCCTATGGTCTCATGGAATTTCCTGAACAGGGAATCGAGCGTCACCTCGTAGGGCACCCAGCGCATCCACTGGTTCGAGCCGGCGGTGTCGATATAGACATTGGGGCAGGCCCAGCACAGGTTCAGCGTCTCGAACAGGTACCCCGTCCCGAAATGCGGCACGATGAAGGGCAGATCCGGAAAGCGTTTCGCGGCGTCGTGAATCGCGAGCGGATTGATGTTCACGTGGGAGGCGACGCCTCCCGCCGCGCCCATGATGCCGAAATGGATGAGCACGGGAATCTCATTCGCCTGTGCGACCTCCCAAATCGGATCGAACGATCTGTCGGACAGCGGCCGGTCCACCCTGGGGCCGAGTATTTTGTATCCCCGCAGTCCCTGTTCTCTGACGGCCTTCTCGAGGCGCTCCGCGGCGTTGGGCAGCAGAGGATCGTGGTGCGCGTAGGCGTAGAACCGTCCCGGATGCCTGGCCACGAGCTCGGACGCGAACTGGTTGGAGCCGGCGGTAACGAATACGATACCGCGCAGGAAATCATAGGCACCGCACTCGTCGGCCCAGCGCCTTTCGCCCTCCTCGGGGGAAACCTCCTCGGACGCGGGAAAGTGCCAGGCGGACTCCCAGCGCGCCTTCTCATCCATGAGCCACGACTGGTGTTTTTTCAGGGCGCCGCCGGCATCCGCCGATTTCGTCCTGCCCGAGGTATAGCCGGTGCCCTTTTCTACGCCACGCCCTGTGGACAGGCCGTCGTCGATGATCTTGTTTTCCGGAAAATGAACATGTGAATCTATTACGCGCATTTTTTCTCCCTACTGTACGCCCCTCTCATCATCCCTTGAGGCCGGTCATGGCGATGCCCTTGACGATCTGCTTCTGGAACACGAGAAACACGAGGATGAGGGGCGCCATCGCGACGGCGGCTCCCGTCATGATATAGTGCCAGTCGCTCCCCGCCTCGCCCGAGAAATTCGCGAGACCCACGGGCAGCGTGAACATCTTCGGTTTGGACGCGGCGATAAGCGGCCACAGGAAGGCGTTCCAGTTTCCGATGAAGTTGAATATCGCCAGCGTCGCCAGCGCCGGCGCGACGAGAGGAAGCACGACCGTGATGAATATTCTCAATTCCCCGAGCCCGTCGACGCGCGCGGCATCGATGAGGTCGTCCGGTATGGTCGACATGAACTGGCGCATCAGAAAGACGCCGAACGCGCTTATCATGCCCGGGAACATGATCGCCCAATAGGTGTTCACCCACTTCAGCGCCCGGATCATCGCGTACCATGGGATGACGAGCATCTCCGTGGGGATCATCAGCGTGCTGATGATCAGGAGAAATATGATTTTCTTCCCCGGGAAGCGGAACTTCGCGAGGGTATAGCCGACGAGGGAGTCGAAAAACAGCACCGAGGCCGTGGTGCAGACCGCCACGATGAGTGAATTCAGAAACCATTGAGGGAATTTGGTGCTGGTGGAAAAAAGAATGTAGCGGTAATTCTCAAGCGTCGGCCGCTCGGGGAACAGTTTCAGCTGATAGATTTGGGTCACATCTTTCAGACTGGAAGAGATCATCCACACAAAAGGAAATAACATGATGACAGAGAGAAGCGCAAGAATGATGTAGGCCGGCAGGGCCCTGACGATCATTTTTCCTTTATTTTTATGCTTCATCAGTAATTAACCCTCTTATCGAAAAACCGGATCTGCAGAATGGTCACGGCCATGATGATGACGAACAGCACCACGCTGGCGCTCGCGGCCCTCGCCATTTCGAAATTGGTGAATGCCTTCTGGTATATATAGAGGGCGGCGGACTTGGTGGAGTTGAGGGGGCCGCCCATCGCCTGCATCGACATGTTGTAGACCTGAGTGAAAATCCGGAGGAACTGGATCCCTTCCATCACCATGAGGAAAAAGGTGATGGGCATGAGGAGGGGCAGCGTGATCCGCCTCAGCACCTGCCGGTCGCTGG
This sequence comes from Spirochaetaceae bacterium UBA5556, assembly GCA_002425765.1. Taxonomy (GTDB): domain Bacteria; phylum Spirochaetota; class Spirochaetia; order Treponematales; family Rectinemataceae; genus Rectinema. The sequence goes on along the minus strand of DIMW01000005.1, from coordinate 12,985 downwards.
CGCCGTCGATCTTCGCCGCCTCGGATATCTCCTTGGGAATGGTCTGGAGCCCCGCCAGGAAAATGGTCGTGCAGTACCCCATCTCAACCCAGACGTTGACGGCGAGAATGGACGGCAAGGCCTGCGTCGGGCTGTTGAGGAATTCTCCCGCGGGCAGTCCCAGCCACCCGAGAATTCCGTTGATGACGCCCAGAGGGGGCTGCTGATACATCCAGCGCCAGACCCAGCTCACCGCCACGACCGGCGTAATGTAGGGCAGAACATAGATAAGCCTGAAAAATCCCTTACCCCGGGGAATCGAGTCCAGAAGGAGGGCGATCGCCAGGCTCAGGAGAATCACGAGAGGGGCGCCGAAGACCGCGTACCTGAACGTGTTCCCCAGCGCCTGCAAAAATACGGGGTCCTTGAAAATAGCGTGATAATTATCGAATCCGATGAATTTGACTGTCTTCCGCAAGAGGCCCCAGTCGGTAAAGCTCATCGCGAACATGTACAGCATGGGGCCCAGGCGGACGCAGAGGAAAAACACGAGGGGAAGCGCAAGAAAAAGATACGCGGTCAAAGATCGTTTTGCAGAAAGGGTCATCCCTTGCACCTCCCCTGTCGAAATCGCTGAATGTTGAAGAGACTACTCTATTTCTTCCAGAAATCGTCGATGAGCGCCTGCTCCTTGGCCGCCGCGTTCTTGAGCGCGACCGCGGGGTCCACCTTCTTCAGGATGACCTCATCCACGGCGTCGACCATGACCGTTCTCTGGCCGGCCTCGTCGACATAGGCCGTCGCGTGCGCGTAGGCCAAGCCTTTCAGGAAGGGCGCGATGACCGGGTCGTTCTTGTACTTCTCGGAGAGAGCAGGATTCGCGGGCAGTTCGCCGACCTTCTCCATCCACATCTGCTGCACCTCGGGGGAAGTGATGTACTTGAGGAACTTTATGGACGCCTCGAGCTTTTTGCCGCTCGTGCCGGCGACGATGCCATGCGTCCAGAACGACGCGTAGTTCGACTTGATTCCCTTGTAGGTCGGCAGTTCGGCGACACCCCAGTCGAGGTCTTTCACCGCGTTCAGGGTGGCGATTCGGAACGAACCGTCGATGTTCATCGCGGCCTTGCCGGCCTTGAAGGCCGTCACGTCGTCCGTCGCGAAGTTGGGGTAGCCTACCTTGTCCTTCGTGATCAGGTCGGTGTACCACTTCAGCGCGGCGGCTCCGTTGGCGTCGGCGTAGGTCACTTTCCTGCCGTCGGCGCTGTAGGGCACATTCCCGAACTGGCGGAAGAGCACTTCGCGGATCCAGCAGTGGCCCTGTCCCGTCGGCTGCATCGCCATGCCCGCCACGACCAGGTTGCCCTGCGCGTCATACTTCGAGAGCTTCTTCGCGTACGCGGCCAGCTCCTCGAGCGTCTTGGGCGCGGTGTTCGGATCGTAGCCCGCGTCCTTGAAGAGCTTCTTGTTCCAGAAGAGCGCGAGGGTCCTCACCGCCGTCGGCACCGAGTAGTACTTGCCCCCGAACTGAACGGATTCGGCGACGAAGGGGTAGAAGTTTTTGTCGAAGTAATCCTTGCTGAATTCAGAGGCGGGCAGCTCCGCGAGATAGCCCGCTTTTACGTAGGTCGGCAGCCATCCGTAGAAAAGGTTGATGACATCCGGCCCTTCGCCGGCGGGAATGGAGGCCGCGACCTTCTGGTTGTAACTCTCGTAGGGGAAAGTTACCTGCTCGACCTTGATGCCGGGATTCGCCGCCTCGAACTTCTGGATGAGCTCATCCATCAGTTTCACCTTCGACTCATAGTAGTACTGCCAGTAGGTGATCGTCACTGTCTGCGCGCTGGCGGCGAAGATCAGAACCGCAGACATCACCAGAAAAAAGACTTTCCTTCTTGTCATACATGCCTCCTGTCGAGAAATGAATCAGCATACACATGCTATTCTTGACATTCGGAGTATAGTACCAGCGGAGCGGCAACGCAATATTTTCCCTGAATTATTGATTATGTGATTCTCGCTTCCTCGCAGGCGAGCTCGTCCATGCGACGCAGGCGTCGGGAAAGGTCGCGCGCGAGGTTCATCACGACCATCGAGAATATCTTGAGGTCGAGCTTGGAGATGTCGTAGAGGGCCCGGTTGGAGATCATGACTACTTCCAGGGGAGTCGCGGCCCGGACCGTCGCGATGCTCGGCATTATGTCGAGAAGCTCCATCTCGCCGAAGGTCTCGCCCTCCTTGAGACGGGCGATCACGACGCCCTGCTTGATGATGTCGACCTCGCCACTGAGGATGAAATATATCTTGTCGTTCGGCTGGCCTTCAACCTGCGGGCATTCCCCGGCCTCGAAGTGCCCCGATCCTAAAAGAGACTTAATTTTTTCTATTTGCTCGGAAGTGACACCTCCGAAAAGCGAATATTTCTGAAGAGTATTTATATCGATCATCCATTGCTTCCTTCGAGAGTCTCTGTCTCGCTTTGTCTTAAACCCTATCCAGTATGGATATACCAAAATATGACTAATTATACACCAAGTATGAGGGAAAAGCTATCGATGAAAATTCTTTTGATTTATTGTGAGCATCCTCCAGAGGGTATGGAGAGCCACAAGAGTTCGCAGGGCAAGAGCTCCGGCGGTTTGTCCGGCGAGAAAGGCCTGTTCGACAGAAGATCGACCACTTCAGAGGCCGCTTTGTCCTCAAATAAAGACTTCCAGGCACCAGACGACGCCTCCGCGCTCCGCTCGCTGAAATTGCCTATCACGATCAGGGTTTCATCTTCCGAGACCTTTCTGAATATCAGTACCGAGGGGTGGCCGCTCTCAATCACTTCGACACCTTGCACCGCAAAAATTTCATGTGTCGCCCTTACTTGAACCATCTTCTTGAACCGGGCGAATATGCGCCCCGTCATGGTGTCGGGGTCATGGCGTTCATCAAACAGCGTCTTCTGGAACACGGGCCGGTGTACCCAGCGGGAATCGCCGGCGTGGGCAAGGTCCTTGTCCCAGTCTGGGTCGTTCTCCATCCCGAGTTCGTCGCCGAGATAGATGAGCGGCAGGCCGCCCGCCGAAAACACTATACCATATAAGAGCAAAAAGCGTCGCAACGCCGTTTCTCTGTCCTTGCCGGGATCACGCTTCATGTCGCGCTCTATGCCCGCGAGCGAAGCGGCGGTGCCGCATATACGCATATCCCGCGTCACGGGGTTGTACTGAAAACTCAAACCACGTGCAAAGCTGCCGGGAAAATCCCCGAGATAAAAGCGGCTCAGAAACTGTCGGTGGTCGAAGCCCTCGATGCCGAGCGCCGCCGCGTCCTCGTCCGCGAAGGTCCAGCCGATGTCGTCGTGGCATCGGAGGTAGTTGACCCACGCGCATCCAGCCGGCAGATGGTGGCGTCGTTTCATCGAGTATGCGAGGAGCCGGACTTCCTTGGTCGCGGCGGCTTCCCACAGCTCGGCCATTAAAAGAGGATTATAGGAAAGCTGGCACTCGCGCATGTCGATGTAGCGGGCGATGCAGTCGGGGTGCACGATGGCCTCGGACTTGAACAGAAGGGAGGGACAGGCAAGCCGCGCCACGGACTGAAATGCGCGGATGATAGTGTGGGCCTGGGGAAGGTTTTCGCAGGAAGTCCCCTTCTCCTTCCAGATGAAGGCCACCGCGTCGAGTCTCAGGACGGCGACGCCACGGTTCGCGAGGGCGAGCATCTCCCCCGCCATGGCATTGAAAACGGCGGGATTGCGGTAGTTCAGGTCCCACTGGTACGAATGGAAGGTCGTCCACACCCAGCGCCGCATCTCCTTTTTCCAGGTGAACGAGCCGCGTCGGGATTCCGGGAAGATGTCTCGCAGGGTCCGGCCGTATTCCTCAGGCTCTCTGAAATCGGGGAAAGTGAGGTAGAAATCGAGGAAGAATTCATCGCCCGACTTCGCCGCGACCGCCCAGTCGTGCTCGTCCGACGTGTGGTTGAAGACAAAATCCGCAACGAGGGATATGCCCTCCCCCTCCAGGAGCCTGCCGAGCGCGGCGAGGTCCGCCATGCTGCCGAGCGCGGGATTGGTCTCCCTGTAGCTCGAAACCGCGTAACCTCCATCATTCTCGGAGTCGGGAGATTTGAAAAAAGGCATAAGGTGCAGGTACTTGACGCCGAGCTCTTTCAGGTACGGGATGCGGTCGCCGATGCCACGGAAAGTCCCTGCCCAGCGGTCGACATAGCACACCGCCCCTATGACATCCTGCGCGAGGTACCAGCCACTCTCGGGAAAAAAACGGCGGTCTCGATCCTTCAACCAGTCTGGACGCGCCATGAAGGCCTCAAAGGCCCCGTAGACGATATTTTCTACCCAATACGCGAAATCGGGCCTTTCGCCATAGAGTTCGAAGAGAAGCCCCGTGAGGCCTTCAAGTTCGGCATCGAGCCGGCGCTCGAATTCCGGCCAGAGCCGAAACCGCCCCGCCCCGCGCGCCATCAACCTCTCAACCAACGCTCGCCTGAACGAGTCAAAACCACGCAGCATACAACACTAGGGTATCAGCGCTTGCCCGAATCGTAAATCTCGCCCGCCGCCTTCGGCCCCACGGATTTGCCCACAAAGAGGAGAAGCGCGATTATGGTGAGCAAATACGGAAGAATGTAGAAGAATTCTCCGGGCAGGTTTGCGAGAAACGGGATGTCTTTCGCGTAGAACGAGAGCGCGGTGGAAAAACCGAAGAACAGGCCCGCACCGAGCACGCCGTAAGGGTTCCATTTTCCGAAGACCAGGGACGCGAGCGATATGAAGCCTGTGCCGTGAATCGAGACCAGCGTGTACTGGATGTCGGCCGTGAGCACCATGACCGCCCCGCCAAGTCCGCCGAGGGCTCCCGAAACGAGGACGCCGAAATAGCGCATTTTCATGACGTTGATGCCCATGCTGGCGGCGGCCTGAGGATGTTCGCCGCACGCGCGCATGCGGAGCCCGAGCGGCGTCTTGTACACGACGAACCAGGTTAGGAGCACCATCGCGATGGCGATGTAGAAGGTCGGATACACCTGATCGAAGAACATGCGACCGAGCACGGGTATCTTGCTCAGGCCCGGCACGCTGAATTTCTGAATGCCGTTGGAAAAAGCGCGCGTTCTCTGCTGATGGAATATGATCTGGCAGAGATACACGGTGAGCCCACTGGCAAGGATATTGAGCGCGGTGCCCGAAATGACCTGATCGGCCTTGAGGTTGATGCTCGCGACGGCATGGAGAATGCTGAATACGACGCCAGCCAGAAGCCCGGCGAGCAATCCGTACCAGGCCGCGGCAGGCGTTGAATTCTCTAAAAGCACGGTCACCGTGGCACCGGTGAAGGCGCCAACCATCATGATGCCTTCCAGGGCGATATTGACGACGCCGGAGCGCTCACTGAAGAGCCCTCCGAGCGCGGTCAGAATGATGGGTGCAGAAAACATGAGCGCGATGGGAAACATCTGAAGAAAGAGTTCAAAGGTCATACGCGATCCCCTTCCGTGGTGGGTACCTGCTTGCGTTCGAATTTGTCGAGAACCATCTTGATGCCAAACTTCATCGCGACGAAGAGCACGATCGATGCCTGAATGATGCCCGCGATCTCGCGCGGGATCCCCTGGGACTGCATCAGCGGCTGGGCGGCCTTGAGGCCCCCGAACAGCATGCCGGCCAGCAGTATGCCCATCGCCTCGTTGCCGCCGACCAGCGCGACCGCGATGCCATCAAAGCCGTAGCCTTCCGCCGCCTGGATAACGCGGCCGAAATTGAAGGTCCCGACGGTGATCACCGCGCCGGCGAGGCCCGCAAAGGCGCCGGCGATGGCCATGGACGCGACGATATTTCGGCTGACTTTCATTCCGGCGTAGCGTGCGGCCTCTTTGTTGTAACCGACGGCGCGCAACGAATAGCCGAAGGTAGTTTTATTTATGATAAAAGAAAATAGCACTAAGGCGATGATCACGGGGATAAACCCCCAGTTGAGACGGGAATATCGAGTGATGCTCTCCAGAAACGGCGATTTGAGCAGGGCGCTCGTGGGGAACGGCGCGGTTTTGACCCTGTCGACGCTGCCGAAGATGTGCAGGATGACGAAGTTGTTGAAGTGTAATGCAATATAATTCATCATGATGGTGACGACGACTTCGTGGACGTTGTAGCGGGCTTTCAAAAATCCTGGGATCGCGCCCCAGAGGGCTCCTCCCAGAACCCCGGCAAGCAGGACGAGCGGCAGATGGACTGCCCGAGGGGCCTGCAGAAGAAGTGCCACCGTCGTCGCCGATATCGAGCCGATCATAAGCTGGCCTTCCGCGCCGATGCTGAAGAGACCGGTCCGCGACGCAAAGGCGAAGGACAAACCCGTGAGAATGATCGGCATCGCCTGAATTATGAATTCGCCAATGTAGCGAGTATTGATGGGCTGTCCGTTCAAGATGTCGATTCCGGAAAAACCCTTGACGATCGCGGCGTACATCGACAGAGGCGAACGCCCCGTGAGTACGACGATGAGGGATCCCAGCACAAAGCCCAAGAGCACCGCGATGAGCGGGAGCACGATCTTTTCTTTTCTTGCGGTCATCGATTCTCCTCCGTTCAAGCGTGGGCCGCTTCGTGAGCAAGGTGGGAAGCGCCGCGGGTCTTGCGGAGCGCTCCAGACATCATGAGACCGAGCTCGTTCTCGTTGGTCGCCGCCGCGTCGACGATCCCGGCGATCTCTCCGCTGTAAATCACCGCGATCCGGTCGGAAACATCCATGATTTCGTCGAGCTCCAGCGATACGAGCAGAATGGCCTTGCTCTTGTCGCGCTCCTCGATGATCCGCTTGTGGATATACTCGATGGCGCCGACATCGAGGCCGCGGGTGGGCTGGACCACGATAAAGACGTCGGGCGAACGATCGATCTCGCGGGCGACAATGGCCTTCTGCTGATTGCCGCCGGACATCGCGCGCGCCGGAGTCATGGCTCCCTGGCCCGAGCGCACGTCGAACTCCTGGATAAGCCGCTCGGCGTTTTCGAAGACGGCCTTTTTCTTCAGTATACCGTGATTGGCGAAGGGCTTTTCATAGTAATTGTGAATGATGAAGTTTTCGCCCAGCGTAAAGTCGAGCACAAGGCCATGCTTCTGGCGGTCCTCGGGGATGTGCCCAAGGCCGAGATCGGTTCGCTCCTTGATCGAGAGATCGGTTATGTCTTTGTCTTTTAAGAATATCTTGCCCGATTCAATTTTGACCAGCCCCGTGATCGCCTGCACCAGCTCCGTCTGCCCGTTGCCGTCTATGCCGCAGAGACCGAGCACTTCGCCCGCGCGCACCGTAAGCGACAGGTTCTTGACGCCAAGCAAGCCCTTAAGATTTTTCACGTCGAGCTGCTCGATGCGCAGAAGTTCATCGCCAGGCTTCGCGGGGCCCTTCTCGACGTGGAAGCTGACCTGACGCCCCACCATCATCTCGGCCATTCTCTCTTCGTCGGTGTCCGCGACGGGCACCGTGCTGACAAGCTTGCCCCGCCGGAGCACGGTGCATATATCCGCCACTTCCTTGATTTCCTTGAGCTTGTGAGTTATGAGCAGAATCGTCTTGCCCTCTTCGACCAGGCGCTTCATGATCTGCATGAGCTCGTGAATTTCCTGGGGAGTGAGGACCGCCGTCGGCTCGTCGAAGATCAGTATCTCCGCATCGCGATACAGCATCTTGAGTATCTCGACGCGCTGCTGCATGCTGACCGAGATATCCTCGATCTTCGCGCGCGGATCGACCGCCAACCCATAGAGCCTTGAAATTTCCTCAACTTTCTGTTCCGCGGTACGGATGTCGATGACAGGCCCTTTTCGCGGCTCCATGCCGAGGATGATATTTTCCGTGACTGTAAAGTTGTGCACAAGCTTAAAATGTTGATGCACCATGCCAATACCAAGAGAAGTTGCGACATTCGGATCGCTGATCTTGACCTCTGTACCGCGTATTCGGATTGAGCCGCTATCCGGCTGATACAGTCCGAATAAAATGCTCATCAGTGTGGACTTCCCTGCGCCATTTTCGCCCAAAAGAGCATGTATCGATCGTTCTTCGATTTGAAGAGTGATATCGTCGTTTGCTCTGATTCCGGGGAAATCCTTGGTGATGTGAAGCATCTCTACGATGTACGACACCTGCAACCCCCTGGATTAGGATAAGAGACGAGTATATCACACCATGATTTTTTTCGCCAGATAGAGAACTATTATCGCTTTTTTCTCGATCCGATAAAGAGATTGAGAGCCAACACAAAAAGAACGAGGAGCAAGGCTGCACCCCACGCTTTTCTATGCCAGTCGTCGTACGGACTTTTGATGTATTCATAGATCACGAGAGGAAGTGCCGAAACAGGTCCTTTAAAATTCAGGCTGAGGAAGGGGTTCCCAAACGCGGTGAAGATGAGGGGCGCGGTTTCGCCCGCGGCGCGCGCGATTCCAAGGCCAGTCGCCTCAAGAATTCCGGAGGCGGCCGCCGGCAAAATGATCTCAACAATCGCACGCCAGCGGGGAACCCCCAACGCAAGCGCCGCCTCCAAATATGAAGGCGGTACCATATCGAGCGATTCTTTTATCATGCTGATCATGAGCGGCAACATGAGGATCGAAAGCGCGATGCCGCCAGCGAACGCCGAGAAAGTCTTCTGAGGTACAACGACCCAGGAATAGATGACGACACCTATGACAATTGAGGGTATGCCCTGCAACGTGTTGACCACATTCAGAAGCCCGTTGGCCCTCCTTGAACCATTGTGTTCATAGAGATAGAGGCTTGAGAGCAGGGCAAATGGCAGCGCTATGACAATCGCGATGGCCAGCACCATGAACGTGCCGACTATCGCCTGGACGATGCCGCCGCCCACTTCGCCAAAAGGTTTTTGCTGCTGAAAAAAGAAATCGAGGTTGAGCGCCTTCGCGCCATTCACCACGACCTGCGCCATAATGAGAACCAGCAGGGCGACCACAATACCTGAAGGTATGAGCACCAGGACTTTGAAAAATATGTCTTTTCTTTTTCGGCTCTTATATTGGCCGGTAAAAACATTATTTTCCATACGCGCCCGTACCTTTGCTCATCATCGTCCTTCCGAACCAGCCGGCTATCATAGTGATAATAAGGAGAATTAGGGCGAGAGCCATCATGGCCGCGCGGTGAACATCGCTTGCGGCCTCGTTGAACTGCGACGCGATGACGCTCGCCAGAGTATTCCCAAGCGAGAACAGCGATGTCGGAATCCGTGTCGCGTTGCCGATGAGCATGGTCACCGCCATCGTTTCACCGAGCGCGCGACCGAGTGAAAGAAGTATTCCGGCGAATATGCTCTTTTTTGCGAAGGGAAGGGCGATGCCCGTCACCACCTCTTGCTTTGTGAGCCCAAGGGCGAACGCGCCTTCCCTCAAGCCTGCGGGGACATTCATGAGCGCCTCGCGGGTCATCGAAGACATGTAGGGGATGATCATGATCGCGAGCACGAGAGAGGCGGAGAGGATGCCGGCGCCATAAGGAGGCGCCCCCACCAGCATCGCAAGGTTCCTCACCAGAGGAATCACAACCTCAATCCCCCACAGGCCGAACACGACCGAGGGAATCGAGGCCAGCACATTGATGAGGGTGTTGAGAACAGAACGGACCCAGCTTGAATTGACATATTCGCCCATCACTATCCCCGCGCTGAGCGACAGTGGAATCGCGATGATAAGAGCGATGGCCGAGGTCATCACGGTGCCGATTATGAAAGGCAGGGCACCAAAGCGGGTCGTGACAGGGTTCCACTCCGAGCCGTACAAGAATGCAGCCCCTTCCTGCTTGACCGCCGGAAGGGATTGCACTACAAGAGTAAACAAAAACCCTGCGAAGATAAAAACGATTACCAGAGCTGCAAAACCGAGCAGGGCATTAAACCTTCTGTCATTCATGCTTTAAAGACCAAGTACATACAATTTCGTTCAAAGTCAATGCGGGCCAGCATTGTCTTTCCGTTAATAACCGGCCCGCACTGGAATTTGTTTACTTTACTTTATCAAAGCCTGGCCATTGTAGGTGATGCTCTTGACGATGGCTTCGGCGGCTTTCACCGCGGGAGGCGGCAAGGTCGCGTAATCGAGGGCGGTCACATATTTCTGGCCATCATGGATCATCCACCAGAGGAGCTTGGCGAGCTGCTCAGCCTGCTCGCGAGAACGGTTGCCATAGTTCTGCTCGCGGTAGACGATGATCCAGGTCAGCGCGCTGATGGGGTAGCCTTCCTTCGCGTCGGTGTTGACGAGGAGGATGCGGGTATCTGCCGGGAAGGCTCCCGCAGCTGCCGCCGAAATCGAATCGAGGCTGGGATCGACCCACATGCCACTCGAGTTCTTTATCGCCGCCACGGCCATGCTGTTCTGGTTGGCATAGGCCAGTTCGACATAGCCGACAGTACCCTGAGTCTGCTTTACCACGCCCGCGACTCCGGCGTTCTGCGCCGCGCCCTGGCCCGTCGGCCAGCTCACGGAGTTCGCGTTGCCGACTTTGGACTTCCACTCGTCGCTCACCGCGCTCAAGTAGGCGGTGAAATTGAAGGTCGTCCCCGAACCATCGGACCGATACACGGGCATGATCGCGAGGTTGGGAAGCTTGACGTCGGGGTTAAGCGCGGCGATCGCCTTGTCGTTCCATTTCGTGATCTTGCCGAGGTAGATATCGGCCACCACGTCGCCGGTCAGCCTGAGCTTAGGATTGCCGGGGAGGTTGTAGGTGACGACGACCGCGCCGATCACCGTGGGGATGTGCACGACCGGAGCGGTATATTTGCTGAAGTCGGCGTCCTTGATGAACGAATCCGAACCACCGAAATCGACGACGCGATCCTGAATGTTCTTGAGTCCACCAGAGGAGCCGATGCCCTGATAATTCACTTTGATGCCAGTCAACTTGTAGTATTCATCGAACATCTTGGTGTAGGCGGGAGCGGGGAATGTCGCGCCGGAACCTAAGAGGGTCTGGGCACCGACCACGCTCGCGAGCCCGACGACAAACAGAGCCAGCAGAACCAGATTCTTCGAAACTGAACCTCGTTTCATTGCGTTTTCCTCCAACTACGTTTCAATTCGTGAGCAAGCCCGGCGACGCAAACGCGCGCGCATGTATGCTTTTCACGATGTACGAGCAGAGGATATTCGGGACAGATTAATAGATTTTCTGATTTGTGTTAGGAAATGGTTAAAAACAGGGCCGCCCGCTATTGGACAGCCCTGTGTTGTAACACCGAATCTAAGCGTTCACGCGCTTATTTTGCTGGGATCTCCGAAACGACGAGTTTGCCGGACGCGATCAAAGCTTCATATTCTTTGACTTTCGCGATGATGTCGGCGGAGAGGTTCGGGTTCTTGTCGGGCATACCGACTCCCTTGTTCTTCACGGTGAAGACGAGACTCTGGCCGCCGGGGAACTTCCCATCCATGGTCATCTTGCAGACGTCGTAGGCCGCCACATCGACGCGCTTCATCATCGAGGTGAGGACCGCCGATTTGGTGCCGCTGTAGATGCCGTCGTTGTACTGATCTTTATCGACGCCGATCGCCCAGCGGATATCGCCCTTCTGAGAGCGCTCTTTGGCTTCCTTGATGAGACCGTTGCCCGTGCCGCCCGCAGCGTGATAGATGATGTAGGCGCCAGCGTTGTACTGCTTCTGCGCGAGAGCCTGCCCCTTATCCGGAGCCGCGAAGTCGCCGGCATAGTCCACGAGGATTTTGCAATCCGGATAGACGGCCTTGACGCCCTGCTCGAAACCGGCCTGGAATTTCTCGATGAGGGGGAACTGCATGCCGCCGAGGAAGCCGACGATGTTCTTTCCATCGGCCTTCGCCTTGAGACCGGCCGCGACGCCGACGAGGAAGGAGCCTTCATGCTCGGCGAATCCGGCAGAGACGACGTTCGGCAGATTGACGACGGTGTCGATGATGAGGAACTTGCGAGTCGGATAGTTGGTCGCGACCTGCGTCATCGCCTGCTCGAAGAGGAATCCCGGCGCGATGATGAGGCTGAGGCCCTCATCGGCGAAGGTCGCGAGATTCGGGACATAATCCGCTTCCGCGCTGGACTGCAGATACTTATAATTGCCTTTCGCGAGCTTGAAATCCTGCGCGAAGCGCACGATGCCTTCCCAGGTTCCCTGGTTGAAGGACTTATCGTCAATACCACCAACGTCGGTGACAAGACCAACCCTAAACTGTGCAAACACGGGCGCCGCGACGAGCGCAGCGACGACAAGCACTAAAAGCGCTTTTTTCATGCTTCATCCTCCTTTAAAGACTGTTCTCCATGATACGCGAAGATTATGCAAATCTATCGCACTAAGTAACGTAAATGGTAAAGCCGAGGCCGCAGATTGTCAATAAGAATTTTACGATTGCGAGAAAAACATAAGGATATAAAGCTGTATTTCCCCATGTTTCTCCATGCACATGATCGAGAACATTGCCAAGCTATGGTCTAAGTCAGAACACAAAAAACCTATAATCGAAGATATTCAGTGTTAATACTACGATCACCACTTTTCTTAATAAAGCCTCTTGCACAAGTAAGGAGGGGAATTTTAATGAAAAGCGGGGAAAAATCCTATATGATGGTGTTGTCAAGACATCCAAAAGCAGGAGAGGCCCCCGCGATGAAAAGTATATCCGACTGGTTTTGTATAGTTAGTAGTATAAAAAACGTATAGTAAAGCTATATATTGAAACAAATAGAGCTGAAAAATGTGAGAAAAGAGTTGTACTACACGGATTCAGGCTGTTTTTTGCGAGTCTTGTAGTCCCAGACCTTGGGTGGGGTTTTGATCTTCAGAGCCTTGAAAAGCTCTTTCTGGGTAGCATCAAGTGGCGAGGTAAGCCACAGATCCCCATCGGGGCCCCTGGTGTGCCCCACGCGGATATCGGTGAGCGTATGGGCAATGTCTCTCCAGCTCATCGAAAGGGTTTGTTCGGCAACCCGCACCAGCACCATCGCGAGAAAGC